>JAXMAR010000047.1:0-54802 GCA_046350295.1 Gemmataceae bacterium
CCACCAGGCGCCCAGGCGATCCGGGCGCTCACTTCATGGACTGGACGATCCGGGCCACCGGCCTGGTAAAGGTCGTGCAGGACGTGCCCCGTATCGAGATCGACGACGCCAAGCAGATTCGCAGCGCCGACGCCAAGGACAAGTAATGGAGACGCCGACCGAAAGATCAGGGCCGGCGGGTGGCTACGGGGACTTGCCGTCCTCCACTTTTTCGCCCAAGATCTCGCGCAGTCCCTTTACCCCCTCGATCATCTCGCTGCGGTACTTCTCCGGCAACAAGGCGAGCGCGGTCTGCAATCCCTGCGCGAAGACGGGCGCCAGGCGCGATTCCTTCAGCCAGGTTTGCGGGGCCGGGTGCGTCGAGTGCGTGGCGAACAGGCAGAGGATGGCGATGACGATGGCGATCTTGGCCGCGCCGAAGGCGGCGCCGAGGAGGCGATCGAGCCATTCCAGGTCGGAGGCCTGCACGGCGCTGTGCAGCACGCGGGCGATGTAAAAGGTGATGAGGTAGACGGCCAGGAAGACGGCGACATAGGCGACGCCTTGGGCGACGCGCGGCTCCGCGCCCCCGAGCAGGTGCTGGTGCAGAAACTCGGCGCTGGACTCATTGGCGACGACGGTGATCGCGAAAGCGAGGCCGAGACTGACGATGCGGGCGATCTGCCAGAGCAGACCGCTCCAGAGGCCCAGGAGGGCGCCGATGCCCAGGAGCGACAGGATAGCCGTATCCAGCCAGTACATCGCCAAATGTCCGTTCACCTTTCGGCGGGCGCGTTCCGGGACCGGGTCGGGAAGCGACGCAGCGGCCCTTTGCTCCACTCTAGGGGCGCAACCTGTTGAGCAGCAATAGGTGTGGGCTGAATGGCGCGGGATTCGCGCGCGAACGTACGGCCCGCAGCGATCGGGCGAATTGCACCGACTTTCCCGGCGGCGGAAGAAATCTCCCTTTTTCCGCCAGCCCCCTTGTCCCGCTTGTTCGGTCCCGCGTAAAATTACATCGGTCCCGCGTGAGGCTTTCGGTGATTGGGCGACGCCGAGAAGTTCTTCCGCGGGGCCTTTTTTTGCGCGCCGCGGGGCGCCGTCTCCTTTCACGCGGCGCTTCTTCCACTCTTCACTATCGACCGGCCTTTTTCCGCGCCTTGTATTCGGCGACGATCTTGGCGGGGTTCTCGTTGAAGGCGTCGCGGCAGCCGGAGCAGCAGACGTAGTAGGTGACGCCCATGTAGCTGACGGTCGACGTGCCGCGGCCGCCGGTGACCACGCATTCGGGCCCCTTGTCCCCCGCCGTGCCGAAGCTCTCGCCTTCCTTGGTATAGGACACCTGGAACTGCTTGTTGAAGATGGTCCGCTCCGGCGCCCGGGTGGCGTAGGTGAGGATCAGCCGCAGACCGCCGCCGGCCGTGTTGATCTTGATCTGCTGCCCTTCCTTGGTGGCCGGGTCGATCCGCTCCAGCGTGAGGTATCCCCCCTTGGCGATCTTTCCTTCGAAGACCTGGTCCTTGCCGTCCTTGGTCGTCAAGGCGAGCTGATAGAGACCCTTATCGGGCACGTAGCGCATCTCCCCCTTCTTGAACAGCTTGCTCGTTCCCATGTTCACGGAGAAGAAGATCTCCTTCCCCTTGAAGCGCCAGCTCCATTCGGCGGTCTCCTTCCACAGGCTCGACTTGTCCTTTTCCGAGCTGGCGTTCCCTTTCCAGCCGCCGATGTAATCCTGGAGCGCTTGCAAGGCTTCCTTGGCGTCGGCGGGCTTCTCCGCATCCGGCTTGCCCAGGATCGGAAAGCTGAACGCGAGCAGGGCGAGCAGGCCTAGGGGGGCAAAACGATGCATGGGGGTGACCTCTTGAATCCGGAAGGCGACGGCGTCACGTGGTGGAGTGTACCTTGGGCCGCTTCGCGCACAAGCACAAGACTGGCGAGCCGGGTGGCGTGGGCCCCGGAGGAGTGGATTCAACAATCTGTTCCATCCTCCGGGGGCCTGTCTATGGGTTGAGACGGTTTTCGTTCGCGAGTTCCACTCACGGCGCGTCGAGCACGAATACTGTCGTGTTCGCGTTGCCCGTCACCAGCCTTTGCCGTCCGGCGTGAACGTCAGGCTGTGCAGGAAGCTGCCGGCCTCGGCGTCGCGCATGTCCCAGGAGCGGACTTCAGCGCCCTTGAACAGGTCCCAGAAGCTGACCACGTTCTCGCCGCCGACCGTAGCGGATACTTGCCGTCCGGGCTGACAAGGCAGGCGACGATCCGGCCGGGGTGCGCGCTTGAAGGTACGGCCGGCTTCACGCTTGGCGACGTTGAGGACCTTCACGTCGCCGGTTTCGCTGGGGCGATGAGCGTGGCGCCGTCCGGGGTGAAGGCGATATCCCCCGCGCCGAGACGCCCTTGTCGAGGACGGTCCAGTCGGTCCCGATTTGCATTCCCTTGTTCTCCAGATCGAAGACGCGGACGACGCCGTCGCGTCCGACGGTGGCGACGCGGCTGCCGTCGGAACTGAAGAGCAGGCGGCGACGCTGCGCACCTCCCCTTCTTGCCGTCGTTGAAGTTGAAGATCTCGTTACCCGTGGTGGGATCCCAGCCGATCAGGGTCGAGTAACGCTCGAAGGGGAGCCACGCGTAGAGCCTGTTGGCCCCGGTCGGCGTGATCATGTACGCGGTCGGCGTCAAAAGGCCGAAGAAGGCATGCTTCTGGCCGGGGAGCTGCACGTCTCCTTGCCGGTCGTCACGTCCCCGGAAGCTGATGTTGCGGTGGTGGTAACGGAGAGGAGCGTCTTGTTGTCGGGAAGGAACGCCAACGCGAGGACGCCCTCGGTGTGACCGCGCGAGGTGAACAGCTCGACGCCGGTCTCGCGGTTCCGAACTTTGATCGTCTTGTCGATGGCCGTGATCAGCTTGCCGTCCAGGCTGACGGCGACCGCATCCACGCTGCCGGTGTGCTCGGTGAGGAATGGAATCTCCCGGCTCGTGATCTCCCAGATCTTCACCAGCTTGTCAACACCCGCGGAGCGACGAAGTAGCCGTCTTTGCTGAAGGCGACGTTGGCGACCCAGTCCTTGTGGCCGCAGGGGAACCTGCGCTCCTTGAACGCCGAGCCTTCCAGCTTCCACAAGCGGACGGTCTGATCAGCGCCCCGACGAGACAGAGTGCTGGTTATCGTTGCGGAAGGCGGACCGAGCAAAGGCCCGGTGTGCCCGCTGAGGACGAGCGGCGTCCCCGGCTTGGCCAGGCCCAGACACGCACGAGGTTGTCGGCCCCGCGCGAGGCGGGGAGCAGGCCGTTCGGGCTGTAAGCGACGCCCATCACGGCGATGGCGTGGCCGATCCAGCTTGTGCTCCAGCTTGCCGTCGTCGGCGTTGTAGAGGAAACTGATGGTCTGATCGACGTTGCCGACGGCGATCTGCAACTGCTGAGGTGGAAGGCGACGCCGGCGACGACCGCCTTGTTGTCCGCGATGTTGACGACGGACTCTCCCTTTTCGACATTCCAGATGCGGACGGTCTTGTCGGCGGCGCCGAGACGAGACGCGCGTTATCGAAGGCGAAATCGAGGCACGTGATGGTGCCCGTGTGGCCGGTCAGGTCCTTGAGGAACTTGCCGCTGTTGGCCTCCCCAGATCTTGATGGTATACGCCCGAGCCGGTGGCGATGTACTTGCCGTCGGCCAGACGGCGTAGGTGACGGGCGAGGTGTGCCCCTTGAGGTGGTGGAGCGTCTCGCCGCTGGCGGTCGGTGACCTTGGCGGTGCTGTCGGCGGCGGTGAGGAGGAGCGGCCGTCGGGGCTGAAGAAAGCGGTCCAGACGGGAGCCGTCGTGAACCGTGAAATCGCGCGACTGGAGGACGATGTCGAAGTCCCAGAGGCGCTTTCGATCGAAGTCGGCAGCACGGGAAGCGAAGTAGGTGCCGGCCGGGTTGAAAGCCAGGGCGCCGATCTCGCCGTTGTGTCCCGCCAGAAGACCCCTTTTTCCTCGCCGGTGTCGGTGTCGAAGATGCGGATGATGCCGTCGGTGGCGCCGGTGAAGAGGCTTTTGGAGTCGGCTGAAGGCGGCGCAGAAGTGTAATGGTGAGGCGCGGCGGGCCCATGATGATGACGCGGCGCGGCGAGGTGACGCCGGCTTTCAGCCCGGGCGTCTCCATGTTGTAAGCTGCGCCGTCAGCCCCGATGCGGACCATCGTGCGATTATCCGGGCTGAAGAGGAACTGATCGCGCGGTGAGGTCCTGATGCGACCAGAACTCGGGCTGCGTCGGGTTGTCGACGATCTTGGGGTACTCCCACATCCGCATCATGCCGTCGCCGACGCCGACGCCGATGACCGAGCCGTCCTGGTTGAAGGCGACACTGTGGACGAGGAGAGGGAACTCGGAGATCGAGCAGCGACTTTGCCGGTGTCGACTTCGAAGGCGGTGAGCGTCGCCTTGCCCCGGCTTCCCCGCCTGCGTGGCGAACAGGTACTTCCCTCGCGCGAGGAGCAGAGATCGGTGACGTAGCTCCCTTCCGCCTTGATCACCTTCTCTTGCCCGTCTTGGGGTCCCACAGGTGAGGATCGCGGATTCGGCCCCGCGGAGGCGACGCGGCTGCCGTCCGGGCTGAAGGCGACCGCCCGCACCGATGCGCGTGTCCCATGTACGTGGAGAGCAGCTCGTGGCCGTTCTCGAGGTCCACACCTTGACGCTGCGGTCCTTGCTGCCGGTGACGAGGCTTGCCGTCCGGGCTGAACGCGAGATCGTTGATTTCCTGGCCGTGGCACTGGGCGGAGGTTGCACCCAGACGCGGGCGACGTTCTGGTCCGGGACATTCTTGGAGTCATGGGGGAGCTGCCAGCGCGCTGGCAGTACAGTTCGGTGGCCTGAAGCAACCGGCCCTTCTCGAGTGCGGCGTCCGCCTTCTTCGCCATCTCCTCCGACTTGGCCATGAGGATGGGAAAGAAGCGTTTGTCAAAACCCTTCTTGACGAGCAGATCGCGCTCGGCCTCGTGGCGATTTCAGGGTCTTGACCTCGTCCGCAGTCGGCAGGCGCGTCGGCTGCGCCCGATGCGCGTGCCGCCGAGAAGGACCAGCGCGGCGAGGATCAAGAGATGCGTATGCTTGCCGAAACAGGCCATTGCTGTGCTCCCGGCACGATTCTTCGTGGGTTCGGTGGTTACGCTATGGTAAATGTGCGCGGCCGCTGACCCGCAAGGGCCTCAATGCACTGGGGCGGGCGATTCTCGAAATCACCCGCCCATCAGTTTGAACGATTCAGCTTGGGAATCGCTCACCGTGGCCAGTACCCATCGTAACGCGCTTACGGAGACCAAAAACGAACTCAAATGGCCAGCAACACCCGTAGCGTATGGTCGACCTTACCCAACGTCGAATCAGACGCCTTACCCCAGGGAGCCTTTCCAAGCCGGTCCTTGCTAATCGTCGAAGCTGATCGCAGAGGATGACGCTCGGCGTCTTCAACCCGGCCTCGGGCGGGTCGATGCGAATATGAGCGGGAATGTTCTTCGATTTGGCCAGCTTCGATGTCAGCAGCACTTGCCGGTCATCACCAGCCCGGCCGGCCCGGCGTTAAAGGCGTCATCGCTGATGATCAAGACGGGGGCGTTGGCCGGCTGCTCGCCGGCCGGGGGCCCGTTCCAAGGTCGGCCAGCCAGATCTCACCGCGCATGGGATCGGCCATCATTAACCTCGGCGCCTTTGTCCTCAATGGCGCCCCTGTGTCGGCCGGCGCCTGGGGCAAAGATGCGAAACTATCAAAGGCCGATCTTGCTGGGGCGTCGAACTAACGACAAATCCTGGGTCCAGCAGCATCATCGGGGTCGAGTCCGTCCATCAGGTGGCGTCCCATTTCTTGCGGCTCGGCAACGTGTTCGGCCAGGCTTCGGGGTCAGCCCGTAGCTCCGCGTAGCCTGCGTTTACGTGATCGAGGAAAAGCTTTCGGCGGTAAGCGTCAAGCGCATTGGCCAGCACGTCGGACATCGTCTGGCCGGTTTGCGCTGCCAACTCCCGGAGGATCTGGTGGGATGCCTCACTGAGCGTCACGGTTGAGGTGGACATGGCCGGAACCTCCTTGATTGCTTCAGTATAGCATCGAGGTCCTGGAAGAAGATAGCGGGCGGAACAGGATCCGGCCGTCTACTCGGCATCACCGCCTCTTCGGCCGGTGTCGGCCTTGGCGGAAGCCGGCGTGTCGCGCCACAGCCAGCGCAGCGAGTCGGGTAAGATGGCGCCGCCCTGCTTGCCGTTGTGGCCGCCGTCCCCCCAGACCATCTTGTAGTCGTACTTCTTGTACTTGAGGGCGGCTTCCATCTGCTTGTTGCCCAGGGGCCAGTTGCCGTGCTCGTTGTCGAGGTCGCCTTCGCCGTCCTGCAGGAAGACGCGGATGGGCTTGTTCTTGGTTTTGCGGATCATGCCGGGGTAGCGGTCGCCGCCGCGGATGTTGGTGAAGCTGCCGACGTGGCTGAGGACCTTGGAGAAGAGGTCGGGCCGTTCCCAGGCGACGGTGAAGGCGCAGATGCCGCCGGAGCTGATGCCGCCGATGCCGCGGCCGGCGGCGTCGGAGCGGAGCTTCACCTTCGAGCCGACTTCGGGGAGGATTTCCTTTTCGAGGAACTCGGCGTACTGCGGGGAGAGGGTGTCGTACTCGAAGCTGCGGTTGCTGGCGAAGGTCTTCTTACCCTTCTTGTCGACGATGGGCTTGCCGGGGAAGTGGCCCGGGTCGATGAAGATGGCGACCGTGACGGGCAGCTCTTTCTTGGCGATGAGATTGTCGAGCACGACCGGAACGCGGAACGATCCCTTCGGGTTCATGTAGCCGGCGCCGTCCTGGAACACCATGACGCAGGCGGCGGTCTTGCCGTCGTACTGGGCGGGGACGTAGTACCAGACGTCGCGCTCGGTGTCGGCGAAGACCTTGCTCTTCCAGGTGAAGCGCTCGATCTTGCCGTGCGGCACGTCCTTGTTGACCTCGGAGTCGGGGCCGAGCTTGTAGTCGTCCTTGGCGAAGGCGGGTGAGACGAAGGCGAAGAGAACGAGGAGGGTGAGGAGGCGGCGTGGCATGGAGAGACTCCGGTGAGAGGAGGGGAGAATCCAGGGTAGAGAGTATACGCGGCAACCCCTTGAGGCGAGCCGGGCGGCGTGAGCCCCCGGAGGAGCCAGCGGGATAGGCTGCCAAGAGCGCAAGAGTCGAACTTACGGAAAACTCAGACAAAGCCCGACAGGGATAAGCAACGTGACCTATAGTTGCCTACGGAGTCCTTCGGCGTCGTCTTGAACGGGCGTCGCAAGCGTCCGCACCCGCACGCGAACCGGCCACCATGCACGGACTTGCCCCCAGCCCAGCTGCAGAACATGTCTCTCCGTCCACGGAGTGGCGCGAAAACATGGAGCCGATCGACGGCTATCGGCTTATCGAGCCCCTCGGCCGCGGCGGCTTCGGCGAGGTCTGGAAATGCCAGGCCCCCGGCGGCCTCGACAAGGCGCTCAAGATCGTCCGTGGCCCCAGCGAGGACGAGGACGGCGTTCACGCCCTGCAAGAACGGCAAGCGCTGCAATTCATCAAGAACATCCGCCACCCCTTCATCCTGACCGTCGAGCGCGTCGAGGAGCGCGATGGTTGGCTCTTCGTCGTCATGGAGCTGGCGGATCGGAACCTCCATGATCTCTGGCTGAGTCACCAGAAGGAAGGCCGACGCGGCATTCCACGTAATGAGCTTCTCGCCTACCTGCGCGAGGCCGCCGAGGCGCTCGACCTGATGAACTTCGAGCACGGCTTGCAGCACCTCGACGTCAAGCCGCAGAACCTGTTCCTGGTCAGCAATCACTGCAAGGTGGCCGACTTCGGCCTGGTCAATCAACTCGCCGGCGCCAGGAAGAAGGGGGACGGGCGCGGGCCGACGCCGCGCGGCGTCACTCCGCGCTATGTCGCTCCTGAAGTGCTCCGGCAGCAGATCAGCCGGCGCAGCGACCAGTACAGCCTGGCCATCGTCTATCAGGAGCTCCTGTGCGGCGAGGCGCCCTTCAAGGCGCAGAACGGCCGGCAGATGTTCGTCCAGCACATGTCGGCCCGGCCGGACCTCAACGCCTTGCCGGCCCACGACCGCCCGCTCATCGCGCGGGCCCTGGCCAAGGAGCCGGAGGATCGGTTCGCAAGCTGCGCCGAGCTGGTGCGCCTGCTGACGCAGGCGGGCGACGGCTCGGCCCCGGTTGTCGACGAGGACGAAGGGCCGCGGACCGTTTCCGTCGCGGAAATCCGGGCCGCACGCGAGGGCGCCGGCCCGGTCAAGAAGCGCGTGCTGGACGGCTATCGCTACGACGACAAGATCGGCGGCACGCCGCTCGGCGAGCTGTGGCGGGTGCTCGCGCCCACGGGTGAAGAGAAGATCGCCTATCACCTGCAAGGGTTCAACCTGGAGGACGTGAAGGAGCAGAGGCAGGCGCTGAAGTACTTGCAATCGTTCCGGCAGCCGACACTCCCCCGCTTCGAGATCGCGGAGCTGGCGCCGCACCGGATCGTCCTCTTGTACGATCCCTGGGGCGCGAGCCTCACCGAGCGTTTCCGGAGCAAGAAGCTGACACAGGAGGGCTTGCTGCAGACCGTGCTCGAAGCGGCCCACGCCCTGGATGACCTGGTCGGCTTGACGAATTTCCGTCACCTCACGATCAGTCCGAACACGCTGCTGGAGGGGCTCGACGGCATTCAGCTGCGCGACTTCGGCCTGGCGGCGATCCTGTGGAAATCGGAGCAGGCTTCGCTGGCGGACCTCAATCCGCGCTACGCCGCGCCCGAATGCGCCCAGGGGCGGCCGAGCATGGCTTCGGACCAGTACAGCCTGGCCCGCGTCTATGCCGACTTGAAAGTGCGGCTCCTGAGCGGGAAGGAGCGGGCGCCGCGCGGAGCGGACATCGGCCTCGACAGCCTGCCGGCGCCGGAGCGAGGCGTTCTGGCCCGGGCCCTCGATCCCGATCCGGGCAAGCGCTTCGCCTCGTGCCGGGAAATGGCGGAGGCGCTGGTGCGCAGCCAGCAAGGAGTGGCGCAGACGACCACCGTCCGCGGCGCCTTGGGGGCGGCCCAGGAAGCGTTCCTGATCAACGTCGCCGACTGGATCGACGCCCAGGCCGCCGCCGCGCGGGCGGGCTATGCGCCGGAGCTGCATCTGGTCCCCATGGACGACGGCAGCCTGGCGCACGTCTGCACGGCCCAGCTTCTGCCCGGAACGGCGAAGCTACGCCTCGACATCTTCCGCCAGGAGTGGAACGCCGAGCGCCGCGCCGGCACGGACACGGAAGCCTTGCTCTTCGTGCCGCTGGAGCGGACCTTCTGGCAGCGCGTGCGCGGCACGACCGGCGGCGTCGACGTCTTTGTCAGCATCAAGCCGCATGAGGCCAGCCCCAAGCATCTGGCGGAGGCGACCTTCGTCTTCCGGCCGGCCCATTGCGGCCCCAAGCTGGCGCAGCGCATACGCGAGGAGCTGGCCCCGGCGATGGTCAAGAGCTTGCGCGAGTGCCTGAACGTGAAGAGCGAGCGGCGCGGCGAGGATCGCGTTCCCTTCGCGTATGAATTGACGGTCCGCCACCGACCGACCGGGCAGCCCCCCGTCGAGCATCGCTGCACCGGGGTCAACCTGTCGAAGCGCGGCCTGGCCTTCCTTTCCCCGGTCGCGCTCGAGCGCCGCGAAGTCCGGATCCTGTTCAACCTGCCGCAATCCGAGCCCGAGCCGCCGATGGCGGTATTCCTGAAAGCCCACGTCAACCGCTGCCGGCCCCTGCCGGACGGCCGCTTCGAGATCGGCGCCGAATTCACGCGCGATGCGAAGTAATCGATCCTTCCGACGCTGTAGCCGAACTCGTGAGAGGACTGTCTCCCACTCGACCTAGCCGCGCTCGTTTTCCTGGCCGGGCGGCGGCGCGATCTCGGCAAACAAGCGGAAGCACGGCCGTTCTTGATTCGAGCACGCCTCCATGTTCACCGGGGCGCCGTCGGGCCCGGCGCTCTGGGAGGTCTGGTTGCACCAGAAGTCGATCATGCCGGCCTGGTACTCCGGGTCGTTCTCGAAATCTTCGCCCCAGACCTGCATCGATTTGCAGTTGAGGTAGCAGCAACGGGGGCAGTACATGATGTCGCTCCAGCTTCACTCGAGGAATGTCCTGCCAGGCTCTACACGAGCAGCTCGCCCGGCTTTTGCAGCCGGCGGATGATGGCGTTGCCGAAGGCGCAGCCGACCGCTCCGTCGAGGACGCGGTGGTCGAACGAGAACGAAAGATACAGCATGTCCGCCGGCTTGAGCTGGCCGGCGCCGTCGTAGATCGGGCGCTTGACGATCTTGCCCATGCCGAGGATGCCGACCTGCGGATGCGGAATGATCGGGGCGGCGAACAGGCCGCCGATATTGCCGATGGAGGTGATCGTGAACGTGCCGCCGACGAGATCGTCGCGTTTGCTCTTGCCGGTGCGCGCCCTCCTCGGAGAGGCGGCTCGATGGTCCTGGCGATATCGACAGGCGAAGCTGTCGGCGTCGCGCACGACGGGGACGAAGCGCCCGGAACGGAGACGGCGACTCCGATGTAGTAGCGATCGTGCAGGACGATCTCGCCCTTGTATCATCCAGCAGCCGCCTTGGCGAGCAGCACCTCCAGGCCAGCAGCAGCCCACCGCCGAAGGCCAGATGCCGGTGAAGCCCGCCCGCGCAGCGGCCATGCAGCTCGCGCATGTCGCGTGACGCACCAGGTCGACCAGCAATGTACTCGTCGGCTGCACGTAGGTAGTGCAGGCCAGTCGCCCGGTAGTCCACGTATGCTCGGCGATGGCGCGGCGGTTGCCGGCGCCGTGCCGTGCCGGGGACCCCGTAGTCACCTGCACGACCAGCGCCTTCCTTGCGCCCGTCCTTGCCGGACTGAAGATGAGGGCCAGATCCTCGATCAGCACCCGGCCCTGCGGACCGGAGCCGTGAACGGTCGCGAGGTCGAGGCCGAGCTGCGGGCGAGGACGCGCACGGACGGGGCCGCTTTCACGGCGGCACGACTCGCGGGTTCGCGCGGTAGCCGTCGGGCCGTTCAGGTCGGCAGCAGCCGGCCGCTTCTCATGCGCCGCCGCGGCGGCCTGCGCCTGGTCGAGGTCGGCTGCCCACGGTGGCGTGGCGGCTTGTCAATCGCCTTTTCCCCTTCGGCTGATACGAGAGGATGACGGCGCCGATCTTGACCTTCTGCCCTTCTTCGAGGTTGACGCGCTCGATGGTCCCCGCGAAGGGGGCGGGGACCTCCATGGTCGCTTTGTCGGTGAGGACCTCGAGCAGATTCTGCCCCGGCCGGACGGTTTCCCCGGGCTTGACCAGCCAGCGCACGGTCTCCGCTTCGTAGACGCCTTCGCCGAGCTCGGGGAGGTGAAAGTCCATGGCGAGGGTCCACTCAGTTGCGATGCGTCCGGTTCAATATGGCGTTCGAAAGGACTTCGAGGGCATCCGCTCCCGAGCCGTCCGTCTTGTCTTTGGTCCGCTGCCGGCGTTTTTGCTGGAGAACGCGCAAGCGCGCCTGGATGTCTGCCGGTGACAGGTCATCGTCGATCGATTCGGCGACGGCCTCTAGCACCTTGCGGCGTCCAAAAAAGGCGAGTAGAGGTCAATCTGGAGACGTAAAAACTTCCCGTCATGTATCAATTCCTTTACGCCGCCTCGGTCGCCACTTCTTTGATGGCCCGCTTCACGTCCATTTCCTGCGGCACGGAGTTGCTCTCGTAGACCTTGTTGAGGCCGATGCCCGGGACGTGCTTACCCGCGAGGACGCGGGGCCGGGCGACCAGGTCGTAGAACAATTCGTCGACGACGCGCCGCAGCAGGTGCTCGCCGAAGTTCGTCACCTCCGTGTCCTCGTTGACGATCAGGATGCGGCCCGTCTTCAGGACACTGGCGCGGAGCGCCGGCCAATCGTAAGGGAAAATGCTGCACAGGTCGATCACGTCGAACGTGAAGCCCTCTTCCTGCGCCAGCTGATCCGCGGCCCGCACGCACATGGGCAGCGTCCGGCCATAGCTGACCACCGTCGCGCTCGTCCCCTCGCGCACCAGGGACGCCTCCCCTAGAGGGACGAAATACTCCTCCACCTCCGGCCAGCGAGGCTCCCAGCCCGAGCGGTCGCCGACCGGGGCGTCGATGCGCTCCTTCAGCTCGTTCTCGTCGGCCGGCTCACCGGGGATCCGCTTGTCCCCTTTCGCACGCTTGGCAGCAGGCAGGAGCACCATCACCGGGTTCGGATCGGCGATGGCCGAGCATGAGACCGTAGCCGTCGAGCGGGTTGGACGGCATGACGATCTTCCAGCCGGCAAGCCGGCTGGCGAGGCTCTCGAAGCTGTGGCTGTGGTAGAGGCTGCCGCGGATGCCGGAGCCGGACGGCGTCATGAGCACGATCGGCATATCGTAGTGCCCGGCCCCCGCCCAGCGCTTGGTTGCCGGCGATCTTGAGGAGGTCGATGGTATTGAAGCCATAGTCGCAGAACTGAATCTCGCACACGAAAGGCCGGCCGCCGGCGTGCAGGCGATCCCCATCGCAGCGCCGATGATGCCGCGGCTCATCGAGCGGCGTGTTCCAGGCGGTCGAGACCTTGCGTGGCGGTGAAGACGCCGCCCAGGGGTGGAGCCCGACATCCTCGCCGAAGACGTCGGTGACGCCGAGGTGAGTCTCCCCGTAATGCAGCGCGAGACGGACGGCTTGAACGAGCGTGGCCATGAATCAATCCGGCAATCCCGTGTAATCCCTTGGGTAGACCTTGTCGACCGGGCTGGGCGCGTAGGTGAACAGCGCGACGTCCTCCGGCTCCGGCCGCTTCTCCTGCATGGCCTGGGCCACGGCGGCGTCGACCTCCTCGCCCGCCTCGTGGCGCACCAGCTCGAGCGCCTCGTTGGTCGTGAGCCGGGCTTCGACGAGGCGTTTCTCGAATACCTCGATGCAATCGGGATCGCTGGAGCGCGGCGCCCCGCTCGACGAGGAGTGGCCGTAGAGCCGGGCGACCCGGGCTTCGATCATCGCCGGCTTGCGCTCGCGCCGGCAATGCTCCATCACGCGCTGGATGGTGAACCAGCTCGCGACCGGATCGTTGCCGTCGACCACTTCGCCGGGGATGCCGAAGGCGCGGCCGCGGCTGATGATCGGCTCGGCGGCGTGCTGCGTGCAATAAGGTGTGGAGATGCCCCAGCCGTTGTTCATCACGATCATCAGCAAGGGGAGCGGGTTAGAGGGGCGGCTGCTCCAGAGCAGACACGACGCGAAGTCCCCCTCGGCGGTCCCCGCATCGCCGCCGATGACGATGGTGATGCCGTCGCCGCCGTGCCGCTTTTGCACGATCGCCGAGCCGGGAGCCTTCACCCACTGGATGCCGATGACCGACATGATCGGCGGAATGTTCCAGTCCTTGCGGCAGAAATGGCCCGGGAAGTTGCGGCCGCGCGAGTGGGGGTCGGTGGCCGTCATCGCCATCTGGCGGATGCCGTCGATCACGGGCATGCCCATGGCGACCAGGGTGGCGCTGTTGCGGTAGTGCAGATGGAGGAAGTCGTAGTCGGGGCCCTCCCCCTTCTTGATCTGGAGGCCGAGGGCGGCGTTGAAGGCCTCCTCGCCCGGCCCGCCGATCCAGAAGAAGCCCTCGCCGGACTTGGACATCTTGATCATGCGCTCTTCCATGACGCGGGCGCGGACCATGACGCGGTGCAACTCCAGGCAGCGCTCGATGGGCAGGAAGTTATCGCCGTCCGCAAGACCGGCGACGGGGCGAGGCTTACGCGACGAGACGGGAGGGGCGGTCTTGTTAGCCATGATTCCTTGGGCTGGCGGTGGCGCCGACATCGGTGCGTTCTCTCTATCCGCGGGCGAGAAAGCCGCATTTCCTTCTATCGGTCGGGGCAGGGCGGACAGGCGGCGTATTCAGCGATCGCGCGGCCGCAAAACCCCCATGATTATTGTACGTTCCGTTTCGGTAAGCTGGAGGGGCGCACCGAGGTTCCTCTTTCGTTTGCGCGAAATGGCGTGCTTCTTCCCCGCCGCAAAACTCCCAGTCTGCGCCGGTTGACCCGAGGCTTGTCTCCGCTTCGGTCAAACCGACCGGCCTCCCGTTTTGGGTTGCGGCGACAGAACCGCTCCTGGGACGGGATGACGCATGCAAAAAACTGCGTCGCCTCGTCCAGAATCGCGGCTTGTCGCCGCACCCGCACGGCCGCGTCATTTTTTCGTCGACAGCATCTCCTGCACCTGGCGCAGGCATTCTTCGAGGTGGGCGCGGGTGAGCGCGTCCGCGGATTGCGGCAGCGACGCCTCGAGGTCCTTGCGCAGACCGCTCAGGCCGGCGCGGGCGACCGCGGCGAAATCCGTGGCCCGCGCGCCGGTCAGCGGCACGACGTCATCGCCGATCGGCAACACGACCTTCGGCGTCGCGCTTTCCTTCGGATTCAGCTCGTCCTTGATCAGCTCGAGGTAGGCGCGCTGGAGCTGTCGCCGCACGGCGTCCACCTTCGGCTGCTTCTGCTTCAGCTCCGTCCACAGGCCGGCTTGCAGGTCGAGGAAGAACTCCAGCGGCGAATAAGCCTCCTCGGGATTGACGACCTCCTCGTCCTCGAGCAGCTTGAAGCGGCGCCCGCTCAGCAGGCTGCTGAGCAGCGCCTTTTGCTGGCCCGCGATGTCGTCGGCGACGCCGATGTACTTGAAGCGGTTGACGATCACCGGGTTGAGCAGGTTGCGCGGCGTCGTGAAGGCGTGCTCGTTCAGGAAGACGACGGCCTGCTTCTGCTTCGCCTTCGGCAAACGGATGAACGTCTCCGAGCCGCGGCCGCCGAGCGTGCGCTGCTCGACGACGCCGCCGACCATTTTGGCGACGCTGCCCAGCCAGTTGGAGCGGTGCTTCAGCATCGCCTTGTAGGTGTCCTGCAGCAAGCTGAAATCTTCCCCCAGCTCGGTGGTCGCCGACAGGAGCATGTCCGTCACGCGGTCCAGGTTCTTCAGGCCCAACGCGGTCGCTTCGATCGCGTCGTCGCCGATGTTCTCCATCTTCACGGTCGGATCCACCGTCGACGGGCCGTCCTCGCCGCCGAAGCGCAGCCAGGGTTCGTCCATCTGCTTGGCGGCCCACTTGTCGAGCGTCGAGCGCTCCTCGTCGGGGACCTTCGCGGACTTGATCGGCGTGTAGCCCCACTCGATGGCGAAATGATCGTACGGGCCGATCATCGGAATGAGACTCTTCACGCCGTCCTCGGGCTGGGCGACGTAGTTGAAGCGGCCGTACGCCATGATCGAGGCGACCGTGCCGTGCGTCTTGGCGAAGGCCGGATCGCGTAGCTGCTTGATGCTGTAGGCGGAGCTGGCCCGGTGGTTGTGGCGCAGGCCGAGGGTGTGGCCTACTTCGTGCGCGGTGACGTAGCGCAGCAGGTCGCCGGTGAGGTCGTCGGGCAGGGGCAGCTTGGCGGCGCGGGCGTCGGAAGCGGCGCATTGCACGAAGTACCACTGCTGCACCAGCTTCTGGATGTCGTGCCAGAAGATGATGTGGGCGGAGATGATCTCGCCGGAGCGCGGGTCGTGAACGTGCGGGCCCATGGCGTTCTGCGTGGGATCGGCGACCCAGCGGATGACGGAGTAACGCGCATCCTCGGGATCCCAGTTCGGGTCCTCGGCGCGGCTCGGCGCGTCCTTGCAGATGATGGCGTTCTTGAAGCCGGCTTTCTCGAAGGCCGGTCGCCAATCCTCGACCCCCTGCCTCATGTAGTTGCGCCACTTCTCCGGGATCTCCCGGCTCAGGTAGAACACGATCGGCTTGACCGGCTCGGAGACCGCCGCCGCCGGGTCCTTTTTCTCCAGCCGGAAACGGGCGATGAATTGCTTCTTCATCATCCACGGCTTCTCGGTCGAATAGTCCTCGAACGAGCGCGTGAAGAAGCCGACGCGCGGATCGAAGTAGCGGCCCATCATCGGCTCGTCCGGCAGGAGGACCATGCTGTAATGGGCCAGGATGGACATGCTCTTGCCGCCGCCCGCCACGCCGCCGAACTTGCGCGGCGGACCGGGGGACGGCGTCGGCGCCGGCGCGGCGGCCGCCGCGCCGCGGAAGGTGAGAAGGACGCGCGTCTCGATGTTGGTCGGGAACGCTTTCACCTCCTCGAGCCAGGAGCGGTCGTTATCGATGGCGCCGCCGCCGACCGCGTTCTTGACGGACAATTCGGCGATGTCGCTGGTGTACAGCGACGTGGCGTTGATGACCGGCGCCTTGTCCTTCCCCTCTGCCTCGACGCTGAAGGAGGCGATGATGCTCGACTGCATGGCCGATTCCACGGCCTGGGCGATCGCCTTGGGCCCGGCCCGCTTCTCGAAGACGACCTGCCAGAGATAGACCTTGAGGCCGCGGCGGTCCCACTTGATGTAGTTCTTCGCCCCCGACTTGCCGCCCCAGCCCGCCCCCGGCGGGGCCTTGGCGACCTCGCTCGTCCACAGCATCAGCTTGTCGTAGACGGCCGGCGGAATCTCGAAGTACACCTTGTCGTCGATGCGGTGCACGGTGAAGACGCCCTTGGTCGTCTTGGCGGCGGGCGTGATGACTTCCTCGTATTTCTTGAGGCCGCCGGCCTTGGCTTTCTTCTCGAACTTCGGTTTTTCGTCACCGGCCCGGGCCGAGCCGAGGCCGAAGACGAAGGAGACAGCGAGCAAGCAGGCGAGGGGACGAGCCCAGCGTGGCGACATGGATTGGCTCCGTGAACAAGAGAAGATTGTGCGAATGTGCTTCTGTCCTAACACACCGGACAGGCGTTGACCAGAGGCTGGGCATTTTTGCGGGGTTCCCGGCAGGGCGGAGCGTGGCAGAAGGCGCTTACGGTTTGGTGACGGCCATCAAAAAGGTGGGATTGAGCGCCTCGAAGCGCAGCGTCTCCATCTGCTCGGCGCCGCGGGCCAGGTTGACGAGCAAGGCGCTCACCGGCTTGGACAGGGTTTTCAGCGCGCGGTAGGCGGCGCTGAGCGATTCCAGACTGGCGACGTGGACCACCATCCGCCCGCCGGGCCTGAGCGCGGCGTAGGCCGCCTCGAGGAGACGGACCGCTTCCTTGCCGGTGCCCCCCACGAAGATCGCGTCCGGGGCCGGCAAGCCCATGAAGACCGCCGGGGCGATCCCGTGGACCGCCTTCAGGTTGTGTACGCCGAAGGTGGCGGCGTTGGCCACGATCAGGTGATAGTCGGCGACGTCCTGCTCGATGGCGTAGACCATGCCGCGCGTCGCGAGCTGGGCCGCTTCGATGGCCACGGAACCGGAGCCGGCGCCGATGTCCCAGACGACGCTTTCCGCCGCCAGGTCGAGCTGCGCCAGCGCGATCGCCCGCACTTCGGCCTGAGTGATCAGCCCGCTCTTGGGGCGGCTCTGGGCGAAGATATCGTCGGGATTGCCGAAGCGGCGGAATCGCTGCGTGATGCGCTGCTGATCGGGCCGTCCCGGCTTTCGCTTGAGGATCATCACGTTGAGCGAGTCGAACTCCATGGTCGCGAGGTCGCTCAGCTCTCCTTGCGTGACGCGCTCCTTCGGGCCGCCCAGGTTTTCGCAGACGTAGGCGCGGAAATAGTCGATGCCGCGAGCCAGCAGCGCCTTGGCGATGGTGGGCGGGTCCTCGTGCTCGCTGGTGAACAGACCCACGGTTTCGGCGGTGCGAATGCGGTCGAGGACGCTTTCGAGCGGATGGCTGGCGAGGTTGGTGAGGTACGCCTCCTCCCAGCTTTCCTTGACGCGGGCGAAGGCGAGCTGCATGGTGGAGACGTGCGGCAGGACCTCGAAGCGCTCCTTGCCGAGGCGGTCACACAGAAAGTGGGCGACGCCGTAGAACAAGGGATCGCCGCTCGCCACGACGACGATGCGCTTGGCGCCGTCTTCCTTCTCCAGCGTCTGCACGACTTCCTGCAGGTCCGTGCCGATGACGAGGCGCTGCGCCGTCAGTTCCGGGATGCGCCCCAGCGTCGGCTCCGAGCCGAGGACGAGGTCGGCATTCTGAAGCAGCTCGCGTGCCCGCCCGGTGAGGCCCGCGAGGCCGTCGCCGCCGACGCCGATGATGTGGATCTTCGCTTCCGCCGCCACGTCCGCGATCCCTTTTCTTTCCGGTCTGCCGCCGTTACGATGGTAGCGAGTTCACGATAGGCGACAGACAGGGGGTTACTTTATGATCCCCGCCGATGGACGGCACGCGCCGGAGCCAAGTACTACCGGCTTCGTCATTGAATCCGCCGCCATGAACAAGCACCGGCCCTGCCTCCGCCCGTTCCTCCGCAAAGCGCAAGATCCGCGCGACCCGGATCATTTCTATCTCGTCGACTCCCTCGGCCTGAGCCATCCGGCCCGGCTCACGATCCCGGAAACCCTTTGTCTCGACTTCCTTGACGGGCACAACACCCCGCGCGACATCCATCAGGCGTCGAGCCGTCTCAATGGCTTCGCGCTCCCGTCGCTCGAGCACGTGGTTCGTCTCGTCGACCGCCTCGACGCCGGCCTCCTGCTCGACGGTCCGCGCTTTCGCCGCATCCTCGACGATCCCATCCGCCCGCCGCGCTGCATCGGCTGCTATGACGCCGACCCGGCGATCTTGCGGGAGCAGCTCACCGACCTGTTTCAGCGCGGGGCCGGCCTGCCGCGCCCGCGCACCCCCGGATCGCCGCGCCTGCGCGCCGTCCTCGTGCCGCACATGGACTACGCCCGTGGCGGTCTCGCCTACACCTGGGGCTTCAAGGAGCTGGCGGAGAAAACGGATGCGTCCCTCTTCGTCGTCATCGGCACGTCCCATTACAGCCGGCATCGTCTCAGCCTGACGCGCAAGTCCTTCCAGACCCCGCTCGGCGTCGTCCCGACCGATCAAGCGTTCGTCGACCGCGTCGTCGCTCAGTATGGCCCCGGCCTCTTCGACGACGAGCATCCCGCCCACTTCCCCGAGCATTCCGTCGAGCTGGAGGTCGTCTTCCTGCAGTATCTCTTCGAAGAAAGGCGCCCGATCCGGATCGTGCCGCTCGTCGTCGGCTCGTTCAACGACTGCGTCCTCACCGGGGCGCAGCCGGGCGAGAAGCCGGATGTCGGGCGCATGATCGACGCTCTCAAGACAGCGGAGGCGCAGACGCCCGAGCCGATCTGCTATGTCATCAGCGGCGACCTGGCGCACATCGGGCCCAAGTTCAACGGCGGCGGCGAGATCCTGACCGTCGGCCTCATGGAGCAGAGCGAACGCCAGGACCGGCTGCTGATGCGGCACGCGGCCCAGGGGGACATGCGGCGTTACTTCGACGTCATCGCCCGGGAAGGGGACCGTCGCAACATTTGCGGGCTGCCGCCCACCTACCTGACCGTCGAAGCGGCCGACGCGCGGCGCGGCGAGTTGCTGGCCTATGATCGGTTTGTCGATCCCAGCGGGAAAGAGAGCGTGAGCTTCGCGAGCATGGCGTTCTATTCGCGGTGATTGTTCCCCGCTTCTCTTCAGCCCCAAAGGGGCGGGCAGCCAATAGCCAGGGGCGTGAGCCCCTGGAGAGCAGGGCGACGCGGTTGCCCAAGCCCCGGAGGGGCGAAAGTGCCGCAGCCGATACGCTGTCTCTGCCGCCCTTTCAGGGCTCGGAGTCGCGCGACGGCGCTGTCCCAGGGGCTGACGCCCCTGGCTATTGGCTGCCCGCCCCGTTGGGGCTCAAGCCAGGCCACATTCCATGGTAGCTTCGGAGCCTCCTATGTCTCGCGTTGTCATTTTGGCTTTTCTCGGCTTACTTCCCGGCGCGGCGCGGGCCCAGGAGGTCGGTCCCGAAGAAAAGAAGGAGGGCTTCGTCTCTCTCTTCAACGGCAAAGACCTCAGCGGCTGGACGTATCTCGGCAAGGGGGATGGAACGTTTTCCGTCAAAGAGGGGGCCATTCACTACAAGGGCGGCAACGGCTGGCTTTGTTACACGGAGAAGGAGTTCCCCGATTTCGAGCTGCGGATCGAATTCAAGCTCATCAAGAAAGGGGGCGACGGCGGCATCTTCTTCCGCGCCTCGAAGGACGCCAAGGGGGGCGCCAACTGGCCGGGCCAGCGCTACGAGCTCCAGGTCAAGGACTACGCCGAGCAGGCCCGGCTCTGGAACCTGCCTTACAAGCTGGACAAGGAACGGGTGGCGAAAGTCCGCAAAGCGCTGGGGGAATGGGAGACCTATCGCCTCATCGTCGATGGTCCGCGCGTCGAGGTTCATCTCAACGGCGGGCTGGTAACCACGTCCGACGGGGCGAAGCGGCGCGAGCCCGCCTTCGTCGGTCTCCAGGCTGAAGGAGGCGAGCAGGCGTTCCGTAACCTGCGCATCCGCGTCCTCAAGAAATGAAACCGATCCGTCCTTTGTGCCAGGGCGCCTGGCGCCGGGCGCCATTTCTTCCGGCAGCCGGATTCGGACCGCGGCCTCACGCCGGCGCCGACGCTGCACGCCATCCGTTTCCGCGATAACGACTTGCGCCACACTCGCGGCGCCGGTCGTCCCGTGGCCCGAAACTTGCTTGGCTCCCGCAAGCCCAAAAACGGCTCCCACGGAGACGCTATGTACACCGAAGCGATCAACACCCTCGCCGGCCAGGCCGTCGCGAAGCTCGAAGGCCAGCGCCGCTCCCTGGCCGCTCACTTCATCCGCTCGATGCTGGCCGGCATGTATGTCGGGGCGGCCATCGTCCTCATCTTCACCGTCGGCGGCACGCTATCGAGAGAGGCGCCCGGCGTGGTACGGATGGCGATGGGCATCTGCTTCGGCGGCGCCCTGACGATCGTCGTCTTCGCCGGCTCCGAGCTGTTCACGGGCAGCAACCTCGTTCTCACCCTCGGCGTCTTCACCAGGAAGGCGACCTGGCGCGACCTCCTCGCCAACTGGGGCTGGACCTGGCTCGGCAACCTGGCGGGGAGCGTCTTGCTGGCGTACATGGCCGTCGAATCCGGCGTCTTGAGCGTGGAGCCGGTGACGGGCTTCATCAACGGCCTGTGCGAGCGCAAGATGAACATCCCGTGGGAGCAGCTCCTCCTCCGCGCCATCCTCGCCAACTGGTTCGTCTGCCTCGGCGTCTGGATGGCGGCCCGCATCAAGAGCGAGACCGCGCGCGTCCTCATGATCTGGTGGTGCATGTTCACCTTCATCACCAGCGGCTACGAGCATTCGATCGCCAACATGTGCGGCCTGCTGCTCGGCATCCTGTTGCCGCACAGCGAAGCGGTGACCTGGGGAGGCTACTGGTACAACATCAGCCTGGCGACGGTCGGCAATATCATCGGCGGCGCGGTGTTCGTCGGCTGCATGTACTGGGTCGGTAGTCCGAAGGCGCGCGCCCAAGCGGAAGAGAGCGCGGCGAAGGATGGGCCGGTCCTCGTGAACGGGCAACCGGGCGTCGAGCTGGAGGCGGCGCGAAGCTGACACGCACGCCGGGTCCGAGCGCCGGCGACTCGGACCGATCGATGCACGCCTGCGTGCCGTGAGCTAAGCTTTGCTGTCGTGAGCTCGCATCGGCGCGGAGAGCGGTCATGGAGCCCGGGATACCCAGGTGGATGTGGTGGGGAGGCGCGGCAGTCGGGTCCGCCCTCGTGTTTGCCGCGGTTTACTTCATGTGCAGTCAGCCGGTCGGCAACATCGAGGACCGGGCGCGGTCGATGCGCTACTATCCGCCGGTGCGCTATTACCATCCGGCGCCGTTGAGCAGGCCGCTGCCGGCCCCGGGGCGCGGACGGCGTTGACGCGAGCCGTTCACGATTCAAATTCGACCTTGGCGCTCTCGATGTGCCAGGCGTCCCCTTTCCTGATGACACGATAGCGGCTGCCGCGGCCGTCCATGCCGTTGCTGACGCCAGCGGCAAGCTCGGCGACGGCGCCGGTGAGCCATTTCAGGCTGTGGAAGCTGACGCGATTCGCCTTGCCGCGCACGGGGGCCTTGGAGCCGGGCTCGAGGTCGGGCCAGCGCATTTTGAGCCGCTTGAGCAGGTCCGGCGCCGGGTCGACGCCATCGACGAAGACGTAGAAGGCCTCCCCTTTTCCGGCGCCTTTCAATTCCTCCAGCAACACCGCTTCATAGATCGCCGCCGGATCTTTGTCCTTGGCGTCGTCGGCGCCGCTGCAGCCGGCCGCGAAAAGCGGCACAACCGCCAGAAGGAAGCATGGACGCATGGGTCGCTCTCATCGTCTGGATCAGCGTGCGTGATTCGGCAGTAGGTCCGGCGAGCCGAGCCGGACCGGGCGTGAACACTCGCGAAACCGTCATCTTCCCGTCCGGCCCCGCTCGGCTCGCGGGGCCTACTTGCTGCCGAATCCCGCATGGGGCGCCATCAAACAAAAGACGAGTCGAACGCGGCGGCGGTTTCCCGGTGGCGGCGGTTTCCCGGGTGGCGGCGAGGGCTTGTTCAAGGGCTTTTTCGAGGCCGGCCGCGTCCTGGTAGCGGTCCTCCGGGCTCTTGGCGAGACAGCGCAGGATGACCCGTTCGAGATCCGGGGGGATGTCGGCCCGGACTTGCGAGGGCGCCGTCACTTCGTCGCGGGCATGGGCGATGAGGAGTTCCAGCGAGTGCTGCCGCTCGAACGGGGGCCGGCCGGTCAGCAGCGCGTAAGCGACGGCGCCGAGAGAATAGATGTCGCTACGGCAGTCGGCGGGCCGGCCGCAAGCTTGCTCGGGGGACATGAAGAGGGGCGTGCCGGAGATGGCGCCGTCTTGCGTGAGTCGCTCCGAGGTCGATTCGGCGCGGGGCTTGACCAGACCGAAGTCGAGGAGCTTGACGAGGTCCCGGCCGTCGCGCTCGACGAGGAAGAGGTTGGCGGGCTTGATGTCGCGATGGACAAGGCCCTGAGCATGGGCGGCGGCGAGACCGCGGCAGGCCTGGCGAACAAGGTCAATGACGCGGTCGACCGGGAGGGGTCCGGCGCGCTCGATGAGCTCTTCGAGGTCCAGGCCGGGGAGGTATTCCATGGCGTAGAAGCAGGCGCCGTCGTCGGTTTGGCCGTGGTCGAAGATGGCGACGACGTTGGGATGGGAGGCGTGGGAGGCGAGGCGGGCCTCGCGCTCGAAGCGGGCCCGAAGCCGCGGGTCAGCGGCGTGCTCGGGTCGCAGGATCTTGACGGCGCAGAGCAGCCCGCGCGGACAATACTCGGCGAGGTAGACGTCTCCCATGCCGCCTGAGCCGAGCGGCCGGAGAAGGCGATAGGGGCCGAGAGCGCGCGGCGTCGAAGGCGTGGACCGCGCGGGATACGCGCCGGCTACCTGGGCGAGCGTGTCGCGTTCCGAAAAATCCAGGGGTGTTTGCTTGAGCTGGCTGTTCATATGCGCCTCCGACCATGGGTCGAACGAGGCGCGACGAAATCGACAGGCGAACCAAATTCTGTCAAGGTGCAGGACGGGCCGCATGCGGAGGCGGAAATGGTCAATCGCTGAGCAGCTTCTCCAGAGCCTCGTCGATGGCTTTGGGGCCGGGGGCGCCGAGCCATTTGTGGCGGATCACGCCCTTGCGATCCAGGATGTAGAGCGTGGGAGTGGCGGAGAGGTTCCACCGCAGGCAGATGGGGCCTTGGCCGAGGGGGCCGGGGTCGGCGAAGGTGCGCCAGGGGAGGTTCTCTTTGTCGACGGCGGCTTTGAGCTGCTTGACGTTGTAGCCGTTGACGCTGACGCCGATGAGGGCGAAGGGCTTGTCTTTCAGGTTCTTGACGAGCGACCGCTCGTGGGGCCATTGGCCGCGTCAGGTGAGTCACTGCTGATGCCAGAAGTCGAGGAGGACGACCTTGCCGCGGTAGTCGCTGAGCTTGAAGCGTTTGCCGTCCTGGTCGATGCCTTCGATGTCAGGGGCTTCCTTGCCGACGCTGAGGTGGCGGATCTCGAAGAGTTCGGCCTTGGTTCGGGCGCCGATGGTGGCGCCGTCGATCTTGATGTCGCCGTACTTTTCGGCGGCGCGTTCGAAGAGGGCTTCGGCTTCGGCGGCGGCCTTGGCGCGATCCTGTCGTCTCAACTCGTCGAGGTAGTCCTTGCCGAAGAGGTCGGCGAACTCCTTGGCGGCGTCGGGCTGCTCGTTGACGAGGTCGAGGCGCTGCAAGCGGTTGGCGAGGAAATGGGCGAGGGAGAGGCAGGCCTGGGCCTGGACCTCGCGATGCGGATTCATGTCGAGGACGGCGCGGAGGAAGGTCTCGTACTCCTTGCAGAAGCCGAAGGCGATGCGCTGGCAGACAGGGCCGAGCTTGTCGCTCTGGATGTGGTCGCGCTGGAGGAGGGCGAAGGCGCGGGGGCGGGCGGGGTCGTCGCCGACGAGGGTGGCGGGCCACATGTTGTTGACCTGCCGGACGGCTTGCATCAAGGCGTCCAGGGCGATGGGGTCCTTGGGATGGTTCTCGGCGAGTTCGACGAACTTGAGGGCGAGCTTGCTGCGATGCTTGTAGACCTGGCCGACGAACTTGAGGCGTTCTTCGTCGGTCAGGACGGCGCCGCTGGAGGAGGCGCGGTCGTATTCCTTGCGGAGGGCTTGGAATTGCTCGGCGGGGGTGGGCTTGTCCTGGGCTCCTGTTCGAGGGGGAGCGAAGACGAGCAGGGAAAGCGTGATCGCGCCTACAGATCGTCCCATGGCCGTCTCCCGATTTGGCGCCGGCGAGGGCTGCTATGCGCGAAACCGCAAGCGGACGCGACGCCGGGGAAGAGATACTTTCGATCTATGACATTGGTGGTGGATTGCCTGCCTTGTTCAGTGGGTGGACAACGCAAACGCGGGGAGGTCCAAGAAGCACGAGTCGGCGAGAGCCTCGTTCTCGTCCGAGGCCAATATCGAGTCGGATCGGAACGGTCCGGACTGGATATCGACGACCCAGAAGCAGCGGCCGAGATCGGCGGCGAGCGGGGCGCAGACTTCGGCGAGGGAGCGGTAGCCGTTCAGAAGGAGGCCGGTAGCGAGGGGCATTGGAGTCGCCCGACAGGGAGGCGGCGAGCCGCTTGGCGCCGGCTGCCGACGCGTCTTATGATAACGCTGTGCTTCCGTAAGGAGAACGATCATGCTGAAAT
Source organism: Gemmataceae bacterium (assembly GCA_046350295.1). Lineage (GTDB taxonomy): Bacteria > Planctomycetota > Planctomycetia > Gemmatales > Gemmataceae > JAXMAR01. The sequence goes on from JAXMAR010000047.1 coordinate 24,968, forward strand.
CAGTCCAAGCCATCAACCGGGAGGTGGCCAAGAAGCTGATCGAGGACAGCCGCGTCAATCCGCGCTCTCCCTACAAGGGCAAGTTCGTCGGCATCGCGAATGGCCAGGTGGTCGTTATTGCCGACAACTGGGACGATCTGGCTCGCCAACTGCGCCAAGCGGAGCCGGACCCGAGCAAGACGTTTGGCGTGGAAATCGATCGTGACTACGCTGCCGTTCAGGAGATTTGGAGGCTGACCTGATGCCCCTTGCCAAGTGGCCTCTGCTCAACAATCGGCCGGTAATCCAGATTACTCTGAAGTTTGCCCAAGGTGGCCACCAAATCGTTCGGAATCTACTGGCGGACACGGGCGCCGGGAATTCACAGGCGGGGTTCGAACTCCTCCTGGATGAACAGGACTGCCTGTTGTCCGGAGCGAATCCGTTGCAAGATGTCGTTCTCGGCGGCGCCTATGTCGGCTCCTTTCCCGCGTACCTTTTTCAAGTCGAGATACCCGCTCTCGGCTTCGCCAAAGCGATTCCGGCGGTGGGCGTCTAAACGACGCCTGCCGGCTTCGATGGAATCGCCTGTTTTCCCTTCCTTAACCGTTTCAACGACGGCAACCTTGGCGATCCAACTGGGTTCGCTCTCCAACTCTGATTACTGCGGCGTGATCTTCAGCGTCACCTTCTCCTTGCCGCGTTCGACGGTCACGTCGATCGCGTGTCCGGCCTTCTGGGCGCGCATGACGACGAGGTACGTGTCGAGGTTGAGGACGGGTTGGCCGGCGATCTCGACGATGAGGTCGCCCGTTTTGAGGCCGGCTTTTTGGGCGGCGCCGCCGTCGATGAGGCCGCCGACCAGGACGCCCTTCTTGCCCGCGTCGTAGTCGGGCATGATGCCGAGCTTGGGAGCGCCGCCGCGGCCGCCGGCGCCGACGACCGGGATTGAAACGAACTCCGGCCGCTCCTCTTGCGTGCTGAGCTTGTCGATGCACTTGGCGGCGATCTTGGCGATCGTGGCCATGCCGTCGTAGTTGATGAGGTCGGCGGTATCGGTGGGGCGATGGTACTGCGGGTGCATGCCGGTCCAGAAGAAGATGACAGGGATCTTCTTGTTGAAGAACGGATAGTGGTCGCTATTGGGCATCAGCGCCTTGGAGTGCTTGAGGCTCAGGCCGGTCGGATTGTTCGATTCCTCGATCAGCTTGGAAAAGCCCTTGCTGGTGCCGCCGCCTTCGATCAGCAGCTCGTCCTTGCCGTCCTTGGGGCGGAGGCGGCCGACCATGTCGAGGTTGAACATGGTCGAGGTGCTGTCGAGAGGGAAGACCGGCTCCTTGTCGCAATAGTGCTTGGAGCCGAGCAGGCCGCGCTCCTCGCCCGAGAAGGTGATGAAGACGAGGCGGCGGCCCTGCCGGTCCTTGATGGCGCCGAAATGGCGTGCCAGCTCCATGACGGAAGCGGAGCCGGAGGCGTTGTCGTCGGCCCCATGGTGGATGGCCTTGGAGCCCTTGGCGAGGCTGCCGGCGCCACCGTAACCGAGGTGATCGTAATGGGAGCCGATGACGATGGTCTGATTGGCGAGCGGGCCCGCGCCCTCGAGGACGCCGACGACGTTCTTGACGACCACCTTGGTGCGGACGACGTTGGCCTCCAGGTTGGCGCTCCAGCCGGGGAGCGGGGCGCTTTGCGGCTTGAGCTCGGCGTCGATCGCTTTCTCGACGTCGATGAGGGAGCGGCTCAGGACGGAGCGGAAGATTGAGTCGAGCTGGTCGCGGCGCATCTGCACGACGGGGGCCGAACGGGCGCCGTCGAACGAGGTGTCGCCGAAGCCCATCAGCTTGTCCGGCGTTTTCGACGCGGTTTCGGACCGGTCGTTGACGAGGATGATGGCGGCGGCGCCGTGGGCTTCCGCGTTGGCGAACTTGTTGACGAGACCGGCGAGGACATCGCGGTTCTTGCCGGCGAAGGGCATTTCCTTGCTGTCCCAGCGCGGCACGCGGCGCAGCACGACGACGACCTTGCCCTTGACGTCGAGGCCGGCGTAGTCATCGTACATGGCGTCCTTGGAGGTCACGCCATAGCCGGCGAAGACGAGCGGCGCATCCACCTTGCCGGCGCCGGAGAGACCGAGCACCTGAAAGTCGACGCCCGGCTTCAAGACGATTTCCTGGCCGGCAGGGCCTTTGAGGGTGAGCCGGCCGGGAGACTCGAGGCGGGCGGCGCCGGAGATCGAGAAGGGCTGGAAGTAGCCTTTTTCGCCGAGGCCCGGCTTGAGTCCGGCCTTGGCGAACTCCTTGGCGATGTAGTCGGCGGCGAGGTCGATGCCCTTGGTGCCCGGGCCGCGCCCCTCGCATTCATCGGAGGCGAGGAAGGTGACGTCGCGGCGCAGGCGTGCGGCGGGCGTATCCTGGGCGGCGGCGGAAAGCGCGGAGGCGATGAGGCAAAGGAGAGCGACGAGAAAGCGGGGCCGGGTGATCATGGGGTCCTCGGGATAATGGGGGATACCGGATCATAATAGCGTGCGTGCAGTGGAGGCAAAACGAAAAAGTGGCGAGTTGGCACAACCGGACGCGATAACCAAACGAAGCGGCGTCCGTGGTCGTCTCAAGGAAGGTGTTGCGGCTCGGCGCCGCGCCCCTCAGCGCGACGCTTGCCTCAGCCCGGCTGGCGCCGTCTTGCCAGGGGACTGTCGCTCGCCTATTTTCTCCGTGCCGGTCCACGCCTCCTCGCGGCCGAACCGCCGCGCCCGCCGTGTCGTATCGGGAGTTATGTCCGCCATGATCCACGTCGAGAACCTGACGAAGTACTACGGCGACTATGCCGCCGTGCAGGATGTCAGCTTTGACGTGCCGGCGGGAAAGATCGTCGGCTTCCTCGGGCCCAACGGCGCCGGGAAGAGCACCACCATGCGCATCCTGACCGGCTACCTGACCGCCACCAGCGGGCAGGCGACCATCGCCGGGCTGGACGTCTTCTGGGATTCGGTCGAGGTGCGGCGCCGCATCGGCTACATGGCGGAGAGCTGCCCGCTCTACACCGAGATGCGCGTCGAGGAGTACCTGCGCTTCCGGGCCGGGATCAAAGGAATCTACGGCTCCCTGCGCCGACAGCGGCTCGACTACGCGATTGGCCGCTGCTGGCTCAAGGAAGTGCGGCGCCAGCTTATCGGCACGCTCTCGAAGGGGTACCGGCAGCGCGTCGGGCTGGCGGACGCGCTCCTGGGCCTGCCGCCGGTGCTGATCCTGGATGAGCCGACGGCCGGATTGGACCCGACACAGATCCGCTCGACGCGCGAGCTGATCCGCGAGCTGGGGCAGGAGCACACGATCCTCCTGTCGACGCACATTCTTTCCGAGGTGGAGATGACGTGCGATAGCGTCATCATCATCAACAAGGGCAAGGTCGTCGCGGCCAGCTCGCTGGAGGAGCTGGGGCGGCAGGCGGGAGAGCGCGCCTGCCTCGTCGCGGTCTTCGACGGCCTGGTCGATCCCGACGCCTTCCGCGGCCTGCCCGGCATGACCGCCCTCGTCCCCGAAAACATCCCCGGCGGCCTGCGCCTCCGCATCAGCACCCCGGACATGGCCGCCCTGGGCCCGGTGCTTTGCGAAGTCGCCGGCCGCAAGGGACTCAAGCTCCGCGAGCTACGCCCGGAGCGGCCGACGCTGGAGGATATGTTCGTCAGTATTACCGGAGGCGCGGTCGGGACGAGAGAGTAAGGTACATTATGCGACTTCGCGGATCCTAATCTTAATCCTAATCATAATCTTAATCTTGTTTTTTGGAGATTACGATTAGGATTAAGATTAGGATTAGGATTAGGATTAGGAACAGGATTTGGATTAGGTTCCTCGTAATCTAGACGATAGACCCGCCATGCGTGCAACCCTTACTCTGGTCCGTCGGGAGTTCAGCGCCTATTTCCTTTCTCCCATCGGCTACGTCGTCTTCGCCGTCTTCCTGGCGGTGACGGGCTATCTCTTTTTCCTCAGCCTCGATCTCCTCACCGCCAATGGGCCGCGCGGGATTTCCTTTCCCATGCAGCTCATGGTGAACAATGTGTTCTGGCTCGTATTCCTGTTCATCCCGCCGCTCCTGACCATGCGGCTCTTTGCCGAGGAGCGCAGCACGGGCACCTTGGAGACGTTGCTCACGGCGCCGTTGCGGGATTGGCAGATCGTCCTCAGCAAGTTCTTCGCCTGCTACCTCTTTTACGTTTGCCTTTGGATACCCACGCTGCTTTATCTGCCGGTGCTGCTCGACTTCAATTTCAAGACGTTCACGGCCGGGTTCGATCCCTGGCCCGCGGTCACCACCTACGTTGGCTTGATGCTTGCCGGGGCGATGTTCCTTTCCATCGGCCTCCTCATCAGCAGCCTGGTCAAGACGCCGATGGTCGCGGCGCTTCTGTCCCTCTTTGTCAGTCTGCTCTTCATCCTCGCGGGGTTCTGGCGGCCCGACATGGATACGAGCGGCGCCGGCTATCGCTTGCTGTTCTTCTTCACGGTGCCGCTCCATTTCGAGCGTAACTTCGCGCGCGGGTTGATCGACACCCGGCAGCTGGTCCTGTACGCCTCGTTGACCCTGTTTTGCCTGTTCCTCACCGTCCGCAGCCTGGAGAGCCGACGATGGCGATGAAACGCGACTCTTCGCTTCACTTCTGGACCCGCCTCGGCGGCGTCACCGGCCTTCTGGCCGCGGTCGTCGGCGTGGTGCTGTGGCTGGTGATCGGCGTCGACAAGGGCATGCTGGTCGCGCTCGTCGGCGCCGCCGTCCTGGCGCTGGCCCTCGTCTTCGAGGCGCCGCTCCTTTTGCAAGGCATGCGCTCGCGGCGCGGCGCCGTCGGCATGAGCGTCGTCGTGCAGGCGCTCCTGGCGCTGGCGCTGCTCGTCGGCGTCAACGCCTTCGCCTATCTCCATTACACGCGCTTCGACCTCACGCGCGACCGCGCCTTCACGCTCGACAAGAGCTGGCGCGATCAGCTCGCCCAGCTCGACCGCGATACCACCATCGTCGTCTTCGAGCGCCATACCGCCTTCGGCCAGAGTCCCGAGAACCCGCCCGACAACTACGACAATGCCGCCGAGCGCAAGATCATCGAGAAGGTGCGCGACCTGGCCGAGCAGTTCCAGGACCTGGGCCCGCGCTTCCGCGTCGAAGTGCTGGACATCCACGACGACAGCTTCGAGGACCGCCTCAAGCGCATCCGCCGCGACATGCCCAAGCTCGCCGAGGCGATCGACCGCGTGAAGGAGAACACCATCTTCTTCTACGCCCGCCTCAAGGACGCCGGCCCGTCGCCCCAGGGGGACGTGAAGAAGGACGACGGCTACGTGCAGATGATCGGCTTCAACGACATCTTCGAGCTGGACAAGAAGGCGAGCCGCGGCGCCGAGGGCAAGGGCCGCAACCTCGTCCTGCACGACCAGGGCGTCCACGCCTTCGTCAACAAGATCCTCAACATCCAGGAGAAGCGGCCCAAGGTCGGCTTCGCGGTCGCGCATGAGTTTCTCGGCGTCGAAGGGGATCAAATGCTGTGGGGCATGGGGGGCGCCGCCAAGGCCCTGCAAGCGCGCGGCATCGACTACGAGGACATCGTCCTCAAGAAATTCGGGCGCGGCGGACCGCCGACGGCCACCGTCGCCACCCACGCCGAAAGCAAGTACGAGCGCGACGAGTTCATGATCGCCTCCCTGGAAAAGGACCTGGAGGAAATCGACAAGACGCTCGACGTCTACGGCGCCCTCGACAAGGACTTCCGCACCGACACGCTGGACGAGCTCAACAAGAAATATTTCTTCCTGGCCCGGCCGGGCGGGACCGTCGACGTCTTCTCCGAGGCGGAGCTAGAAGGCTATCGCAAGGAGAAGGGCTGGATCGAGGGCCGCGACTATCGCCGCCTGCCCACGCTCCGCATCACCACCGATTTCCGCGAGCAATACCTGGAGACACGCGTGGCGCCGATCGTCAAGGAAAGCCGGCAGATGAAGGAGATCAAGGAGAAGAACCTGGAGCAGGCCCGGACCGACATCAAGGGGGTCAACGTCGAGGCGCTCAAGGAACAGCAGCGCAACACCGACCTCAAGGGCAAGCTCGAAGGGCTGCTCGCCGACTGCGACCTGCTCGTGATCCCGCGCCTCACGCTGATCGACGCGCTGCGCAACGAGCCCATCGAATACGACATCCACAAGCTCGAAGACCCGCAGGTGGCCGCGATCAAGGCGTTCATGAGCGCGGGCAAGCCCGTGCTCTTCCTGTTCGACCCCCCGTTCACCGGCCCCAACACCGTTGACGAGAAGGGGGACGACGTCGACCAGATGCTGCGCGACCTCGGCGTGGTCATGCCGGCCCAGACCGTCCTGTACGACGTCGAGACCGAGAGCCTCATCCAGGGCAAGAGCTCCGCCCTGCGGCTCGGCCGGCTTGCCGACGTGCCGCCCGTGGAGCTGGAGCCATCCGGCTACTCGCTGCCGCGCGGCATGAAGCCCGAGCCCGCCGGGAAGAAGCACCCGATCCGCGCCAGTCTCCTCATCGCCGGCCACAGCGTCTCCAAGGATATGCCCAACGACCTGCGGCTGCGCAACCCGCGACCGATCTACTTCCTCAAATACAAGCCGGAGGCGTTCACCAACGTGCTGGCCGGCGGCTTCGCGCTCTCGCCGGTCGCCGGCCTGGAAATGGCCGCCTCGGTCCTGCCGGACGCCTACAAGACCGTGGACGAGTCCGCCGTCATCCTGTGGAGCGGCAAGGCCGGCTGGAACACGGACAAGCCGTTCGCGGAGGACGAGATCCCGCGTTACACGCCGCCGCGCCCCGAGAACCCGGACATCGGCACGCTGCGGGAGCCGCGGCGCGGACCGTTCCCGATCGGCATCGCGGTGGAAGAGCGGACGCCGGCGTCGTGGCCGACGGAAAAACCGGGGCGGAAGAACGTGCGTTTTGCCGTCATCGGCGACGGCGAGGCGTTCAAGGGGGAGACGTTGCCGCCGATGAAGGAGCGGCTGCTGCTCGACGTCGCGAACTGGCTCATGGGTCGTGACGACCTCTTGGCGCGTGACGAGGCGCCCCCCTGGTCCTTCCTCCGCATCGAGATGGGGGACGTCGAGAAGAACATCTGGTCCTGGGCGATGCTGGTCGGCCTGCCCCTCGCCTTCGCCTACATCGGCGCCATGGTCATGCTGGTCCGCCGCATGCGCTGACGCGCTTTGGAGTGCGGCGCCTCGGCGCCGCTTTGGATGGACGAGGGTGTCCCCGCGGGACAACGTCCACTACCAAACGTGCCAACCCACGGCGCCCCAGGCGCCGCAAGAATAGAGAGATCGTCATCCATGAACTTGCGAACCACTCTCGTCCTGGGCATCCTCCTCCTCATCGGCGCGGGCGGCTGGGTCGTGTTCATGCTCAAGCGGCCCAAGACGACCGAATCCGAGACGGTCGCCTTCCTGGAAACGCTGACCCCGAAGAGCATGCAGCGCATCGAGATCAACGACTTGATCCTCACCCACGCCGACAACGGTTGGCGTCTCCCGGGGAACTGGCCGCTCCGTGAACAGGAGGTCGACGACCTCGTCAAGACCCTGAGCACGCTTGGCTCGCGCTATCTTCCCCTCCGGCTGCCGGACGACGCCAAGGACAAGGCTCTCAAGGGCTACGGTCTCGACAAGCCGGCGCTCAAGGTGGTCGTTCAGGTCGACGGCAAGAACCACACGCTTGCGTTCGGCCAGGCGCTCGACGGCGCGGGCGCCGGCTTCTCGCGCCCGACCTACCTCCGCCTCGATGACAAGGACGAGGTAATCCGCCTCGGACCGAATCTGATCGCCCGCCTGGACAGGCCGCAGCGCAAGTATCAAAAGCTGCAGCTTTTCCCCTCTGAGCGCGTCGTCAAGGACGAGAAGTCGCGCGAGAAGGTCGATAGCCTGCTCGCCAAGGAAATCCAGATTGCCGGACCGCAGGACGCGGTCGTCGATCTCGTCAAGGCGGGCGACGCCTGGGAGCTGCGCGCGCCGCGCGACCGGGTCGACGCCGAGAAGATCAAGGCGCTCTTGACCAAGGCGCCGGATATCTGGGCCGAGAGCTTCGATGCGGAGGCCATCAAGAAGAAGTTCGAGAGCTGGCCGCCGCCGCTCACCGGCCTTGCGCCCGCGGTCGCCAAGCGCGACTTCTATACAAGCCAGGCGCTCTGGTCCGGCGCGCAGGTCGTCCTCGCCGGCGCCGGCGAAGCGAATCTCGGCGCCCTCGCCTTCGGTCCGGTCAGCACGGGGAGCCTGCTCGTGAGCCAGGCTTTGCCCGACTATGTCCTCAAGGTCACGCGGCCCGACGGCGTCAGCCTCACGCTCTACGTCGGCGGCGTCGTCTCGGAGTCGTCACGCAAGGTTCCCAAGACGATCAACATCCCGGGCAAAGGGCCGATCACGATTCAAGAGGACGTGTCCGAGCAGCGCCGTTGCGCCCGCGTCGGCGATGCCGGCGGCGGCCGCGCCCTTGCCGACATGCCGCTTTTCGAGGTCAAAGGGGACCTGCTCAAGGAGCTGCCCACGAGCCTGGACGCGTTGCGCGACGCCGCGCTGATCCGCTTCGAGCCGGAGAACGCCCGGACGCTCGAGATCCAGGAGCGCAAGGGGGACGACAAGAAGACGACCTACGAGACGACGCTGGTCTTCGCCAAGGCGCCGCAGGAGGTCAAGGAAGAGACAAAGGACGACAAGAAAGACGAGGATCCGCTCGACCCCTTCCGCAAGGACGACCCCTTCAAGAAGAAGGACGAGAAGAAGGAGAAAGAGGTGTGGCGCATGCGCTTGCCGTCCGAGCAGGCGGTCGAACGCGAGCCGCTTCAGGACCTGCTGCGCGAGCTGTCACGCCTGGAGACGCGCGACGAGGCGGCCTATCCGCGCGACGCCGAGCTGGCCCGCTACGGCCTCGACAAGCCGGCCTTCAAGGTCAAGCTCAGCTACGAAGAGGAGCCCAAGGACAAGAAGAAGAAAGGCAAGGACGATAAGAAAGTCACGCGCGAGGCGACGCTCCTCATCGGCGCCCGCGTGGCGCCGAAGGCGAGCAAGGACAAGAAGCACAAGGACGACAAGGACAAGGACGACAAGGAGCGCGAAGAGAAGAAGGTCTGGGTCAGCGTCGAAGGCTGGCCGCGCGTCAGCGCCGTCGACGAGAAGGTCCTCGAGCTGGTGAGCCGCCCGGCCCACGTCTACCGCGGCCGGCAGGTGCTGGACCTGGCTTCCGGCTCGATCGACAAGCTGGAAGTGGAGCGGCCCAAGGACGCCTTCGTTCTCGTCCGTGAGAAAGGCGAGCCGGGCGGCGTCAGCCCCCGGAGTTGGAAGCTCGAGGCCCCGGTGAAGGCGGAGGCGGCCGACAAGACTGTCGAAGGCCTGCTCAAAGAACTCGGGCGCCTGGAGGCGGCCGAGTTCGTCGCCGATCGGCCGAGCAAGGAGGACCTGGAGAAGAAGTACGGCCTGGCGCCGCCACAGGTCAGCGTCAAGGTCCGTGTCGAAGCGAAGAAGGACGACAAGAAGACCGAGAAGACGCACGTGGTTCAACTCGGCAAGCAGCGGCCCGACCGGCCGGACTTCTACGCCCGCGTCGACGACGGCCCCGTCTTCGTCCTCAAGAAGGAGGCCGCCGACGCCCTGCTCAAGGATTCGCTCGCCTATCGGGCGCTGCCGCTCTGGCGCTTGAAGTTGGGCGAGATCGCGGAGATCGACGTCGAGGGCAAGGAGGCGCCCTATCGCCTGATCGCCGACAAGGACAAGAAATGGAAGATCGCCGGCCCCATCGAGGCTTTTGCCGGGCGGGAGGCTGGGACCTTTGTCTCTGATCTGGCGGAGCTGCGTGCCGTGCGCTTTGTCGATCAACTTGGCAAGGACGTGGACAAGTTCGGCCTCAAGACGCCCACGCTCAAGGTCACCCTCAAGCTCTCCGACAAGAAGGAGAAGCGACTGCTGGTCGGCGGCCCCGTCGAGACGAATCCCAAGGAGCGCTACGCCAGGATCGCGGATGAGCCGGGCGTCTTCGTCCTCGCTCCGGACGTGCTCAGCGACCTGGAGCGCACCGCTTACGACTGGCTCGACAAGGTGCTGCTCACGCTCAACCCGGCGCAGATCCAGTCGGTGGAGGCGGCGGGCAAGGCGGCGTTCACGCTCAAGAAGAAATCGGGCGAGTGGGAGGTCGTCAAGTCTCCGGCCCCGACGTTCACCGCGGAAGACCCGGCGGTGCAGGCGTTTCTACGTCCCTGGATGTCGCTCCAGGCCGAGCGCGTCGCGGCCACCGGCAGCAAGATCGACTACGCCAAGTTCGGGCTCGACAAGCCATACCTCACGTTGACGGTGAACGAGAACCTGCCCGACGGCAAGCCGATCCAGCACGTCCTCGCGCTCGGCGGCGACGCCGGCAAGGGGGAGCGCTACGCCCGCATGGACAAGAGCGACTTCGTCGCCGTGCTCGCCCCGGAAGTCGTCAAGGCGCTCGACAAGGGGCACGTCGATTTCCTGCCGCTGCAGGTGATGAAGTACACGATCGGCGACCTCACCGGCCTGGTGCGCTCGATGCCGGGCGGCGCCGACATCGCCATCACCAAGGCCGGCGACTCCTGGCGCCTCGACAAGCCGTATAGCCGGGCCGCGGACGAGGCGGTCATCGGCGAGATCGGCGACCGCACCTTCCGCCTCCGCGCCGCCCGCATCGCCGCCTACCCGGCCAAGGACCTTGCTCCCTTCGGACTCGACAAGCCGGCCGCGACCTGGAAGTTCCAGATCGCCGATCCGACCGGGGCCCCGAGCGAGGAGACGCTGCTCATCGGCCTGCCCGCCGGCAAGGACACGGACGAGCGCTACGCCATGAAAGCGAAGGACGACAAGGTCTTCGTCCTTCCGGCCGATCTGGCGCGCACGCTGCTGGCCCGCCCGCTCGCGTTCGCCGACCGCAACCTGACGACGTTTACCCGCGCCGACCAGGCGATCCAGGAGACGGGCAAGCGCCGCGCCGTCTTCACCAAGGCCGGCAGCGACTGGAAGATGACCAGCCCCGTCGAAGCCAAGGCCGAGGACGCCGAGCTGGAGAGCTTCGTCAAGGACCTGACGCGCTTCCGCGCCGGCGAGCTGGTCGACGCCAAGCCGGCCGATCTCAAGAAATACGGCCTGGAAAAACCGGAGACGGTCTGGACCTTCCGCCTGGGGGACAAGCAGGTGATGAAGCTCCTCGTCGGCGCCGTCGAATCGGCCAAGGACAAGGAGCCGCGCCGGTACGCGAAGATCGACGGAAACGACACGGTCTTCCTGCTCGCGCCGCGGACGACGCAGCAAGCCCTCGCCGAGTACCGGGACCGCAAAGTGCTGGAAGGGTTCGACGCCGTCAAGGCGGAGCAGATCATCTTCAAGAGTCCGGCCGGAACCTACAAGCTGCGCAAGAGCGACACCACCTGGACGCTCCTGGAGGAGCCGGACAAGAAGGTGAACGCCAAGGTCGTGACCGAAACGCTCGACGCCCTCGCCGGCCTCAAGGCGGCGCACTACCTGACCGACACGGCCGACGCCGAACAGGAGGTGCTGACGGGACTGCAGAAAGCGGAATGGACCATCGAGCTGCGCTCGGAGAAGGAGACGTTCGTCCTCTCTGTTGGCCGACAGGTCGCGGGCGGCAAGGACCGCTATGCGAAGACGGCGAGCGGGCCGGCGCTCTTCATCCTCCGCGAGGCGGACCTCGAGAAGATCCTGCGTCCGTCGACGGCGTTCGTGGCGGCGGGGAAGAGCGAGGAAAAGAAATAGTCGGAGTAGGTCAGCCTTTCCAGGCTGACGGTCGGGTCAGCCTCACCAGATATGAGCGGCCGGCGTTTGCAAGTCGCGACGGGCCTGTCAGGCTGGAAAGCCTGACCTACGGCGCGGCCGGGGCTCCCTTGATGACGGCGGGCGGCGGGCGCCGGTAGCGATCGAGGATTTGCAGGTCCGGCGGCAGCTTGGCGCGATCGAGCTTGTCGACGCCCAGGTTGACGAAGTTGTGGTTGATGGCCCGGGCCATCGTCTCGGCGAAGGCGGCGTTGTCGCGCCACAGGGAGTTGACCTTGGGAGGCAGCTTGTCCCCCTTGTCGTGCAGCACCTGCAGAAAGAGCTTGTTCGATTCCGTCGCCTCGTCCTTGAACGCCAGCACCACGGCTTTGCCCAGCTTGCCAAGAGCGCGATAGGCGCCCGCCCGGCTCGGCTCATCCAGGTCGGCGAACAACTTTTCCGCGTCCGGCCAGCGACTCGGCTCCTTGAGAAGCAGGAGACCAAGTTCGGTCGACGTTTTCATTCCGACGGTGACATCCAGGCCTTTCTTGCCGGTGATGTACTCGTCGAGGACCCGCCGCAGGATCTCCTCACGCTCCTTGCGCGACGCGCCCGCCTTGATCGCTCCCGGATCGTCTTCCTTCCCCTTTTCGATCGGTGGCTTCTCGACGCCTGCAGCGTCGGCGTCCTGATGACGGTAGCCGATGTAAAGGCCGGCGCCCAGGGCGAGCAGTAGGGCAGCGCCAAGGCAGGCGACCTTCCAGGGAAAGCGGCGCGGCGCGAAACGCTGCACGCTCAGCGTCTCGTTCGTGTCCGCCGCCCTCGAAACCGGCGCCACCCCCGCCGCCGCCACGCCCGCCGCCGCCAACACGCCCGAGCCTTGCTGCATGGCCGGGGCGCCCTGGTGGATGGCCGTCATCGTCACCAGCACGTCGCGCAGCCGGGCCACCTCGCGGACGATCTCGCGGCACGTCTGGTAGCGCTCCTCCGGCTTCTTCGCCATCATCTTCTGGATCATGCCGCAAAGGTCGGCGGGCAGGTCGGGCCGGACCTCGGCGAGCGGCTCCGCCGCCTTCTGCACGTGCTGCAGCGCCACCTCGAACGGGCTGGCGCCGCGGAAGGGGGGTCGGCCGGCGAACATGTGATAGCAGGTGACGCCGAAGGAATAGATGTCGCTGCGCGGGTCGACCGTCTTGCCTTCCACCTGCTCGGGGCTCATGTAGAGGGGGGTGCCCATGGTGACGCCGCTCTGCGTCAGGTGCAAGGCCTGGACGCCGGCGCCGTCGAAGACGCGCGACAGGCCGAAGTCGGCGACCTTCACCTCTCCCTTGCGCGTGAGGAGGATGTTCTCGGGCTTGATGTCGCGGTGGATGATGCCGAGCTCGCTGGCGCGCTGCAGCGCGGCGGCCACCTGACGCATGATGCCCAGGCCCATCGCCAGATCGAGCGCCCCCTTCTTCTCGAGGTACTCGCGCAAGTTGCGGCCCTCGACGTACTCGAGGGCCATGTAATGAATGTTGCGCGACTCGTCCTTCTGGATGGCGTAGACCTGGACGATATTGGCGTGGGTGGCGCGGGCGACGTTCTCCGCCTCGGCCTGGAAACGCTTCAGGGAGACCTCGTTGGCGGCCAGCTCCGCCTTCAAGAGCTTGAGAGCGACCTTCCGCTTGAGCGAGAGCTGCTCGGCGAGATAGACCTGTCCCATGCCCCCCTGGCCCAGGCGGCGCAGGATCTGGTATTCGCCCAGCGTCTGCCCGGTCAGGTCCGGCTCAGCGCCGGACGCGGTCGCGGCACGCGCGTCTTGCGTCGCGGAGGCGGCAGGCGGTTGTTTGGTCGGCTCCATGGATGGTCGGCGCGATTCCTTCTAATAACCACCGCGGGGGCTGGGGGCGTCCTTTGCGACGCCGGGCCCCGGCACGGGCATCCCTAGTTTATCCCCGCCCCCGTCGATCCGGCTCGCCGTCTCATTGCTTTTTCACTTCCGGGTCGGCCAGGCCCAGCGATCGAAATACATCCAGGCGACCCGGGCGTAGCGTGTCACCACGGGAACGAAGGGCAGGAACAGCACGCCGGCGATGAGGACGGCGAGGCCAAGGTCCAGGTCGGGGAAGGCCAGATGCACGATCAGCATTGCCAGGCCGATGAAGACCGTGGCGAGGGCGTAGCTGATGTAAAGGGAACCCAGGAAATAGCCGGGCTCGCGCTCGTAGACGGTGTGGCAGACGGGGCAGGCCTTGTGCATGCGCATGCCGTGCTCGAAGATCGCTCCTTCGAGACAGACGGGACAGCGGCGGTGGAAAAGACCTTTGAGCGTGGGAGACATCGGATGACTTAATGGCAAGAGGCCCCTGCTTCGACGGAAGAGAGGCCTCCGGTATTGTACTCGATGACAACGAGGGCATCACAGCCAGTCGCGGCCAATCCAGGCGCGACCGGCGTCCACGCGCTCCGTGCGCCACGCCGCTGAGACGGCCGAATCGGCGTGCGTGGGCGACTTCTCCGAATCACGCCGCCCCTTCTTGCCCTTCTTGCCTTCCTTCTTCTCCTCCTTCTTCTCTTCCTTCGGCGTCTCCTTGGCGTCGCCGGGCGGCAGCTCCGGCGGCGCGAGCTTGCCGGCGCCGGTCATCAGGTCCTTGAGGTGGGAGCGGATCACCTCCGCCGGCACCGCCCAGCTCTCGACGCGGCCGGCGCGGCAGATGTTGATGCCGATGACGCGCCCGTCGAGGTCGACGAGCGGGCCGCCGCAGTCGACGGGCTTGACCACCGAGTCATGCTGGAGGATCGTCGGGTAGCCGGTGCGGCGGCTGGAGAGCTCGCTCCCCATCTTGTTCTGGATGTCGGCCCGGTCCGAGCCGGCGGGGCGCTTGCCCAGCACGGGCTTGATTTCCATCTCCTCCTTGCCGCGGCGGACCGACAGCGTGATGGTGTCGTTCGGCTTGAACTTCGACATGGCTTCGATGAACGGCTCGGGCTCCATGTAGTTCTTGCCTTCCAGGCCCAGGATGATGTCGTCGACCTTGAGCCCCGCCTTGGAAGCGGCCGAGGCGGGCATCACCTGGATGATCTTCACGCCGCCGTCCCCCGTTTCGAGGGCCACGCCGAGATAGCCGGACTTGCTCATGTCCTTCTTGATGATCGGCCCCTTGAACGCCGTCTCGCGCGTCGGCACGCTGACCACGCCGAACGCGACCGGGTTCTCCCCCATGCCGACGCAGGCGATCCATTCGCCCGCGGTGGCGCCCTTGCTGTCCTCCAAGCGCACCGCCGGCAGATCGTTGGCGTCGATCTTGAGCATCGCCAGGTCGTGCGCCTTGTGCACGCCGGTGAGCTTCGCCTCGTAGACGCGGCCGTCGTTGAGCTTGACGCTGACCTTGCCGCGCAGGTCGTTGAACTTGGTGAGGATCCAGCCGTCCTTGTTGACGACCATGCCCAGCGCGGTGTCCTTGCCGTCGCACAGGATGCGGACGGTGCTCTCGCGCGGCTTGGCGACGACATCGCGGAAGGCGCTCAGGAACTTGGGATTGGTGCGGACAAACGGCGCGTCCTTCCCCTGGGCGAACGCGAGGGCGGGGACGGCGAGGACGAGACTGAAGGCGAAGCAAATGCGATTGCGCATGATTGATCCCAGTGCAACTTGTTCTCGTATTCGTTTAGAGGCTGTTTCAAAACGGGGACTGTCCCTTTACCATCGCCCGGAAAACTGGGTAATCTGACAAAACGAGAGGACAGTCCCCGTTTTGAAACAGCCTCTTAGCCCCGGTTCGCAGAACCGGGGCGAAAAGTTGTCCCACAACCCGATCACCCGCCGCGGCGGCCGAGCTTGACGCGAATCGTCAGCGTCTCCTCGCCGCGCTGCACCTTGATGTCGACCTCGGCGCCCGGCGTCAGGGTGGCGACCTGGCGCACCAGATCGTCCGCGCTGGCGACGCGATGGCCCGCCACCATCGTGACGACGTCGTCGGCCTTCAGTCCGGCCTTGGCCGCCGGTGACCCATCGGTCACGTTCTCCACGCGGCAGCCGCGCCCTTCCTTGTCGAGTTTGAGGCCCAGGTAGGCGCCTCCGGCCGGGGCGCCGCCGAACAAGCCGCCGCCCCAGCTTTCCCCCTTGGCCAGACGCTCGAACGTTTCCTTGTACGTATCGATCGGCACGTGCACGTTGGCGGTGATCGTCGGGCCGATTCGGCTATGGATGCCGATGACCCGGCCGTACATGTCGAAGAGCGGGCCGCCCGAGTCGCCGCCGACCAGCGTGCAATCGGTCCGGATGAACGTCTTGGAGTTATCGAGGATGCGCCCCAGGCGAACGACCGGCGTGCGGCCCTTCTGATAGCCGCCCGGATGGCCGATGGCGAGGCACCATTCGCCGCGCTTCAGGTCGTTCGATTTCGCCATCTCCGCGGTCGGCAGATCGATCTTGTCCTTTTCCTCGAGGGTGATGAGCACCATGCCGCTGTCGATGCCGCGGTTGGCGCCGAGCGTCTTCCCCTTGAGACGGCGGCCGTCGGGCAGGATGATCGTCGCGGGCCGGCCGGGCTCGCCGGAGACGTGCCCGGCGGTGAGGATGTGCCCTGCCTTGTCGATGATGACGCCCGACCCGGAAGCGCCGCCGATCTGCAGCCCGACCACGGCCGGAGTGACTTTCTTGACCACGTCCTTGACGTGGGCCTGGATTTCCTTGAGGTCCTCGATGGTCTCGGGCGTACCCTTGGCGAAGGCCTTGGGCAAAGCCGGCTCATCGGCTCGGACGGAAGCGAGCGACGCGAGCGCGGCGAGAACGGCAAGCGCCGGCAGCAGCCGGCGTGGCACGGGCAGGAAACGGATCATGCGGCACTCCTCAAAGGCGGCCCATCGAAAAGGAGGAGACAGGAAGCCTGGCTCGTAAGGTGCAAGTCGAAGCCGAGCCCCGAAAAAGGAAACGGCCTTCAGTCTTTTTTCTAACATGCGGCGAGCCGCTTCTCCAGACCCTTTCCCCCCAATCTCACCATTTTTTCAGAAACGCGGGCCGGTTGCGTCGTCCCCGTCTTGAAACAGCCTCCCGGGCGGCGGCAATTGCTCTTGTCATCGCTTCCGCTTTCTGTTATCCGCCCCGGCCACTCGTCGAGATAGCGCGGGGGAAGCTGCGCGGACGGCGCGGACGGGGCGAAGGACCGCCCCAAAGGAGGGCACGGTGAGCGCATACGCCCGAACGATGCCGGGGTTGGCCCAGTTGCTCGGTGTGGCGGCCTTCGCCGCTCTGGCCGGGTGCAACTCCGTGGACACGCCCCGGCGCCTCCAGCCCGCTTACTACTTCAATCACAAGTCCCCGCTCGAGGTCCTTCAGGAAACGAACGACGGCAACAAGCGCGCCGAGGCGTTCGGCGACATGGCCGAGCCGATCCGCAACGGCGGCGACCGCGAGCAGCAGGAGGTCTACATCAAGGTGCTCACCGCGGCGGCCCAGAGCGACCCGGAACCGCTCTGCCGCCTGCGCGCCATCCGCACGCTCGGCAAGTACAAGGACCCGCGTGCCGTCGCCTGCCTGGAGCAGGTGTGCCAGGAACAACCGCGGCTGCCCGCCCCGGCGGGAACGCCCCCGGGAACGTTCACGCCGGAGATGAACAGCCTGATCCATCAAGAGCGCTGGTCTCCCTCCAGGAGACCGGCGACCCGGCGGCGCGACGCATGCTCCTGCTCGTCGCCCGCGGCCCCAACGCCCCGCTCGAAGCCAGCGTCGCCGACCGCTCCCAGACGCTCGACGAGCGCCTCGCCGCCGTGCGCGGCCTGGGCAAGTTCAAGCAGTACGACGCCATCGAGACGCTCGTCCACGTGATGGAGACCGAGCCGCGACGTCGCCTTGCGGCAATGCGCCTACCAGTCGCTGCGCGAGGCGACCGGCAAGGACCTGCCGCCCGACCCCACCGCCTGGCGCGGTCTGCTGCGCGACCCAGGCGTCGTCCCCGCCGCGGGCCCCACGCCCAGCCTGATCGAACGCGTGGGCGGCGTCTTCTCGAAGAAGTGAAAGGGAGTGCGGCGTCGGGGGTCAGGACTTCGCCAGAAACAAAGGGTCCCGCCACCTTTTTTGTCTCCGGACTGGAAGGGGGAGGCGGTGGGGAAGTTGGTGGAGGCGGTTTTGCCGGTGACGAAGGCGTGGCCGGCGGAGTCGAGGGCGATGCCGCGGCCAAAGTCGTCGCCCGAGCCGCCGACGAGGGTGGAGAAGACAAGGTTGGCGCCGGCGGAATCGACTGCGGTGGCGAAGGCGTCGCTATTGCCGCCGGGGCTGGTCTGCCAGGCGCCGGTCGTGGTCGGGACGCCGGCGGAAGAGCCGGTGGCGCCGGTGATGAAGGCCTGGCCGGCGGGGTCGACGGCGATGAACCTCCGTTGTAGACCCACGTGATCGTGTTGACCGTCGTGCCGCCCGAGGAGGTCTTCCAGACTTCCGTGTGCAGCCAGCCGTTGTCGTAATACGTGTACTCCTTGTAGCGGCCCAGCTTGTCGGTGTAGCTGGCGACCTGGTTGTTCTCGTTGTACGCCCACGAGCGCGAGTTCCCGAGGGCGTCGGTTTCCTTGATCTTGTTGTTGTTCTCGTCGTACGCCCATTTTGTCGTGTTGCCGACCGGGTCCGTGAGGGAGAGGAGGTTGCCGGCGGGGTCATAAACCCGCTTGGTGATGCCGCCGTTGGCGTCGCGGGTGATGACGAGTTCGCCGCGCGGATCGAAGACCTGCTGCGTCACGTCGCCGGCGCCGTCGATCAGGCCCGCTTCCTCCCCCTCGGCGTCCGGAACGGTTTGCGTGGTGTTGGCGTTCGGGTCGGTCGCCGTGATCTGCACGTTGAGGGCGTTGAAGCTGAAATCGGTCTCCTCGCCTTCGCCGTCGATGGAGCTGACGCGGTTGCCGGCGTTATCGTAGGCGTCCTGTTCCAGGACCGTACCGCTGTCGTTCTTGACCTGGTAGAGGCGCTCGTACGCGTCGGGCACATAGGAAACGTCGTTGCCGTTGCCGTCGGTGCTCGTGATGGTGAAGCCTGTGTTGTCGACGATGGTGGCGCTGGTCTCGGCCGCGCTCAGGCCGTAGGCGCGGGTGACGGTCGTCTTGCGGTTGGCGAAGTCGTAGGCCGTGCGCGTCACCTTGCCGCGGGCGTCGGTCTGGTCCTCGACCGAGCCATCGCCCCAGTAGCTGAGCTGGATCTCGTTGCCGCTCGGGTCGGTACTCGTCTCCTCCTGCCCGTTGTCGTTCCAGGTGTTGGTGGTCGTCTTGCCGCGGCCATCCGTCGAGGTGAGGACGTTACCGGCGTTATCGAAGGTTTCGCTCCATGTATTGCCGCGTGCGTCGAGCGTGGAATAGACCCAACCGCGGCTGTTGATCGAGTTGGCGGTGTGGCCGCCGAGCGGGTCCCAGGTGTCCGTCACTTCCCCGCCGAGGTTGAAGACGGCCTTGCTGACGGCGCCGGTCGGGTCGGTGGTCGCCAGCGTTTGGCCCACGGCATCGAGGGTAAAGCTGGTCCAGAAGCCGCGGCCACTGCGGGCGCCGACTGGTCCGGCCGGCGTCGTCGAAGTTGCTGAGGGTGACCTGCAACCCGTTGCCGGGCGCTGACCTGCGACGTGAGGCCGCGCTGGTAGGCGTCGAAGGTGTTCTCGGTCTTGCTGCCGTTGGGGTCGGTTTCGGAGACGAGCAACCCGGCGCCGTCGTAAACCAGGGCGGAGGCGGCGAGGAACCCAGCTGCGATGACGTGAGCCGACCCATGGCGTCGTGACCCAGGGTTGTCACCAGGCCGCCGGCGTCCTCGGTCGTCGCGATTTCGCCGTTGGTGGTCGAGTAGGTGTAGTCCATCGAACCAAGAACTGTGGCGCCATAGGTCGTCGTCTCGTTGCTGCGGCGACGATAGCTGTCCCATATGACCGTGAGGACGCGGCCCACCGGAACGCCCGATAATTCAGAATGTCCCCTTTTTCCTCGCCAGATTTGTCACCAAGGACTTGGTATCCTTCCCCGTGCCGATCAAGTGTCTCGCAAACATCGCGTCCGCAAGTAGTGCTCGAGATCCGTCGCTACCTTGGATACGCCTCCAGAGTCATGGTCGGAGATCCAGATTGTCCCGTCTTGAGACGCTCCTATCGGATTTCCAAAGCCGTCTTCCGAAATGACGTACCAGCCATCCGTGCCCGGCCACCTTTGAGTACGGAAGTTTTTCGTGACCGCCGTAACAGTGCCGGGAAGCCCCATTACTTCCGGCTTGCGCAGGCCATAGATAGGGTATGGCCCGACCATAGCTCCGCCATAGCGAGACACAAACTCGATATAGTCCTCGTGAAACGGCTGCCCAAGTTCTTCGGCGGCCGCTTCAATTTCTGCGCGGCTCACAGGGGTTGACTTCATTATCGGGAACTTAGAGAATTCTCGGTCGAGCAAATCCCACGTTTCGCTTTTCATCATAGTCTTACTCCTCTCCTGGCGAGTTCCTCTACTGCTCGCGCACGCCAATAGTCGGCGCGCCAAAGGTTGAAGGCTTCGCGCTGTTGTGGCGATAGCCCAAACCCCGGCTGATTGCCAAACGGATGTTGAACCGGATGCGTGATGCGATGGGCGTTAGCTGGCATTTCCACGATTGGACCGTACGGGCGTTGGCCCAAATGATGAAGAACGATAGGTTGACCGTTTGGCAGGTTGGGAGCGAAACCGCCAATCCGAGCGTCCGCCATGGCACGGAGGGTACTCTCTGAGACATGCGACAGGTCACGGACTGCGCGGACCTCAAGGCCGTCGAAGATGAGCCTGCTATGATTTGTCCTTGTCCAAGTGATCCCCGCTGGGCCGCGAAACCTGCCAAGCGCTGCGCCGGCCAAGGTCGCTGCGCCGTAGAGCGCGATATCAAAGAACGTTGCCCACGCGGCACCAGCCCAATCACCCTCAATAATACACTGGATTTGAGCTCCGCCAGGAAAAAGGGACATGGTCGCGCGCATGACCCCTTCCATGTCGTGACGATAAGCCTCTGAGATGGGATCGTGAGCAGCAGCCGGGAGAGCGCCCCCTCCAAACAACGCCGGACCGCCGTAACGGGCCATCTGCTCGTCGTATTCACGGCTGCGCCTAGCGACTTCGCTCTCGTGTCCGTAATAGTCGTCGACCGCCTGTTCAAGGTCGCGAAGAGCTTGCTCCACCGTGGGGGCTGCCGGGCTAATCGATGGCGGCGGAGGCGTTGTCCCGTTTGCAATCGCACGGGCAATTGCTTCCTGGTCCGCGATGGATATCGGTCGGCCCGACGCCTCGCGCCGATGGCGTGCCGCCGCTTCTTCGGCGGTTTCGTGAAGACCCCAGGGGTCGAGCATATTGCTCGGGTCGTTGCCGAGACCGCGGTACGGATTGGCGCCCGCGCCAAGGCCGGAGGGATCGATGCTGTTGAATCGGCCCGAATCCCAGAGCAGGTAACGCTCGCGCAGGTTGGTGGCGCCGAAGTCGTCCTCGCGCTCGCGCGCCTGGAAGCCGTACCGGTCGCTGTTCGCGGAATTGGATTCGTAGACTGGCTTGCCATAGCTGGAGTAGTTGAGCTGATCGATCAAGGAACCCGACGAATCGAAAATGTCGCGGATCGAGCCGAGACGGTCTTCGCCGTACCAGTCCTCGTTGCCGGAGGAGCCGATGCGGGCGAAGATCGCGTCGACGGCGTCCGCGTAGAGTCGGCGAATTGTCAAGGAGCCGGTGGACGAAAGGTCCGCCCAGGCGTTGGCGTTGGGGTCGACGGCGAACTTGGTGACCGTCGCGGCGCCCGAACCGTCGCCATCGGCATCATAATCCCGCTCGACGCGGTTGCCAAGGACGTCGATTACGAAGGTGATGCGTAGGTCGACGGAGCCGGAGGAGGACGGCTTATGCTCGGCTTCGATCAGGCGATTGTTGTGGTCATAGCTGAACTGCCAGACTTCGCCGGTACTGATGTTCGTCTTCGCGATGGTGTTGCCTTCGTCGTCGTAATCGTAGTTCCAGGTTCCGTCCGTTGACAGTCGGTTGTCAGTCCCGGTCGAGTAACCGGTCATCGTGCGGTTGCCGTTCAAGTCGAACGAGTAACTGGTGGAACTGTCGCTGATGAGCTGTCCCGTGCGATCGTAGTCGTAATTCTGGGTGGGGCCGAGGGTCGAGGTCTCCTGCGTTACGCGGTCGGCGTGGTCGAAGGTGTAGGAGAAGCTGTCAATGACGACGTTGCTCGCGTTTTTGTGACTTATGTCTGTCACTCTCCCACCGTCGTCGATGGTGTAGAGCGTTTTGCCGACGAGCGTGGTCGCGGCGGCGTCGGTGTAGCGGTCGACCTCCGTGACCTGGTCGCGGTCGTTGTACTGGTAGCCGACGGCGAGTTGGGCCGTGCCGTCGGTGAAGGAGCGCTGGGTGAGCTGGCCGATGTTGTTCCAGGTCAGCGTCGTGCTTCCGCCGAAGGAGTCGTCGATTTCTTCGAGCTGGCTGGCGTCGTTGTAGACGTAGGTCAGCGTGCCGCCGTAAACGCCCTCGAAGGTGTCGAGACGGTTAGCGGAATCCCAGGTTTGGGTGATCGTGCCGGTGTTGTCGGTCGCGGTGAGGAGTTGGCCGTTTTCGTTCCAGGTGTAGGTGATCGTGTTGACGGTGCTGCCGCCGGGGGCTGTTTTCCAGATCTCCTGATAAAGCAGGTTGTTGTCGTAGTACGTGTACTCCTTGGACCGGCCGTTTTTGTCGGTGTAGCTGATGACGCGGTTGGCGTCGTCGAACGTCCAGTAGCGCGAGTTTCCCAGCGCGTCGGTTTCCTGGATGACGTTGCCGTTCGCGTCGCGGGCCCAAGAGGTGGTGTTACCCACCGGATCCGTCAGGCGCCAGAGGTTTCCGGCCGCGTCATATTCGCGGCGCGTCTTGCCGCCGTTGGCGTCGACGGTCAGGGTTTCGAGGCCGCGCGGGTCGAAGACCTGCTGCGTGACGGCCCCAGCGCCGTCGATGAAGCCTACCTCCTCGTCTTCGGCGTCGAGGACTGGCTGCGTTGTGTTGTTGTTCGCGTCGGTGGTGGTCGCGGTTCGTTCGAGGGCGTCGTGGCCGAATGCGGTGGTCTTGGTTTCGCCGTCCTCGGCCGCCGTCACGTTGCCGATCGCGTCGCGCGTATAAATGGCGCGCATGTCGCTGTTGTCGTTGTCGATCTCGCCGACGCGGTGGTAGCCGTCGTCGATGTAGAAGGTCGAATCGCCGTTACCGTTCTCGATCTCGGTGGTGAACCCGGCGTCGTTGAAGTGCCCGATATCGATGTTGAACTGGTCCGCCGTGCCATAGGCGCCGATCGTCGTCTGCGTCCGCGCCGCCCAGTCGGTGACGTAACGCGTGATGAAGCCGCGGCCATCGGTGACGTTTTGCACGTCGCCGTTTTCCCAGTAGCTGGTGTCCGTTTCGTTGAGCAGCGGATCAATCTCGGCGCTGACGCGCGAGAGGTCGTCGAACTCGGTTTGCCAGACATTGCTGTTGGGATCGGTCGTGCTCGTCTCGTTGCCGGCCGCGTCGTGGCCATAATCCCAGTCATTGCCGTTCGCGTCGGTCATGGTGTCGACCCAGCCACTGGGAAACGAGCTGCGGCCCCTTTTTCGTCCCTTTTTCGTCCGGCCGTTTTCCCCTATGACTCCTCCCGCGTTGGCGTTGGACCCTTCAGCGTCTCCAAGTCCTTATCGTGAGAGGCAATCATCGCACGCATTAGTGGGTGCATCATGATTTGCTCAAACGGTAAAAACTCCGTTCGCCCTGCGTTAATCTTATTATCTATGGCCGACTTCTCGATCTCGGCTACACGAGCTATGTTTTCCACGGTACGGCCACGGAGACTTCTTAGTGCTGAGTCCAACCCGTAAACATAATCCTGAGCGGCAAGCTCATCCGCGCTAGGTGTGTTCGTGTCTAGGAGCGTGCTTTCAATGCGAAGCCGACTTATGAGTTCATTCACGCACTCATCTTTGTTTGACGCATTAGATGCAGCGTTCGTGAGGCAATCGGAAATCTCCTTGCTCAGCACGTCCAAACGACCAGCCGCCTGTGGACGTCTTGCCAGCCAGGTCTCAAAGCCACTCCTGAGACGGGTGAGACAACTCAGGCAGAACAATAATTGGTGTTGCCGCGGCATACTGTTCAAGCGGCGGCGAAGCTTCTCAAGATATGGATCTAGGTCGAATACCAAATCGGAGTCTACCATATGGCGCTCTCCTAGAATACTGAAGATCTATTCAACCGCGTTAAGACCGCCAACGGACACACCGCGCACGGACGGAGCACAGCTATCGCAAACAACGTTGGTCATGTCTGTGGAACGGGAGATCCCCCAACGCTGCACCCGTGCACCTGCGGGCAACTGATTGATGATGTTTATCTCCGCGTGAACGGATGATCCAGGTACGGACCGGATGCCAAACATCGCGAGGTATTCCCGTTGCGCAGGCGACAAGGCGCGGGCGTTTCGCGCGGCCCAAATCTCTATAGCCCCACTTGGCAACCTAATCTCGGCAATGGCAACCGTACACTGGCGAACAGCGATGGAATCAAGTTCTCCGGTCAGGCAATGTGTAATCCTCGCCAGATCTCTCAAAGCTCCTCGCCTATTCAATAAGGGTCGCAGCGCTTGTGCAGCCGCCAATCGGCCAGACTCCGCCGTCGTCGCCAGAGCCCTTGTCGCAGTATTGCGCCACCGGCCCGCTCTTGGATCGAAGGTGAATCTGCTCCCCCCGACGAACATACCGCCAGCGGCAGCCCATTCAACGCCCACATTGGCGAGAACACCAATGTCGCCGACGGCAACGCGGGCTCTCGCTTCGAACGCGGGGTGCGCTTCGTCCGAGGGGTTGGCGAGGTGCGGATTCCTAATTCCCTCTATGCGCCGCCTCTCGGCGAGAATTGCTTCTTGTTCTGCAGCGCGTTCGTTTTCTCGCCGGAGCCAAAGCCATGAAGTGACAAGCGTGACTGGTGATGCGACAAAATCATACCACCGAGCGCCTTCCCGGCTCCCCACCCAAAGACCGGTCGGATCAGTTCGATTGCTGGGATCGTTGAAGGCATATCGTCCCTCATTCGTGTCCCCCGCTTCAAAGCCGAGCGGATCCCGGCTCGTGAAGGCTCCGATGTCGAAGCTGTACCAACGACGATGCCAGTAGCCGATCCCTGGCGTTTCCGCATCCATCTCCCGGCCGGTGAAGCCCCAGCGGTCGCCGTTGCTTGGGCTGGATTCATACGCGAGCGTGCCAAAGGAGTCGAAGTCCTTGTGGTCGATCAGGGCGCCGGTGGAGTTGAAATAGTCGCGGATGGAGCCCAAGCGGTCTTGGCCGTACCAGGCGACGCCGCCTGAGCCGATGCGGGCGAAGACGGCGTCGAGCGCGTCTGTGAACAGACGCCGAGTTGTCAATGAGCCGGAAGAATTCAGGTCGGCCCAGTTGTTGCCGATTGGGTCGTACGCGAACTTGGTGACGACGGCAGAGCCGCTCCCGTCACCGTCGGCATCGTAATCCATTTCGACGCGGTTGCCAAGAGCGTCATACTTGAAGATGCCGCGGATGTCGACGTAGGTCGTGCTGGATGAGGCTTTGTGGTCTTCTTCGGTGAGGCGATTGTTGTGGTCGAAGGCGTACACCCAGACTTCGCTGGTGCTGATGTTCTCGCGCTGGACGAGGTTGCCTTCGTCGTCCCAGGAATAGTTCCAGGTTCCGTCCGTTGACAGCCGGTTGTCAGTTCCGGTGGAGTAGCCGCTCATCGTGCGGTTGCCGTTCAGGTCGAAGCTGTAGCTGTTCGTTCCATCGTCGAGAAGTTGGCTGGTTCGATCATAGGAATAGTTGCGCGTGGGGCCGAGCGTGCTCGTCTCCTGGCTCACGCGGTCGGCGTGGTCGAAGCTATAGCTGAAGCTGTCGATGACGACATTGCTCGCGCTCTTGTGACTGATGGATGTCACTCGCGCGCCGTCGTCGTAGACGTACAGCGTTTTGCCGACGAGCGTAGTCGCGGAGGAGTCGCTGTAGCGGTCAACCTCGGTGACCTGATCGCGGTCGTTGTACTGATAGCCGATCGCGAGCTGGTTCGTTCCGTCGCTGAAGGAGCGCTGGGTGACGCGGTTGTCATTGTCCCACGTGATCGTGAGGCTGCCGCTGAACGGGTCGGCGATGTTGGTCACGCGGTCGGCGGCGTCGAGCGTGTAGGTGAGGGTTTTGCCCCAAACGTCCTGGAAGGAATCGTTTCGCCCGAGGTCATCATAAGTCCATGTGATCGTCCCGTTGCTGTCGTCGACCGTGAGTGGCTGGCCGTTGGCGTTGTAGACCCACGTGATCGTGTTCACTGTTGTCCCGCCCGGCCCCGTCTTCCAGACTTCGGTGTGCAGCCAGCCGTTGTCGTAGTACGTGTACTCCTTGTAGCTGCCGAGCTTGTCGGTGTAGCTCGCGACCTGGTTGTTCTCGTTGTAGGTCCACGAGCGCGAGTTCCCGAGCGCGTCGGTTTCCTCGATCTTGTTGTTGTTCGCGTCATACGCCCAGCGGGTGGTGTTGCCGACCGGATCCGTGAGCGAGAGGAGGTTGCCGGCAGGATCGTAAACTCGCTTCGTGAGGCCGCCGTTGGCGTCGCGGGTGATGTTGAGCTCGCCGCGCGGGTCGAAGACCTGCTGCGTCACGTCGCCGGCGCCGTCGATCGAGCCCGCTTCCTCCCCCTCGGCATCCGGGACCATTTGCGTCTTGTTGTCGTTCGGGTCGGTCGCCGTGATCTGCACGTTGAGGGCATTGAAGCCGAAATCGGTCTCCTCGCCTTCGCCGTCGATCGAGCTGACGCGGTTGCCGGCGTTATCGTAGGCGTCCTGTTCCAGGACCGTACCGCTGTCGTTCTTCACCTGATAGAGACGCTCGTACGCGTCGGGGACATAGGAAACGTCGTTGCCGTTGCCGTCGGTGCTCGTGATGGTGAAGCCGGTGTTGTCGACGATGGTGGCGCTGGTCTCGGCCGCGCTCAGCCCGTAGGCGCGGGTGACGGTCGTCTTGCGGTTGGCGAAGTCATAGGCGGTGCGCGTCACCTTGCCGCGGGCGTCGGTCTGGTCCTCGACCGAGCCATCGCCCCAGTAGCTGATCTGGATCTCGTTGCCGCTCGGGTCGGTGCTCGTCTCCTCCTGCCCGTTGTCGTTCCAGGTGTTGGTGGTCGTCTTGCCGCGGCCATCCGTCGAGGTGAGGACGTTACCGGCGTTATCGAAGGTTTCGCTCCATGTATTGCCGCGTGCGTCGAGCGTGGAATAGACCCAACCGCGGCTGTTGATCGAGTTGGCGGTGTGGCCCCCGAGCGGGTCCCAGGTGTCCGTCACTTCCCCGCCGAGGTTGAAGACGGCCTTGCTGATGGCGCCGGTCGGGTCGGTGGTCGCCAGCGTTTGGCCCACGGCATCGAGGGTAAAGCTGGTCCAGAAGCCGCGGCCACTGCGGGTGGCGACGGTCCGGCCGGCGTCGTCGAAGTTGCTGAGGGTGACCTGCAAGCCGTTGCCGGCGCTGACCTGCGACGTGAGGCCGCGCTGGTAGGCGTCGAAGGTGTTCTCGGTCTTGCTGCCGTTGGGGTCGGTTTCGGAGACGAGCAACCCGGCGCCGTCGTAAACCAGGGCGGAGGCGGCGAGGGAACCCAGCTGCGATGACGTGAGCCGACCCATGGCGTCGTGACCTAGCGTTGTCACCAGGCCGCCGGCGTCCTCGGTCGTCGCGATTTCGCCGTTGGTGGTCGAGTAGGTGTAGTCCATCGAACCAAGAACTGTGGCGCCATAGGTCGTCGTCTCGTTGCTACGGCGGCGATAGCTGTCCCATGTGACCGTGAGGACGCGGCCCACCGGATCGGTGGTCGTGTCGAGCAGGCCGGTCGTCGCGCTGAAGGTGTAGTCGGTTTCGTTCGACAGGGCGTCGACGGAGCTGAGGACGTGGCCCGTGCCCGAGTCGAGCGTGTTCGTGTAGAGCGTGATGCCGCGTTCATCGGCATAGGTCAGGATCGAGTGGTAGGTCGAGTCGTAGGTCCAGTCGCGGTGGGTGGTGTCGGGCAGGGTTTCGCGGGTGACGTATTCCTTGGCGTCGCGGGTGTAGCTGGTCGTGCGTTGCAGCGGGTCGACGATTTGCGTGACGTAGCCGGCGCTGTCGCGGGTGTAGGTGGTTTTGGCGCCGTTGGGAGCGATCTCTTGGAGGAGGCGGTTGTTGTCGTCGAAGCGGTATTGCGTGACGAAGCTGAGGGCGTCGGTAACGGTCGCCTTCGCTTCCCCCTTGGCCAGGGCGGCGAGGCCGACGCTGGCGGCGGCGACGATGGTGTAAACGGAGGGGGACGACGAGCCGCCCCAGGTGTACTGGTCGAGGAAGCCGGCGGAGTCGTAGTGCCACTGGTTGGCGAGGTGGTCGCCGAAGGTCTCGCTGGTGACGCGATGCGAGCTGTAGGTGAAGCTGTGGACGCCGGTATCCGGGTTGGTGATGGAGGCGAGGTCGCCGGAGCCGTTGACGCTGACCGTGAATGTTCGCGAGCCGGGGGCGGAGATGGAGGACAGCTTGCCGGAGGAGTAGCTGAAGCTGGAGCTGGTTCCATCGATGGCCGTGATCGAGTAGACGAGGCAGGCGCTGTCGTTGCCGTTCGCGTCGGTCATGGTATCGACCCAGCCGGGGGGAAACGAGCTGCGTCCCCTTTTCCGTCCCGTCAGCGGCGCCACCGTCGAGTCGCGGAAAATTCAGAATGTCCCCTTTTCGCCTTTCCTTGTGGCCGAGGCCGTCGTCCTGCTCGATGGTGAAGCCGGTGTTGTCGACGATGGTGGCGCTGGTGACGGCCGACCCGGCAGGCGGCGGTTTAGTAATCAAAGGAAAGCCGCCCCTTGTCGTACTCTTGAAGGACCATGCTAGCGTCGAAGGAGTATGGGAATACGTTCTCATCACATAGCGCCTCCAACACACGTCTGGCTGCCTCAGGGGCCCAACCCAGGCTGTGCGCTGCGGCCCACGAACGCACATGTGGACTAACGTCCGACATTAATACCATGATCGCTTTCCTACCTTCGTCCGTTTGGCGTAGAACCTTGTAGCACGTGTGAAGCCTCTTGGCTGCGGTCTTTTGTTCATCGAGATCATTAAGTTGGGCTGCTTGATCGGCTGCTCGCCGGTACTGCGCAACCCACTCGTCTGGGCCATTTGGTTGTGACATGTTTGGACTCCCCGAGAATCACGGTGGTAATGGTGTGTTGCTTAGCACCGCTGCCAATATCCGTCGCCCAAAGGCATCGTTTTCCGCAAGTGTCTGCGTTCCAAGCCACGCACGAACGGTCCTACCGCCCGTAAAACTGCGGATGGACGAATAGTAGCGGTTGATCGCCTCGTTCGCTCCGCGCGTAATTGCGACTACATTCCGGGTGTTGTGAATGACCGTTGCCCCAAATCTGGTGATATTGGCACCCCTTTGCTCAACGATGTGATGCCACACTCTGCCATCACCGGCGGGCCCAAGAAACCGCTTTAGCGTATCGAAAGAACTGAAGCCTTGGGGCGGACCCAGATAGAAGCCGAGGCTTATTGCGCCAAGCGACACTTCGACGACAACCGATCTCATCATAGCTCGAGCCAAGGGTCCGGCCATGTCGCGCCTGTCAGCGGCAGTCGGATCGAAACCGCCAATAGCTGTCGCGTCAAGGTTGGGTCTTCTGATACCCTCTAGCGAAGACCTGATGACGCTTCGTCGGGCACCATCGGGAGCGCGGCTGAGATCCGGCCGCGATCTCGAAGGGAACTCCGCCGCCAACGCCACGAGCCGATCCAAGTCAACGATGCCGGGGCCAAACTCCGGGTCGAGAATCACCTCTTGAAGCTCACCACGCTGGCCGATGCGGAGGCGGCAATGATCCGTCCCGTCCCTTTGGACCCACCAATAAACGGGCGAACCTCGCTCAAGCCCACCCGGCTCAATGCGATCCAGGCCGGACGGATCCTGCCCGTTTGCCGGGTTATTGCCAACATAAACCCTCAGATTCGCCTGGCCTCCGTCGAATTCAATGGGATCCTCGCTCCACCAGCGGCCGATGTCGAAGCTGTACCAGCGGGCGCCGTTGAGGGCGAGGCCAATCACAGGATCGAGTTCGAAGCCGGCGAAGGTGAATCGGTCGCCGTTGCTG
>JAXMAR010000048.1:0-54516 GCA_046350295.1 Gemmataceae bacterium
CCAGCCGACGTCGCCGCCGTCCATGTCGGTGAGTGGCGCGCCGACGACGATGTAATTGCCGACACCGGCGACGGCGGCGCCGAAATGCTCGAAGTTGTTGTTGTGACTGGCGAGCGTGGCGTTGAAGGGATCAACGAGGGTGCGGACAAGGGCGCCACTGACGGCGTTGTAGATGTAGACGGCGCCGGCGTCGCCGCCCCCGGCATCGGCCTGGGGCGCGCCGACGATCACCTGGTTGTTGGCCCCCGCGGCGAGGGCGGCGCCGAATTGGTCCCCCGCGCCGGCGCCGTCCACAAGACCCGCCGGCCCGTCGCCGAGCCGGTAGTAGGCGACCGGCGCCCCGCCGGACAGATTCTTCACCACGGAGTCGTAGTTGGCACTGGTGCGGCCAGTCCACAGCGCCCCGATTTCCGTCGGCGTGAGCTGTCGATTGAAGAAGGCCACCTCGTCGAGGGAGCCAAGGAAGTGGTAGCCGGTGTCCTGCGACCAGCCACTGATCTTGGCGGCAGCGCCGATGGTGGCGGTGGCGGTTGCTCCGCTGCCCCCTCCTCCCGAGAAGGACACCGCCGGAACTGCTGTATAATTGCTGCCGGTGAATGTGATGTTCACGGCGACGACCGAGCCATTGTTGATCACGGCGGTCGCAGTCGCGCTCGCCCCAGAATTACCGGGGGCGGCGATGGCGACGGAAGGCGCCGACGTGTAGCCGCTGCCACCATTGGTGACGGCGACGCTGATTACCGATCCGACCATGCGGGCCGTGCTGGGGGCGGCGATGAGTTGGCTGAGCGCCTGTCGGGCTCCATCCACCCAGAGTTGATTTTGAGTGATGTCGGCGCCCGTGAAATTCTTGAAGACGGCCGTTATGAGGTGCCACTGGTTGTCGGCGACGACCGACTCGTTGATCCCGTAGAGGTCGCCGGCCGCGGAGTTGAAGCCGAAGAAGCCGTTCTGGAAATAGAGATCGTACGAGCCGAAGCCGATGGGCATCTGGACATTGCCGCCGTTGCTTTTCATCCAGAACGAAACGGTATTGAAACCGCCGCTCGCGGTGTTGAGCGGCAGTCCCGCGGAGATTTGGCCGCCGGTCAATTGATAAGCGGCGTCGGAATCATTGGGCAGTGCCCCGGCAACCCGCATCGCGGTCCCCGACAGCGTCGCGTCCCTGCCGGCGCCCGACAAATCGGTGACGGTGATGATGGGCTTGCGGAGAGTTTGGAGCAAGGCGAGGGACGCGCCGTCAAAGATGTAGGCGGCGCCGGCGTCCACCGCGGCGCCATTGTCGTCGAGCGCGGCGCCGACCACGAAATTCCCGCCGACAGCGGCGAGCGTGGAGCCGAACTGGTCATTGCCGGCCGGCGCGGGATTGGCGACGCGCGTCAGGGTGTTGCCGGTGGGATCGTAGACATAGACCGCTCCGGCGTCGGTGGCGCCGAAATCATCGAGATTGGCGCCGATGACGAGCTTGCCGCCTACCGCCGCCAAGGCAAAGCCGAATTGATCGTTGGCGGTGCGGGTGTAGCCGGCGTTCAAGTTCTTCTGGATCACCGTGCCCAGAAAAGCGCCGGTGGTCGCGTTATAGGCGTACACGGCGCCCGCGTTGGTCGCGCCGGTGTCGTCGAACGGCGCGCCGACATACAGGGTGTTGTCGATGATCGCCAGCGCGGAGCCAAATTGATCGGACGCGGCCGGCGTCGCCTTCTGAACGGCAGTGGCGGCGCCGTAGGTCGTGCCGAGCACGGGCGCGAGGTTGTTGACCGTGATCGTGGCGCTCGCGGCGGCGCTCTTCGCCGCGATGTCGTTGTCGGTGACAGTGATGCTGACCGTCGGGGCGCCGCTGTTCTTGTACTGGTGCTTGACGGTAAAGGTCTTTTCCGGCCCAATTTCGATGACCGAGAATACGGTGTTCGTACGGCCCTCGGCATCGTCCCAGAAGCCGGCGACGTTGGTCGGGAAGTTGAAGTTGATGTAGGCGTGGTCCTGCAGGAAACCGCTGTTGTTCGGTTCGCCTGGGCTGAGGAAATTGGCATACGTGACCGGTTCACCGGAAACCCATGACCAGACGCCCTCATTGTCGGCGTCGGTCATCCCGATGTACGCCGTGCGGTTGGTCCCGGACCGGTCCAGGATCAGATCGCGGACGAAGTCGTTCTCGGTCTGACTGTTGATCGTTACCAGGTGTCCGCCCATGAGCTGAGCCTGCGCCTCGGCCTGGTCCCAGGTAAGATTCGTGAGGTTCACGTAGTAGGTGTGCCCGCCGAAGGTGGCCGGCGCCGAGAGGAGCGACGTCGGACCGGTGAGGCTCACAGTCTGGACCGCGGTTCCATCGCCCCAGTTGATCGTGGCGGTGTGGCCGTCGGCGGCGTCGGCGTCGGTGTAGTTGACGGTCAGGGTGGCGAAGCCGTTCTCATCGATTTGCGGCGTGATGGAGGTGGAGGTGATCACGGGCGCCGCGTCGGTGGTCTTGAGCGTGACGTTCTGGCTGAACTCCGACGTCGAGCCGTTGAGCGCTGTGGCGGTCGCGGTCAGGGCGTCGCCGGGATTGACGCCGGCCGCCAGGCTGGTCAAGGGGATGACGAAAGTGAAAGCGGCGGCCGTGTCGGCGCCGACGTTGGGAATGTTGTAGCTGCCGGTCGGGAATGCCGTCGCCGAGGGCGTGAACCAGATGGGTCGGTTGAGCGCCAAGCCGCCGCCGAGCGCCGCATGGTACTGGTGCGCGGTCAGATCGAAAGCGGTCCCCCCCGAGCCTTCGTTGAAGCGATAATACGCGACCAGGCCACTTTCCGTTCCGGTGAGCGTGGAGTTCATCGACGCCTGAATCTGCGCCTGGGTGCGGGCAGTGTTCCAGACGCGGAATTCGTCGATCTCGCCGTTGAAATAGGCGCCGCTGCCCAGGTTGGTGCCGTCGGTGGTGCCGAGCGCGTAGTAGACGCCGCCGGTGCTGGGGAATTGCCGCGCTGCCGTGGTCGTGGCCGCGGATTGTACGCCATCGAGGAAGCCGACGAGGGTGGTGTTGGCGGCGTCGTAGCGCAGAGCCACGTGATGCCAGGTACCGAAGGTGACGAAGCCAAGACTGACGGATGTCAGGTTCCACACGCGGACCTTGACCTCGCCGGTGCTGAGCACTTCGATCTGGCTGTCATGCCAGTTGGTATTGATCGTGCTCTGGCCCAGTTCGGAAACGATGACGCCCGGTCCGTTGGCGTTGAAGTTAACCTCGAGCGTCACGGTCGGCGCCGACGCGTTGAAGGACGAGACGAGATTGGGCGTGATGACGTACTGGTTGCCGCCGTTGAAGGCGAGGGCGCTCCCCGAGCCGGCGAATGGAGCGGGCAAGGGCGCTTGTGCGCTGGCCAGGTACGTCTTGCCCTCGCCGAAGCCGCTCGGATCGGGATCGGCTGTGAAGAACTCGATATTGGAGCCGGGCCGGGCGAAGCCGGTTACCGTCAGGTTCGTGCCGTCGCTGCGGGCGCTGGTGATGACCGGGGCGTTGAAAAGGCCGTTGCCGCCGGAATCGCCGTCGCCGTTGTCGTTGAGAGTCCGGAACGGGGCTGTGCCGACCAAAGAGGTGTCCGTCAACAGGTCGATGCCGATCTCGCCGCTGACGCCGCCACCGGGCACGCTGACGCTGCCGTTGCCGAAGATCGAGTTCTGCGAGATGGTGTTTCCCTGCGAGTTGGAAGCCACCATCACTGCCGGCCCCCAGTTGCCGCTTATGATGTTCCGCGACACCGTGTCGCCGCTCGAGCCCCAGATGTCGACTCCGGCGGTCTCGCCTCGGCCCAGACCGTTGTGGGTGATCGTGTTGTTGGTGACGAGCTCACCTGTGCCGCGCAGATCGACGCCTTGCCCCTGCGTGTCGGCAATGAGGTTGCCGATGATGGTGTTGCCCGAGCCGCCGGCCTGGATGTGGATGCCGTCCTGCGAAGTCTGCTCGATGCCGTTACCGCGGATTTCGTTGTCCTGGATAAGCCAGCCGGTGGTGTTCGGCGTGCCGAAGAAGCCGAAGCTGCCCGAATAGCCAATGAGGTTGTTACGGACGACGCCATTGTCGGCGCCCGCTGACACGATGTCGGGGCCGCCCGAGCGTAGGCCGGCGCCTGGATCGCTGAAGCCGGTCGCGGCGGCGCCGATGACGTTCTTCTCGATGATCGTGCCGCTGACGTCGTTGCGGATGCGAATGTTGCCGTCGTTGGAGCTGACGTACACGTTGCCGAAGCCGTAGATGGCCAGGCCGCGGATGGTGGTATTGCCGGCGGCGATGTCGAGGCCGATCGACAGGTTATTGCTGTCCACAATCTGGATTTCCGGCTTGTCCACCTTGTCGAGCGTCAAACCGCCGACGCCGACCGTGCCGCCGGCGCCGAGCCGTCCTGGATTGGTGTCGCCGATGTTGGCGGCTTGCGTGGCGCCGTCAATGGTGATGCGGGACGAGGCGACGGCAGGGAGCGCGGTGACGGGACTGATCGTGAACACGCCCGTCGCCGCGTTGTAGCCCGGATCGGTGATCGGGATGGCGAACTGAATCGTGACGGGCAGGTAACCGAGCTGGGCATTTGCGTCGAGGATGGCTTGCCGCAGCGATCCGGGGCCGCTATCCGCCGTGTTGACGACCGTGACCGTGATCGACGTCGGCGCGCTGTACAATCCCGCGCCGGACGCGACGCTCAGCGGCCGCGGCCCGATGTGCCCGTCGTTGTGGAATGGCGAGGAGTCGGCGACAACGTCACTGGGACCGGACTCGTCGAGGCGGTAATAAGCGATCGGACCCAGGCCCAGGACGTCGGACCGATAGGTCGCGCTGTTGTTGGCCTTGAGGGCATCGATGTCGGCCTGGCTGAGCAGTCGATTGAAGAATGCGACCTCGTCGACGGAGCTATAGCCGCCCGTGTAGCCATACAGACGATTCCAGGAATCCCCCGGCCAGCCGCTGATCCGCGCCTGGGCGCCGGCGTTGCGGACGCTGGGCGTGCCGCTTAACGTGAGCGATCGCTCGGTCCCGTTGATCCACAAGCGGCTGTGGGTCACGTCGCCGTTGAGGAAGGAGGCGACCACGTGGACCCATTGCCCGGCCAGGCCGGCCGAGCTTGTCCCGAACATGTCCCCATTGCCGGTGGTGAAGCCCCATTGGCCGCCGTTGAACCAAAGGGCATACTGGTTGAAGCCGATGGAATACTGGCCGTCCCAGCCATTCCAGTTGATCCAGAACGACACGGTGTTGTATGCGCCGGCAGTCTTGTTCGCTTGCGAAAGGTTGAGATCGACCGTGCCGCTCTTGAACTGGTACGAGGGATCATTGTCATTGGTAAGCGCGCCAGCCACGCCGTATCCGATGTCCATGTCTTGCGTCAAGGTCCCGTTGGCGGGAGTTGCGGCGCTCGCGGCTGCGGTGTCGTGCGCGATCGTGCCGGCGCCCTCATCGAAGGTCCAGTAACCGATCAGCCCGGTTTCGTTCCCCTGCAGCTCAGAGCTCATGGCCGCTTGAATGTCGGCCTGGGAGCGCGCGACGTTCCAAACGCGGACCTCGTCGATTTTGCCGGGGAAGTACTCCGGCCAAGGGTCGCGGCCGCCGATGCGGAAATCGTTGAAGTTGGTGTCGGCGTCGAAGACGGCGCCGGTCGCGGGGGTCGCCGGGCCGACCGGATTGCCATTCAGGTATGTCCTGATGAAGTTGCCGTCATAGGTGAGCGCGATGTGGCTCCACTTGCTCAGAGGGATCGTGACCTGCGTGTTCACCCAGTTCCAGCCGGGACCGCTGACGCTGGTCGGGACGCCGTAATAGAGGTAGCCGTCGGTCCCCCGTGCAGCGATGAACTCTCCTTCTTGATCGAAGATGACGCCGTGGAGTTTCGCCGTGTCGGTCGGATAGACCCAGGCTTCGGCCGTGAACTGGTTGGTGACATTGAGTGTGGTGGGACTCGGGACCGAGACAATATCGTTGGCGCCGTCGAAGAGAAGGGCGGAACCCGATCCGGGGAATGGGCCGGGGAACTGGCTGCCGGCAGCGACCCAGGCGGGGCTGTCCGGCGTGGCGATGATGCCATCGAGATGGTTCGGGCCTTCGTCGTGAAGGGTGATGCCCGCGTCGTCGAACTTCCAGTAGGCCGCCAGGTCCGGCTGGGCCGCGATCTCGGCCGCGGTCCACGGATGATTCATCTCGGCGATGATCTGGGCCTGCGTGCGCGCCGAGTGGTAAAGGGCGACGTTGTCGAGGCTCCCCTGGAATTCTTGCCAGTTGGTGCCAAACAACAACGGGGCGTTACTCTGCCGGATGTTGCTGCCCGCGTTGAGATAGGGGACCTCCTGGAGGAGGGACCCGTTCAGGTACAGCCGCATCACGCCGAGATCCGCCGAAATGACGACCGCGAAGTGGTACCATTGGCCGAGAGTGACTGCGGGCGCGGTGAAGATCGTGACCTGCCCGGTATTGCTTCCCGTGCCGACGCGATTGACCGGCGTCGAGGTGACGTGCAGCTCGCCGCCCCAGTGCAGCCACAGGCCATACTCGCGCACGTCGCCGTTGTTGTCGGGCCCCCAGTTCTCGCTGCCACGGAAGAAGATGTTCTGCCATTCGCGCGGATAGCCGTCCGCCTTGAACCAGCCGCTGATCGTGATATTGCGGTCATCGTGGAGGGCCGGATTGCTGGGAACCTCGACGAAGTCGTTCATGCCGTCGAACTGAAGGGCATTGCCGGCGGCGTCGGGCGTCGGCGTCGATGGCGCCGGCGGCGGCGCGGCGTTGACGGCGATGTTGAAGGTGCGCGTGGCGCTCAGCATCTTGCCCGCGCTGCCGGCCTTATAGGCCGCCTGCAGCTCAGCGGCAGACAGCGGTCGATTGAAGATGTTCACGTCGTCGATAACGCCTTGCCAGACGCGATTTCGAAACGCCGGCCCGTTGTTGCCGATGGTCCACGGGATCGAACTGTCGTAGACGACGGTATGGGGAGCAGCCAGACTCGCTTCGAGCTGGCCGTTGACATAAAGTCGGATGGTGGTTCCATCGAAGGTTCCGGCGACGTGGTAGAACTGTCCCGCCGAGAAGCTGTTGGTGGAGAAAACCCTCTGGGAAGCGTAGTCGCCGACGACGAACACGAAACGACCGGTCTGCGGGTCCCAGCCCATCTTGGTCGAGCCGACGGAGCCGGAATTCAGGTCTTTCTCGATGATGGCATTGCCGTTGCCGCCGAACACGCCGGCCGCGACCGGCTGAACCCAGGCGCTGAGCGTGAATTGTTGATTCTGCAAACTCGCCGAGTCGGGGATATCGATGTAGCCCCCGGCGCCGAAAGTGGCGCCCTGGCCGATCTTGCCGCCAACGAAGCTCACGGCGCTGGTCGCCGAAGGATTGTTGCCGCCGACAACGTCGGCTACAGATCCATCGAGGGGATACAGGCTGACCGCATCCGTGGGGAAACCATTGTCGGTGGCCCGGACCGTCACGGTCTCGGTGTACCCTATCGAGCCCAGGCCGTTGCTGCCCGCGTTGTAGGTCGCCCGCACCTCGCCGCCGCTGAGGGCGCGAGCAAAGAGCGCCACGTCGTCCACCGAGGTCCTGCTCGTGGGAAGCGCGGGCCAGGTCGGATCGTAGCCGATGAATGCGTCGGCGGTGGAGTGCCGGATCGCGCCGGTGACGGCGTGAGAGCCGGTCAGGACGCCGTCCAGGTAGATCTTGACGGCCGTGCCGTCGTAGGTCGCCGCAACATGGTGGAAGGCGCCGTCGTCGGGGATCGCCGTATCGCTGAACAACTGGATGTAGCCGGAGCCGCCGACCGTGATGTAGAAGACCGGCGTGCCGACCGGTACGGTGACGTTCGGGCCAAAACCGGTCGGCCAGGACGCCGTCGAATCCATCGCCGTGATGAGGGCGTAGCCATCGCCCGGCGCCACGGGGGCATCCCAGTTGTTTTGCTTGAGGAGGATCGTGTCGTAGTCATACCCGATGCGCGGCCGGCTGGAGAAATCGGGCTTTACCCACGCTTCGATGGAGATGCTTGTCGGCTTGAGGGAGGGACTGTCCGGGATCTGCAGGTAGTTGGAGCCGTCGAGGTTGAACGCCTGATTGACCTTCCCCTGCGAGTAGTCGCTGGGGCCGTGGAGAGTGGCGTTGTTGCCCCCTGCGCTGTCGCTGGTGTCTCCGTCGAGTTTCCACCAGCTGACGGCGTCGGTCGGGGGCGGCGTCCAGGAGATCACGCCGCTGGGGCTGATGGAGGCGCCGGCGGGGCCAGAGTCAAGGGTGTAGGTCAACCCGGAGTTGGTCTGGTTGTAGATGGCCTGGATTTCCGAAGCGGCCAAGGCACGGTTGAAAACCGTGGTTTCATCGATGCTGCCCTTGAAATAGGCAGGACCGGAATCGGCGTTGCCGATGAAGAACGGGTGGCTGTTGGCGTGGATTCCCCCCGGACTCGACACGGGAGCCGCATCCACGATACCGTTGACGTAGACGTTGAGATTGGTTCCGTCAAAGGTCCCAGCCACGTGGTACCAGACACCCGGCTGAAGGACCGTCGTACCCCAGACACTGGGAAAATCGCTTCCGGTATGAGAAACGTAGAACTTGACTTTGTTATTCTGCAGTGCGAGCAGGTAACTCCGATTGTTGCCGGTCGTATCATCCCACGTTCCAGCGATCCCGGCAAACGAGGCGTTGCCCACCGCGACATTGACCCAGGCGTCCACGGTGACCGCCGCCGTCACGTTGAGACTGCTCGAGCTGGGCGCGGACACATAGTCATTGACGCCGTCGAAGGAAAACGCCTGGCCCAGCTTGCCGTTTGGCGTTGGCGCCGCTCCATTGACGAACGTCCCATTGTTCCCGCTCAGACTGTCGTTGGCGTTCCCTTCGCCGCGCCACCAGGCGACCGCCCCCGCCGCCCCTGGGCTACCGAGGTCCGCGTCCGTAGCGCCGGCGTTGACGGTGAGCGTCGTCCCCTTGGTCGCCGTTTGCGTGCCGATCACCGGCAGCATCGGCGCGTGGTTGGCGCTGTCGCTCAGCTTGGCGACGAAAACGTCGTTGCTCCCGCCGATCGCGGCCTGAACCGGGGAGACGGTCGGGAAATTGCCGGAATTCGTATAGCCCACGACATAGGCGTTGCCGGCATTGTCGACGGCGACCTGGCCCGCCGTATCGTTGCCATTACCACCGAGGAAAGTCGAGTAGTAGGGAATGCCGGTCGCGTCGAAGCGCGTCACGAAGGCGTCGTTGCTACCGGAGAGATTGGCAAGCGTCGGCTGCGACGCGTTCACGACCGGGAAGTCGGGGGACGCCGTGAACCCGGCGACCACCGCGTTACCGCCGCTGTCCACGGCGATGCTGACCGGCTGCTCATTGGTAGCGCCGCCGAGGTAGGTGGAGTAGAGCAGACCCGTGCCGGACGGATTGAGCTTGGTGACGAAGACGTCGTTGGCGCTCGTTCCGGGGCTCGCCTGGAATGGCGCCGCCGTGGGGAAATTGTTCGACGCCGTGAGGCCGGTGACGTAGGCGTTCCCGTTGGCGTCGGCGGCGACGGCGACGCCCTGATCGTTGCCGCTGCCACCAAGGTAGGTCGAGTAGACGAGTGAGGCGGCGCCGCTCAAAGTGGGATCGATCTTCGTGACGAAGACGTCGTTGCTGCCGGCAAGCGATCCCTGATAGCGGTTGGCGGAAAGAGGGAAGTTGCTGGATCCGGTCCAGCCGGTCATGTAGATCTTGCCGGACGGGTCGACGGCGACGCCGGAGGCCTGGTCATCGGCACTGCCGCCGAGGTAGGTCGAGTAGAGGAGTCCAGCGCTTCCCGCCTGGGTGGTGTCGATCTTCACGACGAATGCGTCGTTCGCGGTGTTGCGGGTGGTCTGGTAGGCGTTTTTCGTCGGCAGGTTCGTCGAAGCCGTAGTGCCGGCGATGATCGCCTTCGCTCCGTCGAGCGCAAGCATCTGCCCACCGAAAACATTGGCTCCGGCGTTGTCCGCTCCGTTGCCGCCGAAATAGGTGGAATAGAGCAGGCCGCTGCCGGCCGAATTGAGCTTGGTAAGGAACAGGTCGCCGCTGCCGCCGGCGCTGGTCTGGTAGGCGCCCACCGTGCCCAGGCTCACGTTGGTCGTGGTCGTGGGATAAGTTGTGGCATCGGTGAAGCCGGTGATGTAGGCGTTGCCGGCGGCGTCCACGGCGAGGTTGAAGGCCTCGTCGTTTCCCGTGCTGCCCACGTACGTCGAATAGATGCGGCTCGTGCCTGCGGGATTCAGCTTCATCACGAACGAGTCCCAGCTGGCGCCGACGAACGCGCTCTGGTACGGGCTCCCAGCGGTCGGGAACGCGCCGCTCGTGAGGCCGGCGACGTAGATGTTGCCCGAGCTGTCGACGGCGACGCCGAAGCCCTGATCGTTGCCGCTTCCACCCTGGTAGCTGGAATAGACGAGTGTCGGGTCGATCACGAGCGCGGCGCTCGTGTCGTAGGCGCCGATGGCAAAGCCGACCTGGTTGTCGCCGAGCAGCACGAAGCGCCCGTCGACGGCTTGTTGCACGCCGTTGGTCGTCTGGTAAAGGAACGGAGCGTGATCGACGAGCGTGGCGCCGCCGCTCTGGATGAGGAGGTTGCCGTCGGTATCGATGGTGAGCTGATCGGCGCCCTGGAATCGCAAACGGATCTGGGTCGGATCAGCGCCGGCGGCGACGTGGAAATCGTATTGCAGCTGCGTCGGGTTGCCGTGGAACGTCAGGTCGATCCCGGAATAGATGCCCTGATACTGCACCTGGCCGTAGTTGGGAACGTTGGTAAGCCACTTCGTCGGGTCGTCGCCGATGAAGTAGTTGCTCATTGACTCGAGCGGGTCTAGCCCGACGACTTGCGCCGCGGAATCCGCCCCCACCATCTGCATGCGGACGACCGAGACGCTCGACGGGGCCGGGGCGCCCAACGGCTTGGACATCTGGTCCGGGCTGCTGTTGTCACTGGGGGCGGGAGCA
Source organism: Gemmataceae bacterium (assembly GCA_046350295.1). Classification (GTDB taxonomy): domain Bacteria; phylum Planctomycetota; class Planctomycetia; order Gemmatales; family Gemmataceae; genus JAXMAR01. Next base: position 10,940 of record JAXMAR010000048.1, read on the forward strand.
GTGATGTCCAATACGGCATCGGCGCCGGTCAGGAACAGGCTGTAGCCCTGCCCATGGGCGAGATATTGCACCTGCGCGTCGGCCTGGCCGCGGTTGGCCTCGAACGAGAGGGGGAGCGCGAGCAGATCGGGGCTATTGGCGCTGGGGGCCAGGCGCGCCTCCAGGGGCTCCAGGACAAGATCGCGGCGCCACCGTTTCTTCGGCGCCGTGCGATCCTGCTTGGTCCGTTTGGAGCGGCTGAAAGGGTTCCAACTCATGTTGCACCTGTGCGGAATAGGCGGGCCCGAACAGTGAGGCGGGACGCTAACTAATAAGGAAGGCGTCGTGACAAAGAAATCGGGACAAAGCGTTTGACCGTAGCGGAATATTCGGCTGCTACCGAAGAAGACCTAGTATGGTGGTCGGACCAAACAAATGCAAACGAGAAAATTAAAAAAAAAGGAAAGCAGGCTCGGCGCCCCCAGAGGAATACCTAGATCATCAACCCCTATAGCGGCGGTCACCACACGGTGTCGTGAGGGAAGCGGGGAATTCAGTGACATGAAATCCCGGCCGGGCTTCATAGGATTTCCTGCGATCCTGCCGTTCTTTTTCGAGGGCAGTTCAGCGGAGGTCACGCCATGGTCGCCTGGATGCTGTTCGCGTCAGTTCTCGTCGCGGAACCGCCTGCCGAGGACAAGGTCCGAGCCGTCAAGCTTTTTGAGGTTCCCAACTACACGGAGGGAATCGTCTTCGACCATGCCGGCAACGGCTACGTTTCGCACGGCAAGGTCATCACCCGGTTCACGCCGGACCTGAAGACGAGCACCTGGGCCGAAACCGGCGCGCCGAACGGGCACAAGATCCTCGCGGATGGCACGCACCTGGTCTGCGACGGGAGCCAGCATGCCGTGCTGCACCTGAGCGCGAAGGGAAAGGTGCTCGGCAAGGCGTCAAAGGAATGCGGCGGCAAGGAACTGCGGGCGCCAAACGACCTGACGCTCGACCCGCGCGGCGGCTTCTGGTTCACCGACCCGGGCGGCTCCGATGACAAGAAACTGATCGGCACGGTTCACTACGTCGATGCGAAAGGAACGACCCACCTGGTGCTCGAGGGACTAGCGTTTCCCAACGGCATCGTCCTCAGTCCCGATCAAAAGACGCTGTATCTCGCGGAGAGCAAGAAGAATCGCATTCTCGTATATCCTGTCATCGCGCCGGGGAAACTCGGCCCGATGAAGGTCTTCTGCGATCTTCCCGAGAAGGCGCGTGACCAGATCGACAATCAGCCGGACGGCATGTGTCTCGATGCGGACGGCAACCTTTATGTTGCACACTACGGAATGAAGCAGGTGCAGGTGCTCGACAAGACTGGGAAGATCATCCGTCGCTACCCCGGTGGCAACCTGACCACGAGCAACGTCGGATTCGCCGGTCCGGGCATGAGCCATCTCTATGTCACGGGAGCTCTGGGCAACGAAGAAAGCACTGGAGCGGTGTTCCGTCTGGAACTGCCGGGTGTCCGAGGGCTCAGGATCCTTCCCGCGATAAAATAGTTGACGATCTCGACGGTTTCGAGGCGTATTCGGCGGCCTCCCCGCGCCACGGTTGACTGCAGCGAGGTAGAGCCGGCCAACGTCCCCGTCAGCAAATCGCACCGCAGACGGTACTGTGCGAAGTCGGTTGGTCTGTGCAACTTCGCACATGCTGAGCGACCGGCGCCCGCCCGTCCGAGGCGGAAATCCCGTAATTCCGCGCGTCGGCTCAAAACCCCTCTCTCGGCGCCGCCTTTGCGACCCTTCGGGCCGGCCTTCTCTGCCGCCACATCCGTTCGCAGCGGTACGAGCGAATCGTGGCGCGCGTCGGCGAAAGGACAAAGACGAGGCGCGCTGTCCTGGGAGCTGATCCCCAATTCCCGTGACCAGCGGATCCCCCCGAACCTGCGTGAATACGAACGGGCTCGCGCAGGTTTCTCCTGGAGCAGGCGCGGCGCGAGCTGCCTTCTCATGTTCAAGCCGCAAACAGACGGGCGGACGGAGGCCTTGCTGAGCTTCTGGGGCGAACCGTTCATGGCCCGCGCCCCCGGAAAGGACGTGCCGCGTTACGTCTTCCACGTGCAGGGCCATTCGGAGCTGGTCACGCGGCTCAGCGAACTGGAACGCGGCTATCGACTCGGAGCCTGACGTGTTCGCGGGCCTGAGCGTGGAACCGTTGACCTTGCCTCAGAGGAGGTATCCATGGCGACGCCGATCTTCACCATCGAGCCCTACTGCGACGAGTTGGGGCCGGAAAAGGTCATTCACATCTACGAACCGGCGAGCGGCTTGCGCGCCATCCTCGTGGTCGACAACACGGCGTGCGGGGCGGCTGTCGGCGGCGTGCGCATGGCCGCGGACGTCTCCCTCGATGAGGTGTTCCGTCTCGCCCGGGCCATGACGCTGAAGAACGCGGCGGCGGGCCTGCCCCACGGCGGCGGCAAGGCGGGCATCATCGCCGATCCACATACGGCCGACAAGCCGCGGCTCGTTCGCGCCTTCGCCCGCGCCATCCGCGAGATCGCCGACTACATTCCCGGGCCGGACATGGGCACCGATGAAGCGTGCATGGCCTGGCTTTTCGACGAGATCGGCCGGGCCGTCGGCTTGCCGCGCGTGATCGGCGGCATCCCCTTGGACGAGATCGGCGCCACGGGCTTTGGGCTGGCGCGGTGTGCGGAAGCGGCTGCTGCTTTCTGCGACCTCCGTCTCAAGGGAGCGACGGTGGCGATCGAAGGCTTCGGCAACGTCGGCAAGCACGCCGCGCGCTTTCTCGCGGAGCTGGGCGCAACGCTCGTCGCCGCGAGCGATAGCCAGGGCGCCGTCCACGACCCGGCGGGCATCGATGTCGGCCAGTTGACGGCGCTTAAGCAGGAAGCGGGAAACGTGACCGCCTACCCGCGCGGCCGCAAGCTGGCGGTCGCGGAGTTGCTCACGCTCCCGTGCGACATTCTGATTCCGGCGGCGCGCCCGGATTGCATCAACAAGGGAAACGCCGATGCGATCCGCGCCAAGCTCATCTTGCAAGGGGCAAACATTCCCGCGACGGCGGAAGCGGAAACAGCGCTGCACCGGCGCGGCGTGCTCAACGTGCCCGACTTCATCGCGAACGCGGGAGGCGTGATCTGCGCGTCTGTCGAATACCACGGTGGGACCGAGGCGTCCGCGTTCGAGCAGATTGCGCAGAAGATCAAGAGCAACACCGAGGCGGTGCTGTCGCGCAGTCGCCGCGACGGTATCGAGCCGCGCCGCGCCGCGATCGACCTTGCGCGTGAGCGAGTGCGGGCGGCGCTGGCATTCCGTCGAAAGCCATGAGGAACCGGCGATGGCCATGGCGGAGTCGCTCGGGGAATCGACCGTTAGCTGGTGCGCGGCCTGTCGCCCGGCGCCGTTATGGCGGAGATGTTCGGCAAGGCCAACGGCCGATCGAACATCGGGTGCACTGGAGAGGCGCCGAAAGGGGGCGTAGCGGCCGCAGTCGCCGGAACATCGCGACGCCTCACTCCCGCCCCGCCAGCTCCCGCAGCTGCCAGCTCGCCAGCACGTACCAGCGCCGCGCCGCACCGTCGTCCTCCGTCCGCTTCTTCAAATCCTGCCAGGCGACGAACGCTTTGGCCTTGTCCTTTCCGGCCGCCACCGCTTCCAGCGCCAGCGCCTCGTTCTTGTCCGCCTTGTCGACGAGCGCCTTCACGTCCTCCGCCTTGGCGACGCGTTCCTTCAGGTCGTCGTAGAGCTTCTGGATCGCCTCGTTCTCCTTGAGGTACTTGTCGCCGAGCATGCCCCAGCCACGCTGCTGGAGATCGGCCGAGGTCCGCAGCTTGGCCAGATCCTGCCATTCCCGCGCGGCTTGCTCGAGCTTGCCGGAGTCCTCGTAGTCGAGCGCCGCCCAGGCCGCCTCCTCCTGCTTGTTCTCCGCGCGGAAGCGCGCCGAGCGCCGGTTCAGCGTCGTGTGCTCCGTCTCTTCCAGCTGGAGTTGATCGCGGAACTCGCGCACCTGGTCCGCGCGCGGATGCGACGGGTGCCAGGAGAGAAAGCTCTCGATCATGTCCACGGCCTTCTGCCGGTCGTGGTACTCCTTCGCCTGCACCTGCGCTTCCAGCTTCCAGTAAAGCCGCTCCGCGTCCGGCGGCTTGAAGAAGAGCTGGTAGGCGCCATAACCCACGCCGCCGAGCGCCAGGAGCACGACCAGCAGCGTGAACCAGCCGCGCCGGTACACCGCATTTCGCTTCTTCTTTTTCTTCTTCTTCCCCAGAAGCGCCCGGGCGATGTCCTTGTCTTCCTCGTCCAGCTTCCCCTCGATCGCGACCTTGTCGATCTTCCGCTTCGTCGCCGCGTCCAGCCCCGCGCTCTTCTGCGCCTCCCACTTCTCCCGCACCAGTGACAGCGACTGCGCCACCATCGCCGCGTCGAGCGGCCGCTTGTGCGGCTCCTTTTCCAGGAGCTGGCACACCAGCGTATCGAGCCAGATGGGGATGTCGAGCACCAGCCGCGACGGTCTCTCGAACGTCCCCTTGGTGTGCAGCTTGAACATCTCCAGGATGTTGTCCGCGATGAACGGCTTGCGCCCCGTCAGGAGCTCGTAGAACATCACCCCCATCGAGTAGAGGTCGCTCTTGGCCGTCAGATCGCGCTGCCCCTTGCACTGCTCGGGGGACATGTAGGCCGCAGTGCCGACCGTCGAGTTGTCGGCGGTGAGGGCGGTAACATCGGTGTCCTTGGCGATGCCGAAGTCGGTCAGCTTGATGGAGCCGTCCTTGAGGATCATCAGGTTGGACGGCTTGAGATCGCGATGGATGATGCCGCGCTGGTGGGCGTGCTGCAAGGCGGCACAGAGCTGCGTGCCGAGGGTGACGACCTCCTCCCAGGTGAGCCTGCCGCGCCGCGCCAGCACCTTGTCGAGCGATTCCCCCTCCAGGTACTCCATCACGTAGAGCGGCGTGTCGTGGTAGCGCCCCGAGCGAATGATGCGGGCGATGTTGGGATGCTCGAGCTGCTTGAGGATGTCGATCTCGCGCTGAAAGCGCCGCTTGGCGTTCTCGTTGCTCACCAGCCCGGGCGCGATGATCTTGACGGCGACACGCTCCTCCGTCTCCACGTGCCGGCCGCGGAACACCGAGCCCATGGCGCCGGAGCCGAGTTCTCTCTCGATCTTGTAGGGGCCGAGCTGTTTACCGAGGAGCATGACGATCCAAGCCGCAAAGCTGAGACGTTTTCAGGCAATTGTAACTCGCCGAGCGGTCGGTTTCGACTCCGCTCGAGGTTGTTTCAATACCGGACTGTCCTCCCAGGGAGCTGTTCCTCTCCGCCGAAACCGGAAGAAGCCTGAGTTTGGGTTCAGACCAAGGTTAGCATACCGCAAGGAGGTATCTTCAATGTCCCGACACCAAGCCGCCCTTGCTCGCCACAGGAGAAGGTCGCCATCGTCAAGCGCCGTTGCTCGAAGGCGTCCCCATCTCGACGTCGCGCACCTCCCGCTGGAGGCGCTCGACGCTCTTCGGCGGCGTGAATCAGGTTGGGGGGGTAATGTTTGGGGGCGACGAGCTTGCCAAGGCGGCGATGGCGGGCGCGGTAGACCTCCCCCATGCCGCGCTCAATAATTCGGCCGACCGCTGTCGCGCCAGCCGCTTGAAGGCCGACGCCGAGTGGATCAACGGAGGAGGTTTCCAAGAAACCTTGCCGGTGACTCTCCAAGGCCGCGCCCGCTTTTTTTTATAGCATCGACGCCACGCTCGCCCTAGGATTGGCGCATCACTGTTCTCCCGTCCGTGGTGTCGCCCATGGAAAACACCAGTCTCCGCACCACGCAGCTGCAGCTCTACGTCCAGCGTATGCAGGCCGGCGACCTCAAGGCGCGCGACGAGCTCCTGCTCGGCGTTTGCCGGCGCATGGAGCATCTGGCGCGGAAGATGTTCCGCGGCTTCCCGCGCTTGGGCCGGCTCGTCGAGACCAACGACGTCCTGCAAAACGCCCTGATGCGTCTGCTGCGAGCTCTGCAGGAATTGCAGCCGGCCTCGATGCGCGAGTTCTTCGGCCTGGCCGCCCTGCAGATTCGCCGCGAGCTGCACGATCTGACCCGCCACTTTCTCGGCCCCGAGGGGATGGGCAAACGCCACGTGACGCCCGAGGAATCCGGCTTTCTGGACAACGTGCCCGAGGCCGAAAAAGACGAGACGCCGGATGAGTTGGAGAAGTGGGGCCGCTTCCACCAGGCGGTCGAGGACCTCCCCGTCGAGGAGCGGGAAGTGGTGGGCCTCCTCTTCTATCACGGCTGGACGCAACAGGAAGTCGCCGACCTCTTCGTCGAGAGCGAGCGCACGATCCGCCGCCGCTGGCGCGACGCGCGCGTTCGGCTGCACGAGCGGTTGAAGGATCTCGAGATCGGCGGCGGGCGGTGGAGGGATCGGGGGTGATAAGGAACGAAGAACTGGTTTGAGAACGGAAGTGTGGAAACCATGGAGCGTGATCCGGAGAAAGAAAAACCTGAGGGGCTTTGCTGCGATCTCGAGGTTTTCGGGTCCGATACCCGGTCCGCTTCGGCGTCGTCGGCCGCGACGGGTCCGATTTTTCTGGCCGCTTTCCGCGGTTCTTTCGCTTGGTTCAGTGGGGAGGAGTCCCCCTCCAGGAAACCGAGAACAAAAACCAAACCAGGAGCGACCCGTGTCCCTCGCCCCCTTCGAAAAACCTGAAGCGGACGCCGTCCCGAACGACCCGAATGAAGCGATCGAGTTGCAAATGTCGCGGGTTGCGCTAGCGCCCGCTCAGCATGCCGGCCGGCCGCGCCGCTCCGCCTGGATTCTCGCCTCGTTGGTGTTCGGCTTGCTCGCCTTCGCCCTGGGGGTTCGGATCGCGTCCTCCCCGGTCGTCCCACGGAAGGTCGTTCCAGCGAAGCCGGAGGCGCCTGCCGCGGGGGTTCGCCTCGAAGAGCTGAAGTCCGAGCAGGAGTTGTTCGCCCTGGCCGGCCAGGAGGCGCTGGTGCTGAAATATTCCGGTGGCGATATCCAGTTCTGGATCGAAATCGAGTCCAGGGGAGAGAAAAGGACCATCGGTCCCGTGGAGGCGCCCAGGGGGGCTGCTGACGAGGGGAAGTTCCCCGCCACACGTGGAGCCGAGGTAGGCCATTTCCTCTTCGTCCATGGCGAGGCGGATGAAACGGGCAAGGAGATATGGCGCCTGGCGTGTCGCCGGCGTCCGGTGGCGCCGTCGCGGGATGATCACAAATCCAGTTTCGGGCTTACGACCCAGGTCAAGGTCTGGAGCGGCGAGCGTCCGGCCACGATTGACACGTTAGCCACAAGCCTTTTCCTGAGCCCTCTGCCGCCCGACCGGGACGTGTGCCTTAAGACGATCCAGGTGACGGGGCGCCGCCCCCCGACATGGACCGGCTTGAGCGCGACAGCTATCGGCGGCTTCGTCGCCCCGCTGTGGCAGGGGCCGCTCGAGATTGCCGCGGCGCTCGCCCACGAAAGCCTGGAGCCGACGGTCGAGGCGTACACGGTCCGGGTGATGTGCAGAGCACGCTGAGCGAGGTTGCTACGTTCCTTCGTCAATCTTCAGCCTCATTGCGCTTCGTGCCCACCCCGGCTTCGAGTTTCTTGCGTGTAGATGGCAGTAGGATCGTGCGGCTTGTCGAGTTCTGAACGTTACCGGCTATTTGATTTACCGTTTGGCGTGCCACTTCTTGGAGGCTTTCCCATGCAACCGTGCCCACAGTGCCAAGGCGAGATGCAGACGGTAAGCACCAGTTGCCCACGCTGCCGGTTCGTCAGTACCAGCCGTCTGACCCGAACCCCGGCGCTGACCTGCCCGGATTGTGGGTCGTCGGAGATGGCCCCCGAGGAGTTCTTCTGCCCGGCGTGCGACTTGACCATCACCCCGGCTGGAATCCAAGCCCAGAGCAGACAAGCAGCTCTGGAGGCGGTCCGAGAAGGGGAGCCGCGGTCCATACGCGCCGATTCCAGCGACGCCGTCGCCATCGAGCGGCTCGTCTTCGTCGGCCTGAACGGCTACGCCTTGGCGCTGGATCGAGACACCGGGGAAATCGTCTGGTCCAACAGTGAAATGCGATCCGGCTACGTTTCGCTGCTTCTCGACGGCGATCGCCTGATCGTCTCGACGAACGGATATATGTATTGTTTGAATCCGTTGTCGGGGCGAATCCTGTGGCACAATCGCTTGACGGGCTACGGACCGGGGACGCCGACCTCGCTGACCTCGGTACGCGGCCAGGGCTCGACGACGCTGCTTCAGCACGTGGGGCAAATCACCAGCGACGCATAACGCCGTGGCGTCCTGCGGAGAGGACGGCATGACCACGGGCGGCCTCAGGAAAATGGAAAATGGAAATGAAGCGGCCATCGGTCATCGCGGCGCAGCAAGGACCAGGAATCCGATCGCGAGTCCCACAACACCCGCAACCTGAATGGCAAATTACTGTTTTCAAACTCACGAGCGCCGTCATCAAATGGCCAATATCGTTCCCCTTTGTGTCCATCGCCTTGCGGAACGCCTGAGCCGCTTTTCGCGCCTGGATGCCGATGAAAGCCGCCACGGCCGCCTCGGCCAATGAAAGCGTTCCAGCGATTCGATGTCCATGAACTGCGCCGCGGCCTCCAGTCGGGCTACTTCCTCATTCTCCGTTTCGAAGAACAATTGGGCGCGCGGGCTCCCGGTGCGACGATCACGACCGTAAACCCGCCATGTACGATGGCGTCCCCATCACCGCCCCGGTCGCTGTCAGGCCCGAAGCTTGCGTTCCTTCGGTCGGCTCCAGCGTTTTGGCGAGGCCGAAGTCGGTGATCTTGGGCACGCGACACCAGTGACGATATCTGCGACGGCGACCTGAAGAACCAGCAATCGAACGTCCGATAGTTCTCGTCGTTACGATGAGCGCATGCGACGATGTTTTGCCTCCTTGCAGGAGCCATCATGGCTGAGTTCATCAAATCGTTATTCGGCCCCGCAGTGTTGGGCCTGATGGTCGCCGCCCCACTTGCAGCGAACGACAAGGAGTCTACCCCACCAAAGGCCCAGAAAAGCCTGCGTGCCGGCCTTGTCCTTGTCGACGCGAAAACCGCCTACCTCGTCAATCCCCTCGGTGGCGTTGATGCCCTCGACCTACAAACCGGTAAGGTGCTATGGACGGCAGCCCCACCGAAGGCCGAGGACGCCAAAACAGGCCCGAGCGTGTTCGCACAAGAGTGCTTTTGGCCGATGGCTGTTACGGGGCGCCTGCTCGTGGTGCGCGAGCGAAATCCCGCCCCGGAGAAAAGCAACACGGTTCGCATTGTCTTGGTGGATCTGGACCACGACGGTGCGATCGTGAAGCGATTCCCACCGACGGAGGTTCCGGTGGCGTGGTGGAACGATCATGTCGTGCGGAGCAGTGGCGGCGCCGCACCAAAGCCGCTGCCGCCAGCGCCCGTGTTCCGCTCGGAAAGTCGGATCGAATCCGGCAGGCTGTTCATCGCCTGGGAAAGCGTGATACCCATTCCTGCTACCAAGACCGCAAAGAAATCAGGCGTCATTGAAGTGGATCTGGAAAGTGGCAAAGTGCGCGACGCGACTGCCGACAAGAAACACGCCGAGATCAATGAGCCTGAAGGAATTGTGGTGGGTGAGCGCAAATTGCTGGTAGTCGACGATGACGGTTCGGCGCCCGATGTGCCAAAGCTCAAGGAGCCTCCGAAGGTGTCGGGCGTAAGCACCACCACGATTGTTCCGATGCTACGTGCGATCGATCTGAGGACGGGGAAAGTCGCTTGGCAGCGCGTCCTCCGTGGTGGCTCGACCGTGACCATAAACAGCTTGGCGCCAACTCGTCCCTGACGTTGTGGAGGTAAAATCCCGTCAGCTGCGGTCAAGGCCGTTTTCGAGCAGTTATTTACACGCAGCGCCTTAGAGCCAATCAGAATGCCAAATACTGGCTGATGCTTGCGCGGTCGCTTGCCGCGTCTGCGCCTTGCAATACGACGGAGCCCTTTTCCATCACGTAGTAGTAGTCCGCCAACTCCAGGGCGAACTCCAGATACTGCTCGACGAGGAGGATGGAAACGTCCCCTTTCGCTTTCAAACCCTTGAGGACTTCGCCGATGAGTGTAATGACGTTCGGCTGAATGCCTTCGGTGGGCTCGTCCAGCAGGATGAGCTTCGGCTTGGCGACAAGGGCGCGGGCAATGGCGAGCTGCTGCTGCTGGCCGCCACTGAGGAGACCGCCGCGGCGATCGAGAAGCGTTTTGAGGACGGGGAAATAGGAGTAGATCTCGGGCGGGATCGCGCCGCCGAGGCTGCGGTTGGCGAACGTGCCGACCTGCAGGTTCTCAAGGACGGTGAGCTGCGGGAAGATCTCGCGTCCCTGCGGGACATAGCCGAGCCCGGCGCGAGCGCGCTGGTCCGGACTGAAACGGGTCATGTCGCGGTCTTGCACGAGGATGCGGCCGGATTGCGGTCGCAGCAGCCCCATGATGCTCTTGAGGAGCGTTGTTTTGCCGACACCATTGCGTCCCATCAGGCACACGACCTGACCGGGACGGATATCGAGCGTCACATCGCGCAGTATCAATGTCTCGCCATAGGACACCGACAGGCCATCGATACGCAGCATGGATCCGGAGGCGATGGTCGAGGCCCCGTTCATCGGATTTTGCTCTCTTTCCCGCGGGCGGCCGCGCGCGCGCCGTGCCGAGTGGGGTGTGGCTCGCCTGCCGGGCGACTCATCGCCGCCTGCTCCTTCTTGGCGTGCCGGTCCTGGCCGAGGTAGACTTCGATCACCTTCGGATTGCTCTGCACTTCCTTCATGGGCCCCTCGCAGAGCATCTGTCCCTCGTGAAGCACAGTCACCGTTCTTGCGATCTGCCGCACGAACGTCATGTCGTGGTCGATGACCAGCAGCGTGTGCTTGCGCGCCATCGCCATCAGCAACTCGCCGGTGCGCTCCGATTCGCGTGGGCTCATCCCGGCCACCGGCTCATCGATGAGGAGCAGCTCGGGATCCTGTGCCATGATCATCCCCAGCTCGAGCCATTGCTTGTCGCCGTGCGCCAGGATCCCGGCCGGCAGGTACGCCTTGGCGGAGAGCCCGATCATCTGGAGGATCTCGGCGATGCGGTCCTTGCCATCCTGAAAGATCGAAGAGAACAGCGACGCCATCACGCCGCGCGAGGAACGCAGCGCCAGCTTCAGGTTTTCCACGACCGAAAGGCTTTTGAAAACGTTCGGCGTCTGAAACTTGCGACCGATGCCGAGCCGGGCGATGCGCGCCTCGCTGAGGCGCGTGATTTCCCGCACCGGCTGGTTATCCGGCTGGAAGATGACGTTCCCTGCCGTCGGCTTGACTTTGCCGGTGATGACGTCGAGGAGCGTGGTCTTGCCCGCGCCGTTTGGCCCGATGACGACGCGCAGCTCGCCTCGCTCCATCGAGAAGTTGAGCCGGTTAAGCGCCTTGAAGCCGCCGAAAGCGACCGTGACCTCCTCCACGCGGAGGATGGTCTCGGGGACGAACTTGGATTGAAAACCCATGGCGGAATCTCCCGGCCGCTACCCAATGCTTCGCAAGAAACCCGACTTGAACACCGATTCGTCTCAAAGGACCGATTCGTCTCACGTGTTTTTCAAGGGCCGCTTTCACAAGCCATTGATGATCAGCAGGTCAATTCCATTCATCTCACGCCCCTCTTACAGCAGCCCCCTTAGCCTTCCGTCGCGGACGGTTGGGGAGGCGCCCCCTTCGCGATTGTTTCCGGTTCTCTTGCGCGATTCGGCGTCTCGCGCGCCCTTGGCTCCGTCGCCGGCGCCACAACCGGCGCCGTTCTGCGCCTGAAGCGCCCACCCACCCAGCGTGCCAGCCGCGTCCCTCCCCCCACCAGACCGTCCGGCAGGAAGAGGACGACGGCGATGAACAACGCGCCCATCGCGATCGGCCACAGCGGCACGTTATTCGCCGCGTCCGGAATCGGCGCCAGCCCCACCATCTCCACGAGATGGTTCAGGAGATGGACGGGTCATTGAAGCGAACTTGTCGTTGAGGAACGTCTTGCCGGCGGCGACCAGGACGAAGCCGAGTTGGCCGATCAGCGTGCCGCGACCGCCGACGGCGACCATGATGACGATCTCGATCGACTCGGCGATCCCGAAGAACTGCGGCCCGGCCGATCCGTTCGCCGCGACGAAAGGGCGCCAGCGAGCCGGCGAAGCCCTGACAACGAAGACGAAGAGTCTTGTAGAGGGCGGTGTTGTACCCCCAGCGCGAGGACCCGGTTCTCGTTGTCGCGGATGGCGGTGAGCAGACGTCCGGCCTTGCTTCGCCATAAGGAGACCGCAGCCGACAAAACAGACCGCGAGGACGCCGCCGACCAGGTAGTAGAAGCCCAGCTGAGCGGCCGGCGCGGCAGGATCATCTCGAAGTCGTGGTCGAAGAGTTTCAGGCTGGCGAGGTTGGTGAGTCCTTCCACGCCGCCCGTATGCGGCTGCATGTTGGAGACCAGCATAGAGCGGCCATCAGCAGCGCCTGGGTGAACAGCGAGAAGTAGACACCGCCTTTGACGCCGCGGCGAAAGACAATCGCGCCGAACAAGAGGGCGATCAGCGTCGGCAGGACGACTGCCACGGCAATGGCGAGCCAGACGTTGATGAGCGGCCCGATCCAGGGCGGGACATGCTCGAGCCGGCAGCGCATCATGAAGTTGGGCAGCGCCATGTCGGGGCTGTAGACCAGCGGCTGTCCCATATCCAGGGCCGATTGCTGCAGGATCAACGAGTAGCCCATGATGTAGGCGCCGAGACCGAAGAACAGGCCCTGGCCGAGGCTCAGAAGACCGGTGTAGCCCCAGACCAGATCGACGCTCAAGGCAAAGAGGGCAATCGCCAGGTACTTGGTGTAAAGGGGCGCCTGGTATTTGTCGCCGCCGTAGATCTGCACTGGAATTAAGATGACGGCGCCGCACAAGCACAGAGCGGCGCAGCGGCTGAGCAAGGTCCGGGCCAGGTGGCGCGGGGGAACGCTGGGAGCGGCTTGTGTCACAGGCGCGTCAGTCATAGGTTCGCTCCTTGGTGACGAACAAACCGGAGGGGCGGATCAGCAGAAAGACGAGTACCGCGGCAAGAACAATCATCTTGGCTACCGTCGCGGGGGCGCTCAAGATCACCGAGTCGCCGCCTTTCGGCAGCGCCTTCTCCACGAAGCAGATGCCGAAGCCAATCAGTGCCCCGGCGGCGACGCTGCCGCCTAACCGTCCCAGGCCGCCCAGAATGACGACCATGAACGCCTCGACGATATAGTCGGAGCCCATGGTGTATTTCACGTTGTAGACGTTCGCGAGGATGCAGCCGGCCACGCCGGCAAGCCCTGTGGCGAAGGCGAACGTTAATGAATCGATGCGGCGCGTCGATACTCCGAGCGCCGATGCCATCGGCCGGTTCTGAACGACGGCGCGAATCTGCAAGCCGAAGCTCGTCTTGTAGAACCAGAGATAGACCGCCAGCAAGCACAGGCCGGTGATGCCGACGATGAAGAGCCGATAGATGGGCAGCGTCACCTCCCCGATGGCGACGCCTCCCTGCAGCGCATGGGGCAAGTGCGTCTCTTGCAAGTTGGCGCCGAAGGTGATCAATACCGCTTGCTGAATGATCAGGCTCACCCCCCAGGTCGCGAGCAACGTGTCGAGCGGCCGGCCGTAGAGGAAACGAATGAGACCGATCTCGAGCAGATAGCCGACCAGGCCGACTACCAGAAATGAGATGGGAATCGCGTAATAGAGGCCATATTCGCGGAGGTGCTCGGCCATGTCGGCCAGCCATGGCGCTTCTTGCGACAGGGCCAGAGCATGCAGCCACTTGGGCGCGAGGAAGGAGACGACGTGCGCGGAATAGGCCCCGAGCATCAGCATCTCCCCGTGCGCCATGTTGATCACGCGCATGACGCCGAACGTGATCGCGAGGCCCAGAGCGGTGAGAATATACAGCGAGCTGAGGCTGAGACTGTTGGAAAACGCCGCGCCGATGTCATCGAGGCTCATGTCGGATCAAGCAGTTACCTCCGGAACCGGCGCAGGCGGCTGGCCGCCCCAAGCGGAGCGAGTTGTCGCACGCGACCAGTGGCTCTGGAGGTTGGGAGAGGTTCCGAGCCGGTTCGGTCATACAGGCCTCGAGCCGCTCGAGAGCGGCTCGAGGCTTCCAGGAAAGCTACTTGCCGATCTTGACCTCCTTGCCCTTGACAATGCCTCCCTTGGTGTGGTCGACGGACCAGCCGGGGAATGCCACCTGCGGATAGGGGTCGGGCTCGATCGGCGGGGTTTCGTAGATGATGTCGAACTGCTTGTCGTCGCGAATCTTGCCCATGCGGAAGGCCTTGTAGACGTGAAGGTTCTTTGGATCGACCTTCACGGGTCCCTCCGGGGCGTCAAATGCGATGTCACCGGCCAGCATCGCCTTGCGCACCGCGTCGACTTCAAAGGACTTCGCCTTCTCCACGGCGTTCTTCCAGAGGTAGACCTGGCAATAGGCGGCGGCGATGGGATCGTCCGTCACCCGATCCTTGCCATACTTGGCCTGGAACTTCTTGACGAACTCCTGGTTCTTGGGCGTCTTCAGGCTCTGGAAATAGTTCCAGGCCGCAAGGTGGCCTTTCACCTTGGCCGGGTCGAGGCCGCGCAGCTCGTCCTCGCCGACGCTGACGGCGACGACCGGAATCTTGTCGGCGGTGATACCCTGAGCGGCCAGCTCGTTGTAGAAATTGACGTTGCTGTCGCCGTTGATCGTGCTGAAGATCACGTCCGGCTCTTTCGCTTTGATGTCCTGCACCACCGTTTGATAGTCGAGATGACCCAGGGGCGTGTATTGCTCGGCGACCGGCTTGAGGCCCTTGGACTCGAGATACTTGACGATGATCAGGTTGGCGGTGCGCGGAAAGACATAGTCCGAGCCGAGCAGATAGAACTTCTTCTTTTCGCCACCGGCCTTACTCATGAGCCATTCGACGGCGGGGAGGATTTGCTGGTTCGGCGCGGCGCCGGTATAGACGACGTTCAACGACGCCTCATTTCCTTCATACTGAACCGGGTAGAACAACAGGCCGTTGTTCTTCTCGAAGACCGGCAGAACGTTCTTGCGGCTCACTGAAGTCCAGCAACCGAAGACGCAAGCGACATCGTCGTTGAGGAGCAGTTTCTTGGCCTTGTTGGGGAACTCCGTCGTGAACTTAGACTCCGGGTCTTCCACGATCGGAACGATCTTCTTGCCGAGCACGCCGCCCGCCGCATTGATCTCTTCGATCGCCATCAACTCGGCGTCCTTGAGAGAAGTCTCGCTGATTGCCATCGTACCGGTGAGCGAGTGGAGGATGCCGACCCTTACCTCGCCGCCTGCGACCGGGCTAGGCCCACCGGTCGGTCCGCCGGTCGGGCTTGCGACTGTAACATCGGGTTTCTCCTTCTTCCCACAGCCCACGCCGGACACGCCCAGCGCCAAAAGCACCAAAGACAATCCGACCCAGCGCATACCCCATGTGTGCGACTTCAAGATGAACTCCTTCTGCGTCTTCTAGAGAGCGGTTGGGAGCAAC
Source organism: Gemmataceae bacterium (assembly GCA_046350295.1). Classification (GTDB taxonomy): domain Bacteria; phylum Planctomycetota; class Planctomycetia; order Gemmatales; family Gemmataceae; genus JAXMAR01. Next base: position 26,507 of record JAXMAR010000048.1, read on the forward strand.
CAAGCAAGACACAAAAGGCGCTGGTTTAGCAAGAACCGTGCCTGAAATGATGTGCGCTGATGCGGATGCGCTGCGCAAGCACGTAAATCGCTATGATTGCGTAATTTAACAAGACTAGATTTTTTTGCGTTCGACGGGAGTATCGGTTTCAAACGCCTAGTTCCCAGGCGCCGCTGCCCATTAGCTGCGCTCAGGGAACGCCGGTCTCGGAGCCTCCTTGCAAACAAAAAGGCCCTCCGATCGCGCAATCGGAGGGCCGAGAGTGGCTCGACAAAAATCAAAACTGGAAAAGAGCCTCAAGGCCGATGGTCAACTGGTTGCGATCACGGCCGTTGTTGAAGACCGGCCCGTCAGCGAAGTCGCCGCGGACCTCAGGTCGTAGACGCAGGGCCTTGACCGGGTGGTAATCGATGCCGAGGGTCGTCTCATAGTAGTTGCGAGCGAAGCCTGTCCGGGTCCCCTGGCAATCGTCGAACCATTCGGTCCGGAAGTTCAGATCCAGCTTGGGGCTCATCTGGTAGACGAGAATGGTGTAGAGGCTGTACCAGGAGCCGGTTCCCAGACCGGGCATGTTCGTCTCCCAACCCATGTCGCTCTGGACGATCTGCGTCAGATGACAGTTCCACTGGTGCTCGACCCGCAGCTCGAGGTTGTAGATACAGTTGCCGGTCGCGAAGTTGGGGGCCGTGAAGATCGCCTGGTTGCCGACGTAGAAGGATGCGCTGAGCAGCGTCTTCTTCTCCTCGGTGGTCCAGTAGTTGAGCTGCGTGATGTAGCAGGGGGCGTCGCCACGGAGGGTGAAGAAGGTGTTGGCGCCCCAGGTGATGCCGTTCCACCAATCGAGCTGCTTGTTCACGTGCAGGTTGGTAAGGACGCCCGTGAAGGCGCCGTCCTGCGCGTAGAACCACTGGTAGTCGTTGGAGTAAAACGGACGATAGGGCGCCATCGCCGACTCGTAGCCGATGATGGTGCCCATGCGGCCGGCCTTCACGTCCATGCCGCCTTCCGTGAGGATCGGCAGGTGAGCGGAGACATAGAGCTCGCGGAAGTCGGCGCCGAAGCGCGGATCGGTCGTCGTGAAACCGCCGCGCGGCCGCAACAGGGCGGCGTCGGCGCCCGCGTAAAACAAGGCCTTAAAGCCCCAGTTGAAGTCGTCGCCCTTGAGGGGCTTTTCCAGCACGGTCGCTACCTGGTTCACCAGGAACTCCCGGCTGAAGCGATTCTCGCGGGTTTCCACGGTCATGATGCCCGGATCCGACGAGGAATAGGTGTAGCCCACGTCCACCCAGCCGTAAACGCGCCATGGGGAGCATTCGGAGCGGCCGAAGAGGTTGACATTCTCCGGCAGGGTCGGCCCCCATTTCTCACAACCGCAGGCGCCGCAACCCGAGGCGCCGCAACCGGAACCGCACGTGTTGCTCGGGCAGCACCCCAAGGCGCCGCTGACGGGAGCGCCGGTTGGGGGCGCGTCCTTCGTGGTGGGAACCCCTCCCTTGGCGGGAGGTGCTTCCTTGGCGGGTGGAGCGCCGACGACCCGGACGACGCCGGCCTCCGCCATGGGCGCCGCATCGGTTGGGGGCAGCAGTCTTGCGGGCTGGGCGTGGGCCGAAGCTGCCAATCCAAGCAACGTCATGACGCTCCACGCGAGCGGCTTCCTACATCGCATGAGATTCTTCCTCCTGAAGGGTGAACAACGGCCGCCGCAGCGGAGAAGTTGCGGGGAGAGCGCGGACTGGGCGGGGCGGCCTTTGTTTCATCGACGCGGCCGCTTTGTGCAATTTTCGTAAAGGCGTGGAGTTCCTAGAATGGTCCCGCTGCTCGTGCCGTCAATGACGCCTGGGCAGCGGCCGCAGGTCGCTCCAAAAAGGACGATCTTGCCAACGCTTCACGTAAACCATCTTCTCCTTCAACCTCAAGATGCACCTTTCCCCTCAAGAACGAGACAAATTGCTCATCTTCACGGCAGGCGAACTGGCGCGTGCCCGCCGCGGCCGAGGTCTCAAGCTTAACTACCCCGAGGCGGTCGCCTTGATTACCAGCCAGCTTCTCGAGTGGGCGCGGGACGGTAAGAGCGTCGCCGAACTCATGAGCGCGGGCCGCGGCATCCTCACTCGAGCGGATGTCATGGAAGGTGTGCCGGAGATGATCGCGGAAATACAGGTCGAAGCCACGTTCCCCGACGGAACCAAGCTGGTCACCGTTCACTTTCCGATTTCCTGAGGAGCGAGGGCGCCATGACCCCGGGCGAGTATTTCTTCGACGGCGAACCGCTTGAGATCAACGCGGGCCGGCAAACGGCGACGCTCGAAGTCAACAACCGGGGCGACCGCCCCATTCAAGTCGGCTCCCATTTCCATTTCTTCGAGGTCAATCGCGCTCTGCATTTCGATCGGGGCGTCGCCTACGGAATGCGCCTCGACATTCCCGCCGGCAACGCGGTCCGTTTCGAGCCGGGCGAGATCAAGTCCGTGCGGCTGGTTGCGCTGAGCGGACTGCGGCAAGCGTATGGAGGGGGCGGCGTGGTCATGGGGCCGCTCGAGGAGCGCCGCGAAGCGGCGCAGCGACAGCTCGCCCGTTTTCTCGCCGGAGAGTTTCCGCTGCCGCAGGAGAACAAAGCCGCCAAGCCTGCGGCGGGCGCATCGAGAAAGCCGAGAAGCGCGAAACCTTCCAGGAAAAACCGCAAGAGGTGACACCACGCATGAGCTTCTCCCTTTCCCGCGCCGCTTACGCCGGCCACTACGGGCCTACCAAGGGCGACCGCATCCGCCTGGCCGATACCGACCTCATCATTGAAATCGAACAGGACCACGCCATATATGGCGAGGAAGTCCAGTTCGGCGGCGGCAAAGTCATCCGCGATGGGCAGGGGCAGTCGCCGCTCCCCGGCGCAGCGAAGGAGCCGCCCCTCGATCTCGTCATCACCAACGCGGTCCTTCTCGACTACTGGGGCATCGTCAAGGGAGACATCGGCATTCGTGACGGCCGCATCGTCGGCGTCGGCAAGGCCGGCAATCCGCTCATTCAGCCCGGCGTCGATCCGAAACTCGTCATCGGGCCCGGGACCGAAGTGGTCGCCGGCGAAAACCTCATCGCCACCGCCGGCGGCATCGACAGCCACGTCCACTTCATTTGTCCCCAGCTCGTCGAGACCGCCATCGCCTCCGGCCTCACCACGCTGCTGGGCGGCGGCTCCGGCCCGGCCACCGGCACGAACGCCACGACCTGCACCCCCGGCGCCTGGAACATGCAGCGCATGCTGCAAGCCGCCGAAGGACTGCCCATCAACCTCGGCTTCCTCGGCAAAGGCAACAGCAGCCTGCCGCGCCCGCTCGTCGAGCAGATCCGCGCCGGGGCCTGCGGTCTCAAGCTTCATGAGGATTGGGGCACGACCCCCGCCGCCATCGATTGCTGCCTGCGCGTCGCCGACAAGCTCGATGTGCAGGTCGCCATCCACACCGACACGCTCAACGAGTCCGGCTTCGTCGAAGACACCATCGCCGCCATCGCCGGCCGCACGATTCATACCTACCACACCGAAGGCGCCGGCGGCGGACACGCGCCCGACATCATCCGCATCGCCGCCCTCTCCCACGTGCTGCCCTCCAGCACCAACCCGACGCGGCCATTTACCGTGAACACCATCGATGAGCATCTCGACATGCTCATGGTGTGCCATCACCTCTCGCGCACGGTCCCCGAGGACGTCGCCTTCGCCGAAAGCCGCATCCGCCCCGAGACGATCGCCGCCGAGGACATCCTCCATGATCGGGGCGTCATCAGCATGATCAGCTCCGATTCGCAAGCGATGGGCCGCATCGGCGAAGTGATCTTGCGCACCTGGCAGACCGCCCACAAGATGAAGCTCCAGTTCGGTCCGCTGAGTCCGGACACCGTCCGCAATGACAACTTCCGCGCCCGCCGCTACGTCGCCAAGTACACGATCTGCCCTGCCATTACTCATGGCATCGCCCGGCACGTCGGCAGCATCGAGGCGGGAAAGTGGGCCGACATCGTTCTCTGGAAGCCCGCGTTCTTCGGCGTAAAGCCGGAGATCGTGCTCAAGGGCGGCTTCATCGCCTACGCCCAGATGGGGGACGCCAACGCCTCGATCCCCACGCCACAGCCGATTCTCCCCCGGCCGATGTTCGGCTCCTTCGGCCGCGCCGCCACGCTCTCCTGCCTCACGTTCGTGTCGCAGGAGTCCCTCGACGCGGGCATCGTCCGTCATTACGGCTTGCAGCGGCCGGTCGTCGCGGTCGAGAACTGTCGCAAGGTCGGCAAGAAGGACCTGCCGCTCAACGACGCGACCCCCCAGATCAAGGTCGATCCCGACACCTACCGCGTCTGGGCGGATGGCGAGCTGCTGACGTGCGAGCCGCTGGCGACGCTGCCGATGGCGCAGCGCTACTTCCTTTTCTGACATGAACCTCCGGCTGCTCCAACTGGGCGATTCCGCGCTTCCCATCGGAAGCTTCAGCCATTCCTGGGGACTGGAAGCGGCACAGGCTCGCGGCGATGTCCGTAACGCCGAGGACTTGGAGCGATGGGTTCGTCTGTGGCTGCGCGCATAGCATCGCGCTTTCGAGGGTCATCGTCGCCGCCGTATCGCGCGCGGCGAAGACTGCGTCGTGGCGACCGCCACCGCCGCCAACGAACTGTTGCACATCACGCTCACCCCACCGACGTTACGCCACGCCAGCGCCGAGATGGGGGATCAACTGCTGCGCCTGGCCGCCTTCTGGGACTGGGCTGTCGACAGTGTCCAGCGTCTTGCAGGCGACGCCGCGCGTTCGCAGGAAGCCATCCCATGGCACCATGCCGCCGTCTTCGCCGTCCTGGCGCGGGCGGCGGGCGCATCGCCGCGCGAAGCGCTGAGCGTATACTTGCACCAGGGGGCGGTCGGGGTGCTGAGCGCCGGAGTCCGGGCTATTCCCATCGGACACACACACGGTCAGCAGGCGCTGTCCCGTCTCCACGACGAGATCGAAGCGCTCGCGGACGAGTTCGTCGCCGCGCCCCTCGAATCCGCCGGGGCCGGCGCTCCGGCCTACGAGATCACGTGTCATGAGCAAAGCGGACTTTACTCCCGACTCTTTCGATCCTGATCTCCTGCCGCGCGATCTCCTGGGTCGGCGCCGCTGGGGAACCGTCTTCCATCGGGAGCACGCGCACGCTTCCGTCTACGCCGGCCCACGCCGCCGCGTCTTCACACTCGGCGTTGGAGGCCCGGTCGGTTCCGGGAAGACCGCGCTTGTCGAAACTCTCTGTCGCGCCCTCTGGCCCGAGGTCAACCTCGCCGTCGTCACCAACGACATCTACACGCGCGAGGACGCCGAGTTCCTGGCGCGGCGCGAGGCCTTGCCGCTCGACCGCATCGTCGGCGTGGAGACGGGCGGCTGTCCCCACAGCGCCATCCGCGAGGACGCCAGCATCAACCTGGCCGCGATCAGCAACTTCGAGGGGAGGTTCCCGGCGCTCGAGGTCGTCATCGTCGAATCCGGCGGAGACAACCTCGCCGCGACCTTCTCCCCCGAGCTTGCCGATCGCACGATCTATGTCATCGACGTCGCCGAAGGCGATAAGATTCCGCGCAAGGGGGGCCCGGGGATCTGCCGCTCCGACCTGCTGGTGATCAACAAGATTGACCTGGCCTCGCACGTCGGCGCCGACCTCGACGTGATGCGCCGCGACAGCACAAGGATGCGCGGCGAGCGTCCCTTTCTGTTCGTCAGCCTCAGACACGGAACCGGCGTGGAGGATCTCCTCACATGGGTGCGTGGCCAGCTCGCATCACGGCCGCGGACTTCGTGACGCCGCCCGAATTCGCCGGCCAGTCCCTGTCAGCCCAGGCGGCCGGAACCATCGGCGGCGTCCGCGTGAAGTTGAGCGCGCAGAGTAGAGTCACGCGCGTGGCCGTCTCTTATCAGCAGGTTCCTCTGCGCGTTCTTCCCTGCTATTTGGACCAGGGCCTGCCTTCCCTGCTCTATCTCATCAACCCCACCAACGGCTTGATGCAAGGGGATGGCCAACTGATTGATGTGGACGCCGGCCCCGATACACGCTGCCTCTTGGTGGGGCAGTCGGCCACGCGGCTACATCCCAGCGACGGGAGCTTTTGCACCCAGCAGTGGCGCCTGCGGCTTGCGGCCGGCGCCTTGCTGGTTGTCCTGCCCGGGCCGACGATTCCCTACCAGCGGGCCCGCTATTACCAGCGCATCGAAGCGGATCTCGAGCCAGGCGCCCACTTGATTTGGGGCGACATCTGGTTCGCCGGCCGCTATGCACGCGGCCACAATTCAGAGGCGTTTCGCTTCGACTGCTTGATTCAAGAAATGTCGCTTCGCCGGGCGGGGCGATCGATCTATCGCGATCGCTTTTGTTGGCACGGTCCGTGGGATGAGTCGACAAGCCGTTGGCATTTTCGCAATCAACCTGCCTCAGGCTCCCTTTTCGCCACGTCGACCTTGCAGGACGATGACGGGATTCCTGCGGGCGGTCGCTTTGACACGTCACATCGGGATACCGTCTACCGCTGGTCGGGGCCGGCGGCCGACGTGGTCGTTGCCGTGAGCCAGACCGCCTTGAAGCTGGCGCCGAACCGGTCGGAAGGAACACGTTGGCTTGAGATCCAGAATCGGTTGGCGCCGGTGCATTGGTTCCACGTTCATTGACGAACCACAGCGCCGTCGCAAAAACAGTGAAAACGAGCAACTCCCTGCTTGCATCCGGGAATCAAGCGGTACAACGCCCTTCTTACAACAAGATCTTTGCTTAGGATTTGGACGAAGCAATGGGGGGCGTGCACACGATCTTCAGCCTGCCCGGTGATGCGTCGGCCCTCGTCCGCACTCGCGCTTTCCCGCCTTCAAGGAAAAGACCAACATCGGCATCCGCTGGAATCTCCAGACGTCCGCGTTCGGCGAGCCGGAGATTCTCCTCAAGGCGCCTGCGATTTTCGCAAGTGCCTGGTACTTCGGGCCTTCTGGTTACAGGCCTCAAGCTGGGGAACTAGGATTCGAACCTAGACTAACTGATCCAGAGTCAGTTGTGCTACCGTTACACTATTCCCCAAGGACTTCGCTGATTATAGGCGGCGTGCCGAGGAGCCGCAAGGTCTGGCGCCGGAGCGGCTTCGGGCTCGGCGTATCAAAAAACAAGATGGCGCAGCCCGACGGTGGGTTCGCTTGGAGTTTAGCGAGCTCGGGTTGGCTCAGGTAAGTCCCAGGGAATATTCGGGTTATCCGTTGGATTGTCGAGGTTGACCCGGAACCAGTCGTCACGGAACTCGATCCGCTGGCCGGTTCGCATGGCGGCGTTGGCGGCGAGGGCGAGGATGGCGTCGGCCATGGCGGCCTGGCCGTCGCAGCGGGGTTTCAAATCGGCACGATCGCGGGCCATGCCTTCGCCGCGCATGCGGATGCAGTAGGCGAGGTGCTCCATTTCTTCACGGTAGCCGCGGCTGGGGGGGGCGTGGCCTAGCGATGCCGCGCCGGTCTCGGCGGCGGCGCGGTCGACGGCGGGCGGGCCGGAGCCGGAGGTGTCGACGGCGCTGATGCCGCCGCTCGACGCGGTCACCGACGTGGAGCGGCCGTCGGCGCCGTAGAGGTAGACGTTTTGCTCGGCCTCGACGATCATCGTCCCCTTCGTTCCCATCACACACTCGCCGTAGTTCTCGAAGTTGTTGGTGTTGATCGACGAGTAGGTGACGGTGCAGACGTCGTTGTAGACGGGCTTCTTGTCCGCGTCGCGCGGGCTGATCGCCGGGTCGTAGTGCTTGCCGGGGAATTCGTAGGTGCAGTAGACGTGGTCCTCGATTTCGCGGTCGTCCTGATAGAAGTTCTTGCCGCCGTAGGCGGTGACGGCGAGCGGATGTTTCTTGCCGAGGAAGATGCTGCAGGCGTCGAGCTGGTGGCTGCCGAGCTCGGCCATGAGGCCGCCGCCGGTGTGGCGGAAGAGGCGCCAGCGGACCAGCTCGTAGAGGTCTTTCCACCCGTAGCGGCTGAGATCGCCGGTGAGGGCGGCCTGGTCGACGGCCTCGAAGCGGCGGCGCCAGCTATCGCGGCTGTAGCGGATCATGCGGCGGCCGTTGACGGTCTCCTCTTCGGGGACGCCGGTGCTGTTGCGGTGCCATAGGGCGCGGATGTGCTGGATGTCCCCCATCTGGCCGGAATTGACGACCTCGACGGCGTGGGCGTAGAGCATGCTGTAATGGCGCTGGTGGCCGATCGCGAGGAGACGGTCGGCGCGATGAGCGGCGCGGACCATGTCGCGGCACTGCTGCACGTTCCAGCCCATCAGCTTCTCGCACAGGACATGCTTGCCTGCCTCGAGCGCGGCGATGGTCGCCTCCTTGTGCAGGTTGAGCGGCAGGGCAATGACCACCATCTCGATGTCGGGATTGGCGAGGAGGTCACGGTAGTTCTCGTACCAGCGGATGTCGCGCTCGGCGTTCGCCCCATAGTGGTGCTTGAAGCCCTTGCGCGGCCCGGTCGGCTCGCCGTCGAAGATGCGCCGCTTGTTGTAGGGCCGGATATCGGAGTAGGCGATGAACTGGAGGTAGGCCGGGTTATGCTCGCCGATAAGAACGCCGCCTTCATCCCCCGCGCCGATGAGGCCGGCCTTGACGGGTCGTTCACGAAAGGCGGTGTTGTTGTACCCGAAGTAAGCGGCGGCCGCGATCGGCAGCGCCGCGCCGCCGGCGAGCAGCCCCTGCATGAAGCGGCGGCGGTCCATGGTTCCCAGCTTGCCGACGACGCGCTGGAAGTTGGCCTTGCCGGTGGTTTTCTGTTCGGGGGTGAGGTCGAGGGCCATGGAGAGGGCTCCTTGGATCGCAGCGGGTGAGAAAGGGCTATTTTAGCAGCTTGGGGGTGGGGGCGCGAAGGTTCTTTTGGGGTCGGGAATACCAAACCGTTTCAGCCGTTTCCCCCTATTGCTCTCGGGCGTTCCATGTGGTCCGACTATTTCACCTGCGAAGCCAGGAACTCCTTCTCCTCCTCGCTCAACGGCCGGCGCCATTTTCGGCTGGCGAATAGTTTTCCCAGGGCCTTTTGCTTGTCCCCGCGGGTTCGCGCGTTGAACGGGGCCGTTTGCCAGTCGCACTCGCTCATGCACATGGCGAGATAGGACGCGGCGGACTCGGGTTTGCCCCCCAGGTTGTAGCCGCGCACGATCAGGAACGGAATCCCGTCGATGATCTCGATCGGTTCGAGCGGCCAGTCCGCCGCCACCGTGCCGCCCAGGAAATCCGGCCCTCCGAGCAGGGGCCGGCGAAACTCTCCCTTCGGCTTGGCGGTGAACAACATCCTGCACAGCACGATCACCTTGTCGCCATGGTCGGCGTCCTTGGCCAGTTCCGCGAGGATCCTGCTCCCCTTCTGCTTGCCCATCGGCTGAAGCTTGGCTGCGACGGCGATGTAGGGGTCCACCTTGTAGGCTCTTGCGCCGTTGAACTCGGGCAGGTCCTTGAGCGAGAGTCCCTCCACGTCTCGCCCGGCCGTCGCGCCGGCGGACGGCCCGGAGAAAACCGAAGCTGTCATCGCGAGGAGGGTCAAAACGAAATAGCGGTTCATCGCATCTCCGTTTGCGCGCGCCTGGGCCGTTTGACCCGTTTGGCAACGTGGTGCGCGCCGTTTCAACCGTTTGCCCGTCATGCGCCGAAGGAGGGCCGCGGCTTTTTCACGCTGGCGAAACTTGGGCCGTGTCACGGTTTCGCCGTTTGCCGCCAGCGTTCCACTCTTTGTCTTGGCGTTCCGGGTCGATCCGGGGCCGGCGCAGGCCCATCTCGATTGTCGCTTCCGCGCCGCCATGTGACCAGCTGCGTTGCGTGAAAAAAGGGCAATGAAACGACATTCATCTTCACAGATGCGGGGTGTGTTAGCGCATGGAACTTGCACCCGAAAACTCCGCCCTCAACAATAGAAACCGATCAATCTCCGCCGAGCCCGGCGCCAAGAGAGACCGAACGCCAGCCAGCCATGAAATCGACCGTCGACGAAATCCGGCGCCGCTTCGACGCCGATGTTGAGCGCTTCTCCAATCTCGAGACGGGGCAGTCCGCCACGGTGGACGCTCCGCTCGCCATGACACTGGTGGCGCAGGCTGCCGCGGCGGTCACGCCTCAGGCGCGCCGCGTTCTTGACGTCGGCTGCGGCGCCGGCAACTACTCCCTCCGGTTGCTGGAACACCTGCCGAACCTCGATGTTGCCCTGCTCGACCTGAGCCGGCCCATGCTCGAACGCGCCACCGAGCGTGTCCGGCGCGCGACGGCGGGACGGGTCGACGCCGTTCAGGCCGACATCCGGGACGCCGAGTTCCCCGAAGCCGCCTTCGACATCATTCTCGCCGCCGCGGTGCTACACCACTTGCGGGATGACGCCCAGTGGGCCGCGGCCTTCGCGAAATTTCAACGTATTCTGCGCCCGGGCGGCTCGGTCTGGATATTCGACCTGGTGGATAGCTCGATTCCCGCCATCCAAGATTTGATGCGACAGCGCTACGGCGACTACCTAGTCCGGCTCAAGGACGAGGCCTATCGAGACCACGTCTCCGCATACGTTGAGAAGGAAGACACACCGCGGTCGCTGGTGTTTCAACTGGATCTGCTGCGTCAGGCGGGGTTCGCTCAGGTCGAGGTGCTGCACAAGAACGTGTGCTTCGCAGCCTTCGGAGCGGTCAAACGGTAAGGGCGAATCAACCTAACTTCAGCGCCTTCGGTCCCAGCGTCATGATCGTCAGATCGCGCGGCGGATGGCGCCGCACGTGATCGACGATTGCCCCGGGCGTCAGGCCGTCGATCGCCTGCTGAATCTCGTCGCGGCTGCGCACCCGGTTCAAGAAATAGAAGTCGTTCGCCAGGGCGCCTGCGCGGGCCGAGGTCGACTCCTGTTGCATGATGAGGGAGGATTTCAGCCCGGCCCGCACGCGCTGCACTTCTTCCTCCGTCACCCCTTCCTTCAGGCGGTGCAGTTCGCCAAGCGTCACGTCGAGCGTCTGCTGAGCTCGCTCATTGGTCGTTCCCGCGTAGACGAGGACGCAAGCACGCTCCTTGAACGTCTGATAGCTCGCGGAGACGGCGTAGCAGAGCCCGCGCTTCTCGCGCACCTCGGTGAAGAGCCGGGCGCCCATGCCGCCGGAGAGGACCTGGATGGCGCCGTTCGCCGCGTAATACTCCGGCTGTCCGAACGGCACGCTCGGGTAGGCGATGGCGATCTGCGTCTGCTGCGTCTCCTTCTGGATGTGACCGGAGCCACCCTTCGCAGGCTTGACGGCGATCGGCTTCTCCGTGGGCGCCTCCCAGTCCCCGAAGAGACGCTCGACTTCGTCCTTGAGCCGCGGCCAGTCGATGGCGCCGGCGACGGAGAGGATGGCGTGAGCGGGACCGAAGGTCGACTCGTAGAAGCGGCGCAGCTTCCGGGCGGTGAACTTCTCGATGTCCTCGGGCTTGCCGCGCCGGTCGTTGCCGAGCGGGGCGGGCCAGTAACGGCGCCGCAGCTCGACCATGACTTTGCCGCGCGGGTCGTCCTCGAGCGCCTGGATATCCTGCAAAGCGAGAGCCTGGACGGGCGCCAGCTCATCTTCGGGCAGATGGGGGCGGCGCAGGATGTCGGCGTAGATTTCGAGGGCGGGGATGATGTTCGTGGCGACGGTAGCAGCCCAGAAACGCATGTGCAGCTGGCCGACGCTCTCGTCCCGGTCGAGGCCGAGATTGTCGAGCGCCAGGGACAGTTCGCGGCTGGAACGCTCTCCTGCCCCGCGCGTGATCATCTCGGAGAGGACGGACGCCATGCCGCGGCCGCCCGCCGGATCGTGGGCGCAGCCGGCAGGGATGAGAACGTTGAGGGCGGCCGAGCGGACGTGGGCCATGTGCTCGGCGAGGAGGACCATGCCGTTTGGGAGAGTGTGCTGAAAGATTTGCTGCACGGGTGTCCTTTAGATGATCACGCTCTGGAAGTTGTCCATCATTTTATAGATGGTTTTCCGCCTGCGAAAACCCAGGCGGTGATAGAGACGTATGGCGGACTGGTTTTGCGCGGTGACCTCCAGATGGGATTTGTGACAGGAGGCCTGGCGAAAGCCGTGCAAAGCCTGAAGCAGGAGGGCGGTACCGAGCCCCTTGCCGCGATGGCCGGGGAGGACGCCGACATTCTGGATCGAGCCCATGCCGGCGCGGTCGCGCACGCCCTGGATCGTGGCGACGCCCAGCGAGCCATGGCGGATGAGCCAGGTGGCGCCGGGGAGGAAGCCGATCTTGTTGGCGATGTCGCGCATCAGGTTGAGGCAGCCGTCGCGGCTGGCGAAGCTGAGGAAGAGATAGGAGTCGATCTCGTCCTGAAAGGCGAGGTACTTGGTTTCGCCGTGCTCGTCGCAGATGTCGTCGCTCCAGGGCGCCCAGGCGTAGCCCTCGGGCAGCGGCGGCGCCGGGGGGACGCCGTCCTGGAGGTCGATCTCCATGCGGAAGCGTTTGAAGTAGGCCGGGGCTTGTTGGACGTCTTGGAACAGCATGGGCGCGGTCTCAAGCGTGGGCTTCCAGAATGAACTCAGGGTGGCCGAAGCGATCCGCTGTCTGGGTAAGCTTGAAATGGCGATTGAAAAGCGGGGAAAAAATCCCATGCGCGCCCGCGGACTGCGGCACGTAGGCTTCGGGGCCGTGGCGCAGAATCTGAAATTCGACCGGCGTTTGGCGTGCGTCGATGAGCCAGAATTCGGGAACGCCGGCCTTCCAGTAAAGCGGGGGCAAGATCGTCTTGTCCTTCTTGACCGAGCTAGCACTCACGATTTCAAGCGCCATGTCGGGAGAGCCTTCAATCTCCATATAGCCCGCTTTCTTCCCGGGGACGAAGCGGGCGCGTCCCGAGGCGATGGTCTGGTACAGACAGAACAAGAGATCTGGTTCCGTGGCCAGATTGACGACAGGGATGGAGAGAAGGGCGCCGTCGAGCAAGAGATAACCAAGTTGCTCGGCCCGCACCATCTCGCGGATCGTAGCGTATGCGGCGCCTTTGACCTGACTGTGCGTGAATATCTCTTCCATGCTCAGGTCCACCCAGAGGAGGCCGTCAAGAAACGCGAAGCGACCTTGTTGCGGAAAGTCGTCGGAATGCGCCCAAGCTCGGAAGCCGGCAAGATCGCGGATATCGCCAGGAATCGTGATGGCGGCGTGGGTCGAGTGAACCTCCAACGGCGCGGGAGGCTTGGAGGGTGGGCCCTGAGGCTGCGCCGGCGGCAGCGTGGGCGGCGCGAGAGGGGGGTCCATCACGGTCATTGCAACGTCCTCCGGTTTCCAGTCCTATTTCACCATATCCTCGCCCGTTTCTCAATCCAGCGCTTTCCTTGAATCCGCCGTGTTTTAGAATGGGGGACAACGCTCTTGCCACCGCCGCGCGAGCGCCAAACGAAGAAGGAGCCTGCCTGATGTCCTCTCCCGCCTCGACGATCACCAGCATCCTCAAGGAGACGCGCGTCTTCCCGCCGCCCAAGGAGTTCGCCGAGCAGGCGCACATCAAGAGCAAGGAGGAGTACGAGAAGCTCTACGACTGGGCGGCCAAGGACCCCGAACAATTCTGGGCCGAGCAGGCCGAGTCGCTCACCTGGTTCCGCGAATGGGGCAAGGTGCTCGACTGGCAGGAGCCATTCGCCAAGTGGTTCGTCGGCGGCAAGATCAACGCCTGCTACAACTGCGTCGACCGTCACCTCACCGACTACCGCAAGAACAAGGCGGCCATCATCTGGGAAGGTGAGCCGGGGGACTCGCGCGTCCTGCGCTATCAAGATCTGCATCGCGAGGTCTGCAAGTTCGCCAACGTCCTCAAAGGGCTCGGCATCAAGGCGGGGGACCGCGTCACCATCTACATGCCGATGATACCTGAACTGGCCATTGCCATGCTCGCCTGCGCTCGCATCGGCGCCACCCATTCGATCGTTTTCGGCGGCTTCTCGGCCGACGCCGTCGCCGATCGCAACAACGACGCCAAGGCCCGCCTGCTCATCACGGCCGACGGCGGTTGGCGCCGCGGCAAGGTGGTCCCCCTCAAGCAAAACGTCGACGCCGCCCTGGAGAAATCGCCGACCGTCGAGAAGTGCGTCGTCTTCAACCGCTGCAATCAGCAGGTCTACATGAAGACCGGCCGCGACCTCTGGTGGCACGAGTTGATGGCCGAAGCTTCTCCCAACTGCCCGGCCGAGCAACTCGACAGCGAGCACCCGCTCTTCATCCTCTACACCAGCGGCTCCACTGGCAAACCCAAGGGCGTCCTGCACACGACCGGCGGCTACCTCCTCGGCACGTCGCTGACGCACCGCTGGGTTTTCGATCTCAATGAGGACGACACCTACTGGTGCACCGCCGACATCGGCTGGGTGACGGGCCACAGCTACATCATCTACGGCCCCCTCGCCAACGGCGCCACCACGGTGATGTACGAGGGGGCGCCCAACTTCCCGCGTGAGGATCGCTTCTGGGAAATCATCGAGAAGTACCGCGTCAACATCTTCTACACCGCCCCGACCGCCATCCGCGCCTTCGTCAAGTGGGGCGAGCATTGGCCGAAGAAGCATGACCTCTCCAGCCTGCGCTTGCTCGGCACCGTCGGCGAGCCCATCAACCCCGAGGCCTGGATCTGGTATCACGACGTCATCGGCGGCAAGCGCTGCCCGATCGTCGACACCTGGTGGCAGACTGAAACCGGCATGATCCTCATCTCTCCCATCCCCGGCGCCATCGGCACGAAACCCGGCTCCTGCACCCGGCCGATCCCTGGCGTCATGGCCGATATCGTCGACAAGCAGGGCAGATCGGTCCCCGCCAACATGGGCGGCTTCCTCGTCATCAAGCGCCCCTGGCCGGCGATGATGCGCACCATCTTCGGCGACGACGAGCGCTACAAGCAGCAGTACTGGTCCCAGGTACCCCATTGTTACTTCACCGCCGACGGCGCCCGTAAGGGCGAGGACGGCTACTTCTGGATCATGGGCCGCGTCGACGACGTGCTCAACGTCTCGGGCCATCGTCTCTCGACCATGGAAGTCGAGAGCGGCAGTGCATCATGCGAAGGTCGCCGAGGCGGCGGTCGTCGGCCGGCCGGACGAGTTGAAGGGGGAAGGGATCGCCTGCTTCGTGACGCTCAAGGGGGGCACTCCGGCGACCGAAGAGTTGAAAAAGGAATTGAAGGAGCACGTGGTCCACGAGATCGGCGCTCTGGCCCGCCCGGACGACATCCGTTTCACCGAGGCGCTGCCGAAGACGCGCTCCGGCAAGATCATGCGGCGTCTCTTGCGAGATATTGCCGCGGGCAAAACGACGACGGGAGACACGACCACGCTGGAGGATTATTCAGTGCTGGCGAAGCTGCGCGAGGAGGAGGAATAGGATGTAGACCAGCCGCTGAGGCTGCCTTACACTACGAACATGAACGCGCCGCTTCTCCTCGATCCATCCGACCTCGTCTACCCGGAGAGCGATGGTCTGCCTCTGGCGGATAACACGTGGCAATACCGCTATATCGTTACGATCAAGGAGAACCTGGACGACATGTTCGTGGACGCCGCCGACGTTTTTGTAGCGGCCGATCTGCTCTGGTACCCCGTCGAGGGCCAAACCGGCATCGGCCAGGCGCCTGACATCTTCGTCGCTTTCGGCCGTCCCAAGGGTGACCGCCGTTCGTACCTCCAATGGCGTGAGGGCGGGATCGCGCCGCAGGTCGTCTTCGAGATTTGGTCCGACAGCAACCGCCCAGCCGATGCCGTGCGGAAGTTAGAGTTCTACGAGCGTTACGGCGTCGAAGAGTATTACTGGTATGATCCGGACGGCGGCGACCTTCTCGGCCACATCCGCAAGGGGGATAAGTTCGTTCCCATCGGCGACATGAACGATTGGGTCAGCCCTCGGCTCGGCATCCGCTTCCGGCTAGAGGACATCGATCTAGCGCTGTTCCGGCCCAACGGGGACCGCTTCCACACTGTGGCGCAGATCATGCAAGAGCGTGCGGCCGCGCTGAAGCGTGCGGCGATGGCGGAGGCCGAGGTCGCGCGATTGCGCGCCCTGTTGGAGCAAAAGGGGCAGTGAGGGGATGAACCGCAGGGCTGGCGCCTTGCGGCGTCCCGATTGCACGAGTCGCTCCGCTCGCTATATTGCCAGAATCAGCCGCGACTCTCCTTCCCTGCGAAACCTCATGGCAATCAGCTCCTTCGTCTGGCTCGGGATACTCGTTGCCGCTCTGGCGCTCGTTCTTTTCTCCGTTCAACTCGTCAGCGGTGACGCCCGCCTCGAGCGTGGCCCGGGCGCCCTGGGCCGGTTTTTCCTGGTCGGCTTACGTCTGGCGATCGGCTGGCATTTCCTCATCGAGGCCGGCGAGAAACTGCACGACCCGGCGTGGACGAGCGAGGGTTATCTGCGCGAATCCACGGGCCCGCTGGCGCCCTATTTTCGCGATCTCGCGGGGGATAGCCTCGTGGAGCAACTCACGGTCAGCGACGGGGCCATTGCTCCCGAATTGAAGGATCGGTGGCAGGCGTACGTGACCGCCCTGAGCCGCTACTACGATCTCACGCCCGCACAGGTGGTGGCTGCCGACGTGGAAATGGGGGCGACCGTCGTGAAAGCGGAAAAGTGGTTGACGACGCGCCCGCGCAAGACCCGCCTGATCACCGCCGATGACGACGGTCCGCCGGTCTACAAGAACCTGACCATGCCCGAGCGGCTCGCCATCTTTGAGGGGCTGCGCGACGAGATAGGCCGCATCGAGAAGCGGGAATTGCCCTACTACGGCGCGGACGCTCAGAAGCACTGGAAGAAGGCGAAGGCCGACGCCGCCAAGTGGCGTGCCGCGCTGCAAAAGGATCTCGGCCTCGTGGACAAGCTCTTCAAGAGCAACGTGCGCGCGGCGCTGCTCAAGATCGCCGCGTCGGATTTGCCGACCGCGCCCACCGACTTTCAGGCCAAGCTGAAAGAGCAGCTCAAGAAAGCGGCCGACAAGCGAACCGAGGACAGCAAGAAGAAGCCGAGTCCGCCGGACGCCGACTGGGACGCCGTCGCCGCGGCCGCGGCCAAGGCGGATGAGGACAATCTCTGGATCTATCGCAAGGTCTTCGCGGAGGTAAAGGACACCGGGCAGTGGGACAAGCTCAACGAGCCGACGCGCCGCCTTTACGACCAGATCATCGACATCAAGAAGCCGCCGGCGACGTCGTACGACCTGCTCCCCTTCCCCGTTGCGCGCCCCTTCAGCGACTGGCGCCTCCTCGACTGGTCCGACGCCCTCGTCAAATGGGGCCTCCTGGTCGTCGGCCTGTGTTTGCTTCTCGGCTTCTTCACCCGGATCGCTTGCGTCCTCGGCGCTGTCTACCTGCTTTTGTTCTACCTTGCCATGCCGGCGCTGCCGGGCTGGCCTGATCCGCCGCGCGCCGAGGGACATTACCTATTCATCAACAAGAACATCATCGAAATGCTGGCGCTGCTGGCCCTCGCGACCCTTCGCACCGGCCGGTGGGCCGGCATCGACGGTTTTCTGGCATGGGTCTGGGGGCGGCGGCGCGAAAACGAGGCGGCCCCGGCCCCAGGCGCGGTGGCCCACTCGGATTGACGCGTCCGGAAAGTGGCGTGGGGTGAAAAAAAAGCTCCGCCGGTTTGCTGCCGGCGGAGCGCTCGTTGACACCCGCGGGAGTCGGCGGGGTCGTCCCGCGGTTTTTGATTCCTATAGCTCGTCCTTCTGCCCCTCGACCAGGCTACGGAGCTTCTTCATCGCCCGCACGTTGAGCTGGCGCACGCGTTCCTTGGTGATGCCCAGCTTTTCGCCGATCTTCTCGAGGGTCATGCCTTCCGTCCCCGAATCAAGGCCGGCACGCATGCGGATGATCGTGCGCTCGCGCGGGTCGAGGTATTCCAGCAACCGATTCACCTTGGTGCTCGCCTGCTCCGCGGTGGCGATGATCTCCTGCTCGTCGGAGCGGGTGTCCGGAGCGGCGTCGAAGAAGTCCTCGGCCCCGGTCTGGTAGCGCTCGCGCCGCACCTTCTCCTCGGGGATCGACCGGGCGAAGTTCTTCATGATCGCCCAGCTCGCGTAGGTGCTGAACTTGTTGCCGCGGGCGTAGTCGAACTTCTCCACCGCCCGGATCAGCGACATGTTGCCGTCGGAGAGCAGCTCGAAGAAGTTGTCGGTCTGGCCTGAGTGGCGCTTGGCGATCGAAACCACCAGCCTCATGTTGGCGCTGATGAGTTGCTCCTTGACGTTGCTGGCATCATCGAGGAGGTGGTCCACCTCGTCCAAGTCCTGCGTCCGCATCTTATGGACGTTGACCTTGCCCGAAGGAAGCTTCATGGCGTCGAGAAGCTGTTTCGCCTTGTACTTCAGGTAGTTCATCTTGCGGAACAGGTGCTGCTCCTGGTCCTTGGTGAGCAGCGGCGTCTCGTAGAGCGAGGCCAGCTCCGCCGGGGCGTCCTTGGGTACGCGCATCGCGCGCTTGGTTTCCTCGTACTTCTCCGCGTCCGGCATCGGGCCGAGAATGGTCGTCTCGTTCGCGGCGACGGCGAAGGAATCGTTCGGGATGTAGTCGATCGGTTGGTCCATCAGGCGTTGGGCGCGCATCTCGTTGATGACGCGATACATCGACGAGCGGGTTCGCGCGAATCGTTTTGCCAGGCTTTCCACGGGGATGCCTCTTCTAAACGAGCTGAAGATCAGCTGTTTGGTTCCAGGGTCAAAGGGGCCGGTCAAGTTCGGAAAGAGAGCCTGTTCCGGGTGCTCCCGATCATAGTTCTTGATCGTGTAGCGGACCGTCTCGGGGGAGCGGCCCAGCCGGCGGGCGATGCGGCGGCTCACCTGCGTCAGGCTGCCGACGCCGAAGCGGGCGAAACGCCGCGCGCGGCGAAGGATCTCTTCTTTTTCTTCGCCGCTAAGCTGCGAAAATTGGCTGCTCTTCGCCACCCGCTTTTGATTCGCCACGAGAAACGGATCGACCAGGGACGGCAGGAAGCCCACATGACGCCGGCCGTTCACCAGCACCGGGATGCCGATCAGCCCGCGCTTGCGCCAGCGGTTGATCGTCTTGGTCGTGACGTTGAGCTTCTTGCTGATCTCGTCCAGCGTCAGCACCGGCTCCGTCACCTGCTCGACCGGCAGGGCCGGGATCGACACGGCAAGCTGCGAGATCATGACCCCCAGGTCGTGCCGCAGGTCCGCGCCGCTGATGATCAGGTCCGGGTGAGCGTCGGAGCGGTAGTCGGTGACGCGGAAGCAGACGAACTGGTAGGGATAGTCCTTTTCCGGTCTGACCTCCGTCAACAGACGCTCCGTGCGAGCCAGGTGCTGCATGCGCCGCTGCGGCGCAAGGAAGCGAACCTGCTGATCCGTCAGCTCACGCAGGGCTTCGACGCGAAATTGGCTCATGGCGACACTCCTTTGGCTTGCCCCGAGCGCGGTTCCACGCTCGGCTCTGTCCTCTTCCAAGCTAGACAGGGCCTCAAGCTTCCCTGTTCGATGTTTTAACGCCCTCCGCGGCGATTTTTTGCGTTCAATCCGTGAAGAATTCTCAAGTTCGTCCCTTCTTGTGCCGACACCGATCCACTTGGTTGGATGGCCGTCCCCCCGGTCGCGGTTCACGAAACTCCGGAGGGCCACGGCTCCATTCCGAAAACGATGTCCGAAGGAGAAGGCGCCGAGAGGGTCGAGCCGTATCAGGAGTAGTGACAGTCCTCTCGCGGGTTTCCGAACAGTCGCAAACGCTGTGCCCCAAAAGCCGAGTGGGGCGCCGTTTTTCGCCTTGGCGTGGCGACGTACCTGGACGCAACCCATTGAAATAGCTTGGCATGGGACATCCATCCTTGTGATGTTTTTCACCGGGGCCAGCAACAGAGGCAGGTTGATTGTGTGTACAAATATACAATACGCGCGTTCAAATTTGCAATGTCCGTTGCAACCTTCTGAGCGAAAAGCGCCTCGTTTTTGCGACCGGAACAGTCGGAACCGAAACACCGCTTTCATGCCGCGGACCAATCTCTTTTTCTCAACTTCCTTTCCTCGACATGCTTAGACTTCCTTCAGAGGACGCGCGACCCGCAGCTTGCGATTTCTACGAGCGCCGGTGACACGCGCTTCCCTGTTTCGTGCAACGCTGTGCCGGAAAGGGCGCACTCACTAGCCCGTTCTTGCCTCAAAGGAGCCACGGATGAGTACTCGGCGGGCATTCCTGATGGTGCTGACGCTCGGCTTCGCGCCCCTCGGTGTGCACGGCCAGACCGTACTTCTCGAAGAACGCTTCGCCCCAGGCGACGCGTATCGCGTCCGCTGCCGGGTCGACATCCAGGGGTTTCTTTCCCTCCCACCTTCAAAGGACTCCAAATCCCCCGCGTCTCTCTCCGTCACCGGCCTGAGCGCGATCGACTACGACGAGCGCATCTTGCCCCCTCTCAAGGACGCCAAGGAGCGCACCGTCCGTCTTTATCGTCGCATGGAGTTCCAGCGCAAGGTCGGCGACCAGCCGCAGGAAACCAGCCTCCGCCCGGACGTGCGTCGCCTCGTCATTCTCCGCCACAACAATTTCGAGACCCCCTTCTCGCCGGACGGCCCGCTTCTCTGGAGCGAGATCGACCTGGTCCGCACCGACGTCTTCACGCCCGCCCTCGTCGGCCTCGCGCCGGCCAAGGAGGTCAAGCCCGGCGACTCCTGGACCGCCAGCGATGCCGCCATGCGCGAGCTGACCGACCTGGAAAAGCTCGACGCGGCCCGCCTCAACTGCTCCTTCGAGACCGTCACCACCCTCGCCGGCCGGCGTCTGGCCCGCGTCAAGCTCAAGGGGACCATTCAGGGCGTCGGCGAGGATGGCCCGGCCCGCCACGAACTGGACGGCTACTACCTCTTCGACCTCGAATCCAAGCGGCTGAGCTACCTCTTCATCAACGGCGTCCACACGATGCTCGACAAGGAGGGCAAGGCTCAGGGCAAGATCGAGGGCTCCTTCACGCTGACCCGCGAGCCGCTCGAAAACCCGAAAGAGCTGAGCGACGAGGCGTTGCGGGGCGTCAACCTCGAGCCGAACGACGACAACACCCTGCTGCTCATGGAGGTCCCCGAGCTGGGCGCCCGCTTCCTCTATCCGCGCCGCTGGCGTATCTCGAGCGTCCGCGCCAATCAGATCGCCCTGGACGACCCCAGAGGCAGCGGCCTCCTGATCACCGTCGAACCGCTGGCCAAGACGCCGAGCGGGGCGCAATTCCTCGGGGAAGCGCGGGCCTGGTTGGCGGAGAAGAAAGCGACACTGCACCGGGTCGACAGCGTGAGCGCCATTCCCGGCACGGCGCTGGAGAACTTCCTCATCGACGCCGACGTGGACAAGCAGCGCGTCTGGCTCGATTACTACGTCGCCCGCTTGCCAAGCGCCGGCGCGACGTTCGCGGCCCGTCTGGCGCCGCCGGATCAGGAAACGCTGCGGCGCGAAGTGGGACGCATCGCCCGGAGTTTGCAGATCAACCGAAAATAGGATCTGTTGTTATTGGAGCGGGACAGCGCCGCCGCGCGTTCTCGAATATTGACGCTCCCCGCGTCCGCTTGGTAGCTTGATGGCAGTCCCGTCCGCGACGGCCTTTTTGCCCAGGCCGCCGTACGGGCCGGGATCCGCGTCATGCCTCTTACCCTCGAACAGTACGCCGACTACCTCGATACGCGGGATTTGCCCTGGCCCATGGCGCCTGCGCCCCAGCCGGCCAAGGCGAAGCCGCACGTCGCGGCGATGCCCGGCATCCGCGCCGTCTCCTGGGATCTCTACGGCACGCTGCTCTGCATCGCGAGCGGCGAGCTTCTCTTCACGCACCCGACCAAGTTCGTCATGGAGACCGCCTTGGAGAAGACGGTGCAGGAATTCAAGATGTGGGGCTCGATGACGCGCAAGCCCGGCCAGCCCTCCGAATACATGGGCCAGATTTACGACAAGGTGCTGACCGAGCAGAAGATGGCGCCCTCGCCGGGCGAGAAATACCCCGAGATCCAAGCGGACAAGATCTGGGAGGCGATCGTCAAGAAGCTGCTGCAAAAGGAATACAAGTTCGACGCCGGGTTCTTCGGCTCCTTGAACGAATATAGCCGCAAGATCGCTTATTTTTTCCAGGCCAGCCTGCAAGGCACGCGCGCCAACGACGGCGCCGTGCGCGCCCTCGAGCACGTCCACTCGTGCGGCCTCGTGCAAGGGCTGATCGCCGACGCCCAGTGTTTCTCGCTAACCCAGCTCCAGCGCGGGCTCAAAGCGCACGGGGGCACGCGCTCGGTCGATGAATGGTTCCCCGCGGATGTCCGCGCTCTCTCTTTCGAGCAGCGCGGCCGCAAACCGTCCGAGCGGCTCTTCAAGCATTTCCTGGCGGGCGCCGCCCGGCGCGGCGTCCAGCCGTCGGAGGTGCTGCACATCGGCCCGCGCATGGACAAGGACATTGTCCCGGCCAAGCGCCTCGGCATGCGGACGGCGCTTTTTGCCGGGGATAAGGAATCCGTGCAGGCGACGCGCGAGCAGGTGAAGGATCCGGCGACTCGCCCCGACGCTTTGTTGACGGATTTGACCCAGGTTGTCGATATGATAATGCCGACCGGATGACTCGCCCGGACTCGAAAGGTCCCTGCCATGCCGCCCGAAGTTCATTACGATCTGGGTCAGGTTGATCTCGAGACGGTCATCGAGGACCGCGACGGCATTCGCGCGCTCAATCCGCAGCGCTTCGAGCTGGAGCAGCTCGACGCCATCGTCCTCCTCGACACGACCAATCATGTCCTCATCGGCTACAAGGACGTCCGGGCCGATGAGTTCTGGGTCCGCGGCCACATGCCCGGGTATCCGCTTTTTCCGGGCGTGCTGCTCTGTGAGGCTGCCGCCCAGCTGTGCAGCTATTACATCTCGAAGACCAAACTCCTTCCCAGCGGCGACTTCATGGGCTTTGCCGGTCTGGAGAACGTCCGCTTCCGCAGCCCGGTGCATCCCGGCGTCCGGCTCGTGCTGGTGGCCAAGGCGAGCAAGCTACACCGTCGTCAGTGCGTTTTCAACGTGCAGGCTTTCGTCGGCCCCACCATGGTCTTCCATGGCGATATCATCGGCGTGCCCATGCACAAGGCGGAGGCGTAGTGCGCAAGTCCGGCCGGCTGCCCCTGGAAGCGCTTGCCCCCTATCTCCTCGAAGTTCCTCCCGCGTTCAACGCCCGCGCCGCCGCCCGCCTGGCCGCCGCCTCCGTGGCATGGTACGCAGGCAAGAAGCCGCTCGACTGGCCGGAACTCTTCGGGCGGAGCCGACCCGTCGAGATCGAGATCGGCTTCGGCAAAGGCCTTTTCCTGCTGAACGCCAGCGAGGCGCGTCCCGAGCACGACTTTCTCGGCATCGAAAAAGAACGCGATTACACTCTCTTCACCGCGACGCGCCTCGCCAAGCGCGAACGCCGCAACGTTCGCGTCGTCTGCGCCGACGCACGCTGGTTCGTCGCGGAGTGGCTTGCCGACGCCTCCGTGGACCATGTTCACATCTACTTCCCCGACCCCTGGTGGAAAAAACGTCATCACAAGCGCCGCCTGTTCAACGAGGAATTCGCCACGCGCCTGACGCAACTCCTCAAAGGCGGCGGCCGGCTCCATTTCGCGACCGATGTGCCGGAGTATTTTGCAATGACGATGGCCATGCTGCGCGTTCTGCCGGCCCTGACGGAGGCGCCGGCCCCGCCGCAGTCCGACCCGCGTCACGACATGGATTACCTGACGAACTTCGAGCGCAAGTTCCGCCTGCAAGCCAAGCCGATCCATCGCGCTCTATTCGAGCGGCGTTGAGAACCGATACACGCGGAGGACCCAACAATCCAAGCGATTGGATCCTCCGCGCCCCCAGAACTACTCCACCCGAAGCAGGAAGCTCTCCGAATGGCTGTTGAATTCCGGGGCGTACATGCACTGGATCTGGGCCATGCCGGTCTCGTAGGCGCCCTTGTGCACCACGCGCGTCGAGTACTCGAAGACGTACGTGCCCTTGGGCAGGTAATCGATGAAGAAGTGGCTGGCCGTGTCGCGTGTCGACTCGTAGTAGGTCAGGCCGTCCTGGAAGCGATACTGGGACAGCACGTTGACCGGCTCCGTGCCGCTGCCGCGGCTGTCCTTCAGGTGGACGTATTCCATGTCGCGGTCGACGCGCAGCTCGAGGCGGACGACCAGCTCATCGCCCACCTTCAGCGCTCCCTTCATCGGCTGCAGCGCCGGGCCCTTCTTGGTGTAGACCTTGGTGTAGATCTCCTTCCTGAGCTTGAGCGGCGTCCCTTCGTAAGCGGCGACCTTGCTCACGTCTTCGAGATACTGCCAGTTGACGCTCCCCCAGGCGACCCCTTCGTCGGTCTTCTTCAGGGTGATGCTGCCGAGCTTGGGATTCACCTCGCCGCCGACGTAACGCTTCTCGAAGAAGCCCGTGCCGGCTTCCACCTTCTCGGCCTTGAGCGGCATGCCGGCGATCGTCACGTCGACCAGGACATCCGAGGCCAGGAGATCGGCGCCGCGCAGGAGCAGGGCGTAGACGGCGTCGGCCGTCGCCTTGGTCGTCTTCCAGTCCTGCGTCTGCTTCTGCTTGAGCAGCCAGACGCGGCAATCCTCGACCGCCTTGCCGTCTTTCATGACCTCGTCGAAGGCCTCGATCATCAGCGCCTGGGTTTCGATGGGGGCGCGGAACCACCACCAGGAGCGCTCGAGGTCGCGCCAGAACATGCCCATCTCCTCGTCGCTGACGGCACGCTCCTTGATCGAGCGCATGATCGCCTCGGCCGCCTTCTGGTCGCCGAAGCGGGCCAGGGCCAGGGCGAGGTGTCCCTGCGATTGGCGGTGAGCCAGCGCCAGCCAGTGCGTGCGGGCCTGGCCGAGGAAGTAGTCGACCGCCTCCTTATGCCCGGCGGCGACGGGCCGATCTTTCAGGAAGAAGCTGCGGCCGTACAGATACAGGGCGATGGTCGGACTCAGGTGGTTCTGCTCCGGCTTGCCGTGCTTGCGGATGTCGCGGTAGATCCGGTCGGCCCAGCCGTCGAGCCGCTCCAGGGAGCGCAGCGCCGGGCCCATGTCGGTATTGACGCCGAGGTGGCGCAACCGGCCGTAGCCGGTGGTGATGTAGAGGGTGATGTAATCGTTGGGCGGGCCGCTCGGGAACCAGGACCAGGCGCCGTCCGGCAGTTGCAGCTCGGCCATCTTGCGCTGGAGCCGGGCGAGCTCGTAGTCGAGCCGGTTGTCGTCAAAGAGGATGGCGACGTTGCGCCGCGCCTCGCTCTCCTTCTTGGCCTGGCGCAGCCAGGGCGTCTCCTCCAGGAGGACCGAGCGCAGGTCGGCGTTCTTCTCGAGCGGGCTATCGAGGGCGGGCGTGCCCTTCCATTGCTCGAAGACCTTGCGGATCTTCGGGTCCGACGTAGCGATGTGCCGGGCCAGGGCGTTGGCATAGAGCCGGTTGAAGCTCTGCTCGGTGCATTCGTGGGGGAACTCCATCAGGTAAGGCAGGGCCATCACGCCGTACCAGGCCGGGTTGGAGACGATCTGCACCACGACCTGTTGGTGCTTGAGCGTGTCGGACGAGCCGGAGGCGCGCAGGCGGGCGAAGTCGAACGTCTTGACGCCGGGCCCGCGAATGGGCAACGGCAGCGATTCGGTGACGAGCACGCGCTTGGACAAGACGGGCAGGAAGCCCTCTTCCCCGTCGGAGAGTTTGCCGCTCGTCGCGACCGCCTTGTACGTCAGGACACCCAGGTCATCGGGGACCTTCAGGCGCCAGGCGTAGCTGCGCGACTCCTTGGCCGGGATATCGAAGCTCTGATCGAGGGCCGTATTGCCCAGCAAGGCGTCCACGCTCTTGTCGGTTCGGGCGTCGGCCAACGTCAGGCGAACGATGCCGCTGAGCGGGCCTTCCGACTGGTTGGTGACCTTGACGGTGAACTCCAGGAGGTCCCCCTCGCGCAGGAAGCGCGGCGGGTACGGCTGGACCATCAGTTCACGGGCGGTGACGACGCTGTCTTCCAGGAAACCGCTCCTGAGCGCCTTGTCATGCGCGAAGCCCATGAACTTCCAGCGCGTCAGCGCCTCGGGCATCGTGAACACCATCTTAACCACGCCTTCTTCACTGGAGACGAGCTGCGGGAAGAAAAAGGCGGTCTCGCTCAGGTTCTTGCGCGGCGTCACGCTCGCCGGGTCAGGCGTGGGAGACGCCGGTGGCGGCCCAGCGCCTTCCCTCCTGGCTCCGTCCGCGGCGGCGCGATCGGCGGACTTGGCGTCGCCGCGGGCCGAAAAAGCGGCCTCCGCGAAACGCAAGCCGCCTCGGCCGCCGAACTCGTATTCGCGGAGGTTGGCCGTCAGATCACTCGGAAAGGCGCGGTAGGTCCAGTGCGTCTCCTTGTGCTTGACCGGCCAGAAGCCGAGCATGTGCTGCAGGGACAGCGCCTGGTTCTGGAACTGCGAGCTGACGCGCGAATGATCGTGGCGGAAGACGCCGAAACCTTTCATCCAGCGGTGCGGCAGATACGCGTCGAGCGATTCGTCATAAAGCGTGGCCACCATCTCGGCGACGGCCTTACGCGCGTCTGGCCCGGTGATGATGGCGGTCCAGGTTTCCTTGTGGCCGGGCTCGAGCTTGGAGACGAAGTGTTCCCAGCGGACCTTCAACTCCTTGTTGCTCCAGGGCACATCGACCTGCCGCGTTTCCAGGTAGGCCCGGTTCTCGCGGACGAAGGTGATGCGTACGCTGAAGCCGCCGCGCATCGCCTCGTCGACCGCTTGCTTGATCAGGACCTGCGTCTGGCCGGCCGGCGTCCAGTAGCTCTGCAGCAACTTGCCGCGGTGCTCGACCTCGACAAAGGCGCGGCCCGATTCATAGCCGGTACCCCACAAAGCGGTGAACTCGGCGCCCGGCTCGATCTGCCAGGTCGGGGCCGCGAACAGGCTCGGTACCTTGATGCCTAACGCCTTGGCGGCGGGATCGACAACATCGAGCGGCAGCTTGGCCGTGACCTTCTTGCCGAAGCGGTCCTGCGTCTCGAGGACGGCGCGATAGGCGCCGGTTCCCAGCTTGGCTTTGAGGATGGCCGCCCCCTTCTTGTCGGTCGTGAAGCCGCTCTCGAAGGCGACCTCGCCGAGCGCCCAGGACGCCGGATTGGATGGGTCGGGTTCGGGTTCCTTCTCCCGGTCCGCCGCAGCCGGCCCGAAACGACGCGGGAAAGGACCGCCGGATAGATCTTTGCGGTGAACCCTGTCGGGCTGCTTGAGCCGGTAGACCTTGACGAAGCCCTCCGCCACCTGGCCTTCCCCGTCCAGCGTGGCGGTCGCGATCTTCAACTCGACCGGCTGGTCGGCGCGCTGCCACGGCGCCGCCGTGAGCGTCGCCTTGAGAGCGGTATAGCCGACGTTCACGTCGATTTGGCCGGAACGCGTTTCACCCGCGCTGTCGGTCACGTCGGCGCTGACCAGGTAATGGAAGGTCGGCTCATCCTTGGCGGGGACGCTCGGATCGGGCCGGGCCGGGAACTCGATGGCGAAGGAGCCGTCCGCCTTCGTCACCGTCGCGCCACGGGCGATCTCCTGGCTGACACCGGACCGCGGCACGCGCCACCAGTAGAACCCGCCCCACCAGTCGGGATAGCGGACCTGGCGAACGACGCGCCACTGCACGGGGGCGCCATCGACGGCGGCGCCCGTGTAGGCCAGCGCCTTCCCCTCCAGGTGGACGACATCATTGAGCCGGGCCGCCTTTGTCGGCTTCTCCAGCTTGGTCAGGAACTTCGGCCGCTTGTACTCCTCGACGTTGACGCTCACGGCGCCGAACGGCTCGGCCTCGGTACGGATCGACACGGAGCCGGTGGCTCCCACGGCCGGCGCGGTGAAGCTGCCGGCGAAGGAGCCGAAATCATTGCTGCGCTGTGCGTGGCGGGCGACCTCCTTACCATTGTGGTCGGCGAAGATCACCGTCACCGCCTGGCCGGGCACGACCTTGTAGTCGTCCTTGTCCTGATCGACCTGGATGCACAGTCCGCGGTACTGGATGGTCTGTCC
>JAXMAR010000049.1:0-53380 GCA_046350295.1 Gemmataceae bacterium
GGACCTTGGAGCCAGCGGGCCAGCATGACGCGTCCGGCCCGGCTGTGGGCGTCGCACAGGCGCTGGAACATCGAGCCCGGCCCGAAGACGTCCAGGTCGGCGGCATAGGGATGGTTCTCGTCGAGAAACTCGCTGCCGGGGACGCCCAGTTCACTCCAGCGATCCTCGAGCCGGGCCAGCCCCAGGCTATACCACGCCTGAGCGCGATTGACATGGCGCAGCCGCCGGCGCGAACGCTCGAATACCAGGGAGAAATAGACGAAGAGGCCGAAGGGAACCACGAGCAGGGGCAGGCCGAACCAGTGGATGTAGATGGTGACCCACATCTGGACGACGCCGAAAAGGAAAAGCGCGAAGCGAAGGTTGCCGGCCCAGGCCAGCCGGCGCTGCAGGGCGACTTCTTCGAGGCGATAGCGGGCCAGGCGGTCGTGGTACTGCTGGGCAGGGCTCTCCGGAGATGAATTCATGGAGGACAAGACTGGGACGTAGCGGCCGGAAGACGCGGGAGGGTCCGGGCGACCCCGTGACCACGTCGACAGTTTAGGGGACGCGCTTGCGGCGGAAAGGGACGAGCGCATGAAAGGGGACCGCGGCGTCACGCGACGCGGCCGCATCGGATTGCGTCGCTCCCAGGTTCTATCATGACATGGTCCCGCAACAGAGGAGTCGCAGACCATGACCGTCGATCCCACCCTCGTCGCGGAGCGCAAGAAAGCGCTCCGCGAACAAGCCCACGCGAACCGCAACGCCCAGCCGGACAAGGAGGAGCTGAGCGCCGCCATCTGTGCCCGCTTCATGGGCCTGCCGGAGTATCAGCGGGCGAAGACGGCCCTCTTCTACGTGGACGTCCGCAGCGAGGTCCGCACCCGTCACTCCCTGCCGGACGCCCTGAAGCACGGCAAGAAAATCGTTGTCCCGTGGTGCAACGACCGGGGGGAGCTTGAATTGTTTCACCTGGAAAGCATGGATGAGCTGGCGACCGGGATGTACAAGATCCTCGAGCCACGGGCCGAGCTGCGCCGGCTGCCGGCCAAGATCGTCGATGTCGTCGAGCTGGACATCGTGATGGTTCCCGGCGTCGCCTTCGACCGCTCCGGCGCCCGCATGGGCCACGGCAAGGGCTACTACGACAAACTCCTGGAACACGCCCGCCCCGACACCCCCCTCGTCGCTCTCGCCTTCGAATGCCAGCTCTTCGACGCCATCCCCACCGCCGAACACGACATCTTCATGGACAAGGTCATCACGGAGAAAGCCATCTATCAGGGCAAAGGCCGAGAAGCATAGGCCGCTCGCGAGACGCGCGCGCCGAAACCAGAATCCACCCCCTCCCCCCAGAATCTACTCCCTCCCCCCTTGTGGGGGAGGGCAGGGGTGGGGGGCGGCGCCCAATCACCAGTGCTCGATCGGCCCCTTCGGCACGACAATCTCCGGCAATTGATCGCGCTCCCAGCGCGGCGGCGGGCCCTTCTCCAGCAAGTAGTTCACGATGTCGTCGAACGTCCGCGCCGAGTCGAGCATCATCAGCGTCTGCTGAATCTCCCGCCCCGGCCGCAGCACCCGGCAGTACCAGTTCGCGACCTTGCGAAAGGTGATGGTCGCATGCTTCTCGTTGAACTGGTTGAGCAAGAGATGAAAGTGCCGCGACATGAAACGGACGCGGTCGTGATAGTCGCCCCCCGCCGGACACTCCCCGGTCTGGTGCCAGCCCGAGAGCTGCCCGAAAATCCACGGATTCAACAGGGCGCCGCGGCCGATGGCGATGCCCTCGCACCCCGTGTGCAGCAGCATGCGCTCGGCGGCGGCGATGGAGCGGACGTCGCCGTTGCCGATGATGGGGATGCGCTCGACCGCCTCGACGACCGCGCGGATGCCGTCGAGGTTGACGCCGCCGCCGAAGCCCTGGGCCCGCGTGCGGCCATGGATGGTGACCGCGGCGACGCCGACCTTCTCGAACTCGCGCGCGAACTTCGGGGCGCTCAGGTCCGCCTCATCCCAGCCCAGCCGCATCTTGACGGTGACGGGTATCGGGACCGATGCGACGACCCGCGCGACAAGATCGATCGTGTTGACGACGTCGCACATCATCGCCGACCCGCCCCCGCCGCGCGTGACCTTGTCGACCGGGCAGCCCATGTTGATGTCGATGACGGAGGCGCCGTGGGCCGCGAGCCGCCGCGCCGCCTCGGTCATGTCCGCCACGTCGCTGCCGTAGATCTGGATGGCGAGCGGCCGGTCCTCGGGGCAAGTCTCGATCAGTTCATGCGTCCGCCGGCTATTGCTGCGCACCAGGGCGCGAGCGCTGACAAGATCGGTCGTGGCGAGGCCGAGCCCGCCCAGCTCGCGCACGGCGCGGCGGAAAGGCAGGTTGGTGTAGCCCGCGAGGGGGGCGAGGCAGAAGCGCGAGGGGAGCGTGAGCGGGCCGAGTTGGAGCATGATGGCTCTTTGTTGTCCTTGAGCGCAGCGGGCTCTCGTGCGTCTCAACCGTTTCTAAAACTGATCTTACCCGGATCTCCCCTTTCAGTCCTGACCTGTCCCGCGCCCCGATTAGCTTCGCAACAGCAAGGCGGGTCCCAAGACGGCTTCCCACAGGATGCCGCGGCCCGTCCCATCGCCGCGGAAGCGAAGGATGCGCTGGCCGTCGTTCAGATGGCGGATGGCCTGGTTGAGTCGCGTTTTCGGATCGCTGTTTTCCTTGCCAGGCAGAGGATCGAGGAGGCGCGGCGGCCAACCTTCTTCCTCGAAGGCGAGCAGGATCAACTCCTGGACCGGAGCAGGGACGCGGAAGCGCTTGACGGCGCGGCCGTCGAAGAAGAGGGTGCGACGGTCGGCGTCGTAGCGGGGCTTGAGAGAAGCTGGCTCAGTTGTCCTCGATGTCTCGCAGACGCTTGCGCCAATAATACGGGCGCCGCTTGTGGTGCGCGACGGCGATGATGCGAAGGATGTTGTCAGCGAAGAGATAGACGATGCCATACGGGAATCGGTCGAGATCGTGCCGCCGTACGCGGGCGCCGGCCTTCGCAAAACGGTCGGGCGCCTCCTTGATATCTTGAATCGCCTTGTCGAACGCAGCCATGAATCGATCGCCGAGTTCTATCGATTCCGAGTCGTAGTGCGCGACGGCGTCCCAATACTCTTTGAGACTGGCGGCGCTATAGCGAACGTCCACGTTTGCGAGCCTCCTGTACCCGTCGCACGCCCTCCTCGTATGGGATCTCTTCCATCTCGCCGCGGAGCATGGCATCCACGCGCTGCTCGGCGACCTCGGACCAGGCTTGCGCGATTTCCTCGGGAAGGGAGTCCAGAATACGCTCGGCGAGAGCGGCACGGTCCCGGTCGGGTAGGGTCATCGCCTCTTGAAACAGAGTGTCGACCTTTGTTTGCATTGTGCTTCTCCGTTACCTTGGTCGTTCGCAAACCCGACTCAGCCAATTCCGAAGTCTGTCTTATTCTGTCCCGGAGGGAGGCTTCCCGTCAACCGCCACTTCCGCGCGAGCGCTAAACGAGGAGCGGGCTTCACTCCGGCAGCACGTTCACCCGCCCGCCGCGCCGTCGATGCGCAGCCGTTGCTCGGTCTTGAGGCGCCGGTGGACTTCGCTGATGCCGGCGACTGCCGGGAGGCCGAACTCGCGGGCGACGATGGCGCCGACAGCATCGTCCTGTTCGACGCCGACGGCGCCATGCGGGCCTGCAACGCCAGCGCCGAGCACATCTTCGGCCTGACCGCCCACCAGCTCATGGGCCGCACCTCCCGCTCTTCCGTGGATTAGCCGATTCCCACGACGGGAGCTGCGTTCTGCTGTTGGGCTCGAATAAGAACTTGAACCATCATGGTCAGGTTCCGCACCGCCTCCTCGCGGGGAATACCGCTCTCAATCAAGTGCTGGACTCCTGCCTCCAAGGCCGGGCTAAACCTGGTTTCGTCGGATGAACTCTCTGGCCCTGCGCCCTCCGCAGCCGGGGTGGCCGCAGGTTGTTTTGCCAAGGATTCGTTTAGCTTCTCGAGGGCTTTCTGATACCGGGTATCGTTGAACAAACGCTCCAACTCATTACGCCTGCTGTCCTGAATGGCGGTGTTGATGATACCGAGGATGGCAGCGAGAAGGATCAATGGCCCGAAGATCATCCACCCGAGCGGCACCTTGTACAGGAACGGGGTCGATAACTCGTCTACACTCTTCCCCAGTAACCGGGCCGCTTCCGCTTCCGTGATGGGGTGGTACCGATCTCCTTCGTAGACGCAGTACGTCCCGCCGTGGGTCCACATGTCGATCCAGAACATGCCCCAGTAGCCGTACTTGAAACCTACCCTATTGGCCACAAGGTTCTGGCCCTTACTGGCCCCCGGGTTCTGACGGTTCTGCGGAGGTACGTCTCCAATATGGCTGATGGTGTCCCCCCAGGTAACAAGTACCACCCCCGCACTCGCTTCTGAAGGCGAAAGAAAGGCGTACCCCAGCAGGGCGACGGCTCCATAACGCCAAAAGTGTGTAGTCATCGGGCGACCTCGATTAGGCTGAATTCAACTGTCAACTCAAAACGAAATGGTCGCACTGCCGCCTACAAGGAAGGGCAAGAGAGGGTCATCCTGCAGCGGGCGAAAGGGATTGTCATGATGCGTTTTCCAGACAGAAGGAGGTCGTTCAGCGAAGGCGGCGCAGACGGGTGCGTCTAGATGAAGCAGCCGACGAACCACCCAAAGCCACCCCAACCCAAGAGGCCGGCGAGGAGGATCGTCCCCAGGGCCACCGAGAAGGCAGGCCACGTCGCCCTCAAAGTCGACGAAATAGAAAGGAGCCGCAGAAGGAGCCGGCCCAACCGCCGCCTCGCGGGGCAGGGGCAACGCTGGCCGACGAGTGCAGAAACGTAGACTTACTCCGTTGCCTTGTGATTGGGGAATAGGCTGGCAAACAGCTGTGGCGGCAGCATTTTCTGCAGTTCCTGCGGTGGTTTGGATCGACACTGGCCTGCCTTTTCAGAGTCCAGCGTTGCCGAGCAGAAGCGGCAAACGATGCATGGCGAGGCAACGTGGCGTTGCTTCAGGTGAAAGCTTGTTGCCGACGGCAACGCCATGGCGAAAGGCAAGAAAAAGATCGCCACGGCTTAATCCCGATGACGGCCGGGATTCCAACTCGGATCCCGTCCCAGTGGATCTTGAGTTTACGCTCGGGCGGTTTGAACACCGGCGGCTATTTCAACTTCGGGCGGCTGCAATTCTGAACTGGCTGAATTTCATCGGGATGGCCTGCCCGTTCGCGCGCACCCTCGATCGGGGGACGTTTTGAGGTCGATCGGTTTGGGCACAGATCGTGTGGAAGCTGGGCGCAGATGCTTCTGCCTGCGCGGCGAACATGCATGCCGCCCGTAATGGATAATAGTCAAGCGGCGTGGGCGCGCTGGTGCACCCTTGGCTCAAGGGCTTTGCTGACCCATGCAAATGAAAAAGCGGAAGCCGGGGCTGTGAGACATCAAAAAAAGTTACGGCTCGGCCTCTGGCGATGATCAATCCGGGAGGTTCCAGAGCCGCAGCTTTCCGTCGACGCTTCCCGAAACTGCGAGATCTCCTCTGGGGCTAATGGCCACCGGTTGCCAGTTGCCTGGATGCCCTCAAGCGTGCCAGCGCTCGCTTGTCGCACTTCCAGATCCAGAGAGCGGATCGTGCCGTCCCGGCACAAACAGCAAAGTCTCTTGTCCGGCAAAAAGGCGAGGCCGACGACCGCCCCCGGCTAACCGGCCAATAAGCCGTCGTGACGGCAGGCCACGCAGATCAGAGTGCGGCTTCGTTGTCGATCGCATCGTCGCGGCAAGGAGGCCATCTGGGCTGCGGCGGAAACTTTTCGATGAAGCCATGAGTGCCCAGTTTCTTCACCTCTGCCATCGGAGAGATTGTGGAGCATCTCGCCCTTATTGCTGGTAACGAACAGAACATGATTTTGTCGGGCAAAAATGCGGCAGCCTCTCGGTTCCGGTTGGGGCCAACAAGCGAGTTGCTCGCCGCTCCCACGTCCCATAGGCGGACGGTGGGTGAAAGATTAAAGGACAAAGCTCGCCGACCGTCCACGAAATGCACGCCGGTCACGTTGTCTTTGACCGAACAACTCACGCCCTTCGACCCGCTTTTCAGGTCAAGACGCGAATGGCAAAGCTCTTGCCGCCATGGTGCTGGCCCGAGGAGAGAGCGTATTTTCCGTCGCCGGAGATCGCCAATCCAGATAGACTCGGGATGAACCTTGCGCGACCAATCCCGCTTCCCCGTCAAGAACGTCCCAGACCTCGACAACCCCGTCGCCATGGGCGGCGACAATCTTCTTCCGGCGAAAAGGCAACTGCGCCGACAAAACTCGGATACGAAAAGACCCTGGACCGGAAACGCCGCCGGGGCGTGCCGAAGTTCGCTTTCGTTGCCGGCCGATGATAACGCCTTTCGCATCTGGAATGCTCCAGATCCACACGGATGTTCACACATTGCTGGACACGGCAAGATCGTCCCTGGGGCTGAGAGCGAGGGAGCCAAAGGTTCCGGCGCATCACCTGCTTCTTTACCGCGGCCGGTATCCCAGAGCCGAATTGTTCCATCCCATGTAGGAAAGAAGCTGCGTCGGCGGAATACGAGCCCAAAGGATCCTTTATGGCCGATGAGCCGACCGGCCCGCACATCCTCGCTCCAGATCCCACAACACGATGTCGCCGCTTTCGCCGCCGGTCGCACCAGCACTGCATCCGAGTTGATGGCTATTCGATAAATCCACGTTTCGTGCCAATCCCGTCACAGCCTTGCCGTCCAGTCAAGCGATGAAGGCGCTTCCATCCCTGCTGCCAAAGAGAGCCTGCTTTCCGTCCGGCAGGAGTGCTATCTTGGTTGGGAAGATTCCCTCGCGCGCGGCAACCTGGGGCCAGCATACGGCTGCTCCCCTGCTCCACGTCCCGTCGAACCGTCTTATCCCAGGAGGTGGATAGAGCGCGGCGATTGTCAAGGAACACGATGATGTCGACCGTGTGTTTGGCCGATCAATTCGCACGCAGCTTGGCCCCTTTCTTGATGTCCAGAATAATCGGTAGTCGGCGTGTTTCATGTTGTCCTGTCCGCGGAGAGCGTATCAGCCATCCGGCGAGACAGCCAGGGCCAGACGCCTTCTGGATGCTCCCGGCGCGACCACAGAGCGTCTTTGCGTTTCCACATCCCAGAGTTGAACCGTGCCATCGCCATAGCTGGCGACGAGCGCTTACCGTCCGGGGTAAAGGCCTGACAGACAACGTCGGGATAGGCGAGAATTCCAACGATGGGGCCTTCCCTGGAAGGAAGCCGGATCGATCTCGTTTTCTTTCGCCGGGGCGTGCCACCAGCTCGCCCATGCGAGCGCTGACGATTTCACGGCCACCCTGTTTGAGGCTGAATCGCTTGGTGGCTACCTCCAGGCCAGTCTCCTTGTCGAAGATCAGGACTTCTCCATCGCCGGGCTTGAGCGTGTAATCCCGCTTTTTCGATTTCTCGTGGATGACCACGCCCTCCAGCTTGACGGCGACCTCGACGTTTGGATCGTCGATCTCCACAATCAGCTCGCCGTGTTCACTTCCGACGCGAAAAATGACGGGCGCTGAGGAGGTAGGCGTGGCTAGCGCTCGGCGGCGAAAACAATGGCGAAATGCGCTGGACCGCGGCGCGAACGTCGTGGCGGCCGTACGCCGTCGAGTCTAGGCGGAGGGCGGCGGCAGCGACATCGTGACAGAGCGATTCCTCAATACGTCGAGCCATGGTCGGATCGATGGCTGCCGTCGACGTATCGCGGTCGCTCGGAACACCGGCCTGGAAATGTGAGCCAGCGTGTGCAGTCGCCCAGGCGTTACCGGTAGCGGGCGGCTCGCAGCTGGGTGACCGTCACCGTCGGTCCTCCGGATTCGCGCAGCCATCTTGCGAAGATCGCTTCCAGTTCTTCAGGGCATCAGCCCGCAAGCGACAGGCTGCTCCGGTGAGCGATCAGCCAGGCCATGAGGAGTTCTCCCTGATACATCGGCCTAGCAGTCAGGAGGAAATAGAAGAGTGCAGCCGAGACTATAAATGTCCGCCGCTTGGTCGGCCTGATGGGTGTCTGCTTGCTCGGTAGCCATAGTCGGCTTGGTTCCCATCTGGCCCTCCTGAGTCAGGCCCGATCCGTCTCGGGGTCGCCGACAGTTGGATGCGGGCCAGGCCGCCGGGAAGCTGACCTGACCTTGTGTATCGAGCAGCGGGTTACCGGGTTTGATATCGCGATGGATGATGCCGCGTTCATGGGCGTGCAGGCCCATCGTAGCTGCTTGCAAGATGACGTACGGCGCTCGCCCGCGTTCAAGGGACCTCGGTTGGCGACCATTCTGGCCAGGTCAGACCCTCGACGAACTGCATGGCCCAGGAAGTGCCTACCGCACCGATTCATCCGCGTCGTAGGCCGTGACGATGTTGGGGTCGAGCCGGAGCAACCGCTTCCACCTCGCGAGGTGAAAACGTGCGACGGCCTGGGGAATCGAGCGACTGAGGAACGAAGCGAGGCAACGATCCGCTTCATCCGGGCATGCCGCGCGCCCAGGAAGACTTCCCCATTCCGCCTGCGCCCACTCTATCGAGCAGGATCGCGGATTTCCAAGACCAGTTCCTTGCCTCGGCGGCACGCGGCATGTGAAATTGAAAAGGCGTGACTGCCGAGCCGGACTAGTTCGCTCGCAAGCTCGCCCCTTCCTGTCGATGGCCGGGCGGATTGACGGAGTCGCGCTGATCCTCGCGGGTCACCAGGCCAGCCTCCAGTGCTGCTTCCTGCAACTCGCGCCGAGTCCAAGCTCCTTCATGCTGTCAGAATTCGGCGAGTATTGAACTGAGCTGAGGCTTGAAGGGTGTCGGGCAAGGCTGGCGCCAGGGAGGACGCTGTCTGGATCAGCATCGTCTTCCTCGAGCCAGGTCATGGACGATAGCTTTGCCAAATGCTCTTTGAGCAATGCCTTCGCTTCGCCGAGAGGGCCCCAAACTCGACGGACAAAGTTCGCCGCGATCGGCTTCCAGCCCAACGGTCGGGGATTCGCTGACGTCTTCCCTCATGCTTGTTCCCTGGCATTTCGCCGTGAAGCGCATCGTAGATCGCGATCTGGGCCACATACCTGGCGGCGGCGCTTGCACCGTCGGCACAGAAACCCCGAGCATCTGGGCGATTTCCGTCTGCGGCAACCCATGGTACCACCGGAGGCTGAACACTTCCCGCAACTCGTCGGGAAGCCGCTCGATCGCCTCGTGAAAATCCGCCCAATCATCGAGGAGTCCGGCCAGGCCCCAACGGACGGGCCGGGGATTGCTGGGCGGCGGGGCCGATGACCGGATCGCTGGTGCCAGCCGCGGCCCAGCGGGCAAAGTGATGTCGGGCCAGATCGATCAGCGTTCGCCGGATGGGTGGCGGCCAAGCGGACGCGGGGTACTCCTCCGGCCGCACCACCGAAAGGGAGGTGAAAGGCGCATGGCAGCCGCCTGGAAGACGTCCTCCGTCCTGCCAGCGATGCGCGGGAATTGCCGCAACATTTTTCGGGTCAGCTGGAGCAACCGTTCCCACGTGTGCGCAGGAAACGCCTGGTACGCAGCCGGGTCATCGGCCGCGTTCCAGGAGTCTGCAAGGTCGTCGGAGTCTCTGCCGAGCGGGGCGTCATGGCGATTCCATGAACAGGTCGACCGTCACCAATATTAGCATGCATGGCTGGGTAAGCCATCAACGCCCGATCTGCGGCGGATCTACGTCCGATCGATGGCAGCCGAGCAAGAGCAGAATGTGGGGGACTTTGGCTACCGGCAGTTTTTCATTGGGCTGGGAGATAGGGATTTCGATGTCGGTTGTCGCCGGCCGGGGTCGAGGAACAGAGAAGGTTGTGTGTCGACGCTGTAAGCGGCAAGCGATGCGGTTGGAACTTTCTCGCATACTTGTCTTGAGTTGATCAAGAAGGCAGAAACCTTCGGGCAACGTTCCCGCCGCGCGTCATGCGTTCCGTCAATCTCGTACGCGTTGGCTAGGCTCAAACGTCTTTCAGCCGCCTGCGCGAGTAGTGGGGTCGGCGGCTGTGGTGGGCGAGGGCGACAATGTGGAGCGAATTAGCCGAACCACGTAAATGACTCCGAAAGGAAGCGATCGCCCATTTCGCGGCGTCGCCTTGCCCGTCGGGCCAGCGGCAGGATCTTCCTGTCCGCAACGGCCTGCTCGAAGGCTGCGATGAACCGGTCGCCAAGCTCGGGGTTGGAGTCGTAATAGGCAAGCAGCCCCAAGTCTCCGCTCAACACCATGGACTTTCCTTTCCACGTCGTCGGTCTCGCCAAGTTCTCGCCATCATTTCGTCAAGGAAACCTCGTCCGCTGTCCCATTTTCGATCTCTTCGATCCGGCGTTCCCGCTTCTTCGATTGGCCTCGCCTGACGGTATCCTCGGAGACGGTGTCAAGGATGCGGCTCGCCTAACCTAGCCCGGTCGCTTTCGGGCAGGCATAAGCTTCGTCGAAAAAGAGTGTCGATACGGGTTTGCATTGCTCGATCCTCGGGTCGTGGACCCATTGAACCTTCCGCTATTGTCTCCCCTGCAGGTCGCGTCAACCGTCATCTCCTCACCTTCGCGCGATGCACCAGATTTGAACTGTTCAAGAACCGCGTGGGGCAGGCCGTCTGGCCCGCGCCAGCCGGCGCGAGGCCGCCTGCCCCACCTCTTGAAACGGGGTGGTCAACCAGCAGCACGTTCACCGTCCCGCCGCGCCCGTCGATGCGCCAGCGTTGGCCTCTTCGAAGCCGGTGGACTTCGCTGATGCCGCCGGCCGGCAGGCCGAACTCGCGGGCGACGATGGCGCAGCCGTGGCTCAGGACGCGCGGTCTCCATGACGAAGGCCGCGGGCGTTGACCCGAAGAGGGGACCCGGGCCGGGTCGGTGCTGGGGCAGACCAGGATGTGGTCGTCGGCGGGCGGGGACTCGTCGCCGGCTTCCAGCGGGCCCAGGCGGTCCCCTCCGCGACCCCGGCGAGAAGCGGCACCCTGCA
Source organism: Gemmataceae bacterium (assembly GCA_046350295.1). Taxonomy (GTDB): domain Bacteria; phylum Planctomycetota; class Planctomycetia; order Gemmatales; family Gemmataceae; genus JAXMAR01. The sequence continues at coordinate 11,022 of JAXMAR010000049.1, forward strand.
GGTTCTCGGCGTGCTGGATTTCTTCTTCCGGCCGATGGCGTCGAGGTCGTGAAGAGGACTTGCGGGACCGGGGAACTGAGGGCGGCCGCGGCGGCGAGCGGCTCGTCGATCGTCTGAAGAAGAGGGCGAGCGGCCTGGTCGTCCGTCTTGACGGCGATGAGGCGCGTACAACTCGTCCGGGGTGAGGAAGATGCCGCCGCCGAAGGGGAGTAGCGGCGATCCAGCTCGACGAGATAGCGGCGGATCAGCGAGTAGCCGCGAATGAGGTAGTGCCTTGGCCGCTTCGCGGAAGCTGAGGTAATCGCTGAGGACGCGTCTTCAGCAGGGATGTTTTCCTGGAAGCATGAGGTGGGCCTCGAGGGCGAGGCGTTCCCAGGTTTGACGCAGGCTGGCGGACGTTTCATCGGGCGCATCTCCTGACGCATGTCGTGACGCCAGCCCCCCACCCCCAACCCTCCCCACAAGGGGGAGGGTGGTACTCGGCTTGGGGACATCCCCTCAGCCGAGACGCTCTTCCTTCGACTGGCGCCTTGGCGGCAGCCATCTTGCCGGTCGCCTTGTCGAGCGTTCGAGGTCTTCGGCGAAGCGTGGCGGGACAGGTTCCATCTCCATGCTGCCGCGGTGGCCGAAGTGCTCGAACTCGTCGCGTGATGGGCCGGCGGCAAGGTCGCGTAGGCCGCCGGCGAGGTCGGCGTCGCGTTCGGGGGCGACGTTCATCACCAGCTCGCGGATGAAGGCCTGGGCCCGCTGCGTCCCCTTGGCGGCGTACTCGGCTTCCTTGCTCGGGTCGGGGGCGAACGGACGTAAGCGCGCGGCGAGCGTGCGCTCGAGATTCGCCATGGCGAGGGCGGTGAGCGCCGTCGGCTTCAGGCTGTCGCGGGCGAAGTCGAAGAGCGTGCGCTGCGTCCAGTGCTCGATCTTCGCGACGAGGGCCGCGGCGGGTAGCGCGGCGATGTCTTCCTTCTCGGCGCCTTTCACTTCATCGAGGAAGCGCGGCACGATCTCTTCGCGGAACTTGCGGGCGAAGGTGCGCTCGCTGCGCTTGAGCTTGCGGCTCGACCAGGCCATCTTGACGAGCGTGACCGGCAGCGTGACCCAGAACCTCCAGCCGGCGCGGACGAAGTTGGGCGTCGCCTGCGGGTAGAGCGCCTTGCTCGGATCGGCCTTGAGCGTCTTGAACGAGTGCTCGAACGGCAGGCTGCGGTATTGCATGCGCGGCTCGCGCGACAGATTGCAGTAGGGCCGGCCGCAGATGAGATCGAAGACGCCGACGTCGTCGAGGGCCGGATCGGGGTCGAAGCCCATGTCGCGGTACATCTGGCCGAAGCCTCCCTTGCCGGACATGAAGCGGCGTACGATGGCCCACGTCATCGGCGTCGGCTCGGGGAGAATCTCGGAGAGGTTGAAGCGAGCCCAGACCGTGCCGCGCGGCTCGGCGATGTTGCGGAGGGCTGCGATTTCCTCGCGGCGGACCTTGTCGCGCTCCTCGGTGGAGATCAAGGCGCGCTTCAGTTTGATGGGGCGGGATTGCAGCAGGTAGAAGCGGCCGGCGGAGAGGGCCCATTCGATGTCGCACGGGACTTTGAAATAGCGTTCGACGTTGAGGCCGAGCCGGGCGAGGTCGGCGAGCTGGGGGTCGGTTAGGGAGGCGCCGTTGAGGGTGGGGGCCAGGTCGTGCCGCGGGCTCGAACTATCCCGCGGGCTCGAACTATCCCGCGGGCTCGAACCACCCCGCAGGCTCGAACCATCCCGCAGGCTCGAAGACTCGCCTGCGGGCTTGGGGGGGATAGCGGGCTCGGTGACCGTTCGGATAGCGTAGTCTTTCTTGCCGAGTTGGCGCTCGCGCACTTCCAGGGACTTCTTGTCGAGGGTGAAGCGGTCGGGCGTCACCTTGCCCAGGACGATGGCTTCCCCCAGACCGTAGGAGGACTCGATGATGATTTCGTCGGCGCCGTGGACCGGGTTGGCGGTGAACATGACGCCGGAGACTTCGGAGGGGCACATCATCTGCACGTTGACGGCCGTGCCTTCGACGCCTTCGATCTTGTGATGCTTGCGGTAGGTAAGGGCGCGGTCGCTGTTCCAGGAACGAAAAACCGCGAGGATGGCGCCGGTCAGCAGGTCCCAGGGAGCGGTCGGGAAGGCGATGGCGTGCTGCTGGAAGAAGTCGAATATCACGAAGCAGAGCGCCTCGATCTGGTCGCCTTCGAGATCTTCCAGCCGAGCGACGCCGGCGTCGTCCAGGCGTTCGTGGACGAGGCGGTCCAGCTCGGCCTCGTCGTAGAGCTTCTGCGGGCTGTAGACCGTGCGGCCATACATGCGCAGGAAGTGGTAGTACGCCTCCCAGGCGCCGCGCGGATTGCCGGAGCGGCGGGCCATGGCGCGGACACACTCGGGATTGAGGCCGACGTTGAGGATCGTGTCCATCATCCCCGGCATCGACTGGGCGGCGCCGGAGCGGACGGCGACGAGCAGCGGGTTGTCCCCCTGTCCCAGCCTGCGGCCGGCGATCGCTTCGAGGCGATCGAGGGCGGCCCGCACCTGGTCGAGAAGGCCGTCCGGCCAGGTCTGCTGCTGGAGGTAAAAGAGGTGGCAGCAAGCGGTGGAGATGGTGAAACCCGGGGGCACGGCCAGTCCGGCGCGGGTCATCTCGGCGAGCGAGGCGCCCTTGCCGCCGACGAGATGCTTGATGTCATTGCCGGCATCGGCGCGGCCGTCGGCGAAAAAGAAGATCCAAGGCGTGCGTTCTTGCATGGGATCCCGAAACATCTAGAGGCGGCTTCAAACCGGATTCGTCTCACCAAACGGATTCTCACGCTTTTTGGAAAAACGAACGATGCAAGTTACTCCTCACACCAGCCCCGTTTGGGAACAGCAGCACCGTCCCGGCTCGAGACCCGGGGCGGGAAGCGCAATCCGGCTCGGTCATCTTACTTTTCGCTCACGCGATCTTCGAGACAAAACAACGTCGGCCGGCCGCGCGTCAGGTCGCCGTTCACCGCGCCCGCGATGAAGATCTGCCGCCCCGCGCGGGTCGCGACCACGCGCGGATTCGCCGTGAAGTGACACTCTCCCGGCCATTCCTCGGTAGACCATTGCTCCTTGCCTGTCCGCGGATCGAGGCTGACTCGGCGGCCAAAGTTGGAGACGACCACAACGCTTTCCGTGCGTTCTCCAAGCCGAGCCAGGGCGGGAGAGGCAACGACGGCCGTGCCCGAGCGGCCGCGGAAGAGGCCGCGCTCCCAGAGCGGCCGGCCGTCGCTCTTGCGCAGGCAATAGCAGTTGCCGTCGCGGCTGCCGCAGTAAACGTGGTCTTCGTCCACGGCCGCTTCGTTGATGACGCCGTTGGGCAGGTCGGCGGTCCAGATCTTGCGCCCGCTCTCGGCGTCGAGGCAAACGATGGCGCCATGGTTCTTGACCTTGGAATCGTAGTGCTCGGCGTCCGCGACGATGTCGCCGTTGCCGAGGGCGACGTAGAGGCGGTCGCCGTCGAGAACGGGCGCCGCCCAGCAGGGGATCGGCACATCGCGGTCCCAGATCAAAGCGCCGGAGCGGGCGTCGAAGCAAAAGACCGCCGTTCTACCCTTGTCCTCGGTCTGATTGCGGTCGACGCCGGTGCCGACGTAAACACGGCCGTTGGCGACGATCGGATTGCCGCAGAAACGCAGCAGCCGGCCCTTGTATCCCTTGGGCGGAAACGACCAGTGGATGTTCTTGCCGGTCTCGGCGTCGACGCAGTAGAAGCCGACGTTCCCGGCGCCGAAGAAGACACGGCCCAGGGCGACGGCGGGGGTGCATTCGGTCTGCCCCTTGGTCTCGAAGTCCCAGACCTTCGTCCCCTTGACGGCGTCGATGCAATAGAGCTTGCAATCGGGGTCGTCGTGGAAGCCTTCACCGATGTAGAGCCGGCCATCGACGACCGTGGGGGAGGAGTAAACCTGTTTCATGGCGCCGTCGTCGTCGAACTTCCACAGGAGCTTGCCCGTGGAGCGATCGACGCAGTGGAGGATGCCGAACTTGAATGACGGATGCGCGGAGGCGGCGTAGACGCGGTCGGCCGCAACGAAGGGTGTGGAAACGAAGCCGCCGGTTTCGGGAGCGACGACGTATTGCCAGCGTTCCTTGCCGTCGAAGCTGATCTGCAGCGAGCCGCCGGCGTCTCCGGAGAAAACGGTGGCCTCGACGTTTCCGCCCTGGCCGACAAAGAAGTAGAGGGAGGCGGCCAGGCAGCCGACGAGCATCACGCCTTCCGTGGAGAGGGGCACGGCCAGGCTGCGCGAATTGCGTACGGTTTTGAACGCCTTGACGAAGAGAGCGAGCCAGACACCCGCGGCGAGGACGAGGACGAGCTTGTTGTTGATGTCGTGCAGGTCGCCGTCGCTGAGCCAGAGGACGAGGACGAGCAGGCCGAGCATGATGGCGCCGAGGGAGACGAGAACAATGTTCTCGGTTCGCTCGGGCGTTTCCATCGCGGCGGAGCCGAGGGAGACGTTGTCGATCTGGCGCCGCCAGGCCCAGAGAAAACAGAGCAAATTGACGCCCGCCATGACGATCCAGAGGGTCGCTTGCTCGGCGAGCCAGCTGCCGCGAAAGGAATCGCCCAGGAGGAAATGCAACAGGATAAGGGTGCTGTTGACGCTCAGGAGCGTGATGAAGGCGATCCACTGCCGGAACAGGACAAGAACGCCGCCGAAGACGGTCGGGAACAGGATAGCGAGGATGGCGATGGGTCCGCCGACGCCAAGCGTGGGAATGACCGCGAACAGACCGGGAAGGCCGGTCGACAGGACAACACGACCGGCCACGCTCCGGTCTGCCGGTTTGACAGCCGATGACTTCTTCTCATACACCGGCCCGAAGCCGCTCGGCTCCTTTTCGTTGACTTCCGGCGGCTTTTTCTTGCCGGCGATGGCGTCGGCGAGGATCGCTTTCAATTCGGCGTTCGAGCCTTTGAAGGTGCGGCGCAGGAACGGTTCGCCATTCATGAAGCGCCAGGCGACGGTGTCTTTGCCCGTCTGCTGGCCCAGGATGTGAAACCAGGTGCCGTTGCTGTAGGCGAACGTCGTCAGCTGCTTGCCGCGGTGGTTGACGAAGAAGACGACTTCCAGGTCGTCCCCCAGGCGTTTGAGGATCTCCGGCTGAAACTTCTTGTCGGCTTCCTTGTCGGCGGCGAGGTTGACGGGCATGCGGCGGAATGGCGCCTTGCCCTTCAGGTCGTCGACGACGTTCAGCACCATGGCCGGCTTGTCGGCGAAGAACTTTTCCACCTTGGCGACGAAGACATAGTGGCTGTTGCCAAGCAACGATTCCAGCGGCAGCAGCGCCTTGATCACCGCATGCCCGGCGCCGGCGAGGAGAAGAAGCAGGAAGACCGCAAGAAAACGTCGCATGCCGACCACCTCGGGAAAGGGAAAATCCGTTTCGTCTGATCGTAGGACGTCGCGCGCGAATCCGCAAGCGAGCCCCAGGGCGCCCGCTGGTAGAAAGCTGTTTCAAAATGAGTCGCAGCTGCGTTTGAACAGCCTCCAAATAACGGTCCAGGGCGGGTTCACTTCTTGATCGGCAATACGTGGACCGCCTTGATGAGCAGCTCGACCTCGTCGCCGACCTTCAGCTTCATCTCGTGTACCGATTCGGTGGTCAAGGCGGAGGCGAGGTGGACGGCGGAGACCGTCACCTCGAACTTGACGAGTGACATCACCGGGTCGCTCTGGACTGAGGTGACCTTGGCGGTGAGACGGTTGCGCGCGCCGTACGTCATGGAAGCATCTCCGGAGGAAGGAATGGATCGAACCTATTGTAAGGAGACAAAGCCGGCGCACCTACAAAGGGATGGCGCTCGCCTGCGGCCGCTCGGCGTTTCAAGGTTGTTAGAATCAGGGGCCTGGTTCGTCGCCCCTTGGACGGAAGTGCCGTCGAAAAGCGGTTTGAAATTTCTTGTCTGTCCGGCCGGCGTGTGCAACAATCAGAGTCCTACCTGAAAGCGAAGAGCCCGCCAAGGGCGCGGGCTTATCGTCCGTATATGCGTTTTTGCGGGAGAACGGTTCCATGAGCAAGGCAAGCGGATGGCGCTGGTCGGCCGGGGCATTGGTCCTGGCTCTCTCGGTCCTGACCCTGAGCACGCAGGCCGAGCCTCCCGCCAAGAAGAAAGATCCCGGGGCGATGGCGGCCTCGTTCTCCTCGTTGAAGATCAAGGAGGAGGCGAAATACCGCGACGTCGTCAACGTCGCCCGCGACGCCATCACCAGCAAGGATTGGGACCGCGCCATCCAGGCCCTTCAGATCCTCCTCGACCTCAAGACCGATCACTACGTCCAGGTTCGTGATCTCGACCCGGCCGGCCACGAAGTGCTGCGCTGGACCAGCGTCAAGTTCGAGGCCAACAAACTGCTCGGCGGCCTGCCCGGCGAGGCCCTCGACGCCTACGAGATCGCCCATGGCGCCAAGGCCAAGGCCATGCTCGATGACGCGAAGAAGACCGGCAACCGCGAGGAGATGGCTGAGGTTGCCCAGCGTTACTACCACACCCGGGCCGGCGCCGACGCCAACGACCTGCTCGGCACCTACTTCCTCGATCGCGGTCAGTATTTCGTCGCCGCCCTGCGCTTCGAAAAGCTGATGGCGATGCCGGAAGACCGCGTTAAGATCACCGACCTGACCCTCCTCAAGGCCGCCCTCGCCTATCGCCGCGCCGGCGACACGAAGAACTCCGATCTCGCCTGGAAAAAGCTCGTCGGCCGCATCGGCGACCGCGGCATGAAACTCGGCGATGAACTGGTCGCCACCGCCGATCTGCGCAAGGCCCTCGACACCATCCCCGTCGTGACCAGCGTCAACCCAAATGACTGGCCGATGATCCGCGGCAACCAGACGAACACCGCGCAGGCGAACGGCAGCCCGCCGCTCTTGGACATGCTGCTGTGGAAGCGGCCGCTCGTCCTGGACAAGCTGACCGAGTTCCCGGACGAGGAGGGGAAGGAAGCGCAGGACCAGCTGACCCGCGCGCTCAAGCAGATGGAAGACGCCAAGGACCGGGCGATCCTGCCCGGTTTCTTCCCGATCGCCGCGAACAAGATCCTCGTCTATCGCTCCTATTCCGACATCCGCGCCGTCTACCTCGAAGACCAGCTGGACGGCGCCGGCAAGGTGACCGCCAAGGCGGGAGACATCGCCTGGAAGGTCCCCGCGATGGACGGCGGCCTCGCCAAGATCATGGCCGCCACCGGGACCGACATCAAGCTCCCGACCATCCAGAACTGGCTCACCCGCTACTCCTCGGTTGTCGGCTACGGCAGCCTTGTCTACGAAAACAGCCTGCTCGGCACGCTCTCGACGGATCACAAGTACGTCTACGCCATCGACGATCTCGCCGTTCCGATCCCGCCCGACCAGTTCCAGCCCTTCATCTGGGCCAGCGCCAACGTGCCCGCCAACATCAAGCCGCTCGTGATGAGCAACAAGCTTTATGCCATCGACCTGGTCCACGGCGACATGAAATGGGAGCTGGGTACCAAGGAAGACGGCTTCTCCGACAGCCATTTCCTCGGCGTCCCCATCTCGGTCGGCGGCAAGCTCTACGTTCTCAACGAGAAGAACGGCGGCGTCGGCACGCCGACCGGCAACTCGGAGCTGCGGCTGATCTGCATCGATCCGTCCAAGGTCACGGGTCGTACGCCGCAGATCATCGAGCCGATCCAGTCGCTGGGCGAAATCGAGCAGAACTCGCGCGTCACGCACTATCCGGGACGGCGCCTCACCTCGGCGCAGCTGGCGTATGGCGAAGGCGTCCTCGTCTGCCCGACGCACGCCGGCGAAGTGCTCGGCGTCGATCTCGCCTCGCGCAGCCTGGCCTGGGCCTATCCCTACCGCGAGCAGGCCCCGCCGCCGCTGCCCTTCGCGCCGGCAACGCCGTTTCCCATGCCCGGCATCCCGATGATTCCGGTGCTGCCGACCACCAATACCCAGACCGGGTTCTTCAGCTGGTATCCGGCCCCGCCCGCCATCGCCGAGGGTAAGGTTATCTTCACGGCCCCGGATGCCAACTCCGTCCACTGCATCAACTTGCGTGACGGAACGCCGGTCTGGAAAAAGCGCCAGGCCGATGGCGACCTCTACATGGGGGGCGTCTACAACGGCAAGGTCCTGATCGTCAACAAGAACCGCGTCACCGCCCTCAACCTCCACGATGGCCGCGCCATGTGGACCGTCGCCACCAGCGATTTCCCCTCCGGCCAGGGCGTCGCCAGCAACAACGTCTACTACCTCCCCTTGAAGAAGGGGGAGATCCTGGCGATCGACATCGACAAGGGCGTCGTCAAGGCGCACAACCGGGCTCGCTCCACGCCGACCACGCCCGGCAACCTCGTCTTCTACGAAGGTACCGTCATCTCCCAGACGCCGACCGAGATCATGGCCTTTCCGCAACTTGTCGCCCGCCTTGCCCAGGCCAACATCGCTCTCAAGGCCGATCCGACCAACCCGGTCAAGCTGGTCGACCGCGGCGAACTGTTCCTGGCGGACGGCCAGGTGCAATCCGCCGTCAACGACCTGGAGAAGGCCATCGAATTGAAGCCGGCGGCGGACGTGACCAAGCGGGCCCAGACTCGTCTGTACGAAGCCCTCACCGAGCTTCTGCAGATCGACTTCAAGGGGACGAACGTCCGCTATCTGAAGGAATACGATCAGTTGTGCAAGCTGGGCGACACGCCGCAGGAGCAGCAGCTCCGCGAGGCGAAGTTCTACCGCATCGTCGGCCAGGGCCGCGAGACGCTGGGTGAGTTGATCGACGCTTACGATAATTACAAACGCTTCGGCGCCCTGCCCATCCACAAGGAAACGGGGGGCGTCGCCGGCCTGGACGATCCGTCGCACAAGGTGCCGATCGACATCTGGCTCCGGGCCCGCATCGGCGACATGATGGCCAAGGCGACACCGGAGCAGCGCGAGCCGCTGAACAGGAAGATCGCCGATGAATGGAAGATCGTCGAGGCCAAGAAGGACGTCGGCGAGATCCGCTACTTCGTCAGCATGTTCGACGTGCCGTTCAACGTCGGCCGCGACGCCCGGCTGCGGCTGGCGGAGAGCATCATCGCCAAGGGAGACAAGGGCGCGTTTCTCGAGGCCGAGATGCGGCTCGAGGAACTGCGCATCTCCAAGTTCCGCAAGGACGTCGACGGCGGCCGGGCTCTGGCGACCCTGGCTTTGCTCGAAGAGAAGAAGGGCTCGACCGAATCGCTCAAGCTGGCGGCCGCCTACTACCGCGAGCTGGCCCGGGATTTCGCGGACGTTCCGGTGCGCGACAAGATCACCGGCGCCGCCCTGTTCAACGACATGGCGACCGACAAGCGCTTTCTTCCCTACCTCGGTGAGCGCATCGTTTCCTGGGGAGACGCCAAGGTGGCCGCCAAGGAACTGCCGCGCGGCTCGACCGAAGGCGTTGGCGGTTTCTCCTTCCTGCCGACCGGGGACCTCACCCCGCGCATGAAGAGCCTCCGCCTCGTCATGGATCCTTCGGACATCAACAACATCGGGTTCAAGCTGGTGGACGTTGGCTCGCACACCACGATCTGGAGTAAGACGCTCGGCACGCTTAACAACCCCGTGAACCAGAAGTATTTCCAGTTCCTTTATCAACCGAACCCGAATCCGGAAGCGAAGTTCCGTTACTTCCACGCCAAGGGGCACGTCTTCGCCGTGCAGGTGGGGAGCATCGCGTTGTGCTCGAACGCGGACACCGGAGACGTCCTCTGGCAGAAGACGCTCTCGGAGGTGTCGATCACGCCCGCACCCTGGCCTGCTCATGAGTGAGATCACCGCCGATGAGGACGGCTATCTGCTGTCATCTGGAACCAGTTCAACAACCAGAAGACGCGCGTGCCGCTCGGTCAGGTCGGCGCCATCGACGCCGGCTACGTCGCGCTGGTGACGCAAAAGGGACTCGAAGTCGTCGATCCCCTCAAGGGAACGCTTCTCTGGAAGAAGATGGACGTGACGACCCACACCCGCGTCTTCGGCGACGAGAACCACCTGTTCCTCATCGAGAACGCCGACGCCGAATCGGCCGGCACCGGGCGAGTGCTGAGCGCCCGCGACGGCTCCTCGATCGACGCCGCGCCCGACTTCGGCGGGCTGTACGCCAACAAGATCCGCGTCGAGGGACGGACGATGCTGGTCGCCGTCCCGCAGAAGGGTGGTCTCATCCTGAAGCGGTACGACATCCCCACCGGCAAAGACCTGTGGAGCAAGAACTTCGGCGTCAAAACCTATCCCCTGCACACCTACCAGGCGGGTATCACCGGCGCCGTGGACGTGGATGGAAACGCCTACATCCTCAACGCGGAAACCGGCGAAGAGCTGGTGAAAACCAACGTCATCAAGTCGCAGATTCTCGCCGATGACCTCCGCGGTCTGGAGCGGCCAATCCTCCTCGCCGACGCCGACCGCTACTACATCGCCCTGAACCGGCCGGTGGACGGGAACAAGATCTCCGGCAGCGTCATCGGCAACAACTTCAACAACGGCATGAGTTGCGCCCAGGTCAACGGCTGGGTCCTCGCCCTCAAACGCGGAGAGGGCGAGGAGAAGATCGGCGGCGCCGTCCGCAAGCGGACCAACGGCGATTTCCTCTGGCACACCTTCAAGCCGCTCGCCAATCAGATGGTGCTGGTGGAGCAGTTCGAGGAGATGCCGGTGCTGATCTTCACGAGCCGGTACAACGAGATGCTCAACATGGGTGTCGGCGGCAACCGCTGGCTCTCTCCCACCCAGTCAGTGGACAAACGTACCGGCAAGATGATTTGGGATCCGGGTCCACGGCCTTCCAATGGCTCGCCTCAATACCTGACGTTCACATTCGATCCTTCCTCGGGCACGATCACGATGGCGACGCTCGGCTCGACTCTCGTCCACTACATCGACGATGGTCGCAAGATCGTTGTCCCTGGCGGCGATGCGACGGCCTCGGGGCCTGGCGCTTCGGGAACGGGTGTGGGCCCGATGCTGCCGCCGCCCGGCTTCGTGCCGATGGGCCCCGGAGCGGTGATTCGGCCACCGGTCATCCGGATGCCGCCGATCCGAAGGCCGCTGCCGGTAGCGCCGCTGCCCGATTTGCCTAAAAAGTAGACATTGTGTGTCAGGAAAAGGTGATTAAATCGTCAATGCTTTGAGGTTGCCTCTTAATCCCGGAGTCGGGAGAGGGGCGCCCGGGGCATGCCAAGGATTCACCCTATGAAATGGTCGATTCCCGCGTTGGCCGCCGTCGGAGTGTTCCTCGTTCAGCCGCTGGGCCGGGCCCGCGCGGACGAGATCCCGGCCAAGTACCTCCCCACGATCACCAAGGGGCTGGACTACCTGGTGTCCAAGCAATTCAAGGACGGCCACTGGGGCGCCAACGGGGATACCTATCCCAGCTCGATGACCGGGCTGGCGGGCGTCGCCCTGCTGATGGAAGGCAGCACCGTTCGGGAAGGCAAGTACTCCAAGAACATTCGGCTCGCCGTCGACTGGTGCATGAGCCGTGCCCAAAAGGGCGGGGCTCGGGACGGCCTCATCGGTAACCCGGACCATCCCACGGAAACCGGGCGTTACATGTACGGCCACGGCTTCGCCACGCTGTTCCTCGCTCTGGCCTACGGCGAAGAGGACGACAAGGAACGCCGGGCCCAGATGAAGGACGTGCTGACCCGGGCCGTGAAATACATCGGCAACGCTCAGTCGACGCAGGGCGGCTGGTTCTACACCTCCGCGAAGGACGGCCACGATCAGGACGAAGGATCCGTGACGGTGACGCAGATGCAGGCCCTGCGTGCGTGCCGCAATGCCGGCATCCCCGTGCCGAAGACGTTCGTGACGAAGGGCGCGGACTACCTGCGCAAGTCAACGACGGCCAACGGTGGCGTCATCTACAGCCTCGGCCGCGGCGGCATCGGCGCCCCCATTGGCGGCGAGCGCCCCGCCCTCACCGCCGCCGCCATCGCCTGTCTCTTCAGCGCCGGCGAGTACAGCAACAAGTACGTCAAGGACTGGTTCAAGTACACCAAGCGCGCCGTCCTCGATCACGGCAGCGGCCGCATCGGCCACGATGAATACACTCACTACTATCTGTGCCAGGCCGTTTACGTCCTCGGGGATGACGGCTGGGAGAAGATGTTCGGCGCGACCCCGGCCAAGGAGCGTGTCACCTGGTCCAAGTACCGCGAAGACATGTTCGATCACCTGGTGAAGAGCCAGAACACGGACGGCAGCTGGCCCGGCGGCGGCGGCTTCAGCGTCGGCCCCGTCGACTCGACCGCGATCTACACCACCATGATGCAACTGGACCGCGGAGCCGTCCCGTTTTACGCGCAATGATTCATCCACCCTACCATGGATGTGGAGGGTGAAATGAGCCCCGGCTCGCCGAGCCGGGGCGACCCCCGATGTCGACGACGATGCCCGATTGCCTGCCCTGCTCATTCCCAGGTTCGCTTTCTCCAGCCGCAACCTGGCAAAGATCGATAGGACTGCGGCAACCCAAGCGTCTTCTATTAGGCCTGAACTCTTGTGAGTTCAGCTACGTTTTGTGACCTCGCGTCCCGCCTTCCGCGCCGGCCGGCGGACGTTTTTCTTTTTCCGAGAGTGACCCCGATGGACAACAAAGCGACTGAATCCCTTGCCGCCAACGACCTCGACGCCGTCCGCCGGCTCAAGGACGCCTTCGCCGATATCAAGAAGCAGCTGAGCCGCGTCATCGTCGGCCAGGACCAGGTCATCGAGGAATTGCTGATCGCCCTGTTTAGCCGGGGCCATTGCATTCTGGAAGGCGTCCCCGGTCTCGCCAAGACCTTGATGATCAGCACGCTGTCCAAGGGCCTGTCCCTCGCCTTTAGCCGCATCCAGTTCACCCCTGACTTGATGCCCTCCGACATCACCGGCACGGAAGTGATCGAGGAGAACCGCACGACCGGCCATCGCGAGTTCAAGTTCCTCGAAGGTCCCCTGTTCGCGAACATCATCCTCGCGGACGAGATCAACCGTACGCCCCCCAAGACGCAGGCCGCTCTCCTCGAGGCCATGCAGGAGCGGCAGGTGACGGTCGGCCGCGTTCGCCATCGCCTGTCGGACCCGTTCTTCGTGCTCGCGACCCAAAACCCGATCGAGCAGGAAGGCACCTATCCTCTGCCCGAGGCCCAGCAAGACCGCTTCATGTTCAAGGTGTTCGTCAAGTATCCGACCTTCGGCGAGGAATTCGAGATCGCCCGGCGGACGACGGCCCTGATCCAGGACGAGGTGTCGCCCGTCCTCTCCGGCGAGCAGATCCTGGAATTGCAGCGGTTGGTGCGGCGCGTGCCGGTCACCGACCACGTCATTCAATACACGCTGGCCCTCGTGCGGCAGACGCGCGTAAGCGAGCCCGGCGTGCCGCGCTGGGTCCGCGACTGGCTCAGCTGGGGCGCCGGCCCCCGCGCCGTCCAGTACCTCATCCTGGGCGGCAAGGCCCGCGCTCTGCTCTACGGCCGTACCCATGTGCAGTGCGAGGACATCCAGGCGCTGGCCTATCCGGTGCTGCGGCACCGTATCCTGACGAACTTCACGGCCGCCTCCGAAGGGGTGACCACCGACACCGTCATCCAGAAGCTGCTCAAGGAAACGCCGAGCCGCGAAGGCGACCTGACCAAGGACGAGCGTTTCAAGGTGATCTTCCAGTCGTAAACATCGCGTTTAGCCGCTCCGTGCCGAGAAGCGCTGATCGCCGTCGAACCGCAGCGTCCGCGCTCCTCTGCGAGGAGCGGCTAAACGGTGAGAATCCAGCATCATGAAACGCAACCTTGAAGACCCGCGTCGCTTTCTCGATCCCAAGACGATCGCGCGCATCTCCCGCCTCGACCTGCGCGCCCGCCAGGTGGTCGAAGGCTTCATCTCCGGCATGCACCGCAGCCCCTTCTTCGGCCATTCGGTCGAGTTCGTGCAGCACCGCGACTACACCGCCGGCGACGACATCCGCCACCTCGACTGGAAGGTCTGGTCCAAGACCGACAAGTTCTACATCAAGCAGTTCGAGGAGGAGACCAATCTCCGCTCCCACCTGGTCGTCGACGTCAGCGCCTCGATGCACTACGGCAACGGCGCCCTCAACAAGTACGAATACGCCTGCACCATCGCCGCTTGCCTGGCGTACATGCTTCTGAGGCAGCAGGACTCCTGCGGCTGCATGACCTTCGACGAGGACGTGCGCCAGGTCGTCCCGGCGCGCAGCCACCAGAACCACATCGACGCCATCATCAAGGCGATGCACGTCAGCCGGCCGCGCGACAAGACGGACATCGAGAAGATCATCCGCCGCGTCGCCGAGAACGCTCCCAGCCGTGGCCTGGTGATCATCATCTCGGACCTGTTGCTGCCGCGCGAGCCGCTGTTTCGCGCTTTGGAAATGTTGCGGCACAACCGGCATGACGTGATGGTGTTCCACGTGATGGACCACGAGGAGCTGACCTTCCCGTTCACGGGAACGACCCGCTTCGAAGGGATGGAGGAATTGGAGCAGGTGCTGTGCGACCCGCGTGCCCTCCGCGACGGCTACATCGAGGCGCTCGAAGAGTACCTGGTCGAGGTGCGGCGCGGCTGCGCTCGCAAAGGGATCGACTACATGCTGGTGCACACCGAGGAATACCTGGACGCCGTCCTGTCCAAGTTCCTGCACCAGCGTCTGGCGCTGGCGAAGGCGAAAGTGAACGCTTGAGAAAGGGCAAGGAAATTGACAAATGACAATTGACAATTAGCAATTGCGAATTTGGGATAGTTGCCGGGACGCGGCTGGCGCCTGTTGGACGAAGTCCTCAGCCCGCAAACGCCGACGCGGCAACTACCCCTAATTTGCAATTGCTAATTTGCAATTGCTAATTGTCAATCCAACAACCAATGATGAGCATCTTCCTCAATCCGGGCTTTCTCGCGGTCGCCGCCGCGCTGGTGAGCGTGCCGATCATCATCCACCTCATCAACCGCATGCGCTTCAAGCGCATCCGCTGGGCGGCGATGGAGTTCCTGCTCAAGGCCCAGAAACGCAAGCGCAAGCGGCTCATCATCGAGCAGCTCCTCCTCTTGTTCCTGCGCTGCCTCCTGGTCGCCCTGTTCGGCTTCCTCGTGTCCCGCTTCGTCAGCTCCGCCTTCGCCAACCTCGGCTCCAAGCCCCACCTGCACGTCGTCGTTCTCGACGACACGCTCAGCATGCGCGAGGAATGGGAGGACGAAGGCAAGCTCAAGGGCAAGCGCACCGCCTTCCAGAACGCCATCCAGGACCAGCTCATCAAGGAGATCGGCCAGGGGCTCAAGAGCGCCAACGCCACCGACGAGTTGGTCGTCGTCCCCGTGTCGCGCCTGGTGAATGAAACCGATTTCCAGCCGACCTACTTCAAGAGCTTCAACGACGAGGGCAAGTTCAAGGAGTTCGAGGAGGAAGTCAAGCGGCTCGAGCCGACCATGGTGCACGTGCCGATGGGCGCCACCGTCAAGAAGCTCGCCGCCCTGATCGAGGCTCGGCAGAACAACCGTATCACGCTCCATTTCATTTCCGACTGGCGCGACGACGATTGGAACCCCAAGAGCAAGACCGGCTACAAAGAGCTGGCCGCTCTCACCAACAAGCACCCCGACCTGTTCATCAACGTCATCGACGCGGTCCAGCCCAAGCGCGACCGCAACGAAGTCGGCGTCTCGCGCGACAACGTCGCCATCGTCGACCTCCGCTCCACGACCCGCGTCGTCTCCAAGAACATGCGCATGGAGTTCGTCATGAAGCTGGCGAACTTCAGCTCGCAGGAGAAATACGTCAACGTCCAGGTCTTCGACGAGCTGAGCGGCAAGGAGCGGCTCGACGTCAACTTCCGCGGCTCGATGCCCGTCAAGGTCCCGGCCAACACCCTCGACGTCCCGGTCGCCTTCGACCTGCCCCCCTTCGACGAGCGCAAGGACCTCCCCTACCGGGGCGGCCACGTCTTCATCTCGGCCCGCCTCATGAGCCCCGCCAACAAGTACAACCCGCTCGAGAACGACGGCCTGCCCACCGACAACCGCCGCTACGCCTCGGTCGAGGTCCGCGAGAACGTGCCGGTCCTCCTGGTCGACGGCCGCGGCAAGGTCACCAAGGACGAGACCGGCCAGGATTGGTTCTATCTCAATAGCAGCTTCGAATCGGCCCCGAGCGCCAACTACAAGGTTGTCTTCGGCGAGGAGATCGGCCGCGGCGTACCGGAGCGGGCCCTGGAGCGGACCGACGAGCTGTCGCGCTTCTCGTCGGTTTATCTGCTCAATGTGGCGAGCCTGAAGCCGGAGCAGGTGGCGAGCCTGGAGTCCTACGTGGCGGCCGGGGGCGGCGTGGCCTTCTTCATGGGGCCGGACGTGTCCAAGGATCTTTACAACAAGGTCCTGTACAAGGAAGGCAAGGGCGTCTTCCCGGTCGAGCTGATCGATGTGATCACCGCCAAGCTGCCGACGGCCAAGGCGGACGAGGACCCCAAGGGGAAGAAGAAGGAAGAGGAATCGCAAGACCTCATCCTGCGCGAGCGGCAGTTCCCGGACCTGGACAAGTACCCGATCTTCGGCCGGCTGCTGCGCGACGGCATGAACCAGCGCAACTTCGAGAACGTGAACGTGTCCAAGTACTTCCGCGTCAAGCGCCCCGAGCCGATGGCGGCGCCGGAGGAGAAGGATGACAAGAAGAAGGAAGAGGAGCTGAAAACCTGGGACGTGACGGAGCTGGCGACGCTGCCGAGCGAGGAGACGATCAACTTCAAGGTGACGTCGACGGTGAGCCGGGTCCTGTTCGGCACGACCGAGGCGGGGGCGACACTGGAGGATAGCAAGGCGCCGGTGCTGCGCGTGCTCAAGAACGCCAAGCTGGCGCGCTGGAAGAAGGGGATCGAGAACCACCGGGACGGCGTCCGTCGCGTCATGGAGTCGAACCTGGGCAAGAAGGTGTACCACCTGGCCCGGCCGCTCAACTACATGCTCACCGACCCGGGCGCCAAGAAGAAGGAGATCGAGAAGAAGGACGGCAAGGAGGTGGAGCGCGAGGTCGAGGACCCGGAGGCGCCGGACATGACCGAGTTGTGGTCCAGCTCCGACCCGGACGTCAAGGCGCTCAGGCAGCAGATCCTCAACCTCTACGACGAGTTCGCCTATGGCGACCCCTTCATCATCGCCTCGCGCTATGGCCGGGGCCGCGTCGTGGTGGTGCTTTCCAGCTCCGGGCCGCGCTGGTCCGGCTGGTCGGTCGCCGGCTCGCCCGACAATCCGACCGCGTTTCCCGTGGTCCTGGAGGAGCTGCAAAAGTACCTGGCCAGCCAGGGTTCGGAGGCGACCTACACGGTCGGCACGGACTTGAAGCTGAGCGTCGATACCGATGTCTTCAAGAAGCGCAGCCTGCCGCACCAGAAGGTGAAGCGCGTCTTCATGAAGCCGGTGGAGGACAAGCCCGCCGAGGTCGTGTTCAAGGACGACATCCTGGGCGTGGAAAAGGAGGGTTCGGTCTCCTTCAGCTTGCCGAGCGTGAAGGAGCCGGGCATCTCGGTCACGGAGCTGCTCGATGCGCGGGAGAAGGAGGCGATCGCCAGCGTCGTGCATGTTTTCAACGTGGACGCCCTGAGCGAGGGGGCGCTCGACCGCGTCTCCGGCTTCAAGCAGCTCAAGGACGAGGCCAGACCGGGGTCCGTCAACGTGATCGGCGCCGGCGGGCCGCCGCCGATCAACCCGCAAACGGTCTTAACGGAGTCGGCCGTCTTCTTCCTCATCCTGATCCTGCTGCTGGTGGCGGAACAGGCGCTCGCCGTGCACCTGAGCTTCCACACGGCCGGGGAGGGAGGCAGGTTGAGCCTGCCGGGTCAGGCGCTGACGGGGTCGCGGGCGGCGTGACGTGTCGTTGTCAAAGGGGCGGGCGCCGTGTTGTGCGATGCGCTCGGGAATTGGGGCGTAGGTTCGAACGAAGCATTGATCAGGGTTTACGATCATGGACAAGGTGGAAATCGCGAAAGCCCCGGAGCTCCTGTGGCGCCGCTCGTTTGAGCCGATGGCGGACTGGGTCATCTTTGTCCCGCTCCTGTTCGCGCTCGGCGTCGTCGCCCTGCTCTTCCTCTATCGCAAGGAAAACCGCGGGCTCTTCCTGATGATCGCGGGGGGCGCGCTCGCGGTCTTCGCCGCCGTCTATCTGCCGCTCGCCTTCATGCTCAAGGAGCGGTTCACCTGGATCGTCGTCGTCGTGCCGACCGTCGCCATCGCCCTGGTCTATGTCGGCTTCATGTATGTCAAGGACGCGCGGAGCATCCATCCGGTGTGGGCCGGCTTCCTGGGGCTGTTGCGCTGCCTGGTCTACGGCATCCTGGCGGTGGTCTTCTTCCTGCCCGGCTGCCAGAGCTTCGAGACCGCCAAGACGCCGTCCAAGATTATCCTCGCTTTCGACGTGTCGCGCAGCATGGATTCGCAAGACCGCCAGCCCGATCCGGATTTGCGCGACAAGGGCGCCGTACCATCGCGCAAGCAGGAGGTGATCGCGCTCCTCAAGAAGCCCCTCGGCGTCAAGGGCCGGGAGAAGGCCAGCGCCCTGGAGCTGATCGCCGACAAGACACCGATGACGATCTACCGCTTCGGTGGCCGGGTCGACGAGAAAGCGGTCGTCCATTTCAAGAACGCCGCGGAGCTCGCCGCGTTCAACTGGGACGACTGGCTCAATCCCGACCCCGCGAAGGTGCCGGACGCCAAGGTTGAGTTCAAGGAGACGATGACCAAGGACGAGAAAGAGAACGCTCTCAAGAAGGCGCAGGAGGAAGTCGCTGTCCGCCGCGGCGAGCTGGATCAGGTGCTGAACGGCACCAACATTTACGGCGCCCTCGACCGCATCAGCAAGCTCGAGGCCGGCAACTACGTGCAGGCGTTCATCGTCTTCTCGGACGGGCACTCCAACTCCGGCAGCGAGGAGGCCCTGCGCGAGTTCTACGCCCGCGTCGAGAAGCCGAGCCCGCCGATCAACGTCTTCACCGTCGGCGTGGGCGAGGACCGCAAGAAGGTCAAGATCGAGATCCAGGACCTCCTGGTCCCGGCCGAGCTGCGCCCCGAGGACAAGTTCCCCATCCGCATCCTGGCCACCGGCGAGAACCTCCAGGACGTCGAGACCGGCGTCCGCGTCGAGCTGACGCGCATCAAGGACAAGGACGGCCGGGCCGTCACGGACAAGATCTACACCCTCCCCGCCAAGACCGACAAGTTCAAGGGGGGCGGCGATTTCCCGCGCGTGCAGTTCGAATACGACGAGCTGGACCTGCGCAAGATGGCCGGGATCAAGGGGACCGATGAGACCGCCACCGAGCCGATCATGGGGACCTGGAAGATCACGGCGCGGATGCCGAAGCATCCCAAGGAGCACCTGAAGGAGAAGGAGCACGAGCAGACGGTCGAGTTCCAGGTCTACGGCAAGAAGCTGCGCGTGCTGGTGGCGTCGAGCGGACCCTTGCGCGATTACCAGTTCGTGCGGACCCTGTTCTACCGCGAGTCGCTGGAGAAACGGCTCGAGTTCTGCGTCTACCTGCAGAACGCGGCGGGGACCGATAACATCGATCAGGACGTCGACCCCGAGCGCTTCCTGTCCAAGTTCCCCGACCGCCTCGGCGCCCCGACCAAGGACGATCCCTTCGGCACCTTCAACGCCTTCGACGTCGTCCTCGCATTCGACCTCGACTGGCGCGCCCTGGCCCCGTCCCAGCTCAAGCTGCTCAAGCAGTGGGTCGGCAGCGAAGGGGGCGGCCTGGTCTTCGTCGCCGGGCCGATGAACACCTACCAGATGTCGCTCAAGGACGGCGACGACGCGCTGGGCATCCTCTCGCTCAAGACGCTCTGCCCCGTCGGCGTGCAGGATAACCGGCTTCTGGGGGTCCTGGAGAAGGGGCTCGACATCAACCGGCCCCACATCATCCGCTTCACCGACGAGGCGAAGAAGGGCTCGGACTTCGAGTTCCTCCGCCTCGATGACGAGAAGCCGGGCACGACCGCGGGCTGGGACTTCTTCTTCTACGGGGACGACGGCAAGGACGCCCTCAAACGCGGCTTCCACTGGTATTACCCGGTCGAGAGCCTCAAACCGGCGTCCAAGGTGCTCGCGACCTTCGACAGCCCCGCCGAGGCCAAGATCAAGAGCAACGAGCCGGGCGGCGACAAGATGATCGACCAGCCCTACATCGTCACCATGAAGTACGGCAACGGCAAGACGGTGTGGATCGGCTCGGCCGAAACGTGGCGGATGCGGGCGGCGAAGGAAATCTTCCAGGACCGTTTCTGGGTGAAGCTGAGCCGCTACACCTCCTCGGGCATCACCCAGAACAAGCGCTACGGCCGCATCCTGATGGCGACCAAGGCGACGGCGGGGAAGGTCTATCTCGAGGCGGAGATCAAGGGGGAAGACATGCTCCCCTTGAAGAAGCCGGTCGCCAAGCTGGAGGTGCGGCGGATCGACCGCTTCGGCGGCGACGCCCGGCCGCTCGCCTTCGAGCTGAAGGCGAAGGACCTGAAGCGGACCGAGCTGGCGGGCTGGTACGACGGGACCGTCGAGCTGGCCGATGAAGGCGAATACCTGATCAAGATCCCGGTCACGGGCACGGACGCGATCACGCACATCGTCAAGGTGAAGCGGCCGAACATCGAGACGGACAACGTGCGGACGAACTTCCCGGCGCTGTTCAAGATCGCCACGGAAGCGCACCACGTGCTCAACGGACTGGAAGGGGAGACGTATAGCCGGGTCAAAGCCCGCTTCAAGGGAGAAGGGGCGGGGACCAAGGGCTCGGCGTCCGAGCGTCTGTTCCTGCCGTTGAGCGGGGCGGATATCCTGCCCGAGTGCATCCGCGTCGTGCCGCCGCGCGAGACGACGGTCAAGGGCGCCATCCAGGACCTGTGGGACGGCGGCTGGAAGAGCGGGCTCGAAGTCGATTCCTTCTGGCTTGCCGTGTTTCTACCGTTGGGCGTCGGTCTGCTTGGCCTGGCGATCCTCTGCTTCACGGGCGCCTGGGTCGGCGGCCTGATCTTCGCGGGCGCCTTCGCCTTCGTGTCGCTCGTCGTGTGCTTCGTCTACCTGATCGCCGACATCGCCTGGCCGATGCTCGACGTGAATGTCTCGTTCGTCCTGATCACCGTCGTCGGCCTGCTCGCCATCGAGTGGCTGACGCGCAAGCTGCTGCGGCTGGCATGAGCGCAGGTCAGGCTCTCCAGCCTGACGGCGCGTAGGTCAGGCTTTCCAGCCTGACCTGAACGCGGGATGATCCTGATAGAAGACGTCAGGCTGGAAAGCCTGACCTACCACTGAGCGGAATATGGCTACCGTCACCCGACCGACCTTCAATCCCGCCGAGATGCAACGGCGCGTGCGGCATCCACTGCAGTCCGTGCGCGGCACGATCCGCCGCTACGTCCTGCTCGAAGGGGCCCTCCTTGCCGTCCTCTATCTCTCCATCGGCTGCTGGCTTGGCCTGGCGCTCGACTTCGGCCTCTTCTATCTCCTCCGCTTCGACTGGCTTCTCGAGCTGCAAGAGGCCACCGGCAACTCGGCCGACGTCTGGCTGCGCGGGATCATCCTGACCCTGTTCCTGGCGGGGCTCGTCGTCCTCGTCACCTACAAGGTGTTCTTCCGCCTCTTCCGCGAGTTCCGCGACGAGGCCGTCGCCCTCGTCCTGGAACGACGCTTTCCGCGCCAGCTAGGGGACCGCCTCATTACCGCCGTCGAGCTGGCCGACCCCAAGAAGACCGAAAAGTACGGCTACTCGCCGGCCATGATCGAGAAGACGATCGAGGAAGCGGCCAACCGCGTCGAGTCGGTGCCGGTGAGCGGCGTCTTCAACTGGGGCCGGCTCTACAAGCTCGGCTTCTTCGCCGGCCTGACGACGATCGGCGTCTATCTCCTCGTCATGATCGCCGGCATGATCCTGATCGGGACCGACGCGATGGGGGAGGACGCGGCGGCGAAAAGCTCGAGCAGCCCGTTCTCGTTCTTCGGCCGCTTCAACCGGGCGGCGGGGACCTGGGTCAGCCGCGACCTGTTCCTGGGAGACAGCTACTGGCGCCGCAACGCCTACCTGGACCTGATCCGCTTCCAGGACACGGCGAAGCACCCCGGCGAGATGCGCGTCGGCTCCAACGAGGAGCGGCCCAAGGTGAACGTCCGCGCCTTCCGCTGGGTGACCTACGACGAGCGGCCGGCACGCGAGTACCGCCGGGCCTATGACCCGGCCGTCAAGAGTGAGCGGAACATGCTGGTCCGCAATCACTA
The DNA here is from genome assembly GCA_046350295.1 of Gemmataceae bacterium. Lineage (GTDB taxonomy): Bacteria > Planctomycetota > Planctomycetia > Gemmatales > Gemmataceae > JAXMAR01. The sequence goes on from JAXMAR010000049.1 coordinate 33,301, forward strand.
TGGCTGGCGGCCGCTCCGTTTCGCCGACGTGGAGAAACTCCTAGAAGGAGACCCCCTGGTCGCCGCGGCGAAAACGATCCCGGCCAAGTGGCAGGGCTGGATGGTACAGCTGGACGATCTCGACTCGAGCGTGCCCAAGCACCTGGCGCCGCAGGCCTGGCAGGGCAAGACCTTCGGCGAGATCGACGCCGAGAACACGCCGAAATCGGAGACGGCGACGCGCCTGGAGGCCTTGCGGGATCCGCAGTACGGGGGCGCCGCCGACAAGCTCTTCGATTGGCGTGCCTGGACCATGGACCGCCTGGAGCTTGAGCTGCAGCAGCCGGAGGTGCTCGGCCCGCTCGGCACGGAGCACAAGGCCGGCTACGACGCGCTGCGCGGCATCCTCGCCAAGCTGGAAGAGATGGCCCTGGCCGACGACAACCGCGGCCGGGTGCGCATGCTCGAAGTGCCGGACACGGTGCGCTTCTACTACCGCGGCGACACGACGGCGAACTCCGACAATAACGAGTTCAAGCAGCAGAAAGAGAAGGGCCTCTGGCAGCGGAAGTACGCGCTTGGAGCTGGGGGAAGCTGACCGAGTCGGTCCGCTTTCACGTCAAGGGGGCCGACGCCTTCACCCCCACGCGCTACATCACGCTGGTTCCGCCGACCGGCATCAAGAAGGTCACGCTTCAGCTCAAGGAGCCGGCCTATATCTATCGCCGCATCAAGGGGACCTGAGCGAGCTGAAGGGGCCTGAAACAGACGTTGCCCGAGCAACAGGCGTCGGTCGCGTCCGAGACGACCAACATCACGCTCAAGTACGGCTCGGACCTGCACTTCATCGCCGAAGCCGACCGGCCCCTCAAGGGCAAGATCCTCGTGACGGCTCCGGAGAAGAAGGAGGAGAAGGACGGCCTGTTGCCGGCGGCGGCGCCGGTGCTGGAGGAGAACAAGCTCCGCTTCCATCTCGATTTCAAGAACGTGCGCGAGCCGTACGAGTTCCTGCTCGAGTTCAACGACGAGGACAACGTCAAGGGGCGGCGTCGGGTCATCATCAAGCCCAAGGAGGACACGCCGCCGGACATCGTCGACATCGCCCTCAAGATCGCCCTGCGCAAGCCGCTCATGAAGAAGGAAGACAAGGAAGGCGGCTCGCGCCTCATCGAGTTCAGCCGGGCCGACATCCCGTCGGACGCGGTCCTGATCACGCCGGACGCCGAGCTGCCGTTCCGCGGCATCTTCAAGGATGACTACGGCCTCACCAAGGCCTACTGGCGCTTCGAATACGAGCCGAAGCACTTCGAGCTTCAGGGGGACGTGGAGGAGGCGCCCAAGACCTCGGTCTTCCTGGCCGGGCCGCCGGCGCTCCGGCGCCTGAGCCTTCTGGGCACGGCCTTCCAGTACGCCCCCGGCCACGCCGCCCTGTTCACGCAGCCGGAGTACCTGGCGCTCACCAGCCAGTTCATCGATCTCGACCTCAAGATGGGACCGGAGGACGGGATGGAGAAGCTGCGTTCCTTTGAGAAGCGGCTGGCCGAGCTGAGCCTGCGCGATCCCGTGAAGGCCGATCTGGCGACGCTCCTGACGAAAGATCCCGGAACGCCGGCGATGCTGCGCGACCATCAGCTCACCGAGGCGGACCATTTCTTCGTGAGCCGCGAGATCCAGAAGATCAAGTCGAAGGACTCGGCCAAGGAAGGGCAGATGCACTTTCTGATCAAGATCAACCTCGAGGTCGTCGACTCGAACGTCGAGACCGGCCCGGGCGTGACGCGCAGCAAGGCGACCTTCTCGTTCCTCGTGGTCTCCGAGAACGAGCTCCTGGCGCAGATCGCGCTGGAGGAGGAGACGCTGCGCGATTCCCTCGAGGGGGCGGAGAAGAACGTCAAGGACGCGCAGCTCATCCTGCAGCAGCTCAAGGAGCAGTTCGACGTCAAGACGCCGGACTTCAGCTTCGATACGACGCTGCTTCTGGCCGATAGCGCGAGCAACCTCCTGAGCAAAGCCGACAGTGCGATCCGCCAAGCGGCGAGCAGTTACGACCGCATCGCCGAGGAGCTGCATTTCAATCGCATCAAGGAAGACCGGCAGACGCAGCTGATCGTCAACATCCTGGAGCCCTTGAAGAGCATCCACCTGCCCGGCGGGGAGAAAACGAAGATCGACGACGCGATGGGCGCCTTGATCGGTCAGCTGGAGGCCGACCGGCGGGTGAAGGTCCTCGACCCGAAGAACGCGTCGTTCGCCAAGGAGGGGATCGAACGGCTCGATTCGCTGCTCGACAAGCTGAATCGTGTGCTCCAATACATGGAGAGAGACATCACGTGGGCGCGGAGTAGTGAACTTTTGCGCACTATCGCAAAGGCCCAGGACGACCGGGCAAGACAGGCCGGAGAGTGGTATTTCAAGGAACAGGAGAAGCTGCTCAAGAGCCTGCTGAAATGACGGACCCGGAAGGAAAATGCCCAATCGACAGTTTTTTTGTTGGGTTGGGATAAGAGTGTCGTCATACTTAGAGACGCCGGTATCAGAGCTTGGGCTGAAGAGGGCGGCCTTGGAAGCTGCCGGCGGGTTGCCACCTTACTCAAGCAATGGGGAGCCATGCTCCCCGGTCCTGGGAGGACTTGGTCCATGAAAGTCCGAACTGTGTTGGCTTCCCTCGTCTGCGGGGCGCTCCTGTGCGTGGGGCTTTCCTCGGCGCAGACGGGAGACGATCCCGCCAAGGTGCGCGAGGACCTGAAGCTGCAGGAGCGCAAGCTGCTCCAGCAGTTCAAGGATTTCGAGGAGTCGCTGCACAAGCTGAAACGGCGCATGGCCGCCAGCCGCGATCCCGACGACCGCGCCAAGGCCGAGCTTCTCGAAAAGGTCATCGAGAAGGCGCGCGACGAGTCGATCGTCATCCAGTTCGAGCAGATCAACGCCGCCCTGAAGGACGGCAACTTCAAGAACATCACCGAGATCCGCGCGATCCAGGAGAAGACGGCCAAGCTGAGCCAGGACCTCCAGGACCTCCTCGCGCTCATGCAGATGGACCCGAGCTATGACGCGGCGCGCAAGCGTGCGGCTGACACGAAGAAGCTCATCGAAATGCTCGAGGCCGCCATCAAAGAGCAGCGCGATGTCCAGGCTCGTATTGACCTGGGCAAGTCGGAAGCCGCCGAATTGAAGGCCGCCCAGGAGAAGGTGAGCTCCCTCACCGACAAGATCGCGAAGGCGATGGCCGACAAGGGCAAGTCGGGCGACGGGACCGGCGGCGAAGCCAAGAACATGAAGGGCGAATCGAAGGCCGGCGAGTCCAAGGGGAGCGGCAAGAGCGGCGAGGCGAAGGACGGCGGCAAGGAAGGCTCGAAGGCCGGCGAGACGAAGGAAGGCAAGGGAGGCGAAGCCAAGGCGGGCGGCGCCAAGGGTTCCGAAGCCAAGAGCGGCGAAGGGGCGAAGTCCGATCCCAAGGCTGGCGCCAAGGCCGGGTCGGGTTCGGAAAGCAAAGCCGGGTCGAAGGGGAGCAAGGGGAGCGAAGGCGCTTCCGGCTCCAAGAGCGGCGCCGGCAAGGAAGGGGAGAAGAAGGCCGGCTCCGCCAAGGACGACGGCGACAAGAGCTCCAAGAAAGAAAAGGAAACTCCGGGCGAGGCCAAGGGTGGCGAGAAGTCGGGCGCCGGCTCGAAGAGCGGCGACAAGGAAGCCAAGTCCGGCGAATCGAAGAGCGGCAAGGGCTCCGAGAGCAAGTCCGGCGAATCGAAGGGCTCCAAGGGCTCGGAGAGCAAGTCCGGATCCAAGTCGGGCTCGAAGGGCTCGGAGAGCAAGGGTGAATCCAAGAGCGGCAGCTCCAGCTCCGGCCAGAGCTCGTCCAAGAGCGGCGAAAGCTCCCCCTCAAGCTCGAAGGGCTCCAAGGGTGGCGACGACGGCGCCAAGAAGGACGAGATCGGCAAGAAGCAGGTCGAGGACGCTCAGGGTTATCAGAAGAGCGCGACCGAGAAGATCGCCAAGAAGGACAACCCGGGCGCCAGCGACGACGCCGGTGACGCCGCCAAGGAGCTGGAAAAGGCCAAGAAGAAGCTTGAAGAGCTTCTGAAGCAGATCCGCGAGGAAGAGCTGGAGCGGCTGCTGGCCGCCCTGCAAGCCCGCTGCGAGAAGATGCTGGCCATGCAGATCCGCGTCCAGGCGGAGACCATCGACATCTTCAAGCTCGCCCAGCTGAACGCGGACAAGCAGCCCGACCGCGACGGCAAGCTCCGCTCGATCAAACAGGCGGACGAGGAGAAGAACATCGTCGCGGAAGCGACCAAGGCCATCCAGATGCTGGAGGCCGAGGGCTCGGCGGTCGCCTTCCCCGTGATCTTCGACCAGGTCCGCGAGGACATGAAGATCGTCCAGCGCCGCCTGGAGCTGGCCGACGTGAACCCGGTGACGCAGGCGATCGAGCAAGATATCATTGACACGCTCAAGGAAATGATCGAAGCTCTCAAGAAGCAGCGTCAGGAGAACAAGGACTCCAAGAGCGGTAAGAGCGGCAAGAGCGGCCCGCAACCGCCCCAGGATCAGAAGCTCCTCGACCAGATCGCCGAGCTCAAGATGATCCGCTCCATGCAGCTTCGCGTCAACGCCCGCACCACGACCTACGGCCGCCTCTACGACGGCGAGCAGGCCCGCGACATGAACATCCGCCGCGAGCTGCGCAACCTGGCCGAGCGCCAGGAACGGATCACCGACATCACTGGTCGCATCGCGAAAGGAGACAACAAATGAAGTCTCTGGTTGCGGCCCTGGCCCTGACCGCCCTCGTGGGCGGTCAGGTTTCGGCTCAGGGCTCCCTCCGCTCCAAGATCGCCTCCTTCGGCGCCATGGAGCCGCTGAGCGCGGCCGACGTCCAGGGCAAGGCGGAAGCCTGGCTCAAGGACGCCGGCAAGAACGACGCGGCGACGCTCGAGCGCGTCCGCGCTGTCTGGAAAATCGAAGATCGGACCGTGCTCGACCGGCTGGTCGACACGTTCGCCCTCGGTAGCGCGGACGCGGCCAAGCTGATGGAAGAAGCGCGCACGCCGCTGGCCGACGCGCCGGTGGACGTGCCGGGCATCCTGAAGGACGAGAAGCAGCCGGCCTTCTTCCGGGCCAACCTGGCCCTGGCGTATGCCCGCAGTCTCAACGGGCGCCGCATCCACGAGGAAGCCCTCGCGGCCCTCAAGCTGTTCACGGCCGAGCAGGTGATCGACCCCGCGTCCTACCTGTTCCACCGGGCCATCGCCGAGCACTCGATGCTCATGAAGAAGGAAGCGACCACGACGATCACCCGCCTCCTGGACGACGTGAGCGGCGTGGCCGAGCGCTACAAGACGGTCAGCGCCCTGATGCTCCTGGATATGCAGACGTGGAAGGACAAGGACCTGGGTTCGGTGGCCCGCAAGATGGACAACGTCGAGCGGCGTCTGGACCTGGCCCGCGGCGGTCCGCAGACCCAGAAGCTTCAGAAGGAGATCGTCGCCCGCCTCGATGAGCTGATCAAGGAGATGGAGAACAAGAAGAAAGGCGGGGGTGGAGGTGGCGGCGGAGGTGGGTCCTGACCCAACGAAGGTGGCTGCCCGGGTGGCAGCCCTAGCGCAGGTGGACCTCCCAAGGGAAGTGACCGAGCGACCAGTCCCGCCACGGAGAGCGGCATCGCGGGTGGAAAATCCAGCGGCGACGCCGAGAAGAAGGAAGGCGGCAAGAACACGGAAGGCTTCGGCCGCGCCATGGAGCGCGACCAGGAGCAGCGCGTCGAGCGCATCACTCCGTCCTTCTCGCCGCGGCACCGGCTGGCAATAGAAAGCTACTATCGCAAGCTGGCGGAAGCTGCATCCAAGAAGTGAAAACGCCTGACCGTGGACAGGTTCACGCTTGTCCGATCAGGCCGACCGGATCGGACAAGCGACTTTGACCCACGATCGGAGGGAAAACAGTCCATGAAACGGTTCCTCGCATCACTGGCACTGACGGTGCTCCTGGTGGGCGGCCAGGTTTCCGCTCAAGGCTCTCTCCGCTCCAAGATCGCCTCCTTCGGGGCCATGGAGCCGATCAGCGCGGCCGACGCTCAGGCCAAGGTCGAAGCCTGGCTGAAGGACGCCGGCAAGACCGATGCGGCCACGCTCGAGCGGCTCAAGGCAATCTGGAAAGTGGAGGAGCGCACGGTCCTCGATCGGCTGGTCGACTCATTCGCGCTGGGTAGCGACCAGGTCGGCAAGCTGATGGCAGAGGCGCGCATGCCGCTGGCCGACGCGCCGGTGGACGTGCCTGCCGTCCTCAAAGACGACAAGCAACCGGCGTTCTTCCGGGCCAATCTGGCGCTGGCGTATGCCCGCAGCCTCAACGGCCGCCGCATCCACGAGGAAGCCCTCGCGGCCCTCAAGCTGTTCACGCCGGAGCAGGTTGTCGACCCCGCGTCGTACCTGTTCCACCGGGCGATCGCCGAGCACTCGATGCTCATGAAGAAGGAAGCCACCACGACCATCACCCGCCTCCTGGACGACGTGACCGGCGTGGCCGATCGCTACAAGACCGTCAGCGCCCTGATGCTGCTGGACATGCAGACCTGGAAGGACAAGGACCTCGGCTCCGTGGCCCGCAAGATGGAAAACGTCGAGCGGCGCCTGGACCTCGCCCGCGGTGGTCCGCAGACCCAGAAGCTCCAGAAGGAGATCGTCGCCCGCCTCGATGAGCTCATCAAGGAGATGGAGAACAAGAAGAAGGGTGGCGGTGGCGGCGGCGGTGGTGGTGGCGGCGGCGGCCCCCCGAACGACGGCTCCTGCCCCGACGGCGGCAGCCCGGGTTCCGGACCGGCCGGCGGCATCAACCCCAAGAGCCCCGCGAGCGATTCGAGCGCGGCGAGCGCCCCGAAGACCACCGGCGACGCCGACAAGAAGGAAGGCGGCAAGAACACGGACGGCTTCGGCCGGGCCATGGAGCGCGAGCAGGAGCAGCGCGTCGAGCGCATCACGCCCGCCTTCTCGCCGCGGCACCGCCTCGCCATCGAGAGCTACTACCGCAAGCTCGCCGAGGCCAGCTCGAAGAAGTGATTGCGGTACGGCTCGTCCTGTGATGCAATGACACGCGGGCTGTGGGGCCGTTCCACAGCCCGCTTCCTTTGGGAATGCAGAATGAAGAAGGCAGAATGAAGAAGGACCGAGAGTTGGATTGAGGTTCGGTTCTATTCTCCGTTCTCGTTCTTGAATCGCCGCGGTCAGAAAAAAAGGGCCATGTCATGCGTTGGGCGCTTGCCGTTCTCCTCCTGTCTCCAACTTTGTCGCGTGCCGATGATCTCCGGCTGCTGGGGGGTAAGGTCCTCTCCGGGAAGACGACGGAGATCACCGAGGCCGGCATCAAGATGAAGGCGGACGGCAAGGAGATCGCCACCCCGCTCGAGCAGATCCTCGCCCTGGAACTGCGGCCGGTGAAGGGATTGCTGGCGAGCACCAAGTACTCCGCCGCGCGGCTGATCGACGACACGGTGCTGAATTGCCAGGAGAAGGGAATCGCGTTCGCGGGCAAGGAAGTTGAGTTGACTCTGCTCTCGGGCGCCAAGTTCAAGCTGCCGCTCTCTTACATCACCTGGGTGGTGCGAGACGCCAACGACGCTGAGCTGATGAAGAAATGGGACAGGCTGGTGAAAGACAAGGTGCGGGCCGATCGCCTCATCGTCCTCAAGGACGGCGAACTGAACCCGCTCGAAGGAACGCTCGGCGCCGTCGACGAGAAGAACCAGACGATTGACTTCACGCAGGGGACGGAGAAGATCGCCGCCAAGCTGGAAAAGGCGCATGGCCTGATCTTCTTCCGGCCGGATGCCGCGGCCAAGGAGCCTCTGTGCCGGGTGTTCGACAGCCAGGGGAACGTGCTGACGGCGACGAGCCTGAAGCTCGTGAAAGACGCGTTCGAGCTGAAGACGACGTTCGGCGCCAGCATCGACCTCAAGGAGGAGGCGGTGGCGCGGATCGACTTCAACATGGGCAAGCTGATGTTCCTTTCCGACCTGGAGCCGAGCCGGGTCGTCGAGAAGTCGCGCATCGGCCTGGCCGAGCCCTACCGGCGCGACGCCAACCTCGACGGGCAGCCGATCCAGCTGGACCAGGCCTATGCCAAGGGGCTGTCACTTCACGCCCATACCGAGCTGGAGTATCCCCTGCAGGGGAAGTTCAAGGAGTTCAAGGCGGTGCTGGGCGTGGACAGCCGGGTGGGAACGGCGAGCCACGCCAAGGTGACGATCATCTGCGACGGGACGGAGAAATTCAGCGACACGGTAAGCGGGAAGGTCCGTCCCATCGTCGTTGATGTAAAGGGCGTGACGACGCTACGGATCATCGTCAGCTCGCCGGATTTCTTCGGACTGGGAGATCACGCCACGCTGGCGGACGCACAGGTACGCAAGTGAGTCGCCGCAGTCGCCCGGCTTTGGAGTTGCGAACGAATCTAGGTATGACGCGAAGCGGATACAAGGGAATCGACATGATGCACAAGAACCTTCGCACTGCCACCCTGGTGGTTTGCGGCCTTCTGCTGGGATCGGCCGTTTCGGCGCAGGACATCGCCCTCAAGGCGCAGGCCGAGCGCGTGGCGGTGGTCGCCAAGGTCAAGCCGACCGTAGTGGCCGTGTTCGCCCGCGGCGGGCAAGGGGGCGGAACGGGCGTCGTCATCAGCGAGGAGGGCTATGCCCTCACCAACTTCCACGTGGTGCAGCCGACGGGGCCGACGATGAAGTGCGGGCTGGCCGACGGCATCCTTTACGACGCGGTGCTCGTCAGCATCGACAAGGTGGGCGACGTCGCCCTGATCAAGCTCATCCACCCGACGGGGGGCAAGTTCAAGGCGGCGCCGCTGGGGGACAGCGACCAGGTTCACGAAGGGGACTGGTCGATCGCGATGGGCAACCCGTTCCTGCTGGCGACCGATTTCACGCCGACCGTCACCTTCGGCCTCGTCAGCGGCGTCCACCGCTATCAGTATCCGGCCGGTTCCATTCTCGAATACACCGACTGCATCCAGATCGATACCTCGATCAACCCCGGCAACTCGGGGGGTCCTCTCTTCAACATGAAGGGGGAATTGATCGGCATCAACGGCCGTGGCTCGTTCGACAAGCGAGGCCGCATCAACTCGGGAGTAGGCTACGCGATCTCGATCAACCAGATCAAGCACTTCTTGGGGCACCTGATGGCCGGGATCGAGGTCGACCATGCCAGCCTCGGGGCCCTGGTGGCGACGCAATCGGAAGACGCGACGCTGGGCCGGATCGTGGTCACCAGCATCCTCACTGACGCGGACGTGGCCCGGCGCGGCCTGGACCTCGACGACCAGATCGTCTCGTTCGCGGGGCGGCCGATCGGCTCGGTCAACCAGTACAAGAACATCCTGGGCGTCTTCCCGCGCGGCTGGCGCGTGCCGATGGAATACCGGCGCGGCGGCTCGAAGAAGGAAATGCTGGTCCGGCTGATGGGAGCGATCCCCAAGGAGAGCGGGCCGGACGGCGCCCCGCCGCCGCCTCCGAAGGGTGGCCCGCCGATTCCGGGAAAGGGACCGGTGGGACCGACGGGACCGGGTGCAAAGATGTTCGAGCCCAAACCGGGCTTCACCAACTTTCATTTCAACCGGATTGAAAAGAACCGGCTGATGGCCGCATTCAAGAAGCACGGCGATTTCTCGGGTCTGCCCGGAGACTGGGTGATCGACGGCGCCATCCGCTTCAAGAAACTGACAACCGAAAGCCCCGCCCGGCTGGAGATCCTGGCGGGCGCGGAGCCGACGGTGAAAGCCACGCTGGGGGGCATCCCGTATTCGCTGCAACCGATCAAGGAGGGGACGGGCCCGGCCACGCGGCGGGCGCCGGAGGGGAGCGGGGGCTTTCTGGCGGCGCTGTGGGTCTACAAGCAGTTCTTGACGCAAGGGGAAAAAGCGTTCGCCGGCGGCACGGACAAGGAGTTCTACCACGGCGGCTTCGAGCCGTTCTACCCGCCGCAGGCCAAGACGGCGCGCAAGGCCGACTGGCGCGTCGACACCGAGGTGATCAACTCGCGCATGGCCAACTACTTCGTCAAGTGGTTCTTCGCGCGGGACGATCAGAAGCTCCTCGGCTTCGAGCTACGCGTCGAGGATGAGAACACCGATCCCTGCGAGGTGTTCCTGAGCGACTATCGCATGGTCGACGGCCGTTTGCTGCCGCACGCCATGACGGTGACGTATGCGGACGGCAACTTCGGCACGTTCAACTTGAGCACGTTCAAGCTGGCGGCGAAGTGAGGCCGGGGGCGGCGAGTTGGCCGGTACGCGAGGGCGCGCTGGCGCAGCTCTGTTGCTGATAAGGGCTTGTGATCTCCTACCGTACTGGCCAGCAGTTATTGAGTTGGCCAGAAGGTGCGACAACGAAGACGAGACTGCAATGATCGCGCAACGTATCGTGGTTTCCGGTTTGGTGCTGTTGGGCTGCTGCGGGACGGCGGCCGCCCAGGATTCGTTCACTGTGGTGGCCGAGCAGGTCAACAAGAAGATGGTGAAGCTGTTCGGCGCCGGCGGCTTCAAAGGCCTGCCCTCGTACGGCACGGGGATCCTGTTGTCTCCAAAGTGACACATCCTTACCGTCAACAACCACATTCTGAGCACGGCCGACCTGCGCGTGCACCTCTATGACGGCCGGATGTACCACAACTGCAAGGTGCTGTTCCGCGAGCCGGAGCTGGACGTGGCGCTGGTGAAGATCGACGCGGACATCGACCTGTTGCCGTATTTCGATTTCGCGGCCGAGGCGAAGAAGGGACCGGGCGCCGCCGGCGACTGGGTGCTGGCCTTCTCGAACTGCTTCCAGATCGCGACGCGGGACGAGCCGATGTCGGTGCAAAAGGGAGTGATCGCGGCGCTGGCGGAGTTGCGCGGCCGGCGCGGCGTGTTCGACGCGCCCTATATCGGCGAGAGCTACTTCATCGACATCGTCGCCAACAATCCTGGGGCGGCCGGGGGCGTCATCACGAACCGCAAGGGAGATCTGCTGGGTATCCTGGGCCGGGAACTCAAGAACACGCTCACCGATACGTGGATCAACTACGCGGTGCCGATCACCGCCAAGGCGGACATCGAGCGCGAAGGCAAGAAGGTGACGGTGGACATGGCGACCTTCGTCAAGGAGGCGATGGAAGGCAAGTACCGCGAGGGGACGCGGCCCAAGAGCGGCGACACGCGCAGCGGCTACCATGGCATCGTGCTGGTCCACGACGCGGTGAAGAGCGCCACGCCGGCCTTCATCGAAGAGGTACTGCCGGATTCGCCCGCCGCCAAGGCCGGGCTGCGGCCCGATGACCTCATTGTCTACATCGACGGTGAGCTGGTGGCGACCATCAAGGCCTTCCGCGACATCATGAAGCAGATCCCGCCCGGCGGCGAGGTGCGCCTGGAGGTGCAGCGCGGCAACCGGCTGAATACAATCCGCCTGAAGCTGGAAGAACAGCCGAAGGCAAAGACCGCGAGCAAGTAAGCGGTCATTGACAGGGAAGTCAAAACTGGCAATCTCTGGCGCCACGGCTGAAGGTGATCCTTGGCGTTTTGACGCTCGGTCGTGTGAAAGGGCCCCGAAATGAACCGCACCCGGTTTTTCCTGCTGATTGCACTGGTCTATTCGACCTCCCCCGCTCGCGGGCAGGATCTCAACGGCGAGATCGAGAACTCGATCAAGGCGGCGATCCGCAAGGTGGGTCCGAGCGTGGTGCAGATCACGACGACGGGCGGATCCGACATGGTCGTGACCGGGCCGAAGGGGCCAGCCTTTCGCAAGGCGATGGGGCCGACCACCGGCGTGATCGTCTCGGAGGACGGCTACATCATCTCGAGCTCGTTCAACTTCATCAACAATCCCACGAACATCCTGGTCACGATCCCGGGCAGCAGCGAGCCGGCGGTGGCGGAGCGCGTCGCCAACGACAAATCGCGCATGCTGACGCTGCTCAAGCTGAAGAACCCGGTCAAGGGGCTGCCCGTGCCGCAAGCGGCGCCGCTCAAGGAGATCCAGGAGGGGCAGTGGGCGATCGCGCTGGGGCGGTCGCTCGAGACCAAGCTGGGGATCAAGAAGGACCAGTCGCCGGTGGTGTCGGTGGGGATCGTCAGCGCGGTCGGCCGCATCTGGGGCAAGGCCCTGCAGACCGATTGCAAGGTGTCGCCGGTGAACTACGGCGGACCGATCATCGATATCACGGGCCGGGTGCAGGGCATCCTCGTGCCCGCCTCTCCCAAGGGGGACGACGAGACGGCCGGCTTCGAATGGTACGATTCGGGCATCGGCTTCGCCATGCCGCTGGAGAACGTGCTGGCGACGCTGCCGCGTCTCAAGGAGGGCAAGGACCTCAAGCGCGGCCTCTTGGGCGTGCGCATGAAGAACGCGGACATCTACGGCGCCGAGCCGGAGATCGGCGAGGTGACGAAGGACACGGCGGCGGCCCGCGCCGGCCTCAAGCCGGGCGACGTCATCACCGAAGTCGACGGCAAGCCGGTGGTGCGCATGGCGCAGGTGCAACACCTGCTGGGCCCCAAGTACGAAGGGGACAGGGTCTCGCTCAAATACCGCCGCGGCAAGGAGACCCATGAGATCAAGGAATTGGAACTGGTCGGCATCAACACGGTGGTCGCCCAGTCCTTCCTCGGCATCCTGCCCATGCGCGACGATCCGAAGCTCGGCGTCGAAGTGCGTTTCGTTTTCGCCAAGAGCCCGGCCGAGAAGGCAGGGCTCAAGACCGGGGACCGTATTCTGAAGTACGGCGCCGCGGACGCCAAGGGGCTCAAGGCGTTCGACGGCGCCAAGCGTGGCCGCGATGAGTTCACCGATTTCTTGAACGCGCATCGGCCGGGGGATGAAGTCGCGCTCGAAGTGAAGCGCAAGGACGGCAAGACCGAGACGGTCAAGGCGACGCTCGATCCGCTGCCGGCGGCCGGCCCCTCGGACGAGGGCGCCATCCCCGAGAAGTTGCCGGAGGCCGCCTCGATCAAGAAGGCGCTCGAGCCGCTGGAGAACACGATCGGCCTGAAGCCGCCGATGGTGGATCCGAAGGCGGAGAAGCCGAAGATCGAGACGGGACTCTTGAAGCGGAACACGCCGGACGGCGAGCACAAGTACTATGTGTTCGTGCCGGACGAGTACGATCCGAATATCGCCTGCGCCGTCCTAGTCTGGCTGCACCCGCCCGGCAAGAACAAGGAAGCGGACATCGAATCGATGACGGACCTGTGGGGCGACTTCTGCTCGACGCACAACATCCTGATGGTGGCGCCGCTCTCGCAGAACGACGCCGGCTGGATCGCCAGCGAGTCGGACTTCGTGGTCGCCGCGGTGCGCGACGTGCTCAGCAAGTATACGGTCGACCGGCAGCGCGTCATCGCGCATGGCCTGGGCATCGGGGGACAGATGGCGATCCATCTCGGCTTCAACAACCGTGACCTGTTCCGCGGTGTCATGACCACCGGCGCCATTGTCAGCAACGTGAAAGACAACGTGCCCAGTCAGCGTCTGTCGTTCTACCTCGCGGGCGGCAGCCTCGACCCGATCGTCAAGACCATCGTCGAGAGCCGGGTCAAGCTGATCGAAAAACGCTATCCCACCGTCTTGCGCGAGATCAAGATGCGCGGCCGCGAGTACTTCGAGGAGGCACAGCTCCGCGAGGCCGTGCGCTGGATCGACTCGCTCGATCGGCAGTGAAATCCCAATCTGCCCAGCGCGCCCGCCGGCGTCCGCCAAAGCGAATACCCATTCGTCCCGGCGCCGGCGCGCCCGCGCTCGCGTGCTGCGAACGAGTCGCCGCTCCCCTGCCAAATCTGCGCCGTGCGGTATAACGAAATCGTGGCTTTCACGAGCAAGCAAAGGGCGGGGAGCTTCCATGGACCCGGTTCTGGTCGTCATCATCACCGTCGGCGCCGTGTTGTTCTCGCGGCTGGTCTTCATGCTCATGGTGAGCGGCGGCTCGTTGGCGCGGTATTTTCAGGCGCAGGGTGTCGCCCTGCGCTGGCTGCGCGACAAGCAGTTCGAGACCAAGGTGCACGAGTTGTTGAACCCGCCCCCGCCTCAGCCGGTCAAACCCAACCCGGAGCCGATTCTGCTGCTCGCCCTCTTGCAGCGCGAAGGCCGGCTGGTCGACTTCCTCATGGAGGACGTGCAGGCGTACGCCAACGAGCAGATCGGCGCCGCGGTGCGCGATATCCATCGCAACTGCCAGAAGGCGTTGAAGGAGCACGTGACCCTCGAGCCGGTTATCGGAGGCAAACAGGAGGGCGAGACGGTCGACGTGGCCAAGGGTTTCGACCCCTCCGCCATCCGCCTCACAGGGAATGTGACCGGCGAACCGCCCTTCAAGGGCGCGCTCCAGCACCACGGCTGGCGTGTCAAAGAGGTGAAGCTGCAAAAGCCGCCCGAAGGACAGGACGCCTTCGTCATCCAGGTCGCGGAGGTTGAGCTATCATGACATCGTGGATGACGCGGTGTCCGTTGTAGAATCCGTGATCCAGAAGGGCGTGATCTTGTCCGCATCGCGTTTCGTCGTTGGCATCGACCTGGGCACGACCAACTCCGCCGTATCCTATTTCGATACCGGCGCCGGCGATGAGCCGGTGTTGCAGCACCTCAAGATCCCGCAGGTGGTGGCGCCGGGCGTCGTCGAGGAGCGGCCGCTGTTGCCGTCTTTTCTCTATCTGCCTGGTCCGGGGGAGCAACCGGCGGGAGCGCTGAATCTACCCTGGGCCAGAGACCGGGACTACTGCGTGGGGGAGTTCGCCCGCGTCTTCGGCAGCCAGGTGCCGACACGACTGGTGGCCTCGGCCAAGAGCTGGCTCTCCTATTCCGGGGCAGATCGCCGCCAGCCGATTCTGCCCTGGAAAGCCCCGGAAAACGGGCGGCGGGTGTCGCCGTTACAAGCGACAACCTACTATCTCAGGCATCTGCTCGACGCCTGGAATCACGTGATCGCCAAGGACGTGGCGAACCATCGCCTCGAGAACCAGGACATCATCCTCACCGTGCCGGCCTCGTTCGACGCCGTGGCGCGCGAGCTGACCGTCGAAGCGGCGCGGGAGGCGGGGCTCGAGCGTCTGACGCTGCTGGAGGAGCCGCAGGCGGCGTTTTACGCCTGGATCGACGCCAGCGAGGACAAGTGGCGCGAGCAGGTGGAGGTGGGAGATGTCATCCTGGTCTGTGACGTTGGCGGCGGTACGACCGACCTGTCGCTGATCGCGGTCAGTGAGGAGGCCGGTCAGCTGGTGCTGACACGCGTGGCCGTCGGCGACCATATTCTGCTGGGCGGGGACAACATGGATCTCGCCCTGGCGCACTTCGCCGGGCAACAATTCGCTCAGAAGGGGATCAAGCTCGACCAGGGGCAGATGCACATGCTGTGGCACAGCTGCCGGCTCGCCAAGGAGACGCTCTTCGCGGGCAAGACCGGCGACGTGGCGCCGGTGACGGTGCTGGGCCGGGGAAGCAAGGTGATCGGCGGAACGATCAAAGGCGATCTGGCGCGGCGCGACGTGGAGACCGTCCTCGTCGACGGTTTCTTCCCGCACGTCCCTCTCGACGCGCAGCCGCAGCGCCAGCGCGGCGTCGGGCTCCAGGAGATCGGCCTGCCCTACGCCGCCGATCCGGCGATCAGCAAACACCTTGCTGTCTTCTTGTCGCGCAACCTGGAGGTGCTGCAAAGCAAGGCGACCGGCAAACGCAAGAAGAAGACGAGCCAGCCGGCGGCGATCCTGTTCAACGGCGGCGTCTTCAAGGCCGCGCCCCTGCGCGAGCGGCTGCTGGAGGTGGTGAACGAGTGGAACAAGGCGGGCGTCAAGGCGCTGGCGGGGACCGACCTGGACACCGCTGTCGCGGCCGGCGGAGCGTATTACGGCCTGGTGCGTCGCGGCAAGGGCATCCGCATCCGCGGCGGCGCCGCCCGCGCGTACTATGTCGGCATCGAGTCGTCGCTGCCCGCCGTACCCGGCAGTGCGCCGCCGCTCAAGGCGCTGTGCGTCGTCCCGTTCGGCATGGAAGAAGGCTCGGAAATGGACGTGCCCGGCCAGGAGTTCGGCCTCATCGTCGGCGAACAGGTCGACTTCCGTTTCCTCGGCTCGAGCGTCCGCCGCAACGACGCGGTCGGCACGATGGTGGAGGAGTGGAGCGGCGACATTGAGGAGCTTTCGCCGCTTCAGACCAAGCTCGATTCGCCGGGCAAGGAGGGGCGCATGGTCCCCGTTCACCTGCACAGCAAGGTGACCGAAATCGGCACGCTGGAACTGTCGTGCATCAGCCGGGACAACAAGGACAAGTGGAAACTCGAGTTCAACGTGCGCGAGGGGGAGGAAAGGGATTGACCCATCGTCATTATCGATGACGGTCTTCCCGGCCGCTGTGACGGCGAAGCGCGGCGCACATCATTGCCGCAGCGAGAATTCATGTCAAAGCGTCTTTAGATACTCGATCACCGCGCGACGCTCCGCATCGGTGAACTCGTCGCCGAACGTGTGGCCGCCGTTGCCGCGGCCGGTCTGCGTCGTGTCGTAGTACTTACGCCGCTCATGGTCCGGCAGGTCCTTCGGAATCTCCTCGATGAGCTCTACCTTCCAGCCGTTGTTGACCTTGTCGAAGCTCGCTTCATCGGTCCGGAAGGAGCGTGTGAACAGCCGGGGCCGGCTCTTTGAGTTGAGGACGCCGTAAAGAGTCGGCACAGACCCGTTGTGGAAATAGGGGGCGGTGGCCCAGACACCGTCGAGCGGCGGGGCCTGGTAGCCGTCGGTTTTGCGGGCGAGGTAGCCGTCCTTGGTCTCCTTCGCGAGCCAGGTCTTGTTGTAATACTCGCCCGCCTCGTCCTTGAAGCCGACGAGGCGCTGCGGGTCGGTATCGATGACGTCGAGCGGGACGACGCGGTTCGGATAGGTCGACTTCGCGCCGTAGGTTCCGTGGCACTCGGCGCAGTTCTTGGTGAAGAGCTTCTCCCCCGTCTTGGCCAGTTCGCGGTCGATGGGGAACGGATACTTGGGCGCCTCGAGCGAGAGGATGTAAGCCTGCATCTCACGGAAGGCCGCTTCTTCCGCGTCGAAGGTCCTGGGACCGTTTTCCGGCGTCATCATGAACTGCATGAGCGACCGCACCGAGCGCGCGTGCGTCGTGCCGGTGTGATACATCGAGCGTTTCTTCTTGAGCAGCCACCAGGCCGGCACATCCTCGCAAAGCATCTCCGGCATCTCGAACTTGAGCGGCAAGAGACGCAGGCTCATGTCGGGGTTGCGAAACTTGAGCAGAAATACCGCGAAACTGCCGGCCTCGGACGTGCCGCGCGTGTGGCTGAACGGAATCGGCGTCTTCCCCGAGCCGCCACTCGCCTTGCCGAAGTCCGACCAGACGGATTGCAGGTCGAGCGAAGCGTTGCCGAGGCCGACGTAGCTCTTGCCCAGGATCGAGCCGCCATGGCACAGCATGCAGTCGACGGCGATCCCCTTGGCGCCGAGGATGGACTTGCCGTCACGCAGTCCCATGGGCAGGCGGCTGTCGAAAGGGGCCGGGTGCAGGCCGTAATGATCGCGCACCGCCGCGTCGTAGTCCGCCGGGCGTTCCTTGGGAGTCGGCTGCCACTGTTTCCACAGGTTGTCGTAAGAGGCGGTCGTCCAGCTCGCCGCCACGAAGGCGCGCGTCTCGAGCGTCTTCTTGCCACGCTCGGCGGACGGAGTCTCCTGCGCCAGGGCCGGGACGGGAAGCGCCAGGCAAAACCAGAGGATGAGGCGTGCGGTCATCGGTATCGCTCCTTCGGCTCGATAAGACATCCCTATTGTAGCCGCCGACCGCATTTTCTCGCCTGTTTTTGTCGGCGCGGTTTGCCTGTGGTAAAATACAATGCCCGTCCCGGAGCTTTCCTGTGAACATTCGGCCCTTTCGAAGCGGCGACGAACCGGTCCAGGCCGAGATCTACAACAGCGCCGCTGCCGCGTTCCCGTTCTTCAAGCCAGCCACGGCCCCCGAGGTGCAGCGCCGCACGCGTGGCCGTGATTTCGATCCGCACACGCGCTTCTATGCCGAAGCCGACGGCAAAGTCGTCGGTTATGCCACGTACCAACCCAATGGCCGGATCAGCTTTCCCTGGACGCTCGCCGGGCATGAGGCGGTTGCCGAGCCGTTGTTCGAGCGCGTGATCCAAGCCATGCGCGAGCGCGGCATGAACCGCGCCTTCGCCGCGTACCGTCCGGACTGGATGGGGGTCCACGATTTTTTTCTGGGGCACGGCTTTCACAAGGCGCGCGAAGTAATGAACTTCCTGATCGATCTGGTCGACATGCCGACGCCGTCAGCGCGCGTCGCAAACGTCGTTACCCCGGTTACGAGCGCTGATATCCCAGCCATCCTGCGCATGTGCCCGCCAGCGCTGCGCGTACAGTCCGAAGAGGCGCTGGAGCGCCATCTCCTGCGCAATCCCTATTTCGGCACGCAATCGGTCTTCGCTTTGCGCCGGCGCAGCGACGATGCTCCCGTCGGTGTCGGCGTCCTCGTCGCCGAGCCGACGTTTGCCAAACCCCGCGCCGTCGACTCGAACATGCCATGCTACCGCCTCGGCGCATTTGGCTCGGAGGGGATGACGACCAAGCGTATCAATGGACTGTTCAGCTTCGTGTGCCGGCCCGACGCCAACGTCTATGCCGTTGGCATGGACCTGATGGCCCAGGCGGCCTTTCGCCTGCGCGACAATGATGACCTCGATTGCCTCGCCGCGCAGGTAGGCTCGGACGCGCCAAACCTGCTGGCGTTCTACCAGCGCAACTTCCGCCTCCAGGGCGCATTTCCGGTCTTCGAGAGAGCGCTGCCGTAGTATTCGTGGACGCCGCCAAGCTCCGCGCTGTTTGATCGCTGTCGTTTGAGCGGATCCCCGTCTTGAAACAGCCTCCAACTCGCCCCAGTCAGACCTCTATCGCACGGAAGCCTGCGGCCAGGTCGTCCGGCGCCGGTCGTATTTGTCTGGCCCGCACGATACCGTCGCGCATGAAAACGAACGTAGGCCACAGTTTGACTCCAAAGGAGCGGCCCAGAGGCCTGCCACGACCGTCGGCGATGCGGATGTGGCGCACCTGGGGCCATTCCGCGAGCAGCGCCGCCAACTGCGGCTCGATAGCGAGGCAGTACCCTCACCAGGGGGCGCCGAATTCCAGCAGCGTCGGTCCACGCAGTGCGTCGACCGCGTCGCGCGTCGGCTCGGCGCTGGTGTAAGCGGCCAGGGGCATGACGCTTCTCCTCAAAGCCCGCCCGACAGCCGGATCGCGCCATCGAGCGGTATCTGACTTGAATTGTCCGCTACGCTCGCCGCGGCGGCAATACGATGTCCAAGAAGTAAACGATGGGGAGGTCCGCAATGCAGCTTTGGGAACGCTACGCCGGCTCGACCGAATGGCTTTACAGCGCTGTCGTCGCCGACGTGCTCGATAGCCTCGGCCGCGCGGATTTTGCACTGCCGATCCATCTCCGCCCGCTCCGGAACGACTGGAAGCTCTTCGGCCGGGCCGCGACGCTGAGCGCTGTCAGCGTCGCCGAGGTTCCGGCCAGCCCGTACGCGGCGGAGCTCGCTTTTGTCGACAGTTTGCGACAGGGGGACGTCCTGGTCGCGACGACGAACGGCGATTGCAGCTGCGCGCTCTGGGGCGAGCTCCTCTCGACCGCGAGCCGAGCGCGCGGCGCCGTCGGCGCCGTGATCGACGGACTCACGCGCGACGCCGCCAAGATCATGGACATGAACTTTCCCGTTTTTGCCGCCGGCTTTTCTCCACTGGATTCGAAAGGGCGCATCGACGGCGTTAGTCACGGCCGACCGATTCGGGTGGGAACGTGCGTTGTTCGGCCGGGGGACCTGATCCTGGGTGATATCGACGGGCTGGTGACGATCCCGCAAGAGGTCGCGGAGGAAACGCTGAGCCGGGCATTGGCGAAGGCGACGGGGGAGAACAAGGTGCGCGAAGAACTGGCGCGCGGGCGAAGCGTCGTGGAGGTTTTCGCGGAGTACGGCATCCTGTGAGAAGTCAACAGGACCGGATCGGCGGTTCCCCTCATTTTTTTCCGGCGGATCGAAATAGAACCTTTCCGGCGCGGTCGCGAATCTCG
>JAXMAR010000050.1:0-52032 GCA_046350295.1 Gemmataceae bacterium
ACAGCAGCCGCCGCGCCTCACCGAGTGAATACGTGCGCAGATGGTGCGGCAGTCCCAGGCAGCGGCCAAGGAACTCCGTGTAGGAGAAGCGGTTGGGCAGGCAGCAGATGATGAAATGCCCCTCCGGCTTGAGGACGCGGTAGACCTCCTGCAGCGAGAGGGCGTCGTTGGGGACGTGCTCCAGGACGCCGTCGCCGATCACCGTGTCGAAGTGGTCATCCGGATACGGCAGCCGGTAGTGGTGGTCGAGCGGGCGATACGCCAGGCCGGAGAAGCCGTGAAAGACGGGGAAGGTCCCGGCGGGAAAGACATCGCAGGCGTGTAGCTCGAGGTCGTTCAGTTCGGGGCGCCGCGCGTCCGGACTCGCGGCCAGCAGGGTCAGGATGGCGCAATCGGGCGCGTGCATGCAGCCCCAATCGAGAACGCGGCCGCGAACGTAAGGCAGGTAGCGGCGGACGGCGCTCACCTGGCGATCGAGGCCGTTGCTGGTGGCGGAATGGGCGCGGAGGTAGGCGGCCAGCTCCGCGTCGCCATTCAGAGCGGCCAATTCCTGCTGGTAGAGGCCGCGCAACGATGCGAGGACGTCCATGTCGCCTCGGTGGTGAAACAGGGGCTTCGGGGGGACTGTAGCAGGAGTGCGAACGGCGGGTCAAGGGGGCGGGCGTCGCGTTCGTAGTCCCCTCACCATTCACAGCATAGTCGACGCCCTATTCCCGCGACATCCGTCCGTCGCGGCGCATGAGCGATGATGGAACGCGAGGTAACGATCCCTGCGCAAGAGCGCCTCCTTTGCCGCGTTCCATTCTTGGAACGCTTATGACCGATGTCCCGGTCATAACGGAACAAGAAGGAGGCATCTATGAAGGTCTACTCGATGATCGCCGTCGCGCTTCTGGCGGGCGGCGCAACAGTGATGGCGCCGGCGGAAAGCGGCGCCAGCCCGCCGCGGCCGGCCCATGTCCGGGTCATGCCGGGGCGCGGGGCGCAACACCGGCACGAGACGGCGCGGCGCGTGCATCGCACGCGCGTTCATCGTTCGCGCAACGGACACGTGCGGCATCGCGGCGGCGGCGCCTATGTCTACCGGCATGGCTGCGTCGTGCGTCATCCGCGCCGTTGAGTAATCGGCGCCCGCGTGCCCGGGCGGGCCGCTGTGGGGGCGGCGAGCGCCGGGGCACGCGGCCGGATCATCCAGCAGCTTTGCCACATCCGCCCAGAAGGAGTTCTGGCTTGCAGTAATTGCGAAGAGTTTTCAAAAAGGCGGACCGTTGTCACGCAGCGCTCGCCGGCGTTGTCGAAATCGGTTGTTCGATCCGTTCATAAAACAACGATCAATAACCACCGAGGAACCGACATGTTGAATCATCGCTCGGCAGCACTGCTGATCCTGATCACGCTGGTTGCAAACGTCCCGGCGGAGGATCCAAAGCCGAAAGCCGTTCCGAGGTGGAAGCTTACCAACTTCAAGGCGACGCTGCGAAAAGACCCGGTCCTCATCTTCGAGCGGTCCACCTACGTTCGCTATCAAGCGGCGCCGTTCATCGCCAACGCGACGCTGACGGTGGCGCCGCCGAAGGATCAAACGATCTTGTTCGGTTTCATCCAGCAGGTGGACGCCGTTGAAAACCGGCAGAGTTACAGCAAGGCGGACACGCTGTTCGAGCACAAGAAGTTCCCGGTCAGCGATGCCGCATCCAGCAAGCTGGCGCCGTGGTACACCATCGACACCGGCCGAGCGATCGTCAACGGCGGCCGCTCGGTAACCGTGACGCTCGAGATGGACGACAGCATCGCCGGCAACGTCTCCTGGACCGAACCGACGCCGCCCAAAGTAGAGGCCCGCAAGTTCGCCGACCTGCGGCACATCAAGCGCGATCAGAAATTCACCGCCTGGCTGGTTGCCATGCGCGAGTCGGACAAGAAAATCGCCGTCTTGAGAAAAGTCAGCTGGCGGATGGAGGTGGATATTACCGTCGATCCCATGCAACCCATCGGATCGCGCTGCAAAGTCAACCCGGTTCCGAACCACGCGCCCGAAATCAGCGATGGCAAAGGCGAATCCATTCCGACCCAGGCCCTGGAAGGCCCGACCGCCAACGAAGGCCAGGAACTCTGGTGGCGCCCTGCGAGCGGCGAGCCGGTGAAGTTGCGGTGAGGAGGACGTGCCGAGGACCTACGCCGCTGGAAGTATGGGTTAGAATAGCATGAGGAGTATGACCATGAAGACCATCGCTGAGAGTACCGGCATGGATCCCGCCCTCAAGGCCGAGATGCAGGAGGCGTGCGCACGCATCGCCAAGGGCATCCTGCCGACAATGGAGGAGCGCAAAGCGGCGGCCGCGCGGGTCGATCGCATGCGGGAGCAAAACGCCAAGCTGTTCGGGGTTCAGGATGTCACTCTGGACGCCGTTCGTGAATCCCGTAACGGGCAATGAAATACGTCATCGACACCTCGGTAGACATCAAGACGTAGCCTCCCTCACGCCGGTCCCTCATCACTTGCCGTCGTCGGCGCAGGATTTCTCCTTGGTCAAGCGGCGTAGGGCCAAGCCGGCCTCGCGAGTCACAGTTGATTCGGGCGCTCCGGTGGAAAGTGCGGCGAGGAGGGATCGTGCCGGCGGTGTGGCGATATTTTCCAGCGCCTCGATGGCCCGCAGTTCGGCGAGGCAGTGCGGGATTGCGTCCGGGTTGTCCAATCGGCTCAAGAGGCTCTCGATGCGGCGTTGCTCTTCCAGGGGCGCCCTTTTTGTCGCGAGGCGAGCGCGGAGCGCAGGGACGGCCAACTCACCAAACTTCGCAATCTCGAGTGACGCGGCTTCACGCTCCCGGAAGACATCGCTCCCGAGGTGGTCGATGAGGGTTTTCACACGGCCGGGATCGGCGCTGGCGATCGGTCGCAGGCGTGCGCGGAGTAGGAGCACGGCCTCCTCAGGCGCGCGGGCCAGCGCCCAGATCGCTTGCTCGGCGACGGCGGCGTCGCGGTCGCCGAGGGTTTGCCAGATCTTGTCGGCGCCGGCGGCCAAGGCCACGGGAGGCAGGCCGCTCAGGGACCGCTTCAGGTCCCAGATCAGGATGGAAGTGTCTTCGCAGGCGGTGGCGAGGGCCTGGCTATCGGGCGAGAAGGAGAAGTAGTGGATGTCGCTGGGAGCGTGAATCCGGCCGCGCGGGCTGCCGGTCGCCGTCTCGTAGAGAAAGACGTCGGGACGGCCTTGCTCCTGGGTGGCAAGTAGGCGGCCGTCTGGAGAGAGACGGCATTCCCAAGCCCGGGCGTTGATGGGGTCTTTGCGCTGGAGGCTGAACCGGGGCGTGCGCCGAAGCCCTGAATGGTCCCACACCGAGAATTCAACGCGGCCCGGCGGATCATCGATGCGGGCAGCGAGGATCAGTGAGGACTCCGGAACGCTTTGATAGATCCAACTGGGCGCTGCGTTGTCATTGTCGAAGCGCGGGCTGGGAAAGCCAATGAAGGATTCACCCTCGGGGGCATCACATCGGACGACGGCCAGGCGTCCATCGGCAGCCAGGTAGCCGAAGACGCTGGCGTCGGCGGACATCCAATTCGCTCGAAGCTTGCCCGGAAACACCTCCCTTGGCGCGAAGCGACGCCGGCCGATCTCGCGGCCGTTGTAGCTATTGAACCAGCGAAGGAGAGGCGCGACTTCGTCATTGGTCGCGATCAGAACGCGGGCTCCATCGGGGCTGATGGAGCCATCGTCCTTCCAGGTTACCTCGACGCCCTTCAGTCGGGAGAGCATGCGGCCGGTAGCCAGGTCGTGGACGGTGATGGCGCCGTCACGATGGCAGAAGCAAAGTTGGCCGGTGGCGTCGTAGCCGCAAGGAGAGTACCCGGCGCCGCCTTTGGGGAGGGGAGGAAAACGCTCGACGGCAACCCCCTTGGCCGTGTCCCAGAGGAGGGCACGGCCGGTGTCCCATTCACGGGAGAGCAAGCGGCCGTCGGGGCGCCAGTCGAGGCGTGGCGCCGAAGTGAAGTCGGGGTCGGGGCGCGCCGGCTTGAGGTTTCCGTCGTAGACGAAGAGGCGGGAACCCTGCGCGACGACGATCCGGGCGCCATCGCGGGAGAAGGCCGGCCCAGAGCAGCGTTCCCATTCGGCAAGGCGGGCGCCGGTCGCCCGGTCGCGGCACGTCATGGCCCGTTCGTCTTGCGTGAAGAGAAGCCGACGATCGGGCGAGACGTGCACGCTGAGGAGATCTGTTGGGTCTTCCGGCACTCTCGAACCGATCATGACGCGTTCGTAGGTGGGAAAGCGAAACTGCTCCGCCCCATCGTCGAGGTTAAAAACGATGTTTTCCCACAAGGACCATTCCATCGATTGATAGAGACGCCTCTCGGTTTGGAGCAAGAACGTCTTGCCGTCGTCGAGAAGACGGATGTTTGCCGGCCGAAAGGGGAGTTTCTTGATTTCGCGCGTCAGGCGGCCGCTGACGGTGTCGTAGAGCTTGATGACAGGGCGCTTGTCCGCCTCGGAGGGACGGGGACAGAGCAGGTATGCGAAACAATCACCGGAAGGCGCGATCGCCAGGCGCGCGGTGTCTTCATTGAAGATGAGGCGAAAGCGGGCGTTATGGATCTTGGTGGCGTGTTTCTCTTCGTCGCGCACCAGCGTTCCTGTTCTTGTATCGAACAGCCGAAAACTGCCCCCGCTCGCAACGAGGAGAAGCCGGTCGGCATCGAGGAAGCGCAATGTCGTTCCACTTGCCTTGGCGGCCCAGAGCCTCTTCCCTGTTCGTGCGTCCCAGACGTTCACTTCCCGGCCGCCGACAGAATAGTCGGTGTCGACCCCGGCGAGGAGACAGCCGTCTGTCGAAAACGCGAGGGCGGCGAGCGATTGGTCAACGTCGATCTTTCGTACGATCCCGCCCGTCTTCACATTCCAGAGGAAGACAGAAGATGGCCTATTCTCGTCGGTCGCGTGACGGTCAGGGGATGGCCGGTAGCCGCCGGTAGCGATCGTCTCACCGTCCGGAGACAACGCCACGGTGCCGATGGAGGAGGGCTGCGCGAAATGGAGGTCGCCCAGGCGGGCAATGGCGCCGTCGGGCAAGCCAAAGCCGTGAGCGTCGAGGCGCGGCTTCGCGGGTGGATCGGCGAGGCAGGGCGCCGTGAAGACGGCGAGGGTAAGAATGGCGTAGAGACGGCTGGCCATGCGACCGTCCTCCTGACGTAGCGGCATGGTAGCAAGAATGAGATGGCGGCGAGAGGCCGAAATGGGTTGCAGATCGGGCGCCACGAATTAAGCGAAAGTTGTATGGGGATTTGCGTCAGCGAGGGCGAAATGATTGCAGAGCAGGGGTGGGGGTATGCAATGCAATGGATTCCTAATCCCAGACGTAGCGCTCATCCCATTCGAGTCCGTATTTGCGAAGGAGGTGGCGGAACTCGTCCTGGAAGGAGACGGTCTGGTGGTGCTGTTCTTGATTGGCGATGTAGACGCGGACGGGCTCGGCATGGCTGGGGCTGACGGAGAAGGCGCCGTAGCCGTTCTGCCAGTGGAAGTCGGCCAGGTCGGGAACTTGGGCTTTGACCCATGGAGTGGATTCGCGTTTCAGCTCTTTGATCAAATGAGCGATCGTGACCGTGCGGCCGAGCCGGCAGAGGATGTGGACGTGGTCGGCGACGCCGCCGACGCGGAGGACGGGGCAATCGAGTTGGTTGCATTTGCCGCCGAGGATCTTGTGGGTTTCTTCGCGGATGACAGGATCGTGAAGCCAGGGATGGCGGTTCTTCGTGGAGAAGACGATGTGGACGTAGATTTGGGCGAGGGATTGGGGCATGGGAGGTCTCGGTTGGAAGCTTCGTGGACCTTGATCATGGAGGATGGATGACGTTGAAACAACCCCTTCGGGGTAGAAATCGTCTGGCGTCGGTTTCCCCAGGGTGCGCTTCGCGACCCTGGGCTTTGGGCAGCAACCCCTTCGGGGTAGAAGAGTCGTGAGCGTCCAAGAGTCGACCGGGTCTAAGCGTCCGGGGCAAGCCTCGTGCGGGGCAAGCCTCGTGCGGGGCAAGCCTCGTGCGGGGCAAGCCTCGTGCGGGGCAAGCCTCGTGCGGGGCAAGCGTCGTGCGGGGCAACGTCCCGGGCAAGCGTCGTCCAGCGTTTACTCCGAAGGAGTTGTTTCGCAAAGCCCAGGGTCGCGAAGCGCACCCTGGGAAAGGCGCGCGCGAGGATTGCTACCCCGAAGGGGTTGTTTCAACGTGGCAGTCATCGGCGGGGCTGGGCAGTGGACGACGGTGAAGCAACCCCTTCGGGGTAGAGAATCCTGTCCGGCCGCGTCCCCAGGGTTTGCGCTCGCGCCAACCCTGGGCTCTGAGCAGCAACCCCCTTCGGGGTAGAAGAAAGCGTCGCGATTTGGCCGTGGCCGTTACAGCAACTCCTCGATCACCGTCCCGCTCGGCAGCACCGGATGCGGCCTTCCCGCGCCGTCGGCGTAGGTCGTCGTGGTATTGATGCCGAGGTGCTGGTACATTGTCGCGAGGACGTCCCCCGGGGCCTTGGCGTTCGCTTTCGGGAAAGCGCCGCGGGAGTCGGATTCGCCGATGATGCGGCCGGGGCGGATGGGGCCGCCGGCGACGGCGGCGCTGAAGACGTTGGGGTAGTGGTCGCGGCCG
The DNA here is from genome assembly GCA_046350295.1 of Gemmataceae bacterium. Lineage (GTDB taxonomy): Bacteria > Planctomycetota > Planctomycetia > Gemmatales > Gemmataceae > JAXMAR01. The sequence continues at coordinate 6,626 of JAXMAR010000050.1, forward strand.
GCGTCGTTGTTGACGCGGGGGGTGCGGCCGAACTCGCCCCAGGCGATGACCATGGTGTTTTCGAGGAGGCCGCGGGCTTCGAGGTCTTCGAGGAGGGCGGGGAAGGCCTGGTCCCAGCGCGGGAGGAAGCCGCGGCGGAGGGAGTCGAAGCCGAGGACGTGGGTGTCCCACCAGCGGAGGTCGACGGTGACGAGGCGGACGCCGGCTTCGACGAGGCGGCGGGCGAGCAGCATGCGCTGGGCCCAGTTGGGGGCGCCGCAGCGGTTGGCGGCGCCGGGGTCGAAGGCGGGCATGAAGCCGTAGCGTTCGCGGATGTGGCGGGGCTCGGCGTCGAGATCGAAGGCGTCGCGGGCGCGGGGTGAGGTGAGGATGTCCCAGGCTTGCTGCTGGAAGCGGTCGAGGGCCTCGAACTGGCCGGTGCGGTCCATGTCTCGGCGGAGGCCGTCGAAGCTGCGGAGGAGGCCGCGGCGATCGCCGACCTGCTCGACGGTGACGCCGGCTGGGAAGGAGAAGTTGGGCAGGCGGAAGGGGCCGGGGGCGGCGGGGTCGGCCTGGGTCTCGAACGGCTTGTGGGAGACGCCGAGGTAAGCGGAGTTCGTGCCGGGGACCATCCGCGGGATCATGACGTAGGCGGGGAGGTCGGGCGTGAGGTGGCCGAGCTGGCGGGAGACGACGGAGCCGCAGCTCGGGTACTGGTTCTCGTCCGGATTGGGGCCGCCGGGGTAGCCGGTGAAGCAGAGCTGATCGCCGGAGGAGTGGCCGGCGTCGTTATGGCTCAGGCTGCGGATGATGGACCACTTGTGCATGACGCGGGCGGAGCGCGGCAGCATGTCGCTGAGGAGGACGCCGGGGACGGAGGAGCGCATGACGCCGAACTCGCCGCGGTATTCCTCGGGGGCGTCGGGCTTGGGGTCCCACATGTCGATGTGGCTGGGACCGCCGCGCATCCAGAGGATGATGACGTTGTTCTGGCGCGTGCGCGGCGTCGCGCCGGGAGCGGAGGCGCGGGCTTCGCTGCGAAGAATATCGGCGAGGGAGAGGCCGGCCGTGCCGAGGATGCCGGCCTTGACGAAGCTGCGGCGGGAGAGGGAGGCGGTGGCGAGGAGTTCGGGGCAGCCGCGTCGGTTGGTGGCGGGCATCGGGAAGCTCTCTGAACCCGGAAGAGAAGGAACGCCGGGAAGCGGGTGGGGCGAGGCCAGGACCCCCCTTGGCCTCGGATGCATTGTACGATATCGGCGGGGGTGGGGGGAAGATTCTTTTTGGATTGGGATTGCTTGGTAAGATGGGGACATGCGTCAGGGGTCAGCAAGGCGTTTTTTGCCGGGAGGAAGGGACGATGGCGCGAGCGCGGAGCAACGGGAGCGGCAAGCTCGAAGAGGCGATGAGGGACTTGGTCAACGCCCAGGCTAACTTGGTCAAGGCCCAGGCTCTTCTTGCGCAGAGCCAGGCGGCCGCGGATCGACGTTTCGCCGAGTTTGAAATACGGATGAACAAGATCGAGCAAGAGCGGGCGGAGTTGGAGCGAGCCAACGCCAAGCGGTTCGAGCGCATCGAGGCCATCCTGCTGGAGCACAACCGGATACTTGCGTCGCTGCCGGACCAGGTTCGGGAGAAGATCGGCTTCAAGGCGCCGGGGTGAAGCGAACGGCTCAAGAAAGCGGGACGTGAGATGGGAGATTTACCGAAATCCGGAAAGAAAAAGACGGCTGAGCCTCGAACGGACCTCGGAAAGCGGCTGCGCCAGATTCGGCTTCGAATCCGGGCGAGCGGGGCGCCGATGCTTAACTGGAACCAGCTTGATGCCGAACTCAAGCGGAGGCGCGGCGAGGTGGGCGGTTGAGGAAGAAGAAAATACGCACGTTCATCGACTCCGGTGCTGATCGCAGCGGCGCGAGGCAATGACGCGATTGCCGACCGCGCCCTCGACATTCTGGACGACCCCCGTTCGTTACTTTTGCACGAGCGACTTCGTCCGTCTCGAGGTTGTGCCCAAGGCGAGCTTTCACGGATTCGACGAGGAGTGCGAATTCTACGAGGCGTTCTTCGAGAGCGCGAAGCGCACCGTGCGTTCTTCGGCCGCCTTGGTATTACAGGCGGTGGAGGAGGCGGAGCAGTTTGGGCTCTCGGCTGTCGATGCCCTACATGTGGCAGCGGCGCGGCGAGCGAAGTGTGCGGAGTTCATCACTGCGGAGAAGCCGGAGAAGCCGTTGTTCCGTGTAACGGGGATGGCGGTGATTAGTATACGGTGAGACGAACCCGCCCTCGTTTGCTACGGCGCCCGGAGTGTGCCTGCTACTTCCCACGCCACGCCGCGACCTCCTTCAGCACTTCCGCCCGGCTGCAGCGCGGCCGATAGATGAGCCGCATCCGCAGCGAGTATTCTTCCTTCACCTCGAACTTCGGCAGGATGTACTGCAGGTCCCAGGCGGGGTTGCTCGTCTGCGCTTCCTTGTTGAAGCCGCCGCCAGAGGGAGAGTGGGTGATGCGAAAGGTGGCGGGGCCGTCGAACAGGTAGAGGGCGATCATGTCGCGGAAGAAGCCGTAGAAGAACGGCTCGTCGAAGCGGAGGGGCGAATAATTGCGGTAGAGGCATTGCGGGTAGCCGTCCGAGAAGCGGAGGTCGAGCATGTCGCGCGTGTGGCGGACGGTGCTTTCGTCGTTGTGGCGCTGCGTGCAGAGCTGTTGCCACGTCCCGGCGCCGCGGAAGTACATGCTCTTGTCGTCGGGGGCGTTGATGTAGCTGGCCCAGAAGAGGCCGATGTAGCCGTGCTGGAAGACGTGTTGCGTCGGGCGGAAGCGGAAGGCCACGTCGACGTAGTGCGGGGCGGTGAAGGTGAAGCGGGTCCAGCTTTCGAGGTGGAACGTCGGCGTCGGCGGCTGGTGCAATTCGGCCTGGCTGTCGGAGATGCGGCGGAAGTTCATCGGCGCGTTGCGTGGCTCGAAGAAGATGCGGTTCGACTTGTCGGCGTCGTGGCGATGGCCGTCGAAGATGTGCTCGAGGTTGAGGCCGGCGACGGTGGGGACGAAGAGGTTGGTAGCCTCGCGGCGATGGGTCAGGCTCCACAGGCCGTTATAGCCCGCGCGGTGGCCTTCGTGAGCGGTGTTGTCGCCGACGATGGCGGTGAGGTCGCCGACGCGGAATGTGTCGTGGGGCATGGGAATCTCCGTTGTTTCGCTCTGGGTGATCCTCTACGATTCCTGAGAAGCGAGATTCGTCTGTGCGGTCCAATCCAGAGGGCCACATGCCCAGCGGTGAATTGCAGCTTCAGCAGCCGCCCCTTCTCGACCGGAAACAGGTGGACTGCGTCGAGGTTTACGTGCCCAAGAGCATCGAGTTCCTTTCGGAACTCTACCAAATGCTCCGAGACAAGACCAGGAATCGACTCGGCAATGTCGTGCTCGACGGCTTCTCGATCTACGAGGTTGACGGGGTCTTCCACGGAGAAGTCCTGTGGGAGCAACGGACCTTGGTCATCCGCATTCTCCTGGTACGCAAGGCCGCCACTCCCACCGACCTTCTCGAAGCCACGGTTTTTGAGCTGGGGCGGGAGATCGCGACGAGAGTCGCCATTCGAGAAGAGCAGATTTGGATATGCCACTATGCGCAGAACTTGCGTGTTTTCACCGGACTCAAACGGATGGTGAGCTGAGAGGAGAGCCATGCGAATCGTGATGAATCAGTATGCGGACGGCGAGAAGTTCGTCGTCGAGACGGCCAACGACGGCAGTCTCGTGTTGCGTGACCTCGTCGGCCAGCGCAGGCCGGGCGCGCGGATCTCCGCCTATGCGGAGGTGGCATGCGACGACAACGACACCGGACTGGAACGCCTGCAGGAATCGCTTGAGTATCTGCTCGAGGAGGTCCGCAAACGTCGCGGGCATTTGGCGAGCGTTTGACATCGATCGCGCCGAAAACGCTGGTGTGCGCGTTCGTCAGCGCTTATGCTGATTTCTTGTCGCATAATCGCCGAGGAACGCCATGTCCCGCCTTCGTTTCGTTCTCCTGTCCCTGTTCGTTCTTTCGGACGCTTGCGCCGCCGTGCTCGTGGCCGCCCCGCCGCCGAAGATCGCGGCGCCGCGCGTCTCCATCGTGCTGTCCAAGACAGTGCAAACGGAGCCGTTCACCGGGCGGGTCTTCGTGTTCTTCTCGAAGGAGCCGATCACGGGGGTGGCACGGCAGAACTGGTTCAAGCCGCACCCGTTCTTCGCGCAGGACGTCGTCAAGCTGGCGCCGGAGACGCCTCACGCTTTCAAGGCCGAGGTCGGACTGCCCGCCGCGTTCGCGGAGATGGAGCCGGGGAAGTATCACGTGCAGGCGATCGTCGACCGCGATCTGGGCGGGCAGAGCGCGCTCTCCGCGGCGGGCAACCTCTTCAGCAAGCCGGCGCAGGTCGAGCTGGGCGCGCCGGCCGCGACGTTGACCCTGGTGGTCGATCAGGTGGTCCCCGTGAAGAAGTTCGTCGAAAGCGAGCGCGTCAAGCTCGTTGATATTCCGAGCGGGCTGCTCACGAAGTTTCATGGCAAGCCGATCCGTCTCCGCGCCGCCGTGCTGCTGCCGAAGTCGTATGCGGAGAAAACGGATGCGCGGTATCCGGTCATTTACGAGATCCCCGGCTTCTCCGGTGACCATCACCATTTTTCAGGAGCCGAGAAACGCAATGCGACGGAGGTCGCGGGCGTCGAGATGATCCACGTGACGCTCGACCCCAGCTGTCGGCTCGGGCATCACGTCTTCGCCGATTCGGCCAACAACGGGCCCTGTGGTCAGGCGCTGATCGAAGAGCTGATTCCCGTCGTCGAGCAAAGGTATCGCGCGGTCGCCTCGCCGCATGGCCGCTTCGTCACCGGCCACAGCTCCGGCGGCTGGTCGAGCCTCTGGCTGCAGGTGACATATCCCGATACCTTCGGCGGCTGCTGGTCGACGGCGCCCGATTCGGTCGACTTCCGCGACTTCCAACTGGTCAACATCTATCCGAAGGGGACGAACCTGCTCTTCGACGAGAAGAGGGAGCGGCGACCACTTGGCCGCCGCTCGGGCAAGCCGGTCCTCTACTACAAGCCGTTCTCGGACATGGAGGTGGTGCTGGGCCGGGGCGGGCAGCTCTTCTCGTTCGAGGCGGTGTTCAGCCCGAAGGGGAAAGACGGCAAACCAGCGCCGCTCTACGACCACAGGACGGGAGCGATCGACCCCGAGGTCGCGGAGGCGTGGAAGAAGTACGACATCAACCTGGTGCTGCGCGAGAAGTGGAAGACGATTGGGCCGCGGCTGGGCGGCAAGATCCACATCTACATGGGCGGCGAGGACACGTTTTACCTGGATGGAGCGACGCGGCTGGTGCAGAAGACCCTGAAGGAACTGGGCAGCGACGCGGTCGTGGAGATCTTCCCCGGCAAGGACCACGGCACGCTGATGACTGGCGAACTGCGTCAGCGCATCGCCCGCGAGATGGCGGCTGCCTACAGTCGCAAGTAGGGTCGCTGCGGCGCGTTGGCGCCGTCAACGAAAAAGGCCCGGCATTCGCCGGGCCCCTTGTTTTTCAACATCACGAGGAGGTCACGGAGCGACCGGGGCCGCGCCGTCCACCGGGGGGGCGCCGCCGTCACCGGGGAGGGGGGGCAGGCCGGTGTCGCCGGGAACCGGGCCGGTGGTACCGGGATCCGTCACGGGACCGGGAATGGGGCCGCCGACGGGACCGCCGACGGGACCGCCAATTGGGCCGGCGACGGGGCCGGTAACCGGAGCGACGCCTGGGAAGCCGGCCGTGACGGGCGCGAAGCCGGCGGCGGTCAGGTAGTAGTAGCACGGAGCGCCGGGCCACCAGTAGACGTAGCAGTTGCAGTAGTCGAGGTAGCAGCAATAGCAATCGCGACCGCGGACAAAGCAACGATTGAAGAGGAAGTTGCGGCCATGGGCGGAACGAACGTGGAAGCTCGTGCCGAGGCCGTGAATGTTGGTCCGGTGGAGGGTGTGGGTGGCCCCGGTAATGTGAACACCGGTGGTCCGCACGGTGTGGGTCGAGTGAACGCTCGGGGCCACGTGGTGGGTCGAGACGCCGCGGCTGCCCTTGGCCTCGGCGATCGCCGGGGCGAGGCCGAAGCCCGAAACCAGGGCGAGGGTGATAATGGCACGCATGACAGAACTCCTGAATAGGAAGAGATTAGATCGATGAGAGTCGGTTATCGTCTCTCGCTTTCCACGGGAATGCGCTTGCCGGAATGACTTGCGCGTCTTCTTAAGAAAAATGCAAGGATGGCGCGATGTCTGTCGGCTCGTTCATGGCGCAGTGTGAAGAACACAATGAAAAAAGGGCCTGGCGGTTGTCGCCAGGCCCTTTGCGTTGTGCGACGTGTTACCTCTTCCTTCGGACCATGGGGGTCGTGCCGTCAACGGGAGCCGCGCCACCGTCGACCGGAGCGGAGCCGTCAACCACCGGAGCGCCGCCGTCAACCGGGGCTGCGCCGCCGTCAACCGGAGCTGCGCCGCCGTCGACGGGTGGGGCGCCCGGGTCACCCGTGGGAACCGGGGGCAGACCGCCGTCGCCCGGAGTGCCGACCGGGCCGCCGACGGGGCCAACGGGTCCGACGGGGCCGACGGGGCCGACCGGGCCAGTGACGGGACCGGTCACGGGACCGGTCACGGGGCCGCCGGCGGGCAGGCCGGTGACGGGAACGAAGCCGCGCGGCGTGAAGAAGTAGTAGGTCATGGCGCCCGGCCACCAGTAGACGTAGCAGTTGCGCGCCGCCCAGTAGATGCGGTAGATCGAGCGGCCGCCGACCAGGCAGCGTTCGAAGCGATAGTTTCTACCGCGGTGGGAGTGGACAAAACCCTTGGCGTAGGCCGTCGCGTGCACGGTGGGGGCGCGGTGGCCGTCGTGCTTTTTGTCAATGGCCTCGGAGGAGGACGAGGAGACCAGGCTGAAGCCGCAAACCAGAGCGAACGCGAGTATATAGCGCATGACTTGACCTTTTTTGTGAGCGGTGTTTTGATCGAGAGTCGCCTCCCGGTTTGTCGGGGAATGCGCCGCCGGGAATGACTTGCGCCGGGTCGAAAAAAAAAGAGGGGTCGCCGCGTGGGTGTCAGCCGGCGTCGTCGGCCACGTCACCGGACGCCTCGTCGCCGGCCAGCAGCGGCTTCTCGCCGCCGCGGACGAGGAAGACGCCGAACAGGATGACGAGGATGCCGGCGCCGATCTGCCAGGTGATGGTCTCGCCGGCGGCCCAGGCGACCAGGATGGCGACGACCGGGTTGACGTAGGAATAGGTGCCGACCTTGGTGGCGGAGACGTGGCCGAGGAGCCAGTTGAAGGCGACATAGCCGGAGAGAGAGCCGACGATCAGGAGATAGCAGAAGGCGAAGGCGGCTCCGGACGTGACGCGCTCGGGCAGCTCCTGCCGTTCGCCAAGCGCCAGGCCGAGCAGGCACATGAGCAGTCCGCCGCAGATCATCTGCTGGGCGGCCGTGGTGAGATGGTCTCCTTCCTTGCGGCTGTGCTTGAGAATAAGGGAGCCGAGGGCCCAGGAGGCGGCGGAGGCGATGACGAGAAACGGCCCGGGGTCGCCGAAGAAGGCGGCGAGGTCGTCGAGTCGCGGCGCGAGCAGGAGGGCGACGCCGACGAGACCGAGGCCGACGCCGAGCCAGCCGCGCGGGGAGAGGCGTTCGCCGTCGGGCCAGAGCATGGCGAAGAGCCCCATCCAGAGGGGGGTGGTGGCGGCGAGGACGGAGGCCATGCCGCTATCGACGGTGCGCTGGCCGAGGGTGATCAGGCCGTTGCCGCAGACGAAGAGCAGGAGGCTGACGCCGAGGATGGTGGGGAGGTCGCGGCGCCGCGGCAGAAGGGGCCTGCCGCGTGCGGCCTGGACGAGCAGGAGGATAAGGCCCGCCGTGCCGATGCGCGAGCCGCCGAAGAGGAAGACGGGTAGGCGCTCGTCGCGCACGCCGTGCTTGATGGCAAGGTAGGTGGTGCCCCAGGCGACATACATGACGGCGAAGGCGAGGACGATGCCGCCCAGCGGAGCTTTCCGGTCTGAGGTCGGGTTCATGGGGAAGGATATCTTAGGGAGAAACCGAGCCGAGCCGGGAAGAGAAGGCGCGGCGTTTCGATTGTCGCAGACGCCATGGTCTTGGTAAGATCAGGAGAAGGCCAAGGGAGAGCCCATGATCGATTGGCGCCGGTTCTTGACCAGTGATCCGCAGGTGTGCCACGGCCAGCTTTGTGCCAAAGGCACGCGGGTTTTCGTTACGATCATCCTCGACAGCCTGGCGGAAGGAGCGGGCCGGGACGAGATCCTGCGCCGCTATCCCTCGCTCACGCCGGAACATATCGACGCGGCCATGGCCTACGCGGCGGAGCTGGCCCGCGAGGAAAGCTCTTGCCCTTGGCCGGGTTAATGAAGTTCAAGATCGACGAGAACCTGCCGGCCGACATCGCCGCTGATCTGAAAGCCGCCGGTCACGATGCCGACACCGTATCCGCGGAAGGCTTGACCGGCGCCATCGACTCCGTGATTCTTGCTCACGTCCAGACGGAAGAGCGGACGCTCCTGACGATGGACAAAGGGATCGCGGACGTCCGTGCCTACCCGCCGGACCAATATGCGGGCATCGTTCTCTTCCGTCCGCGCACGACCGGCTACCAAGCCACGCTCTCGTTCGTCCGTCAACATTTGCCGACCCTTCTTCAGGCCACGCTGGCCGGTCATCTCTTCGTTGTTTCGGAATCCGGCATTCGCGTCCGCTGACGCGTCTTTGACGGGGACGAGCTTTTCATAAACCAAGCGACATGGACTACGAGGTCGACCTCACCACCTTCCGCGGGCCGCTCGATCTGTTGCTCTACCTCGTCAAGCACAACGAGGTGGACATCATCGACATTCCCATCGCCCGGATCACCGAGCAGTACATGGCGTACCTGAACCTCTTGCGGCTGATCGACGTCGAGGGGGTGGGTGAGTTTTTGGTGATGGCGGCGACGTTGATGGAGATCAAGAGCCGGCTGCTGTTGCCGCGCGCCGAGGAGGCGGAGAAGGAACAAGAGGACCCGCGGCTGGAGCTGGTGAAGCAGCTCATCGAGTACAGGAAGTACAAGGAGGCGGCGGCGCTCCTGGAACAGAGCGCGCAGCAGCGCCTGACGCGCTTGCCGCGGCAGCCGGTTGAGCCGCCGGGACCGCGCGACCCGGCGCAGCAGGCGCTGCGCAAGGTGGAGCTCTGGGACCTGGTGAGCGCTTTCGGCCGGCTGATGCGCGAGACCGCGGCGCTCGCCCCCAAGCAGATTGTGATGGACGAGACGCCGATCCACGTCCACATGGAGCGGATCATGGACCGGCTGCGCGGAGCGCGGCGCCTCTCGTTTCGCGAGATCTTCATCCCTCCCTGGACGCGCGGCCGGCTGGTCGGGTTGTTCCTGGCCGTGCTCGAGCTGATCAAGGGGAAACAGGTGTACGCGGAGCAGCCGGAGTTGTTCGGCGATATCTGGGTTTGCCTGATGGCGGCGGCGAGCGAGCCAGAGGAAGCGGCGAGCCTGCCGATCTCGGGGTGACCGTGTCATACAGTCGGTTGAAATCCCGGCGCGGGGCCGTTACCATGGCGAGCGGCTGAACACTGTCCCCAGAGAGGAATGGACCATGAGCCGAGGACCCGATGACCGATTCAGCGACGAGCCGCTGCGCGAGGGCGGACGAGCGCGGGACCCTGACGGGCGGGACGCTGACGGGCGGGACGCTGACGGCATCCGCGAGCGTCCGAGCTGGGAGCGGGCGGACGCTCCGCCCGACATCCGGGCGGGGGGCGGGGGCGGCTCGCTGGGCAGCCTGGCGCAATCGGCGCGCAGCAAGGAGCTGAACACCGCGCGCTCGTGCTTGATCGCCGTCGGCGTGATCACGATCGTCGCGAACCTGATTCAGCTCCTGACGCTCCAGTCGCAGATCGACGAACACCTCCGCAAAGGGGGCCTGGTCATCATCGACCGGGCGGCCTTCGACCGCACGCTGATGCTGATCCGGCTCGTCCTGATCGGCTTCATGGCGCTGGGGGGCGTTTTCATCGTGCTGGGCGCGCTGGTGAAGTCGTTCCCCGTGCCGATGACCATCACCGGGCTGGTGCTCTACATCGTCGCGTCGGTCGTCGGCTTCGTGATCGACCCGGAGAGCATCAAGCAGATGGGAATCTGGGTGTTCATCAAGATCGCGATTGTCGTGGCTCTCGCCAAGGCCGTGCAGGCCGCGTTCGCCTACGAGAAGGAGAAACGCGAAGAGCAACTGGGCATGCGTTATGAGTGAGTCGATCCGCCCGGCGCCGGAGCACCCGGAGGAGCGCCTGCCGCCGCCGTTGCCACGCTCCGCCTCGTTCCTGGACGAGACGGACGAGCCGGCGCCGCGGGCCGAGCCGTTGCTTTCGCTCGCCGGCCAGACGGCCCGCGAGCAGCGCGGCGCCCCGATCTTCGGCTGGATTCTGATTTCGATCGTGCCCCTCTTCGTGGTCGCGAGCATCGTCTCGAAGCAATCGGCCTGGGCGGTCTTCACCGCGTTTCCGCTGTGCACCGGCGCCGCGCTGGTGCTGACGCGGCGCCGCCCGCTCGAGGTGCGCTTCGACGTTCACGACCTGGAGCTGAACCGCGGACCGGGACGCCTGCGTTACGATGAGATCGCCGGCGTCTACGGCTCGGGCGGCGACAAGCGCTTCAACATTCACCTACGTTACCGCGGCGGTTTCCTCACCATCCCCGCGGCCATGGATTTTCCGAGCGCGACGCTCTTCGAGTGGCTCCGCTCCGTCTGCCCCGAGGACAAGACGAGCCGGGTGCCGGAGGACCTGCGTTTCTTCTTCGAGTCGCAGCGCAAGATCTTCGGCGCCCGCGAGGTGCGCGTCTTCTGTCCACGGCCGGTCGGGGCGGGGCCGACCTCGCGCGGTTTCGTCTTTTTTCTGGGCGGGGTGGCGGCGGGATTGGTCTGGCTCGTGGTCGGTGGAGCGCTGCGCAGCCAGCCGTGGATGGGGATCGGCGGCGCCACCATGCTTCTGAGCGCCCTGTTCGGGCTCCTGTTCTGGCTGAGCGGCCGGCACAGCAATATCCCGGCCAAGGACCGGGAGCGTTCGTGTCTGATCGTGACGCCGGGCGGCCTGGCGATGATCCAGGGGCCGCTCAAGGGGGAGCTGCGCTGGAGCGAGGTAGTGGACTTGAAGCCGGCGAAGAAGACCCTGGACATCAAGGTCGCCGGGGCGCGGATTCAGGTCTTCGATATCTACGACGAGGCGCTGGCGTCGATTCACGAGGCGATGCAGCGTTTCTGGCTGGAAGGGAACATCCGGCGCTGATGCGATTGGGGTTTTTGATTCTTGATTGGTGATTTTCGATTGCCAGGCATTTCAACATCGCAACGACGAGCGCCCTTTCCGGCGCTTGCAACGTAGCTACTCATTTGTCCGCGTCTGGTTTAAGCTCGAGATAGGTGAATCCCTCCTCGAGCGCCTGGGCTGCGCGCGGCCAAGGCGTCGACTTCACTTCTGCGCGCTTCGATTGGAGAGTGTCATGGACCTGTCACGTTTTTCTTTGGATGCACTGTTGGCGAATGGGACTGGAAATGGGAACGGCGTGTTGCCCGCGGAGAAACCGGTGGCGACGGATGCGCCTCGGCACGACCCGCCGGGCGCGAAACCGCAAGCGGGGGGCGGAGAGGAGGCGCGTGCGGAGGGGGCGGCGTCATCCCGCAGGCTCGAAGACTCGCCTGCGGGCTTGAAGGCGGGGAATCCTTATAACCGGCGCGTGGCGCGGCTGAAGCGGCTCTTGCTGGAGGCGGTGACGGAGGAGGAGATCGTGGCGATCGGGAAAAAGCTGGTACAGCTGGCGCTGGAAGGGAATGTGGCGGCGGCGCGGGTTTTGTTCACTTATGTGTTGCCGAAGGGGGTGGAGCCGGATCGGGTGAACATGGACGAGTGGGAGGGGTATCGCCAGGAGCAGCGCATGGAGGAGGAGATGAGGCCGATCATGAAGTCGCTGGAGCCCGAGTTCGCGCTGGACATCGTGCGGATGCTGCGGCCGGCGGCGTCGGCGGGAAAGGCGGCGTTGATGGGGGAGGTGCTGCGGACGGGTTCGATAGACGTGTTCTCGTCGCCGGAGAAGCTGCGGACCGTGCTGAGTGAGGGTGGCGCGGCGGCGGCGAAGAAGGGGAAAAAGGCGCGGCGCAAAGCGGGTAAACGGTGAACGGTCCTTTGGCGCCTGGCGGACTCGGTTGGACGAGTTTGCGAGGGGCCAAGGGGCGCTTTGCGGCGCATTGCGGCGCGACTTTCGGGTGGCGCCGGGGCTTGAAGTGGGGGCGAGGCGCGTCCGGACGAGGCGTGGGCGGACGGGGTGCGCGCCTGCTGGAGCGATGCGCTATCCCAGAATCGCGTGGAGCACCTGGCCGTGGACGTTGGTCAGGCGGCGGCGGATGCCGTTGTGGTAGAAGGTGAGGCGTTCGTGATCGATGCCGAGGAGGTGGAGGACGGTGGCATGGAAGTCGTGCCAGGGGACGGGATCCTCGACGGCTTTCCAGCCAACCTCATCGGTGGCGCCGAAGGCGAAGCCACGCTTGACGCCGGCGCCGGCGAGCCAGCAGGAGAAGCCGTAGCGGTTGTGGTCGCGGCCGGTCCCGACCGTGCCGGCGGCGGACTGGGTGAACGGGGTGCGGCCGAACTCGGTGGTGAAGAGGACGAGGGTGTCGTCGAGCATGCCGCGCCGGGCCAGGTCACGGACGAGGGCGGCGACGGGGCGGTCGATGCGAACGGCCTCGGCGCCGTGGTTGTCGCGGACGTTCTCGTGGGCGTCCCAGCTGACGCGCGGGCTGCCGGCGATGGGCCCGCCGGAGTAGACCTGCACGAAGCGGACGCCGCGTTCGAGGAGGCGGCGCGCCAGGAGGCAGCGGCGGGCGGCGTCGGCGCACTCGGGGCGGTCGAGGCCGTAAAGGGCGCGGACGCTTTCCGGCTCGTCCCCCAGGTCGGCGACGCGCGGCACGGCGCGCTGCATGCGGGCGGCCAGGGCGTAGCTGCGGACGCGGGCTGCGAGGGCGGACTCGCCTCCCGCGCGTTCCAGGTGGGCCTCGTTCAGCCGCGCCAGGAAGCCGCGGGTCGCCGCTTCCTCGGCGGCGGGAATGGCGCGGGCGGGGAAGAGGTCGCGCACGGCCTCGGGCCCGGAGCGAAACGGGACGCCCTGGTGCTCGGCGGGCAGGAAGGCGCTGGTCCAGTTCGAGGCGCCGCCGTTGGGCTCGCCGCGGCCGTCCGGGAGGACGACGTAGGCGGGCAATTCGTCGGTCTCGGCGCCAAGGCCGTAGGAGAGCCAGCTGCCGAGCGACGGGAAGCCGTTGGCGGCGAAGCCGGTGTTGAGGGTGAACAGGCCGGGGGTGTGGTTGGCGGTATCGGCGACCATGGAGCGGACGACGGTGATGTCGTCGGCGATGCCGGCGATGTGGGGAAAGAGGTCGGAGACCCAGAGCCCGCTCTGGCCGCGGCGGCGAAAGGCCCAATCGGCGCCGCGCAGCAGGCCGACCTGGCCGAAGAAGATGTCGGGGGGCTCGGTCATGCTCAGGCTTCGGCCATGGCTGCGGCGCAGCTCGGGCTTGTAGTCGAAGGAGTCGAGATGGCTGAGGCCGCCGATCAGCGTGATCTGGACGACGCGCTTGGCGCGGGCCGGCAGGGGGCGTGGCTCGTCGGCGTGGACGACGCCATCGCGGCCGAGCAGATGGAGCAGGGCCGTGGCGCCAAGGCCGCGCAGGCCCCAGGAGAAGAGATCGCGGCGGTGGAGCGCCCCGCAAAAGGGGACAGTCCCTTCCGACCTGGCGAGAGAAAGGGACAGTCCCTTTTTGCGTTGCTGGAGATCAATCGGCATGGAGGAACTCATTGCTGTTGAGCAGGGCGCGGCAGACGGCGCGCAGGCCGTGGTCACGGGCGAGCTGTAACGCCGCTGTTTTTTCCGTGGCCGAGGGAGGGCGCTGGTAGGCGAGAGCGAAGGCCCGCTCGATCTGCGCGGCGGGATCATCGGGCGATTCTTTGGCGACGCGCTCGGCGAGGGAAGCGGCCATGCGCAGGCCGAAGGCGCCGTTCCAGAGGGCGAGGGCCTGCAGAGGAGTCGTCGTGCTGTTGCGGCGCGGGGCGGCGGCGGCCGGGTCGGGGCAATCGAAGACGTCGAGCAGACCGGGGTTGGCGCCGCGCGGCTGGAAGCGGTAGACGCTGCGGCGCTGAAAGGCGGGGCCGACCGGATCGAACGGCTCGTAATAGGTGGTGCCGGCGCCGCCGCTTTCCTTGTAGTCGGAAAAGCCCTTGCCGCCGATTTCGCGGTTGAGCAGCCCCGCGACCGCGAGCATGCCGTCGCGCAGCGCCTCGCCGTCGAGCCGGAGCGGCCGCTTGCGCCACAGGAGTCGGCTGTCGGCGTCCCTGGCGAGGGCATCCTTGCGGGGCGTCGACGCCTGGCGGTAGGTGCGCGAGGTCACGATCAGGCGGTGCATGTCCTTGAGGCGGTAGCCGCGGTCCTTGAATTCGGCGGCGAGCCAGTCGAGGAGCTCGGGATGGGAGGGGCGGCCGCCGTTGAAGCCGAAGTCGCTCGGGGTATCAACGATGCCGGCGCCGAAATGGTAGTGCCAGAGGCGGTTGACGAGGACGCGGGGGAAGAGCGGGTTGTCCGGGTGGGTGATCCAGGCGGCGAGCTTGCGGCGGCGCTCAGCTTCGGGCGCGTCGGGTGCGAGGGCGAAGTCAGGCGCCGGCAGGGCCGCGATGCCGCCGGGCGCGACGATTTCGGCGGGATCGGTGACCTGCCCGCGGATCAGGAGGCGGGTGACAGCAGGTTGTCTGGGCGTGTTGGTGTAGACCTTGAAGCGTTTCTGTGCCGCTTCGAGGCGGGTCAGGTCGGCGCGGACGCGGTCGCGCTCGGCACGAAGCTTGTCGCGGCGCTCGCGCGTCGCCGGGTCGAGGCCGGCGGCGAGCTCGGCTTCCGTGATGAAGTCGCCCAGGGCGGCGCTGGCCGCGATCTCGTCGGCGGAGAGCGCGCGATCATAGAGGCGCGCCTGGACGATGACGCCCGCCAGCATGCGGTTGCCGCCGGCCGGCTCGTGGCGGACGCCGAAGGCGGCGACGGTCTTTTCGGCCGGGAAGAGGGCCGGGCCGCTGCTGCGATAGCGCTTGCCATAGGGAACGCCGTCCCGGTAGCAGGCGATGGTCCCATCGGCGTGATAGGCGAGGGCGACATGGACCGGCCGCTTGACGGCGTCGTTCTCCGGGGCGCCGGCGAAGGACTGGGTGCGGCGGAAGAAGTCGCTGCCGGCGAGCCATTGGCGGGGGTCTTTCTCGGCAAAGACGATGGCGTCGAAGACGGCGCCGTCGGGACTTTCGAGGCTGAAGACGCCGCCGCCGCGCTGGTCGAGGTTGTCGAGGCGGACCCAGGCTTCGAGCGTTTTCTCGCGCAAGGGGGTCGACAGGGGGGCGCTGCGGGCGAAAGCCTTGGCGCCGTCGACGGCGAGGCCTTCCGGCGTCAGGCGCGCGCCGCCGATCAGCTCGACGTGCATGGCGCCGACCTGGTCTTTCGGCCCTTTGCGAAAATCCCAGGCGGCGCTGGGCCGGCGCGCCTTCGGCGCCCGGCCGGGCCCCTGCGCTTGGCGAGCAGCTTCGACGGAACAGGAGCTCGAGGGCGTCGATGTCTTTTTCGAGCGCAGCCAGGGTCGCGCGCAGCTTGGCGAGCCGGGCCGCTTCGACCGGCACGAGGATGTCGCGCTCGCCGTGCTGGACGCCCGCGACGGCGGCGGCCAGGCGGTAGTAGTCTTTCTGGGGGATGGGGTCGAACTTGTGATCGTGGCAGCGGGCGCAGTTGACGGTGAGGCCGAGGAAGGTCTGGCCGATGTTGGCGAGGAGGTCCTCGCGTTCGTCCTCCTCGGCCATGTCGCGCGCCTTCTTGAGCATGGGGAGAACAGTATTGTGAATGCCGGCCACCAGATAGCCGGTCGCCTTGAGCGCGTCGGGATCGCCGGGCGCGATGACGTCGCCGGCGAGCTGCAGCCGGCAGAACTGGTCGTAGGGCAGATCGGCGTTCAGGGCGCGAATGACCCAGTCGCGGTAATGCCAGGCGTTGGGCCGGGCGTCGTTGCGCTCGAAGCCGCCGCTTTCGCCGAAGCGAACGACGTCGAGCCAGTGCCGGGCCCAGCGTTCGCCGTAATGGGGGGAGGCGAGGAGGCGTTCGACCTGACGTTCATAGGCGTCGGCGCTCGTGTCGGCGAGGAAGGCCTCGACCTCTTCGGGCGTGGGAGGCAGGCCGATGAGGTCAAAGGAGAGACGGCGCAGGAGGGTGCGGCGGTCGGCCTCGGCGGAAGGCGTCAGGCCGGCGGCTTCGAGGCGGGCCAGGACGAAGCGATCGATGGGGTTGAGAGGCCAGGACTTGTCGCGGACGGCGGGCTGTTCCGGCCGGCGGCCGGGGCGCAGGGACCACCAGTCGTAGCCGGCGCGTTTCCCGGTCGTGACGCGAAAGGGATCAATGGGCGTTTTTCCCCAGCGGGCGCCTGCTGCGATCCAGGCGCGGAGGATTTCTTTCTCCTTCTTCGTCAAGGGATGCTTGGGGGGCATCCGGTCGGCCTCGACGCGCTCCCAGAGCAGGCTGTCGTCGGGTTCGCCGGGCGTCAGGGCCGGGCCATGCTTGCCGCCGCGCCTGGTCGCGTCGGCCGTCGTCAGGTCGAGACCTCCCTTGGGCCGGGGGCCGCTGTGGCATTCGAGGCAGCGCTCGGCGAGAAGGGGGGCGACGAGGCGGTCGAAGTCCGGATCGCGGGATGGGTCGCCCGGCGCCGGGTCCGCCCACGCCGCGGAATGGGAGATCAGGAGGAGAGGCAGCCAGAGCTTCATGGGAAAAGGAGGGTGGGTGGCTTTCCCATGATGGTAACCGGAGCGGCGTGCGATGACGACTTCTTTTTCAGGCGCGGAAAAAGAGAAGCCGCCGCAGTCGTGGACTGGCGGCGGCTTGTGTGCGGGCAGCGCGTATCGTCTGTGGCATGCGCCGGCCTGCTCGAAAGCCGGCGAAGCGCCCGATCACCAGCAGGAGAGGACTTCCATGGCGAGGCGGCCGAGGCTTTCCTCGCTGACGTGCACGGGGGCGCCGCACTCGGGGCAGAAGATCGCGCCTTCCTCGGTGAGGGTGGAGAAGATCATGTCCTCGAAGGTTTCCCCTTCGCCGAGCGCGTACCAGGCGCCGTTCTCGGTCATCTGGTCGCGGATTTCCTCGGCCGTGGCCTGCGGCGGGGCGACGAAGTTGGTGCGGCAGGACGGGCAGAGAAGTTCGACTTGCATGGGGGGCTCCGTGGGAAAAGTCCGTTTTCGTCTTGTAGAAAGTTTCTGGTCCGGGATAGGAGCAAGTCCGATACCGCTTTGGCGCCGCCTTGTCTTGACCGGATTTTTTCGAGCGCATCTCCTGTCTGGAGCGTCGCTTTCGTTTGCGAAATAAGCTGTGCGGACCGGGCAAGGTCGCGAAGCATGTAGCACTTTGCGGCGCAAGGTCGAAGTCATCTCCTCCCTTCTTACAAGAGAAGAGGGTTGAGCTTTGCAAATAGTTCATGAGGAAAACAAGAAGACCCACCCCGAGGCGAGGTGGGTCTTTGAAAAGCGAAGGGATCCGAGAGCGCCGCTATTCCTTGTAATCGGGAGCGGCGAGGGCGAACGTGGCGTTCATCTGGATGTCGAGAGCGGCGAGGGCGGAGTGGGCGGCGCGATAGGCGGCGTCGTCGCTGGCGACGGCGGGGGCGATCTTGAGGCCCTTGCGCACCATGTAGTCGGCCAGGTCCTGCGGGGTGCGGGGCGCCGCCTTGGCCCAGGTCTCGAACTCGAGTTGCCGAGCCGCGTCCCCGGTCTCGAGGGCCTTGCGGGCCAAGTCGAGATCGGTGAGGAAGCGCTTGGCGTTGAGATACTCGGAGGTGGCGATGTCGTTGATCTTGTCGCCGAGCTTGTCGCGGGCGTCGTCGAGCGTCTTGCGGAGCTTGGTCAGAACGGCGGGGTCGACCGCCTCCTTGGCCTTGGCGCGCTCGACCATCTCGGCGACCTGCTTGGCGATGCGGGCGCGTTCGGTCGGCTCGATGATGTCCTGCAGAGCGGTGGGCCAGGCGGGGAGCTTGCCGTCGCGGATGAGGCCCGTGCTGCTGGCGCCGCCGGTACCGGCGGTGACGTTCAGGTTCGTCAGCACGTCCTCGGGCATGGGAGGCATGTCGCCGACTTTCTTGCCCGGGAACTTGCGCATGTCGTCGAGGAGGATGTTCAGGCTTTTGCCGGAGGAGATCTCACCCGGCATCGCGCTGTTCTGAATGCGTTTCAGGGTGATGGCGGCGATGCGGGCCTGCTCCTCGGTGAAGGTGGGCGTGTTCTGCTTGATGTACATGTCGAGGTCGAACTTCTTGCGTTTGGTCTCGAGGTGCGCTTGCAGGGCTTGCTCGCGCATGAGGCGGGCCTGCTCGGCGCTGGTCCAGGTCGAGCCGATGGCGCGAATGGAGTCGGCGGAGCCGTAGAGGACGCCGCCCGAGCCGAGGCCGCCGTAAGGATACGGGGGATAATAGCCCGAGTCGTAGCCGGTCCCCGGCGTGTAGGGGTTGGTGTAGGGGGAGTAGGCGGACGTTCCCGGCATGTACGGGTTGGTCATGGCCGAATAGCCGGCGCCGCCGTAGCCCGGCGTGTAGGGATTGGCGCCGCCGTAGAGCGGGCCATACGGATACGGATTGTAGGGGTTGATAACCGGACCGGTGTTGATCACCGGGCTCGGGTAGGGGTTATAGCCGTAGAGGTAGGGGGGGATGGTGGCGGCCGTCGCGGCGTAGGCGCGGACGGTGGCCAGGTACTGGGCCTGCGACACGCCGGGGGCGACGCGCCAGAACGGGTTGAACGCGTTCACCTGCTGCGCGCTGGGGATGGTTCGAAACACGAACTGGGCGTGGGCGGCGCCCTGAATCGCCAGCCAGACGCCGGCGCTCAGGGCCAGAAGCCCAAATCGCCTGTAGAGGGTGGACATGATGCGCCTCCTGAAGTGGGGCCGTGTAGGGCACAAGGAATCGGAAGACATCCGTGACATGGCCGACCCGGATACTGGCCCGTTACCTGTATGGTATCTTCGGGTTTTTGCCGTAGCAAGCAGGAAGTTTCGCGTTTGCGCCGGCGCCCGAAGGGCGAGGTTTGACTTTAACGCCTCCGGAGCCGCGGCAATTTCATGGGGTTTTTTTTGGAGTTTGAATCGCGGTTGGGGTCGTCCGGCTCTAAAATGTGGGTGAGCGTATCGGTGTCCCAAGCCCGAGCCCCCTTTGCAGGACGGCAGCGATGGGCGAATCGGCCAACGCGACCCAGCCCGAGCAGCTGACTCCGGAGTTCGTCTTCCGCGAGTACGCGCCGCGTGTCTATAGTTTGGCGCGGCGCATGCTCGGCAACGACGCGGACGCGGAGGACGTCACCCAGGACGTCCTCCTCCAGGTCGTGCGCAAGCTGCACACGTTCCGGGGGGACGCCAACGTCGCCACCTGGCTGCACCGGGTGACGGTCAACGCCGCCCTGGCCCATCGCCGCAAGCGGGCGACGCGCGAGGCGCACGAGGTCCACGACCCGTTCGACCATTTCCTGGAGAACGGCTATCACGCCGACCCCGTGCAGCCCTGGAACGTGACCCCGGAGACACTGGCTTTGAGCAAGGAAACGGCCGCCAAGATCGACGAGGCCATCACCAGGCTGCCGGAGATCTACCGCGACGTATACGTGCTTGCGGATGTGGAAGGGCTGCCGAACCAGGAGATCTCGGACATGCTGGGGCTGACCATCCCCGCCGTGAAGAGCCGCTTGCACCGGGGCCGCCTGCTGATGCGCGATGCGCTCGCGCCGCATTTCGAGGAGAGAACCTCATGAGGTGTCGAGAGCTGGCGAACCTGCTGGTGGACTATGTGGCCGGCGAGCTGAGTCCGGAGCTTGCCGAGCACATCAAGGAGCACCTGGGCCTTTGCCCCCCCTGCGTCCGCTACGTCGAAACCTATGAGGTTACCATCAAACTGACGCGCCAGCTGCCGATGGTGGCGTTGCCGCCCGAGATCCTGCAGCGGCTACGCGAGGCGATAGCGCAAGTGGATTGCGACGAGAAAGCGGAAGGCGAGAAGGCCTGATCGCTCACTTCCCGAAGAGTCGTCCGAAAAAGCCGCTTTTTTTGTCACCGGCCCCGTTTGTGGGCTGCGGAGCCTGTTCCCTGGAGGGCGCGGCGGGCGCCGCGCCGCCTTTGCGTGCCAGCGTCTCCTGCTGCCGGCGCTGCAGAGATTGGAGACGCTCGCGCAGGCCCGGATCGCGCGACGCCATTTCGATCTCGTGGTTCAGCTCGGCCTGCATGCGCTGCAGCTCGTTGCGCTGGCGGGCCAGCTCGGCCCGATCGCGCGACATCGCCAGCTCCATCTGCCGCATCTGCTGCATCAGCGCCTGTTCGTCGCGCTCCAGCTCGGCCCGCTGCTCCGCCATCTCGGCGCGGAGGCGCTTGATCTCCTCGTTTTCGGCCGCCTTCGCCGTGGCCCCGCTGGCGGCGCCCTGCTGCGTCTCCTGGAGCTTGAGGTGCAGCGCCCGGATGACCTCGGATTTCTCCTCCAGGATCGCCTCGAACTCCTTCTTTTGCTCCGCCCAGCCGTCCTCCGAGCCGGCCACGTCGTCGAGCGCGCGTTCCAACTCGCCGACCCGGCGCCGCAGCCGGACGTTCTCGTCACGCAATTCCTTCGCCTGATCAATGTCGGGCTCGGTCTCCACGGCGATTTCCGGGTCGGAAGGCGCCTTGCCGAGCAGCTCTTCGTTGACCTGCGCCAGACGTTTCATTTCCTCGCGCAGCGTCTGGTCCAGAGCAAGGAATTCCAGGTCGCCGTGCGGGGCGCGAGCGCCCGAGCCATTGGGAAAGGTGGTGGCGTTGACCATGGACGGATACTCCGCGGGAGGGAGGCGGTCGTGCGGCGCGAGACGAATCGGACGCGGCAAATGGCCGCGGTTGCACTGGCGCTGACGCCGGCGGGATGGACGCCTCTGTCTCTTCCTTAACCACTATAGCTCGCAAAACCGGCACGCGCCGTCTTGCGCTCGCCGAGTATTCTTCCCAGGATGACCAGCGCCGCATCGACCTGCGCCGCGCTGATGCAGAGCGGAGGACAAAAGCGAAGCGCCGCCTCGCCGCAGCCCAACAGCAACAGCCCCCGCTGAAAGGCCTCCTGTACAAGCGCATCCCGACCGGCAGGGTCGAGAGCGTTCGTCCCCTCCCGCACCACGTCCACGGCCGTCATCAGACCGAGCCCGCGCACTTCACCGAGAACATTCTGCTCTTGCGCCAGCTTGCGCAGTCCGGTTTGCAGCTGCAAACCGCGCTCGGCGGCGTTACGCACCAGCCCTTGTTCGAGTAACACGAGCGTGGCGACCGCCGCGCGACAACTCACCGGGTTGCCGCCATAGGTGCTCGCATGGCTGCCGCTCGGCCAATCCATGACGTCGCTGCGTGCCACGATCGCTCCCAGAGGCATGCCGCTGGCAATGCCCTTGGCGAGGCAGAGAATGTCGGGCTCGACGCCCCAGTGCTCGACCGCGAAGAGCCGGCCGGTCCGCCCGAAGCCGGTCTGCACCTCGTCCGCCACCAGCAGCATGCCGTGCTTGTCGCACATGCGCCTGAGCGCCGGCAGAAAGCCCGCGGGAGGAACGAAGTATCCCCCTTCTCCCTGAATCGGCTCGACGAAGACGGCGGCGATCTCATCGGGCGGGGCGATGCGCTTCAGCACGGTCTCTTCGATCTGCTCGACGCAGACGCAAGGATCATCGTGACCCGGACAGCCCTGACAGCCGCGCGGGAAGGGGACGTGGTGAATGTCCGGCACCAGAGGCGAGAAGCCGCGGCGGTGGACGAGCTTGGAGCCGGAGAGCGACATGGCGCCGTAGGTTCGGCCATGGAAGGCGCCGAAGAAGGCGAGGGCGCGGGAGCGGCCGGTGTGCCAGCGGGCGAGCTTGAGGGCCGCCTCGAGGGCCTCGGCGCCGCTGTTGGTAAAGAAGACGCGCTTGGGGCTCTTGCCGGGCGCCGTCTCGGCCAGCCGCTGCGCCAGGTCGATCTGCGGCTGATAGTAGAAGTCGGTCCCGGACATGTGGATCAGCCTGGCCGCCTGGTCCTGGATCGCGGCGACGACATGGGGGTGACAGTGCCCGGTCGAGGTGACGGCGATGCCGGCGGTGAAGTCGAGGAAGAGGTTGCCGTCGACGTCCTCGATCACCGCGCCGCTGCCGCGAGCGCACACGAGCGGATAGATTCGCGTATAGGACGGGGACATGTTCTGCTGATCGCGCTCGAGCAGCGCCTTGGCCTTGGGGCCGGGGAGCTCGGAGCGGATGTCAGGGACTTGTCGGTCATCGAAGAGCCACATCCTGCGACCTCCTCACCGTTTCGCCACAGAGGGAACAGAGGTCACAGAGAACACCTCGGTTTGTCTCTGTGACCTCCGTGACCTCTGTGGCAGAGCGTTTGTTTCCTATCCTGCCGCCGCCGTCAAGCCCTGGGCCATCTTCACTTCCTCGGCGTGGTTCACCGTCCAGGCCGTCTTGTGCGTCACCGTCCCGATGAGACCCGCAGCCGAGGGTGGCCGTTGCCGCTTTTCTTCACGCCGCCGAAGGGGAGGTGGACCTCGGCGCCGATGCACGGGAGGTTGACGTAGCCCATGCCGTATTCGCATTCGTCGCGGAAGTAGCGCATGGCGCGGAAGTCCTCGGTGATGACGGCGAAGGAGAGACCGTATTCGGTGTCGTTGTAAATGCGGGCCGCCTCTTCGTTCGATTTGAACGGGATCAGGGCGACGTGCGGGCCGAAGACCTCCTCCCGGATGGCGCGGACACCCGGCTTCCATTCCATGCGGTAGATGTGGGGAGAGAGGAAGTAGCCCGCGCCGTTGGCGCCGCCGGTCATCCGCCTCCCCTCCGCCAGGATCGTGGCTCCTTCCTGGCGCGTCAGCTCGTTGTAGCGCAGAACCTTTTCGACGGCGCTCTCGTTGATGACAGGCCCGGTGAAGTTCTCCTCCGCGAGGGGATCGCCGATGCGGAGCCGCCCGGCCAGCGCGGCAAAGCGCTCGGCGTAGGCGTCGAACAGCTTCTCATGCACGATGATCCGGCTGCCCGAGACGCAGCCGCTGCCCGCTCGTCTTGAAGGCGCTCAGAATGCCGCACGTCACCGCGAGGTCGAGGCGGGCGTCGGCGTAGACCACGATGGCGCTCTTGCTTCCCGTCTCGGTCGCGACGATGCGGTCGTGCAGGGGCGCGGAGAGAATCTGGATCTTCTGCCCCACCTCGTAGCTGCCTGTGAAGAGGACGAGGTTGACGCCCGGATCGCGGACCAGCGCCTCGCCGACGGCGCCGTCGCCGTGCACAAGGTTGACCGTTCCTTCCGGGAAGCCCGCCTCGACGAACAGCTCGATCAGCCGCTGCCCCACCGCGGGCGTATCCTCGGACGGCTTGAAGATCACGGTGTTCCCTTCCAGCAGGCTGGGCCCGAGCATCCACAAGGGCACGGCGAACGGGAAGTTCCAGGGGGTGATGACGGCGGCCACGCCCCATGGCTTGCGCCGCATGTAAGCGTCCTTCTCCGGGATCTCGGAAGAGAGCACGTCTCCCATCGGCGCCCGGCCCGTGCCGAAGACGTACTGCACCATGTGCAGCCCCTCGATCACCTCGGCCCGGCATTCCGCGATCACCTTGCCGCATTCGCGCGCCATGAGGCGGGCCAGGGCGTCGGTGTCGCGCTTGATGAGCTGCGCCAGGTTGTCGAACAATTCGGCGCGGCGAATGCGGCTCTGGCGTCGCCACGCCGGATAGGCGGCCCGCGCCGCTTGCACCGCTCGTCGCGCCTCCTCCGCTCCCCCCGAAGGAAAGTGGCCGATCACTTCGGCGCAATGGGCAGGGTTGCGGCTGTCGAAGCCGTTGGCGGCGGCGTCGAGCCAACGGCCGGAGATCAGATGGCGGCCGGAGATGGCGGCGGTCATAGGTGTTCCTCGTCGAGACGGCGTTGGGTCGAGGCGTTCCGAGCGGAAGATGGCCGAGCGAAGGTGTCGTGCAAGCGGTGAGGCGCCGTCAACACTCTTTATTTTACCGACGGGGCGCGATCGCGGTAAAGGTCGGGGGTTGTCATGTTGAGTTGGCAGTAGGTTTGGCTTCCTGGCGCCCGGGCGCGACGCAAGACGGAGAGGGTTGCCAAGGGCGCGGCGTCAATCGACAATACCAAAGCCTCGGAAAGGAGGACTCGCATGACGGCTTTCGCATCGCTTTTGCTCATGAGTGTGGCCGCGCCCGGAGACATCGACAAGACGGGAACGGTCGAGTTGTTCGCCGCCGAGCCCTGGTACAAGGAGCAGGCGGGCAAGGAACAGGAGTTCGTCGGCGTGTTGCGGAAGGCGGAAAGGAAGGGGGGCGCCATCGGCTTCGGCCGCTTCAACCCGTATCGGCTCGACATGGACAAGGACGTGCGCGAGGTGTACATCGGCGGCAAGCCGGCAATCCTCGGTCCGTATGTCGGCAAGAAGGTCAAGCTGGTAGGCAAGGCGGTCGACCTGGGGGTCGAAGGGAAGAAGCACCGCGAGATCTGGCCGGCATCCCTGGTGGTGCTGGAGGAGGGCAAGGGGGGCGCGAAGACAGACGGGGCGGAGCGAATCCTGGCCCGGGCACGCTGGGTCTACGCCTCCGCCGACCCCGGCAAGCGCGAGAAGGCCAGCCAGTTCGTCATCCGCAGCGCCGCGGAGCTGATCACTCGACCCCCCTGGAACAACCTCGACGCGCCGCCGCCCGCCGTGGAAAAGACGGCCACCGCGGCCCTCGCCAAGGCGCTCAAGGTCGAGACCATCGACTGGAAGACGCAGATGCTCGTCGTCGTCACCGGCGGCACGCAATCGAGCGGCGGCTTCCGCATCGGCGTGACGAGCATCCAACCCAAGGGGGACAAGCTGCTGGTCGAGTGGTTCTTGCAACGGCCCAAGGGTTTCGCCACCGCCGCGTTCACCCACCCCGCGGAGGTGGTCCTGACGCCGCGCTTCGAAGGGGCGGTTGAGTTTCAGAACGTCCCGGCGCCCCCGGCTCCGGGACGCGATTGAGGAGAGGCCTGAGGAGCCGACGTTATCATGCGTTTCCCCTGGGGGGTTTCGGAGCTGGAGCTGGACGTTCCGCAGGAGCGTCTGATTCCGCTCCGCCGCGCGCGGCCACCGGCGCCTCTGGCCGACGTGGCCGCCGCCGTGCGCCGGGCCCTCGAGGAACCGGTCGGGTTTCCGCCGCTACGGCGCGCCCTGACGCCGGACGATCAGATCGCCATCGCCGTCGATGAGAACATCCCGCGCCCGGCCCGCCTGCTTGTCCCGATCCTGGAGCACCTGACACGGGCCAACATCGCACCGGACGCGGTGACACTGTTGTGTCAGCCGCCGTCCACCGGGCAAGCGTGGATCGACGAGCTGCCGGAAGAGTTCGAGGGGGTGCGCGTCGAGATGCACGACCCCGGCGAGCGCTCTCACCTCGCTTATCTCGCGACCACTCGCCATGGCCGGCGCATCTACCTCAACCGGACCGCGGTCGACGCGGACCAGCTCGTCGTTCTGAGCCGGGTGACTTGGGATCCCCTCCTCGGCATTCACGCCGGCGAAGGGGAGATCTTCCCGAATCTCTCGGACAGCGCGACGCGCGCCGATCTGGTGAAGCGTCTCTCTCTCGATGTCCCCGGCGCCGCCTCCTGGCCGGTGCGGCAGGAAGCGACGGAGGTCGCGTGGCTCCTCGGCGCCCCGTTCCTGGTGCAGGCCATCCTCGGAGCCGGGGACGAGATCGAGCGCGTGCTGGGCGGGCCGGTCGAGAGCACGCCTCTGGCGGAAAAGCTCTGGAGCGAGCGCTGGCGCGTGGAGGTCGAACGCGCGGCGGACGTGGTGATCGCCGGGTTGAGCGGCGCGACGGGGACCTTCCTGGACCTGGCCCGCGCCTTCGCGGCCGCGGCCCGGGTCGTCAAGCCGGGCGGCAAGATCGTCTTGCTCAGCACCGCCGCCCCGAAGCTCGGTCTGGCCGCTGACCTGATGCGGAGCATGGACGAGCCGAGCCAGGCGCTCAAGCGAATTCTCAAGGACAAGCCGACGGACACGGAAGCGGGCTTCCTCTGGACCAGCGCCGCCGAGCAGGCCCACCTTTACCTGCTCAGCGGCTTGCCGGGAGACACGGTGGAAGAGATGTTCGCCACGCCGCTGGAGAACGCGGGGCAAACCGAGCGATTCCTCGCCGGAGACGCGGCCTGCATCCTGTTGCCGGACGCGGAACGGACGCTGGCGACCGTGCGGGAGTGAGCTCCGTGGCGCGATCCTTCTGCGGTCGAAACAGGGCCTCTGGCGTTTCGGTGCGTTTCACGCACCCTACCTTCCCTGCAAAGCCGTATCCTGCCCGTCGCCGACGAGCCAGTCTCACTGCACGCGCAACGTGTACGCCCCGCTCGCTCCCGGCGCGAACGTTGTCACGATGATGCGGTACCAGCCGTCTTCGGGCGCCATGAAGATGATGCGGGCGTTGAGCATGCCGCCCGAGTCATCGTCCTGGGCCAGCTGGTCGCCCCGGGCGTTCTCCAGGCGGAGGAAGTTGTCCCAGGGGGAGGTCAGGTCGATCTGGTACCGGGTCCCCTTCGTCATCCGGTAGCAATGGACGACATGGTGGTGGCCGCCGCGGACGCGGTCGAACGGGTCGCCGGTCGTCAGGATGCCCTTCACCTCGAAGACCTTGCCCATGGCGTCGGCGCGGATCTGCGCCGCGGCGGCTTTGGCGATCTGCTGCACGTTGGCGTCCGCGTCCTTCTCGGCCTTGCCCAGCGCCTCGAGCGCGGACTTGGCGTCCGGCCCGATGTTGCCCAGGGCACGGGCAGCCGTCATGCGGATACGCGGCGACGGATCGGCGAGGGCGCGCGTCAATTCCTCGACGGCTTCCTTGGCGGGCGGGCCGACCATGGCGAGCGTCTGCACGCAAGCGAGACGCAGCGCCGGTACGTCGTCCTTCTTCAGGAACGTGACCAGCTCGCCGATGGCGTCCGGCCCGACCTGGAAGATCACCTTGGCCGCCTCGCCGTGGAGCGGGTCGTCCTTGCGCATGAGGATCTTCGCCATCGCCGGGAAGAGGGACTTCGGCTCCGCGCCGATCTGCCGCAGCGCGGCGAGGGCGGCGCCGCGCACGCTGTCGTCCTTGTCGTCCAGGGTCGCCATCAGCTCGGACCCGGTCTTGCTTGCCTTGGCGCCATAGCGGGCGATCGCCTCGGCCGCGGTGCGCCGGGTGCTGGCGACGTCGCTCTTGAGGCCGTCGAGGAAGATGGGCAGCACTTCCATCGGGTTCAGCGCCTTGAGGGACAGGGCGTGGGCCGCTTGCATCTTGAGGGCGAGGTCCTTGCTCTTGAGGCCTTCGCTCAGGATCGGCTCGGCCAGCTCGACTTCCAGATTGAGCTGGGTCATCAGGCTGGCGGTGTTGATGCGCACGGCCGGGTCCGGGTTGCCGAGCGCTTTCTTGAGGCCGGGCTTGGGATCGACGCCGAGCGACTGGAGCGTGTGGAAGGCGTCCACGCGGATTTGCGGGTCGACGTCGGTGAGGAGCGTGACGACGTAGGGCTCGGCGAGCTTCGCCATCGTCGCCATCTGGCGGATCGAGCTGAGGGCGTTGCGCCGGACCTCGAAATCCTTGTCCTTGGTCGCGTACCCCAGGGCGATGACGACCGACTTGTCGTCGACGCGCATCGGGCCGAGCAGGGCGGCGACTTGCCGGCGCGTGTCGGCGTTCTTGGCGCCCAGCAGATCGACCAGCGATGGCACGGCCGGGACACCGATCTTCTGCAAAGAGCGGACGGCCAGGCCGCGGACGGTCCCGTCGTCGGTGTCGGCGGCGGCGGTCAGCGTCGGCAGCGCGGGAGCGGCGATGCCGGCAAGGGCATCGGCGGCCAGCCCCGAAGCGCCGCTCTTCGGATCGAGCAGGAGTGTCTTGAGTTGGGGGATGGCGGGCTCGGCCGCGGCGCCGATGGAGCCGAGCGTGCGGATCGCCGTGTCGCGCAGCGTCCGCTTCTCGGCGTCGAGCGACTTGATCAGCGCGGGGACCGCCGCCTTGCCCATCTTGGGCAGCGCCGTGACCGCCGCTTGCCGCACGTCCTCGTTGTCATCCCCCAGCGTGCTGACGAGTGGACCGGCGGCAGTTTCCGGATCGGCGTCGACGAGGCCAAGGGCGTAGGCCGCCTTGCGCCGCACCTCGGGAACGGCATCGGCCAGCGCCTTGACGAGGGCCGGCGTCGCGGACTTCGCCTCCGGCCCGACGAAGCCCAGGCTCCAGGCGGCATAGAAGCGAACGTCGCCATCTTTCGAGCCGAGCGCCTTGACGAGCGGCTCCGTCGCCCCCCTGCGGATCTTGCCGAGCGCCAGCGCGGCGCCCAGGCGGACGTCCTCGTTCTTCTCGGCGAAGAGATCGACGAGCGCCGGCGCGGCGTCCGCCGCCTTGGTCCCGAGCTCACCCAGCGCCTCCAGGGCCCGAAGCTTCTCGGCGTCTCCCTTTTTCAGGTCCGCGACGAGATCGGCCAGCGGCCGCTTGGAATCGCCGGCTTGAACGGCGGCGGGGCAAAGCCAGAGGGCGAACGGCGTCAGGAGAAGCATGGCGCGGAGCATGGCGGTCCTTCCGAAGAGGAGATGTCTTTGTGTGCAAGACGAGTTCTAGCCGATTTTCGATTGGTCGGGAAGGGACGGGAACGTGAATGTCCAGCGTAGCGCGGACGCGGTGGTCTATCTCTTGCCGTCAGGCTCTGGTATTCTGGCGGTATGCCAGCCGACCTTCGAGACGTCGATCCCGCGGAGTTGCGGCTACCGTCGTCGCGGTCGAGCGACGCTGATCCGGTCAAGCTACAGCGGCAGATCGCTAAGCACGGGACCTCAACCACTGGGATGCCGCCTTTGCTTGCATACGAAGGGTCCGACGGCGTAACGCGCGCTACACGGGTCGCGAAGCTTCTGCCTGGTACAACGGTCCGGGTTGAGGTGATCGGCAAGTTGAAGCGTCCGAAGGCCGGAAGTCGCCGTGTTGGAGATGCACTATGATTGCAGCTAACCTGTTGGACCGGATTCTAGAGCGGCTTGAGCAGGTTCGTGCTCGGCGTCCGGAGTTGCGCTTTGGGCAGTTGGTTGCCATCGTCGGTGAACTGGCCGAGGACGAGACAGGGCATTCGCTTTGGGATGTTGAGGACGCCGATTTCGCGGTGGCTCTGGAGCGATTTGCGGCCGATCTCGCGCGCAGCGAGTCGGGCGACGCCGAGTCCAGCCCCAACGCGGTAGATCATCGATGAACGGAAAAGGGGTTGCTCCGGCCAAGCAACTGTAGCGGAGACATCATGATCGCGAATGCGGCTGCAACCCGGCGAGACAACCACGGCCGAGGTCGCGTTCGCCAGCCCTCACCACCACGTCGGTCGAATTGTCCCGGGCATGGTGTTCCTGGCCCGTGAGGGAAAACCGCGTGATCGGGTACGGCCGCGTCCTCCGCATTCTCGGGTGGAGGAGTCGGCACGGAGACCTCTAATCCCTGACGCACACGAAAAAACCATTCGTCATGCCTGATTTCCGCGATGTCGACCCTCGAGAATTGCGTCCTTCAACCGCGCGGCGCGATGGCGCCGATCCCATCAAGCTCCATCGGCAGATTGCGCGGTTCGGGGCTTCCGCCGATGGAATGCCGCCGTTGATCGTCTATGAGGCGTCCGATGGCGTCCTGGTCATTTATAATGGAGTCACGCGTGCCACGCGGATCGCAAAGCTGCCCCCGGGGACGCAGGTCCGCGTAGAGGTGATTGGCCGCTTGCGTCGGGACTACGCCTCTGAGAAAACGATAGGAGAGCTCCTATGATCCCATCGACACAGCGTGAGGCCTTGGCCGTGCTCGCGGAGGTCGTTGACTTGTCTCCCGACATTCGGCTCGGCCAGCTTTTCGCGCATCTCGGCTTTTTGGGCGAGGATCAAACGGGCCGGTCCTTGGGAAACATCGACGACGAGCAACTGCTCGCCGTCCTCTATCATCACCGTAGTGAGCTGGCGGCGCGGAACACACCGACCGAGCCGCTACCGCAGAACGGCCCGGTGGTCGCGCCTCCTCAAGGGGTTGCGGGTGCTCCGCGTTAGCGCGCGCCAGCGGCAATATACGATCGAGAAATCCATGAACCCGAACGGCGCCGACACCCCCGCTGATCATGTCCGCGAGCGCATCCGCGAATACTTCGGCTTTCGCAAGTTCCGTCCCGGACAGGCCGAAGCCGTCGATTCGGCGCTCGGCGGCCGCGATACCCTGGTCGTCATGCCAACCGGCTCGGGCAAGAGTCTCTGCTTCCAGCTCACCGCCCTCACGTTGGATGGCGTTACGGTCGTCGTCAGCCCGCTGATCTCGTTGATGAAAGATCAGGTCGACAACCTTTTCGCCAACGGCGTCTGGGCGGTCGGCATGAACAGCACGCTCACGCCGCCGCAGAAAGTCGCCGCCGAGAGAGACATCCGGAAGGGGCGAGCCGCCATCGTCTACACGACCCCCGAGCGTCTCGCCGATCCTAAGTTCCGCGAGCTGCTCAAGGCCCGGAAAGTCGAGCTGTTCGTCGTCGACGAGGCGCACTGCGTCAGTCAGTGGGGACATGACTTCCGCCCCGACTATCTCGCGTTAGGCGAGGCCATCGACGACCTGGGCCGGCCCCCCATCATGGCCCTCACCGCCACCGCCACGCCCGACGTCATCCAGGACATCCTCGCTCAGCTCCGCATGCCCGACGCCGAGGTCGTCCACACCGGCTTCTACCGCTCCAATCTCGAGCTGGACGTCGCCCATGCCAGCGGCGACAAGGAAAAGCGAGCGCTGCTGCTGGACCGTCTCCAGAAAACCGAGGGAACCGGCATCATCTACTCCGCTACGGTCAAGGCCGTCACGGAGCTGACCGCGTACCTCAAGTCCGAAGGGCTGCCGGTGGATGCGTACCACGGCCGGCTCTCAGCCCGGCGCCGCGCCGAGGCCCAGGACCGCTTCATGGCCGACCAGTTCAAGGCCCTGGTCGCGACCAACGCCTTCGGCCTGGGAATCGACAAGCGGGACATCCGCTTCGTCCTGCATTACCACTTGCCCGGCACCACCGAAGCGTTCTACCAGGAATTCGGCCGCGCCGGCCGGGACGGCATCCGGGCCTCGGGCGCCCTCCTCTACGATCCGGAGGACCGCAAGCTGCTGCGCTTCTTCCAGGCCAAGAGCTACCCCGACGGCGACGACCTGATGAACGCCCACCACACGCTCAAGCGCCTGCACAAGCGGCCCGAACCGCCGACCCTGAAGGAGATCCTGCCCATCGCGCCGTTATCCGCGTCGCGCATGAAGGTATGCCTGTCCCTGTTCACGGCGCGCGGCATCGTCCGCTACGAAACGGGCGGCCGTTACCGTCTGATGCGTCCGGACATGACCCGCGACGAGCTGGCGCGGACGGGCCAGTCCTACCGCGATCGTCAGGAGCGCGACCTCCTCAAGCACCAGCAAATGATCGGCTACGCGGAAGCCCGCCGCTGCCGCTGGCAGACGCTCCTCTCCTACTTCGGCGGCGAAGGCCTGCCGGACGAGCGCTGCGGCCACTGCGACTACTGCAAGCGGCGCGGCGCGTCAAAGCGCGCTCCCGTAGCAGGCGCCCTCCGTGTGCCATAGCAACACGGCGCCCGGCAGCAGACATGCTCGCTGCAAGATGATCTTTACACCCGTCCCCTCGCGCGGCATACCATTCAAGAGGGCCAAGGGGTATGGACCCCCTGGCCCGCGCGAGGCGTTTGGTTTGCTCAAATCGTAGCCAACTTCCTGCGCCGGGAGGCGAAGTAGCCGGCCAGGGCGGCGGTGGCGCCGAACAAAGCCAGACTGCTCGGCTCGGGAACTGCCGCCACCTGCTCCCGTCGGCCGATGGTGAAGTCATCGAAGCCGAAGGCATCGCTGGTATCGGTGTTCAAGAACTGGACCGTCGTGAACGGGCTGGCGACGTCGATCACGCCAAAGAACAGCGTATGGCCGCTGGTGCTGCCGCTGCTTCCGAGGGAGTGGGGAACGGTGATCGGGGCTCCGCCGTCCAGCTTGATGGACAGCTGCCCGCCGAAGTCACCGATATCGGTCCCATAGAACCCGAAGGCGGCCTGGGCAGTGGAAAACGTCAAGGTGAAACCGGATCTCGTTTCCAGGTATTGCGTGGGCGAGATGGCGTAGCGCCCGGCGTTCGGCGAACCAAGGATGGTTCCGCTTCCGGTGAGGTTGGCGGTGTCCGATCCAAAGGTCACGGAAATGGGCAGGTTCGTGTTGGTTGCGAACGAGCTGAACGTTTGGGTGCTGACGCCGACAAGTTGGCTCAGGAAGCTCGCCTGTGCGGCGTCGGAGAGCGGGTGTGGGCCCGAGCCGCTGGTGTTGTCTTCTCCGAAGTAGGTGATCGGGGCGGCGTGGGCCGGCGTCCAGGTCAAGAAAAAGGCCACGCTGAGGATGACAGCGACGAGAACTCGCTTGGCGCGCGAGGTGGGGGGATTGGTGGCGAGCAAGGGCGGCTCCAAGTTGGGGGTGCTCGCTGGGAACGTCAGTGTAAAACGCGCCCTGTCAGAAGTCAAATCTTTTTCTGTTTTTTCTTTAAGAAAAAACACCCCCTGCCGAGATGGACGAAGAAGGGGAAAAGGTCGGTCGCAGGTCCCACGGATTCGAAGGGCTTGCCACCATTCAATATCGGTCGAGCGAACTCCGCCATCCGAAAACCGCCGAAAACGAGAAATCCCTGTCGCCTTCCCGCCCCCTCTTACGCTGGTCCCTGCAGACAACCACGCATCCCAAAAAACCGGGATCCCTCCCATGGCCACACGCCTACTCGTCAGCGGCGCCTGCGCTTTCTTCATGTTCGCCGGCGCCTTGCGAGCCGACCCCCCACTCCGCTCCGGCCCCCAGGTCGGCGAGCGCAACAACCGCGGCGGCTTCTGCCCCAACTGGATCACCGGCCCCTGTGCCGGCAAGCGCCTGTGCCCCGTCTGAAGCCCGAATGACCTGGTCGCTCTCATTTTCGTCCGCGATACGAGCGACTCCCTGACCGGTCTGGTCAAGAAAATCGACCGACGCATGCAGGCCAACAGCGCCAAGACCCCCCGCCCACTCGGCGTCTATGTCATGGTCATGAACGACGCCCCCGGCCTCGACCAACGCCTGCGCGCTCTGGCCGGAAAAGAGTCCATCGAGCGCGTCGCTCTCGGCATCGGCTCCCCGCCCCCCGACTACGCCATCGCCGCCGACGCCGACATCACCGTCGTCGTCTATCCGCCCGAACGGCGCGGCCGGCAAAGCGTCGCCGCTAACTTCGCCCTGCGCAAAGGGGAGCTGAACGACGCCAAGACCGACGACATCGTCAAGGCGATCGGCGCCGTCCTGCCTGCGACGATCCACACCGTCGTCGCGGACGCGCGGACCAAAGAACAGCACTGGCGCTACACGTTCACCAAGCCCGCCGGCGACTGGTTCCAGGCAGGCTTCGATGACCACGCCTGGTCCTCCGGTCCGGGCGGCTTTGGGACCGTCGGAACTCCCAACGCCGTGGTTCGCACCGAATGGAAGACCGACGGCATATGGCTCCGCCGCGAGATCACGCTTCCCGAAGGACCGTACACGAACCTGCAGTTCCAGCTTCATCACGACGAAGACGTCGAGGTCTACCTCAACGGCGTCCTCGCCCTCAAGCTGAACGGCTACACCACCGGCTACCGAGACGCCCCCATCTCTGAGGAAGCCCGCCGGACGCTTCGCCCGGGCGCCAACACCCTCGCCGTCTCCTGCAGGCAAACCGGCGGCGGTCAGTACATCGATGTCGGCCTGGTCGAGTTGAGACGATAGGATGAGGCGCCGGTGGCTGTGAAGTCTCGCGACTTCAAGCACGCGGGGCACGGACGCTCCTCACACCGAGACCCCGCGCGTGATCACCGTCTTCCCGCGCATGTAGGGCCGCAGCAGCTCCGGCACCGTCACGCTCCCGTCCGCGTTCTGATAGTTCTCCAGGATGGCGACCATGGCGCGGCTGATGGCGACCGCCGTCCCGTTCAGGGTGTGCACGAAGCGCGTGCCTTTGAACTTGGGGCTCTTGAAGCGGATGCCGAGGCGGCGGGCCTGGAAGTCGGTGCAGTTGGACGTGCTGGTCACCTCGCCGTATTCCCCCTTCTCGCCGCGGGCGGGCATCCAGGCTTCGAGGTCGTACTTGCGGTACGCCGGGCCGCCCAGGTCGCCGGTGCAGGTGTCGATGACGTGGAACGGCAGGCCGAGGCCGTTGAAGATCTCCTCCTCGATGCCGAGGATTTCGAGATGGATCGCCTCGCTCTGGTCCGGCGTGCAGAAGGCGAACATCTCGACCTTCGTGAACTGGTGCACGCGGTACAGGCCGCGCGTGTCCCGGCCGGGGGCGCCGGCCTCGGTGCGAAAGCAGTGGGAGAGGCCGACGTACTTGAGCGGTAGCTGCAACTCTTCGAGAATCTTGTCGCGGTACATGCCGCCCAGCGTGATCTCCGCGGTGGCGATGAGGCAGAGGTCGGTGTTCTCCAGGCTGTAGATCTGTGTCTCCGGGCCGCGCGGCATAAAGCCGATGCCTTCCAGCACGTCGACGCGGGCCACGTCCGGCGTGATGATCGGCGTGTAGCCGTGCTTCAAGAGGACGTCGAAGGCGTACTGGATGAGCGCCAATTCGAGGAGGACGGCGTCTTTCTTGAGGAAATAGAACTTCGGCCCGGCGACCGCGGAGCCGGCCTCGAAGTCGACAATGTCGAGCGCCTCGGCGACGGCGACGTGGTCCTTCGGTTTGAAGTCGAACGGGCGCGGCTGGCCGAACTGCTTGATGACCTTGTTGTCCGCCGGCGTGCCGCCGACCGGGGCGTCCGGATGGGTCATGTTCGGGATGGTGAGCAGGACCGTTTTCAGATCGGCCTCCACCTGCTTGACCTGCGTCTCCAGCGCCGCGACCTGCTCGCGCAGCCGGCGGCCTTCCTCGATCAGCGCCTGCTTCTTCTCCTTGTCCTTCTCCTTGGGGATCGCCTTGGACAACTCGTTCTGCTTCTGCTGAAGCTGCTGCGTGTCGCTGAGCAACCGGCGCCGATCGTCATCGAGAACAACGACGCGATCGACGTCGGCGGTGACGTTGCGGTTGCGGCAGTTGGCTTTGACGGCGTCGAGATGGTCGCGGATGAACTGAGCGTCGAGCATGATTTTCTCCTCATGTAGGGTGCGTGAAACGCACCGGCAGCGCCGGAAAACTTGGCTCGGTGAGCTGTTTCTCGGCTTGCCGGTGCGTTTCACGCACCCTACGTTCCGATCTTGCCAATCACTTGGTCAGCGGCAGCAGCCAGGCGGCGTTGTCCTTCTCGCCGCCGATGACGAGGTTGGCGCCGTCGGGGGTGAATGCGACGGTGTAGGTGACGAACTTCTTCAGGTGGGCGTCGAAGACTTGCTTGCCCGTGTCGGCTTCGAAGACGGCGATGTCACCCCCGTAGCCCGCGGTCGCGAACTTCTTGCGGTCCTTGGACAAGGCGACGCTGGTGATGTCCTGCTTGAGGGGCCCGATCTTCTTCGTCTCCTTGCCGGACTTGGCGTCGAAGAAGCGGATGAGCTTGTCGTAGCCGACGCTGATGACGGTGTTGTCGTTCAGGAAGGCGACGTCCATGACGGCCTCGCGCAGCTCGGGCAACTCGAGGATCTTGACCTCCTTCTTCTCCTCCTTCTTGGCGACCTTGTCCTTGTCCTTCTTGTCATCCTTCTTGTCGTCTTTCTTGTCCTTCTTCTTCATCTCGACCTTGGCCGGCTCCTTGGGCAATTCGCCGAGCATGGCGATTTCTTTCTGGGCTTTCACGTCCCAGACGCGGGCGGTGGTGTCCTGGCCGCCGGAGGCGAGGAAGGCGCCCGAGGGGCTGAACTCGACGCAGTAGACCGCTTCCTTCTGCGTGCCGAGGTTCTTGATTTCCTTCCCTTCCTTCGCGTTCCAGAGACGGACGCTCTTGTCCTTCGTGCCGCCGGAGGAAGCGAGCGTGCTGCTGTCGGGAGCGAAGGCGACGCTGAGGACGTAGTCGGTGTGCCCCTTCAACTCCTTGCTCTTGCCGTCCTTGTCCCAGACGCGGATGGTGTTGTCGGCGCCACCCGAGGCGAGCAGGGCGCCGTCAGGGCTCCAGGCGACGCTGTAGACCGGGGCGGTATGGCCCTTGAGCGTGGTCTTTTCCTTGCCCGTCTTGAGGTCCCAGAGCTTGATGGTGTTGTCGAACGAGCCGGTGGCGAGCGTGGCCCCGTCCGGGCTGACGGCGACGCTATGGACCAGGCCGGTGTGGCCCTTGTAGCCGATGGTGGGCGCCTGCGCCTGAGCCAGGCCGGCACAGGCGAGGACGATGAGGAGAGAGGCGAGTTTTCGCATGGCAGGAACCTCAAAGTGGCGGGATCGCGGATGACAAGGTGTGGGGTGAGAAGCTGACAAGGTGAAAGGCGCGGGGTCACCTTGTCACCCCCCTCACCCTGTCACCATGTCATCTGCGGCCGGCGCGAAGCCGCGGCGCATGGTGTTCTCTGTAATAGTCCGCGGCAGCACAAACTGCAACAGGTAATCCGGTCCGCCGGCCTTGGAGCCCATGCCGGAGAGCTTGAAGCCGCCGAAGGGCTGCCGGCCGACGAGGGCGCCGGTGATCTTGCGGTTGATGTAGAGGTTGCCGACACGGAAGTCGCGGCGGACGCGGGCCAGGTGTTCCGGGCTGCGCGTGAAGAGGCCGCCGGTAAGGGCGTACTTCGTGCCGTTGGCGACCGCGAGGGCTTCGTCGAAGTCCTTCACTTTGATGACGGCGAGGACGGGGCCGAAGATCTCTTCCTGGGCGATGGCGGCGGTCGGCGGCACGTCGGCGAAGATGTGCGGAGCGACGTAGAAGCCTTCGTTCACGAGGAAGGCGAGGTCCCCGGCATAGGCCAGACGCGCTTCCTGCTTGCCTTTTTCGATGTAGCCCAAGATGCGCTCGCGCGCCTCACCGTCGATCACCGGGCCGACGCGGCAGCCGGGGTCCTCGGCCGGGGCGAGCTTGAGGCTGCGCGTCGCCTCGATCAG
The DNA here is from genome assembly GCA_046350295.1 of Gemmataceae bacterium. Classification (GTDB taxonomy): domain Bacteria; phylum Planctomycetota; class Planctomycetia; order Gemmatales; family Gemmataceae; genus JAXMAR01. The sequence continues at coordinate 43,729 of JAXMAR010000050.1, forward strand.
GCGCGTGAGGAACGTGTCGTGGATGTCCTGGAGGACGATGACGCGCGAGCAGGCGGAGCACTTCTGCCCCTGGTAGCCGAAGGCGCTGGCGACGACGCCCAGCACGGCCTCGTCGAGATCGGCGTCGTCGTCGACGATGATCGCGTTCTTCCCCCCCAGTTCGGCGATCATGCGTTTGATGTGGTCCTGACCGTCCTTGACCTCGGCAGTCTGGCGATTGAGCAGGAGGCCGACGCCGCGCGAGCCGGTGAAGGCGACGAGAGCCGTGCGCGGGTCTTCGGTGAGCGTCGGTCCGATCTCCTCGCCGATACCGGGGAGATACTGGACGACGCCTGCGGGGGCGCCGGCTTCTTCGAGAATTTCCTGCAACTTCGCGGCGATGACGGACGATTGTTCGGCCGGCTTCATGATCGCCGTGTTGCCGGTCACGAGGGCGGCCGTCGTCATGCCGCACAGGATAGCGAGCGGGAAGTTCCACGGCGCGATGATGACGGCGATGCCGCGCGGCTCGTAGAAGTAATGGTTCGTTTCGCCGGGGACGTTCATCGAGTAGCCGCGGCCGAGGCGGCGCATCTCGTCGGCGTAGTAGCGGCAGTAGTCGATGGTCTCGGCGACGTCGGCGTCCGCCTCGCGCCATTGCTTGCCGCATTCGAAGACTTCCCAGGCGGCCAGCTCGAAGCGGCGCTTGCGCATGATGTCGGCGGCGCGTTCGAGCAGCCGGCAGCGTTCCTCGAACGGCGTGTCGCGCCAGGCGGGAAAGGCGCGCTCGGCGGCGGCGAGAGCGTCGCGAGCATGCTGCGTAGTCGCCTTGCCGCAGCGGCCGACAATTTCGCGGACGTGGGACGGATTCAGCGACTCGATCCACTCCGCGGTGTCGACGCGGCGGCCGTCCAGAACGAGCGGGTAGCTCTGGCCGAGGCGGCGTTTGACGTCCGCGAGGGCGGCCTGCATCGCCTGACGGTTGTCGTCGCGGCTGAAGTCGGCGAGGGGGTCGTTGGCGAAGGTGAAGGTCACGGCAGAGGCGTCTCCCATTCCAGAAATCCGAGCCATCGTCATGCCGACCCCTTCTGCAAGAACCGATTAAAAGCGGACTCTCTGATGAAACCGTTGTCGATGAGCAGTGCAGCCAAGGTCGAGCAGGAGGAACCGCAACTCGGCGAAGGTGATGGCGGTTCTGGGCATCGGCATGCCTCCCCGCGGGGCCAACCTGAGAACCTGCATGGATTGTCGCGCCCCGATTGAAATAATGTAATGAAAACGCCTCAAGATTCCTCTTGCGTGCCCACGACGCCGCCGAGACAGTCATTGGGGAGCAATCCATGCCAACCAAAAAGCCAGCCGCTGTTTTCGAGGTCGTTTTTTCCGGACGAGGCATCTATCCCGAGGCCGTCCCGCTAGGAACGCTGTCTCGCATCCTCTCCGCCCTACACACGCTCGCTACGGGGAACGAGTTTCCGGAGGACGACGAAGGGCAACAGCCCACAGAAGGCGCCGCGCGCGAAGACATTCAGCTTCTCGACGTCAAACGCGGTTCGATGGTCCTGCGATTCAGCGGTAAATCGCCTTCTCATGTCCTGAGCAACCTCCGCGAGGTAGGTGCGGTCCTTCGGACTCCAGAGCGCATCGGCGACAATGTGCGCATTCTGAACCCCATTGAAGAGTTGAGCGCGACGGCGCGACGCCTCAACTGCCCCATCCTCATCCGAGAGGCGGGAGGCCATAACGGCGCACTCGCCCTCATCAAGGCGGAATCGTTCCATTCGATTTCAGCGTCCATCTTTGTCGACGGCGATACTTCCTTGACGGGCTTTGTGGAACGGGTCGGTGGAGCAACCGTTATCAAGTGTGGCCTGCGCGTCTCCTTCCAGAGCCGGATGTTGATATGCCGAGTCACGAACAAGCAAGTCGCCCGGAGTCTCGGCGAACACGTCTACCGCGAAGTCGTCGTTCACGGAACGGCCCGATGGCTGAGGAATACCTGGCGCATCTATGGCTTCGAGATCAAAGGCGTGGAGCAGTTCACGCCAGGCAAGGCCGAAGACGCGCTGGAGGCGCTCCGGAATGCCGGAGGGGCGGCATGGGACAACATCGCTGATCCACGAGAATTCCTTGAAAGCGCCACATGAGCGTCGGCGTCGACACGATGGTGCTGATCTGGGGCTTGAAACGCGTCATTCCGCGTCAAACGTCACAGAATGTCGCGGAGATGTGTCGCCGCGCCCAGATACTCTTCAAGAACCTTCGCAATCAACGCATCATCGTGCCCACCATCGCGATCTCGGAACTCCTCTGCGGTGTTGATCCGAAGGATCATGGAAACTTCGTCGCGGAGTTGAAAAAGCAGTTCTTTTGTCCCCCGTTCGATCTGAGCGCGTGCGCTCTTTCGGCCACGCTGTTCCGCTACGGCAAGACCCTTTCCGACAAGCTGGCGCGACCCCTGCTCAAACTGGACACCATGATTATCGCCGCCGTGAAAACGGCCGGTGGAACGACGTTTTACAGCCATGAACCGGCATGTCGGAAAATCGCTGAGCAGGCTGGACTGGAAGCTCACGACCTTCCCTCCCATTATGAGGACTTCCTGGACGACCCGGACGTGGCTGCGGACAGTCCTTCACAGACGGACGGCGGCCAGGATTAGCCAACTGGTTTCGCCAGTAGCTTCTCCTCCGGCACATGTTCCGTGAAGCTCGCCCGCAGGAACGACGTGTTCGCCGTGTTCTCCAAGAGTCGCCGCACGAGGTACGCCATCCCCGGAAGCAGCTGGCCATACGGCGTGTAGACGCGGACCCGTTGCCCCAATCGCACCAGCGCGTCCTGGATCGGGTCCCCCATACCGTAGAGCATCTGGATCTCGTAGCTGCGCGGCGGCAGGCCCATGAGCTGGGCGGCGGCCATGGCGTGGGCGAGGCTGCGGATGTTGTGGCTGCCGAAGGCGGGGCGGAGCAGGCGGTGGTTTTCGAGGAGGAAGAGAGTCAGCCTTTCGTAATTGGCGTCGGTCTCCCATTTCTCGGCGAAGACCGGGCTGGGCCAAGCCTCCTGGGCGGCGATGACCGTCTCGTAGTCCCAGTAGGCGCCCTTGATGAGGCGGATCCAGATCGGGGCGCCACGCTCCCGGGCCCAGTCCGCCAAGCTGTGCAGGTCGGCTTCGGTGGAGCGGAGGTAGGCCTGGATGGCGATGCCGACGTTCGACCAGTCGCGGAAGTCGTCCTCCCGCAGCATGTCGCGGAAGATGCGCAGCGTGAGGTCCTTGAAACTGTATTGCTCCATGTCGAGGTTGATGAAGACGCCGCGCTCCCGGGCCGCGACGAGGATCGGCCGCAGCCGGGCGCGGACGGCTTCGCTCGTTCCCTCCGGGTCGATCGGATCGAACTGCGAGTAGAGGGCGGAGAGCTTGATCGAGACGTTGACGCGCGGCAGCGGGCCATAGGGGTCGCGGTCGATCTGCGGCACGTCGCGCCAGCCGGCCGCCTGCTCGCCCAGGCCCTTGACGAGGTGGAGATAGTCGGCCTGGTTGCGCTCCGCCTCGACCTCGGTGATGGTCGCCTCGCCGAGCAAATCGACGGTGAAGGCGAGCTTGCGGCGGCGCAGGCGATGGATCGCGTCGAGCGCTTCTTCGAGGGAGGAACCGGCGATGAAGCGGCGCGCGAGGCGCTCGGCGCTGCGCCGGGCCGTCCCCGCCAGCAACCGGCCGAGCCAGCCGCGCCGCGGCATGAAGGGCAAGCCCCAGCGGACCCAGCGCGGCAGATGCGGCTTCGCCTCTTCGAGATATTCGCGCAGGTGGCGGTTGATGGATTCGGGGCTCTTAAGCAGCGGCAGGGCGTCGATGAAACGGAAGAGCTGGACCTTGAGCGCCTCGTCGTCCATGGTGAGGCTCATCATCCGCTCGTCCCACCAGGCGGCGGAGAGCGGGAAAGGGCCGCGCCGGTCGATGCGGGCGAAGACCTCTTCTCCGTAGGCGCGCGTGAGGCGTTCGAGCTCGTCGTGCGTCATGCGAGCATCTTATGAGGCGCGGCGACGGACTGGTCAAGGTCCGTGCCATTCGTGACGGGACCCTTGTGCAAGAATGGGCCCTGACACGGGCTTGACAATCATCGCTACAGCAGGTGCTGATGGTTTGGCTGGACCACTTCTGGGCGGCCCTCGCCGCGCGGGAAATCAGAGAAAGTGCGCTACACCGGCGTGTAGTGAGAAGGAATGGCTCCGACCCTGTCTATTTGCCCTTTGCGACGACGGTTGAAAAAAAAAAACGCGGAGAGGGCGGGATTCGAACCCGCGGTGAGGTTTGACCCCCACACGGCATTTCCAGTGCCGCACCTTCGGCCTCTCGGTCACCTCTCCGGGAACACGGGGCTCGCCACCGGTGTCACGCCATTGTACGGCGGGACGGGCGGCTCGCAAGACCTGGGGGCGGCGGCAGGCCGCCCTTCGGTTCTGGAAGTTGCGTGTTGCCCCGGCGTTGCCAAGGGATACAATCGGCAAGCGCGGCGCATGCGCTCGCCGAGGGGGTGAGCCGCGTGCGCCGTTCACCTTTGGAGACGCATCATGCTCAGGCGCCGTTCGCTGTTGTTAGCCGTTTTTGTCGGACTGCTGGCTCCCCTTGCGACCGTGCACGGGGGAGACGACAAGGGCTTCAAGCCGCTCTTCAATGGCAAGGACACGACCGGCTGGAAGTTTTTCCTCGCCGACAAGAAGGCGGATCCGGCCAAGACGTTCGAGGTCAAGGACGGCGAGATCCAGGTTACCGGCTTCCCCAACGGTTACTTCTACACCGACGGCTCGCACAAGAACTACGTGCTGCGCTTCAGCTGGACGTATCCCAAGGACCAGCCGAAGAAGACGACCATGAACAGCGGCTGTCTCCTGCACATTCAGGAGCCGCACAAGATCTGGCCCAAGTCGGTTGAGTCGCAGGGGCGCTACATGGACCACGGCAAGTTCTTCTTCATCGGCTTCGGCAAGGAAGACAAAAAAGAGGACCACTTCGACGCCGCGGCGCAGAAGAAGACGATCAAGGCGAGCTACGAATGGAACACCACCGAGATCACGGCCAAGGGGGACGGCTCGATCGAAGTGAAGATCAACGGCGCCGTGGTCAATTCGGGTAAGAGCGACCTGACGTCCGGACCGATCGGCTTCCAGTCCGAAGGGGCGCGGATCCACTTCAAGGACATCATGATCAAAGAGTTGAAGTAGTTTTGGCTGAGTGGTGGCGGATGGGTGGTGGCTGGTGAGCGGTGGCTGGTGGTCGGCGGAAGAGCGGCGGCATGTCTGGGAGCATAGGTTCCGGTAAGGTCACACCCCCGGAACGGCTTCGACTTACCAGCCACCACTCACCAGCCACCACTCACCAGCCACCGCTCACCAGCCACCAGCCACCGCTCACCAGCTAGCGAGAAGGCCATGCTTGTCGGCGAGATCGATATCCGCGTGCGTTATGCCGAAGTGGACCGGATGGGGTTCTTGCACCATGCCAATTACCTGGTCTATTTCGAGCAGGGACGGACGGAGCTTTTGCGCAGCCAGGGCTACGCGTATCGCGATCTGGAGGACCAGGGGTATCTTCTGGTGCTGACACGGTTGCAAGTGCGCTACCGCAGCCCCGCCCGGTACGACGACCATCTGACGCTGCGCACCATCCTGTCGCGCACGACGCATGTCAAGATCGAGCATCGCTACGAACTGCTCCGCGACGGCGCCCTACTCGCCGAAGGGGAGACCACGCTCGCCTGCATCGACCGCGACGGCAAAGTGCAGGCGCTGCCGGAGTTCCTGAAAGCGCCCGCGGACGCCATCGATCCAAAACCCGCATAAACCCCGAGGCCGCCGTGCGCCGGTTCCTGATCTCCTTCCTGTTGCCGACCTTGTTCTGCCTGGTACCGTTCGCCGCCGCCGGGCTGGTCGCGCTGGCCGTGCCGGGGGACGCCATGCGCTTCTTCCTCGCCCACATCCAGTACATGGACATGCTCATTCTCGGCCTCGGGGTGACGCTGTTCGTCGTGCAAATGATCCTGTGCTGGCAGGCGCTGCGCTGGCGCGGCACCGGCTTTCCCCAAGGCCTCGACCGCTACGTCAATCACCTGGCGCAGGCGGCCGAATGGTTCCCGATGCTGGGCCTGCTGGGGACGGTCGGCGGCATCCTGCAAACCTTCGGCGGCATCACCAGCCACATCACGCCGCAGGAGATCATCCAGCTTTACGCCCCCGCGATCACGGCCACCGGGGCGGGCCTGTTCATGGCGTTCATCAACATCCTGCCGACCTGGATCGTCATTCTGGGCCGGGACCTGATCATCACGCTTGGCGGCGGCCGGGCCTCGGGAGGCGGCGCATGATTCACTTGCCGCGCCGCAGCGTGACGCGCTTCTTCATCCCGCTCATTGATGTCTTGCTTCTACTCTTCGGCATCTTTCTCTTGATGCCGATGGTCGAAGAGGAGGGCTCGCGCGGCGAGGACATCAAGGTGAAGACGACGGCAGAGCGTCTGGCCGCCCGCGTCAAGGCGCTCGAGAAGTTGGAGCCGGAGCTATCGAAGGTGAGGGAGCTGAAGGACGAGCTGGAGCGGCTCAAGAAGCTGCTGGCCTCGCCGGTGCGCGACCGCATCTACGTCCGCATCATCGACATCGATCCGAAAGGCGCCCTTCTCTACCACGACGAGACGCGCAGCGGCAAGGACAGCGTCTTTCGCATCACGGACGAGAAACTCGCCCGCTACCTGGTCGAGAAGCACAAGAAACAGGCGGGGGAACGTCACCTCTTCTATGTCTTCAATGTTCAGGACTACGACCGCTTCACGCTTGGAACGCTCCTCAAGGTCAATCGCTGGTTCGAGGGGGTGGAGACATCGCTGCCCGGGGAGCGTGAGGCGGGCAAGGATTAGCCGCGCAAACAGGTCGGCCTTGTAGGTCCGGCGAGCCGAGCCGGACCTGACGTGAACACTCGCGAAACCGTCATTATGTCGCCTGTTTTTAGTACCGGCGGACCGCGTTGCGGTCGATGGTTTGGACGACGTCGATCGCGGCAGCGGGGCGCTGGGCGGGGTCCTTGGCGTGGAGAGAGGTGATGAGGCTTTCGAGCCAGGTGGGGGTGTCGGGGCGGAGTTGGCGAAGGGAGGGAGCGCGGTCGTTGCAGACTTGCCGCATGAGGATGAGGCAGGTTTCGCCGCTGAACGGGGTCTTGCCGGCGAGCAGGGTGTAGAGCACGCTGCCGAGGGCGAAGAGGTCGGCGCGGTGATCGATGGCTCCGCCGCCGAACTGCTCGGGGGACATGAAGAGGGGCGTGCCGATCCAGAGGCCGTCGGCGGAGAGGCGGGTGTCGTCGAGGACACGGGCCAGGCCGAAGTCGGTGATCTTGATGATGTCGTCTTCGGTGACGAGGATGTTGGCCGGCTTGATGTCGCGATGGACAACGCGGCGCTGGTGGGCGGCATGGAGGCCGGCGGCGATCTGGCGGGCGTAGTGGGTGACGGCGGCGATCGGCAATGGGCCGGACTGCTCCAGGCGATCCTGGAGGGAAGCGCCTTTGACGTATTCCATCACGAGGTAAGGGACGCCATTCAGCTCGTTGACGGCGTAGATGGTGACGACATTCTCGTGCTGGATGGCGGCGGAGGCGCGGGCCTCGCGCAGGAAGCGTTCACGCGCCTCCGAGGAGATCAGCCGCTCGCGGTTGAGCATCTTGATGGCGACGAGGCGCTTGAGCATCGGATCGAGGGCGCGGAAGACGACGCCCATGGCGCCGCGGCCCAAGGCGCCCTGGATCTCGTCGTTGTTGAGGCGGGCGGGGGCGGGCTTTTCGTCCTGGAGGCAGGAGAGGTCGAAGTCGGGGAGGTCGGGGCCGGCTCCGCTGCCGTGGCGGCGGCCCGAATCCGCTGGCGACTTCTTGCGAAGCATGACCGTCTGGTCGGTCCGGTCGTCGTGGAGGGAAGAGCTGGAGGCGCGGCCGGAAGACTGCGTGCTCTGGACGGAGAGGGCGACCAGCTCCTTGCAGCCCTCGGCAATGATGGCGGCGAAGTTGGGGCACTGGCCGATGTCGACGCGGAGAACGTCGGCAAACTCGCGGACGCGCGGGCGGACGGCTTCGAGGAACTTGCCGAGGGAAGCCTGATCCATGCCGAAGCGGGCGCGGCCGAGCTTGAGGAGCTCGGCGATCATGCTCGGGTTGTTCTGCAGGCCGGCCAGCTCGGAGGCGAAGTAGAGGATCCAGGCGCGGTCCTGGTTGGGGCCTTTTTCGGTCAGCTTTTCGGGAGAGTGGTGATAGCGGATCGGCTCGACGATTTCCTCGGGCAGGCGCCACGATTCGAGG
>JAXMAR010000051.1:0-50876 GCA_046350295.1 Gemmataceae bacterium
GCGTTTCCCGGATGAGCCTGAAACGATGGACAATGAAAACCCAAACGGAACAACGACTACGAATGATGTGCCCGTTTCATGTCCTTGCTTCGTGAGGCTCCTCTGATCCGCGTTCATCCGTGAAATCCGCGGCTGTTTCTCCGCGCGGCTGATTCGCCCGAGGCGCCTATGGCGGAAGTCTTCGTCAGCACCGATGTCGAAGCGGATGGCCCGATCCCGGGGCCGCATTCCATGCTGAGCCTTGCTTCAGCCGCATACCTGGCGGACAAGACGTTGCTCGGCACGTTCACGGCGAACCTCGAACCGCTCGAAGGCGCCCAGGGGCATCCGGAGACGATGGCCTGGTGGCGGACGCAGCCCGAGGCGTGGGCCGCTTGCCGGAAAGACGCGCGCGATCCCGCGGCGGTGATGAGGTCCTACTCGGATTGGCTGCGCGCTCTGCCGGGACCGCCCGTTTTTGTCGCGTATCCGGCCTGTTACGATTTCCTGTTCGTCTACTGGTACCTGATGCGTTTCGTCGGCGCGAGCCCGTTCGCGCATTCCGGCCTCGACATGAAGACCTTCGCGATGGCGCTTCTGGGAACGCCATTTCGGGAGACGACCAAGTCGAGCATGCCGGCCGACTGGTTCGATCCGCTGCCCCACACGCATGTCGCCCTCGACGACGCGCTGGAGCAGGGCGCCCTTTTCTGCAACATGCTGGCGGCAAGGGGGACGTCGCTGCCGGGGAAACGCGGAACCCGCGGCTAGCGTCCGGAGTGCCGCGTTCCTGCCACCACGCCTTCGCTATCAGGGGTTAGAAAAGCGAAGCGATCTCGTCCTTGCTCCGGCGAGCCGCCTGAGCGACGGACTTCCCTCAAGTCTCGCGCGAGGGCGGCGTCGCGTTTCCGAAGGGGCGGAGGAAGCCAACAGGTTACCCCCGCCCCCCTTGTTTTTGGAAGTGGCATGGGAATTGCTCACCCTCTGAGCTTCGACTTGTGCGTCGTTGCGAGGGCTTTGCAACGAAACGGGGACAGTCCCTAGAGATCTTGCAAGAAGGACCAAGGTTTTTGCGAGGCGGGAGAGGGACAGTCCCCGTTTCGTTGCAAAGCCTCGTTGCAAAGGTATCCCGTCGCTCGGTGTGTTCATCCGGTTTTGGGCGAGCCGGTGGGCGCCGGGCGGCGGGTTTTCTTGTCATGCGGAGGAGCGCGCCGCCTTGAGCGTTGACTCCCGTTCGACCGGGATCTTGAGCGCGGCCAGCTTGGAGCGCAGCGTGGCCCGACTCATGCCGAGAATGCGGGCGGCGTGGGTCAGGTTGTTGGCGCTGTGCCGCAGCACCTGGAACAACAATTGCCGCTCGGTGGCCTCCTGAAAGGCGGCGTAAAGCCCCGTCCCGCCGCGTTCCAGAAGCTGTTGCACGAAACGGCTCAACTCGGGAAAGGCGATTCGACCCGGCCCGGCCAGGCCCGCCTCGCCACGAACCGAGGCCGGCAGGAAGTCGGGCAGGATCACCGGGGCCGTCGCTTCCAGGAGCGCCTGCTTCAGGACGCTCTGCAATTCTCGGACGTTGCCGGGCCAGGGGTGGCGCGCGAGGAACTCCAGCGCCTCGGGGCTGCAAATGGGCGCCTCCTTGCCCAGTTCCCGGCTGGCGTGCCGCAGGAAGTGCGTCACGAGCAGGGGCAGGTCGCCGTTCCGCTCGCGCAGCGGCGGCAGCTTGATCGTGAAGACGTTCAGGCGGTAGTACAGATCGCTGCGGAACTGGTTCTTCGCCATCATCGTTTCGAGGTTCCGGTTCGTGGCAGCGATGATGCGTACGTCCGAGCCGATGGGCTGATTGCCTCCCACACGTGTGAAAGTCTTTTCCTGCAAGACGCGCAGCACCTTGGTCTGCGTCAGCGGCGTCATGTCGCCGATCTCGTCGAGGAACAGCGTGCCGCCGTCGCATTGCTCGAACTTGCCGATGCGCTTGCGGTCGGCTCCGGTGAACGACCCCTTCTCGTGGCCGAACAGCTCGCTTTCCAGCAGCGTCTCCGGGATGGCGGCGCAGTTGATGGTGAGGAAAGGGCCGGTCGAGCGGTCGCTGTAGTGATAGATGGCGCGGGCGACGAGCTCCTTGCCGGCGCCGCTCTCACCGAGGATCAGCACGGTCACATCCTGCTTGGCGACGCGGCCGATCGCCTTGTAGACGTCCTGCATGGCGGGGCAGCGGCCGATGAGGACGTCGTAGCCGTCGTCGACGGGGCCGGGGTCGGCGAGGCGGGCCGGGACGCGCATGAGCCGGCGGATTTCGAAGGCGCGCTCGATCATGTCGCGCAGGGCGTGCGGGTCGAGCGGCTTGACGACGTAGTCGTGCACGCCGCGCAGCATGGCCTCGATGGCGGTCTCGGGGGCCGCGTCGCCGGTCATCAGGATGATCGGCACGCGCGAGTCGATGGCCCGCAGCTGCTGGATGATCTCCAGACCCGAGAGGTCGGGCAGGTGGACGTCGAGCAGGAGGACATCGGGCCGGCGCTCGCGAAAGAGCTGGATGCCGGCCCGCGCCGTCGCGGCCGTGAGCACCTCGACCTTGGAGCTGGAAAAGAGCTGCTTGAGACTTTGCAGCGCGAGAGGTTCATCATCGATGACAAGCAGGACTTGCATGGCTTCCCCGTCGGAGGAAGGGCGAGCGCTGAAGTGGGCGGGGGCGAGAGCGATGATGTGCTTCTTCTATGGTATCGCAAAGTCCAGCGAGCGGTCAAAGATTTGCCGTTCGGACGGCCAAGAGTGCGCGCGTCTTGGGGTTTGCGGGAGGGGCCGGCGCCGGCCCGGCGAGCGGCACGCGGTATGCAGTTGGGGGGTGAGGCCTGCTTCGAGGCCTTTGCGCGAAAAACAGACGGGACAGTTGTTGGTTTGGAGAAGACACATGGCGACTCAAACCCTGGCTGACAAGACCGTTTGCGTGGGGGCGTTCAACACCGTGGCCAAGGCGGACCGGGCGGTTCGCGAGGCGCTCGAGGCGGGCTTCTCGCGCGAGCAGGTCGGTGTCGTCTGCTCGGCGGCGTGCCGGAAGGAGTTCTTTCCTGAAGTCCCTGCGTCGGACATCGGCGAGACAGGGGCCCCCGGGCGCGCCATTGCCGCGGGCGGTCTCGTCGGCGGCGCCATCGGCGGTTTGGCCCTCGCGGTGACGGCGGCCGTCACCGGCGGCGCGGCCCTGCTCGCGGCCGGCTCCGTGCTGGTGGCAGGAGGCGCCATCGCCGGCAGCTTCGCCGGATTGATGAGCACGCTGGGATACGACGCGAAGGCCGTCGCTCATCTGGAGAAGGAAGTGCGGGAAGGGAAGATCCTGGTCACCGTCCACGATTTCCCGCCGGACAGCAATCACACGCTGGCCATCGCCCAGAGAATCATGGAAGAGGCGGGCGCCGGCGACGTTGTTTGGATCGCCGAGCGCGTGTAGAGCGCCGCAGAGGACATCTAGTCGAAGTCGTCAGCGTTCGACCCTTCCTTCGATAATCATTCCTCGAGTCCGCGGATAATCATTCCTCGAGTCCGCGCAGTAAGCCGGCCGCCTTGTGCCAGGTTTCCTCGTACTCGCGGCGGGGATCCGAGTCAGCGACGATGCCGCCCCCCACCGAAAACTGGGCCCAGCCCTTGCCGAGGGTGAAGGTGCGGATCAGGAGGTTGGTGTCCATGGCGCCGTCGAAGCCGACGTAGCCCAGGCAGCCGCAGTAGGCGCCGCGTGCGACCTGTTCCAACTCGGTGATGATCTCCATAGCGCGGATCTTGGGGGCTCCGGTCACGGAACCGCCGGGGAAGGTGGCGCGCAGGAGATCGACGGCGTCCAGCCCCCGGCGCAGCCGGCCGCGCACTTCGGAAACGAGGTGATGCACATAGCGGAAACTCTCCAGCCGGCACACCGCTTCGACCTGGACGCTGCCGTAGTCGCACACGCGTCCGAGGTCGTTCCGCATGAGGTCGACGATCATCACGTTCTCGGCCACGTCCTTGGCGCTCTCGCGCAGCTCGTCGGCCCGGGCGAAGTCCTCCGCCGGCGTGCGGCCGCGCGGTCTCGTCCCCTTGATGGGCCGCGTCTCGATGAGGCCATCCCGCACGCGCAGGAAGCGCTCGGGAGAGGCGCTGGCGATGACGAAGTCGCCGAGGTCGAGATAGCCGGCGAAGGGGGCGGGGTTCTTCTCGCGCAGCCGCTGGTAAAGGGCGAGCGGCGGCTCGTGCTGCCGGGTGAGGAGCCGCTGGGCGATGTTGACCTGGAAGCAGTCTCCCGCGTGGACGTAGTCGATGGCACGGCGAATCGTGCGCAGGTACGCGCTCTCGTCGAAGTTGCTGAACAGATCCGGCCGGCTCGGCACTGGATGACACGGCGTGTCGATGGCGATCGGGTCCGCCTGCCGCCAGACAAGCGGCGGATCGGGCCGATCGAGCCAGGCGAGGACTTGCTCGAGGCGGCGCCGCCGCGAGTCGCAACCGGCGCCATTCCGCGATGGCGATCCGGGCGGCGTCAGCCCCCGGAGGGCGCCGGCAAACGCCTCATCCCCCATGCCGGTCGAGATGAGCCAGCTTCGGTTCGTCTGGTGATCCCATGCCAGCACCCAGTCATAGACGCCGAGCGCTAACTCCGGAACGCGGAACTCGTCGACGCGGGGCGCCGGCAGTTTCTCGATCCAGCGTCCCAGCTCGTAGCCCCACAAGCCCGCGACGCCCCCTTGAAACGGCGGCAGCCCCGGCAGCGTTGCGCAGCGCCGCGCATTGATCACCTCTCGCATGAGCGCGAACGGGTCTGGGCCGCGCGTCTCCGCGGAGACCCAGGCGATCGGCTCGGCGCTGACGAAGCTGTAGCGCCCGAGCGCCGAGGTCTGGGCGCTATCGAGGAACAGAAGATGCGCGCGATCCGCCAGGCGGCGGCAGGCTTGCCAGGGGGTGACGCCGGCGCCGAACTCGTGAACGAGCGGCGTGAGCAGGGACGTCGTCGCTTCGACCATCTGGTCATGATACGGGGAGGCCCAAGAGAGCTGATAGGCCGTCGTCGTGGCCACGGCGCCGCTCTCGTTGAATGCCCTTCTTCAAAATCGCACCGTTTCTTACCCCGGGGCGCAAGGAATTGCCAACTCTTCGTTGTGCTGCAAACACAGATCTCGCTCCGGTGGACCGGGGCGCCTCAACCACCAATCAAAAAGGGGACTCGCATGACCACTCGCGTTGGTTCGTTGGGTTTTCTGGCTCTGGCGCTTAGCATTCTCGGCATCACGTCCCGAGCATCCGCCGACCCGGCGGATTCCTGGTGCAGGCGGCGGCTCCTTCCGGAAGGGTAGGACCCGGCCGCTGGCAGGAATTCGCGGGCCCACGAAGATCTACGACTTTGAGGAATACAGCCGTACAGCCACCGAGATCAAGCTCTACGACCGGAGCCGCAACGTCAGCGTTTACCTGAACGACAAGGAGGCGCCTGATCTACAAGGGACGGCTCCTACTGGTTCAAGTATTCGGGCCGGTTCATCTTCCACGGTCTTCGCCTACACGGGGGGCGAGTTCCGTTTCCTCGGCTCGGGCCGCTGGCAGGAATGGGCGGGGGGCAAGCTGGTCTACTCGTTCCGCGAGGTGGGAGCGGAGACGGCCAACGTGGTGCCTCTACGACGCCAGCCGCGACATCAGCGTCGAGATCCAGAACACGCAGTTCACGGTGTCGAAGGCCGGCAGCGCTCTGGAGCAAGGCGGGCCGGTGGGCACGCTAAACGGCGTGGAGCGTGTTGGTCCGAAAGCGGACGGCAAAAAGGGGAACGCCAAATACCAGAGCGACGCTTGCGCGTCGCCTCTGGTCGCTTCCTTCGTACCGTCCGCTTTCCATATCAATGATCTCATGAGCACGAACTCCCCCCTGCCCCTGAGCCAGTTCGCCCGCGGCCTCGCCACCGAGACCGCTTTCGATGTCCTCGCCGTCGCCAAGAAGCTGAAGGCGGCGGGAAAGGACGTCATCGAGTTGCAGATCGGCGACAGCCCCTTCGCCTCGACGCACGGCGCCCTCGAAGCGGGCGTCAAGGCGATCCGCGAAGGGGCGACGCACTACTGCCCCTCGCTCGGCTGGCCCAGCTTCCGCGAAGCGGTCGCGGCCAACTACCAGAAGGAATACGGCGTCAAGATCGGGCCGGAGAACGTGGTCGTCGCGCCCGGGGCCAAGGTCTTCGAGCAGTTCTTCTGCGAGGCGTTTCTCGATCCGGGGGACGCGGTCCTCGTCTTCAGCCCGCAGTTCCCGACCTATGCCCCCAACATCGAGCGGCGCGGCGGCCGCATGGTCATCTCCCCGCTCAAGCAGCAGAACCAGTTCCGGCCGGACCTGAACGACGTCGAGCGCTTCATCAAGAGCGAGCCGAGGGCGAAGGCGATCTTCCTCAACTCCCCCCACAATCCGACGGGAGGCGTCGCCACCGAAGCGGACCTCAAGGGTCTCGCCGACCTGGTGCGCGAGAGGCCGATCGCGGTGTTCTCCGACGAGCCTTACAACCACATGGTCTGGCAGGGGAAGCACCATCCGCTCCTCGCTCAGCCGGGCATCATGGACCAGGCCGTCGCCTGCTACACCTTCTCGAAGAGCTACAGCATGAGCGGCTGGCGGCTGGGATACGCAGTATCCAGTTCACGCGTCGTTGACGCCATCGGCAAGATGATCAACACTTCACTCTCCTGCGTGCCGCCGATCGTGCAGCTGGCCGGCGAGGCCGCGCTCAAGAACGACGACCATGAGCGCGATGAGGTCATGCAACGCTTCAAGAAGAAGGTCGAGTTGCTGGTGAGCGAGCTCAAGCAGTTGGAGGGAGTGACCGTCCTCATGCCGGCCGGCACCTTCTATGTCTTCCCCAACGTCGAGCCCATCTGCAAGCGGCTCAAGATCACGTCGCACGGCCTGGCGATGTATCTGCTGGAAGGGGCAGACGACAAGAAGGGAGTCGCCTGTCTGGGCGGTGAGTGCTTCGGCGCCGCCGGACAAGGCTTCCTGCGCTTCAGCTGCGCCGAACCCGACGACCGGCTCAAGGCGGCCGTGGCATTTCTGAAGGAAGCGGTGACGCGGACCGAGCGCGTGACGGCGTACCTCGAGACACACGCGAAGTATCGGGCCGCATGACGGTTCAGTTTTCCTGTCTGAAACGGCCCACGAGCTGGTTAACCTTTTGGTCAACCCGCTCGGAGGCCGCCCATGACTGCAAAGAGCCCATTGTCCCGCGATCCATCGGAGTCTGCTGACTGGTCGCTTCCCCCAGCAAATGAGCCTGAAACGCCTGTCGCACATGTGCCCAAGGGGACGCAACTGGCTACCGACGCCGTCGATCAATATCGCTCTGGGCTATCCTGGCGTGGGCTCGCCGTTTTCCTAGGACTTGGAACGTTGCTGGCGGCGGTCGTTCTCACAGTGTGTCTTCTTTCCGCGCGGCAAGGCGATCCGGTCAGGAGGCATGAAAAGGCCGCCGGGCTTGAGCTGGACGGCGGCCCGTCCCTCGAACGCCTGATCGCTGGGAGGGACGCGGCGGGACTGAGCGCCTATCTCAAAGGCGTCGATCCGGGCAAACGCGGCGCGCTGGTGTGCGCCTACGCGGGCAAGGTGGACCTCGACGACGCGCTCACGGTGCTTCTAGCGCGTCTGGAAGACGCTTTCGGGGATGCGGCCAAGACCTCGAGCATGCCTTATGAGATCTTCCTGTTCTCGGCGCTGCCCGGTCTCGAGGGCGCCGGCAAGACCAGCCTCGAGGCCAAATGGGTCGCGCACTGGCTCTGGAAAGAGGATACGGGCGCCGGGCTTCGGCCGGGCAAGCGGGATGCTCTGGCACGCTTCTTCGCGGCGCTGGGCATGCGCTCCGAGAAGGACGTCGACGCGTGGCAGAATGGCGGCGCGGCGGTGAACCCGGACTTTCACCGTTGGTACGAGCGGCGGCTGCGCAAATACGAGCTCGAAGGCTACAGCGGCATCGGGGGTACCCTGCATCGGCTGCTGGCGGGCAGAACGTAGCGCGCGAGTGCCGTGGAGATGGCGTACTGGGGTCGCGGCCCAATCACTTCTTGGCGAGCCAGTGTTCGATGATGGCGGCGAAGTAGACGGGGGCAACCATGGACGGCTGGCCGGGCTGGATGCCGAAGCCGCCGTCCTTGTTCTGGCAGCGGGCGATGAAGGCCTGCAGGCTCGGCACGTCGTTCGGGCTCTCCTTCAGCATCATGAAGCAGCGCATCACGCGGTAGGTCGTTTCCAGGTCGCTCGGCTCGCCCGCCTTGCCCCAGCCGCCGTCTTTGCGTTGGCCGTCGCGCATCGCTTTCAGCACCGCGTCACGGTGCTCGAGCTTGGCGCCGAGGCGCATCCAGGCGACGGCGTGGCCGCCGGTGTCGCGCGCCTGCCCATCACCTTTGCCCCACGTGCCGTCGGCGTTGCGGTCCTTGGCCAGGGACTCGAGCCACTCTTTCGCCTTCGGCGCCTTGAGGTCGAAGGCTTCGAGCCCGGCGACGGCGATGCGGACGTCGTCGAACGTCTTCGCCTGGCTCAGATACGCCGCCGCCTTCTCCAGGAACTTGTCCTTCGGCGGAATCGGCAGCGTCCCCCGGCCGGCCCAGGGGTCGAGTTCCTTGATCGCCATCACGCCGACGGCCGAGATGTAGATATCGGGCATGCCGCCGGCGAAATCCGCGAAGCCGCCGGTGGCGCTGTCGTAGCAGCCGGCGACAAACTTGGCGGCGCCGGCCGTGTCCGGGACCTTGCCGTCGAGATAGCGCAGGGAGTGGAGGCCCGCCGAGGTCGCCTTGAGCGTCGGCCGCAGCCGGATCTCGGGGCGCGGCTGCATGGAGAGGAAGCCGCCGGTCGAGGTCTGCAATGATTGCACGTACTTGATCGCGTCCTTCTTCCACTCCTGGGCGGCGCCGGGGAGGGGCAGGACGAGGAGGGCGAGGAGGGGGAGATGGCGGCGCATGGGGGTGTCCTTTGGATGGGGGACGGCGCGTCGGCAAGGGACGCTGCACGCGAAACCGCAAGCGAGGCGCGAGGGACCGGCCGAATAGGCGTTTCTGGGAGGCGCAGGCGAATGCTATACAATCAGGGTCATTTCTTGGTGATCTTCGGCACGGCGGCGAGGACGGCTTCGATGGCGGCGTCATTCAGCTCGCCTTCACGGTAGGCGAAGTTGGCGACGACCTTCTGGTTGACCGAGAGCAGGACGGTGACGTCGGCCTCGCGAGCGATCACGTAGGCGGGTGGCCCGACGACGTCCTCGAAGACGGCGAGCGGGACATTGCCGGTCACGTGCTTCTTGCTCCAGGCGACGACCTTGGGATCGAGAGCGGTCTGGTCTTCGGCGAGGAAGGTGACCCAGGCGCGGAAGTCGGCGGCCTTGTGATCGTTGAGGGCCTTGTCGAGCTTGTGAACGAGACGACCGAGGGAATCGGAAAGGCCGCGGGCGAAGACAATCGCGATGGGCCGGTTCTCGGCCTCGCAGATGAAGCAGTGGAGCGTGCCGCGCTGCGGGCCGACGCAAACGAGGGCGGAATAGGGCCCGGGACGCTGGCCCGGCTTGAGGCCGGAGCGGCAGGGCTCGTCGGCGGCGGCCAGCGGCGCCGATACGAGAACGGCCAGAATCGAGATCTTCTTGAACATGGTCTTCCTCATGAGTACTCCATCGGGCCTTCAATGTATTCGCCAAGCTCGCGCAAGCGCGCAGCCGCGGCGCGGGCCGCCGCCCAGTCGTCAAATTCGAACGTCAGGCAGATAGACGCCGGTGTGGCCGATTCCTCACGGTAATCAAGGCGGCCGCCGAAATGCGAGATCTGCTCGGCGAGTCGCCCTTCCCGGCGCGCGTCGGTCGGCGGCTCATACATGACTTCAAACATGACCGACATGGCGAACCTCGCTCGCGTTGTCTGGCGGGAAGAAGATGTGGCCCCACGTTCCGCCGCGGCCCTTCTTTCCTCGCGTCCAATCCGAGTATTTCAGGTGGGGCCTCTTCAATCCAACAGCCGGCTCCGGCGGATGAATTTGATACCAGGCTTTCGCGCCAGGGGGCGCCGAAGGATACGCCTCGCCGGCTATCGCCCGCGGCGCCTCGACGGCGTGTGGCAACGCCTTCTGAATCAACCGCCGCGCGTCGTCCTCCGACGACGCGTCCGCATCGAATCGGCCCGGCGCCTGGATGCCCGAGACAATATCATCTTCGCTCATTGGGGCGAAAAGATTCCTAGCTTATTTCTTCTTTTTCTCCGGCGGTCCGTCGAAGAAGCTGGGCCGGCCCTTGCCGCCGCCCGCGGTGCTCATCGGCGCACGCAGGTCGCTCAGTTCGGCCTGGATGCAGCCGGGGTCGGCCTTTTTCCAGCAGCGCTGGGCCAGTTCGGCGAAACGGAGCGACTCCTCGGTCCGGCCGAGGCGTTCGCAGACGACCGACATGCCGAGGGCGCCGCGGACGCTGTGCGTATCGTGGGCCAGCGACTCGAGGAACGCTTCCTCGGCGACGTCGAGCTTGTTGCTCTTGAGGG
Source organism: Gemmataceae bacterium (assembly GCA_046350295.1). Lineage (GTDB taxonomy): Bacteria > Planctomycetota > Planctomycetia > Gemmatales > Gemmataceae > JAXMAR01. Next base: position 10,468 of record JAXMAR010000051.1, read on the forward strand.
CCGCGACGCCCCAGACCTCCATGAAGTCCGCGCCGTGGCCCCAGGCGTGGGCGCCGTAGTCGTCCTTGGTCTTGGCCACAGTCTTGGCCAGCAATTTCAGACCGGCTTCGACGTCCCCCTTTTGGCACAGCAACTGCCCTTGCGTTTCCCACAGACGCAGCTCCAGCTGTTTGTCGGTCCGTTTGCCCGCGTACGCTTCCTGCAACACGGCGACCTCCGGCGCGGCCCGCTCGGTTTCCCCCTTTTTCAGGTACACGAGGGCGCGAAGATAGCTGGCCGTCGTCTTGTCCTTGCGCTTGCCGAAGCCGTTGGCGACGGCGAGGGCCGCGTCGAAGTCCCGTTCGGCGAGGTGGAGGCGGAAGAAGACGATCGGATGCTCGAACTTGTTGTCCTGGCAGACCTTCTTGATCTTGCGCGCCTCCTCGAAGCGGCCGTCGTGGGTGAGGGAGGTCAGCAGGGTTTCCAGATGATGGCTGAACTGCCAGTCTTCATTCGGCTTGACGTCCAGGTCGGCGTGGTACGCTCGTTCCAGTTCGATGGCGTGGGCGGAGCGGTCCGCCGTTTTCTCCCATTTGCCGATGCGCATGGCGAGGTGGGCCTGCATGTGGAAGGCGTGCCACTGGCCGGGAGAGGACTGGATGTAACCTTCGGCGTGTTTCCAGCCGAGGGCGGGCCGGCGCGTGTTCTCGTAGATGTGGACCAGCTCATGATTGGCGCCGGGATGGAGCGGGTTGATGCGCAGGAGGGCCTTGTAATAGGGAATGTTGGCGTAGGCTCCCTCGGCGAGCTGAGCGCGGTAGAACCAGCCTTCCTCGTCGTCTTCATGGAGCGTCAGCAGCTCATCGATGGTCTTGGTCGCCTCCTTGCGCCGGCTTTCAGGGCCGACGCCGGCCCAGAGCCCCTTTTCTTGAAGGCGCGCCTTGATGAGCAGGCTCTCGGCGTGGCTTGCCTTGCCCATCAGCTCCTGCGCCTTCTTGAGGGCGTCGGTGTGCTGGCCGCGGCCCCATTTCTCGATCGCCCGGCTCAGCCCCCACCACGCCATGGCGCAATCGGGATCGTGCCGCGTCGCCATCTCGAAGGAGCGGGCGGCTTCCATCCACACGTACGAGTAGAGAAAGCCAAGCCCTTGATCGAAGTAGGCCTGGCAGATCGGCGAGCGCGTCGTGACGTTGTAGCGGAGCAAGCACATCTCCGGGCGCAGCTTGCCTGGAGCCAGCTTGGTGAGAGGCAGCTTGCCCTTGTCGGCTGCTTCGGTCTTCTTGTCCTTCGTGCCCGGCTCTTTCTTGGCGGGTTCCTTTTTCGCCGGCTCCTTGCCTGCTGCCAGCTCGAAGGGAAACTCATCAGTCTGGGCCGAAGCAAGGGAGGAAGAGAGAAGGAGGCAGAGGACGGAGGCCGGAAGGTGGATTCTCATTCGACGACTCGGTAGGAGGGAAGCAACCCAGGGGCGGCGCGGTTCGGGGCGTGGCGCCGGTGAGTCCGACAAAACTTGCAGGAGAACTCATTTTGGAGCGGAACGCGTCCGGTTGCCAGTGCAAAAAGCAAAAACCGCCCCGGCGCCACGCGACAAATCCCACAGCGGCGGACGAGCGGCCGCATCTTGCCTCACTTGACGCCGCCCGACATGCACGCTTGCGTCAGGCACGGATTGAACGACCAGGCCACGAGCGCCAGCCCCGCGCCGCCGGTCATGCCGGCCAGGAGATCGGTGAGGTAGTGGCGGGCCAGGATCAGGTTGCAGATGAAGCCGCCGAAAACAACGAGCGCGGCGGCGGCCAGCGTCAAGAGGGCCAGTCGCCGACGCGGCATCGAGAAGGCGAGGAAGAGCCATGCCATGACGGACAAGAAGATCGAGCCGCTGGGAAAGGTGGAGTAGAACTGTCGCAGGTCGCCGCGGGCCACGCTCTCGACGTCGAGCCACTTGAAGGCGAAGGAGGGGAGGGGCCGGGGGACGGCGAGGCGGAGGAGTTCCACCACGAGGCCTCCGGTGACGAAGGCGGCGAGGACAACGAGCGCCTTCTCGGCGCGTCCCTGCCGGGTCAGCGCAAAGGCGGCGATCAGCGTAACCAGGGAAGCGGTCAAGCCGCTGCTGATCCAGCAGCCGGCGAGGAATAGGGGAAAAAGCTCAGCGTTGGTCTTGGCGACGAAGTCAAAGAAATAGGTGGTTCCCGCATCCACGGCTTCAACCCTTCCTGCCGGAAATTGCCTGTTCGGTTGACAGCGGTCCATCTTAACGTCTATACTGTAGTGAAATCGCCGTTGTCTCGTGTCCCCTCGCCTTTCATGTCTTCGCGCGAGCGGGAGCGATGTCCGAGCGCCCCAACGCGGGACGGCGGGCTACGGCCCGGACGGATGAACGGAATCGTGGGCGAACCCGGATTCGGGAACGGAACCAGGTTTGCCGGTAAACGTCTAAAACGCGTACGGCGCTTCAGGAAGAAGGTGCTGGAAACGCCTCTCAATCGTCTTTTTGCCAGACGCCTTCTCCGGTCGGTTGCGCGAGCAGACTCCTCACGAGGTCTTCGAGAATTCGATGGATTCGACTTCCACGCGCCAGAGCCAGCCAACGCCCGCCGCCCCTCCAGACGGCTCCGGTGTGTTGCGCCTGCGCGTGGACGACGACGGCTTCAGCCTCGACTCCGCTGAGCAGATCAGCGACGAACGGCCGACGATCATCTCCAAAGGCCATCCCGTAGCCGAGGCGATCAAGCCGGGGCAGCCGCGCGAGCACCTCGCGAACAGCCTGCGCGGTCGGCGCCTGGCCCATTTCGAGTTGATCGAGCCGATCGGCGTGGGCGGCATGGCGGCGGTGATCCGGGCCCGCGACACGCAACTGGACCGCTTCGTCGCCCTCAAGATTCTGCCGCCGGAGATGGCGGCCGACGAGGAGAACATCCGCCGCTTCCATCAGGAGGCGCGGGCGGCCGCCAAGCTCGACCACGAGAACATTGCCCGCGTCTTCTTCTGCGGCGAGGACCAGCGGCTGCACTTCATCGCTTTCGAGTTCGTCGAGGGGGACAACCTGCGCACGATCCTGGACCGGCGTGGGCGGCTGTCGGTCCCCGAGGCGGTGCGTTATGTGCTCCAGATCGCGACGGGGCTGGAACATGCCGCCTCGCGCGGTGTCGTGCATCGGGATATCAAGCCGTCGAACATCATCATCACGCCGTCCGGCAAAGCCAAGCTGGTGGACATGGGGCTGGCCCGCAGTCAGGAGCCTCAGTCGGATCAGCTGACGCAATCGGGCGTCACCCTTGGCACCTTCGATTACATCTCTCCGGAGCAGGCCCTGGAGCCGCGCGACGCGGACAGCCGCAGCGACCTTTACTCGCTGGGCTGCACGTTTTACCACATGCTCACCGGCAAGGCGCCCGTGCCGGAGGGGACGGCGGCGAAGAAACTGCACCACCATCAGCACGTGCCGCCGATCGATCCGCGCCACCTGAATCCGGACATCCCGGATGAGGTGGCGCTCATCATCGGCAAGATGATGGCCAAGGACCCGCGCGACCGTTATCAACGGCCGATCTACCTGGTGCAGCATCTGATGCAGATCGCCCAGAAAGTCGGCGCCGCCGCGGATTTGCCGGAGGGGGGTCTGATCGTCGAGACGCCGCTGCCGGGAACGCCGCGCAAACGGCCGTTGTTGATCATCGGCCTGGCGGCGGCGGCGCTGGCGGCCCAGATCATGCTGCTGTCGTTTCTGGGCGGCGAACACGCGCCCGGTCCGGTGGGTGGGCCCCCGGCGAAGGAGAGGACCGCGGTCGTTAAGGAGAAGGAGAACGGCAAACCGAGCCTGGCGCGACCGCCCAAGGAACTCGGGTCGTTCGTCGTCGCGAGCGGCGAGGAGCTGGCGAAGGCGTTGGCGAGCCCCGAGGCCATGCTCGTGCGCCTGGAGCGGGACCCCGTGATTGATCTGGGGGAAGGCTTGCACTATGCCGGGGGCAAGCGAGCGCTTGTCATCGAATCGAAGGATCCGGCGGAGCCGGCGACGCTGCGCTTCAAACCCGGATCGCTGGCTGGAGCGGCGCATCCGTACCTGGCGGGGTTCTTCGCCGAGGGGGGCACGTTGACGTTCCGGAACGTCAACTTCGAGATCGAGGCGTCGTCGACGCCGGAGTTTCCGCTGGCCGCGCTGGCGGTCGGGAGCGGGGCCAAGGTGCGCTGCGAGCGCTGCAAGTTCTTCCAGAAGGAGGCGCCGCAGACCGCGCTCTTGCGTCCGGAGGCGAGCAAGAGCAAGCTGCCGATCGCCTCGGTGCTCGCGGAGAATCCGGGCGAGGGCCGGCCCGCGCCGGTGATCGTCCTGGAGCAATGTTTCTTCTCGGGGATGGGGAAGTTCAGCGCGGAGATCGGAGGCCAGGCGGCGATCGCGCTCAACGGCAGCGCCGATGTGACCGTCAGCGACGGCGCCTTCTTTCCGCACGAGAGCCTGTTTCATCTGCGCGGCGTGCGCAAAGAGATTTCGGCGTCACTGCGGCTCAACCGCTGCTCGGCGTTCGTCTACAACGGGCCGGTTTTCCGCGTCGACGAGGAGGCGCGCACCGCCATCCAGGTGCAGAACTCCATCTTTTCCAGCAAGGACTGGACGATCCGTGTCGACCCGCCGCACCTGATCTATCAGCGCGACTCGCGCGAGCCCCTCATCCGCTTCGAAGGGCGGCACAACTACTATCACAATCTCGCCTCCCTCTGGACCACGCCGGTCGACGGTTCCCCCAGTCTGGTCAACAGCCTCGAAGACCTGAAAAAGGTGGTTGCCGGCAAGGGAGACGATGAGTCGACGTATCACGCGAAGGACGCCGCGCCGATCTGGCAAGCGGAGAACCCCGTCAGCGAGCTGCCGCAGCAGGCGTTTCTGCTGCGGAGCGACGCGGCCGCGGCGCGGACGCTGGATCTGAAACAGACCCTGGGCGTCCATGAATGCTACTGGGGCGAGGTGAAGCAGCCCGCCTTCGTCCGCAAGGATTCCCCCGAAGCAGGCCCCCGCCTGGCGGCGAATCAGAAACTCGTCGATCCGGATGCCGGCGAAACGCCGGGCAAGCAGGTGTTCAAGGACTTGAACCAGGCCCTCGCCCATGCGCGGTCGGGAGACGTGATCCTCATCAAGCAGCCGCGCTCGAAGCGGCAGCTCGAGATCTCCCCGTCGCCCCTGGACAAGTCCGTCGTCGACCTCACCTTCAAGCCGTACGAAGGGAGCCGGCCGGTCCTCGCGATGGCGGACACGCTCGACGCCGATGCCGCCTTCTTCCGCCTTCAAGAGGGCAAACTGCACTTCGAAGACCTCGACTTCATCCTCGAGCCGGATCAGCCGGGCTTCACCGCGCAAAGCCTCGTCATGCTCGCCGGCAACGTCTCGTGCACGTTCAAGGGTTGTTCCATCACCATGCGGCCGCCCGACCGGGCGAAAGGGGGACGCGCCGTGCCCGTGAGCGTCGTCTCGCTGCTGGAGCCCGGCAAGGCGATGGCGATGCCGTCGCGCAGTCCGCGCGGGACGCCCGAGATTGTCATGACGGACTGCGTGGTCCGTGGGGACGGCTGTGTGATGAATGTGCGCTCGAGCCGGCCCTTCGACCTGAGGCTGGAGAACTCGCTGTTCTGCGTCACGGGCGGTTTGCTGCAGATTGCCGGGTCGAGCAAGGAGGTGGCGGGCGACCTGGGCGCGACGCTACGCATGGAGCGCGTCTCCGGCTTCAGCGGGGAAGCGATGATCGCGCTGCGCGGCGGCGAGATGATGAAGGCGTATGTGCCGCTTACAGTTGAAAGCGCGAGGAACTCGCTCTTCGTCGCTCTCGGCGCGCAACCCCTCGCGCATCTCGAAAGCCCGGCGACAACGGAGGACGCGGTGCGGCTGGTTTTGAACTGGAAGGGGGAGGCGATCGCTCCCAACGCGTACTCGATGGGGCCGACGCATCTTTATCTGGAGAATGTCCGGCGCGAGGACAGCCTGGTGACTCTGCGCCTGGACAAGCAGGGGTGGAAGGATTTCAGCGGCGAGACCGACGCCCGCTTTCCGGAAATGGCCTTCCCGCTGCCCGCCTCCGCGCGCAGCGCTCCCTGGCTCGTGCAACCGGACGACTTGACGCCGCGCGGCAAGCTCGCCGAGCAGATCATGTCCAAGGTCGGCGCCGAAGTCGACCCTGCCCTTGCGGCCCGCCTCCCCGACTTCAAGAAAACGGACACGCCGCCGACCGCGCCTTGATGGTCCAAGGCGGGGTGCGTCCGGGCACGCTCAGCCAAAAAAAAAGGCTCATCCGGGAAACGCGCGTTTTGGATTCCGGGTGGAGTCATTTGCCGGTATCCTGTTACGGGTTCCTCTTCTCTGTTCCCGTGAGCAGCAAGGCATGCCGGCCATCGACTTTCGCAAAGTTCGAGAGGCGGTTTCCATGGCGGATGTCCTTGGGCTACTCGGTTTTGAGGCTGCCCGATCCGCCGGAAGCCCGGTTCGGGGACCGTGCCCCCTGCATGGCGAAGAGGCGGCAACCGCGTGTTTTCCGCCAATCTCATCAAGCATGCCTTGCGCTGCTTCAAGTGCGGAGCCGCCGGAAACCAGCTCGACCTTTGGGCGAAGGCGACCAGGAAGCCGCTCCATGAAGCCGCCCTTGAATTGTGCGCTCGTCTGCATCGAGAGGTTCCCTGGCTGCACAAGCGAACAGAGAGAGGAACCCGTAACGGGACTGCGCGAGGCGACCGACGAAAACAACACGCGAAAACCGGATGAGCCAAAAAGGAGATTATCGAGCCTATCTGCCGGAGCCGACCAAGGGCTTCTCGGTGATCTTCACGAACCAGCCGCACCTTGGCAATCCCAAGTACAAGCAAGGCAAGAAAGGCGTCTTGATCCTCACGGGTTGTCATTTCTACTCGGAAGGGTACCAGAAATACAAGCAGTTTGCCGGGCCATTGCCCTGTGGCTTGGAATTCAAACACACACGCAAGGATGTCCTGAAGAAAATGGGTGAGTCATCGTGGCAGAGCGTCGAGAACGATCTTGTTGAAAGCGAACGCTGGGAAAACGGAGATCGGCAACTCAACGTCGAGTACGTCGAAAAGGAGACGGGCATCGCCATCGTCTATTTCGGCATCCGCGAGTTCTTTGCGAAGGAGGTTCCGGTCGAACTATGAGCACTCCAGCAGAAACTCATGCCGCCAATTCGCAAACCAGACTGGTGGCGTACCGCAAGCTGTTCGGCGGGAAGCCGAGCGCCGTCTTCACGTTTGCCGACGCCGATCATCCGATCGAGGTGCTGGTGTTTGACCTGGAGAGGGAGGGGCAGCCGCCGTTCGTCGCCGCGGTGACGAGCGGCATGTCGGACCAGCGCATGGTGGGTGAGGGGGAGGACGACGCGGAATGGAGCCGGCGCGAGATCATCCAATATCTGCCGACGTGCGATGAAGCCCACGCTCGCCGGCTGCGCGACATGGCCTGGCTGCCGCTCTTCGACGGGTTCTCTCTGGATAGCCATCACACAATCGAATGGCCCGACGCCGCATTGCCGGGGAGTCCGTGGAAGAACGCGTTCTTCCTGGAACCGCTGCTCAAGTCGCACCGCAACTTCCGGTTCAAGATCGCGGACGACGAGGCTTCCTTCTTGTGGCACATTCCGATTTCGGATGAGGAGTATGCATACAAGAAGGAGAATGGGTCCAACGCACTGCTGGATCGGTTGGAGGAGGTTGTGCTGCCGTGGATTTTCGACGAAAACAACCGCCCGTCGCTGGTGTGAGCCGCAGAACCTTTTCGTTCGGCGACGCGGCAATCGGCACAGAAACCCGTAGCGAGGCGTTGGTGCGGCGTGGCGCAATCATCCTGACGAGGACAAAACGATGAGTTCAGGCCAGCCTGGGGATGCAGACAACACCAAACGGAAGCGACGTCAACGGCGCGTCGGGATCGCCCAAGGTCTGTTCATCGTGCTGCTCGGGGTCATGCCCCTCTTGAACGCCTTAGACAATCCCCGTGTTCAGGCGCTCCACGGGCCTGATGTCCTAAAGCTTATTGCCTCCGGGTGGTGCTTTGGACTCGGCGTGGGACTGCTGTTGGGCAAGCTCGTGTCTCGAGGCGAATAGGTCTCAGTCAAAGCACGCCGAACGAGGCGCTGCAGACAGACCGGGGCCGCATTACGGTTTTTCGGAGTTCACTGTTTTCTCAGCGGCCCCGGCTGCTGAGCGGGTCGTTCGGCTGCAAGACGCTTCTGCGATAGGCGCCTGCCCCGGGGTGTTTCTGTTCGTGGAGTCTGTTCTGGGCGTGGCTGACGTTCACGTCATGCTTACGCCTCGACGCTCGCCTCGAAACGCCGCCCACACCCCCCCAAAACCGCGCCGAAGCCTGGACCAACCCGCCGCCCCGCGTTATCCTCAACTCATTCGACCTCCGTCATTCTGCATTCTGCCTTCTTCATTCTGCATTCTCCTATGGCCTCCCTCGACGACGTCCGCTCCCTCGTTCAGAAGCATTGGGGCTTCGACTCCTTCCGCCCCTTGCAGGAGCAGGCGATCCGGTGCGTCCTGGAGCGCCGCGATTCCCTTGTCGTCCTTCCCACCGGCGGCGGGAAATCGCTCTGTTACCAGGCGCCGGCTCTCGCCATCGGGGGCGCCACGGTCGTCGTCTCGCCGCTCATTTCGCTGATGAAGGACCAGGTCGACAGCCTCAAGGCGTGCGGAGTCCCGGCCGTGCAGTTCGACAGCTCGCTCTCCTCTATGGAGCGCGAGGTCCACAAGTTCGACATCCTCCAGGGGAATGTCCGGCTCATCTTCGTGTCCCCCGAGCGCATCGTCTTCGAAGGCTTCCGCGACATGCTCCGTCGCGCCGAGGTGAAGACGTTCGCCATCGACGAGGCCCACTGCATCAGCCACTGGGGCCACGATTTCCGCCCCGAATACCGGCAGATCGGCGAGCTGCGCCGGCTCTTCCCCGACGCCTCCTTTCACGGTTACACCGCCACCGCCACCGAGCAGGTGCGCGCCGACATCTGCAAACAACTCGGCCTGCAAAACCCCGCGGTCCTCGTCGGCAATTTCGACCGCCCCAACCTCAGCTATCGCATCCTGCCGCGGACCGATCCCGCCAAACAAATCCTGGACGTGCTCGACCGCCACAAGAAAGAGGCCGGCATCATCTACACGCTCCGCCGCGCCGAGGTCGACGACTACGCCGAATGGCTCCAGAAGAAGGGCTTCCGCTGCGTCGCCTACCACGCCGGCCTCACCGCCGACGAACGCCGCGCCGCCCAGGACGCCTTCGCCGCGGAGAAGGTCGACGTCGTCGTCGCCACGGTCGCCTTCGGCATGGGCATCGACCGTTCCAACATCCGCTTCGTCCTGCACGCCAACATGCCCAAGTCGGTCGAGCACTATCAGCAGGAGACGGGCCGGGCGGGCCGCGACGGTCTCGAAGCCGATTGCGTCCTCCTCTACTCCGCCGGCGACACCATGACCTGGAAGAAGATCCTGCAGAAGTCGGCCGAGGAGAACCAGGTCGATCCCGACTTTTGCCCAACGCCCTCAAGCACCTGGACGACATGGACCGCTACTGCCGCTCTGCCCAGTGTCGGCACCGCGCCCTCGTCAACTACTTCGGCCAGGACTACGATCGCTCCAACTGCGGCGCCTGCGACCAGTGCCTCGGCGACACCGAAGTCGTCCCCGACTCCCTCGTCCTCGCCCAGAAGATTCTCTCCTGCGTCGCCCGCACCGGCGAGCGTTTCGGCGTCGGCCACGTCGTCTCCGTCCTGCGCGGCGAGAACACCGAGCGCATCCGCTCGCTGGGCCACGACCGCCTCACGACCTTCGGCCTGTGCCGCGACTACGCCAAGAACGAGCTGCGCGACTGGATCTATCAGCTCGTCGGCCAGGAGGTGCTGGTGCAGACAACGGACGAGTACCCGATCCTCAAGCTGAACGACGGCTCGTGGCAGGTCTTCCGCAAGGAGCGAACCGTGCGCCTCGTCCAGCCCCTCGCCGCGCAGGAGGGGGAGGCCCATCAATCGGTCGCCGACGTCGAGCAATGGGAAGGGGTCGACCGTGGCCTCTTCGAAGACCTGCGCGAGCTGCGCAAGGACCTCGCCACGCAGCGCAGTGTCCCGCCTTACGTCATCTTCTCCGACGCCACCCTCCGCGCCCTCGCCATGGTGCGCCCGACCACGCTCGACAAGCTCCGCTACATCTACGGCATCGGCGACATGAAGCTCCGGGACTTCGGCGACCAGTTCCTCGCCCGCATTGCCGCGTATTGTCAGACCAACAACGTCCCCACCGATCGCCCCGTTCAACCGAAGCGCGTGAAGGCGGAGCGCAGGCCCGGCTCCATGTCCAGGGGCAAGAGCCGCGCCTTCGAGCTGTTTCGCGAAGGCTGCGACGCGGAGGAAGTGATGGGGCAGCTCGGCCGGGCCAAGAGCACGGTGGAGGGGTACCTGGCGGAGTACATCGAGCACGAGAACCCGGACGCCATCGACCGCTTTGTTTCGCCCGCCATCGTCACGCAGGTGACGGAAGCGGCGGAGAAGGACGGGACGGGGTATTTGAAGCCGATCTTCGTGGCGCTGGGGGAGAAGGTGCCGTATGAGACGATCCGGCTGGTGATGGCGAGCGTGAACGGGCGGAAGCAACGGGGTGGTTAGCCTGACACACGGACAGCGTGGAGAGGACCGTGGCGATCTACAAGCGTCTCAGGTGTCTCACCGGGAAGGCGCCCTCGCCGGAGGAGATCCAGCGAGTGCGAAAGCGTCAGCAAGCACGGCACACTCGATCCCGCGCGGATGGGCCAAGTTCCCCGAGGCGCGGGTAGAATAGAGGAGGCTGTCCGCCCCATTTGCAAAGGATCCGCACATGAGTGAAGCCGTTCACGAGATCATCGATCGTATCCAGCGCCTGCCCGCCGACGAGCGCTTGGCGCTGGAAAACTACTTGGCCGAGCAAGCTGAGGCCGAATGGCGCCGAGAGGCAGAGGCAGCCCGGAAACTAGCGCGCGAAAGAGGCATCGATCAGGCCGCCATCGACCGCGCCGTCGAGAACGTCCGCCATCGGTCATGAAGATCTTCTTCGACACGAATGTGTACGTGGCCGAAGCCCTGCTCGGCGCCGCGGCCGAGGAAATGCTCGCCGTGACGGAGCGAGCATCGTGGCGGATCTACGCCAGCACCTATGTGCTCGATGAACTCGAACGGGTCATCGGCGAAGAGCTTGGCTTTCCCCAGCGATTGGCGTCACTGTCGCGGGGCCGCGTCGTTCGCCGCGCCATCATGGTGGAGCCTGGGGAATCGCGACACGTCGTGCCAGATGACGTGAAGGACACTCCCATCCTCCGCGCCGCCCTCGCAGCGAGCGTCGATTACCTTGTGACCAACGATCGCCACCTGCTTGATCTCCATCCCTATGAGGGACTTCGGATCATCTCCATGACGGCGTATCGCCTCCTGCTCCAAGCCGAAGGTTTGATTCCGCCGGACAAATGACCCGTCGCGTCGCACCGTGGCGGTTTATCTGACGCCCGAAAAAGATCAGGCGTGGTCTGGCTGCCAGACGAAGACCTCGCCCTTGCCCGGAACACAGTTGTCCCCGGTGTAGCGCCGGTAGCAACCGCCTTCGATCGGAAGTTGCACGCCGAGGCCCCCGAGATACTTGGCGTAGATGCGCAGAAACGGGGGCGTGTAGAGCGACGCGTGGGAAAACGTCGGCGCGAGCTCGACGGGCTTGAGCGAGACGATGGTGCCGCGGAACATCCAGGCGCCCGTGCGAAGCTCGGCGCCGCTGCACAGGAGAATCGTCCCCCCCTTCATCTGCAGCCCGGCGAAATCGCGCACGGGACCGCGGATGACGATGACGCCGCGCTTCATGCGCATGCCCACCTCCAGACCCGCCGAGCCGCCGACGAGGATGGCGCCCCCCTTCATGCCTGCGAGGCTGCCGCGGTAAGCCGCGCCGATCTGGCCGCCGGCGTTGCCGGCGATGCGGATGAGGCCGTCGCTCATCTCGGCCCCGACCCAGTCCGAAGCGTTGCCCGTGACCTCGATGGTCCCGCCCTTCATGTGGGCGCCCAGGTGCATGCCGGCGTTGCCGCGGACCGTGAGTCGGCCGCGCGTCATGGCGCGGCCCAGCCACTTGACCTTCGCCGCGTCGCCGTGCACCTCGAGCTGATCGCTGTCGGCCCCGTCGACGTCGAAGAACTCGTCGAGCCGGCACTGCCGTTTGCCAAGGAAGACCGGCAGAGCGCGGATGGCGTCGTTGGCGAGGCCGACCGTCCGATCCGGACAGACGGCCTCGGCCTCGAGCGGCACGGAGGGTTGCTTCTTGAGCGTGAGGGTGATCATGACGGGCGGCGGCCCCGGGTGGTTCACGATGGCTTCGGTTCGCACAGCGACAGTCCATGCACGCGCTCCAGCTCGACCGGATAGTTCTCGAAGGACATCGTGTATTGCTGCTGGAACACTGGTTTGAGGAAGTCTTCGATCTTCGGGTCAAACGCGGGCTTGACGACGAACGCGTGGCCGTTCTGCGTGTTCTTGATGTCCCCCTCCTCGACGACGATCTCGCCCGCCTTGATGACGTAGCGCGGATAGCGGAACATGTGCTCGCCGTCCGGGTTCTGGTTGTAGATCGCGACGTCGGCGTCGGCCCCGACGCCCAGATGCCCCTTCTGCTTCAACCCGAGCGCCCGCGCCGGGCCGGCCGAGGTGATGATCGCGATCTCGTAGAGGGAATATTCGCGGTCGAGGTCGCCGAGGACGACGCGCGCCAGCGCCTTGGCCGGCAGCTTCTTGACGCGCTCCTTGCGGACATCGGCGTGCATCAGCAGGTGGATGATCTCCGGATAACGCCAGAAGCAGGCGCCGTTGGGATGGTCGGTCGTCAGGAAGATGCGCCAGGGATCGTCGATCAGCAGCAACAGTTCCAGGCCGACCGCCCATTGCACGGCGTTGACCAGGTTGCTCCCCTTGTAGGTGTAGGGGACGATGCCGCAGCCGGTCTCGTTCTCGACATCGAGGTTGCCCCACTTCCGGCCCGTGAGCTGATAGAGCAGATGTTGCCAGGGGCCGTCGGCGGTGATCGTCACGGCGTTCCCGAACAGGACGGCGCCGGCGTCGCAAGTGAGGTTCGGGCGCTTGTTGAAATAGTCGGCGATCTGCGTCGCCTCCGAGCGCATCGTGTGCCAGTCGTCGCCGCCATAGGCATGGAACTGGAGGTGGGCCATGTGGGCGCGGCGGCCTTCGAGCACCTTCATGGTCTCGAGCGTGGTGACGACGTTGCCGGGAGCGCCGAGGTTGTTGCAGTGCAGGTGCAGCGGGTGCGGCAGGCCAAGCTCGTCGACGATGCGGGCCAGGTTGCCGATGATCGTGGCCGGTGTCACCTTGTTGTACCCGTACACCGGCTCGTGCAGTTGCTTGGCGTCCTTGCCCCATTTCCACGCCGTGACGCCGCCGGGATTGACGGCCTTGACCCCGTAGACCTTGGCGGCCCAGATGAGCCAGGCGACGACCTGCTTGGCGCGCTCGACGTCCCCCGCCTCCATCAGGTCCATCACGATTTCATTGTTGGCCATCAACAAGCAGGCGGCCTTGTCGATGATCGGCGTATCGTTCAGCTCCTCGTGCGTGTGCTTGGCGGAGAGGACGGGAACCGCGGCCTCGACGACTGTCGTGTAGCCCATGCCGGCGTAGAGGTAGCCGGTGGCGAAAGTGGTCGGCGTGGGGCCGCCGATGCCGGCACGGGTGTGCTCGGTGTGCATGAACTTCTGGGCGGCGCGCTGGTTCTCCGGAGTCATGGCCCGGGCGAAGTTGAGCGCGGCCCCGGCGACGTGCGTGTGGATGTCGACGCCGCCCGGAAAGACGACCATGCCCGCGGCGTCGAGCGTGCGGCCGCCCTGGACATCGGCGACGATCTTGCCGTTGTCGATGCAGATATCCTTGACGACGCCGTTGATGTTGTGGGCGGGATCGTAGACCTTGCCGCCCTTGATGCGAAGCATGCGTTTTCCGTGGCTGGAAGAACCATCGAACGGTTCTTTTTGTATTTATCCCTTCATCGGCAGGTAGAGCCGACCGGACCCGCGGACCTCATCGATACGCAGCAGGTAATCGAAGAAGTCCTCCAGGACCTTTTCCGCATAGGAGCGGACGGTCTGGAATTTCGAGATGTTCGAGATCGTGAAGATGGGAAGGCTGTCAGGCGTGTTGTGGAGCCGCAGAGCGGCCTCCATGGAATCCGGCGAATCATAGTTGCGATTGTCGGTGACCAGGAGCAAGTTCTGCGTCTGGCAAGTGCGCCATATCTCGACATCGGACGACCCTCTTGACAGGCCCACGTCCCGAAAATGCTTCAAGGCCAGTCCGAGACCGCTCCAGATTTCGGCCCAGCTTCCCGACTGCATCTGACGTGCGAGCGCTTGAACTTGGCCTTCCACGTTGATGTCAGCGAGGATTGCCAGCACCATTCGTCTCCGAGCGTCGCTCGGCGATAATACGCTTGAAGCGGCGTAGGCGTTCTTCCGTGGTCTCCTCAACGATGGGATAGAGATCGCGCTGTCGTTCGAGCTGACGCTCGCGGTACTCCATCACCTCGCGATCCTTCTCGTCCAACTCTTCCTTGTGCGCACGATAGTACGCTTTAACGACGCCAATTTCCTCCGGCGTCAGGCTCGGAATCCAACCGATAATCTCCTCATGACTGCAGTCACGCTGAAAATAAGGCACCAGATCCAGAACCGTGATGCGGCTCGTGGAGAGTTGCAGTCCCCGACCACGATCGATCAACGTGGGCCGTTGACTCTCGTCGTTTATTTTCTTTTCGTCAATTTCCACGTCACCCCACCGCCTTTCCATTCCGCCCCGGCAGCCACGCCGGCCGCCGCTTCACCGCGTCACGGATGCGACGGACGATCTGCTCGTCGGTCGGATAGGGAGACTTGAGCGCGGGCCGCAGCGGCAGCGGGATCTCATCCATGCGATAGGCCGTGCCGGGGGCGCTGATGCCGGTCGCCGCGGTGGTGAAGTGGACGCGGGCCAGGCGGCTCGTGTGCGTCACCTTGGGGTCGAGCACGATGGTCGGGACGCGCGCCAGGTGGTCGATGGCCGGCTGCGGCATCGTCGCCCCGGGGTCGGCGCCGAGCACGAGGCAGGCGTCGATGTCGCCGCGCACCAGGAGGTCCACCGTCGAGAACTCGCCGGGATTGAAGCGCGGATAGCCGCGGCACAGGTTGACGCCGAACGGATATCCGGTCGAGTAGCGCATGACGACGTCGGCGCCGGTGACGTTGCCGTGGCCGCGCATCGGCATGCAGACGAACTTGGTGAAGGCGTTCATCTCGGCCGCCAGCATGAGGACGCCGGCCGAGTTCATGTGCTTGCCGCGCGTCATCGACAGGCCCATGCCAAAGAAGATGACGCCGAAACGGGCCGCCTTCATCATGTCGACCAGCTCACGCACCTGCTCGAGGGTGACGCCGATATCCGCCAGGCCCGCCTCGTTCACGCGCTGCCCCTTGATCAGGGCGCGCAGCACGGCGATCAGCTCGAAGTCCTTGCCCGGACGGATCTGCAAGAAGACGTCCGCCGCTTTGGCGCTGGGTGTCTCGCGGATATCGACCAGGACCATGGTCCGGTCCTTGCGGCCGTTGGGTGTGAACTTCCCTTTCTGCGTGAGGGAGTACTTCGTGAAATGCCGCGGATGGCATTCGGCCGGGTTGCCGCCCCAGTAGATCATGAAGTCGGCGCGGTTCTTCACTTCGCCGAGCGTGCACGAGACCTTGCCGCCCAACTGGGCGGCGATTTCCGTTGGCCCGTGTCAGAGCGAGGTATGGCTGTCGATGACGCCGCCGATCAGCTCGGCCAGCGACACCGCCTCCCGCTGCGCCTCGCACGTGATGTTGCTCATGCCGTAGACGAGCGGCATGTTCGCGTTCAGGAGATAATCGGCCGCCGCTTCGACCGCGTCGTCCACCGACGCCGGCCGGCCATCGATCAACGCATCGGGATAGAGGCGCTCGGCGGTGTGGTTCTTGAACCAGGATTCCCCGAGGCTGCACGCTCGCTTGGTCTCGACGATCTTCTCGGCGTCCGCGTGCAGCTCGATGTCGTCGCAGACGCAGCCGCAAAAGGTGCAGGTCGCATTCTTGACTACAGTCAGATTCATCGCTTTTCTCGTTTCGGAGTTTCGTTGCGAGCGCCCGGACCGGGCGGCACGAGGAACGTTCAGCCCAGGGCGCGGCCGCGGAAGCTGCCGCGGATGCGCCGTGGCATGAAGCGTCCCGCGGCGATCTCTTCCCAGGCGGCGACACCGCCCTGCGGCGGCCTGTCCCCGTGTCCTATGTCATGCGCAAGCTTTTTATCGTCCATTGTCGTGCTTTCCATCAGGAGCCCGTTTCGCGCAGCGGTTCGACTTGAACTTCCCACCCCTTGGACGTCGGCATGCCGGTGCCGTCCGTGGTTTGGCCCATGAGGTGGCAAGTCGGCGGTCCGTAAGGAACAAAGATCATTCCTCGGGGAACCTTCCCCTCCTTGCACAAGAACGTCGCCTCGCCGTTGTCCGACCACACCCGCACCCGCGCGCCGGAGGCGATGCCCTCCTCCTTCATGTCGTCCGCGTGCATCGTGATCGTCGTCGTCAGCGCCAGGTACTCCGGCGAGTCCTTGCCGACGTTGATCTGCTGGCCCTGCTTCGTCGTCCGGCCGGCGTTCATCAGGTACCGCTTCCCCATCGGAGCCTCTTGCGAAACAGCGCGGCGAGCGTGCCACTTTCATCAATCTAGCGGAATCGGCGCCGCTCGCAAGCGCCACGTTGGATGCCTATTGCCAGCGCCGTCGTTAGAATATTGGCATCCGGGGCGAGCCTCCCACCGCCGCCCGTTTCGTCACACACCGGAAAACCATGCGAACACTCATCACCGGCGGCGCCGGCTTCGTCGGCTCTCACCTCTGCGAACGTTTCCTCGCCGAGGGGCACGAGGTCCTCTGCGTCGACAACTTCATCACCGGCGCCGCCAACAACGTCGCCCACCTCGACGGCTCCCCCGGCTTCAGCTTCAAGTGCCACGACATCTCGCAGCCGATCCACATCGACGGCCCGATCGACAACATCCTCCACTTCGCCTCCCCGGCCAGCCCCGTCGACTATCTGCGCCACCCGATCCCCACGCTCAAGGTCGGGTCCCTCGGCACACACAACACGCTCGGTCTCGCCAAGGCCAAGAACGCCCGCTATCTCCTCGCCAGCACCAGCGAGGTCTACGGCGATCCGGAAGTCCACCCGCAGCGCGAGGACTACTGGGGCCACGTCAACCCCATCGGCGTCCGCGGCGTTTACGACGAGGCCAAACGCTTCGCCGAAGCCATGACGATGGCCTACCACCGCTACCACGGCGTCAATACCCATATCGTCCGCATCTTCAATACCTACGGCGAACGCATGCGCCTCGACGACGGCCGCGTCGTCCCCAACCTCATGGGTCAGGCCCTGCGCGGCGAGCCCCTCACCGTCTACGGCGACGGCGCGCAGACGCGCAGCTTCTGCTACGTCGCCGATCTGGTCGACGGCATCTTCCGCCTCCTCTTCAGCGACTTCCACGAGCCGGTGAATCTCGGCAACCCGAACGAGGTCTCGATCCTCGATTTCGCCAAGGAGATCCTGGAATTGACGGGGAGCAAGAGCAAGATCGAGTTCAAGCCGCTGCCGCAAGACGACCCGCGCGTGCGCCGGCCGGACATCACGCGGGCCAAGACCGTGCTGGGCTGGGAGCCGAAAGTAGAGCGGCGCGAGGGGATGCGGCGGACGCTGGAGTATTTTCAGCGTGCGGTGAAAAAATAGAGCAGACTCGGACCCTCGGAGGATTTCTTTCGCTCGGCGCCGAAAACCTACGCCACCAATCCTTCCACCACGTGCCCATGCACGTCTGTCAGCCGCCGATTCGTCCCGTTGTGCAGGAACGTCAACCGCGTGTGGTCGATGCCCAAAAGATGCAGGATGGTCGCGTGCAAGTCGTAGCAGTAATGGGGCTCGATCGCCCGCCAGCCCCATTCGTCGCTCTCGCCGATCGCCACGCCGGCACGGATGCCCGCTCCCGCCAGCCAGCCGATTCCCGTGCCGCCGTTGTGGTCCCGCCCCTCGCTGCCCTGGCTGAACGGCTGCCGGCCGAACTCGGTGCTCCAGACGACGAGCGTGTCCTCCATCAGCCCGCGCCGCTTGAGGTCCTCCAGCAGTGCCGCGATCGGCTGATCGGTCGCCTGCGTCATCGGCGGCAGCTCCCGGGCGATGCTCGTGTGGTTGTCCCAGTTGCCGCTGGCCCCGCTCGCCCCGGACCAGACCTGTACGAAGCGCACGCCGCGTTCGATGAGCCGCCGCGCCGTCAAGCAGCTCTTGGCGAAGGTGTCGGTCGCCGGCTGGCCCACGCCATAGAGCCGACGCGTCGCCTCCGTCTCGCGCGCCAGGTCCAGCGCCTCCGGCGCGGCCGCCTGCATCCGCGCCGCCAATTCGTAGCTGGCGATCCGCGCTTCCAGCCGGGTGTCCCCCGGGTTCTCCGCCAGATGCATCCGGTTGAGCTGATCGAGCACACCGCGGCCGTCGCGCTCGCTCGCCTCCGTGATAAAGCTCGCGGATGCCGGCGGCCGGATCGCCGCGATCGGCGTCGGGCTACCCAGCCGCAACACCGTTCCCGCGTGCTGCACGGGGAGGAAGCCGGATGAGAAGTTGCCGGCATTGTTGTAAGGCAAGCCACGCGCGTCCGGCAGCACCACGAACGTCGGCAGATCATCGGTAATACGTCCCAGCCCGTAGCTCAGCCACGCGCCAAGGCACGGGAAACCGGGCAGGATGAAGCCGGTGTTCATCATGTAGCTGGCCGGGCCGTGGACGTTGCTCTTCGACGCGAGGTTGAGGATGAACGCGATGTCGTCGACGTGCCGGGCCAGGTTCGGGAAGACGCTCGACACCCAGCGCCCGCATTCGCCATAACGGCGGAAGGTGAACGGACTGCCGAGAACGGCGCCCGGCGTGGACGTCACGGCCTCGACGTGTCCACCCGGATTGAACACTTCTCCATGCCGGCGATTGAGCAGCGGCTTGTAGTCGAAGGTATCGACCTGGCTCGCCCCGCCGTTCATGAAGAGCTGGATGACGCGCCGTGCCCGGGCGCGATGATGCACGCCGCCGTTGAGCCCGGCCTCGGACGGCGTGCCGCGCAGACTCTCCTCCGCCAGCAGGTGGGCCAGCGCGATGCCGCCCAGGCCGCCGCCGACATGCCAGAGGAAGTTGCGTCGCGTGAGCATAGGCTCTCAAAGTCCGGTCAATGCGCCGGGGGCAGGGCGCCAACGCAAGCGCCGAATACGAGGCTGTTTCAAAACGGGGACTGTCCCTTTACCATCGCCCGGAAAACTGGGTAATCTGACAAAACGAGAGGGACAGTCCCCGTTTTTGAAACAGCCTTTAAGCCGTTTGCGAGTCCCATGCCGATGTCCAAACTACCCATCTCCTCGCACACTTCTCCAGGTTCATCTTGGCTGGGACGTGGAGCGATTGCGAGGTTGGTTGCGCTCGCGCAAGAAGGTCAGCGCCACGGGCCGGTCATGGAGTTGTTCTACGACAATCAGTTAAGACTCGCGGCCGATGACCCGCCGCGGCGGCCTATCGCGGGCGTTGGGGATGTCTTCACGGTAGATGGTGGCGAGTCGTGGGCCGTTCACCTGCTCGAGGAGAACGAGCCACGGATCGTGGACGACTCCATCATCACCAGTACCCAGCAAGTGAAGATCGTATGCGTCAACGGCCGCACCGGCGCAGCCAACTGGGCTTTGACGCTCTGAGAGCCCTGAATGAACCAACTTGTTTGGCCTGGGGAAACGGAGTATCGTTGAACTAATGAACAATGACCCAGGACGCCGCGCCCGGCGCAGCGACAGTTTGATCAGCCGAGTTCCATGAAGACCACCGAAACAACGCCGACGCCCGCCGAACTCCGCGCCAGTCTCCACGAAGCTCTTGATCGCTTGACCAAAGGGACACGCGATCTCGATGCCGCAAAGAGCGCGTCCGAACGCATGGATCGCATGCGGGAGGAGAATCGCCGCCTACTCGGCGAGCAGGAGAGCGCCGTCCAGTTGATCCGAGAAGCCCGTGACCGCCGATGAAGTACGTCCTCGACTCATCGGTGGCGCTGAAATGGTCCTTCCCGAGCGCGACTCGGCGAAAGCGATTCGCCTTCGCGACGACTTCAACGCCGCGATTCACGAGCTTGTCACGCCGGACATCTTTCTTTCGGAGATCGCCAACGGCCTCGCGTCGGCCGAACGCCCGGGCAGGATCAGGACCGGCGAAGCCTTTATTTTCTTCCATGATGTGATTCAAAACTGCCCGGCCATTCGATCCACATCGCAGTTGCTCATTCGCGCTATCGAGATTGCGCTTTCGACGCGCGAAGCAGTCTACGATTGCATCTACGTCGCGCTTGCGGAACAGGAGGGCTGTGAAATTGGTGAGCGCGGACGATCTACTCGCGCGCAAGCTTCGGCCGTTGTTCCCATTCCTGCTTCGCCTCGTGGACATCCCTTGAAGACAAGGCCACCGCGCCCACGTGCATCGCCCCGCCGTGTCTGGTATCCTTGGCCCTCGGAGGTTCCCCATGCGTCGCTGCGCCCTCTTCGCCTTTGTCTTCTGTCCCGCTCTCGCCCTCGCCCAGGACGCCAACCGCTGGCGCCGGCTGGACGACGCCGCCATCCTCGGCGCGCGCTCTGATATCCCTCTCGGCTACGCGGCCGGCCTGAAGCGCTTCATCGTTCTGGGTGGGCGAACTTCCTGGGGTGATTACAAGAAGCCGCGCTCTTACGACGTCTTGCAGCTCGACCTCAAGGAGGGCCGCTGGGAGAACGCGTTTCCAGCCGGCAAGGACTGGGGTCCGCGCTTCGGCGCGGCGACGGCGCCGGCATGGAAGAGCGAGGCCTTCGGCCTGCGCGACGTCGAAGGGAACCTGCGGCCCAACTGGACCGTGTACGGCACGTTCTCCCTCGGCCGGAAGTTCGATTACGATCCGGACACCGATACCTTCCTCATGTACCTCGGCGGCTACACGCTCCGCTACGACCCGGCCAAGCGTGCCTGGAGCGATCTCGCCCCGCCGACCCATCCCGAGAAAGAGCTGGGCGGCGTCCTGCTCTGGAGTTCGCTCTGCTACGACCGGCACAACAAACGCTTCGTCCTCTTCGGCGGCGGCAACGTCGAAACGGAACGCGGCGCCCCGGGAACGTGGGTTTACGAGCCGAAAGCGAACGTCTGGAAGCGGCTCGATCTCGAAGTGCAGCCGCCGCCGCGCGCCAACTCGCGACTGGTCTACGATCCGCTCGCGAAGAAAGTCGTCCTATTCGGCGGCGATCAACTCGATCAGCTTGTGGCCGATACGTGGACCTTCGACGTGACGCGCGACCGCTGGGAGGAGCTCAGGACCGAGCGTGCGCCGGCGCCGCGCGCGGGGCACGCCTTGCTCTGGCTGCCCAAGGCGAAGAAGGTGCTTCTGCTCGGAGGTTACACATACACGTCGACCACCGAATACGTCGCGAGCCTCTACCAGCCGCTGCCGCTCGAGGCCTGGACGCTCGACATCGCTCGCGGCCGCTGGGACCTCGTCGGTCACTGGCCGGAAAAAGGGGGCCCGGTCAGCGAGCGGAATCGCTTTCTCCCCGCCGCTGTCGACGACGATGACCGCGTGTTGATCCTTTCCAACAACACGCCCTGGCTCTGTCCGATCGACGCAGCCAAAAGCGACGAGGCGGCGGCGAAGAAACTCGGCGTCGGACCGGGCGCCGTCGTGCGGCGAACGGGCTCGCATGATCCGGCCTGGTATCGGGACGCGCCGCCCGCCGATCCGAAAGCGCTCGCGGCGGAGTTGAAGGACCTGCCGGCCAACACGTGGGTCCGGCGCAAGAC
This sequence comes from Gemmataceae bacterium, assembly GCA_046350295.1. Lineage (GTDB taxonomy): Bacteria > Planctomycetota > Planctomycetia > Gemmatales > Gemmataceae > JAXMAR01. The sequence goes on from JAXMAR010000051.1 coordinate 32,362, forward strand.
GCCGAAGCGGCCCGGCATGAACATGGACTGGGGCTCGGCCGTGTTCGCGCCGGAGCTGGACCTGATCCTGCGCTTTTCGGGCGGGCACTCGGCCTACAGCGGTACCGCGCCGCAGGTCTACGACGTGCGGACCGATCGCTGGCGCCTGCCGTTCGCCCCCGAGTATCCGATCGACTTCGTCTACAGCAATGATCAGGTGCACGGCGAGTGGAGCTTCAAGGGGAACCCGTGGATGACGGGGCACACGTACAAGTCGACGGGGTACGACCCGAAAGTGCGCGGCCTCGTCTTCGCCGCCCACAACTACACGTTCGTTTTCGACCCGGCCAAGGATCGCTGGCGCCGGGCCGAGAAGAAAAGCCCGTTCACGGCGGACTTCTACAACACGACGCTCTGCGCCACGCCCGCAGGCGTCGTCGCCTGGGGAACGAAGCGCGGCGGCGGGCCGGGCCTGTGGCGGCTCGACGGGAAGACGCTTGCCTGGATACCGCTGCCCCTCAAGGGGGAGTTGCCGCAGCGCAGTCCGGACCGGCACGGCATGGCCTACGACCGCAAACGCGACCGGTTGCTCTTTCTTAGCGACGTGGGGAAGGAGAAGGGAAAGATCGCCGCGTACGACTTCAAGACCGGCGCCGCAACCTGGCTCGACGTCGCGCCGCTGCCGGTCTCGTTCCGCGAAGCGATCTACGTCGACCACCTCGACGCCGTCCTCGTCGGCGCCCACATCAAGGGAGCGGACGGGAGGACGCTCTGGCCCTTTTTCGATTGCGCGGCCAACGCCTGGCAAGGTATCGTTCTGGACGGCGACGACCCGGTCGGCAAGAAGGCGTTCAACAACTCGCTCGGGCTGATGTACGATCCGGGGCGACGCCTGGTGTGGGGAGTCGGGCAGCACAGCGAGGTGTTCGTGCTGCGATTCGATGCGTCGGGACTGCGCCGGCTCGACGTGAAGTGAATGGTGCGCCCCGGCGTAGCGGCGGAGGGCTCGTGCGGAGAGCCTCGTGCGGAGAGCCTCGTGCTGACGTTCCTCGAAAACAAGCTGTTGTTCAGGCCCGCCTCCGCGGCCGAAGACTGGCAGCCCGCGCCGATCCCGCAGATCGAGGACGTCGATCTGCAAAGCGCCGACGGCACGCCGATTCACGCCTGGTACCTCCCGCATCCGACCAGCCGGGGCGCTGTCCTCTACTTCCATGGCAATGCCGGCAACCTCAGCCATCGTGGCTTTTCCATCGTCAAGCTGCGCGAGGCGCTTGGCTGCGCCGTGCTCATCGTCGACTATCCCGGCTACGGCAAGAGTGGCGGCCGGCCCAGCGAGAAGGGTTGCTATCTCGCCGCGGATGTCGCCTACACGTGGCTCACGGAGCAGAAAGGCTTCGCCGGGGAGAACATCCTTCTTTTCGGCGCTTCGCTCGGCGGCGCTGTCGCGGTGGACCTGGCCCGGCATCGGCCGCACCGGGCGCTCGTGTTGATCAAGACGTTCACCTCGGCCCCCGATGTCGGGGCCCGCTATTATCCCTGGCTTCCCGTCCGCTGGTTGATGCGGAACCGCTTCAACAGCCGGGAAAAGATCAAGGATGTACACACGCCTGTGTTCGTCGCCCACGGGGACGGCGACCGCATCATTCCCTTTCCGATCGGCAAGGAACTTTACGAAGCGGCGAACGAGCCGAAGGCGTTTTTGGTGCTGGAAGGGCAGGACCACAATGATCGGCTGGGGGAGGGGTTCTTCCGGGGACTCTTGCCCTTTCTGAGGGAGCATGCGCCCCTGCCGGAGTGACGGACGGTTTGTTTTTTTTTCGATTCGCGCGCAAGGATTGCGTTCCGGTGCGTCTACGATTATTGCGGCCAAGGGCGCCGCGGTGCGCCATTTGATGGCGGAGCGTTTGCGGCGTGAAAGACCTTTAGGGAAAAGCGCGTCGCGCCGCGGGAATGAGCGATCCTCGTCCAGTTTTTGCATTTTTGCGATATCTTGGGGGAGGAACCGCGTCTATAATTGCGGGAGACTGCGGGGAATGAGCTGCCATGATGGCTCTGCCGTGGTTTCCGCTGATGGAACACTTTTGCCCTGAGAGTCGCGGGATGAGCATCCCGTGAATCCCTGCCCACGACGGGCTTTTTGTAGTAGTCCGGCGCTTCGGCGCATCGCCCAGCGATTTCGTCCAGCCCATTGGCCTCACGCAAACCGCGCCCCGGGCGCGCGGAACGTTTCGCTGTCCCTATTCCCAGGTAATCGCACTTATTCTTCTTGGAGCAGGCCATGTTCCCGACACGTTGGCTCCTCAGCAGCGCACTGGTGCTTGTTGTCGCAGCTTCCCAGGCGTCCGCGCAGTTGCGGCTCTATCCGAAGGGGGTTCCGGGCATACCACCGCTCAACAATTCCGCGAGCGGGAACGCCGGAAATGTTGGAAACGTGGGAAACGTCGGAAATGTTGGGAATGTCGGAAACGTTGGAAATGCAGGAAATGTAGGAAATCTCGGTAATCTGGGAAATTTAGGAAATATTGGCAATGTCGGAAACGTAGGAGGATTCAACGTCGGCGGCGGCTTCAACATCGGTGGTGGCGGCTTCAACATCGGTGGTGGCTTCAACGTCGGCGGCGGCTTCAATATCGGCGGTGGCTTTAACGTCGGCGGCGGCTTCAACATCGGCGGTGGTGGCTTCAACATCGGCGGCGGCGGCTTCAACGTCGGCGGCGGGTTCAATATCGGCGGTGGTGGTTTCAACGTGGGTGGCGGCTTCAACACCGGCGGCTTCAACTCGCTCCCGGGTCTGCAGGGTTACCTCGGCGCCCTCGGCGGCGGCGCGCTTGGCGGCGGCTTCAATATCGGCGGTGGTGGCTTCAACATCGGTGGCGGCGGCTTCAACATCGGTGGCGGTGGCTTCAACATCGGTGGTGGCGGATTCAACATCGGTGGTGGCGGCTTCAACATCGGCGGTGGCTTCAACATCGGTGGCGGCTTTAACATCGGCGGTGGCGGCTTCAACATTGGTGGCGGCGGCTTCAACATCGGCGGTGGTTTCAACATCGGTGGTGGCGGCTTCAACATCGGTGGCGGCTTTAACATCGGCGGTGGCGGCTTCAACATCGGTGGCGGTGGCTTCAACATCGGTGGCGGGAAGTTCGGCTTCTCGGGCGGCGCTATCGGCATGGCGCCCGAGACCCGCTATGGATTGTGAGCGCAACCGCTCACCGGCGATACGCTTCGCCCCGACGCCTTAACGCCGGGGCTTTTTTCTTTCCTCAGCGTTCGAGCAAATCCCAGCCGACGCCCATGATGGCGGCGTCGATCAAAAGGTGACTGAGCCAGGCGGCGTAGAGGTTGTCGTACTTGTGATAGAGGACGGCCCAGACAAAACCGCCCACCGCCACGCACAGGGAGAAGGGCGCCACGCCGATCCAGAAATAGCCGGGTAGATAGTACGTGAGCACGATAACGTGATGGCTCATGAAGGCCAGCCCGGACACGGCTGCCGCGCCCAGCCAGGGCATCTCGCCTCGGAGGCGACCGAAGACGAACCAGCGCCAGTAGTACTCCTCGAGCAGCGAGTGGACGACGGAGAGGCCGACCGCGAAGGTCAGAAAGCCTCCGGCGTTATCGAGTCCGAACTTGTGCAGCCACTCGCGCATCTTCCCGGCCGTCGCTTCGAAGAGGGGCGTGTCGCGGAGAAAGCCGAAGTACAACAGCGCCATCCCGCCGGCGACGACGAGGGCGAAAAGGGCGCCCGCCCCGAGGCCGGCGGCACGCGGGCGGCGCGGCCACAGCAGAGCGGGCTGGGTCAGCAGAACGAAGACAACCGGCAGCGCGAATTGAAAGACCTTGCCGAAGACGAACAGGTTGGTCTGCAGCCGCGAGCGCTCGGCCTCCGGCGTGGGCAGGATCCAGCCCGTTTCCATCCAGCTCATCAGCGACGGCCACGCCATCGCCAGCAACAGGATCGGCCAGTTGTTGGTTTTTTTGTCGGCGCTCACCGCGTCAGTATAGCCGCGGCCTCAGGGCGCCGTCAGTCTCAGATCGAGGACATTGTCGCCGGCCTTCACGGTGACGCGCAGGGGACTCTCGTGCGGCGTGGCGTACCTGGCGGGTAGGCGGTTGGGCCCGGGCTTGCCGGAGGGCTCGTAGGCCGGAACACGCCGTACGACGGTGACGGTGTACGTTCCGGCGGGCGCGCCATCGCCGGCGGCGTAGCTGGAGAGGGTGAAGGTACCGTCCGCTTCCGTCAGCGCGTCGGCGACGCGCGGAGGCAGTCTCTTCGCGACCTCGATCACTTTCTTGTCGATCTCTTCCTTCTTCGTCTCCTTCTTGACGACGGCGGCGTCGACCGCATAGAGCGCGACCTCCGCGTCCGCCACCGGGACGCCGTCGAGCAGCACCGTGCCGCGCGTCGGCTGCGGCGGCTTGGTGTTGTGCCGCACGTAGGCGTCCTCGTCGGTGTAGCTCTTCTTCAGGTCTTCCGGATAGACGCCGTCGAGCAGGATGTTGGCGAGCGTCGGGCCTTCCTTCTTCATGGTGACCCAGACAATGTGGTCGAACTCGGAGTAGCGCAGGCCGCGCATGCGGCTGGCGCCGCCAGTGGTGGCGAGCATGTAGTAGTTCATGCCGTTGCGGACGAACTTGCGGTAATGGTGCAGGTGGCCGGCGAAGACGGTGTAGTTGCGGCCCTTGAGCAGGTCCTCGATGTCGAGCCAGCCGCTCTTCTCCAGGTCCTTCATGACCCAGACGGGTTTGTGCAGGCAAACGACGGTCCAGCGCGCCTTGTCGTTCTCACGCAGGACCTTGGCAACGTAGTCGATCTGCTCTTTGCTGAAGCGGATCTCAGCCTTCTCCTCGGCGGGATCGGACGAGTTGAGGCAGAGGAAGAGGACGTTCTTGTAAAGGAAATGGTAATAGGAGCGGCCGAAGCGGCCCTTCCACTCCTCGGCCTCCGTGAGGTTGGCGACGTCGTGGTTGCCCGGCACGTAGAAGAACGGCATTTGCAGCCTGGCGACGTAGCCCTGCATCTCCTTCCACTGCTCGCCGAGCCGGCCCTTGTCCTTGGTGTAGCCTTCGATGAGGTCGCCGACGGAGAGGACGAACGACGGCTGCAGGAGGTTGAGCTGGTCGACGGCCATGGAGAAGACGCGGGCGCGATGGCCGCCGGTGCGATCGCTGACGATGGCGAAGTGGAAGGTGTCGAAGTCGTTGTTGAGGCGCAGGTGGGTCCAGGGGTTGCGGTCCTGGACGTCGATTTGCAGGTCGGAAGAAGGCCCGGAGACGCCGCCGGAGAGGGCCATGGCGGCGAGGACGAGACCGAGCGCAATGGACGCGAGCAGGACCTTCTTCATGGGAGACGAACCTCGGAGGAGGGACAGAGATTCTGAGAAGGTATCGCAGACCGGCGGGAAACGGAAAGTGAAAAAAGGAAAAAGTTTTCGGGAGCGGTCAGGGAGCCAAGACGTGAAGCGTGGTCGGGTCTTGGCAGTAGGGGGGCCGCGCGGTCGATGGGAGTCGCCAACGGCGGGGAGGGCAAAATGCGCCGCGTGGGTCGCACTCCCCGCCGTGTGCAGAGACGGTCTACTGAGCGCCGGCCTGGCGGGCGCGTCGCGCCAGCTCGCGGGTGGCCGCCTGTCGGACGAGGGGGGCGCCGCCGAGCTGAGCCGTCTGCAAGACCGCGTCGGGTTGCTCGCCGGCCCAGGCGGTCAGCGCATCGATCTGCGCCTGGAGCGCTTGTTGTTGCAGCGCCTGCTGCTGAGCGTAGGTCTGCACGAGGATCTGTTGCTGCAGCATCTGTTGTTGCGTCAGCAGCTGTTGCTGGAGGAGAAGTTGCTGGGCGGTCAGCGCTCCGCTCGTGCCGGGCACGACGCCACCGCCGGAGAGGCCGAACGCGGTGACCTTGCCGCTGAAGGCCGAGCCGCCGGGGAGAACGCGACTCATGCCGGCGACGCCGCCCGTCGAACCAGCCGACCGACTGCTCTTGCACTGTGCCGGCGCGGCCGCCGGCAGGAGTGTCACCAGACCGAGACCAAGGGAAACCAGACGCAGACGTAAGACAGACACGAGGTGCTCCTTCGAACAACCGACCATCGGGGATGGAAGTGTCTATTCACCGTAACAGGGATGGCAAGGACCACAATGGCAGAATTCCCCTAGCCGGAAGAAGTTGTCGAGGTTCATGGGCCTGCGTGAGACGATGAGGAGCTGGACCTTGCAAGGGATGTCGCCTACGGGGCACGGCAGGCAAGAGTTTCGCATCCCCAACTCTCTTGTTGGCCCCGAGGACAAGTTTCATGAGTTGAAGCTCGTCAAAGAGATCCTGGAACTGCCGACAGTTGTCTTCGAAGGCCTGCGAGAAGAGCAGGAAGCGGGGCTCTGCTATGCCGGGATTCCCTCCGGCAGCTACACAAACCAAGGGAGAAAGAAGCGGCCACTTGACGGGAAGACCTTCCTTGTCTTTCTCACCGAGGAGGGCAAGGTCTTTCAGTGGCGCTGGGAAGAGGCCGATGCCGAGAGGGAAGGATACCCGGAGAAATGGCAAGAACGATTCGGGAGTCAAAAATGGCCAAAGACTTAATGAGGTATCTGGAAACGGCGAAGCCCGCCGGCTTCGAAGCGCGGCCCTACTACGGCGCCGAGGAAGATTCCCTCACGTTTTACTTCAACAAGACCGAGTCATACGGCAAGCGCGTCGATGATCTACTAACCCTGTGCCTGTCCGTGAAGGATGACGCGCTCGTTGGCTGTCAGGTCAAGGGCGTTCGCAAGAACCTTCAACGCTTGGGCGCTTTCGGCATTGCCATCAAGCACGGCAAGGTGCGGCTCGACCTGATTGTTCACCTTCTGGCTTTCCTGGCCGACAAACCGCAGCAACGCCAGAAATACCTCGACCTGAGCCAACGGATGAAAGACGTGGAGGTTCGATTCGACGGCGCCCTGATTGGGGCATGAAGCGTCCTCAATCGATGAGCATGGACGATACAAAACGAAGTGGTTCTCCGCAGATCGGACAGACGGGGTTTTCTGGGTACTCGGCCTGCCGCGCTAATCGCAGCCGCGACCGCAGTCGCCCGATCTCATTGCAGTTGGGCAGCGCAGCTGCCGCCACTTGCTCACGTCCTCCACGGCCCCAATCAGACGCCACGCCGAGTCGGGGGCGTGAACCTCAGCAAGGTCTCGCATCGGACCGCCCACCGCAAACTGTCGACAGGTTTTTTTCTTCTCGATCAGCCGATGCATTGTCCCACACCCGTAGCAGACGAGGTTCTCCTGGTACCCGCCGAAATCCGTGTAGAAGACCTCCCCGACCTGAAAGGCGAGTGGGCAAGCATCGCAAGCGAACACCACCAGCATCGGCCGCTCCTCCCAGAAGCAGCTTTTTTTGGAATCGCCTGCGCTTAGGATAGCACGGAACCGCAAAATCCTGTGGCTGGTTCACAATCCGCGGCGATTATCGCCAGCCAACGCTCTGCTTGCCGCCCTCCCGCGCTCGCCATACAGTAAGGCCAATCGTTCCCTTGCGTATCCCGGAAGTTACGGCAAGGAGCCTTCAGTGGCCCCGCTGTTCGCCATCTTTTCCTCGCCCTACTGGCCATACATCCTGGCCGTGGTCGCTGCCGCCCTCCTGATCGGTTTAATGCAGGTCTCGGCGATCTTCAGCGTTTGGCTCGAGCGGAAAGTGGCCGGGCGCATCCAGGACCGCCTCGGCCCCACCCGCGTCGGCGGCAAGTTCGGCTGGCTGCAAACCCTGGCCGACGGCGTCAAGCTCCTCTGCAAGGAAGACATCATCCCCGCCGGCGCCGACCATTTCCTCTTCCGCCTCGGCCCCTATATCGCGCTGGCCGGCTCCTTCATGGCTTTCGCGGCCCTTCCCTTCGGCGACGGCGTCGTCGCCCAGGAGATGAACATCGCGATCTTTTACATGCTCGCCGTCATGTCGACGGAGGTCTTCGGCATCATCCTCATCGGCTACGGCTCGGGCAGCAAGTGGTCGCTCTTCGGCGGCATGCGCGAGGCCGCCCAGATGGTGAGCTACGAGATCCCGATGGCCCTGTGCGTCATCGTGCCCGTGATCGTGGCCGGGACGATGAACCTCAACGCCATCGCGCTGCGGCAGCAGGGCATCTGGAACTGGTACGTCTTCCACGACCCGTTCACCTTCGCCGCCTTCTGGACCTACTTCACGTGCGCCATGGCCAGCTGCAAACGGGCGCCGTTCGACCTCGCCGAGGCCGAGAGCGAGCTGGTGGCCGGCTTCCACACCGAATACTCCGGCTTCCGTTGGCTGGTGATCTTCATGGCGGAATACGGCAGCATGTTCGCGGTGAGCGGCATCGCCACGATCCTGTTCCTGGGGGGCTGGAGCCTCGGCTTCCCGTTCGAGCTGGCGGACATCCTCGGCTGGTTCGGCAACATCATCAACATCGTCGTCTTCATCTTCAAATGCTGGCTGCTGGTGTTCGTGATGATGTGGGTACGCTGGACGTTGCCGCGGCTGCGCATCGACCAGGTGATGATGATGTGCCTCAAGTACCTGATCCCGATCAGTTGCGTGCTGCTCTTGGGCGTGAGCCTGTGGCAGGTGGCGCTGCCGGAGCTGGTGGTGACGCAGTTCCACTGGGCGTTGTTCGCCATCTGCATGGTGCTGCTGGCGCTGGTGATCGTGCGCCTCGTCAAGCTGGCCAAGGCGCCGCCTGGTACCGGTATGCCGGGCATGTGGACCATGACGAACATCCCGGGCTACCAGGGCGCCAAGCAAGAAACATGACTCTCGACGCCTTCCTCTTCTGGGTTATCGCCCTCTCGACGGGCCTGTGCGCCATCGCCACGGTGGTGACGCAGAACATCGTCCGCGCCGCCACTTGGCTGCTCTTCACCCTCGCGGGAACCTCGGGGATCTTCTTCCTGCTCGGGGCCGATCTCGTCGGCGCCGTGCAGCTGCTCGTCTATGTCGGCGGCACGCTCGTCCTTGTCGTCTTCGGCGTCATGCTCACGGCCCAGGGGCCGTTCATCAACATGAAGAGCACCGGCGCCGAGTGGGCGATATCGACCGTCGTCGGCATCTGCCTCATGGGCGTCCTCGCTTTCACGGTCCTGGCCGTCCGCAACACCAGCGGGCAACGGTACACGCTGAGCGAGGAGTACCGCCTCGGCGAACCGGTCGAGGCGAAAGGCAAACGCAAGCCAAGGGACCAGGCGCTCGCGAAATACGCGCCCAGGACCCGCCTGATCAACGCGACTCCCGAAGCGGACAAGATCCGCGACGAGTACGGACCGAAGATCGCCGCCGCCGCGACCCCGGACGAACGGCAGGACCTCATCGCCCAGCTCAACAAGGACCTGGAAAAGCAGAAGGCTTCAACCTCCCCCTACACCAACCTGATCGGCCTTGGCCTCCTGGGCAAGCCGGTCGGCCCCGCCCACACGGAGAAGAGCGACGGCAAGGCCAAGCCCGTCCGCGCCAACTATCTCTTCCCGTTCGAAATCGTCAGCGTGCATTTGCTCGTCGTCCTGATCGGCGCCGCGTACCTGGCCCGCGCCAAGCGGAAGAAGACACAAACGCCGCTCATCGCCGGCGGTCCGGACACAGAGGTTGCGGAAGGAGGCGCCCCGTGATCGGCCTCGAGCACTACCTGATCCTGGGCGCCCTGCTCTTCGTCTGCGGCGCCGTCTGCATGGCCACCAAGCGCAACGCCATCGGCGTCCTCATCGGCGTCGAGCTGGTCCTGAACGGCGCCAACATCAACCTGGTCGCCCTGTCGCATTTCAACCCGGCCTTCGAGATCGAGGGGATGATCTTCGCTCTCTTCGTCATCGTGCTGGCCGCCGGGGAGGCGGCCGTCGCCCTGGCGATCGTCCTCAACTTCTACAACAACCACACGACGGTGGACGTCGATTCGGCCGAGGAGTTGAAAGGCTAGCCCATGTTCGACTTTCAACACCGGCCGGGCCTCTTCTTCGTGTGGGCGACGCTCCTGCCGCTGGCATCCTTCGTCCTCCTCCTGCTCCTGGGGGCCGTGCGCAACTTCGCCCGCCGCTACCGGGCGGACAGCGCCGCCGCGGCCCAGGTTTTCGAGCTGAGCGGCGGCAATGCCCCCGGCAAGCTCGCTTTTTACCTCGCCACCGGCGCCATCGGCCTCGCCTTCGTCCTGAGCCTCGTCGGCTTCGTGGTGTATCTGAGCGATCACGCCGGCGAGCACGGCGGACACTCCCACGGCCACGCCCATGCGGCGGCGGACGACCACGGCCACGTGCACGCGCATGGCCACGCGCATGACGCCAAGGACGAGCATGCGAAAAAAGAACAGAAGGCCGAAGCCGAGGCGGAAGGGCACAGCGAGGAAGAGCACAACCAACGCTGGGCCGGCGCCATCACCTGGGCCCAGGTGCTGCCTTCCTATTACCGCGAAAACCACCCCGAGCACGGCACCACGCTCAAGCTCGGCTTCTACGTCGACGGCCTCACCGCCATCATGTTCGTGATGGTGACGTTCATCGCCACCCTCATCCACATCTTCTCCTCGGGCTACATGGCGGAGGAATTGCAGCCGGTGGTCGAGGATCACGAAGTCCACACCGAGCACGGCCATCTGCACCGCCGGGGCCGCTTCGGCCGGTTCTACCTGTTCCTGTCGCTCTTCTGCTTCTCGATGCTCAACCTGGTGCTGGCAGACAACCTGTTCCAGGTCTTCGTGAGCTGGGAATTGGTCGGCGTCTGCTCCTACCTGCTCATCGGCTTCTACTACGAGCGGCGCAGCGCCTCCAACGCCGCCAACAAGGCGTTCATCACCAACCGCATCGGCGACGCCGGCTTCATCATCGGCCTCTTGATCGTCTGGACCTACATCGGGAACTTCAACTTCCAGGAGATTTTCGAGCGCGTGCGGGCGCCGCACGAGGCGTTCGAGACCAACCTGCAATTCCAGTACGAGGGGCGGATTCTGCACGGAAACGCGACGGCGCCCGATGAGGAAGGCCGCACGATCCGCGTGGCCGCCATCGGCGCGGCGCCGACCTGGGATTCGCAGGTCGTCCTCTTCCCGGACTACGAGAACCACGAGAAGATCCGGTCACGCGACTTCGTCGCCGCCCGCGACGAGGCGGGCAAGCGCTATTTACGCGTCACCGTCCCGACGCAAGTCGAAGAGGGCCGCTTCGGCAGCATGCCCTACTGGATGCTGGTCGCCGCCGGCCTGGGCATCTTCCTCGGCTGCGTCGGCAAGTCGGCCCAGTTCCCCCTGCACGTCTGGCTCCCGGACGCGATGGAGGGCCCCACGCCCGTCAGCGCCCTGATCCATGCCGCCACCATGGTCGCGGCCGGCGTCTACCTGGTCGGCCGCTGTTATCCGCTCTTCACGCCGGAGGTGCTGCTGACGATCGCCTACATCGGCGGCATCACGCTCTTCGTCGCCGCCACCATCGCCATCGTGATGACGGACATCAAAAAGGTGCTCGCCTACTCGACGGTGAGCCAGCTCGGCTACATGATGCTGGGCCTGGGCGTCGGCGGCTGGGCCGCGGGCCTGTTCCACCTGATCACGCACGCCTTCTTCAAGGCCCTCATGTTCCTCGCCTCGGGCAGCGTCATCTACGGCTGCCACCACGTGCAGGAAATGACGCGCATGGGCGGCCTCTACCCCAAGATGAAGATCACCGCCCTGACGATGCTGATGGGCGTCCTCGCCATCGCCGGCATCCCGCTCTTCAGCGGCTGGTACAGCAAGGACGCCATCCTCGCCTCGGCCATGGGCTTCGCCAACCTGAACCCGCAGCACTATCTGCTGTTCTTGCTGCCGCTCTTCACGGCGGGGATCACCACCTTCTACATGTTCCGCATGTGGTTCATGACCTTCGCCGGACCGCCGAAGGACAAGCACGTCTTCGAGCACGCCCACGAGTCGCCGCGCGTGATGACGACGCCGCTCATCATCCTGGCCGTCTTCGCAGTGTGCGTGGCCTGGCCGCGGCCGCACGTGGCCGAGGAGATCAAGGGCGGAACGGAGATCTTCGGCTGGCCGCTGTTGGACGCCGAGGCGAGCTGGCTCGAAGGCCAGCTCCATCATGCCCAGCCCGTCGGCGTCGAAGCCGACCATGCCGCCGAGCACCGGCTGGCCGAGGAAGTGCACAGCCTGGCCGGCAACCTCGCCCTCCTGTCGGTCGTCATCGGCTTCAGCTTCGCCTACCTGCTCTACTATCGCCGCGTGCTCGATCCGGCGGAGGCGCGGGCGCAGATGCCGGGCGTCTACAACTTCCTCCAGCACAAGTGGTACGTCGACGAGCTGTACAGCGCGATGGTGGTCCGGCCCGGGCTGGCGGCGGCCGGCTGGTGCCGCTTCTTCGATACGCGCGTGATCGACGGCTTCGTCAACTGGCTGGGCCGCGCCAGCGTGGTGCTGTCACGCGTGGGCGGCCTGTTCGACAAGAGCATTGTCGACGGCGCGGTGAACCTGGTGGCCCGCGCCTGGTACGGCATCGGCGCGGGCCTGCGCCGCTTCCAGACCGGTTACCTGCGCAGCTACATTCTGTTCCTGGTGCTGGCGGCGGTCGGCATCTGGGTGTTGTTGACGCTCTTCGCCGGCAGCGGCGCCGGAGCGCCGTAGTCCTCGCTGTTTAGCCCCGGTTCGCGGAACCGGGCGGACGTCGTCCCTTGACCGAGACTTGGCGGAGCCTGAGGAAAGCTGAGCCATGCCTGAACAAGACCTGCTGCTGATGACGCTGTGCATCTTCCTGCCCAGCTTCTTTGCCCTCGTGCTCCTCTTCTTCCCCAAGGGCTCGGAAGAGTACATGCGCTGGTGGTCCCTCCTGGGAACATCGGTGACGCTCGTTATCAGCCTCATCCTGCTGATCGACTACCTCGCCTTTCTCGACGCCAATCCGAGCGGAAAGGGGGACCAGGCCACGCTCCGGCCCAGCGAGCAGACGACCATTTATTCCCGAGCGGACCGGACGAAGATCCCCGAGAAGTTCGGCAAGCCGCGCGACGGGACCGACCTGATTTCCAGCGTCCCGTGGATCTCGCGCTTCAACATCGACTATTACCTCGGCATCGACGGCATCAGCATGCCGCTCATCCTGCTCACGACCGTGCTGTTCTTCCTGTCGATGATCGCCAGCTGGAACATCGAGAAATACGTCAAAGGCTATTGCGTCCTGTTCCTGGTGCTGGAGACGGGCGTGATAGGCAGCTTCGTCGCGCTCGATTTCTTCCTCTTCTACATCTTCTGGGAAGTGATGCTGTTGCCGATGTACTTCCTCATCGGCATCTGGGGCGGCCCGCGCCGGGAATACGCCGCAATCAAGTTCTTCCTCTATACGCTCTTCGGCTCCGTGTTCATCCTGATCGCCCTCCTGGGCTTCTACTTCACCGACGTGCGTGACTTCGTCGATCAGCGCGTCGTCCTCGCCAAGGCCGTCGCGGAGCCCGTACGCAGAGAGGGGAGCGGCGGCCGCAGCGCCCTGCGCGAGACGGAAATCCACACGTTCGACCTGACGACGCTCCACAAGGTCGGGGTCGAGGCGCAGCGCATCCTGAACGGCGGCAAGGACAACATGCGCGACAAGGCGGCCGCCGAGCTCAAGGCGGCCAAGGAGGCGTTCGACAAGGCCAAGGCGGAGAAGGACGCGGCCGAGAAAGCCGCGGCGCCATTCAAGACGAAGATGGACGCCCTCGCCGACCGGGTGAACGCCTTGACCCCGCCGGCCCCGCCGGACATGGGGATGGGGAAGGCGCCGGCCCCGAAGGGAGGCGACGGCAAGGGCAAGGGTGAGAAAGGCAAGGGGGACAAGGGCAAGGGGGACAAAGGCAAAGCGGATAAGGGCAAAGGCGACGGAGGCGGCAGCAAGGCGGACAAGAACGCCGCCCTGATCGCCCAGCTCAAGGCCGAGTACGCTGAGCTGGAAGAGAAAGCCGAGGTCAAGGACGCCCGCGTCAAGGAGGATCAGTTCAACGTCGCGCAGTTCTCGTTGCAAGAGGCCGAGGGTAAGGTGCGCCGGCTCGACCAGGCGTTCTTCCAGCCCTGGTTCCAGTACACGATGTTCCTGTTCCTGCTGGTCGGCTTCGCCATCAAGGTGCCGGTCTTCCCGTTCCACACGTGGTTGCCCGACGCCCACGTCGAGGCGCCGACGCCGATCAGCATGATCCTGGCGGGCATCCTCCTGAAGCTCGGCGGCTACGGCATCATCCGCATCGCCTATCCGATCTGTCCCTGGGCGGCGGAGCACCTGGCGCTGACCGTCGCCTCCTTCGGCATGATCAACATCGTCTACGGCGCCTTCGCCGCCATGGCCCAGACCGACTTCAAGAAGCTGGTCGCGTACAGCTCGGTCAGTCACATGGGCTACGTCCTCCTCGGGATCGCCGTCTGGTCCGCCACCGGGTCCAACTCCTGGTCCTGGGGCATGAACGGCGCCATGTACCAGATGATCGGGCACGGCATCAGCTCGGCCGGCATGTTCTTCTGCGTCGGCGTCATCTACGACCGGGCCCACCACCGCAACCTCGACAACTTCCGCGGCCTCTATGAGCCGATGCCCCTCTACAGCGGCATCAGCGCGGTGATCTTCTTCGCGGCGCTGGGGCTACCGGGCCTGTGCGGCTTCGTCGGCGAATTCATGGTCGTGCTGTCGACGTGGAACTTCGCGCCGATCGAGGCTCCGTACGTCGGCCGGATCTTCGCGGTCCTGGCCGCCCTCACGGTCGTCATCACCGCGGCCTACATCCTCTGGACGCTCCAGCGCGTCTTCATGGGGACGAATCCGGCGTACAAGGATTATCCGGACATCAGCGTCCGCGAGCTGCTCGTGATCGTGCCGCTCGTGATCCTGTGCGTCCTGTTCGGCGTGGCGCCGTTCCTGATCCTCAACTGGATGGAACCGCACGTGACCTACCTGATCGACAACCTGGTGCAGTTCAGCGGCAGATACTAGCCGAGGGAATGAGCGCGGATCGCACCACCGATAGTCTGGATTCTTTTTAATCTCGAGAGTGATCTTGCTAAAGTCTTTGAATCGTTCTCTCCTCCCTGATGTAACAACGCGGAGACACATCCCATGTTCGCGTGGCTTCCCAACGCTTGGCGGCGTCTGATTCGGTTGCACGGCAACGCGCTGGCAGAGAGAACATCGAGCCCCACCAAGCGGCGCTTTCGTCCGTGCCTAGAGGGGCTCGAGGACAGGCTCACCCCGGCGCCCGTCGCCGTCGCGGACGTCTACAGCTTCGTCCATGACCGCTCCGCGAACGTCAGCGCGGCCAACGGCGTTCTCGGCAACGACAGCGACCCGGGCAACGCGCCGCTTACCGCGGTCCTTGTGACGCCACCCAGCAATTCCTACGTGATGCTCAACTCTGACGGGTCCTTCACCGTCTCCCCTGGTTACCATTTCGTGGGTGACGACAGCTTCACCTACCAGGCGTTCAACGGCACGGACTATAGCGACCCCGCCACGGTCACGCTTCACGTCACGAACCAAACGCCGACCGTAAGCGGCAAGAGCTACACTGGTCTTCATGACCAGACCATCAATGTCGGCGCCCCCGGCGTGCTCGACGGGGCAGCGGATGGGGATGGCGACACGATCTCTCCGCAAATCGTCGCCTATCCGAGTCACGGTTACGCATTTGTGGATGCCGACGGCAGCCTGACCTATGAGCCGTCGCCAGGGTACGTCGGTCAAGATTCCTTCAGCTTCGCTGCCAGCGATGGAGTGTCGCAGAGCGCGCCCGCCACGGTGAATATCACGATTACCGACGCCGCTCCCACAGCCCAGGGCACGAATCTGATCGTGCGGGAAGGCCATACCGCAACTATCGATCTCAACACGCTGACGTCCGATCCCGATTGGGATGGTTTGACCTTCACCATCACGCAATGGCCCACGTACGGATACCTGTCCTACAACTCGCAGACGGACGAGTACGATTACATCGCGCCGTCCGACTTCGATGGGACGGATAGCTTCACGTTCAAAGCGAATGACAGCGCTCTGGACAGCAACGTCGCCACAGTGTCGATTGCGGTTCACGGTACCAATACCGCCCCGGTCGCGTCCGATGGCGGTTTTTCCGGAACACATGACAATCCAATTGCCATCGACTTGGTCGCGCTTGGGACGGACGCCGACAACGACTTTCTCACCTCGACCGTTGTCACGCAACCGAGCCACGGCGTAGTCGTTGACGACGGCGGCGGTCCCCAGTACATCCCGGACGAAGGCTTCACCGGCACGGATTCCTTCACCTTCAAACTGAACGACGACACGGATGACAGCAACGTCGCGACCGTCACGCTTACCATCACGAACGTCGCGCCGACCACGACCGATTTCGGGCCGGTGAACGTCGCCGCGAACGGGAGCGTCGTCCCTGTCCCCCGTCAGTTTGCCGGAAACGCCTCCGACCCAGACGGGGACGTTTTGCGCGTCGCCGTCATCGACCAGCCCGCGCACGGGCTACTGATGGCCAACGATGACGGCACGTTCAACTACACCCCCGACACCGATTACGTGGGTTCGGACGCCTTCACCTACGTGCTCTCCGACGGCGTCGCCAACAGCAACGTCGGCACGGTGCTGCTGAACGTCGTGAGCGACACGGTCGCCGTGAACGATCTCTATTTCAATGCGGTCGCCGCGCAGGCGTATGAGTTGTCGCCGACGGAGTTGGTCACCCACGTTAGCGCCGCGACGCAGGATGCTCCTATGCTGACGCAAGTCGCAGGCGTGTCGATCCCCACCGCCGGCGAGACGTCGGTGGGGCTTTCCTCCGGGTCCGTGGTGACGCTGCGCGACGACGGCTCCGTGCAATACCTGCCCGCGCCCGGCGTTCTCGGCGAAGAGGACTTCACCTTCGCGGTGAGCCTGGGGGGGGGCGTGCGAAACGCGACGGTACATATGCTGGTCAGGCAAGTGGCGCCGGAGACGCCCCGCCTCGGGGCGCCTGTCTCGGGCGCGACGCTCAGTCAAGTGTTGGTCACGTCGTTCAACGCCTGGATGGACATTCGCGGCGCCACGGCCGACGACGACGCCATTTCACTAGACCGGATAAATGACCCGATGAATGGCCTCATCGCTTCGCGCGCCTTAAGCGTCGACCAAGCTGCGGCGGTCGCGGTGCTCAAGTCCTTGGTCCTGCAAGACCCAGCCCATCTGCTTCAAGCGGGTGACTATGGCGATCTTTTCGGCGCTGGCGCCTTGATCAACCAGCGGCTAACTCGAAGCGGACTCGCACAATTCGCTGCCGCGCTCACGAGCCCAACGAGTCTCAGTCATGCTCGCGCCCGCCGTCTCGAGTTGACCTTTCAATGGATGGTGCGTCGTCTTTCATTGAACGTCGCTGCCGACGCGATCTTCCCGGCGGACAACAACACCGCTTGGCGGACCGTCCAGCAGGGACAAATCGGAGATTGCTCCTTCCTGTCCGCCTTAATCGGCCTTGCGCGGACGAATTTCGCCGCCATCCGCGGTCGAATAAGCCGCGTCGCTCCGGCCATTGCTGGTGGTCCGCGACGGTATCAGGCGACTTTTTTCAATGCGGGGGCTGCGGTCAATGTCACTATTGACGAGCCTACCTACACCGAGCGGGCGCTCTACGCAAACACCACCAATGGGGCACTCTGGGTTTCGATCATGGAGAAGGCGTATGTTACCCAGTGGCCGCCCGACACGGCTGCCCGGTACGCCGGCTCTTTGTACGACGTCGCGGCGAACGGAGAACGGGGTGACCGCGCCATCGCGCGAGTGACGGGGAGAGCGACCGCGCTAATAGACCCGCTAGGTCTCAGGCGTCCAGCGTTCTGGGCGAGCATGCTAGAGCAAGCCAACCCGTCGGGAATGGGAAACCCAGGGAAGGTCGTCGTGGTTAGTTCCAAGCCGACGGCCGATATGCCAGTGGACTTTCGCGGGATCTTTCCTCCAACGCATGCCTTTTCCGTCGTGGCATTTGACGGGATAACGGGTCGCGTTACATTGAGGAACCCGTGGAGTATTGGTGGAGCATTTGGGGAGCAATTCCAGCTTCCGTTCGACGAGTTCCGCGAATTGTTTCTGACCGTCTCCGTGCAACTCTAAGGATCAAGGAAGAACCTTGCGAAAGGCGTCAAGATATTGTTCTCAGGCAAATCGTTGAAAGGATGGCGATATGTTTTGCCTCGCCTTCATGCTGATTCAGATCACAGCACCGATTGAGCGTCCGCCGATCGATCTGGAAAGATCGGTTTGGGCGCATTCTTTCTGCCTAAGCCCGGAAGGCGCGAAGCTCGCGCTGGTCGGATACCTTCGCGAAGGCAACTGGGCGGTCTGGGGCGTCGCCGACAAAAAGCTCTGTGCGTCTGGAAGGATGAAGGTAGTAGGCGCCCACGCGGTGGTTTTCTCCAAGAACGGGAAGGAATTGGTGGTTGGAGGGGATGCTCTCATTGACGCAGGCGTGTTGCGCGCCGAGCTGCGGATCCTGGATGTGGAGAGCGGCAGGGAACTCGCGGCGCTGGATGGGCACAGGGCCTCAGTGACGCAACTCGCCGTGCTTCCAGGTGGAAAACATTTAGTGTCGC
>JAXMAR010000052.1:0-49579 GCA_046350295.1 Gemmataceae bacterium
TGGGCATGGCACACGCAAAGCCGTGGGCATGGCACACGCAAAGCCGTGGGCATGGCCCACGCAAAGCCGTGGGCATGGCACACGCAAAGCCGTGGGCATGGCACACGACTGTAATTGCACGCGATGAGGCAACGGCTGTGGGTGCGATGGAGCCACGACCCGGCCGGGGGAGGGAGGCAATTAATGGGTTCGGCCTTCTTCAAGGACACCGCCATAGTAATAGTTGGGTCTTTCTCGCCCGCGCCACTCTTGCCATTCGCGCCATTTGCGCGAGGACCACCCGAGATTCCCCGTTGTTGTAATGTGCGCACTCGGACGGATACTCCGACCGGTCCCAAGCTTCGGCCAGCGGTGCGAACTGCGGCTCCTCCAGGGCGGCGAGGCGCTCGGTGAAGTCCGGGGGGAGCAGGGCCAGCCACGGTCCCCATTCCGTATTCTCCGACACCAGCGCGAATTCTTCGAGCGGCTGTTCCAGAGCAACGCCGCGGTAGACCTGCCCCCGCAACAATCCCCACAGCACGCCCAGGTGTTCGTAATCGCAGCCAGTGATGTCCAGTCGCTCGCCGTCCATCGCCGGGTCGAGCTTTGCCGGGCAGTCCCAGCCGAGATCGGACGGCAACGGCTCAGCGGGGACGAGCAGCTGCGTCAGGTTCATCCGCGACTGCCCTCCGGTGGCCGAACGATAAGGATAAGCTGCCGGGCCGCCTGCAATACCTTCACGCCGCGCGAAACCGGGATGGCGGCCCGGTCAGCTTCATCCGTTTGATACTGTTCATGGCCTCGTTGGGTGGGGCGCGGGCCCGGCCCAATGGTAGAAGAGATCAAAGGACCCAGCGACGAGTTCTTTGTCCCTAGTGGCGCGGGCTCAGGCTACGCCCCACCCAAGGAGTCCATGAACATGCGACGTCTCTACACCAAGCAGCACCGATTCTACTGCGGCATCGATCTGCATGCCAGGCTTTTGGCCATCTGCATCGTCGATCACGACACGGCCAGCGTCGTCTGCCGCACGCAGATCCCGGCCGACAAGCAGATGCTCCTCGACACGCTGGCGCCTTACCGGGCCGATGTCGTCGTCGCCGTCGAGTGCCTCTTCGCCTGGTACTGGGTCGCCGATCTGTGCGCCCAGGAAGGCATTCCCTTCGTGCTCGGCCACGCCCTCTACATGAAGGCCATCCACGGCGGCAAGGCCAAGAACGACGACATCGACGCCGAGAAGATCGCGCGCCTGCTGCGCGGCGGCAACATCCCCGTGGCCTACGTCTATCCCAAGGGGCTGCGCGAGACGCGCGATCTCTTGCGGCGCCGTATGCATCTGGTCCACCAGCGGGCCGGGCTCATCACCCACATCCAGATCCTCAACGCCCAGAACAACCTGCCCGACTTCGGCAAGAAGCTCATCTACGCCAAAAACCGCGCCGAGCTGAAGATCGCCGAGCGCTTCCTGATCCCACACGTGCGCAAGTCGGTCGAAGTGGACCTGGCCCTGATCGACGCCCTCGACACGCAGATCGCCGACCTGGAGCTGTACCTGGAGCGCACGGCCAAGATCGAGGACCCGACGACGTTTCATCTGCTCAAGACCATCGGCGGCGTCGGCAAGATCCTCGGGCTGACCATGCTCTACGAGATCCACGACATTCGCCGTTTCAAGGAGGTCAGCGAGTTCCTGTCCTACGCCCGGCTGATTCGCTGCACCCACGAGTCGGCGGGCAAGAAGCTGGGCGTCGGCGGGGCCAAGATCGGCAATGCTCATCTCAAATGGGCCTTTTCCGAGGCGGTGTGCCTCTTGATCCGCAACTATCCGGCGGTCAAGGCCTGGCAGGCGAAGAAGGAGAGGCGGCATGGCAAGAAGAAGACGCTCGGCATCCTGGCGGCGCGGCTGGGGCGGGCGGTCTATCACATGCTGCGCAAACGCGAGGCCTTCGACGTGCGTCGCTTTCTCGGGCAGTGAGCCGCCCCGTACGGGTTCCTCTTCCCTGTTCCTGTTTGCGGAGACAGCACATGCCTGGAATCGACTACACCCTCCTGCGTCAGCAGCTCTCGTTGGCGCAGGTACTCGACCTGCTCGGCTTCACGGCGACGACGCGACGCGGGCCGCACGTGCGCGGGCCGTGTCCAGTGCACGGCTCCAAGGCGCCGAAGAGCCGCAGCTTCGCCGCGGACCTGGAGAAGCACTGCTGGCGCTGCTTCGGCTGCGGCGCCGGCGGCAACGCGCTCGATCTGTACCTGGCGGTGACCAGGCTGCCGGTCTACGAGGGGGCGTGGAACTCGCGGCGGCTACACGTGCCGGCGCCGCGGCGTGACAGGCCGGTGTCAACGCGCATGCCGGCCACCGTGATGGAGACAAGGGAGCCAACCCCGCGGCGTGCGGTCGAGCTGCACGGCCTAACTCAGGCAAGCCAGGGACGAACGCCACCAAGGAAGCCGCAGCCCACCAGGCCGCGAAGAAAGCGCAATCTTTGGGACCTCGCCTTGTCCGCGAGGCGAAGGAGCCTGCGAACTGCTTCCGTGCGTCACTGTTCCCGACCTCGCCGGCTTTGATTGGCCGGCCGCACGATCCGCGGGGAGAACAACGAGTTGCTCGAAGAGACGATGCGACGGCGGCCCTCCTGCCGAGCCGCTACCGAACTCGGACGACCCGCGTTCCTGGCGTGACCGCGCCGCCAGGGCGCTCGCCCAGGTCAGCCCGCTCGCTTTGATTGGCCGGCAGGGGGCACGGCAGAGTTTCTGGAACGCGGCCACTGCGCTTGCAAGAGCGCGGCGGCCGCAGCCGGCAAGCCTGGCAACGGCGCGCCGGCCGGAGCCCCTTTACGTGTTTGGCGCCGCTGGCGCGTCCAGCGACGACCGCCGAACCTCGCGGCGCCCTCAACGCTTCGTCGCTCGCGCGACTCACCGACGCTCGCTGCGCTCGCTACCTCCTGACGGAGGTCCCAAAAAAGTCGAGGAAAATCAGCGTCCGTCTATTGACAAGAACGGCCATTTACGGGTTATGCCTCTGCGTGCGGTTTGTGCCAGACGCCTGGCTGTACCTCTACGAACGGCCGCACGGTCACCCGCTCCCAACAGAACACCCGCAGCGCCTCGGCAGCGAGTTCCCGTAGGCGTTGCCACACTGGTCGTCGGAGCACCTCGTTGTTGAAGCACTCGAAGTCCGGCTGCTCCATCCCTCGCATTGTGGCGTCGATCGAGTCGAGCAGTCCGCGCTGCTCCCCTGACAGGTCCGGCGCGTTGCCGAGCGCGACCGTCCGGGCGTGGTCGAAGTCATTGAGCAGGTCGCAGGCCACGCAGCCGGGCCCGTTGACGCGAATTTGCTCGTCGGGCGTCAGAGCCAGGACGGCGAGCGCGTCGCGGAGCAATCGGCGCCAGGGTTGTTCTTCCGACATCGGCGCGTCCTTTGAGGCATAACGATAAGGATAAGCTGCCGGGGCCGCCTGCAAGACCTTAATGCCGCGCGAAATCAGGATGGCGGCCCCGGTCAGCTTCATCCGCTGGTTCTGCGGCGATCCCACATTCAGTGACATCATACGGACAGCTCAAGGCTGGCGCGATCACGCGTTTCCTCTTTGCTCTCGGAATGCCTGGAGCGACGGGTGCTCCGGGACGCCCAGGCGCCGCAAGTATGCCTTGGCGGACACGGCCAGGTCTTCGTCCTCGATGACGCAAGCCATCAATTCTCCGCGAGCGTTGACCGAGCAGACCATCCCGTCGATCAGGAAGTAGTCAGAGATGGCCGTTCCGCACGCTGTCAATTCGGCGAGCACCTCCGCATCGGGCAGGATGACTGGCTCCGGCCGGACCTCGGGAGTGTAGACCACCCCGTACTCGGCCAGGACCGCTGACAACTCCGCGTCGGAGGCGTAAATCCCGCAGCACGGCGACCAGCGTAGCCGATGGATGACGGCCAGCAAGTCACCGCCCGCTTCGACTAGCGCGTCGCGGCATGCCGAGATCGGTTGGTCGGTCAGTCGGCGAAGAGCCATGATGTGCTGCGCGTTGACCTTCACCACCCGGACGCCTCCGCCGCAGAACGACCAGCTCAGCGGCCGCGGCCCCGCCGACTCCCACGTCCACGCAAGGACTGAGGGCCGCGGTCCGCTGCAGCGCCGGGTTCGGCGTCTTGGCCAATCCCCCGCAGCAACTCGGCGGTGTCCGCGAGCGGCTCTTCGGCGAACACCTTGGACCACGCCGGCTCGGGGCCGCCGAACTCCCAGACGCGCGGAACAGCCGGCCCCCGTTCTCCGCCCCACTCGACGTAGAAGCCCTCGCAGACCAGGCCCCTCGATTCTCGGCTCGACCTCGGCCATAGGCACGGCCTGGAGCGCCGACCAGATCCACGCCGCAGTAATGGACGAGCCGGCAATCGGCGAACGCGCGGCCCGACGACCACGCTCGGTAGTCCGCGAGCTTGGACCGCAACTTGGCTCGGAAGGCTTCATCCATAAACGCCACCTCTGCTGCCGAACTACTGAGTGGACCTGACCGGCGCTGGTCAGCATATCACTGCGCCGGTCAGCATAAAACGGCGCGCCGGTCAGCATATTTCGGCTTGCCGGTCAGCCTATCACCGCGCCGGTCAGCATATCACGGGGCATTCAAACCGGTCCGGCGGACGATGTCAACGGTTTTTTTCTTGCAACCGGGCGCGGTCCGGTATATGTACAGCCGTATCCTATAGGCGGAGGGCGCCATGAGTCAGCTGCAAACCACGAAACCGGGGCCGAGGTTGCTCGATCTGTATCAGGAGGCGGCCGGGCGAAAGGGGCATGGGGAGGAGGCGGCGCGAGCGATGGCGGATTGGTGTCGGCGCTTCATCCTGTTTCACGACAAGCGGCATCCCAGCGCGATGGGCTTGGCGGAGGTGGGACGTTTTCTGGAGCACGTCGCGCGCACGGAGAAGGAGGCGCTGGCGGCGGTCGAAGCGGCGCGGGACAGCCTCGGGTTTCTCTACGGGACGGTGTTGCACCGGGACCTTGGCGAGCTGCCGCGGCCGCGGCCGCCGCGGCTCCTGGACCAGATGCGGCAGGTGCTGCGGGTGCGGCATTACTCGATCCGGACGGAAGATACTTACGTGCAATGGGCGCTGCGTTTCATCCAGTTTCACGGCAAGCGTCATCCGCGCGAGATGGGGGCCGGGGAGGTGGAGTCGTTCTTGACCGACCTGGCGGTGCGCGGACGGGTGAGCGCGAGCACGCAGAATCAGGCGCTGAATGCCCTGTTGTTTCTGTATCGCGACGTACTGGAGCTGGACATCGGGCGACTGGACGCCGTGCGGGCGCGGCGGGCCAAGCGGTTGCCCGTCGTTCTGGCGCCGGAGGAGGTGGCGAAAGTACTGGCGCACGTGCGCGGGGCCGACGGGGCGTTCGCGCTGATGGCGCGGCTGCTTTACGGCTGCGGCTTGCGGCTGATGGAGTGTTGCCGGCTGCGCGTGAAGGACGTGGAGCTGGCGCGGGACCAGATCATGGTGCGACACGGCAAGGGGGCGAAGGATCGCGTCGTGATGCTGCCGCGGTCGGCGCGGACGGATCTGGAGCGTCAGCTGGAGAAGCGACGGGTGTTGCACGAGCGGGACGTGGCGCGCGGGGTGGCGCGGGTTGACTTGCCGGAAGCTCTGGAGCGGAAGTATCCGAAGGCGGCGCAGGAACTGGGCTGGCAGTTCGTGTTCGCGTCGCGGCAATTGTCGCGCTGTCCGCGCACGGGGCGGGTGGGGCGGCATCACCTTTACGAAGCGTCGGTGCAGCGGGCGGTGGGGCAGGCAGGCGAGGCGGCGGCACTGGGGAAGCGGATTCATTGCCACACGTTCCGCCACAGCTTCGCGACGCACCTGGTGGAGCGCGGCATCGACGTGCGGACGATTCAGGTTCTGTTAGGACATGAGAGTTTGGAGACGACGATGATCTACACGCACGTGGCGGAAGAAGGGCCGGCGGGGGTGGCGAGCCCGCTGGATGCGCTTGGCGGAACTGAGCGTGGACGAGGTGCATGAGGCGGTGCGGGCGACGCGGCGGCTGGGGGCGCCGGGAGGGCTCCCTGTTGAAGCATTGGCGCGGCGCGCTTGGGGCGAGCCGCAGGGCCCCACGCAAGGCCGTGGGCATGGCACACGTGCGGGCGCTAGGGCGAGCCCATGCCCACGCAAGGCCGTGGGCATGGCACACGTGCGCGGGGCGCTTGGGGCGAGCCGCATGCCCACGCAAGGCCGTGGGCATGGCACACGTGCATTACTCGATCCGGACGGAAGATACTTATGGCTCGCGTTGAGGCGCTGCACGAAGGGCGCAGGCGGGGAGGGACGGCGGGGGACGGTGATGGAACGCCTTCGGCGTAGAGGAGGGGCGGGGCGCGGCGTTTCCCCAGGGTGGCGCTGCGCTTAACCCTGGGCTTTGAGATTCAACGCCTTGCGGCGTAGGGATCCGGAGGGGGCAGAGATATTCGGGGGGGGTGGGGTGGCATTTTGGCGTGGAGGAGGCTGCGCGGTCTCAAGGCAAAGTGGAGCATGGAGTTGCGACGGTTGCTGTGCGCCAAATGAGTTGGCGCGGAGGTGGCGGCGGTGGGCGCGGTGTCGTGATCACCCGGGTGTCAGCCGCATCACTTCCTTTTCGGTGGGGGCGCCGTTCAGCGCCAGGTAGTGGCGTTTGTCCTCGCTCCAGGCTTCGATCTGGTCGTCGTAGTGGGGGGAGCCGGGGTGGCCGGAGCTGCCGGCGATTTCGACGGCGCTGATGCCGGCGTTCGGATCGGCGAGGTCGGCGACCATGCGGAAGCCGGCGCCGAGGGCGGACATGTGCTGGGCGTCGGCCTGGCCGCTGCAGATGGAGGCGGAGTCGCCGTCGCAGGGGAGGCCGCTGCGGTCGAGGAGGACGCCGAGGTCGCCGCGGCTGGAGAGGAAGTGTTTCTGGAGGAGGTGGTGGACTTCGCCCCAGGCCCAGCCGTCCATGTCGGGGCCGATGCGTTCGCGGAGCTCGCCGAGGGCGGCGCGGAAGGCTTCGCGGATCGCCTGCTTGCGGTCGCTATTGAGAAACCAGCCGTGCGGGTCGTCGTGGAGGAGGCGGCCGGCGGGCCCGTAGGCGATGCCGGCGATGAAGTCGGCCTGTGGGGCGGGGAAGCGTTCGCGGCAGAGGCGCTTGGCCCATTGCGTGAAGAAGACGTTGAAGAGGGCGGCGGCGACCGAGCCGGCCTGGGTGCGGCAGTCCCACTTCTCCAGGTAGTGCACGGCCTGCTGCACGGCGGGGTCCTTGTCGGAGCGGATGGCGTCGACGAGCGGGGGGACGCCGCTGGTGGCGCGGTGGGAGAGGCAATCGAGCTGGAACTTCGCGTTGTCTTCCGGGGAGAGGCGGTCCTTGGATCCGATCATCTCGCGGCAGCGGCGGTGGCGGTAGCCGGAGGACCAGCAACCGGCGAGCGGGTAGGGGAAGTCGGGCGGGGCGACGCGGTTGTTGGCGGTGGCGACGTAGCCGCGGGCGGGGTCGGCGAGGCGCGGCATGTCATCGAAGGGGATGACGCCGGTCCACTGGTGCCTGGGGTCCCAGCCGGGGCGGAAGCCGCGCTCGGCGACGTCGCGGAGGGGGATGCGGCCGGCGGCGTGGTAGCCGAAATGGCCGTCGCGATCGGCGTAGACGAGGCTGAAGGTGGGGACGAGCCAGGGACGGGTGGCGGCGCGGAAGTCGGTGACGTTTTTCGCCCGATTCATGCCGAGCATGGCGGTGAGCCAGCCGCAGGTTTCGAAGCCGAGCCAGCGGAGGGAGATGGGGCCGAGGCCCTGGGCGGGGGTGGGGAGGAGGTCATCGACGATGGGGCCGTTGCGCGAGGAGCGGACGGTCTTCTTCACCGGTTCGGCGCCGCGGACGTTGATGGTTTCGAGGCGTTCCCTGGCTTTCTCCCAGCCGTCGATGTAGAGGAAGTGGCCGGGGTGGGCGGGGTCGATCTTCTCCATGTAGAGGTCGCGCTGGGAGCAGATGTTGTTGGTGATGCCCCAGGCGACGTTTTCGTTGCGGCCGATCATGACGGCGGGCGTGCCGGCGAGGGCGACGCCGACGACGCGATAAGGGCCGCCGTCGAGGAGGACCTCCTGCCAGATGGAGACGGCGGCGAAGGGGATGTGCGGATCGCTGGCGACGATGGGGCGGCCGCTAATGGTGCGGGCGCCGCCGAGGACCCAGTTGTTGCTGCCGGGGCCATCGATGCCGCCGACGGTTTCCGGCTTGGCGTGGCGCGAGGCCGGATATTCGCCGGGCTGGAGGATGCTCTCCTCGTCCAGTTCGGCCTCGATGAAGGACTTGTAGAGGGCGCCGTCGCCGACGGCGCGTTTGACCAGCTCGGGGATGCAGATCACCGGAAAGCGGCCGGTGAGATACCAGCGGAACTCGCCGAGGATGGCGAGGCTGTCGGTCGGTTTCCAGGGCTCGGGGCGATAGTCGAGCAGGTCGAACTCGATGGGGAGGGGATTGGCGCGGTCGTCGAGGAAGGCGTTGACGCCGGCGGTGTAGGCGGAGAGGGCGTCCTTGACGTCGCGCGGCAAACTGGTCCACTCGCGCTCGGCGATGCCGGGGAGGTCGATGGTGCGGTAGAGCGTGTCGGATTCGACGGCTTCGGGGCCGAGGATTTCGGCGAGCCGGCCCAGCGCCTTGCGGCGGCTGAAGTCGAGCTGGAAGAGGCGGTCCTGGGCGGTGGCGTAGCCGAAGGCGAAGAAGAGGTCGCGCTCGTCGCCGGCGTGGATGTGGGGGATGCCCCAGTCGTCGCGGCCGATGCGCGTCGCGGTGGTGAGTCCGGGGAGGCGGCGTTCGCCGGTCATGGCGGGGAGGCGTTTTTTCGCCTCGTCCTGCCACCAGGCGTCGAACTGCGGGCGCGACCAGTTGAGCGACTTGCACAGATCGGCGATGCGTTCGCCGCGGCCAAGGCGATGGAGGATATCGAGGGAGGAGGGTTGGGACACGGTCGCCTTTCCGCGGCGGGGCCGCTGTTTTCATTTTGCCGCGGATCGACGCGAATGAACGCGGATCGGAGATCGTGCGTTTGGCGCTGCTTTCCGCGGCAAAGGATTCTCTTGGAAATGGTAACAAGCGGGGCGGCAGAGGGACAGGCAAAAGCGCCAGGCGCCAGGCCGCCAGGCCGTCATGCTGTGGCCCCGCTCAAGGGGTCGTGCTCTTCGCGGTCGAACAGGAAGGAGACGCGTGGCACGCGGAAGCAAACGGGCGCCGCGGGGCCGACGATGGCCTCGGCGGCGCGGGAGCAGACTTCGCCCTGGAGCGGCTCGACGTCGGCGAGGTCGATGCCGAGATGGATCTCCTGGCGGGTGACGCGGCCATACCAGGGTTGCACGGAGAGGGCCCGGTCCTGCGGCACGCAGTAGTCGAGGAAGGCGCGGTAATCGGCGAAGCAGGGGCGCCAGGCGTCCGGGAGCGTCCGCGCGGCGGGGCGGAGGGTGGCGTCGGCGTCGGGCGCGGTCCCCGCGCCGGGGTCGAGACGCAGATGGTAGGCGCCACCATCGCCCAAGCGGCTGACTTCGCCCTTCGCGAGGCGGTGCATCGGCATCCCCTCGGCGAAGAGGCGAGCGGCGAGGGCGTGGAGCGTACGGTCGATGGCGTTGGTGAAGAAGTAGATGCCGGCCTGGCCCGTGCGCGGATCGCGGACGTAGATGCGCCAGTTGCTCTGCACCGGCGAGGGGAGCAGCCGGCGCAGCGGGCCGAGGATGCGCGGGCCGAAATGGCCATGGTTGTAGGTGAGGAAGGTCAAGAGAGCGTGGCGACGGTCGGGGCCGAGGCGCTGCAGTTCCAGACCGTCGGGCACAAGCGGGGTGAGGCGTGCGGCGTCGACCAGATAGTTGACGTAGAGGACGTCGGTGATGTCGCTGCGGAACGCGAGAGTCGGCAGCCATTCGCTCAGGCCGCGCAGGAAGCGGCTGTTGGCGATGGCGCCGAAGCAGCGGGCGATCGGGCCGCTCCGCGGATGCCGCCATGGCGCCCAGCGGCCATGCGGCTGATCCGGGCGGGAAACGCGGAAGACCTGCTCACCGACGCCGATATTCCAGGCGACCAGGCCGAGGAAGGCGAGAGCGTTGGCGGCGGCGATGACGGCCATCGGAGGCTGGAGGTCTGCGGGTAGAACAAGGGCGACACCGGCGAAGGCGAAGACCGACCAGGTGAGCACGGAGATCCAGATGAGGCCGCGCGTCCACAGGCCGGCGGCGGCGAAGGTCCAGGTCCAGCAGAGCGCCATCGTGAGGTAGAGAATAGCGCCCCAGCCGCCGACGATAGGAAAGATGGCGGCCTCGAAGGTGGCGTAGAGTTGCGGACTGCCGGTGGCGTGGGCTTCGGTCGCGATGTCGACGCCGCGCGTGATCCAGACGGCCTGGCCGACCTGGTCGGGGATGAGGGCGAGGAGGGTGACGAGGAAGCCGGCCCAGGCGGAAAGGCGTGGGAGCCAGAAAGTACGCAGGATGGCGAGCGAGACGAGCAAGTCGGAGAAGGCGGTGATCTGCCAGGGGAGCCAGCCGAGGCGCCAGAGCCAGGGGTGGTCGGCGATAAAGGCGGCGCGTTCGGCGGGGGCGCCGTTCCAGCCGCCGGGGAGGCCGCCCATGAGGAGGAGCGGCATCGTGCCCATGGCGAGGAGATGGATGACGAAGGTGAAGAGGAGGGAGAATTCGAGGAGGGCGGGGCGGGGCGGACGGGCGGACATGGCGACTCCCGGTTCCCGTCTCAATTGTCGCTCTCGCCGGCCGCGGCGCTCTGGGCGGCGACGGTGGTTTGCTGGATGGCGGCCACGAGTTGCTTGAACTTGATCGGCTGGACGAGGACGGCGGCGGCGGGGCGGTCGGCGACACGGCGTTTCCAGTCGGCCTGGTCCTCGTTGAGCATGACGATGCCGGCGCAGGGGGTGGAGTAGCGTTCGGCGTCGGCCATGATGCGTTCGAAGACGAGCAGGCCGTCCTCTCCGGTGGTGCCGGCGTCGACGATGAGGACCTCGAAGGGCTGC
Source organism: Gemmataceae bacterium (assembly GCA_046350295.1). Taxonomy (GTDB): domain Bacteria; phylum Planctomycetota; class Planctomycetia; order Gemmatales; family Gemmataceae; genus JAXMAR01. Next base: position 10,966 of record JAXMAR010000052.1, read on the forward strand.
TGCTTGAAACGTTCGAGAGCGCGGGCGGGATCGGAGGCGATGAGGACGCGGAAGCCCTGCTCCTTGAGCTTGTCGCGGAGGATGTCCTTGAGGCGTTCGTCCTTTTCGATGAAGAAGAGAGTTTTCTGGCCACCGGCGGAGGCCTGGCTGCCCTTGGCTTTGCCCTCGACTTCGCGGCGCACGTCGCGGATCGCATCGAGCGCCTGCGACGGCGTCTGAAAGCGTTCCTGCGGATTGAGGCTCATCATGGTTTCGACCAGGCGGATGACGGCGACGGGGGCGTTGACCTCGTCGGGCTTGATGGGGGCCACGCCGGTGAAGCGCTCCTTGGCCATGCGGGCGCGTGGATTGCGCGTCATGTCGAGCGGGGAGCGGCCGGTGAGCAACTCGTAGGCGACGCAGCCGAGGAAGAAGATATCGCTGCGGGTATCGCCCGGGGCGACGTTGGTGGCCTTTTCGAGCCCGGCGTAGTCGACGGTGCGGTCGACGGTCAGGTCGTCCTTGTCGATGAGGATGCGATTGTGGTGCAGGTGAGCGAGGCCGAAGTCGACGAGCTTGCAGGCGCCGGCGGAGGAGAGCAGGATGTTGGTGAGCTTCATGTCGCGATGGGTGAGGCCGCGCGACAGGGCGTAGTTGAGGCCGTTGGCGACCTCGTCGAGGATGCGCAGGACCTCCACGCCGTCGAGTTTTTTACGAATGTTGAGGACGTCGCGGAGATTTCCCCCCTCGACGAACTCCATGACGATGAAGTACTGCTTGGTGGCGGGGTCGCGGTTGACGGCCAGGATCTCGACGATGTTCGGGTGCTTGAGGGTCATACCCATCTGCCCCTCGCGCTCGAACAGCTCGATGTTGTGCTTGTCTTCGCTCCATTTGCGGCGGAGGATCTTGACGGCGACGATGCGGCCGGTGTGCGGGTCGTCGGCGCGGTAGACGCGGCCGAAGCTGCCGGAGGCGATCTTGTAGAGGATGCGGTAGCCGCCCAGGAAATAGCCGTCTTTTTCGAGCTTGAGGAGCTTGGCGCTTTGCCAGGGGGTGATGTAGCCGCGCCGCTCCAGCGCGGCCAGGAAAGGGGCGGGCTCGCCGTGGCGCTGGCCGGTTTCGGCAAAACCTTCCTCGACATGGCCGGGCGTCAACAGGCCGACACGAACGGCGAGATTGGCGACCGTCTGGGCATCGACAGACATGGCTGCCCTTGACTCCTCAATGAACCGGGCCGGCGAAACGGCAAGTTTATTATTTTAACGAATGGCCGGGGGATGCCAAGCGAAACCGCTGCGCTCGCGCCGCGGCGTCCCGGCGTAGAGCTCCTCGTAGCGCCGGATCATGCGTCGCACGTCGAAGCGCTCCTCGACGCGGCGCCGCGCGGCGGCCCCGAAACGACGCCCCGTATCCGGATCGCGCCACAGCGCGGCGAGCGCCTCGGCCAGGCGCGGCGGATCGGCGGCGGGCGCGAGCCAACCCGTTTCCGCCGGGACAACGACCTCGGGATTCCCGCCCACGTCGGTCGCCACCACCGGGAGGCCGCGTGCCATCGCCTCGAGGATCGTCAGGGAAATCCCCTCGGTCTGGGACGGCAGGACGAAGAGCCGGGCGCGGGCGAGGAGGGCAGGGATGTCGCGTACTTCACCGAGGAAGCGGACGCGGTCGGCCAGGCCGAGCTCGGTGTTGAGGCGCGCGAGCTCATCGCGGAGCGGTCCGGCGCCGGCGATCTCGAGATGAAAATCGGGGAGGCGGGGGCGCAGCAGCGCGGCGGCGCGGAGCAGGTTGGCGATGTCTTTTTCCGGGCTGAGGCGGGCGACGCAGAGGGCGGGGCCTTTTTCGGCGGGCCCGTGGAAGGGAAAGGCCGCGAGATCGATGCCGTTGTGTAGGACGGCGACGCGGCGGCGCGGCACGCCCTGGGCGAGGACGTAGCGGGCGGCGGCACGAGAGACGCAGACGAAGCGATCGGTGGCATAGGAGGCGAGGCGGGTGAGGAGGAGCTGGCGCGACGAGATGTGGGGCAGCGGGCCATGATGGTGCGTGTGAAGGAAGCGCGGGATGCGCGCCAGCCGGGCGGCGGGGGCGGAGTAGAGCAGCGGCTTATCGTCGTGGGTGTGTACGACGTCGAACCGGCCTGCGCTGAAGAAGCGGGCGAGGCGCAGGACCAGGCCCGGGCGCAACCCTTCGGCTTGCTCCAGGACGGTGACCGGCCAGCCGTGCTCGGCAATGCGCTCGGCGATGGGACCGCGGCCGGTGAGGGAGAGGAAATGGAGGTCGAAGCGGGTCCGGTCGGCGCCCTTGGCGAACTCGACGAGGAGGCGCTCCTGCCCGCCCATATCGAGGCTGCGCGAGACGTGCAGGATGCGGGAGCGGCGGGGAGGCATGAGGGGACAGAAGCGCTGCCAGGGGCACGGGTTTCCTGGTATAACATAGCACGCGCCGCACGCGGAGGTCGTGACCGTTCCGCTTCCGGGCGCGTGGCGCCCGTGTGGGCACGAGGGAGCGATGCGTTTGCGGCTTGCTTGTCTCTGCCTCTTGCCGTTGTTCGCCGGCCCCGCCGCGGCGCAGCTCAAGCTCCAGTGGCACTTCAAGCCGGGGGAGCAGTTTGTCCTCGAACGGGTGTACCGGCAGAAGCAGGATATCGAGGTCAAGGACCGCAGCCTCAAGCACGAGACGACCAACCGCTGGACGCTGCGCTTGACCGTCAAGGAGAAGCATCTGACCCACTGGGACATCCGCGCTACTTTCGAGGAGGTCGTTTGCAAGGACGGTGGCGCCATCCCCCCAGCCGCCTTCGATGAGAAGCTTGCCGCCCGCCTCAAGGGGCTGTCGCTCGTTTTGCACGTCAATGGGCAGGGGGAGGTCAAGAAGATCGTCGGTTACGACAACTTTCTCACCAAGCTCTCCGAGGGGAAACGGGACGCGGAGAAGGTTGTTCACGCCCTGTTCTCCGAGGAGGGACTGCACGCGATCTTCGAGGAGGTCTTCGCCTTCTTGCCGCCGAAGACCGCCAAACGCGGCGAAAGCTGGAAACGGGAGACAGTGGACCCGGTCCCGCCGTTCGGCTCGTTCAAGACCCAGCTTCGTTACAGCTACGAAGGGGAGCGCGACGGCCTGCACGCCATCGACTTCACGACGCGCACGGTCCTGCAAAAGTCGAGCGAGAAGAGCGACCTCTTCCGGGTACTGAAGACCGCTCTGACCGGCGAGGAAGGCCGGGGGACCTACCTGTTCGATCCAATCGCGGGCCGGCTGGTGCGCGGCGAGAGGGCGATGACGCTGCGCGGGGAGTTGACCGTCGAGGCGGCCGGCGTCACGACGACCATGCGGTTCGTGAGTCAGAATGAGTTGAAGCTGTCCTTGCGGCCTGTCAAATAGGGGTACGATGTCCGACGCGATCCGACCCGAACCTGAAGAGACCACCGAGGTGCTGGCGCGCAAGAGTGAGCCGACGAGCGAACTCGCGCCCAATGGTTCGGAGGCCAACGCGCGCGCGCGCGGCGCGGAGCGCGGCCTTGAGCCGGCGACGCTCGGCGCGACCCCGGAGAACCCGGCCAACATCCTGACCAGTCCGAGCCTGTCCGGGAGAAAGGCGGCGGCGTTCGAGGCGCCGGAGCGCGGCTTCGGCGATTACGAATTGCTCTCGGAGGTGGCGCGCGGCGGCATGGGAGTCGTCTATCGGGCCAGGCAAATCAAGCTCGATCGCGTGGTCGCGCTCAAGATGATCCTGGGCGGCCGGCTGGCGCAGACGGACGACGTCGTCCGCTTTCGCACCGAGGCGGAGGCGGCGGCCCGTCTGTCCCACCCCAACATTGTGGCCGTATTCGAGGTGGGGGAACAACAGGGGCAGCACTACTTCACGATGGAGTTCGTCGAAGGGGAAAGCCTCTCGCAAAAGCTGGTCCAGGGCGCGCTGCCGCCGCGCGAGGCGGCGCGCTACGTCCGGCAGATGGCGCGCGGCATCCATTACGCGCACCAGCGCGGCATCATCCACCGCGACCTCAAGCCGTCCAACATCATCATCGACCCTTCCGGCGAGCCGCAGATCACCGACTTCGGGCTGGCCAAGCGCCTCGACAACGACTCGAAGCAGACGCGGACCGGCGCCGTGCTGGGGACACCAAGCTACATGGCGCCCGAGCAGGCGCAGGGCCGCAACGACGAACTGGGCCCTCCGGCCGACATCTATAGCCTGGGCGCGATCCTCTACGAACTGGTGACGGGGCGGCCGCCTTTCCGCGCCGCCAACGCGTATGACACGGTGATGCAGGTCATCAACAACGAGCCGCCGCCGCCCAAGCTGCTCAACCCCGAGCTCGATTCGGACCTGGAAAACATCATCCTCAAGTGCATGGAGAAGGAGCCGCTGCTGCGCTACTCCAGCGCCGCGGCCCTTGCCGACGACCTGGATCGCTACCTGAACGGCGAGTCGATCCAGGCGCGCAGCGTGAACGTGATCGACCGCCTCGCGCGCATGCTCGGCTCCAGCCGCCACGCCCCCGCCTTCTCCACCTGGAGCTCCATGATTTTCATCATGGCGGCCGTGATCGCGGTCGAGCACGTCGTGGTCTGGATCCTGATCGAGTGGAACGGTCCGCGCTGGCTCGTCCTGCTCACGCGCACCACCCAGTTCGCCCTGCTCGGCGCCCTGTTCTGGTACAACCGCGGCCGCAATGTCTTGCCGACAAGCGTCGCCGAGCGCGAGCTGTGGTCGATCTGGATCGGCTACTTCCTCGCCTACCCGGCCATCATCCTGGTGACGCGCTTGCTGCTGGGGTGGGATGTGCTGGAGCCTTCGATCGACGCGCCGGAGCGGCTCAAGGAGATCCTGCCGTATCCGTTTCTATCGGTCTCGGCCGGCCTCGCCTTTTTCGCCATGGGGAGCAACTACTGGGGCCGCTGCTACCTGATCGGCATCGCGTTCTTCGTCGTCGCGGTGTTGATGCCGCTCGATTTGGAACTGGCGCCGCTTCTGTTCGGCTTCGTCTGGGCCGGGGCGCTGGTGGCGATCGGCCGGCATCTGCAGGCGCTGGGCAAGAAAGCCCGTGCGGCGGAGCGGGCGGAGCCGAACGAAAGGCCGACGCTGCCGGCGCGGCGCTGACGTGATGGCGAAAAGAAGCGGCTGCAATTTGTCGGTGAAGTTGTTTTCACATCAAATACATTTGCTTTGCGTGTACGGTTCCTGATAAAATAGGCAAAAGGGGAAGGAGGGAGCCTTTAGAGAAAGCGTCTTTGCGCCGCCTTGGCACGTCCTTTCCTGAAAGGACGCGCTGTTCGCCAGCGATCGAGCCCGGGAGGAGGAGACCGGCGTATGGAGGCTATGGCGGCACTTCTCGATTTCATCAAGAAGCACAACCTTGCCAAAGGCAATCTGGTCGGATTCTTCCATGTCCTCATCGGCCGCAAGATCGCCGGACCTGGCGGCGAAATCCTTTCGAGCGGCATCCCCTGGCGCGACCTCGCGAACTGGCTGAAGAAGCTACGCTGGGATACGAAGCTGGTCCGCGACATCGGTCTGGATCCGGACGAGCTTCCGCCCAAGGACCGGCAGCGTTTCTGGTACACGGCGATCGCCAAGGCTGGGGTCGACAGCCCGGCGGCGTCGAAGGCTGGAGACGCGTTCGCCAAGAAGCTCGAGGGGCACGGCTACAAGGTGGGGCCGCCGCCCGGGCAAAAGTGATGAAAAAAAGCCGAAGTCGCGCGACTTCGGCTTGAGAGTCAGTAGCCACAAAAGCGCTCAGGCGCCGGCGATTTCGCCCACCAAACGGGCGAGGGTTTCGTTGGTGAGAGCGAACGCTACCTGTTCGCGCCGTTCTCCGGCCACGGGCGCCTGGAAACGGCGGAGCGTCAAGGCGGCGGCGCCGTGCAGGTGCAACTCATAGTAGAAGGCGCGACCTTGCTTACGCACCGGCCTGGTGCGCAGAAGGCCTTCATTGCGCGTGGCGTCAATCTCGTAGACCGTGAACGGCTCGACAAGCGCTTGCGCCCGGGCCGCGATCTCTGCGGCGAAGGCGGCCAAGTCGGCGCTGGCGCCAGCGCCGCACAGTTCCAGACGAGGACGCTCAGATCGTTCCGCCGCTCCGCGGTGACGCGGACGCTCCAGCCGCTTTCGGGGTGGTCGGCCTGGAAATCGTGCCGCTGCGAGTTTCCCGCCTCGTCAGCGAGCTTTTCCAGAAGTTTGCTTTCGAGCGTCATCTGCCTCTCCCAGGTTCTTGATGGAATGGTTGTTTCCATCGAAGGTCATCAGGCTCGGTTGATTTTCGATGATCGTCTGCAAGTGAACAGGCCTGCTCCAGATCGCCTGCACGTTCGCCAAGGTATCGGCCGCCCGGTCCAGCTTCAAGTCGAGACCGTTGTGTTCATGCCTGAGCAGCAGTTCACCGCGGTTCTTGTAGTTGCCGTCCACCACATAGATGAAGGGCCGGCCGGCATTCGTCAGGCTGAACAGGAGCCGCTGCTTGATTTTCTGAAACTCGCGCGACTCGATGACGTAATTGCCTCCTTGCTCATTATACGCGTAGCTGAACATCTGGTGTTGCTGACAAAACTCGGGCGTCAAGAAGCTGTCGATGAAAGTAATATCGTTATGAACCTTGCGCACTTCGAAGATTTTCTTGCGGCCCAGGCCAAGTTTCTTGTCCCAGGCCCGTTTCTTGTCAAGGTCTTCGCATTCTTCCCATTCCTTGCCAAATTGCCCGGTGTTCCAGCGCCGCTCGATATCGCGGAACAGCTCGATGCCGAGCTTGTACGGGTTGACGCGGCCGCGGCTGGTGGCCATGGTACCCGAGTGATGATCGGCGTAGTCGACGCACTCCCAGGGCTCCAGGGCGCGCTCGGTCATGATGGTGGAGTGCCAGTAGCTGGCCCAGCCCTCGTTCATGATCTTGGTCTGGCCCTGCGGCGCGAAGTAGTAGGCCTCGTCGCGGATGATGGAGAGAACGTCGCGCTGCCAGGGCTTCAAGGGGGCGTGCTCCATCAGAAAGAGTAACACATCCTTCTCGGGGCGCTCGGGGAAAGTGCGCTCGATCGCCGCCATTTCCTTTTTCCGCTCCTCCTCCTCGGCCTTGAGCACATCGGGCGGATTGATGTAGTCGGACATGTAGTCCTTGCTCTTGAAGCGCGTGAGCTTGAGGCCCTCCTCCTCCTTTTCCTTGAAGTCGTAGCGGGCGGAATCCTCGCGCCGCTTGATCGCCGTCGAGTGGATGTCGATGAGGTCATCGATCGACATGCAGCGGTCGACGAACGCCTCGACCTCGTCCTCGCCGAAGCGCTCGGAGTAGGCGCGGACGCGGACGCCATGGTTGGCCATCTCGTCCATCATCTTGCGGCTGGTGTGGGCGAAGAAGGCGTTGTTCTTGAAGAAGTCGCAGTTGTGAACAACCATGCCGGCCGACAACGTGTAGCTTTCGTCCTCTTCGACCGAGAAGTTGTAAACGTACCCCTCGTACGGCTCCTTTTTCGGGCTGGAGATGAGGTTCCACTCGTAACGATCGCTCCACGTTGTGTGCGGCTCCTTCAGACCCATCAGATGGCCTTCTTCCGTTTCGACCACAGGACCGCGGACCTTTGCCGACTCATGAGAACGGGGGAAGGCCACAGACATGCCGCTCAGCAGTTCAGCAGCGGGCATCCACTCCAGTTCATACCCGCGACACGCCACACCTACCGGATGTTCACCAGTGATGCGAACCCTTTCCCCTGACCTTGCGATGCCAATGTGGAGAATCTCCCCCGCGAAGCGTCTCCGGGCGACTGCGCGAACCTTCTTGAAGGCTCCGGTATGGGTAAGCACGAGGTCGCCAACTCGAATAGACACAATGGGCCTCGGGCCGTCGATCGTCTCGATCATGGTCTCAGGAGCCAGGCAGTGTCCGTAGACATGGGCCATGACGAGCTTCTGGTCGACCGTGTGGTTGCAGCGCATCAGGTACGCGTAGCACGGGTCGTTGTTGATGACCATCTCGTAGATCTTGGACAGGCCGTAGTCGTAGCCCTTCTTTAGCTCCTCGAAGGCCATGCCGTACGACCAGTGGGGATAGCGCGTCGGGAAACCGCCGTAGGCCGCGATCTCGTTGAGGTCCTCGGCGTCGACGACCTCGAAGATGGTCTCGTAGAAGTCGAGCCCGTAGGCGCGGGCGTGCTTCTCGATCTCGAGCTTGTGGGCGAGGAGATCGGGGGGGAGCCTGGTGTCGTAGGGGATGCCCATGGTGTGCTACTTTCTGGCGAAGGCGACAATCAGCCCTGCGGCGAGCGACAATAAGGCGCCAATTGTTAGGGCTACAAACCCCCATAAGCGCTGGTCCCATTTGTCGAGTCGCTTCTCATGCTCGTCCAGCCGTTGTTGATATCTCGCGATGTCGCGTCGAACCTCGGCAAGCTCGGCCTTGAGGTCATCCAGCTTGTGATTTAGATCGGTTGTTTCACGGCGCAGGTTGTCCAGACGATCAGCGTGCAGCGTTGCCGTGCTGCGCAGCTCATGGTAGTAGTTGGGCTTGGAGGGCATGGGCGATTGCGCTACTCCGCCTCCAGAGCTTCAAGAACCTTGATCTGTCGTCGCGATTCCTCCTGAAGCAAATCACCCCATAATCGATAAAACCGTCGTCGCAGCCCGTCTGAGGCCCGCAGCTCGTCAGGCGTAAGCGAAGATGACGCCCGGCCAGCAAAGTCTGAAATACTCAACCGAACAAGCGGCCGGCCCCGGTCATCGGCTTCCAGTGACCAATCCGCCGCAACCCGGGCAGAGGACGGACCAATCTCCTCTTCCAGGATGGCTGTGGCGGCATTTACCAGATCAAGAAGCAGCTTCTGCTCCGTCAATCTCTTGTCTATTTGGACCTTCATCGGCGTCCTCCAGCTAACGGCCGGTACCCAGAAACTCCTTGATCGACCCTAGAATCGCCTCCCGGTCCGGGATCCGGCTCGCCACCACGTTCTCCTTGTTGTTCACCAGCTCGTTGATGTACTCGTAGAACTCGCCGGAGCCATACGGGCTTTCGACCTGGCCGTAGCCGAAGAGGTTCAACTTCGGGAGCAGCTTCTCGTTCAGGAGGTCGATGCACTTGGGGATGTCGTCCCCCCAGTTGTCGCCGTCGGAGAAGTGGAAGGCGTAGAGGTTCCACTGGTCCGAGGGGAAGCGCTGGTCGATGATCTTGTCGGCCATCTCGTAGGCGGAGCTGATCTTGGTGCCGCCCGACTCGCGCGTGTGATAGAAGGTGTGCTCGTCGACCTCGTGGGCGACGGCGTCGTGCACGATGTAGACGTTCTGGATGCCCTGGTAATGGGCCTTGAGCCAGGTGTCGATCCAGAAGGCCTCGATGCGGACGATCTCCTTCTGCTCGTCGGTCATGCTGCCCGAGACGTCCATCATGTAGATGACGCAGGCGACGGCCTCGGGCTTGGCGACTTCCTTCCACGAGCGGTAGAGCTTGTCCTCGCGGATGGGGACGACCATCGGCTGATCGGGGTCATAGATGCCGGAGGCGATCTGCCGCTTGAGGGCGCGCTTGTAGGTGCGCTTGAAGTGGCGCAGCGACTCGGGCCCGGCCTGGCGGATGCCGGTGTACTTGTCCTTGGTGGTGACGATGTTCTTCTTGCCGCGCGGCTCGATGCGCGGCAGGGCCAGCTCCTCGCCGAGGATCTGGGCCAGTTCTTCCATGGACAGGTCGACCTCGAGGATGTGCCCGCCGGGCTGATCGCCGGCGTTTCCCTCGCCTTCCTGCTGCGGCGCGGTGAGCGGCTGGCCGGGATCCCCTTCCCCCTGGCCGACGCCGCCGGAGCCTTTCTGGCCATAGCGGAACTGGGGGATATCGATCTGCGGCAGGGGGATGGAGACCAGGTCCTTCCCCTTCTTGCCGATCATCTCGCCGCGGCTGATGTACTTGGAAAGGTTGGATTTGACCTTGCCGCGTACGATCTTGCGGAAGCGCTGATGGTCGCGTTCGATTTTCTGGGACACGTTTTTTGTTCCTGTTACTGCTCGCTCACGAGCACGCCGGGCGCGCATTCTTGCTACGGAATTCGGTTCGTCATAGACACCGGGGCGCCATTGAGCGCCTGACCGTCCCACATCACCCGCTTACTGTCGATGGCTTTCCTCAACGGCATGAGAAGGCGCTCATCCTGCGCGGGCCACGTCTGTTGAAGAGGCAAGGTTTCGGCCATCGAAAGCTGAAACGTATGACGAAAATAAGCAATCACCGGGAGGACTGCTTCCCGCGAACATTCAAGGACGTCCTGGACAAAGTGGCCCATGGCAAGAATGCCTGCTTGCGCCTTGGCCTTTTCGACCAAGCCCAACACGATGTCGGCCCGGAATTCGTTGACGGTAGATTTCATTGGCGCCCTATCGTTCGATTTTCACGCGCACTTTGGTGAAGGCTCCTGGTTGGCCCTCGACCTCCACAAGGGACAGAGCGACGAAGCCAAGCTTTTTCGCGCGCGTCGCAGTCCAGGTTCGTTTGGCCGCCTCTTCCAGCACCACGCCTTGTTTCGTAAGCTCGTTCACCTTGTCGATGTTGATGCTCGGGCTTCCCTGGTGGCCGATGAACCAATTTCCAGCAACCGCCTTTACCTCGTCTCCGAAGAACTGCATCATGTTCATGAACAACTCGGTTCCTCGGACAGGCGATCCCAAGCCCGCAGCGACGAAGAAGGCGACAACACCATCATCCAAGACGCCATAGATGCCCTTCCCGTTCGGGTACGCCTCCCAGTATTCCTTCATGGGCGTGCTCAGTGTGCTATCCGTCGCTCCGCGCGGACCTCCAGGCACAATCGAATGGCGTCCTGCACGTTCTTGGTGGCCTCCTCCTTCGTCGCCCCCTGACTGACGCAGCCGGGCATGGCGGGGCATTCGGCGATCCAAACGCCGTCCTCATCGCGATCCAAGGTGACAACGAACCTCATGAGTCTTCCGTACCTCCCCTTTCATTCTCGGCGCCTACCGGACGTCCATCCCGCGAGTGCGCCCGTCGTATTTCGGAGCGAATCAAGGTCACTAGCCGATCTCCATTCAACTGGACGTCGTAGAGAGGTCCATCCTTTGATTCCACTATTTCTCGAACCGTGCCAATGTCACCGTCGGCAATCCCCTCCTGGTTTCGTCGCAGATTGCGGAGGACCACGATCTGTCCCTTCTCAATTCCTTGAAAACAGGAGAAACAAATGCCAGGAACCACGCGACCGAACGGCACGCCGGGAAAGTACTTCTCGTACCATTCTTGGTGATCTCCCACGCTCAGGTGGCTCAGCCCGCCACATTGCGGGCACATGGTGTAGGGCATGGCCTATTTCTTCGTTTGCCCGCGTGCGAAGATGCTCGCCACGAAGTTCAAGACGTCCGTCGCGCTCGCCTCGTTGTAGCCGTAATACTTGATCAAGCGGCCCTTCACCACGTCGATTTTTTCCTGCGTCGCCTTGTCGACGACGTTCGACACCAGGCTGGTGAGCTTGATCGAGTCCTTCTGGTCCTCGAACAGCTTGAGCTCGAGCGCCTTCTGCAAGCGCTCGTTGGTCTTGTAGTCGAAGCGCTTGCCGTCGATCGCCAGGGCGCCGATGTAGTTCATGATCTCGCGGCGGAAGTCGTCCTTGCGGCTCTCCGGGATGTCGATCTTCTCCTCGATCGAGCGCATGAGCCTTTCGTCGGGCTCCTCGAAGCTGCCGGTATAACGGTTGCGGACCTTCTCGCGTTGGGTGTAGGCCTTGACGTTGTCGATGTAGTTGCCGCACAGTCGCATCAAGGCGTCCTCGTCGGCCGCGATGGCGCGCTGTACCTCGTTCTTCACGATGTCCTCGTATTCCTGGCGGACCACGGCGAGCAGCTCCCGGAAGTGCTGCAGCTGGTCCTGGTTGGTGATGAGGGAGTGGTGGCGCAGACCGGTCTCGAGCTCGTGCATCACCATGAACGGGTTGATGTTGTCCTCGTCCGGGTGGGCGACGAGGGCGTTGGAGATCTTGTCCTGAATGTAGCGCGGGCTGATGCCGTGCATGCCTTCGTTGGGGGCTTCGCGCTTCAGCTCGATGATGTTGTCCTCGGTGAAGCCCGGCAGCGTTTTGCCGTTATAAAGCTTCAGCTTTTGCAGCAGGGTGAGGTTGGCGTGCTTGGGCTGTTCGAGCCGCGTGAGCACCGCCCACATCGCCGCGACCTCGATGGTGTGCGGGGCGATGTGCTTGCCCTTGACGCGGTCCTGGTTGAAGGACTTCTCGTAGATGCGGATCTCGTCGGAGAGCTTGGTGACGTACGGCATGTCGATCTTCACGGTGCGGTCGCGCAGCGCTTCCATGAACTCGTTGTTCTGCAGGCGGCGGTATTCCGGCTCGTTCGTGTGGCCGAGGATCACCTCGTCGATGTCGGTCTGGGCGAACTTCTTGGGCTTGATCTTGTGCTCCTGCGAGGCGCCGAGCAGGTCGTAGAGGAAGGCGACGTCGAGCTTGAGGACCTCGATGAACTCGACGAGGCCGCGGTTGGCGATGTTCAGCTCGCCGTCGAAGTTGAAGGCGCGCGGATCGGAGTCCGAGCCGTACTCGGCGATCTTGCGGTAGTTGATGTCGCCGGTGAGCTCGGTGGAGTCCTGGTTTTTCTCGTCCTTGGGCTGGAAGGTGCCGATGCCGATGCGGTCCTGCTCGGACAGGGTGAGGCGATAGATCTTGACCTCGCCGGAGAGCATGGCGGAGACGTCGCCGTCGTAGCGCTGGAGCCGCTCGTTGAACATGTAGCGGCTGAAGGGGCTGATATCCCCCTTGATCTGCGCGTGGAACTCATTCGGCTGGCGGTCGCGGTTGAGCTCGTCGAGGACGACGGGGCGCAGGTCGTGCGGGATGAGGCAAAGCGGATCGGTGTGCATGGGGTCCTTGATCCAGGCGCCGTTCTCGCCTTTCCAGGCGAAGGAGAAGAGCATGCCCTGATCGGTGCGCGAGTACTCTTCGAGGCCGCGCTTGAGCAGGCGGGCGATGGTGCTCTTGGCCGAGCCGACGGGCCCGTGCAGGAGCAGGACGCGGCGCTCGGTGCCGTAGCCCTTGGCGGCGGACTTGAAGGAGTTCACGAGCTGCATCACGGGGCGGTCGAGGCCGTAGATGCCGTCGAAGTGCTTGACGGCGAAGTCGGTGAAGAACTTGAAGCGGATGACCTTTTCCTTGTACTCGTAGTACTCCTCGGCGCCGTGCGACAGGATCATGTCATAGAGGCGCTGGTAGGCGGTGCGCGTGACTTCGGGGTGCTGGCGCACGATGTCCAGGTATTCGTCGAACGAGCCTTCCCAGTGAACCTTGCGATAGTCGTTGAGGTTCAGGTGGCTGCGCATGTTGTCCAGAATGGCTTTGCCCATGGACATCTTGCAAATCCTCCTAAAAGCGGCGGCGCGGCGTCGCCGCGTGCTGCACAAGGTTGAGCGGCCTGGCTGCCCGCGTTGGGGCGCCCGGATTTCATGGGGAGAGGCGGTTCGGACGGCGGAAGCGAAACCCAGGGCTCGTCGCGAGCACTGGTAGTCAGCTTGTCAAGGAGCTCCGGTGGCCGGTGGAACGTAAGAAGGTGATTTAGGTGGTATCGTGGGTCTAGCGAATGGCCAGACGACCGGTTCGGCTCTTGAGACGCCTCTTCGCGCAGAAACCCAGGCTAGCTCTCGGGTCCGTTTTCGGCCACGGCGATTGGCCGCGGCGTGTGCGGAGCGCTCCCCTGTGTATTCTACGCCGGTGGAAGACGGCAGTTGCGCCTTCCTGCGCCGTTTTGCCCGGAAATCTTCTCCCGGAAGTTCGGCGTGAACCACTCCTTGTTGTCAGCATACGCGGAACGGCGGGGGTCCTGTCAAGACCGGTTTCGCGGCAGTCGCGGCAGACTGTTTTCCTATTTTCCGGCGGCGAGCCGGGTGGCGCAAGCCCCCGGAGGCTCGCGTCCAGTCTTCTACGGCACAATGAGCTCCGTCCATTGCGAGACGCGCGGCAACCTTCTTTCGAGCGGCGTCCCCTTCTCGATTCCGCGCTTGGCTTTCTCGAAACGCTCGTCGGCGTTACGCCAGCCGTCGGGGCAATAGACAAGCTGGAGGGCGATGCGGTCGCCGCGCCTGGCCCCAAAGGCGCGGGGGTCGAAGTCGAGATCGACGCGCAGCGCTTTCCGTTCGGCCTCCTCTGGCACTTTCATCAGGACGTCGGCAAACTCCGCAGTCTTGAGGAGCGCCGGCGCGACCTTGCCGTTGACGCGAACGCGAAAGAGCAGGTTCTCGGAGGGCAGGAACGAATGCAGGTCATCGCCGTGCAGAGCGAGGCTCTTCAGCGTGGCCTGAAGGGAGAGCGCCGGCTCGGCGTTGGCGAAGTTCCAGCGCGGCAGCGGGACATCGGCGCGGATGCGGCCGTTCTGATCGAGCGGCAGCGGCAACGAGTAGTGGCCGTCGCAGTGGGGGGTCGCCGGCCGGGTGGGGCCGAGGATGAGCTTGTGGCGGGCGTCGCGGGTGAGGAGTTCGCCGGGGTCGGCGAGCCTGAAGACGTGCCAGGGCTCGGCATCTTCGCCGGCGACACGGATGGTCGCCGCCGCCAGCACACGCGCGTTTTCGTCGCGGATTTCCAGGTCGTACTCGCCGGCGTGACGCACGTGGGCCGCCGTCGCGAAGAACAACGGCCCACGTTTCGCGCTGCGACTCGCTCCGGTTCGAATCTTGACGCGATCTTTCGGCCCTTCGTTTTTCGGCGTCACCTCGATGCGCACCGGACCGAGCCCGCCCCCTTCGTACTCGGGGGTCTCGGAAAGGGCATAAACGAGGAAAGCGCTATGCTGCGTTGTTTCCAGGCGCTCGACGCCGACGCGGACCTTGGCGCCGTTCTTCAAGACCAGGAGCGGCTGCTTCATCAAGTCGCCGAAGGTGCGGACGACGGCAAGCGTCGGCGTCTCGTCCGCGCGCAGGCAAGGGGACGAGCACAAGCAGGCGACCAAGGTGAACGCTGATAGACGCATGGAGAGGAAAGGGCAGGACCGGCGGATCGCTCGCGCGACCGGTCTGGTTGGGTCTCGCCTTGATACTCTAGCGTTATTCGTGCGGCAGTCTTCCTGTTGAGGAGCGCTGATGAGCATTTCCGAGTCCGATCCCGGCGCCCCGCGGGCGCCGTTGCGCCGCCAGCGTGGTTTTCTCGTCTTCGCCATGGGCGTTCTGGCCGTGGCGGCGCCCTTCTTCGCGGGGCCATTGACCCTCTTCCTCGTCGGACTGCTCCTCATTGCCACGGGTGTTCTGGAGTTCCTCGCGACCTTCTCGGCCGGCGACAGCGGGGCGCGCCGCTCCGCCTATCTCGGCGGCATGCTGTCGATCGTCGGCGGTATCCTCCTACTCAACGAGCCGCGCTGGGTCGTGCGTGGCCTCGCGGTCGTGCTGGGGGTCTCGTTTCTCATCGACGGCGCCGGCAAACTCGTGGCCGCGTGGAAGGCACGCTCGGCCGGGAACGACTGGGGCTGGACTTTCGCCAGGGCGCTGATCAATCTCTTGCTCGCGGCAATCCTCATCGCGCGCTGGCCGTTCTCGGGCTATGCCGTGGTCGGCTGGGTGGTCGGCTGCCGCATGCTGGCGACCGGCTGGGGGATGGTGCTCGACCGGCCGGAGAAGCGGCGCGGCGCCGAGCCGGCGCCGGCGGGGGCACATCCCGATGCGCGGCTGCATTTGCCGGTTCATGCGGAGTTCAGTGCCCTCGATGTCGCGTTGAAAGAACAGGAAGAAAGCCGGCGCCCGATCGACGCCACCTGGTGCTGGACGTTTGTGTTCCTCTTTTTCGCGATTCATCTGGGGCGGATGAACGTGACGTGGAACCTGGTGGGGATGGTGGCGCCGCTGGTCGCCGTGGTGGGGGACGTCGCGGTGGCGCTGCTGCTGGCGTTCGGTCTGATCCTGCCCGCGCGGCTGGGCTGGCGCCGGTTGACGCGGCCCCTGGAGCGGCGCGGCTGGCGCCGGCTGCTCGCGCGAGCGGATGCGGGGAAGGGGCCGGGGCTCGTGGGCCGGCTGGAACGGCGCTGGCTGCGCGGCCGTTTCCGGTTTTCGCGGACGCTGCGGCGCGTGACGCAATCGCCGCGGGCGGCTCTGGGCTGGGCCTTCCGTGCCGGCTTGCCGGTGACGGCGATCCTGATCGCGGTCAATCCCATCTGGGGGCTGAACTGGTTCTTCAACAGCGAGAGCTGGGCCACGGGCGTCTGGGACCGCTGGGCTGCCGCGCGCTCGGACCACTGGCGCGAGCAGATGATCGACGCGGTGACAAGCCGGTATGCCGATGTCCCTGCGGATCGGCTGTTCCGGATCGAGCCGCCGGGTCTGGCCCGGGACGCCGATTTCAGCTTCCTCGTGATCGGCGATACCGGCGAAGGGGGCTCAGCGCAGCACGCGCTGCGTGATCAGTTCCTGTTCCTGGGGGAGCGGCCCGACGTGAAGTTCCTGGTCCTCTCCTCCGACGTGATCTATCCGTCCGGCGCCATGTCGGACTACGAGCCGAAGTTTTATCTGCCGTTCAAGGGCTTCAAGAAGCCGATCTACGCCATCCCGGGCAATCACGACTGGTACGACGCGCTGGAGGGGTTCAACGCGAACTTCCTGGAGGCGGACGCGGCCCGAGCCAGCATGCGCGCACGCATCGAGACGGACCGGCGTCTCACCACCACGACGGAAGGCCGCATCGACGAGATGATCCGGCACGCGGCCTGGCTGCGGCGGGAATACGGCGTCGATACCGGCCATCAGCGCGGGCCGTTCTTCGAGATCCAGACCGAACGCTTCGCGCTGCTGGCCGTCGATACGGGGGTCATCCGCGACGTCGATTCGACGCAATGGCGCTGGCTGCGGGGCGCCCTCGAGCGCTCGAAGGGGAAGTTCACGATGGCGATCCTGGGCCACCCGCTCTACGCGGGCGGACGCTATCAAGGGGGCGCCGACCATCCGCTCGCGGGGGAGGGGACGGCGCCGGCCGGGACGCCCCTCAGCGACTCCGATGGCGAAGGGGCCGGGGGATTTGCGGCCGTCCACCGGCTCTTGAAGGAGAACGGCGTGCAAGTGGTGATGGCGGGGGACACGCACTATTTCGAGCACTATGTCGAGAAATACCCGGCGGGCAAGGAAGAGCGGACGATGTACCACTTCGTCAACGGCGGCGGCGGGGCGTACATCAGCATCGGCACGCCGCTCGACTGGCCAAGCCGGGCGGACGTTCCGGATTGCTGCTTTTTCCCGCGCAAAGACGCGGTGATCGACAAGCTGGAGCGGTCGACGCCTGCCTGGAAGATGCCGCTCTGGTGGTGGGCGCGGTACTTGCGCGGCTGGCCGGCGAGCGCCGAGGCGCTGGCCGCCGCGTTCGACTACGGCCGGGCGCCGTTCTTCCAGAGCTTCGTCGAGATCCGGGTGGAGCCGTCGCGGAACCGGGTCCGCGTGATCCCGCACGGAGTGAGCGGCCCGCTGCGCTGGCGCGACTTCGAGACTTTCGGAGGCATCGTGCCGGCGGGGAAAACCGCCGAGGATCTCGTGGAGTTCGTCGTTCCGATGGCGCTCCCGTAGGGCGCTTCTTGCCTGGAGCTGGAGATTGGGGACCTGGAACGGGGCCCCGCCGCAGCGGATCCCCGGATGCTCAGGAATCCGTCAAGGCCGTGTAAGCGACGAAGCCGCCGATCCTGATGTCGGCGCCGGCTCGTCTCTTCCGAGGGGGCCGGGATCAGGTCTTGTCGATGTGCTCCTGGTAGGTGTTCATCCCATGAGCGCTTAGCCGCCCCATGACGCCTTTCCAGATGTCGTCGATCAGGGTGGCGTTGAGAATGCCGCTGACGACCGTGCCGGCCAACTCCTTCACGAACGCCAGGCCGCTGGCGGCGGCCTGGGCGACGCCGAGGGGGACTTCCTTCTCACAATGGGCGTAATCGTTGGTGTCGAGGCTGACCGTCGGCAGGCAGGGGATCGGGTCGAGCGTGTTGACGTAGCGAAAGATCTTGGCGCCGAAGGCCTTGTTGAAGGCGGCGGCGGCCGCTTCGTTGCCGATCATGGGGGCGCCGAACGTGTAGATCTGATGGATGGGGACGAAGCGGCGGTTGAAGAGCCAGGCCGCCAGCATGGCCAGGGCGCCGCCCAGACTGTGGCCGGTGATCCAGATCGGCCGGTCGCTTTGCTTGCGCGCCGCGTCGACCGCCTGGTAGACCGGCTCCCAGATGTCGGTGATGGCGAGGACGAAGCCCTGGTGAAAGCGGGCGCCGACGCCGGCCGCCGCGAAGTCCGTGCCCATGCGGCCTTCCGGCACGATGAGGAGATTGGCGGCGTTGGTGAGCAGCCAGTCCTTGAGGCCGTCGATGCTGGTGGGGGACTCGGTGCCGCGGAAGGCGACGACGATGTGGTTATCGTTCTGCGCGACGTAGGCCTGGGTGTTGCCGACGCTGAAGAGCGTGGCGTCCAGGCCGAGTTTTTCCTTGAAGAGGGGGCCTCCCTCCGCTTGCGCGCAATAGGCCAGGTCGGAGGCGACGGCGAGGAAGCGGGCGTTTCGCGGATCGCCCATTGCGTCTTCGAAAAGCTCCAGGGGCATGGCTTCTCCTTTCGTGGGCTTGGCGCCAGAGGGGTCAGGCCGCTTCGGTCAGCGCCGCGACACGGAGCGAGAATCCGGCCCCTTCAATTCAGGTAGTCGCGCCCGGTCTGCTGCTTTTTCCATTCGCGCAGCGTGCTCCCCTTGACGGCGGTTCCGGTGACGTCGACGTTACGCAGCAATTCGAGCGGCATCAGGCTTTCACGGAAGCCGGCGTCGGTGATGCGCGTGCCGCGCAGGCGCAGCCGCTGTAGCTTGGGAAGCTGGGCGATCAGCTTCAGGCCGGCGTCGGTCACTTGGGATTCGTTCAGGTTCAGCTCCTGCAACCGGCCCATGCCTTCCAAATGCTTCAGGGTCTCGTCGGTCACGTCCGGGTTGGCCATCTCCAGAACGACGGTGTCGGGGAGTTGTTCCAGCAGGCCGTAGTCGCTCTTGCTCCAGCCGGTGAGGACGACATGTTGCTCGCCGTCGACGATGCGAAGGCGTTCGCCGAGATTGGGATGGGCGCGCTGATAGTACTTGATGGCGTGCGGCGCGAGGAGGACGCCGACGCCGAGCGCCAGCAACAGGAGCGGCGCCCAGGCGCGGCGCGGCGCGAGGGCGCTGTAGACGAGGCCGAGGGGCGGGACGAAGAAGACGACCGTGCCCCAGAGCTGGTTGTGGTGGAAGGCGCGGTGCAAGAGCCAGACGAAGGCCGCCGCCGCCAGCGTCAGCCCCGAAAGCTGCAGGATCAACCCCAGGTGGTCGATCACGGTCCTCTCCCGGTTCGGTATACGTCAGCCTGATCTGGTCCGCTGCTTCTGGATCTCCTCGAGCGTCTCGCGCAGCACGCTGATGTCCTCGGCCATGTGGAACACCACGATGAGCGACTCGCAGATGAGGCGAACGATGAAGAGGTAGACGAGGTAAATGGGCGGCGTCAGGACGCACAGGAGAATGGCGGCGACCATCGTGTCCTGCTTGCCGATCTGGAACAGGAACGCGATGGCGAAGCCGAAGGCGACGAGGCCGGCGATCATCAACACGACGTAGACGATGCGAACAAGCGAGAGCGCGACGAACCTCGAGAAGCGGAGGTCAAAGAGCTTGGTGATCAGCCAGGGGTCCGGACGCTGCTCGGTCATGGGACGCCTCGACGGAAAGCATGTCAGGTTCTCTACAGGGAATTAAATGGACGGGCCGCACGGTTGGCGACGGCCGCCGGCGCGAGGCGATGGCGGGACAGCCGCCGCGTTCTCTTGAATGCAACGGGGACAGTCCCTCGGAGAAGGCCTGTCCTCGTTCGAAAACCCCGGCGCCGGGCGCGTCGATTCTTAGCTCTTTTCCATCTGCTCGAGCATCGCCTCGGAGAAGTGGACGTTCGACCAGACGTTCTGCACGTCGTCGTGGTCGTCCAGCGCTTCCATCAACCGTATCACCTTGGCCCCGGTCTCGGCGTCGGCGTCGACCGGGACCTTCGCGACCTGATGCACGTCGGCGACGTTCGTCTGGATGTTGTTCTTCTGAAGCGCTTCCTGCACGGCCGCGAACGCGCTCGGATCGGCCGTCACGTCGAAGGTATCGCCGGAGCGCTTCAGGTCGTCGGCGCCGGCCTCCAGGGCGATGTTCATCAGCGTGTCTTCGTCGGCGGCCGAGGTGGGGACGTTGAAGACGGCCTTGCGCTCGAACAGGTAGCCGACGCAGCCGGCTGTGCCCAGCTTGCCCCCGGATCGCTCGAAGATCTTGCGGATCTCGCCGACGGTGCGGTTGCGATTGTCGGTGAGAACGTCGACGAGGATGGCGACGCCGCCGGGGCCGTAGCCCTCGTAGAGGATCTCCTCGTAGGTGACCCCTTCGAGGTCGCCCGTGCCGCGCTTGATGGCGCGCTCGATGTTGTCCTTGGGCATGCTGACGGAGCGGGCCTTGTCGATGGCGTAGCGGAGCTTGAGGTTGGCGTCGGGGTCGCCGCCGCCGTGCCGGGCGGCGATGATGATGGCCCGGCTCAGCTTGCTCCAAGCTTGCCGCGCTTGGCGTCGATGGCCCCTTTCTTGTGCTTGATCGTGGCCCAGTGGCTATGTCCGGACATGCCGCGCCCTCCTTCCAGCCTGATGTCGCCTCCTTGATTGTATGGCGTGTGAGGGGCTTTTGCTAAGGCGTCCGCGAGCGACCACACAGGCGCACGCGTTCCGCATGGCCACCCTTGTAGGACATGGTATCTTGAATGCGCAGGGGCCTGTCGATGCGACACTTCAAGTGGATCGAATGAAAACACCAAGCGCTGACCAGCGCAGCGCCGCCCGGCGTGCGCTAGACGAGCAAATCGCGGCAGAGCCGATGCTTCCGCCACCTGAGCTTGCGCCTGACGTGGCGCCCGCGCCTTTGGAAACGTACCTGAAACGCGCGCATCCCTTGGCGGTCGCCGGCATCGTGGAGAACGGATTGGTCCGGCTCCTGGACCCGAATGTGAAGCTGCCCGAGCATTCCCGCGTCATCGTCGTCGCGTCATCCGGTTGAAGCGGGCGTTACCCTTCCAGCTGCAACTTTGCCGCTCCGACGGCGACGAACTCGAACAACGCCGCGTGGTACGTCTTGATCTCGGCGAGCACGCCGTTGTCGTCTTCCTCCCCCTCCACCTGCACGCCGAACCAGGTCGCGAAGTCGTCGAACAACTCCGGGTCGGCGAGCTGGATGTGACGCGACGCCCAGAGGACGTACTGGCCGTAGAAGGCGGAGTCGTCGTTCCAGCCGCCCGCGCCGGTGTCGGCGATGTAGCGGTCGAACTCGGCGCCGAAGACTTGCAGCACCTCGCGGTTGGTGAGGATGTCGTCGAAGATGGGGAAGAGATGGGGATTGAAAAAATGGAGGAAGCGCGAGGCGGCGGCGACCGGGTAGCCGGTGGAGCCGGTAAGGATGCGGATGTCGTGCAATTTGTCGAGGAAGGGCAGAAGGATCTGGTTCGTCTCGGACTTGGAGAGGCTTTCGAGCGTCCGCACCGATTGCGGGCCGCATTCGGCCTGGTGCTCGGTGAAGAAGGTGAAGGCGGTTTCGGCGTCCCAGCGCGAGGCGGCGCCGCGGAAGACCTGGGCATAGTCGCGCAGGCTGTTGTAGACGTATTCGAAGGCCTGGCCGCGCGACTCCTCATCGGTGGACGCGTCGAAGGCGATCTTGGCCTGGCCGTAGAGAGCGAAGCGATGGGCCAGCGACCAGCCGCTCTGCTCGGCGTACTGCGCGTAACGGCGCAGGGCGGGGCGCCAGCGGCCGTCCTGGAAATAGTCGACGAGGTTGGCCGCGGCGGGGCGGTCGGGGACTTCGGTCGATGAGGCGAGACCGGCGAGCGCTTCTTTCAGCTCGCCTTCGCGGACGCGGATTTCCCAGCCGCCGCCGGCGTCGGGCGGGTGGATCCAGAGATGGAGGCGCGGCTCCTCCTCGTCCTGGGCCAGCCAGACGGTGAGCTCGCGCGGCTTGGCGCCGCCGGGGGTGACGCCGGGGATTTTTTGCATGGGGTAGGATTCCTGGGGGAGATTGACAATTGGCAATTGACAATTAGCAATTTCAAATTCGGGGTCCTTGCGGGGAGCCGTTTCGGGCCTGGGGCTCAACCTTCCAGACAGCCAGCCGCATTCCGGCAACTAACCCCAATTGGAAATTGCTAATTGTCAATTGTCATTTGTCAATTTCCTTCCGGAGGGAGCTTCGATGCTGAATGCGCCCACCGGGGGCTTACGCCGCCCGGCTCGCCTTGATTTCAGTCCGCGTGCACGATCTCGAAGTGCGCCTTCGAGCCTGTCGCCTTGCGCACCGCCAGACGCAGGTTTTCCGATCCCGCCACAACGGCCCGCACTGTGATGCGATGCCGCCCCGGGGTCAAGTTGACGACGGATTTCCCCGCGCTCTCCGACTGGTTCTCGTCGACCCACAGAGTGGTCTCCTTCGGTCCCGCCAGATCGAGCTCGACGGCGCCGGGCTGGAGGACGTTGATCTCGCCTTGCAGGTAGACCACGGCGCCGGGGCCCTTCTTGATCTCGGCCAGCGGATAATCGCCGCCGACCTTCGCGTAGACGTTCTCCCACGCTTCCGGTCCGACGCCGAGGACCATGTCGCGCAACACGTCGCGGTTGGGGACGCCTTCCTTGAGCGCCGTCGCCACGTCGCGCAGCCGCTTCCAGCGCTGGATGGTGTCGATGCGGTCGCGCTTGAGCTCGGGCGCCTTGCCCAACTCGGAGACGAAGCGGATCAGGTCGAGCAGCTCGTTCCTGGTCAGGATGCGCGTGATCCCTTCCGGCATGAGTGACTTGCCGGCGATCTCGGTGTCGATGTCGTCGATGGGAATTCGGGTGATCTTCCCGGTCGCGTCCTTGAGGGCGACGATGTTCTTGTTGCGCTCCACGACAACGCCCATCACCACGTGCCCGGAGGCCGTGCTGATCACCTTGGTCAGATACTCCTCCTTGATCGAGGCGCTGGGATCGAGGATCGACTGGACGACGTATTCGACCGGCGAGGAGCTGCCGATGGGCCCGAGGTCGGGGCCGATATTGCCGCCTGCCTTGTTGATGCTGTGGCACTTGAAGCAGCCGACGTCGGCGCGGCGAAAGATGGCCTCGCCGCGGCCGGCGTCGCCATGCTTCATCGCCTCCATGGAGAGCGTCTTGATCTCGGCGGCGGTGGGCAGCTTCGGCGAGGCGTCGAGCCCGGCGAACTTGCTGACGACGGCGCCGAGGGCCGGGTCGTTCTTGCCCGCCATGAACATGGCACGCAGGATGCGCTTGGCGCTATCGACCGAGACCGTTTCCTTCTCGAGAGCGGCGGCGAGCGTCTCGGGGCCTTTCTTGCGGACGAGATACGCCTCGACGACCCCTGACGGATCATCGGTTTCCTTGGACGCGGCGAGCGCCTTGGCGGCGGCAATGGCGCCGGCGTTCAGGTCGACCTGGCCGAGGGCAATGGCGGCACGGAAACGGACGGCGGTCGGGACGCTTGGCTCGGTGAGTTGCACGAGCGTCTTCTTGCTGTCCGGATCAGCGAGGGTCGCGAGGGCGTCGATGGCGGCGTCCCGCGCTTCGGCTTTCAGCATGGCGTTGAGGGCGAGCTTGCGCAGCTCGGGTCCCGCGTCTTTCACCTTCCACGCGGCGGTGAGGCGGATGGCGGAAGGCAGGAGCGCGGCGTCGGAATCGCTCAGGACGTTCAGGAGCGACGCCAGCTCGACCTTGGGCTGCACGCGGCGCTGGTTGGCGGCGTCGGCGAGCCAATCCAGAACTTCGCGGCGCAGCTTGGGCGCGTAGGCGTCCTTCTTAAGCGCCTTCGCCCAGATCGCCTGCAACTCCTTCGGGCCGCCATGCCTGGTTACCGTCTCGATCAGGATCGGGGCGCGCTCGGCGGGCAGCTTGCCCGAGTCGAGCATCTTGAGGATGGAGGCGGCGATGTTGCCGCGGTCCAGCTTGCCGGAGCCGAGGCGGCGTTCGAGCGTCGCCAGCGTCTCGTTGAAGACGTAGCGCAGGGCCTCGTCATCGGGATGGGCCAGCAGTTCGACCGCGATCGCCAGCGCCTCCTCGCCGCGGAAGAAGCTGAGGGCCCGGATCGCCTGCAGACGGACGCTCGAATGGCTGTCGTTGATCTGCGTCCGCAAGAGGTCGAGCGGATTCTTGACGAGGTCGCGCTGGTAGCACAGGACGCGGGTCGCGGCGGCGCGGGCGCGATGATCGGGCGAGCGCAGCATCCGCTTGAGCAGGCTGTCGTCGACCACATTGTGATATTGCTGAATCCAGAGCGCCTCGAGCATCTGGTGCTCGTAGTCCTTATCCTTCTCGTCGAGCGTCGTGATCCACTTGCGGGCCGCGGCGACGACCTTGTCGCTGTCCCGGCCGCCCAGCTCGATGCGGGTGCGGTAGCGGACGCGGTCTTCCGGGCTCTTGAGGAGATCGAGCAGCTTCTCGATCGGCTCGCCCGCGATCTTCGGGTCACGCAGGAGCGGCCGGCCTTCGTAGGTGATGCGGTAGATGCGGCCGTGTTCGTGGTCGCGGCTCGGATCGCGGAGGTTGTGCTGCATGTGACCGATGATCGGGTTGTGCCAGTCGAGGAAGTAGATGGCGCCGTCCGGGCCGATGCGGAGGTCGGCGGGGCGGAAGTTCGGGTCCGAGGAGGAGATGATCGGCTCGGCCTCGACGGCCTGGAGGCTGGTGGTGTTCTCCTTGAACTTGTACTGAAGGATGCCGAGGAAGCCGATGACGTTCGGTACCAGCAGGTTGCCCTGCATCTCGTCGGGGAAGTGCCGGCTGCTCATGATTTCCAGGCCGGGGCAGGGGCGGGTCTTCTGTTTGTAGACCTGCGGCGGATGCGGATGGCCGGCGGGGAAATCGACCTGCCCGGAGAAGAGGGCGCCGTGGTACGGGTTGGCGCCGGTGCCGTCGATGACGACGTCCTGCCCCCAGCGGTCGAAGACGTGCCCGTGCGGGTTGGCGAAGCCGTAGGCGACGTAGGTCTCGAACTTGAAGGTGCGCGGCTCGAAGCGATAGACGCCGGCGTTGACGCGGCGGGCCGGCGGGCCCCAGGGGGTCTCGACCTGCGTGTGGTGGAACGTGCCTTCCTGAAAATAGAGGGCGCCGCCCGGATCGAGGACGAAGCTGTTGGCGGTGTGGTGCGTGTCGGCCGAGTCGATACCGGAGACGAGGATCTCGCGCTTGTCGGCCTTGCCGTCGCCGTCGGTATCGCGGAGGAAGACGACGTCGGGGGCCTGGGCGACGATGATGCCGTCCTTGTAGAACTCGAAGCCGGTGGGGCAGTGGAGGTTGTCGGCGAAGACGGTCATCTTGTCGGCTTTGCCGTCGCCGTTGGTGTCCTCGAAGATGAGGATCTTGTCGTTCATGGGCTGGCCGGGGGTCCAGTGGGGATAGGTGGGCCAGACGGCGACCCAGAGGCGGCCCTTGGCGTCCCACGACATCTGCACCGGCGCGACCAGTTCGGGGAACTCCTTCTCCGAGGCGAAGAGGTTGATCTTCATCCCCTTGGCGAGGGTCATCTTCTTGATAGATTCCTCGCCGCTCAGGAAGAGGTGCTTGCCGCCGGGGAGCGGGCCGGGCTTGTTGGTGATGACGGGGATGAACGGCGGCAGGTCGGAGTCGTCGACCTTCGAGAGATCGCCATTGAGGACGCCCCAGATGCGCTTGTCGCGGTTGGCGGTCATGATGTCGAGGATTTCCATCTCGCGCTGGGCGACGACGCGGTTGGTCTGCCCGCCGACGAAGCGGAGGTCGGCCCGGCCGCCGTAGATCGAGTAGCCGTCGACGGTGCGGTAGCGGTTGAACCAGTGGAAATTGCGGTCGAGGACGGCCTCGCGGATGAGCGTCATGCGCTTCTCGGCGCGATCCACCTTACCCCCGGCGCCGAAGAGGGCCTGGTCGATGACGGCGGCGAGTTGGCGGTCCCCCTCCGGCGTCATGTGGACGCCGTTGACCGTCAGCGGCTTCTCGGCCTTCGAGTAGAGGTTGAGCGTCGGGTTGAAGAGATCGACGAAGGTGACCTTGTTAGCCTTGGCGACCTCGGCCATGGCGACCGTGTAAAGGGCGATACGCTTGTTGTTGGCGGCGCCGTCGGGCAGGTTGCGGTCCTTGTGGTCCTCATGGGCGATGGGGGAGAAGAGGACGAGGCGCGGATTGCCGCGCGGGCTGTACTTCGCCTTGAGGGTCTTTTTGACGAAGGCGTCGAGGTCGCTCTTGAACTTGCCGAGGCCTGCGTCGCCGCCGAACGACTCGTTGTAGCCGAAGAAGGCGAAAACGACGTCGGTCTCGCAGCGGTTGAGCCAGTCTTCCGGGCTGCCGAAGCCGGCGGAGCGGAGGCGGAGGGTCAGCTCGTCGGCGGCGAAGCCGAGGTTGCGGATCGAGAGGTTGTGCTTGGGGAAGCGGGCATAGATGTAGGTATCGAGCCAGCCATCGTGCTGCATGCGGTCGGCCAGGGTGTTGCCGATGTAGCTGATGTGATCGCCGTGCTTGAGGACGAGCTGGGCGTCGGCGGCGGGCACAAAGGCGAGGAGGGAGAGAGTCCAAAGCCATTTCATGGAAGCGGGCCCTTTCAAGGATGCGACTGGCGAGCCGGGCGGCGTGAGCCCCGGAGGTGATGTCGGGTGTGTAGGGTTCACTATAAGCGACGGGAGGGCGGCGGGCAGGGGGGAAAACGGACGGCTGGCCGTGCTCGACGGGGCTGCCGTCCTGGCGAATGGTCCAATCGAGTTTGGAATAGACCGGTTTCGCGTTGCTTGTTATCAGCGTTTGCGAAGGTTGAGGATGGGGAGCTTACGTGAAACGCCCAAACACACTTGTGCAGGTTGCCACAGTCTTCAGTTCACTGCTTCTCGCGGGCGGGTGCGTCTCGTACCAAGCCGGCCTCTTCTCGGGATGGTCAACAACGAGCGCCAAGTCGGCTGAGAGTGCAGGAACCGAACAGTCAGGGAAG
Organism: Gemmataceae bacterium; assembly: GCA_046350295.1. GTDB lineage: Bacteria > Planctomycetota > Planctomycetia > Gemmatales > Gemmataceae > JAXMAR01. The sequence continues at coordinate 37,882 of JAXMAR010000052.1, forward strand.
GGCCGAGCCGCGGAAGAGCCTACAGTCTTTGGCACCACAAAGCGTTCAATGGATCGATTGGGGCTCGTCTCCGGCATCTCTCCTGCGGGTACCCTGATCCTCGTCAACCTTCCCGCCTTCTTCCTCGGTTTCCGGCTCGAGACGCTCGCCGGCCTGATCGCGTTCCGGGGCCTGTGGGCTCTCTATATTCACTCGAACGTCCGATTACCCATCGGTCCACTTCGCATTCTTCTGGGCGCTCCTGAACTGCACCACTGGCATCACGACCGTGACCGGAGCGCGGGCAATTACGCGAATCTTTCTCCCCTGATGGATATGCTGTTTGGCACCTATCGCTGCCCCGACCACGAACCCGAGCGTTTTGGACTGGAGGAACCGCCACCCCAGAACTACCTGGGCCACTTGGTGCAACCTTTGCTCCCGCGCATGTTCGTTGATCGAGATAAATAAGGATGCGTTGTCGGCATCGGGGGGCCAAGCCGATCGCGTTTTGTGAGGGACAAGGAACAGCGTTCGTCGGATGGGAACGACATGGTTAAGCGATGCGGGCGGAGTCGGATACTACTCTTCCCCGCTCAACGCCTCCTCCGCTCTTGTCGCAATCCCGAGCGCCGCCAGGAATTCATTGAGGCGGTCGTAGGCCGCTCCTGGTGTCACGTTGTTCGCCGGCGCTTCACGCCGACCGTGCGCCACCCAGTTGCGGTAGTCGCGGATCTGATCGATTTGGGTGACGAGATCCGTCGAGACCCGATCTTGGGAACCGCGTGGAAATAACTGCTCGAAAAACACTGCTTAGTCATTTGGCCGAATCACATAGTTCCATTCACCATGGAAACGTGAGGGAGTCAGGTTGACATCCGCGAACTCCTCGTTGCTGACTTTTCGGCCCTTTTGGTATTTGTCAGCGTCGAGTTGCGCATGAACAATGAGCCCCGCGTCGGTCGTGGTTGAGCCGATGAGGTTTACCACGATCTCGTAGGTCTCCAGTGGCTGGCCGCGCCAATTGCGGGTCACATGGCAAAACAAGCGATGCTCGATCTTGTTCCACTTGCTCGTCCCAGGCGGAAAATGGCATACTTCGATCTCCAATCCCGTTTCGTTGCTGAGGCGTTGCAGTTCGACTTTCCAAAGTCGATTGCGGCAACTGTTGCTGCCACCGCTGTCCGCTGTGATCAGCAAGCGCTTGGCTTGCGGATGTCGCCTGCGGCCCAAGCGCTTCCACCAAGTGCGAATCGCTGCCACGGCGAACTCGGCCGTGTCGCTGCTCACGCCGACACTGACCCAAGCTTCGTTATGGGCCAGATCGTAGACGCCGTACGGAACCGCTTTACCTTTGCGCGGGTCTGGAAAGTCGTGAACATCGACTTCGCGCGGCCGGCCCTTGGGTCGCCACTCCGTCCCTGGATTCTTGAGATTTCCCAAGGTTTCCTTCTTCTTCGTATCAACCGAGATCGCCGGTTGCCCTTGTCGTTGCTGCGTCTCTACCCGGCGATTAATGTGGCGAAACTGTGCGTCGCGGTCCGGATGCGACTTCCCTTCACGCGTCTTGCGGTTGGCCTGCAAGCTGTAGCCTGCCTCTTTCAGCAGGCGTCGCACGGTGGTTGGTCCGACCGCGTGTCCCTGCGCCGTCAGCTCTTTCGCCAAACGGCGCGTGCTCTTGCAGGTCCAGCGCAAGGGCGATTGCGGATCGCCTCGGCTCTCCGGTTCGACCAGGCGTTCCAAGCTCTCCATCATGTACGGGTCGATCCGATCGATCCGCTTGCGTCCTGCTCCTGGGCGACGCTCGCGACCGCCGGGTGGCGCCGAGCCACCGTTCAGTTCACGGATGCCGCGTCGAATCGTGCTGTGCGCCAGGCCGGTCGCCGCACTGACCACGCTAATGCCGCCGCGACCCAGAGACACCGCTTCGACCGCGGCCCAACGGCGTCGCATGAACTCCGACAATTCGTCGTGAAGCCCACGATACTTACTTTCAATCCATTGAACAATGCGCGCATCCATGGTGCGCGTGATTCTCTAAGATCCCGTCAGCTGCGTCAAGGCCGTTTTCGAGCATTTATTTAAGCGCAGTGCCTTGCCTCTTGAGCGGCTCCAACACTCGGCGATAGAAGCTGCCCTCCTTCACTCCGGCGAGCGCCTCCTTGGCCGCTTCCTTGAGGATTGGATCGGTGATGTCTCGCGCTTGCGGCTCAATCAGATCCAGCAAGTAATCTCGCACACGCGACTCGAATACGGAGAAAAGGACGACGACAGCCAAGTCATCGATGGGCGCCAGGCTGACGGTCGTTTCCGCGACGATTTCCGTGGCTTCCAAAGTGCGGAAACGATCATCCTCCCAGATCGAGGCATGATCGAGGGAAGGGTCGGTCCAGTGCCGTTCACCGAGGCGCTGCATCCGCGCCAGGCTCCGTCTTGTCGCTTGATACCAGGTCCAGGCGTCGGCAAGGGTCTTCATCGCAGGTAGCTCATCAGAGCTTTCTCAAAAGCCTCCTGATCGAGCGGCCTGGTGTCGGGTTTGCGGCCGTGTTGCACCTGACCGGGCCAGGATCGGTCGTCGACCTCATGGGGGCCGCGCTCCAAGCCGTCAATGACCCATACGTCGCGGCCGTTATCGACGAAGCGATACAAGACGTACCTGCGCAGCTCGTCCGTGATGTCCACGCGGCCCTGCGCTCGCTCGGGGGTCGACTTCTGAGGGGGCGTGGCGGCGCCGATCGTTTTGCGAGCCTTCGGGATAATGCCGATCCATTTGCCGAAAGCATTAAGGTTCAAGCGCGGGACGAGGTAGATGCCGAGCCCGGGCTCCCGGATTTCCTCTTGACTATCCTTGATCTGAATCAGTCCGTTGGGGTCGGACTCCTTGAGCCACGTTTTGATTTGCCCGAAAAGGCGATCGACGGCATCCTGCCATTCATCGACCGTCGCCTTGGCGGCGTACATTTCCGCCTGGTGCTTTTGCGCCTGCTCCTGCAAGAACTCTTTGAACGTCGTACTCATGGCCTGTCCCTACATCCGAGCGGCGCCTACGGGTTTACCGGGTTCCTCGAGAAGACCGCGCCGCCCGTGCCTCTTTACTATAACCGAGCAAAGGATAGAGCGAAGGCGAAAACGGCGCCACGCCGGCCGGCGGAGAGATCACGATGGACAACCCCAAGCCAAAACACCTCTTCAAAGCGGCCCGAGCGGGCGACGCGGCGAAAATCCGCGAACTGCTCGCCGCCGGCGCGCCGCTGGAGGCGACGGACCTCAACGGCTTGACGCCGGTGATGGCGGCGGCGCAGGCGGGGCAGGGTGAAGCGTTCCACACGCTGGTCGAGGCGGGCGCGAATCTGAACGCGCTGGGACTCGACCAGACCGATCTGCTCGAATGCGCCGCGGAGGGAGGGAACGCCGAGATCGTGCGTTTCCTGCTGGAGCGCGGCTTGCCGGTCGAGGGGCACTGGCAGCCGCGCAGTCTGGTGGCGCGGCGGCAGGGGCACATTACGCCGCTGATGAGCGCGGCCATCAACGGGCACGTGGAAGCGGTCCACGTGCTGCTGGCGGCGGGGGCGAATCGGGAGCGGATGGCGGAGTTCTGTCCGCCGGTTTTGGACGAGGGAGCGGAAACGGCGGCGGAGTTGGCACGCGCGATAAGTCGGAGCAGAGAGTTCTTGCTGAGGTGGGATTGATCAACGGGGAACGGACGAGGCGGGGCCGAGTTCCGCGCGTGTGGGAAAGGCGGTCTGCGCTCCGGTCCGCGATACCGCAATGGCGGCGACCAGCGCCGCCGACTCGGCCGCTTGCCGCAGCGATTGCCCTTCCGCCGCGAAGACGGCCAGCGCCGCCGCGAACGCGTCGCCTGCCCCGGTCGTGTCCACCGCCTCCACCTTGCGGGCCGGGACATGGACCACGCTCGCCGCCTCGACCACCAGCGCGCCGCGCGCCCCCATCGTCAGCACGACGACGGCGGCGCCGCGCCGCCTCAGCTCATGTGCGGCAGTTTTCGCCTCTTCGAAGCCGCCGATCTTGCCGCCCGTCAGCGTCTCGGCCTCCGTCTCGTTGGGGATGAGGATTTCGGTGAGATGGTACAACTCCTCCGGCAGGGCGACGGCGGGCGCCGGCGTGAGGATCGTGCGTACGCCGGCGCCGCGGGCGATGCGGAACGCCTCGAGTGTCGTCGCGAGGGGGACTTCGAGCTGGCAGAGCACGGCGTCCGCGCCCTCGATAACCGCCGCCGCGGCGCGGACGTGCTCGGGTAAGAGGCCGGCGTTGGCGCCGGGGGAGACGACGATGCTGTTCTGCGCCATGGCGTCCACCAGGATGGCGGCGGCGCCGGTCGGCAACGATGGATGCGCCCCAACATGGGCGATGTCGAGCCCTTCCGCCTGGAAGCGGCGCCGGGAGTCCTGACCGAAGACGTCGGCTCCGACTTGCGCGACGAGCGACACCTTGGCGCCGAGGCGGGCGGCCGCCACGGCCTGGTTCGCCCCCTTGCCGCCGCCGCCGATCAGGAGGCGCTCGCCGGCGATGGTCTCGCCGGGCCGGGGGAGGCGCGAGGCGCGGAAGGTGAGGTCGACGTTGACCGAGCCGATGACGCAGATTCTGGGAGAAGTGCCCATCGCGGCCTCAAGCCTTCTCCTCTTCCAGCGCGTCCTCGTGCACGTTCTGGAGCGGGGCCGCCTCCAGGCCGAGCAGCGTCCGCGTCTTCGCCACCAGCTCCATGAGGTGGCGGCGGGCGGCGCGCTGGTCTTCGAGGAGGGCCGGGTCGATGTGGCGCGGCGCCGCGAGGGCGACGCGGATCGAGCGCCAGAAATCCATGCGCTTGTTCTTCGTCGGCAGGCCGTCCCGGTACGAGAAGTAGCTGCCCCAGTTCCCTTCGATCCAGCAGGTGATGACCGGCGTATGCGGGCGTTCGCGCAGGATGCGGACGATGCCCTGGCCGAAGTGGCGCAGCCACTGTTCGTCGCGGCGGCGCATGGCCCCTTCGGGGAAGACGAGCAGCGCCTGGCCGCGGTCGAGAGTGGCGACGGCCTCGTCCAGCTCCGGCGTCTCGCGCCGAAAGCGCGCGGACTCGACGCGGATGGCCTCCCCCAGGCGCATGAGCCAGTTGAGCTTGGGGGAGTCGTAAAAGACGCTGGTCATCATGGGCAGGAGCTTGCGCGGAGACACCTTGCCGAGGAAGATCGGATCGAACCAGGAGGCGTGGTTGGCGAGCAGGATGACCGGCCCGCGCGGCGGCATCAGGGTCAGTCCCGGACCGGTCGCGTGGACGCGCCAGAAGGGGAGCATCAATCCTTCCAGTACGAGTTCGGCGGTGTCGCGCCGGCGCTGGATGAACGCCGCGATGGCCCCGGCCAGGGCAAAGACGGCCAGGACGAAGAGGAGCGCCGCGACCGAGACGCCGAGGAGATTGTGGGCGAGCAGGAGGAGGCCGCCCCAGAGGAGCGCGGCCAGCACGTCGGCCGCGCGGCGCAGGGCCTCGGCGGGCAGGCGCTCGGCCTCGTGCAGCTCCATCTCCAGAGCGGAGTGAAGCGGCGGCAGGAGGAAGCCGGCGATCCAGCCGAGGGCGGGGACGAGATCGAGCGGATCCTCGGCGAACGCGGCGAGTAGAAGAACGACGGCAAGGGCGACGAGGGCCCAGGGAAGAAAGCCCAGGAGGCGGCGCGGATGGCCTTCGATGGTCAAGAGCAGACAGGCGACGGCGGCGCCGAGGATGAAGAGCGTCAGCGCGTGCAGGCGCTCGGGAAGGGTGGATGGCAGCGTCAGGAAGAGCCAGAGGAGCAGGGCCCAGAAGCCGCCGCGGATCACACCGCCCAGAGGGAGGGCCCAGCGGAAGGCGGGCGCCTCCCAGACGTCGCGCCAGACGCTGGCGCCGGTGTGAGCGTCGCGCGGCGCCGTCTGGTCGCGGCGGAAGGGGGGGGTGAGCGTGGTGGCGAGGGCGAGGGCGAAGAAGCCGAGCGCGTAGCCGAACGGGAGGGGTAGGCCCGGCCCCTCGTGACGCGAAAGGGCATAGCCGGCGACGGCGCCGACGAAGACCGCGGCAAAGGAGTAGAAGAGAGCGGCGGTGCGCATGCGGGTGGCGCCGGCGTGCATCTCGCGGGCGGCGGTGTGGGCCAGGGAGGCGCGAAGGGGCAGGACGACGGCGAGGCCCAAGGAGACGAGGCCCCACCAGAGCAGCCAGTACTCTTGCAGGAACGCGAACGGGAGGCTGACGAAGACGACGTACATCGACGCCCAGCGCAGGACGACTTGGCGCGAGAACGGGCGGGACAGCGCCGCAAGCGCCGGAATGAGGATGAGGGCGGGCAACGCCGCGGCGAGCAGGACCGCCAAGCCTGCGCCGTCGCCGCCGGCCCGCCGCCCGATCTCGAGCGTCACGAACAGGCCGCCCATGACGGCGCCGATCAAGGTGGAAAGCTGCCCGACCCCCAGCAACAACAGACGAGCGACTCGTGCCACGTTTCCCTCCGGTGGCACGCCCTGAGTCTTCGAAGGGCGTGACGCGGACGCCGCCAGGACTCACACGCCCTTCGAAGACTCAGGGCGTGCCACCCAGGTTTGTCAAGGCGGCGTCATGGAACAGCTTGTCGATCGATCCCCGAGCTGCGTCTCGGCGATCTCCAGGGCCCGCAACAGTCCCATGGCCTTGTTCAGCGTCTCCTCGCGTTCCTTCTCGGGCACGCTGTCGGCCACGATTCCAGCCCCGGCTTGCAGCCAGACGGTCTGTCCCTGGATCACCATCGTGCGCAGGGCGATGCACGTGTCCATGTTGCCGCTGAAGTCGACGTAGCCGATCGCCCCGCCGTACGGCCCGCGCCGGTGCGGCTCCAACTCGTCGATGATCTCCATCGCCCGCACCTTGGGGGCGCCGCTCAGGGTGCCGGCCGGAAGACAGGAGCGCAGCGCGTCGAACGCCGTCATGCCCGGCTGCAAGCGCCCCGTGACGTTGCTGCAAATGTGCATGACGTGGCTGTAGCGCTCGACGCTCATCACGTCGCTGATCTCGACGGTGCCGAAGCGGGCGACGCGGCCCACGTCGTTGCGGCCCAGGTCGACCAGCATGATGTGCTCGGCCCGCTCCTTCGGGTCGGCGAGCAGCTCGTCTGCCAGGCGGCAGTCCTCCTCCTCGCTCTGGCCGCGCGGCCGGGTGCCGGCGAGCGGGCGGATCGTCACCTTGTCCCCCTCGACGCGGACCATGATCTCCGGCGAACTGCCGACGAGGCAGAGGTCCGGTCCGGCCTCGAGGTAGATCAGGAACGGGCTGGGGTTGACGACGCGCAGCGTGCGGTAGATGTCGAACGGGTCGGCCGTCGTCTGCGTCTTCAGGCGCTGGCTCAGGACGACCTGGAAAATGTCGCCGGCGCGGATGTATTCCTTGGCCCGCTCGACCGCCTTCTCGTACTGGCCCGGCGGGAAGTTGGAGGCGTAGGCGCGGGTCGCCTTACCCCCGGCGGCAATGTCGACCAGGGGCAAGTCGGCCGAGGCGCGGCCGAGGCGCGTCACCAGCTCATCGACCCGGCGGCAGGCGTCCTCGTAAGCGCGTTTGGGGTCCTGTCCTTCGACGTGGGCATGCGCCACGACGGCGATGGTCTTGTTGATGTGGTCGAAGATGACCATGCGGTCGTAGAGGGCGAAGCAGAGATCGGGCAGGCGGCGGTCGTCGAGCGGCGGGTGCGGCAACCGCTCGACATAGCGGATGGTGTCGTAGCCCGCGTAGCCGACGGCCCCGCCGCAGAAACGCGGCAGCCCGGGGACGTGCGGAGCGCGATAGCGGTGGACGGTATCTTCGAGGAGGCGGAGCGGGTCGTCGTGATGGCGCCGCGTCACTTCGCGGGTGCGCAGATCGGTGATCTGCACGTCGCGGTCCCAGGCTTGGAAGAGCAGGAAGGGGCCGGACCCGAGGAAGCTGTAACGGCCGAGGCGTTCGCCGCCGACGACGCTTTCGAAAAGGAAGGACCAGTCCCCATCCTGAATCTTGCCGAAGGCCGTGACGGGTGTGAGGACATCGCCGACAAGCTGGCGGTAGACGGGCACGAGGCTGTGCCCCTGGGCCAACTCCACGAATTGCTCCAGATGGGGACGGTGCATGGCGATGAACTGCCGGAGGAGGTCAGGCGCCCTTTCGGCACAACCCCGCTATTATCCCAAAAGGCAGGGCCGTGACCAGCATCCCGCGACTAGCTAGCGTCCCGCGATTGGCGTCACCATTCGGGAAGCGCCGGCGCGAGGGGGCCGGCAGCGGGGCCGGGCTTGGGCTGGCCCGGAGTGCGCATGGAGAGCATGCAGACGCGCGCCGCCAGGGCGACCTTCAGTAGGTGAATGCCGCCGCGGAAGACGAAGATGCCGATGACCGTCGTGTGCAAGGCGTTGAAGAACGCCGACGGATTGTTGGTGATGATGCTGATCGTCAGCAAGAACGAGTAGAGTCCGCCGAGGATGAGCAGGACGCCGAGGATTTCCCGAATCCAGAAACGCATGGCTTTGTCCTTTCCTTCTTGGTCCTCGAACTTCAGTCCGCCTTTTTCCCTCGGCCCTCTGCCTTCGCCCAGGCGCGCCAGCGCTCGATGCGCCGTTGCTCACCACGCAGGTCCTTCCAGACCTGGTCCTGGAGAAAGAGCGTCGCCTCGTCGTCTCCCGGCGACCAGGCGTGCCAGAGCTCCAGAGCTTGGCGGACCACCCAGCCCCCCAGCAGGAGTATCCAGAGGAGGACCACGAAATGGGCCAATCCGCCCGGCAACTCGAGCCAATCGCGCGCCGGGCGGGTCACCGTGAACAGGACCATCGCGGCCAGCGCCAGCGTCGGGATCAGAAACGCCAGGTTGACCAGCTCCGGCATGCGCAGGTCCGTCTCCGCGCGGCGGTGTTGCACGATCGGCGCCCGGCCGCGCCAGAACAGGAAGCGCCGCCCAACCGGTCCCGCGCGCTGGCGCGGATCGGCCGGCCACACGAAATGCCACAGGCCCTGCAAGCGGTACTGGCCCATGACGTAGCCCAGGACGCCGATGCCGAGCAAGAAATCGTGCAGCTCCGGCTCGCGGCCGCGTCCGCCCCACGTCATGTAGCGCTCGTTCAGGAAGAAGTTCATGCTCTGGGCGATGATGACGCCGGAAAGCAGGAAGAAGACGCCCCAGCGAACCCGGAGCAGGATGCCGACGACGCCGAGCAGGACCGTGACCAGGTTGGTGAGGACGATGCCCTGGGTGAACTGGGCGAGAAAGATCAGGCCGAGGCAGACGCCGCACCAGGCCTGGTAATGCCAGAGCTGGAGCAGAGGCGCCGTCTCCTCCGCGGCCCGGCCGTTCCCCACTTCAGCGGATGGCTCGCTCATGGGACCCCCCGCTGAAAAACGCGCAGCCGCTGCATGCGCTTGAGGACCAGCGTGGTCGCCTCGTTCGCGCGGGCGCAGACAACGCGCGCGCCCGCCCGCCCCATGGTCCGCTCCAGCCGGTCATAAGCCTGCTGCAGCCGCCAGACGGTCGCCCGGCGCACGATCTGTTCCACGTCAATGGGCCCTTCGAGCAGGTCCTGGACAGGCCTCGGCGATCGGTCACGCGCCTTGGCCGGCGGCGGCACGTCGGGCGGCCAGGCGCAGATCAGCATCACTTCGTGGCGCCGCGCCCGCGCCACACGGATGGCGCGGAGCAGCGGCTCGAGCTCTTCCGTCTCCAGCAGGTCCACCAGAAGCACGAACAGCTCGTTGTCCTGCCCGCGCCGGATGGACGAAAGCAGCGCCCGCGCCAGCACGTCGACCTTGCCGGCCGCGGCGAAAGCGTACCGGCCCTCCTCGTCATAGAGACGCAGCGGGAACGGCTGCTGATGATCGCGCAGGAAACGCAGCGCCGCGTCGCGGCAGGCGTCGTCATCCTCCAATAGATGCGCCGTCGCTTCCGGACCCAGCCGGTAGAGCGCGGCCAGCAGGGCGGCGAGCTGCTTGCGCTGCCGGTACTCCCGGAACGCCTTGGGACGGAAGCGGCGCGGCAGTGTCGCTACCCAGCCGAGGGGGCCGTCGCGCAGCCGCCGCTCCAGCCAGTGCAGGAAGCGGCCCAGCCGCGAGCATGGCCGGGGCCCCGGCAGCCGCGCCGTGTAGAGTGGCCTCGGGGACCAGGCGGGCAACCACCACGGGAAGGCGTTCAAGTCGCGGCGCAGCAGCTCCGGATACAGGTCCTGGGCCAGACCGTAAGCGAGCGGCAGGAGGCTGGGCAAGGAGATCCGGTTCGTGCGCGGCAGCAGATCGGCGTGTTCGGACAGGAGGTGAATCAGCTCGAGCAGGGGCCGCCGGCCGCGGGCCGGGCGGACAAGGCGGACGACGCTTTGTTCGTCGAAAAGGCACAGGCCCGTCAGGTCGCGCGCCGCCGCGTTGGCCTGGGCGACGGCGCCGGCGATCTCCGTTAGCCGGGCCAGTGCCGTCTGCCCCGCGGCGCCGAGGCGAACACTGTCGCTGGTGTCGACGAACAGCGTGCAGCGGATCGGGACCTCGCTCTCCAGCTCGCGCGTCATGAGACGGTCGCGCCGCGCCGAGATCTTCCACGCGATCAGCTTCGGCGGGTCCCCCGCCTGATAGTCGCGCAGCTCCAGCAGCTCGATGCCCGAGCCGGCACGCCGATGCGGGTGCGGCCCCAGCAGCGGCAGGATGTTCAACCGCTTCACCGCCGGCACGTGCCCGCGCGCGTCGGCCAGCGGCGGCAGCACGCGCACGACCTCGATCGAGCGGACGAACAGCGGCGCGGCGAAAAAGCCCTCCAGATCGGACACGAGCAGCTTCACGCCTTCAAAACGCAGATTACCCCCGGCCGACGCTTCCAGCGTGTACAAGATCCCCAGCGGTTCCCCGCGCGCCAAACGCCCGGAAACATGGTGCTCCCCTTCCGTCCGCGCGGCCAGGAGCGGCGCCCGGTCGATCGCGACGACGAACGGCAGAGCGAGCCGACCCTCGTTGTGAATCTCGACGACAACACGGTACGGCGACCGGGCCCAGAGTTGACGGACCGGCCCATGCTCGTCGAACAGCGTCCGCACCAAGCGGAGCCGCCCGCGCGCCAGCCGCACGCGGAGCACGAAAAGCAGCCAGGCAAGAAAGAACCAGATTAGCAGCAGTGTCCCTGCGATGCTGAGCGCGACGATGCCCGTATTGAGCGCGAACGCCCAGGCCGCAAAGACCAGCATCAGGAAACCGCCGCCACGCCCGGTGAGCATCGGAGCATTGTACCGCGCCCCGCATCCGGGAAACGCGCGTTTGGCTTCCGGGTGGAGTCTCTTGCACGTATCCTGTTACGGGTGGCTGTTGGACGCCGGATGTCTGTCCATTTTCCAGACCGGAAATGCGGCTTCAGGCGATTCTGGATGCAAGTGCCGCTAGAGGCGATCTTTGCGGTGTGCGGACCCAGGTGGCACGATGGTCCGATGCGAAAGAACGAACAAGGCTTAACGGCGCAAGCGCGGGCGCGTTTCTCCTTGTTTGCAGTGCCGGACGCCGCATTGAATGGTTACTTCTTGCCCGGCAACGTCTGCATGTAGTGCCAGATCGTGTCGAACTGCCGCGCCGCGTCTCCGTCGAAGAGGGGGAGCGGCGTGGATTTGCCATCCGGGGCGAGCTTGGGCATGCGCGTGAGCGGGTCGAGGCGCGGCGGGTCGAGCATCCAGCGCTGGTAGTAGGCGTGGCGGATGCGATGGGCGGCGTCGAGGAGGTTGATGCCGGGGGCTTCGAAGGGGGCGAGGGCTT
>JAXMAR010000053.1:0-49350 GCA_046350295.1 Gemmataceae bacterium
GCTGATCTTCCAGATGACGCCGACCGGTTTCATCCCGACCCAGGACAAGGGCTATCTCCTGGTCAACGTGCAGCTACCGGACGCCTCCTCCCTCGAGCGCACGGAAAAAACGATGCGCCGCATCGAAAAGGTCGCGCTCGAGACCAGGGGCGTGCGGCACACGGTGGCGATCGCCGGGCAATCCTTGCTACTGAACGCCAACGCGCCCAACTTCGGCGCCATGTACGTCATGCTCGACGACTTCCACGACCGCACGGACGCCGCGCTTCAGGCCGACGCCATCGCCAAGACGCTCGAGGCCCGACTGCAGCGCGCGATCCGCGGTGGCGCCGTCAACGTCTTCGGCGCTCCACCCGTCGAGGGGCTGGGAACCGCCGGCGGCTTCAAGATCGTCATCGAGGACCGCGGCGACTCCGGCCTGGAACGCCTGCAAGAGGTGGCCGAGAAGGTGATCGACGGCGCCGAGACCGCTGCGGATAGCGACGGCGTCCTGCAGTTTCCCGCGGTCGAAGGCCTCTACACCAGCTTCCGCGCCAATACCCCCTGGCTCTTCATCGACGTCGACCGCACCGCCGCCAAGACCATGGGCGTCTCGCTCTTCGAGGTCTTCAACACTCTCCAGGTCTACCTCGGCTCCCTCTACGTCAACGACTTCAACCGCTTTGGCCGCACCTGGCAGGTCAACGTCCAGGCCGACTACGGCTTCCGCCAGGAAACCAAGAGCCTGCTCCATCTCGGCTTCAAGAACGACAAGGGAAAGATCGTCCCGTTCGGCAGCTTCGCCCGGGTGCGCGACGTGATGGGGCCCGTGATGCTGATCCGCTACAACATGTACCCCGCCGCCATCGTCAACGCCAACGTCGCCCCCGGCTTCAGCTCCGGCCAGGCCATCTCGCAGTTCCAGTCCCTCACGTCCCAGTCGCTGCCTTACAGCATGCGTTATGAGTGGACCGAGCTGGCCCTCCTCCAGCTGCAGACGGGGAACACCGCGATGTACGTCTTCTGCCTCGCCGTCATCCTCGTTTTCCTCGTGCTCGCCGCGCAGTACGAGAGCTGGACGTTGCCGCTCGCCGTTATTTTCGTCGTGCCGATGTGCCTCTTGTGCTCGGCGCTCGGCGTCGTCATCGCCGGCATGGACATCAACATCTTCACGCAGATCGGCTTCGTCGTCCTCGTCGGCCTGGCGAGCAAGAATTCCATCCTGATCGTCGAGTTCGCCAAGGCGCGGCACGAGGCCGGCGTGCCGCGCTACCAGGCGACCCTGGAGGCTTGCAAGCTGCGGCTGAGGCCCATCGTCATGACTTCGCTGGCGTTCATCATCGGGGTGGTACCGTTGATGTTGTCGGAAGGCGCGGGGGCGGAGATGCGGCGCACGTTGGGGACGGCGGTGTTCGCGGGGATGTTGGGGGTGACGCTGTTCGGGATTTTCCTGACGCCGGTGTTCTTCTACGTGATCCAGTTCTTCGCCGATTGGCGCGAAAACGGCGCCGCAATGGCGCGGCCTCGGCGTGAGCCGGGCGCCGAGGCGGCAGGCGCGGGCGGGGCGTCCTGACATTCCAATCCTTTGATTCGTGGGACACATCATGAAGCGACTCACATTCCTTGTGCTGTTGGCGCTTGGCGGCGCCGTCCGCGGCGACGAAGGGATCAAGCTCGTCGAGGTCCGCAAGATCTGGGACAAGGCGCCGCACAACGCGTTCACTGATCTGGTACGCTTCAACGATCGCTGGTTCTGCGTTTTTCGCGAGGGCAAGGCGCATGTGTCGCCGGACGGCTCGCTGCGCGTTCTGACCTCGGAAGATGGCACGACGTGGGAGTCAGCCGCCCTCATGACATCGCCGACGTCCGACCTGCGCGACGCGAAGATCACCATCACGCCGGACGGGCGCCTGATGCTGTCCGGCGCCGAGGCGCTGCACGACAAATCGAAGCACACGCACCAGTCGCTCGCTTGGTTTTCCAAGGATGGGCGGACGTGGAGCGGCCGGCACGAGATCGGCGACCCGGACTTCTGGCTCTGGCGCGTCAGCTGGCACAAGGGCGCCGCCTATAGCCTCGGCTACGGCTGCGGCAAGGATCAGTCGGTTCGGCTCTACACAAGCAAGGACGGCAAGAAGTTCGACACGCTTGTCAAACGCCTGTTCGACGTCGGCTATCCGAACGAGTCGTCGCTCGTGTTCGACGGGGACACGGCCTACTGCCTCCTGCGCCGGGACGGCAAACCCAACACGGGTCTGCTCGGGGTTTCCCAGCCACCCTACACGACATGGGAGTGGAAGGACGTCGGCCGGCGGATCGGCGGCCCGACCATGCTGCGGCTGCCGGACGGGCGTTTCATCGCCGCGGTCCGACTCTATGACGGCAAGGTTCGCACGTCCCTGTGCTGGCTCGATCCGCGGACGGGCAAGCTCACGGAGTCGCTCCAGCTGCCGTCAGGCGGGGACACGAGCTATGCCGGGTTGGTTTTGCACGATGGATTGTTGTGGATCAGTTACTATTCGTCCCACGAGGGCAAAACCAGCATCTACTTGGCCAAGGCGAAGTTGCCGTCCCGTGGCTCATGAGAGCGTTCGCGATGGTCGGCGCCTGGCGCCGGTGGCCGGGCCAGTGTGCGGAGGCAGGACAAGGACTGTGCGATCTTGCTCGCGGGTGTTGACGACGCCGATTCCGGCTGCGGAACCCGTGCGATCTCCACCATTCCAAGGCCCACGAAATCCCGGCAAAGACGTTAATACTCATCAAAAGAACGAAAAGAGAATTTGGCGGAGGTAGGCGGCCCGCGAGTTGCATAGGGGGTGGGGACCCTGGCCACCCTCTTCAACGAAAGGCGACCTTCCATGTCCGCCCAGGTGTCGCGCAAGAGCGTCGGCGAAAGGAGCCGCCACGCCGTTGTCGAGATCAATAACGTTCGCCACGTCTTTGCGACTGCCGTGCCGCGAGTCGGCGACACATTACGGCGCCAGGCCAGGGACGCCGTCGCGGCGATCGTCGCGGCGATGAGATTCGAGGGGGCCGCTGTCGTAAGCCAGGTGGTCTTTCTTGGGGAGCACGAGTCGATTCCCGCCTGCCGGCAGATTATCCGCGAGCTTTATGGGCGCGACATGCCGGCCACCACTTACATTCCGCAGTCACCGTGCGCCGGAACCAGGCTCGCGATCGAAGCGCTGGGCCTGGGGGGCGACGGAACCGGGGTCGCCATCCGGCGGATCAGCGACCAGCTGGTCGTTGCCCACCACAATGACATGGACTGGGTTTACGCGGGCGGCGCCCTGCCTCGCACCTCGGCGCCGGGAGTGTACGAGAAGGCGACCTGCGCCTTGCAGCACCTGCGCCGGCTTCTTCCCGGCGGCGGGGCCCAGTTCAGCCAGATCGTTCGCGCCTGGTTCTATCTGGGCGGCATCGTGGCGGACGAGGGCCCGAACCAGCGCTACAAGGAGTTCAACCGCGCCCGCACGGATTTCTATCAGGACATCCGTTTTCTGGAGGACCGCTTGCCGGACGAGGCGGCGGGCCGCGCTTTTCCCGCAAGCACGGGGATCGGGACCACCGGCCGAGGCATCGCCATGAGCGCCCTGGCCATCGCCGGCCCGCGCCCCGACGTCGTGGCCGTGCCTCTGGTGAATCCGCGTCAGACCTCCGCGTTCAACTACTCGCGCTCTTATAGCCCGCAGAGTCCGAAGTTCTCGCGCGGCATGGCGCTGTGCTGCGGCCAGGACAACCTGCTCTTCGTGTCCGGCACGGCCAGCATCACCCAAGCGGAGACGCGCCATCCGGAAGATGTCGAGGCGCAGACCCACGAAACCCTGGAAAACATCGCCGCCCTCATCTCGGAAGAGAACCTGAGTCGCCACGGTTTGGTTGGCGCGGGCACGTCGCTCGACGGCCTCGGTGTGATTCGGGTCTATGTCAAGCGGCCGGAAGACTTTGCCAGGGTCCGCGCCGTGTGCGACAGTCGCCTGGGCGGCCTGCCGGCGACGTACGTGGTGGCCGACGTCTGCCGGCCCGATCTCCTGGTGGAGATCGAGGGGATCGCGTTTTCACACGGCGAGGCTTTCCCTGCGCCCGTGGCGCGCGGTCGTTGCCATGTCGCCGGAGAATCCGCCTACCCTGAGGCGGGCGACGCCGGCAGGTGCGGTCCGTATTGTCCGGGGACCTGCCCGGAGCGTTTTCTCTGCCCGTATGCCGTGCTTCCCCCCAACGAAACGGAATGTTTTGTCGGGTAGGTTTTTCGCGCACGCGCCCCGCGTCGCCGGCCGGAGGCCCTATGAGCGCTAGCCCCAGAACGTGCCCTCGCTGCGGCGTCCTGTTGTGGACGACCCCTGGCGCTCCGCCTGTCGGCCAATGTCCCGGATGCGGCGTCCATTACCACTTGCACAGGCGCGACCGGACTTCGGTCTCGGCGGCGCCAGAGCCACGAACGCCGGCCCACGCGGACAAGGGCCGGCCTGCCCCGATTCCCCAGGTCGGCATCCCTGTCGGCAGACTCCAGCCTCCGGCGCCGGCCGGTCACGCCAAGCCTCTGCCGCTTCCTCCCACCGCGGCGCCGGCGCCGATCCAGACGCCACAGCCAACAAGGACCCGACGCCGCAAGATCGAGGCGATCGCGTGGATTGTCGCGGTCGCGCTGGTGGCGATCGGCCTCGTTTATGAGTTGGGATTCCTCGCTGCGCCGCCCGATGCGCCGAACTTAGCGCGGGAGAAGGAAACGGGCGCTGCCCCAGAACCGGAGACGCCGATCGCCGTCAAGCCCTCCCCCTCGGCGCCGGCGCCCGTCAAGACCAAGCCGACTCCGTCCGACAGGCCTACCGTTGGTCCGTCCGGAAATTGCCAAATCGGAGCCGACGAGCAAGCCGAAGCCCAAAGCCAAAGTGGATGGAGCGGCCCGCGGCATCTGCGAGACCACCCCGCCCTGACGCCCCCCGCCGCGAGCAAGCGCGAATCGGATCGACGAGTTGGTCTTCGCCAAGCTAAAGGAGCGGGGATCACCTCGCGCCCTGCTCGGACGCGGTGTCGTGCTGCCGGCCCCCGATGTGATCGGCACATTGCCGACGGCCGGAGGAGGTGAAGGCGTTCCTCAAAAGACACCAGTCCGGGCAAAGCCGCCGCGTCCTGATCGATCAATTGCTGGAGCGGACGGAATTCGCCGACTACTGGGCGATGAAATGGGGGGACATCCTCCGGGTGAAATCGGAGTTCCCGATCAATCTCTGGCCCAACGCCGTGCGCGCGTATCATCACTGGATCCGCGCGGCGATCCGGGAGAACATGCCGTACGATCAATTCGCCGCGCGCGCCCTGCTGACGTCCAGCGGCAGCAACTTCCGGGCCCCCCGGTCAACTTCTATCGCGCCTTGCAGAAGAAGGACCCGCCCACCACGGCGCGGGCGGTCGCCCTGACCTTCATGGGGGTTCGGCCGGAAGGCTTGCCGGAGGAACGCTGGGACGCGCTGGCGCCCTTTTTCTCCCAGATCGGTTACAAAGCCACGGGGGAGTGGAAGGAAGAGATCGTTTTCTTCGATTCACGCAAATCGCTGAAAACAGTGGAGGCCGTTTTCCCCGGATGGGACCGCCGCTACCTGACCCCGGGCCAGGACCCGCGGGTCGCCTTCGCGGACTGGTTGATCACGCCCAAGAACCCCTGTCTGGTTCCCGGAACATCGCGAACCGTACGTGGGCCTGGCTGTTGGGCCGCGGCATCATCCACGAATCGGACGACATCCGGCCGGACAACTTTCCCAGCAACCCGGAGTTGCTGGCCTACCTGGAGCAGGAGCGGAGCGTGTTACGACCTGAAGCATCTTTACCGGCTATCCTGAACTCGAAGACGTACCAACTCTCCTCCTGCGTCGCCGTGAACGATCCGGAGGCGGCGCTGTTCGCCTCCTATCCGATCCGCCGGCTCGACGCGGAGGTTCTCATCGACGCCATCTGCCAGATCACCGGCACGACGGAGCACTATTTCAGCCCCATTCCGGAGCCGTTCACGTTCCTCCCCCATGGACATCGGGCGATCAGCTTGCCGGACGCCAGCATCACGAGCCCGTTCCTGGAGATGTTCGGACGGCCGTCGCGTGACACCGGTCTGGAATCGGAGCGCGACAACAAGTTCACGGCGGCCCAGCGACTGCACCTGCTGAACTCGGCGCACATTCAGAAAAAGATCGAGAAGGGGCCCGGGCTTAGCGGGCTGCTGACATCGTCGAAGGACCTGAAGGAAATCGCCCAGGAGCTGTACCGACGATCCTGTCGCGTTACCCCACGCGGGAAGAGTTGAACGAGGCGCTGGGGGCGGAATCGGCGGATCTCGCCTGGGCCTGATCAACAGCGCGGAGTTCTTGTGCCGTCACTGACATGTATTTGGGGCCACGAGAGATACCACGGAATCCGTAGCGAGATCGGACAACGTTTCAGCGCACGAGGGAATGAACATGACACTGAAGAATCAGGCTGGCGCGCGACCATTTCAGCGCAGCATCTTGAAACAGGGCTTGCTGGGGGCCGCCGGTGTTCTGCTCGGTCGTCCGCGGACGAGCGCGCAGGATGATCCCCCGTGCCCAGGACCCGGGCGAGCCAGGATCCAGGTTTGGCTGTGGGGCGGCTCCTGCCACATCGACACCTTTCGACCCGAAGCCCGAGGCGGGCGAAGGCGTACTGTGGTCCGCTGAATCGGCCCATCGCCACCACCCGGCGGGCACGGTCATCTCCGAGCTGATGCCCCAACTCGCCACGCAGTTCGACAAGTATTCCATCATCCGCAGCATGACGCACGGCAACAACAGCCACGAAACGGCGGCCTATCTGGTGCAGACGGGGCGAATCCCAGCGATC
This sequence comes from Gemmataceae bacterium, assembly GCA_046350295.1. Lineage (GTDB taxonomy): Bacteria > Planctomycetota > Planctomycetia > Gemmatales > Gemmataceae > JAXMAR01. The sequence goes on from JAXMAR010000053.1 coordinate 6,829, forward strand.
GCGTGGTCTATCCCGACCGCGGGCGGTCGTTTCCCGTTTCGAGGCCGGAGCGTCGAACGGCTCGGGCTTCTCCCGCCCTACATCGTGTTGACACAGCCCCAGGGACGCTTTGACGAGGCGGGATTCCTCGGCAACCGCTACAAGCCGTTCGCCACCGGCGGTGACCCGAACGCGGCTTCGTGGTGGAGGGACTGGTCGGCCAGTTGACGGAGGGGCAGCCAAGATACCGGCGACCTGCTGCGCCGGAGGGCTGCGGCGTGCCGGGCAATCCCACCCTCGAGGGCGCTCACGCGATCGGAAGACGAGGCGTACGAGCTTCTGCTGGGCGACGCCAGCCGGCTTCTCGACCTCGATCGCGCAGCGCGAGCGCGCGATCGGTACGGCCGAAACACGTTCGGCCAGTCCTGCCTGATGCGCGCGGCGGCTTCGTCGAGCCGCGGCGTCCCCTACATCACCATCAACTTCGGCGGCTACGCAGCAATAACCACTTTCCCGCCATGCGGACCAAGCTGCCAGCTGGACCGCGGTCTGGCGACTTCTTCCCGATTCGGGAGCCGCGGCCGCTGAGCAGAACGATTGTCTGGTGCTGCGGCGAGTTCGGGCGGACGCCGCGGGTGGCCATGGAGTCCCCCGGAACGGCGGCCGTCATCATTACGGCCAGGTGTTCCCGCCATCGGGGGCGGCGGTTTCCGCGGCGGCCAGGTGGTCGGCGCCTCCGACGCGCGCGGCGAGGGCGGTCCGCAATCGGCCCGGTATCCGCACGACCTCATCGGCAGCTGTATGAGTTGCTGGGCATCGATCCCGCCGGCCGGTTGCCGCATCCCCAGGGCTTCACGTTCGCGTCACGCCGCATCGGCGAGGAAGCGCCAGCGGCGGACTGCTGGGAACGTGAGCGAGAAAGCGCGAGGGTACGATGGCGAATCGGCGCGCTGGCTGCTGGCCCTGGCCGCCGTCGCGGCGGCGCCGGCAACGTTTGGGCGCAGGCGGCCCTGCCCCACGTCGGCTTCATTCCGCCGGCGGCCGGCAAGGAGCACGTTCGAGATGAAGCTGCCGGGCAGCTTCCCGACGACGCCGTCAGCCTGCACTTTTCGGGGCGAGGGGGTGGAGGCGAAGATCCCGGGCAGACCAGGCCGCTGACCATGCGTGAACTCGATGTGCTGCGGGTCAGCTCTCCGGGACTGGAAAAGAAGAAGACGAAGACCGACGACGACCGCAAGGAGATCGAGGCGATCCGCAAGAGCTTCGTTCGACCACCGGTCCAGCCGACGCCGGCGCTGGCGGAGGTCGCATGGAGGTCACCATCCGCGCCACGGCGGCCGGGTCCGCGCCAGTTGCGGCTCAAGGCGAAAACGGGCATGTCCAACCCGGTTGTTTTCCTCGTCGGCCAGCTTCCTGAGCTGACTTCGAAAAAGTGGTCATCCGGGAGGCGCCACCCCCCAGGGCGCGGGACATCAAGATGACGCTGCCGGTCACGCTCAACAGTCAACTCAAAGCCGGTGGGGTCGATCGTTGGCATCGCTTGCCGCGCAAGGACCAGCAGCCGGTGTTCGTTACCCGGGCCCGGTCGTTGATTCCGTACCTGGCGGACGCCGTGCCCGGCTATTTCCAGGCGGCCCTGACCCTCTACGACGGCAAGGGAGGAAGTCGCGTACAGCGACCATTTCCATCATCGGCAAGACCCGGTGCTGGCCTACAAGGTCCCCGGAGGACGGCGAGTACGTGCTGGAGATCAAGGACGCCTCTACCGCGGTCGGGAGGATTTCTGGTCTATCGCATCGACGCGGAGGAAACGCCCTTCATCACCAGCGTCTTTCCGCGGAGGCCGGCCGGGGCGAAAGGCGCCCACGGTCGCCCTGGAAGGCTGAACCTGCTCAAGACCAACATCACGCTCGATCCGGGCGAGATGAAGCCGGGGTGTCCTCCCGCCGTCCATTCGCAACGGCGACATCCTGTCCAACACCGTCCCTTTTGCCGTCGACAGCCTGCCCGAGTGCATGGCCGAGGAGTCGATCAGCGCCCCGGCAACGGCCCAGAAGATCACCTTGCCGATCATCGTGAACGGCCGGATCGGCAAGCCGGGGTCATGGGACGTATTTCAGTTCGAGGGGAAGCGCGGGCAGAACATCGTGGCGGAAGTGCGGGCCCGGCGGCTCGATTCGCCGCTCGACTCCGTGCTCAAGCTGACCGACGCCGGCGGCAAGGTCCTCGCGTTCAACGACGACTGGGAAGACAAGGCCCAGGGGCTGGACACCCACCACGCCGATTCCTACCTTCGGGCGACTCTCCCCGCGGATGGCGCTTACTACGTACACATCGGGGATGGCCAAGGACGGGGCAGCGTCGCTCACGCCTACCGTCTGCGCGTCAGCGCTCCCCATCCCGATTTCGAGCTGCGGGTGACGCCGTGCAGCATCAACGCTCGGCCGGGCTCCACCCTGGCCATCACGGTCCATGCGGTGCGCAAGGACGGGTTCGCGGGCGAAATCAACCTGGCCTTCACGTATTCCCCCGTGGATTTCGCCCTCGATGGGGCGAAGGTGCCGGCAGGGCAGGACATGGTCCGGGTCGCGCTCCATGTCCCCACGACGGTCCGGCCCAGGCCGGTCAATCTCGTCCTGGAGGGGCGCGCGCTGATCGACGGCAAGAAGGTGGTCCGGGTCGCGACTCCCGCCGAAGACATGATGCAGGCGTTCATCTACCACCATCTTGTCCCGGCCAACGACCTGCTGGTCACCGTCAGCGGCTCGGCGCGCGCGCGTTTTGCGGCGCGGCTGCTGGACCCGGGCCCGATCAAGTTGCGGGCGGGGGGAACGGCGCAGGTTCGGATCGCCATTCCGCGCTCAGCGTCGGCCGGCAAGATTGAACTGATCCTGAGCGACCCTCCCGACGGCATCTCGCTCAAGAAAACGGTGCTGAACGAGGAGGGCGCGATCCTGCTGCTCTACGCTGACGGCGAGAAGGTCAAGCCGGGGTTGAGGGGCAACCTGATCGTCGAGGCCTACCCGGATTCAGGCAAGGGAGCGGCCGCACGGGCGCGAACGCCTCTGGGCGCCTTGCCGGCCATTCCGTTCGAGGTAATGAAACTGAGCCGGTAGAATATCTCCAGCGCTGGACGCGAAGGGAAGCAGGGGAGCGACGATGAACCTGGCGACGACGTACATGGGTTTTGAATTGCCCCACCCCGTGATCCCCGGCTCCTCCCCGCTCGCGGACAACCTGGACGCCGTGAAGCGACTCGAGGACGCCGGGGCGCCGCTCATCATCTTGCGCTCGCTCTTCGAAGAGCAGCTGGCCCCCGAAGGGATCAACGTCGAGCTCGCCGACGGGGCGACGGCGGCCGGCGTCATCGAGACTCCGAGTTACCTTCCCGAGCCGCGCGAGTACGCGTTGCAGCCGGAGGAGTACCTGGAGCTTCTCCGCAAGACCAAGGCCGCTGTTTCCGTGCCGGTGCTCGGCTCGCTGAACGGCATCTCGGAATGGGGCTGGCTGCGCTTCGCGCGTCTGATGGAAGAAGCGGGAGCGGACGGTCTGGAGCTCAACCTCTATGAGGTGGCGACGGAGCCCGATCTGACCGGGCAGGAGCTGGAACTCCAGCAGCTCGAAGTGGTGCGCGCCGTCAAGGAGACGATCAAGATCCCGGTGGCGGTGAAGCTGTCCCCGTTTTACGCGTCGATTCCCAACTTTGCCCGCCAGCTCGACGAGTCCGGCGCCGATGCGCTCGTGCTGTTCAACCGCTTCTTCGAGCCGGACGTGGACGTGGAACGGCGCGAGCTGGCGCCGGTCAACCTGTCGAGCCCGTCGGACCTGTCGCTGCGGCTGCGCTGGACCGGCATCCTGGCGGGGAAGGTCAACGCGTCTCTCGCCGTGACGGGCGGCGTGTCTACCGCGGCGGATGTGGTCAAGGCCGTGCTGGTGGGCGCCCATGCGACCCAGATGGTCTCGGCACTGCTTCGGAACGGCCCCGCCTACCTGGCCCAGGTCCGCCTGGACCTGGAGCGCTGGCTGGAAGAGCATCAGGTCGAATGCCTTCGTGACATCCAGGGGACCCTGAGCCTCATGCGGTGCGAAGAAGCGGCGCCCTACCAGCGCGCCAACTACATTCGCCTGCTGCAAGGCTGGAGGCCGAGCAGGGCATAAGCGATGGGCGTCCATCGCCCTGGTAGGTACCTTGCGGCCATTCCGTTACGTGGCCGCCGCACGACACACCATTTCCGGCGTTCACAGCAATCGCAACGTAGTCCTTCACCATACTGTGCCAACATCTCGCTCTGTGCAGTTCCGCACAGCGAGCGGTTTCATGACAACGATCCGCCGGGCGTTTCCCGCCCAGATACTCGTTGAAACCAAGGTTTTTCTCGCTCAGCCGACGAAGAGGATTTCCTGCGAAGTTGGCGCGTTTGTTGCTCCTGGCGGTTCAGTCGCAAACTCGTCCCACGACGTTCCCGAGGAGACCGTCATGCCACGCCCCAGCCGTCGCCCGGCGTTCACGTTGATCGAACTGCTCGTCGTGATCGCCATCATCGCCATCCTGATCTCTCTGTTGGTGCCTGCGGTGCAGAAGGTTCGCGCCGCGGCGGCCCGTACGCAAAGCATCAACAACGCCAAGCAACTCGGCCTCGCCATGCACGGCTACCACGACGTTTTCAAACGCCTGCCCTACAACGGCGCCAGCAACGCCATGGGCAGCCCGTTCGTCAGGGGGTCGGGAAGTTGGGGCTACCAGATCCTGCCCTTCGTCGAACAGGAGCCCTTCTATCGCGCGCCCGATACCACCACAGGCTTCCCGATCTTCCTGTGCGCCGGCCGCGGCCGGCCCCTCGTCGCTCTCACCGGTAACCCAGGGGCCTTCACCGATTTCGCCATCAATGCCTGGATCAACGACCCCTTCAGCGGCAACCTTGGCGCCATGGATCGCGGGGCCCGCATCGACACCCTCTCCGACGGCTCCAGCAACACCATCCTCATTGGCCAGACCGCCATCGACCTGGGCGACTACCACGCCACCGACGGCGCCAACTGGAAGGAGCCCATCATCTACGGCGCCTTCGGCGGTAGCGGCCGCGCCGGCGTCGCCTGCATCCAGGACGCTCCCGGGATCGCTTTCGCCAACAATTGGGGTGGCCCCTTCGAAGGCGGCTCCATCGTTTGCATGGGCGACGGCTCGGTCCGCCAGATAGGCTTCGGGATCGACCTCACCGGCGCTCTCCGACCTGACGACGGCCTCGCGGCGCCCACCGACTAAGCCCTCCGCAAGCCCCGCCTCTTCCGGGACCGCACGCGGCCCCGGCGTCTCTTTTCCGCCAGGTGCTACCATGCGATACATTGCCACTTGCCTGTTCGCCACTTTCCTACTCGTCGGCTGCAACAGCGAAGGTAAAATCACCGTCAAAGGCGTCGTGCGCGACAAGGACGGTCCGATCATCGCCAAGAAAACTGAGACCCTGAGCGTGTCAGCCCAGTACAAGGTGGGCGGCAAAACCAAGCTGGCCCCGGCCACACTCAAGGGCGACAGCTTTGAAGCTCAGGTGCCCGCCGACACGGACGTGCGTTTCATCGTCGAACTCACCCCCTATCCGGGCGCCAAGGCGTCGCGGAAGGCGGTCAAGGGCTTTGGCCCCTCGGCGACGAGCCCTCTAACCTACCACACGACCGACAAAGCCATGCAGGAAGTCGTTCTCAACCTCCCCGCCAAAGTGGTTCAGCCCAAGTAGCCGTACGCTTCCTACCGACAGTCTTCGTATACGGTAAAACGGACACAGATAGGGCGGTCTGATGCGAGAAGAATGGTCTCCGTCATCGTGGCGACAGAAGCGTCTCGACCAGCCGGTGACGTATCCCGATGCGGCGAGGCTGGAATCTGTGTTAACCGGGCTCGCGAATCTGCCGCCGCTCGTCACGAGCTGGGAAGTCGAAACCCTCAAGCGGCATCTTGCGGAGGCGAGCCGGGGTGAACGGTTTCTCTTGCAGGGCGGCGACTGCTCCGAGACTTTCGAGGAATGTGATGCGGCGACCATCGCTCGCAAGCTCAAGATCTTGCTGCAGATGAGCGTCATTCTCGTGTATGGCTGCAAGAAGCGCGTGACGCTCGTGGGCCGCTACGCGGGTCAGTACGCCAAGCCGCGTTCCTGCCTCACCGAGACACGCGAGGGGAAGACGCTGCCGAGCTATCGCGGCGACGCCGTCAATCGAATCGCGTTCACCGAGGCGGATCGCACGCCTGACCCGGAATTGCTGCTGCGCGGCTACCATTGCGCCGCGCTGACGCTCAACTTCATCCGCTCGCTAGTGCAAGGCGGGTTCGCCGACCTGCACCATACGGAGTACTGGGACCTGGGCTTTGTCCGGCATTCGCCCCAGGCCGCCGAATACCGCGGCATGCTGGAGCGGATCGCCGACGCCATCCGCTTCATGGAAACCTGCGCGACGGTTCCGGCGGGGGACCTCAATCGCATGGACTTCTTCACGAGCCATGAGGGGCACAACTTGTGGTACGAGCAGGCGCAGACGCGCCGGGTGCCGCGGCGTCAGGGGTGGTACAACCTCAGCACGCATTTCCCCTGGATCGGCGAGCGGACGCGCGCTCTCGACGGCGCGCACGTCGAGTATTTCCGCGGCATCGTGAACCCGGTCGCCGTCAAGGTTGGCCCGTCCATGGGCGCCGATGAGCTCCTGAGGCTCACGCGGATTCTCAATCCCGAGAACGAGCCGGGCCGGCTCACGCTGATTCATCGCTTTGGCGTGAAGAAGATCGCCGCCTGCCTGCCGCCTCTGATCGCCGCGGTCCGCCAGGCCGGCCAACATGTGCTCTGGTGCTGCGATCCCATGCACGGCAACACGATCGCGGCCATGAGCGGCGTGAAGACGCGTCGGTTCGAGGACATTCTGGGGGAGCTCGAGCAGGCGTTCGCCATCCACCAGGAGGGCGGGTCCATTCTCGGCGGCGTCCATTTCGAGCTGACGGGGGAGGACGTCACGGAGTGCACGGGCGGAGCGCGCGGATTGACGGAGGCGGACCTCGCCATGGCCTACAAGAGCCAGGTGGATCCGCGCCTCAATTACGAGCAGGCCATGGAAATGGCGCTGCTTGTGGCCCGGAGAATGCGCGCCGACGCCAGAGCCCCCTCCCCTGCCCCCGCCACTTTCTCGCATTACCCTTCTTGACCAAGCTGACCAGGGCGCCCACGGATCGCTTTGGATTGACGCTACCCGCGGGGGTTGCTAGGCTCCCCGACCGGTGGATGGCGTTCCCGGAATTGGCCAATTCTCCCGTGAGGCCGTGGCCGCGATGATTGCCAAAGTAAGACTCGCACTGGTCGTGGCGTCCCTGATAGGAGCGGTCGGGTACCTGGCGTTCCTAGGGTTCTCCACGACGTGGCAGTACTACGTGCTCGTTGACGAATGTCAGGAGCGGAGCGATCAGTTCGAGGGCAAGCGTCTGCGCGTTAGCGGCAAGGTGGCGAGCGGATCGCTTCAGATCACGGAGAACCGCCGCGAAGCCTCCTTTGTTCTGGATGGAGAAAAACACCGGATCGCCGTCGTTTGCTCGGGGCCGTTGCCGGATAACCTGGCGGAGCGCATGGACGTGGTGGTCGAGGGGGTGTTGCAGAGCGACGGCCACTTGCAAGGCCAGAAAGTAATAACGCGCTGCGCCAGCAAGTACGCCCCGGAAGGCGCCGCAGGTTCACCAGGGAAGCGGTCCCCTGCATGAGTCCACGATCGATCGAACCGGGAACGTAACGGGGATCATGGATGAGACTTGCCGGTCAGTTTTGCCTGCTCGCCACGCTGGTCTGCTCCGGCTATGCCGGTTTCGTCTATCTTGTTTACCACAGTCGGCAGCATCGTGTTTTGCGCCGCTTCGCCACCTTTTCCGGCTTGGCGGCCTGGCTGGCGTTGAGCGGGGTGGTGGTGGCCCTGGCCTACGGGCTGCTCACCAGGGATTTCAGCTTTGACTACGTAGCGCGCTATTCCAGCCGGCTCCTGTCCTGGCAGTACGCGCTCTCCGCGTTATGGGTCGGCCAGGCCGGTTCGCTGTTGCTCTGGGCGTGGATCTTGGCAGGCCTGTCCATCCTGTTCCGGTTTCTTCCCAGCGCCGACTCGACGCTGCGCGATTTCGCGTTCGGCCTGCTCATGCTGTTCCTGTCCTTCCTGGCGGGACTCATGGTCTTCACCGCGGACCCATGCCAGGCCAATCTCATCGTCCGCCAGGAGGGGCTCGGCCTGAGCCCCATTCTGCAGCATCCGTCGATGCTCATTCATCCGCCGGTAGTCTTCTTCGCCTACGCGGCGTGGACGATTCCTTTTGCCCTCGCGAGCGCGGCGCTGATTCACAACCGGCTCGACACCGCCTGGCTCCAGTTGGCCCGGCCGTGGGCCCTGTTGGCTTGGTCAGTGCTGGGGGTCGGCGTGCTCCTTGGGGCGCACTGGGCCTATCAGGAACTGGGCTGGGGGGGATACTGGGGTTGGGATCCGGTGGAAAACGGCTCGCTGCTGCCGTGGCTGACGGGGACCGCCTTCATCCACTGCCTCATGGCCTGGCGTCATCGCAATTGCCTCAAGAAGACCGCGGTGGCGCTGGCCATCCTCACGTTCGGCCTGTGCAATTTCGCCACGTTTCTGACGCGGAGCGGGATCTTCAGCAGCGTCCATGCCTTCAGTGAATCGCCGATCGGCTGGATGTTTCTGGCGCTGATGGCCGTGTTGCTGGCGGGAGGCGCCGGCCTGGTATTTCTGCGCCGTCAGGAGCTCGCGCCGCAGCGCGTGGCCAAGAGCCTGCTCGCCCGGGAAACGCTGGTCCTTGTCTCGACGTCGCTTTTCCTGCTGCTAACTTTGATCGTGCTGACGAGCACCCTGGTGGGTCCCATTTCGACCATGCTCGGCCAGGCGATCCAGGTAAGCCCGTCCTTTTACGATCAGGCGCTTGTTCCCATCGGACTGCTCCTGGTGGCGATCACGTCCGCGGTCCCCTTGCTGCGCTGGGGGGAAGGCCCGGGGCAAGCGCAGCGGCGGATTCTGCTTCTGTGCCTCGCGGCGGGCGGCGGCGCCGTGGTCGTGGCTTATTGCGTCGGCTCACGCGGTTTTTTGCCGCTGAGTGTGACCGGATTCGCTACCGTCGCGGTCGCTTCGTTCCTGGGAACGATTCTCTTCGATGCCCGCCGGCGGCGGCCGCATAGCAAGTGGCGCGGTTTGCTGGTGGCCTTGCGCGACGGACGCCCTCAATACATGGGCTATGTGGTTCATCTGGGTTTCATCGCGCTGGCGCTCGGCGTCACCGGTTCGGCGCTCGGGAGTCGACGTCTGGAGCTGGACATGAGCGAGGGGGACATGGTGAACTGGGGAGGGCGGCAAATCCGCTACGTCCAGCTCGACCAGAGCGCCCTGCCCGACAAGCTGATTGCCGAGGCGGTGCTCGAAATCGCGAGCGACGGCGCTTCTCCCGTAACGCTGCGTCCGGCGCGGCATCTCCACCTGTTGCAGAACGAATGGACCACGGAGGTCGCCATCCACTCCACCTGGGGCGGCGATTTTTACACCATCCTCAACGCCGGCCTGGGGGACGGGAAAGTCGCTCTTACCTTCGTCGACAATCCGATGATTTGCTGGATCTGGCTCGGCGGCCTGGCGATGTCCCTAGGCGCCCTGGCGGCGATCCCGCCGGTGCGAAAACGTCCTGGCGTGAGCAAACCTGAAAACAAACAACAACACGACTCTCCCGGACAGGAGAGCGTCAAGCTGGCGGCATAACCCTATGCCGGTTTTCTTGCATGGTAACGCCCCCCGCCATCAACGACGACCGCGCGACCGTTCAGGACGCAAGGGTCGCGCTGTGCGCTGCGGCTCCAGTCGCGCTGGAAGCGCGTGGATTGACGCTCGTGCGCGGCCGCCGGCCCGTGCTGCGCAATGTCGATGTGGCGGTGTCCGCGGGGGAAATGGTCGCCCTTCAAGGGGACAACGGCGCCGGAAAGACGACTCTTTTCCACTGCTTGACGGGCGCCCTGCGTCCCACGGGGGGCGAGGTCCGCTGGCTCGGCAAGCCGGCCGCGGGATATGCGGCGCATGGGCAGATCGGCTTCCTCGGGCACGAAAGCGGCCTCTATCTCGCCTTGACGGTCCGGGAGAACCTGATCTTCGCCGGCCGCATGTATGGGTTGGACCGGGTCGCGGATCGCGCTGAGCGGTTGCTGGAAACGATGGGCTTGCACCGCCTGCAGGAGCAACAAGCCGGTTGTCTGTCACGCGGGTTGAAGCAACGTCTGGCCATCGCCCGAGCGGTCATGCACGAGCCGCCCATCTTGTTGCTCGACGAGCCGTTCACGAGCCTGGACAGCGCCGGCCGCGATTTTCTCGGGTCATTCCTCTGCCATCTTCGAAGCAATGGCTGCGCGATTCTCGTCGCCAGTCACGAAGTGGACAAGCGTATGTTCGATCGGATCCTGGTCCTGAAAGGAGGCTGCTTGCACGCAGCGAACCAGATAACCGAGCCGCGTCCTCCTTGCGACGCCTGGAGGTCGTGATGACGACACCCCATGCCTTGCGCGCGTTCTGGTCGCTGGTCGTGAAGGACCTGGTAGGGGAATTTCGCGGCCGGCGGGTCTGGCCGGCGATGTTGCTACTTGGTCTGGTGCTGGTGCTGTTGCTCGAGATGCAAATCGACCTCTCGGGCGAGCAAAAGAACGCGGTCATCTGCGGGCTGTTGTGGCTCGATGTTTTCTTCGCCGGGATCCTGGCCCTGGAACGCTCCTTTGCCGCGGAGCGGGAAGAAGGGTGCTGGCGGTCTCTTTTTCTTTATCCGGTTTCGCCCACGATCGTGTTCGGCGCCAAGATGGCGGTGAACCTTGTGGCGCTGCTGCTTCTGGAAGCGGTCCTCATTCCGGCGTTCACGGTTTTTTCGGGCGTCCCGTTGCTGGACCGGCCCTTGCCCCTGGGACTGATCGTCGTGCTTGGCAATGTCGGCTTTGTCGCAGTAGGGGTCCTGGCAAGCGCTTTGACCAGCCACTCCTCGCACCGGGGCGGCTTGCTGGCGCTGGTCCTCCTGCCCCTCGTGACTCCTGTGCTGCTGGGGGCCGCGGAGGCCACGCGCCTGGCGCTGCTCGGCGATCTGAGCGAGCAATGGTGGGGTTGGATCCAGTTGCTCGGCGCCTTTGCCCTCCTGTTCACGAGCCTGGGAATGCTGGTTTTTCACTTGGCCATAGAGGATTGAAAAATGAAGGCTTCCATGGCGACTCAACCACGCCCGCACCACTGGGGCCTTCCATTCGGGCTCCTGGTTCTGCTCGTGCCGGCCGTGCTGATGAGCTTCTTTTATGCGCCGACTGAAGCCACGATGGGGCAGGCGCAGCGCATCGTTTACCTGCACGTGCCCATGGCCTGGTGCGGCCTCGCGGGATGCCTGACCCTGGGCTTCTGTGGGACGTGCTATCTCTTTCGCCGCAACCTGGCCTGGGACCACTGGGCGCAGGCGGCGGCCGAGGTGGGGTGGTTGTGCTGCACGCTAAACCTGATCACCGGTTCGCTCTGGGCGCGCCAGGCCTGGGGCGTCTGGTGGACCTGGGAGCCGCGCCTGACGTTTACCTTGGTGCTATGGCTCATCTACGCGGGCTACTTCCTGTTGCGCGCCGGCCTGGATGAGCCCCATCGGCGCGCCCGTGTCAGTGCCGTACTCGCGCTCCTCGGAGTCGCCGATGTTCCCTTGATTCTGATGGCCACACGCTGGTTCCGGGGCGTTCACCCAGTCGCCCCGGAGATGGATCCGCGCATGCGTGTTACGCTGCTGGTCTCGGGACTCAGCTTTGTCGTCTTCTTTGCCCTTCTTACCCGTTTGCGCCGCCATCAGCTCGACAAGGCCGAACAATGCGCCGTCCTGGAGGCGCAGGAGCCTGCCTGCTTGGTGACGCACTTCATCGGAAAGGAAAACCATGGGAGCGCTGCTGATCGCTTACTTGACCGCTCTGGCCGCCACCTCGACGTACATCGCCCGGCTGGCCATTCGGAACTCGCGCTTGGCCACTCGCGCGGAGGCTCTCCGGCGGACCGGGGAATTGAATGAACGGGCGGACCTCCATTCGAAGGTCGCATGACGCCACTCCCGAACGGGAAACACGGAATGAACGCCAAAGCAATGGTCGCTCTGACGCTGACGCTGCTCGCAGTCGGTCGAGTCCCGGCCCAGACCGCCGGCCCGCGCATCGAAGGCGTCGTCGTGAACGGCTCGCAGGACGGCGCGAAAGTCGCCGGGGCGGCGGTCGTGTTGCGGGCCGGTCTCGAAGGCGCCCTGCGACCCGAGGTCCAAACGGTAACCGATGCCGAGGGCCGCTTCGTCTTCGACAAGCTGGTCGTTGATCCCGACATGGTCTTTCTGCCCGGCGCCAACCACCAGGGCGTTCACTATCCGGGGCCGCGCCTACAGATACCGGGTGGGGCCACAACCTCGCCCGTAAAACTCGTGGTGTTCGATGCCGTGGCCTCCCCCAGTCCCCTCGTTGTGGAACTGCACGAAATCGATGTTCACCTCGAAGCCGGAGTGCTGGAAGTAACCCAAACGCTGCGTATCCGTAATCCGAGCCAGACAACCTATGTGGGGCAGGCCGGCAGTATGTCGTCCCTCGCGACCCTGTCGTTGACGATCCCCGACGGCTTTGAGCGCGTGACCTTTCATGACGAGTTCAACGGCCGACGCTTCAAGCTGGTAGATAAGCGTCTGGTGACCGACATTCCCTGGACGCCGGGTCGGCGCGAGGTCAAATTCTCCTACCGCTTGCCGGTGGAAGAGGCGAATCGAGCCCTGGAGTGGTCCATCGATGCGCCTTGTTCGCACGTTCGGCTGCGCGTCCATGGGGAGAACGCCGAGCGTTTCGCGAGCGACCTGGGCGAAGGCGCGGCGCGGGACGACGGCTCCGTCCTTTTCGAATCGGTGAACGTTCCTGCCGGCCACAAGGTAGCGCTGCAGGCGGGAAGCGGGCCCACGCCGTGGATCGTCTACCTTCGCTGGTCGGCGCTGGGCCTTCTCGGCGTCCTGATTCTGGGGACCGCAGCCCTGCGCCTCAGGCGGCGCTCGCGCGGCGAGCCTCCCGCGCCGGAGAAAACGAAGCCGTCTCCCAAGGGTCGGGGAAGCTCGAAGCGAAAGACGGGCGCCAAGGCGGCGTGAACGGGTCTGTGGCGCCTTGCCATCCCTTTTCGACGCCATTATCATCCAAACGGGACATGAAGTTCGCGAGCGTTGTGTTCGCGCGCGTCAAGGAGAACTACAATGGGACGCTCTTGGCTGGTCTGTTGTCTTTTCGGAACGATAATGCTGGGATGTGGCTCGGGCTCGCCGCCAAAGGGCAAGCGCGGCGGTCCCGAAGTTGTCGAGAAGAAAGGGCGGATCGACGGCGGCGAGGAGGAGGAACGCCACGAGAAGTACGACGATTCCGGCGGCGCCGTTCGCCTCGAGAGCCTGACCCTGACCGCGCCCAAAGGCTGGCCGCGCAAGGCGCCGCGCTCCACGTTCATTCAAGCGGAATATGTCCTGCCCAGGGCGGACGGCGACAGTCAGGATGGCCGCCTCACGTTGAGTGTCGCCGGCGGCAGTATCGAGGACAATATTGCACGCTGGAAAGACCAGTTCGGAGGAGCGCCGGAGAAAGCGCGGGAGGAAAAGATAGACGTCAAGGGCGTCGGGGTCATGACGGTTGATTTGTCCGGTGTCTACAACGATCAAGCAGGGCCATTCGCTCCCGCCGTCAAGCGTCCCGGCTACAGGATGATCGCCGCAATTGTCCCCCTGGGGGACCAACTCCACTTTGTCAAGGCGGTTGGACCGGCGAGAACCATGGAAGCTCAGGCCGACAAGATCAACGCCTTCATCCGCTCCGTCACGAAGTGAGCGCCATGGGCGCTTCGCGGCATTCGCGCAAAAAAGTGCTGTTGATCACCTACGTCGATTTGTTATAAGCCCGCTCCTCAAAGAAGGAAGGATCAGGCTGGCCTTGCCGTGACAAACATGGAAGCGCCCAAAAGCTATCTGCGCCGCGCCGTTCAATGGCTAGGCTCTCTGAAGTTGGCCGTGTTGCTCATGCTGACCGTGGCGACGGCGATCGCCGCCGCTACGGTCCTTGAAGCCGACTACGGCCGCCCTTATGCGCAGTGGTACGTCTATCACAGTCAGTGGTTTCTCGCCTTGCTGGGACTGCTCGGCGTGAACGTCTTCGCCGCGGCCGCCGGTCGTTGGCCCTGGAAACGCCATCAGACGGGCTTCGTCGTGACCCATTGCGGGTTGCTGGTGCTGCTCGTCGGCTCGGTGCAAACGTTTTTTGGGGGCGTTGACGGTCAGGTCACGCTCGCGGAAGGACAGACGGTCGACGGCTTCGTCCTGCCGCAGCAAAGCCAGATCACCGGAAGCTGGGTGGGCCAACCGGCGGAAGCGCCGTACGAATTCTCGTTCGAGGCCGGTCCGGCGGACTGGCGCGAAGGCGCCGAACTCGACCTGGGGAACGTCGACGGGGTCGGCGCCCGGGTGCTGCGTTACATTGGCCAAGCCAGCGTCAAGGAGGATTGGATCGAGGACGCGACCGGCGTGGGCGGGCCCGCGGTGAAGCTCAAGATCGAGGGGCCTCACGGCAAGGGGGGCGAGGAACATCTGCTCGTCGATCAGGATTTCGGCGACGAGGCCTTTGCCGGGCCGGTTCGCCTGCAATTGCGTCGCGCCGCGGCGCCGGCCATGCTCGACGATTTTCTTAAGCCTCCAACCGATTTGGGCAAGAAGGGGCTTCTTCTCGCTTATTGCAAGGACCACGCGGCGCGAATCCCGGTGGACGGCGCCGTCGGCAAAACGATCCCCCTGGCGGATACAGGCGTCGCCGTGGAGATCGTCGAGTACATGGCCAACGCCAAGCCGGATATGCGTCATCAGTTTCACTCCGTCGGGGACGTACCGCGTAATCCCCTCTTGGAGCTGCGCGTGCATGAGCCAGGCAAGTCGCCGCTGCGGCAGCTGGCTTTCGCCAAAAGTCCGCTGCTGAATCTCGATCCTGTCTACGGGCAGTCGTGCCCTGTCAAGTTCCACTACCTTCATCCGGCGGCGACGCCGTCCGGAACCGCGATCGAGCTGTTGCAGGCGACAGACGGTAAGCTTTACTGTCGGCTCTTTGCGGATCAGCAGCTTTTTCCCAAGGGAATCGTGACCGTCGGCTCGCGCATCCCCATGCCGGGCAAGTTCACTCTTTCTGTCGCGGAGCACCTGCCTCACGCGCGGCAAAAGATAGCTTTCACGCCGGTGGCGGAAAGGGACAACAGCAAAGACAAGTCCGAGGCGGCCGCCGAGATCGAGGTGACGGCCGCGGGCGTGACGCAGAGCTTTTGGCTCCAGCGCAACCATCCGATCTATGGCTCGCGCACGATGGTGACGCCCAAAGGCCTCTTTTCCTTCGCGTTTGGCCAGGGCCGGGCGCCGCTCGGCTTTTCCCTGACCCTGGTGGAGTTTCGCCGAGGAGTCAACCCGGGGGGCGACGGCGCCGCGGAGTTTTCGAGCGTGGTGCGGTTGGAGGACAAAGAGAGCGGCGTCGATGAGGAACGCGTCGTTTCCATGAACGAACCGCTGACTTACAAGGGACTGACGTTCTATCAATCTTCGTTCAGCGACACCGGCCACGGCATGAAGACATCGACGTTCAGTGTCGGCTGTGATCCCGGCCGGTGGCTCAAATATGGCGGCTGTCTGCTGATCTGCCTGGGCATCGCCATCATGTTTTACATGCGGGCGTACTTCTTCAAACGGTCGGCGCCGCCGCGAGGCGATGAGGAAGGGTTGGCTCGGGAAGCCGCCGCTGTGGAGAAGGAAAGCGCGGTGGCCACAACCGATCCGTCTCCGGCGCCTGAGCTGGTATACTCCGCCGGCGCGGAGGAGAGTGCGGCGGCGGGGCGGCTGTCCGTCCCGCAAAGCGCCGAGGCACGCTGAAACAAAGAAGCCGGATTGATACGGCGTCAACGATCTCAAACAAAAGCAAGATACGCGCAATGCCCGGACGGGTTAACCCTCTTCCGGCAGCCCCGAGATTTTGCGCTTCGTTCGACGGAGACAGGCGTCATGCGGGCCTATTTGACGACTTGGGCATTGATGATCGCGACGGCGGCGCCGCTGTGCGCGGCTTCGAAGCCGACGGATTTCGATTGGGATCGTTTGCGCGACCTGCCGGTGCAAGCGGGGGGACGGCGCAAGCCGCTGGATACGCTGGCCTGGGAAGTGTTGCGCGTCATCAGCAACCAGACGAGCGTTGTCGACCCGGAGACGGGTGAGAAGTTGCATGCCACCGCCGCATACCTGTGCATGCTCTTCGATTGGCAGGGATGGGACCACCCCGACCGCGACCGCATGTCGCTGCACAGCGATGTTCGTTCGCTCTATTTCCAATGGCACGAGGCGGACAAATGGGACCAGGCGCCTCTGCTGCGCGTCGACTATCTGGAGCTGCGCGCGACGCTTGGGCTGCAAGAGGATCAGAAGTATGTTTCCCCCTCGGCCCTGAGCACAGCCTTGATCAGTGATCCGCGCAGCGGCGCGCAGGTTTCGTTTTCCGCATGGGGGAATCAGCTACTCTCGCGGGAGGAGAAAGGCGCGCCTTTGACGGAGCTGGAGAAGAAGGGGCTGGAGTTGGCTAATCGCCTCTGGACCTATCAGAAGCATCGCATGGGGCGCGGCCTGGAGATTCTTCCCATTCCGGGTAGCAATATTCAGGCATGGACGCCGATCGCCCACCTGCTCCTGACTCACTTCGACGACGCTTCCGATCCTTCAGGACAGTATCGGCAGGCGCAGCGACTCGTGCTCCAGGCCCGGAGCGCGTATCAAAAGAACGATGTGCAGACTTTCAACAGCCTTGCCGCCGAACTGAAGCCTGTCTTGCGCGGTCTGGGGGAGGAACTCGGAGAGTACCCGAGCGAACTCTCCATGGCTCTGGAGGTCGCCTACAACCACTGGGCGCCGTTCCGCTTCGCCTGGGTGTTCATGCTCCTGGCGGCGCTTGCCATGCTGCTCAATCTGGGCTCGGGATGGAGGATCTTCTCCGCAGCCGCTCTGTCGCTGTACGCGCTCGGGCTGATCGCCATGGTGACGGGCTTCGCGCTCCGAATCGCCATCTCCGGACGGCCCCCGGTCAGCAACATGTACGAGTCCGTGATCTACGTCGGCTTCGGCGTCGCGGTCTTCGGTTTGATCTTCGAATTGATTTACCGAAGCAAGTACATCCTGACGGCGGCGGCCATGGTCTCCACCGTGGCCCTGGTTCTGGCCGACAACTGTCCGGCCATTCTCGACCCCAGTTTGCGTCCGCTCGTGCCGGTCCTGCGCAGCAATTTCTGGCTGGTCATCCATGTGATGACGATCACCCTCAGCTATGCGGCGTTCGCGCTGGCAATGGGCATTGGCAATATCACGCTCGGCTACCTTCTGATGCGTTCCTCGAATGGCGCCGCCATCGCCGCCTTGAATCGCTTTACCTACAAGGCCATCCAGGTGGGGGTACTTCTGCTGGCCGCGGGCACCATTCTGGGCGGCGTCTGGGCGGATTATTCCTGGGGCCGCTTTTGGGGCTGGGACCCCAAGGAAGTGTGGGCCCTGGTCGCCCTGCTAGGCTATCTTGCCGTGTTGCACGCACGCTTTGCCGGCTGGGTAGGCCAGCGTGGCCTGGCGGCCCTGTCGGTCGTGTGCTTTTGCCTCGTGGTCATGGCCTGGTACGGCGTGAACTTCGTGCTGGGCGCCGGCTTGCACAGTTATGGCTTTGGCGGTGGAGGCCGGGGCTGGGTCTACGCCGCGGTTGTGTTCAACCTGCTCTACGCGGGGTTGGCCCTGCTCAGGAGCCGTGCCCGGGCGCCGGACGTGGAACCGCCGGCAGCGCCTCAGGTTACCCAAACGCGAATCACATCCTTTGACGCTTCTCCAGTGTGACGGTCCAATGCCTGGAATAGGTGCAGGCGGTCTTAAAGTAAAAATTAGCAGAATTCGGATAACCGTTCTGACCGATAGAACCTGCAAGGCCGATCGTCTCGACCTTGCAGACGCCTCCTCAGACAGGGGGCGTGGGGCGGTTCTCCGTCCATGGATGGGGGAAAATCCGTGCGCCGATCTTCGCCAAGAAAGCCCATGTCGTGGGCCATCGGATACGTCTTCGTCGGCGTTTTCCTGTTGTCCGCCTTCGCGTGCAACGGACCGCGGAACCTGTTCCCGCGGCGCGGCGAGCGCGGGGAAGTCTCCCCGGAGATGCGCCGGGTCGTCGGTCGCGGCCCCTGGCACGAGAAGCAGTTCGAGCCGGTGAAGGCGGCGATTCCCACGATCGCCAAGGCGGAATACGTCAAGGAAGACGAGCTGTGCGCGACCTGCCATGAGTCGTACGTCAAGCACCACAAGAACAACATTCACCGCGAACAGTCGTGCGAGGAGTGCCATGGGCCGGGCAGCCAGCACGTCCGCTCGCGTGGCGAGGCGGGGACGATTCTCAGCTTCAAGACGATGAAGCCGGCCGAGCGGAGCGAGGCGTGCCTGAAGTGTCATGAAAAGAACAGCTGCACGGCGGGGGCCAACTGGCGCACCTCGGCCCACGCGCATGGCGGCGTCTCGTGCACGGACTGCCACAAGTCCCATTACAGCGTGCCGCCAGGAACCAAAGCCACGGAAGTCGGAGTGTCCACGGACACGCCGGCAAAAACGAAAACGGTCTCTTTCCAGGAAGCGATGAAGGACGCCGTGGACTGGGTCGCCCTGCGCGAGGCCTCGCAGGCGCTGCGGGCCCGCGGGCCGCAGACCTGCTATCGGTGCCACCAGCAGACCGAGGAGCTTCAACGCATCGCCCATCCGCACCAGATCCTCGGCCCCAACGGCTTCGACTGCAAGACGTGCCATGATCCGCACGGCAATCTCAAGGCGGAATCGCGCACGGACCTGTGCCTGCAGTGCCACAAGGGCCATCCCACCATGGCCTGGAAGTCTTCGCCGCACGCCTTGCACGGCGTCGCCTGCGTCGATTGCCACAATCCCCATCCAAGCACGGAACTGCCGCGCTTCCTGGATTCCCGCCATGCCAAGCTCGACCGGCCCAAGCGTCTGCCGATGTCGGTCCAGGATCCGGACGTGTGCACGCCGTGCCACCAGAACATCTCGTCCCAGTTCAATCTTCCCTCGCACCATCCGTTGCCGGAAGGGAAGATGCGGTGCTCCAGCTGCCATGACGCGCACGGTGGCGCCACGGGAAACCTGAAAGAGCCGACCGTGAACATGGTCTGCTACAAGTGCCATGCGGACAAGCAGGGCCCGTTTGTGTACGAGCACCCGCCCGTCTCGGAGAACTGCGACATTTGCCACAACCCGCACGGTACCGTGGCGAACAACCTTTTGAAACAGCCTGCGGCGTTTCTCTGTCTGCGATGCCATGCCGGTCATCGAGGCTCGAGCCATACGAATATCGACCAGTTCAAGGGCCTCCGTCCGGCGCTGTACACGGATTGCACCCAGTGCCACGCGCAGGTGCATGGCGGTGATCTGCCGTCCCCGACTCGCAGGGGCTCACGGCTACAACGATAGTCTGGTCTGAATCGGCTGTCGAAACCGACCTTCCTGCGCCATGGCACAGGGTAGGACGTACAGGGTTCGTCCTGTTAGAAGCGGCGCTCGTCATACGGGTCTCCAGGGGATCAGAGGGTTTCCCAGTGCGAAGCATAGGACGCTCACTTATACTCGCCGTCGCCCTCATTCCCGGGCCGGTACTAGCCCAGGAGCCACCGGGATCCGCTAAAGGATTCGATGGCAAGGCCGCGCCGGCAGCCTTGGGGGCGCCCATGGCGGAGCCTCCGGCATCTTTGCCGCTCACCTATCCGGGCGCGGTGGTGAAGCAGGACGCGGAACCGGTGAAGAAGGACGCGGCGGCGGGACCGATCGCCAGCAGCCTGTCGACGTTGACCAGCATTCCTCCGCTCAGCGACATCGGCGAGCCGGGGGACACCCAGGTGGGCCTCGGCGCCTGGCTTTCCAGTCACAGCGGCCACGTCACGAAGACCGGTGAGTATCAGGGCGTGTCCCCCTCTCCCTTCTGGGTAGTGGACGGACTTTACAGCAACGGCTTCAGGACGCTGGGCATCTACGGCAATCAGACGGACAACGAATCGAACCAGGCGGGTCTTCATTACTTCCAGCCGGGTCTCTTCGCGGACGTCGAATACCAGCGCTTCATCCATCGGCTGGAGCACGTGCCGCTGACCAACTTCACGCCGAGCAACGCGATCACGGACAAGACCAATTTCCCCGCCAACTCGACGGTTCTGGGAAGGGACCGCAATGTCGGCGAGGACTACGCCATTCGCGTCGAGGAGCTTCAGAGCAGCACCGGTTGGAAGGTCAACGACAATTTGCGTGTCCGGGTCGACTTCTGGCAGATGCGCAAGTTCGGCGATCGGCAGGAGAACGCCGCCGCCCACTGCTTCGTGGCCGCGAAGGGGGGCTCCGCCAACTGCCACGTTCTTAGCCAGAGCCAGCATATCGACTGGACGACGTCGGAAGTGACGCCCCGGGTGGAAGCCCGGCTCGGGATCATGACCCTCGAGTACTCGCGGCCGATGCGTCAATTCTCCAACAACGATCAGGTGATCGTCCGCGACTACAATAACGGCGTTCTCGGCGTGCCGACCAACAAGGGAGGCATGATCTGGGGAACCTATCCCTATGCGGACGTCCCCGCCACCTTGACGCAGATCGACCGCCTCAAGCTCGCCCTCGATCTGGGGAACACGCGTCAGTTCTATGCCTTTGGCTACATCGGCAATACCGACAACCGCGACCGCGATGTCCGCCGCGATTTCAACGGCTACGATCTCCGCTTCACGGACTGGACGCTGCCCAGGACATCGTTCACGCTGTACGCCAGGCGGTACCATCAGACGGGCGATCGACCGGAGAGCTTCCTCGCGGACGGGTCCGAGACGCAGTTCCTGACGCCCGCCAAGGCGAACGCAGAAATCCGCACGCCGATCGAGTACGATCGCGAAACCGGCGGCCTCAAGGGCAACTGGCGACCGGACTTTGCCGCTTCCTGGTGCCGCGACGTGATATTCACGGCCGGATACGAGTACGATTACCTGGCGCGGCAAAACGCCATATGGCAGACGCCGTTTCTATCGAGCCCCGGCTCGCCGGCCGGCTCGCAAGAGGTCGGCATCTACAGCCAGGACGATACGCTCACGCAAACTCTGTTCGTCGGCGCACGCAAACCATGGGCTTCCTTCGACGCCTTCGTTCGTTACAAGGTGCTGTTCGTCTCCAATCCGCTCTATGGTTTCCGGGAACTCAGCAACGTGCTGAATACCATCCTGCCGCAGACGCAACACATCGTCGAGTTCGGCGGCGGCTGGTATCCCTCCGAGAGCTTCTCCATCACCGTGCAACAGGACATCGAAGTAGGCCAGACCTACCACAACAACAGCGGCGAGGCTGCCGGCAACATCGTGAACTTCAACGAGCAAACGTATGCCACGACCGTGACGGCGTGTTACGCGCCGACACGCAGGGTATCGACGATCGCCAGCGTCTCCGTCTTCGCCAACTGGATCAACCAGAATCTGTTCCTCGGCGATGACTACGTCGACCCGGATCTGCCGCCGCCGCCGGCGTCCGCCAAGATGCCGCTGGCGACGCAGCCCGCTTACTTTGCCGGCACATCGGAGCTGGTGAACTTCTACGTCAATTACCGGCTCACCGACACGACGCGGCTCACGCTCGGCGCCCAGTTCGTGCACGGCAGCAACCAGCTCAGCACGACAGCCAATCCGTCCTTCGCCTTCCCGCCGGCGCTCAGCACCAGTGAGCCGAAGGGAGCGCTCAGTTTTGCGGACTTGGGGCCGTTGTCGTCGACGCGTGTGGATACCGCGAAGTTCACGGCGGGGATCGGCTGGCGCCTCCGGCCGCGCACAACCCTCTCCCTGAACTATGACTTCTTCTACTACCACGACGAGTTCAACGCCGCCAACAACGGAACGCTGCATTTCATTGGAACCAACCTGCTCTGCATCTGGTAAGCGCGGCGAATCGAATGTTGATGCGGAAAGGGCCGCGGCTTCAAAAGTTTTGAGCCGCGGCCCTTTCTCATTTGCCGTCCGACCTTGCTCGGTCGGGAACGCTACTTCTTCTTCCCGGCTCTCTCGATGAGCGCCATGGCCTGCTGGCAACGCGAGGAGACGGAATCGAGGAGCTCGATGGAATACATCACATTGTGAACGCCGTTGCCGGTCTTCACCAGGCGCAGATCCGACTTGGCGGATTTGAGCAGGTCGTCCGCCTTCTGGCGCGTGTCCGCGTCGAGGTCCTTGACTTTGTGCAGCATTTTCCAGGCGCCATCGTAGGCGTCCTCGGCGTCCATCAAGGTGACCTTGAGTCCGCGTTTCCACTTTTCGAAGGTCTCGTTGTGGCGGTCGCCATGGCAGGAAACGCAGCCGTTGATGGCGCCGCGCAGCGTGACGCCGCCGTGTTCGGTGGTCATCTGCTTGGTGTGACAGCCGAAGCAATTGGTGCGCGAGCCGAACATCAGGTTGGCTTCACCCTTGGGCACGCCGGCCCCCCCCGTGCCGCTCAACAACTTGATCTGTTCGGCATGATGCCCGGGGTGGCAATGGGTGCAATCGGCCATCACCGAGGTGAGAAACTGGGGCTGACCGGATGGGGCTGCGCCGCGCACCAGCTGGTGCTGGATCTCCGAGTGACAATCGAGGCACTTGGCGCGCTGCTCGGGCACGTGCACGGCGTGGTATTTCTTCACGACGTCCAGCGACAACGGTTTCTTCCAGGCCGTGAAGTATTCGGGTCGATCGTGGCAGCGCGCGCAATCGCGGCGCGTGACCGGGGCGCTTTCCGAAGCGACATCGGCATGGCACGCCACGCAGTCGACCTTGTTCTTCAAGATGGTCTGGTGGTCCATGCGCACCGTTTTCTTCGGAAAATCCCCCTTTAGCTTCGGATCTTTTTCGGCGCTGTGGACCAGGATTTCCTTGGTGGGCAGGGTATGGCACATCAGGCAGGAGCCGGTACCGGTATTGAAACCTTCGTTGTTGAAATGGCAGGTGTAGCAGGATGTTGTTTTCACGGAGAAATGATTGTCGGCATGGGCTTTCTCCTTGCGCCGCGCGTCTCCTTCCAAACCCATCTTGTCAGGCGCGCCATACGCATGGCAGTTGGTACATTGCAGATCGGTCAGCTGGGCTACGCGGACTTGCCAATGATGGAGTTGGGCGAAACGCTCGAGGTTCGACTTGTCGACCTTCACGTTCCAATCGTCGACCATCTTGCCCAGACGCGTCAGCTGCACGTCGGCGGGAACCGCCTCGAGGGACGCCTCCTCGAGCTTGGCGAACCGTTCCTTCCCGACCAGGGCGCCGAGCGTCTCGCTCAGATCCTGCAACTCTTTTTCCCTCGCCTCCCGTTTCTTCGCGTCGAACTGAAGGTGCTTGGCATGCACGAACTTGACCGTCCCGAGCGCAAGCTCCTTGTCCATGAACCCCAGGTCGCCATGGCATTTGCTCGTGAGGCAGCTGCGGTTGTCCACGTGAGCGCGCGGGCGACCGCTCCCGTAGCGGCCGCTCACGTAGCTGAACAGCTGGCTGAGCCCGCGCATCTTGGCCAGCACGGTGTGCTGTTCGCCCGGCGCGTAGTGACACTCCACGCAGGCCACCCCCAGCTTGCCGCCGTGAATGTCGGCGTGCCAGCTTTCGTAGTACGACTTCATGATGTGGCATGAGCCGCAGAACTCGGGCTTGCTGGTCTGATGCTCGGCAATGACCAGAGCGACCACGAGCAGGACGACGACGATGGCCAGGCGGATCGCCATCCGCTTAAGCCAACGTCCGAAGCGGCCCCAGCCGGAGACGGGGGCGGCGGGCGGCGTTCCGGTGGGCGGAGGGGTAGCGGGGGCCGGCGCCGCGCCGGCCTCGGGAGTTCCCGCGGGTTTTTCTTCAGCCATGGCGTCCTTGTCGTTTACTTCTCGTAGTCAGGATGCTTCTTGTGAGCTCGGGAGAGGTGGCAATCAACACACACATTCTTGGGTTGCATGAGATAGATGCTGCTGCGCACGTACTTTTCCTCGTCCTTGGACAGCTTCTTCTTGCCGAAGGATTTCGCGATCTCGGCATGTTTGCTGCCCGGCCCGTGACAGGATTCACAGGAGGCGCCCGCCAAACCAGGCGTCTTGGCCTTGCTTACAAAGCCCGTGTCCTGCCCGTGGCCCGTTGCATGGCATTTGAGGCAGGAGGCGTCGTCCTGATACTTGGCCGGGAGGACTTCGAACCCCTTGGCATGCTTGGTTTCCCGCCAAGTCAAGAATTGGTCGAAGTGACACGAGGCGCATTCCTTCGAGCCGACAAAGGTCTGGCCGGCCGGCGGCTTCTCAAACGGCTTCTCTTGCGCCACGAGCCGCGGCGTGTCGGAGCCAAAGTACTGCCGTGCGATGAACACGCCAAGAAGGCCGACCACGACAGCCAAGGCGGAGAACCGGATGTAGATCTGAGTGCGCTTTGCCATGACATGTCCTCATTCCATGAAGAGTGCAGAGACAAGCGAGTATCTAAAAGTTAGCGAGGCGCCCCTGAGTTGTCAAAAAAAAAGCCGTCGGCCGACTTCCGATTCTTCATTTCTTCGGCGCTAGCCGACCTTGGAGGAAAGCCCAGAGGCCAGACCTTCGCGATACGCGTCCGGCGGCAGGTAGGCGTCAAAAACCGTGGCGACGACCCGCACCAGCAGGCGGCCTAGCGGGACGGTGAGGCGGATGCGATCCCTTTCGAGCAGGATGAGGTTTTGCGCGGATAGCGCGCGCAACCGCTCCAATTCACGGGCGAAGTAGTCGTCAAACACGATGTCGAAGCGAGCTTCCAGCAAGTCCTTGCGAATCACGCCATAGCCGTAAAGCTGCTGCATGACCTCCCGGCGCAGACGATCATCGTGGCTGAGGCGCAGCCCGCGCTCGGTAGCTAGATCGTGCTCGAGCGCCTGGCGCCATTCGATCGTGGTTTTGCGGTTCTGGGCAAAGGCGCTGTCCAGCTGGCTGATGGCGGACGGCCCGAGGCCGATGAGATCGAGGTCGCGGCCGGTCGTCATGCCCTGGAAGTTGCGGTGCAACGACTGCTCGCGATGGGCCTGGGCAAGAGGGTCGGCCGGCCGGGCGAAATGATCCAGGCCGATGAACTCGTAGCCGGCCTCCTGGAAGCGTTGGATGGCGAGGAGATTCAGGTCGAGCGGCAAGTCGCCGCCGGGCAGGTCGTCGGGACGGAACACGTTCTGCCAGCGAAAAATCTCGGGAATGACGGCCAGGCGGAAAAAGGCGATGCGGTCGGGCGCCAGGGCGATGGTTTTTTCCAGCGTGTCAGCCATGGTGTCCATGGTCTGAAAGGGCAGGCCGTAGATCAGATCAAAATTGACGGAGGCGAAGCCCAGCTCGCGACACCAGCTCACCACGCGGGCCACCGTTTCCACGGGCTGAATGCGGTTGACCGCGCGCTGCACCGCCGTCGCGAAATCCTGCACGCCCAGGCTGATGCGGTTAAAGCCCAGGCCGCGGAGCGTGGTGAGTTGCTCGCGCGTGGTGATGCGCGGATCGATCTCGACGGCGATCTCGGCCGTGGGCGCCAGGGCAAAGCGCTTGGTCAGAGTCTGCCAAAGGCGTTCCAGCTGCTCGGCGTGGAGGAACGTGGGGGAGCCGCCGCCGAGATGGACCTGATGAACCTCTCCCGGACCGAGGATTTGGGCAAGGCGGTTCGCTTCCTTTTCAATGCCGTCCAAAAGGAGCGGAGCCGGGTCGTTCTCCCGGCGCTTCTGTGCCGGAATGATCTCCTTGGTGCAGGCGCAGTAGTAGCAGAGCTTTTCGCAAAAGGGCACGTGCACGTACAGGGAAAGCGGCTGCCGTTGTCGTGCGGATTCGGCAAGATCCGTCCGGAAATCGGCGGCGCCATAGTCCTCGTGCCAGGCGGGGGCGATGGGATAGGAGGTATGCCGGGGCAACGCCAGGCCGGCGTAACGCCGGTAGACGGCGCGTTCTTCAGTCGTAAGGCTGGCGCCTTCCATGATGATGTCCCGGTTGTCAACGCTTCCGCGCCGCCGCGTGGCAAGGCCTGGGCGCCAGGTCCGCGAGGGTTGTCTGGGCAAGCATTTGCACGAGCGCCTCGCGAACCTGGCGCCAGCGGTGGCGGCCCGGGCAGCGCTCGGCCTCGGAACACTGGCGATGGCCGAGCAGGCACTCCGGCAAGCGGCTCACCGGATCGATGGCGTCGACGACTTCGAAGACGGTGATGTCGCCGGGCGAGCGGGCGAGGGCGTAGCCACCGTGCAGGCCTTTGCGTGACCGAACCAAGCCGCAGTTGACGAGGGCCTCGAGCAACTTGCTCAGGTATTTCGCGGGCGCCTCGCAGGCCTGGGCAATGTGTGCGGCGGAGGCGAACGTCTCCGCGGGAAGCTGGGCCAGCTCCACGGTCGCCTGCAACGCATACAAGGCCGATTTAGAGATCACGGCACTGTCTCGTCAACATGGGCGCTCCGCGCCGGGGCGGACGTAATACCACCAGTTCAGTCCGACGTTGGCGATGTAGAACAGCGCGACGGCGTAAAAGAACCACGTCGGGGCGCCGGTAACGGCCAGGATCAGTCCGATGAACACCGAGAACAGGAATGGCCCATAGGCCGCCACCGCGGCGGTCCAGCCGATGACGCCGCCGGCCTGGCGGGCCGGGAAAATCGCGGGGATCTGCTTGAAGGTGGAGGCGTTGCCGATGCCGGAGAAGAAGAACAAACCCAGCATGCAGGCGAGGAAGCCGGGGAAGGCGCTCAGCGAGGCGGGCTCGGTGAAGAACGTCACGCCGATGGCGCAGGCGAGCATGCCGACGCCGCTGATCTGCGTGACCCGCCCGCCGCCGAAGCGATCGCTCACGGGACCGAACAGGATGCGCGCCACCGAGCCAACCAGCGGTCCGAGGAAGGCGTAGGTCAAAGGATCGGGGGCATTCTCGAAGTCTCCGTAGATCTTCTTGATGAGGAGTGGGAAGATGGCGGCGAAGCCGGAAAACGAACCGAAAGTCATGATGTAGAGCGACGTCATCACCCAGGTGTGCTTCTGCCTGAAGATGTCGGTCTGCTGAAGGAAGGATGCCCGCACCGGCACACTTTTCAGGAGACACCAGGCCGCGGCCGTGCCGAAAAGCACAAAGGGGATCCAGATGTACGCTGCGTTCTGCAAATAGATCTCGGATGTCTGTCCCGCCTTGACGAACGTCTGCGGTGTTCCGACCAGGCTGCCGAGCGCGGCGGCGCTGATGATCCATGGGACCAGGAACTGGGTGACGCTAACGCCCAGATTGCCGATGCCCGCCTGGATGCCGAGGGCCGTGCCCTGCAGGCGCTTCGGGAAAAAGAGGCTGGTGGACGGCATGAACGACGAGAAATTGCCGCCGCCCAGCCCCGCAAGGAAGGCTAGCAGCAACAGGACGGCGAATGGCGTCGCGGGATCCTGCACGGCCAGGCCCCAGCCGACGCAGGGGATGACCAGGGAGAGCGTCGCCCAGGTGACGGTGGCGCGCGTGCCGAAGATAGGCACGAGAAACATGTGAATGATGCGGAACGTGCCGCCGGCAAGTCCGGGCATGGCGGTCAGCCAGAAGAGTTGGGCGGTGCTGTACCGAAAGCCGACGCCTTCCAGGCGAACCACCAGGGCGCTGACCATGAACCAGGTCGCGAACGCGAGCAAGAGGTCGAACGTCGTGATGGTCAGGGTGCGCCAGGCCAGGCGCTTCCCGTGTCGCTCCCAGAACAAAGCGTCTTCGGGCGCCCAGGTGGCGGGCGCCGCGGTGTCCGGCGGCGGGGCGATGGTGGTGCTCACGGCTCATTCCTCCCTGTCGATGTTTCCAGTGACAATGGCGCCAGGCGCGGGGCGCGCGACGGGTTGCATCTCGATCCGGTGCAGTTGTTCCGGCGATTGTCGCTTGAGGATGCTGCGCACGACCAGGTGCAGCCAGACGGTACACACGACGGTCAGGATCAGGAAGAACAGCCAGCACGTGGTCCACAGACCGGTCGCGCGGAGCAGATAGCCGAAGATGATCGGGCAGAAAAAGCCGCCCAGGCCGCCCAGGACGCCGACGATGCCGCCGACGACGCCCACGTCGCGTGGGAAGTAATCGGGGATGTAGCGGTAGACCGCCGCCTTGCCGATGCCGGTAACGACGCCGACGACGAAGACAAGGCCGGTGAAGATCCAGACATTCGCCTGGAAAAAGATGTGCGTGACGCCGCGGGCCAGGAGCTGCCGTTTCTGCACCACTTCGCCGACGCTGACGGCAGGCTCCTGCCAGCTCATGCTACGCGGCAGGATGAGGACGCCGCTGCGTCGCTCCGTGGCGCTGGCAAGCTCTCCCTCCTCGGCCTGATACGGGTAGACCTCCCGGTTGCCGAGCTTGGAAAGAACGACGATCCGGCCGTCCCCGACCTCCAGGACCTTGCCTGCGGATCGCGCCATGACGCCGCTGCCGGGCGCATGAATGTCCATCTGCGGGAAGAGGAGGAAGATGAAGCAGAGCAAACTGACCCCGAACACCCAGTACATGATGGTGCGGGCGCCGAACAGGTCGGAAAGCCAGCCACCGAACGCGCGTACCAGGCCGGATGGAAGGCTGAAGATGGAAGCGAGGATGCCGGCCGTGACGACGCTCATGGCGTAGGCGTTGACGTAGTAGGGGATGAGCCATTGCGCCAGGGCGACGAAGCCGCCGAAGACGTAGAAGTAGTAGAGGCCGAAGCGCCAGACCCGCAGGTTGGCGAGCGGTTTCAACTGCTGGGCCAGGGTTTTCTGAGCGGCTCCCGGGGCCAACCGATTCTTCGTGAAGAGGAGGAAGAGGACGCCCATCACGACGAGGACGCCGGCGTAGATCTTGGGCAGCGTGCGCCAGGCGTCGAGGTGTTCGCCGGCGCCGGTCAGCCAGCGCAGGATCGACGGGGCGAAGAGGCTGGTGACAGCGGCCCCGGCGTTGCCGGCCCCGAAGATGCCGAGCGCCAGGCCCTGCCGCTGGGGTGGAAACCACACCGACGTGAAGGCGATGCCGACGGCGAAGCCCGTCCCGGTCATGCCAAAGCCGAGGCTCGCCAGGAAGAATTGACCAAAGGTATCGCACGAGCCGACAAGATAGGTCGGGATGGCGGAACCCAGAAGCAGCAGGCCGAAGACCCACTTGCCGCCGAACTTGTCGGTCAGCATGCCGATCGGCAAGCGCATGACGGAGCCGGTGAGGACGGGAACGCCGATCAGCCAACCCAGCGACGCGGGGTCCCAGTCGTGGACGCCGTTGTCCACGAGATAGGTCATCAAGACCCCGTTCATCATCCACACGGCGAAGCAGACGGTGAACGCCAGCGTGTTGAGGATGAGCGCGCGCCAGGCGGCTCCATCGATGGATGGCGCGGAGGGCGTGGACGGCGCCGTCGCGACCTGGTTCATAGGCGGCCTCCGGTCGATCGAGGCAAGGCATGACGCTGGGCGCCGAAGAGCTCGCCATCGTGGTGGGCAGGATGCCAATGTTCTGCCGGGCTCGCGGCTCCGTCGGGAACCAGTGGCGCTCGTGTCAACGCCCGGCAGAAAGCGAGGAAGTCCAGGCCGGCCGCTCCCAGCGTTAGCAGAACGGCGACCACGGCGTCGAAGGCGCCGTGCTCCTCGGGAAAGATCATCAGGAACAGGTCAAGCCAGTGTCCGACGAGGACGACGGCGCAGACGTTGGCGAGGACCTTGGGATTGCGTTTGAACGACCTTGGCAGCAGAACGAAGAACGGGATCACGCCGTTGAGCGCGACATTGACATGAAACCACGTCGCCCAGTGCCCATGCATGCGCCTCACGTAGTGAGGAGTCTCCTCGGGGATGTTGACGAACCAGATCAGCATGTACTGGCAGAACCAGAGATAAAGCCAGAAGACGCACATCGCGAAGAGGAGCTTGCCGAGATCGTGCAGATGTTCTCCCGTCACGACGTCCCGATAGGGTCCGAGCCGGCGCAGCCACAGCGCCGCCAGGATGAACACGGCCAGGCCGCTCGTGAACAGGCCGGCGAAGTTGTACAGGCCATAGATGGCGCTGACCCAGTCCGGCTCGCGCGACATCAGCCAGTCGTAGCAGGCGAGCCAGAAGGTGGCGCCGAACAAGACCAGGAAAAGCGCGGACCAGCGGCGCGTGGCGACCGTGCGCTTGGGACCGGGGTCCTCGCCCTGCCGCCGTGCGGCGCGGACGAGCGCCAGCGCTGGAAGAATCCAGATCGCCAGATAGGCGACGGCACGCCCAAGAAAGAAGGGTCGTTGCAACCAGGCGTGCTTGAGATCGCCATGCAAATGGACGTGCGGGTCGTTCCAGGGATAGAGGCCGGGGAAGGCGAACAGGGCGATCAGCAGGAGCAGGGCCCCCGCCGGCGCCAGGGAGATCAAGGCCTCCGGCACGCGACGCAGGGCGCCCCAGGTGGGCCCGTCACCTGCTGCAAGGCGATGACCAGCGCGCCCGCGAGCCCCAGACAGACGCCGAAAAAGCCGACCAGCAACAGATAGACGGCGGCGGCATCCGGCGCAAACAGGACGCCCAGGACCAAGCCGGCAACGCCGACGAGCGCCAACGCCAGCGCCGCCTGACGCGAACCCGAAGGCGCTTTCCAGAGCTGTTCGCCGCCGTTCATTTGCCGGCTCCTTTGCTCTTCTGCAACTGCCGCACGTGCAGGATGACTGCCCAGCGGTCCTCCGGGCTCACCTGGGCGCGGTAGGCCGCCATGTTGTCCTTGCCGAAGGTGATGATGTGGAACATCTGGCCGTCCTTGTACTTTTCCACTTCGCTTTCCGTGCCGTCAGCGGCGGCGACTTTTTTCTTTGCGAGGAGTGATGGGGGCGGCGGAAAGCCACGCTTCGTGACCGAGCCGTCTCCTTCGCCGCCGGGGCCGTGGCACATCGCGCAATAGGTCTCGTAGACCACGGCGCCGCGCGCTTGCCAGCGTTTGTCGCCGAGCGTGAACGGGTTGTGCAGCTCTTCCCCGGCGCGCTCGGCATCCTTGGCGTTCGCCTCGAAGTGCAGTGGGAGGCGCCCACGCGCGATGGCTCCCTCCGGGGGCGGTTGCAGGACCATCTTGTGCGGCAGAGCGTCGTGCGCGGCGAAGCTTTCATGCGGAATGGCGCGGGTCATCTCCGGCATGAACTCGACGTTGGGCCGGCGATGATCCCCGCTCAGCGTCCAATTCAACAAGACGACGGCGCAGAGAACCACCACGAGCGCGATGTTCGCGGCGCGGCGCGAGAAGCGTGCCGGCGCCGGCGCGAGGTCGCTTTCCGCCCGCTCTTCGGTCGCGACGGCGTGATGCTCACGGAAGAGCGCGAACACCGCGGCGCTGTCGATCGCCTCCTCCCTGGCCTCGACCACGAGCACGAACTGATCGTTCGAGACGCGCGGCCCCATCACACGCGCCGACTTGCCGGGGAACATCCGGCTCACGCCCAAGAAGGCGAAGACCACGCCGAAACCCGCGAACAAAACCAGCAGCTCGAACGCGACCGGCACGAAGGCGGGCCAGGAGTTGAAGGGGCGGCCGCCGACGTTGATCGGCCAGTCGAGCGCCATGGTCCATTCCTGGAAGGCGATCGCGGCGACGACGCCGACCAAGCCGCACACGAAACAGACGATGCCGAGGCGCGAGGGCTTCAGACCCAGCGCTTCATCCAGGCCGTGGACCGGATACGGCGTGTACGCGTCCACGATTGGGAAATGTCGATCGCGGGCCGCGCGCGTCGCCGCGACGAGGTCGTGGTCCGTGGCGAAAGAGCCGAGCAGGAATTGTCGGTTCATACGGCGCCTCCGATCGGCATGCGCGCTTCCTCGTCTTGTCTGGTGATGGATGCCGGCTCGTGGAGCGTCCCAGGGGGCGATTCGCGGGGTGGCGTCGGGCGCGGCGGCGTCGGGCGCGGCGGCGCCTGCTCGGCGACCACCGCCTTGATCTCCGCGACCGCGATCATCGGCAGGAAGCGGCAGAAGAGAAGGAAGCAGGTAAAGAAGAGGCCGAAGCTGCCCAGGAAAGTCGCGATCTCGATCAGCGTCGGAGCGTAGCTCGACCAGCTGGACGGCAGGAAATCGCGATAAAGCGACGTGACGATGATGATGAAACGCTCGAACCACATGCCGATGTTGACGAAGATCGTGATGACAAAGACTAGCGGAATCGCCCGGCGCACGCGGCGAAACCACAGCAGCTGGGGAATGAGGACGTTGCAGCCGACCATGATCCAGAAGCCCCAGGCGAGCGGTCCGAAGGCGCGGTTCATGAAGGTGAAGCGTTCATACGCGTTGCCCGAATAGAACGCGGAAAAGAACTCGATGCCGTAGGCGAGCGCGACCATGCAGCTCGTGGCCAGGATAAGCTTGGTCATGGCGCCGACGTGACGGAGCGTGATGTAGTCCTCCAGGTGCATGACCTTGCGCGCGATCAACATGAGGCACAGTACCATCGACATGCCCGAAAAGATCGCCCCGGCGACGAAGTAGGGCGGGAAGATCGTGGCATGCCAGCCGGGCAGGACGGAGGTGGCAAAATCGGTGCTGACGATGGAGTGCACCGAGACGACCAGCGGCGTCGCCAGGCCCGCGAGCAGCAGGTAGACCAGCTCATAGCGATGCCAGGTGCGAGCGGAGCCGTTCCAGCCGAGGGCGAAGAAGGCGAAGAGGCGTTTGCGCCAGCCGTTCGGGGCGCGGTCGCGCACGCTGGCCAGGTCGGGCAACAGGCCGATGTACCAGAACACCAGCGAAATCAGGAAGTAGGTCGAGATGGCGAAGAAATCCCAGACGAGGGGGGAGCGGAAGTTGACCCAGAGACTGCCGCGATCGTTGGGATAAGGGGCCATCCAGAAGGCGAGCCAGGGCCGGCCCATGTGGATGAGCGGGAAGATGCCGGCGCACATGACGGCGAAGAGGGTCATCGCTTCCGCGGAGCGATTGACGGCGGTGCGCCACTTCTGCCGGAACAGGAACAGGATCGCCGAGATCAAGGTTCCGGCGTGGCCGATGCCGACCCAGAAGACAAAGTTGGTGATGTCGAGCGCCCAGCCGACGGTGCGGTTCAGGCCCCAGACGCCGATGCCGGTAGCGATCTGGTACGACACCGCGACGACGCCGAGCAGGAGGAGCGCGGACGAGGCGAGGAAGGCGGTCCACCACAGGCGCGACGTCTTGCGCTCGAGCGGATTGCACACGTCCGCGGTCACCTGGGCCAGGCTCTTGTCCCCTTCGACCAGCGGTTCGGGGCGAAGGGAGCAGCTTTCAGCCATGACGTCTCTCCTCTGCGGGTCGATTGCGGACCACCTTCAAGTAGTGCACACCCGGCTGCACGTTGAGTTCTTCGAGGACCTGGTAGGCGCGCCGATCGCGGGCCAGTTGGGCGACCTGGGGCGGCCGCGGCAGCAGCGCGGAAACGCCGGCAAGGGGTCCGCCACCGGGCGTCGCCGCCACGGCGCCGGCCGCGGCCAGCGGCGGATCCAGGGGCCGATTCAGGTCGCCGAAGTGGATCGCTTGAGCGGGACAGGACTGCTGACACGCCGTCTGGAGGTTCATGGCGTCGAGGGGCAGGCCGAGGCGGCGCGCCTCGATCTTCGCCTCCTGAATCCGCTGGATGCAGAAGCTGCACTTCTCCATGACACCGCGCGAGCGCACGGTGACATCGGGGTTGAGGACCAGGTTCTCGCCGGCGTCGTCGCGCGGATAGTTGAACCAGTTGAAGCGCCGCACCTTGTAGGGGCAGTTGTTGGCGCAGTACCGGGTGCCGACACAACGGTTGTAGACCTGCTGATTCAGGCCTTCCGAGCTGTGCACGGTCGCCAGCACCGGGCAAACCGTCTCGCACGGCGCGTTGCCGCAGTGCTGGCACATCATCGGCTGGAAGGCGACATCCACGTCCCCCGCAGGAGCGGCGCCGGCCGCGGCGGGCCGGTCCGCGTAGTAGCGGTCGATGCGAAGCCAGTGCATCTCGCGCTGGCGGTAGACCTCGTCCTTGCCGACCACCGGGATGTTGTTCTCCGCCTGGCACGCCACGACGCAGGCGGAGCAACCGGTGCACTTGCTCAGATCGATGACCATGCCCCAGCGCGGACCGGCGGCGGGATGATCCGCGGGCCAAAGCGTGGGGAGGGGGACGGCGGCCGGACGAGGCGCGTTCAGGCCGTCCAGCGTCGTTTCCTGAATCATCGGCCGGCGCGCATGTCCCGGAGGGGCCAGAGCGGCGGGCACGCTCCGGCTGGTGTGCGTCGGCGTGCCGGCCACAAGATGGCGGCGGCCCGTGGGCGTTAGCCGCGCCGAGCGGCGGCGGCACTGGAGCTCCGTTCTTTCGAGAAGAAGGAACGGCGCGGCGTTCCAACCTACCTGGCCGTTCTCGTTCAGGGTGGGCCGGGCCTCGAGCCAGCGCGGGCCGATGTCGGCGAAGCGCTCCGAGAGCTTGCTGCCGTAGCCGAGCGGGATCGCCGCGACCCCATCGTGCTGCCCCGGTTGTAGGATCACAGGCGCCTCGAGCGTGACGCCATCGGCTTCGACGCGGACGATCGCGCCTTCGTCAACGCCCAGGCGTCGAGCGGTCGCGGGAGACAGGCTCACGTAGTTGTCCCAGGTAACCTTGGTGATGGGATCGGGCAGCTCGTGCAGCCAGGGGTTGTACGCGTGGCTGCCATCGAACATCGTCATGCCGGCATGACATACCAGCGCGAGGCTGCCTTCGGCGGGCCGTTCCGCGCGCGGAATGGGGTGGACGACGCCGAGGGCGAATTCTCGTGGCGGGAAAGGCGTGACGTCAACCTCGACGAAGCCGTCGTGCGTGGCCTTGTCCCAGAACGCGTCGAAGTCGCGCTCGCGCGTCTGGCGCGGGAAGACCCGCCGCTGCCAGTGATCCCGCACGAGCTGTCGCGCCGAGCGGAGCTCGCCGGACCAGGCCGAGAGGCTTTCGAGGACGCTGCGTGTGTTCCCCACCGGAGGGAACGTGGGCTGCGCCAGGCTCAGGCTGCCCACGACCGGCTCGGCGTCGCTCCAGCTTGCCAGGTAATGCGGCCGCGGGCAGGCGTACTGGGCGAGCGCCGCGGTTTCGTCGAGACGCTCACCGCACCAGGCCGAAAGGAGCGTGGGACGCCGCAGCGCCGCCGCGAGTTCAGGGCCGCAGGGCAGATCGTAAACCGGGTTGCAGTCGAGCAGGAAGAGACCAGCGATCTGTCCGCTTTTGAGATCCTCGACTAGCTCGTGCAGCGCGGCGTCGTTCGCTTGCTTTTGCAGCGAGGGGCGCTCGATATCGAGCGTGGCGCCGTAGGCGTCGAGCATGTCATTGATGAGGTTGCACAGCTTTTGCTCCGCGACCGCCTGGCTGCCGCACAAGACCAGGGCCCGGCCGCGCGCCTCCCAGAGTTGCTGGGCCAGAGCGTCGAGCGGAATCGGGGCCGGTTCGAGGCTGCCGCTCATCCAGGCGACGTTGGCGCGCTCCGGGGCGGCGATGGCCTTGGCCAGGTGCGTCAGCGCCAGGCCGATCTCGCCGGGGAGAATGCGGTGGCGTTGATCCGCCTTGGCCCCCGTGAGGGAAAGGCGCGACTCGAATTGAACGTGCAACGAGGAGCGCGGCGGGTCGCCCGCGAACGATCGGTTCGCGACATATGCGCGCGTGAACTCCACGGGAGAGATCCACGTGCCGAGGAAGTCCGCGTCGAAGCTGACCAGAACGTCCGCGCGCTCGAGGCGGTAATGTGGCAGCACGCGAACGCCGTGGGTTTCCCGATGGGCGTCGAGGATCGCGGACGGCGAGGGCAAGTCGTAGGTCACGTGCTGTACGTCGCAACCCGCCGCGCGGAAGCCGCTCAGAAAGCGATCGACCTGTTCGCGGGTGGTGGGACTGAGAATCGTGTGCGACAGGACGCGCACCTTGCCCCGGTCGCGGCGAATCCCGGCGCAGCCGGAGCGGATGGCGTCGTCCACCTGCGCCCAGGTGGAGTCCGCGCCGCTTTTTTGCGGCGCCGCTAGCCGTCGTCGATCGTAGAGCCCGAGGAGCGACGCCTGGCCGACCGCGCATAATCCGCCCCGCGACAGGGCGTGGTCGGGGTTGCCTTCGAGCTTGATCGGCCGGCCGTCGCGGCACTTCACCAGGAGGCCGCAGCCGGCGCTGCAGGCCTGGCATGTCGAGGCGTAATGGAGGGGACGGCCCGGGGTCATGCCCTCGGGCTGGTCGATCAAGGGCAATGCCAGGCGCTGGGGCGGACGGCTGCAGCCGGCAAGCGCGAGACCGGCGAAGGCGAACCCCGCGGCTTTCAAGAAGTCGCGCCGATTGGAACGCGTCGGCTGAGTCGGGACGGGCTCGGGGAATTCGTCGGCGACCGCTTCCAGAAAGGCGGCGTCGGCGTCGCGCTCCGCGGGGCTTTTCCAGTACGCTCGCGTCGTGGGCTTCATGAATCGCTCTCTCAAAAATGGCAAGCGGCGCAGTCGAGCGACGCGTTCACTTTCCTGGCGGCGCCGGCTTTCTTGCCGGGAATGCCGTGGCGGTTGGCGTCACGATGGCAGTTGACGCACCAGCCCATCGACAGGCTCTCGACCTGGGTGACGCGCTCCATGGTCTCCACCGGGCCGTGACACTTCTTGCACTCGACGCCGGCGTGGATATGGGCGCGATGATCGAAATAGGCGAAGTCCGGCAGACTGTGCACGCGCACCCAGGGGATCGGCTGCGCCTTTTCCGCAACGCGCGCCCGGTTCTCGTCCAGACCATACCAGTCGTAAAGTTTGCGGAGCTCGGCGGAGACGGCTTTCGGATCGGCGGCAAGCTCACCCGAGGACGCCGTGACGCTCTTGTGGCAATTCATGCACACGCTGGTCGCCGGAAAACCGGCATGCCGGCCCGTCTCCGCCCCGCCATGGCAATAAACGCAGGAAATCTGCAGTTCTCCCGCGTGCAGCCGGTGCGAGAACGCGATCGGTTGCTCCGGCTCGTAGCCCTGCTGATTGCCGGGCAGATGGTAGCTTTGCAGCTTGGGCATCAGGGCGACGACGCCGAAGGCCACCCCGACCAGCAGGAAAAGCGTCACAATGCGGCCGTTCATGACTTCCTCCTAGCTCTCGGGCGTCGCCTTCTTGCCGTACCAGCGCACCACCTGCGCCTTGCGCCAGAGGTATGGGTTCGGGACGACAAGAATGTGGACCAGGCGGGTAAAGGGGAAGAAGCCGACGATGACGAAGGCGGTGACGATGTGCAGCTTCACCATGTGCGGCATGGAGGCGACAAAGCTGATATCCGGGTTGAGCTTGACGAGAGACCAGAGATAGGGCGCCGCCGACGTCGCGAACCAGGACGAGCCCCAGGGATAGAAGACCGCGGTGTAGATGCCGCTGATGATCTGGATCAAGAGCAGGGCGTAGATGATCCAGTCGGAAGGGCTGGTGACGAGCCGGACTTTCGGGTTCGTCCAGCGCCGCACCATGCCGGCGAGCAGACCGATCAGCGTCAACAGGGCGAAGACGAGGGCGCTCAATTCCAGGACGTAGAGCCGCAGCGGGTGACTGTTCCACCACAGGATCTCGCGCGGGATGAGGAAGGCGATGACATGGCCCACGACCACGGCGAGGATGCCGTAGTGAAACGGGACGAGGCCCCAGAAATGCTGGCGGTTCTCCAGGAACTGGCTGGAGAGGCTCGAGTAGGTGAAGCTCTGGGCGCGATAACGCTGGATGGTCACGAGGACCAGCGTGACCACCGCGACATACGGCAGCACCGCGAAGAGCAATTGATCGAGATAATGCGACCAGCTATCCATGACACGCCTCCTCCAGCGCGGCGCCGTACGGGCTGAGGACCAACGCCTTGAGCGCCGCCAGCACGGACTCGTAGG
This sequence comes from Gemmataceae bacterium, assembly GCA_046350295.1. Classification (GTDB taxonomy): domain Bacteria; phylum Planctomycetota; class Planctomycetia; order Gemmatales; family Gemmataceae; genus JAXMAR01. The sequence goes on from JAXMAR010000053.1 coordinate 44,717, forward strand.
GGCAGTTCTTGCCGGCCAGGCCTTGCAGCATCTTGTCGAGAGCGGGCAACAGGTATTTGCTGGCGAACCGGTCCGCTTCGCGCCCCGGCATGCGGGCCAGCGCCAGGAGGGCGTGCGTCAGGTGATCGGGCAACTCCGTCGACTCGGGCACGCCGAGCCGGCGCAGCGTCTGCCGCATCTCCACCAGGAACTCGCCCCGGCTGTAGTTCTCGCCGAAAAGCTGCCAGCCGATTTCGAGCGAGCAGAGCGGATTGAGATCGAAGGCCTGCGTGTACAGCTCCTGCAGATCCTCCGTGGTCCGTCCCTCGATCTGTGCCGCGAAGGCGTCGAGCGCCGCGGCCGCGTCGGGGGTCCGCTGCACCTGGTCCCGGCAGGCGTCCAGGAGCGAATGGGTCCGTTCGCCGGGATAGGCGAGCAACCCGGCCAGAAGGTCGTAGGTGTGAGACATCACAGGCCCCTCCTCGGTCCGGACAGGAAGCCGAAGCCCGCTTCCTGGCGATGCTCGTGCGGGTCGCGCATCATCTCGATGGCCTCCTCGCGATGCATCGGCGGAATCACGAAGCGATCGTCGAACGTGCAGAGCGAGGTGAGACGGTAGATCGCCTCGGCCTCATCGGGCGAGCACTCGGCCTCGCGCAGCACGCGCTCGGCCGTCGGCATGTCGATATCGCCGACGGTGACGGCGCGGCGATAGATGCGCACCGCTTTCTGCTTGGCCAGGGCGTAGCGGACCTTTCCCTCGTGGCCCGCGCCGAAGAGACTGGCGAGAAACTGCATCGGCACCCGCGCCTGATCGATGTCGTGAAACAGGTCGGTCGAGACGTGGTCCACCGGCCCTTCCTCCTCGCGCGTCGCCATCACGGGCGAGAGTGGCGGGACATAGAAGAGCATCGGCAGCGTGCGGTACTCGATGTGCGGCGGCAGGGCCAGCTTCCAGACTTTCACGAACCGGTACACCGGCGACTTCTGGGCCGAGTCGATCACCGCATCGTCGATGCCGTTGGCCCGCGCCGCCGCAATCACCTGCGGATCGTTCGGATCGAGGATCATGTCGCGATGGGCGTCGACCAGCTCCGCGTCGGAGCGCTTGGCCACCGCCTCGATCTGGTCCGCGTCGTAGAGCAAGACGCCGAGGTAGCGAATCCGTCCGACGCAGGAATGGAAGCAGGCGGGCGCCTGGCCGGTTTCCAGGCGCGGGAAGCACAGGATGCACTTCTCGGATTTGCCGGTGAACCAGTTGTAAAAGACCTTCTTGTAGGGACAGGCCGCCACGCAGGCGCGCCAGGCGCGGCAGCGCTGCTGATCGACCAGGACGATGCCGTCCTCGCCGCGCTTGTACAGGGCGCCGGACGGGCAGGCGGCCACGCAGGACGGGTTCAGGCAGTGATTGCAGATGCGCGGGAAGTAGAAGTAGACGAGGCGCTCGATCGCGAAAAGTTGCTGGCGCTGCTCGTCGCTGACGTTCTTCAGATTGGGATCGTTCGCGGCGTAGATGGGGGAGCCGCCCAGGTCGTCGTCCCAGTTGGGGCCGGACTCGATGTCGATCGGTTCCCCGGTCACCAGCGAGAGAGGAATCGCGGTGGGCTGATCGTTACTTTCCGGGGCGTTGAAGAGGTGCTGGTAATCGTAAGTCCACGGCTCGTAGTAATCATCCATGCTCGGCTGGTGCGGATTGTGGAAGATGTTGAAGATGGTCTTGGTCTTGCTGGTGGAGCGCAGCTCGAGCTTTTCCTGAAACGTCACCCAGCCCCCCTTGAACTTGTCCTGGTCCTCCCACTGGACCGGGTAACCGGTTCCCGGCCTGGTCTCGACGTTGTTCCACCACATGTATTCCGTCCCCTTGCGGTCGGTCCACACGTTCTTGCAGGCGATGCTGCACGTATGGCAACCGATGCACTTGTCGAGGTGGAACACCATCGCAATCTGCGAGCGGACGTTCATGTTCGTACCAGTTGTTAGTTGACGGTTGTTAGTTGGCAGTTGGGTCACAGTTGTTGGTTGGCAGTCCGGTTGCGGCTGGCACATGCTGCCAACTGCCAGCCATCAACTGCCAACTGCCTGCCAACTGCCAAGTCACGCCAACGAGTTCAACAATCCGTTCAATCCGTTCAAGAGTCGAGCGACTTCGGAAAGGTGGCCATAAGGAGCCTCCTCGTCGCGCAGGAATCCGAGATTCTGGGAGATCAGCAACTGGGTCTCCAACTCCAGCAGTGAGCCCTTGGCGTAGCCCAAACATTGGCGAAACTCTCCCTTCGTCAGTCGGCCTTGACCTTCTGCGATGTTGCTTGGAATCGACACGGCGGCACGTCGCATCTGACTGGTAAGTCCAAAGCGTTCGTCCTGAGGAAACCCTGAGGTGACACGATAGACCTCCGTCACCAGTGCCACGGCCTTCTGCCATACAATCAGCTCCTTGTAGTTCTTCTTCATGGTCGTCTCCGTTGTTCGTGATGGATGGCTGGTCAAGAACAACTTCAACGATTTGTTTTCAACTTGCAACAACTTCTCTCCGCTGCCAACCATCAACTGCCAACTGTCAACTACCACCGTAACACCGGCAGCTTGCGCACCAGCACGTGCGTGTCGCGGTTGCAGCCGGTGGGGCCCCAGTAGTTGAAATGGAACGTGAACTGGCCGTAGCCGCCGGCCATCAGGTTTGGCTTGAGCCGGACGCGCGTCAGACTGTTGTGCCCGCCGGCGCGTTTGTCGCCGCGCAAGGGGGATTTGGGCACGCCGTGCGTGCGCTCCGGCGAGTGATACTGCAAGCAAATCCCGCGTGGCAATCTTGCGCTGACGACGCAGCGCGTCACCACCACGCCGTTGTCGTTGTGCACCTCGACCCAGTCGTTATCGACGAGGCCCAGGTCGGCCGCGTCGTGATCGTTGATCCAGAGGGGATAGCAGCCGCGCGAGAGCGTCTCCATGCGCTCGTTGTCGCCGTAGGTCGAGTGGATGTGCCACTTGCCGTGGGGCGTCAGGTAGTTGAGGTTGAGCGCCTTGCTCGTGTCGGTCGTGAAAATCAGGTCGTTGTACTGCGTCGGCAGCGGCTTGGGCTTGTAAGTCGGGACGTGCTCGCCGAACTGCAGGTAGAGCGGATGGTCGAGATAGAAGTGCTGCCGGCCGGTCAGCGTGCGCCAGGGAACGAAGGCCTCGACGTTGTAGGTGAACGGCGCGTAGGCCCGGCCGTTCTCGATCAGGCCGGACCACATCGGGCTGTTGATGAAGCGTTGCGGCTGGGCCTGGATGCCCTTGTAGTTGACGCGCACGCCCCGGTTGCGCTCGGCGAGCTGACCAAGCGGCAAGCCCACCTTCTCTTCCAGGTTCTTGTAGGAGCGATAGGCCAGCTCGCCGTTGGTCACCGAGGCGAAGCGCAGGATGATGTCGCAGACCTGCTCGTCCTCGCGCAGGGATGGGAAACGCTGCCCGGACCAGGAGACGCACGGGAGCGACTTGAGCGCGTCGGCGTAGACGTCGTCAACCTTGTAGCTCGTGCCATGGGCGCCGAGGCCCGTCGTCTTCACCTGCGGGCCGTAGCTGATGAACTGGTTGTAAAGGTTGGCGTAATCGCGGGTGACCACGCGCAGGCCCGGCATGGTCTTGCCGGGGATGGCGTCGATCTCCCCCTTGCTCCAATCCTTGAGGCTGGGCTGCGCGATCTCGGCGGCCGTGTCGTGCGCCAGCGGGGAAGCGACGATGTCCTTGACGGGCGTCGGAAAATGCTTGGGCGCCAGCTCCGAAAAGCGTTTGCTGATGGCCGCGAAGATCTGCCAATCGCTCTTGGACTCCCAGCACGGGGGAACCGCTTTGGAGAGCGGATGGATGAAGCTGTGCATGTCGGTCGAGTTGAGGTCGGCCTTTTCATACCAGCTCGCCGCGGGCAGGATGATGTCGGAATAGAGGGCCGACGTATCCATGCGGAAGTTCAGATCGACGACCAGGTCCATCTTTCCCAGGGGCGCCTTGTCGTGCCAGGTGACCTCCTTGACGGAGTCCTTGGCGATGTCCTGGGCGATCGCGTTGGTGTGCGTGCCGAGATAGTGCTTGAGGAAGTACTCGTGCCCCTTGGCGCTGGCCATCAGGGCGTTGCCGCGCCAGATGAACCAGACGCGCGGCCAGTTTTCCGTGGCGTCGGGGTCTTCGACCGAGAAGCGCAGCTTCCTGGTCTTGAGCTGATCGACGACGGAGCGCACCACGTCTTCGTCCTTGGCCGCGCCGCCGGCTTCCGCCTCCCGGACAATGTCGAGCGGATTCTTGTTGAACTGCGGGTAGAACGGAAGCCAGCCATTCTTGACCGCGCGGACCTGCAAGTCCATGGTGTGGCCGCGGGCAAGCGAGCCGGCGGGCTGATGCTGCGGCACGGTGTGATAGTCGGTGAACTCTTTTTCATAGCGCCATTGATCGGTGTTGACGTAGTGCCAGCTCGGTGCGTTCTGCAGGCGGATCGCCGGGACCCAGTCGCGGGCGAACGCGATGGACGACCAGGATTCCATTGGCGCCAGCTTTTCCTGGCCGACGTAGTGCGCCAGCCCGCCGCCGTTGACGCCGACGCAGCCGCAGAACATGAGGGCGTGGATGCCGGCCCGGTACATCAGATTGTTGTGGTACCAGTGGTTCACGCCGGCGCCGATGATGAT
>JAXMAR010000054.1:0-49159 GCA_046350295.1 Gemmataceae bacterium
CGCGACGCCCTCCTCGCCGTGAGCGGCAAGCTCGACACGAAGCGCCCCGGCCCGCACCCGTTCCCGCCGATCACCACCTGGGGCTGGACGCAGCACAACCCGTTCAAGGACATCTATCCGTCCAACCACCGCAGCGTCTACCTGATGACGCAGCGTTTCCAGAAGCACCCCTTCCTCGCCCTCTTCGACGGACCGGACACGAACGCCTCGACCGAGAAACGGACCAGCTCGCTGCTTCCGGGGCAGGCGTTGTTTCTGATGAATCACCCGTTTGTACGCGAGCAAGCCGAAGGCCTGGCGCGGCGACTGATGGCGCATGACAAGGAAGCGTCGCGGCGCATCGCCTGGGCGCATCACCTCGCGTGGTCGCGTCCGGCGACGGAGGAGGAGATCGGCAAGGGGGTGGACTACGTGCGGCGTTACTCGGAGGGGCTGCGCGGCGCGGGAACGCCGGGGGATCAGGTCGAGTTGGAGGCGTGGCTGAGTTTTTCTCGCGTGATGCTGACGGCGAATGAGTTTGTGATGATCGATTGAGTAGGCCGTCGTGGCTCGAAGAACGTCTGGCTTTCCAACTTTGACACCGTGGAGAAAGCCAGCTCTCCACCGCTCGCGGAGGAAGAGACGACGCCGGCAAGGGCCATCGAGTTGGCAGCCGACTTTGTGCTAAAGGAGCATGAATCGCCCATTACGCGCGTCGCCCTCGACCCGTCTGGAACCATTTCGCCCAGGGTGACGGATGGGACTGCCGCAGCCACTCGAAGCTCGCCTCTACTACCGGGCAGGTAGGCAACGGTTCGACGACGCGCAGTTGTTGCTCCGCGCAGATCGGACAACTGGCGCCATCTATTTGGCTGGCTACACAGTAGAATGTTTCTTGAAGGCGCTGGTCCTGGCGAGCGTGCCTTCTGGAACGAGGCGGCAGGTGTTGAGAGAATTCCGTGGCCAAAGGGGGCACGACATCGAGTGGTTGGGCGCCCTGTACCGCCGACACGCGGGAGCGTCCATCCCTGCCGCCGTCACCCGGTACTTGGCGCGCATGGCTTCCTGGTCCACTGATTTGCGATATGTCACGGGCGCGTTCAAGTCCGAAGAGGCGGAGCAGTTCATGGAAACAGTCGTCGCGATTGTTACCTGGGCGGACGGGAGAATGTGAAAATGGCCATCAAGTTGCGAGTGAAACGTCCCGATGCCGTCCTACGGCAAGTTGTCGACGCTCTTCGGGAATACGCAGAAAATCACTCGAAGGCGGAGATCGAGGCCTACCGCCATAACTCCGTCTCCATTCGAGTCCGGATCCTGAATCCGGAGTTCGCCGGCGAGAGTCGGGTGCAACGTGAGGAAGAGGTTTGGGCGGTGTTGAACAAGCTTCCGGAGGAAACGCTGGCTGAAGTCAGCCTGTTGCTCCTCCTCACGCCGGATGAGGCAAAAAAATCCTTCGCCAGCTCCGAGTTTGACGACCCGATTCCTTCGCGACTGTGAGTCTAGGATGGCGTTGGTCACCCGCCGCAACTTTCTGAAAACCGCCGCCACCTGCTGCGCCACCGCCGCGCCGCTCTACCACGCCCTCCTCAACGCCGCCGAAGCCAACGGCGCCGCCCTCCTCGCCCCCGAGCGCACGCACTTCCCGCCGCGGGCCGACCGCCTCGTCATCGTCTTCCTCACCGGCGGCTTCTCGCACGTCGATACCTTCGACTACAAGCCGGCCCTCCTGCGCGACCAGGGACGCCGCGTCTCCGCGTACAACCTGCGCGGTACGGAGACGCTGCCCCTCCTCGGCTCGCCCTTCCGCTTCGAGCGCCACGGCCAATCAGGTCTCTGGATCAGTGAGATCTTTCCTAACCTCGCGGGCGTCGCCGATGAGTTGTGCGTCTTCCGCGGCATGCACACGGATATCGTCGAGCATTTCCAGGCCGTCCTTGCCATGCACACCGGCTCCGCCACCGTCCCGATGCCCAGCATCGGGGCCTGGCTAAGCTATGGCCTCGGCACGCGCAATCCGAACCTGCCCGCCTACGTCGTCCTCGCCGAGCACCTTCCCTACGCCGGCTCGCAGGTCTACGATTCGAACTTCCTGCCGCCGGCGCATCAGGGCGTGCGCCTCCTCCCCGGCCCGGAGCCGATCGCCAACCTCCGGCCCGCTGCCCGCTCGACGACACTACAAGAGCTGGAGCAGATGATGCTCCGCGACATCAACGAGCGCCATGCCCACGGCCGCCCCGACGACGAAGCGCTACGCGGCCGCATGAGTACGTTCGACGTCGCGCGCGGCATGATGCGCGAGGCGCCCGAGGTCTTCGATCTTTCCCGCGAAACGGAAGGGACCCTTGGCCTTTATGGACTGGGCCGCGGCGACAACCGCTCCTTCGCCTGGCAATGCTTGATCGCGCGGCGGCTATTGGAGCGCGGCGTCCGCGTCGTCGAGTTGATCGACACCGGCTCGCACGACAACTGGGACGCTCACGGCGACATGCAACAGCACCGCGGCAAGGCGGCTCGCGTCGACCGGCCCGTCGCCGCCTTGCTACGCGACCTGCGCCGAACCGGCCTGCTCGACCACACGCTCGTCGCCATCTGCACCGAGTTCGGCCGCACCCCCTGGACCGACGCCCCCGGCACGCGCGGCCGCAACCACTACGCCCGCGCCTTCTCCTGCCTGCTCGCCGGCGCCGGCGTCCGCGGCGGCACGACGCACGGCGAGACCGACGAGCACGGCATCAACATCGTCAGCGGCGCCTGCCACGTCCACGACTACCACGCGACGATCCTGCACATCATGGGGCTCGACCACACCCGGCTGACATATCGCTACGCGGGGCGGGATTTCCGCCTGACCGACGTGAGCGGGGAAGTGGTCGAAACCGTCCTGAAATGAAATAATCCGTGGAGGAAAAAGAGCTTGGAGCGAGAAATGCGTTCCATTTCGCTAAAGGGGGGTGTGTGAAACGGTGAAACGATCAAACGTTCGTCGCCCCTTCACCGGGAGGACCTGCTTGTCTCACCGCGTTTGACGCTGAGACCCTTGTTCATGAACTCGATCACCGAGTCGCAGATGGCGACGCGGTCGACGCCGCGGAAGTAGTGGTCGGTCTCGATCCAGACGACCTTGGCGCCGGGGCCGGCGGCCTTATGAAGGGATTCGGCCCACGGCTTCATCATGAGCTGGTCCTTGGTGACGTTGATGAAGAGGAGGGGTCGCGGGGCGATGCGGGCGACGTGGAAGACGGGGTCGGTCGATTTGGACGGGTCGCGGGCGGCTTTCTCGGCGCTCTTGGCGTTGTAGAGGCCCAGGAAGTTGCCGCCGCCGACCATCGAGCCCACCGCCTTGATGCGCGGGTCATGGGCGCAGTAGGTGATGCCGGTGACCGCGCCCCAGCTGATGCCGACGAAGCCGAGACGCTCCTTGTCGACCTCCGGGCGGGCGGCGAGGAGGTCGACGGCCCGGCTGTAGTCGCCGCAGTAGTGACTGATCTCGTCGGAGCCGAGGGCGCCGAAGAGGCCGCGCTCCTTGTCCTTGCCGCGCCGTTCGCCGCAGTTGGGGGAATCGATGGTGAGGACGACGTAGCCGTGGTCGGCGAACTGCTTGCCGATGGCGACGATGTAGTCGGTCTTCTTGTTGCCGCCGATGCCGTATTGCAGGAGGATGGCGGGGAACGGCCCCTTGCCCTTGGGGACGTAAAGATAGGCGGGGACCCGGTCATCCCTGATACCGTTGAACTCGACGCGCAGCCGTGTGTGCATCTTGGCTTCGTCGAGCGATTCTTCCTTGGCGTCGAGCGGCTTGGCGTGGGCAAAGGCGTAGGGGGCGACGGCACGGACGACGGCGTCGGGCTTCGGGGCGGCGTCCTCGGCGAGAACGCGAGCGGGAATGGCGAGGGAAAAGGCGAAAACGAGAGGGGCGAGGGCTATCGTTCGCATGGGGCTCTCCTGGGGCGTCCTGCCTGTTCATGCTAATACGGCGCCACGTTCAAGGAAACACCTTTTCTCGCTCGTGGGCCACCCGGGAGTTGGACATGTCTGATCCCAAACTGCTCTGCGACGGCCGTTCCAACGCGACGCGCCGGATCGCCCTGGCCCATGGCGCCGGCGCGCCGATGGACAGCCCGTTCATGAACGCCTTCGCGGCGGGGCTGGCGGGCCGGGGCTTCCGGGTCGTGCGCTTCGAGTTTCCCTACATGGCTAGGCGTCGCCACGGAAAAAAGGGGCCGCCGGACAGCGAGGCGATTCTTCGAAAGTCTTGGCTGGACGTGATCGAAGCGGTCGGCCGCGACGGCCTGATCATCGGCGGCAAGTCGATGGGCGGCCGCATCGCGAGCATGGTCGCCGCCGAGGCCGGCGTGGCGGGGCTCGTCTGCCTTGGCTATCCGTTCCATCCGGTCGGCAAGCCGGAGAAGCTGCGCGTCGAGCATTTGCGGACAATGAAGACGCCGACCTTGATCCTGCAAGGGGAGCGCGATCCTTTCGGCGACCGGGATGACGTGGCGAGGTACGAACTATCGCCCGCGGTCCGGGTCCACTGGGTCGGCGACGGCGATCACAGCTTCAAGCCGCGCAAGTCGTCGGGTTTGACAGAGGCGGGAAACTGGGAGACGGCGCTGGAAGAGATCGAGGCGTTCGCCGGGGCGATCCTCTGAGTCAGCCGTTCGACAGCGTCGCCGCTTCCGGGGCACGTCCAATCGCGCGCAGCAACTCCGCGTAATGCCGTGCCGCGTCCGCCGTTTCCGGGTGATGATCGCCGAGCGTCGCCTTGCGCAGCTCGTAGGCGCGCTTCAGCAAGTCTTCCGCGTCTGCTTGGGCGTTTTGTTTCTGGCGGAGCCGGCCCAGGCCTAGCAGCGGCTTGGCAAACTCGGGATGAGCGGCGCCAAGGGTCTTTTCGAGGATCGCCATCGAGCGTTGGAACAACGCCTCCGCCTCAATGTCCTTGCCCTGGTCGCGGCAGGCGTCGCCCAGCGTCGACAGGAGGACGGCGAGGTGCGGGTGATTGGAACTGAGGCCGTGCTCGCGGATTTCGACGGCCCGGCGCGCGACGGCCTCCGCCTCGGCCGCGCGTCCGGTCCGCACATAGAGTTCGGCGAGGCGCGTCAGGGGTTCCGCCAGGCCCGGATGATTCGGACGCAAGAGACGCTCGCGCAGCGCCAGGGACTCCTTGAGGATTTCTTCCGCCTCGGCGTGGCGGCCCAGCCGCATCTGGGCCGCGCCGATACCCGCCAAAGCTGCGGCGCGATCCGGGTGCTGTCCCGCCAGCGCCTTGTCGAGGATTTCGAGGGCTTTGCGGTAGGTCGTCTCGGCTTCCTCGTAGCGGCCTTCGTGATAATAGATGGACGCGCGGAAAAGGAGCGAGTGCCCATAGTCCGGATGGTCTTCCCCGAGCGTTTTGCGGCGCAGCGTCAGGCAGCGCTCGCAAGCGGCCTCGGCCTCGGTGAAGCGGGCCAGGTTGATGTGGATGGCGGCGAGGTTGTTCAGGCTGGCGCCGAGATCGGGGTGATGCTTGCCATTCGCTTTCTCCTTGATGGCGATGCCGCGCTCGCAAAGCGGCAGCGCCTCGGCATACCGTCCCGTGGCGAGGTAGACGGCGCTGAGGTTGGCATAGTTCTGCACCAGGTCCGGATGATCGGCGTCGAGTTTCTTCTCCCGGATCGCCAAGGATTGGCACAGGTAGTTCTCCGCCTCCGCGTAACGCGCCTCGCGAAAGTGCAGGACGGCGAGATTGACGAGCGTGGTTGCGATTTGCGGATGATCGGGGCCGTAGATCGCGCGGCGAATAGCGAGCGTCCGCTCCAGGAGGGGCCAGGCGTCCGCGTAGGCGCCGCCGTGGAAATAGATGAGGGCGAGATTGTTGAGACAGTTCGCGACGCTCGGATGGCTGGGACCCAAGGCACGCTCGCTGATGGCCAGGGAGCGGCGGTAATAATCCTCGGCTTCGTCGTAGCGGCCCTGAGCCTGGAGGGCCGTGCCAAGGTTGTTCAGATCCGTGGCGAGATCGGGGTGGTCCGGACCGAGCGTGCGTTCCTTGATGCGGACGGACTCGCGCCAGATATCCTCCGCCTGGCGATAGTCCCCCTTTTGCCGCGCCAGGGCGCCGAGGTTGTTGAGGGCGCCGCCGACCTCAGCGTGCTCGTCGCCGTAGACCTTGAGCTTGATCGCCTTGGCGCGCTCCAGCAAGGCCTCCGCCTCGGCCAGGTTGCCGCGGACCTTGCAGAGCTGGCCCAGGTTGTTGAGCAGATGCGCCACCCCCGGGTGATTGGGGCCATCCGCTTCTTCGCGCAGCTCGAGCGCCCGGCGATAGAGGCTTTCGGCCGCGTCGTATTTCGCCTGGGCCTGGTAGACGATGGCCAGGTTGTTCAGGGCGCTGGCCGTCTCCGGATGGTTGACGCCCAGACGCTCTTCGCGCAGCGCCAGCGCCTGCGTCAGCATGGGCTCGGCGTCGGCGTAACGGGCCTGCTCCTTGTAGAGAACGCCGAGGTTGTTGAGGGCGAAGGCGATGTTCAGGTCATCCGGGTCGTTCTTTTGCCAGAGATAGAGGGCCTTGCGATAGTGCTCATCCGCCAGGGCGTACTTGCCGCGCTCGGCGTAGAGCAGACCCAGGTTGTTGTGGGCGAGGGCAATATCCGGGTGCGCCGGCTCGAGATGGGCCTCGCGCAACTCCAAGGATTTTTTCAGGAGCGACTCGGCTCGATCGAACTGGCCGAGCTTGAGGTAAGTGCGGCCGAGCAGGTCCATGGTCATGTGGCGCGAGGCGTCTTCCGGGCCGACGTTTTGCAATCGGTCCATCGCCCGCTCGAGGTGGTCCCGGGCTTCCTGGAAGCGGCCGGCCTCGTGCGCCTTGCGGCCGGCTTCGTAGGCGGAGCGCCAGGTCTTGTCGCTGAACCAGACGAGACCAATGATGGCGCCGACGAGGAAGAGCGCGAGCAATAGCCCGCCCAGGACCTGGGCGAGGTCGGCAAGGGCGGCGAACAAAAGCATTGCGAGCGGCGCCACGAGACGGGCCCTCGAAGGCGGGCGAGACAGGATTGATATACGGCCCGGAGCCGGCAGCGTTAGCGACGGTCCGCAGGCGCCCTGTCGCTCACGCTTCCGGTTCCGAGAATCACGAGCGGAAGAAGTTGACGAGCGCCTCGTTGACCCGCTCGGGCACATCGTTTTGCAGCCAATGACTCGCGTCGAAGCGCTCGACGCGCAGGTCGGGGGCCCAGTGTTCGAGCCCCTGCGACAGGTCGACGCCAAGGTAGCGGTCGCGTTTGCCCCAAAGGAGGAGCGTCGGCGTCGGCACGCCGTGGGGCGCCTTCTCCAGGTCATGCGGATAACGAAAGACGGCGCGGTAATAGTTGAGCGGTCCGGTCAGGGCGCCGGGACGGCGAAAGACCTTCTTGTAGAACGCGATGTCTTGCGGCGAGAAGGCGCCTTCATGGACCGGCTCGTCGGTCCACATGCGATCGAAGGCGCGGAAATCCGAAGCGCCGATAAGCCACTCGGCCAGGCCGGCGAACTGAAAGAAAAGCATGTAGCTGGAGCGCAGCCATTGGCCCCAGTCACTTTCGATCGCTTGCTTGAAGCGGGCGGGATGGGGCGCGTTGAGGACGGCGAGCTTGCGGACCAGTTCTGGGCTGCGTGCGGCGAGCAGCCAGGCGAGGCCGCCGCCCCAGTCGTGGCCGACGACGAAGGCAGGCCCGCGACAAACATGCCGGATGACGCCGGCCAAATCATCGAGCACGACCGAGACGCGATAATGCCAGGCGCCGCGCGGCGCGTCCGATTGGTTGTAGCCGCGCAGGTCGAGGGCGATGGGACGCAGACCGGCGCCGGCGAGGGCGGGGATCTGCCGGCGCCAGGAATACCAGAACTCGGGGAAGCCGTGGAGCAACAAGACGGGCGGGCCGGCGCCGGCCTCGACGTAATGGAGCCGGACGCCGTTCGCGGTCACGAAGCCGTGGCGGAGGGTTATTCCAGGGACCACACTTGCACCTGCCCTGCCATGTCGGCGGCGGCGAGCCGGCGGCCGTCGGGCGAGATGGAGATGGCGTGAATCCAGTCCTTGAACTGGCCACCGCGCGGCGTTCCCAAATCGCGGACGTGTTTACCGTCTTCGAGATTCCAGATCTTGACGACGGTGTCGCGGCCCGTGGAAAAGATGTGCTTGCCGTCGGGATGGAAGGCGACGTCGGTGGCGCCGTTGAGATGCCCGGGCGATAGCTCGCGGATCTTCTTGCCGGTCGCCGGCTCGAGCAGCGTGATCTTGCCGTTCGTGCCGTCGATCTCGCCGCCGCGGCCCAGGGCGAGCCACTTGCCGTCCGGAGAGTAGGCGGCGCAGGAGATGATCTGCCCCTTGAAGTCCTTGCTCAGGTCGGCTTTCATTTCTCCTTTGGCGGCGTCCCAGAGCTTGACGGCCGAGTGACGCGACGAATCGAAGACGACCGGGAAGCGCTCGGCGACGACGGCCGATTTTCCTTCGGGATCGATGGCAAGTCCGAACGCCCACCCCTTGGCCGTCCAGCGCTTGCGTTCCTTGCCGGCCGCCAGGTCCCAGACGATGACGTCCCCCTTGTCGTCGCCGCTGAGGAGCGTCGCGCCGTCCCTCGTGAGGCTGATGCCGAGGACCCACTCTTTCGTCTCCAGGGTCTTCTCGGCCTTCTGCAGCTTGACTTTCGCTTCGATGGCCGCGGGGACCTTGCGCTTCTTTTCGATCGCTTCCTCGCGGGTCCTCTCGTTCAGCGTGACCGTGCCCATCTCGGCCGGATCGGCCGTCATGTCCCAGACACGGATGGTGTGGTCGTTGCTCGCGGACAGAAGGCGGCGTTGGTCGGGCGTGATGGTGAGGCGGTTGATCGCGTTGGTGTGTCCCTTGAGATGGCGCGACGGCAGCGGCGCCTTCTCGGTCGTCGCGGCGGGCAGATTCCAGACGAGGACGTCGCCCAGGTTATTGCCGGCGGCGACGCGATCGTTACCGACGAACTGCACGGCGATCACCCAGTCGGCGTCCCAGGGGAGCGTCCAGGCGAGCTTGGCCTTGGCGAACGGCTGGGCGCTCGCGGGCAGGGCGGCGGCGAGAAGGGCGATGAACGAAAGAAGGCGGCGCATGGGCGCTCCTGGCGGATCACTTTGCCTTCGCTTCGATGGCCTTGAGCGCCCGGCCGAAAGACTCTCGGTAGATCGCGTTCGTGCCGAAGTTATCGAGGAAGGTCGTGGTCTTGTTGAAGAGGAAGTAGCTGTTGAAGTTGTAGGCGCCCCAGCCGGACCAGCAATACGGATAGGCGGCGGGGTCCCACAAGTGGTTGAAATCATGCTTGTGATGCATGAAGGTGTCGAGGGAGAGTCCGACGCGGTCCCCCTGCCGGGTGACGACGCGAGCGGACAGGGCGTTGCGGCGCAGCCGGGCGTCGACGTCCTTCACCAACGCCGCGCGCTCCTTCTTGTCCTTTACCGCGTCGTGCAGGGGCCGAAGGCCGACGAGAAAGGCGGGGCGGGCCTGGCCGGCGAGCTTGATTTCGAGGTCGTCGAAGTCCTTGAAGGCGACGAGCTCGGCGCCTTCCCAGGGGGAGGTTACTTCGGCAGGCGCCGCATGCGAGGCGAGCAGGAGCAAGCAGGTTGCGAGGGCGGCGAAGGGACGCATGGCTGCGTTCGGGATAAGGTGGAGCCGCTGGAATGGCGGCACGTCAAGGCGCCACTGCTGAGATTATAGCGGCTTGCGCTCAAGCGCTCAAACGCCGCCTTTTTCGGGCGGCCACGTCGTGGAAAACCTCGAGCATCTGCTGGTAATGCCGCTCGAAGTTCCACTGTGCCGAGGTGCGCCGCGCCGCCTCGGCGCAGAGGCGGCGGCGGGCGGGGTCGAGCATCTGGAGGAGGGACCAGGCGAGGCGCTCGGCATCGTGCGGGTCGTCGATGACGAAGCCTTCCTGCAAGGGGTGCAGCAGTTCGGCGGCGCCGTTGAAGCGTGAGGTGATGACGGGCAGGTCGCACGCGAGCGCTTCGAGCACGACCAGCGAGCAGGGATCGTAGAAGGTGGGATGGACGAGGAAATCCGCGCTGAAGAAAGCGGAGCGGATGTCGCCATAGTCGCCGGCGAAGCGGACGTAATCACGGATGCCGAGGCGCCGGGCCTCGCGCTCGAACGGGCGCGTGTCATCGTTGCCGCAGACGAGCAGGCGCAGGCGCGGCGGCCGGCCATTGAACTCGGGGCGATCGATGAGGCGGCGCATGGCGTTCAAAAGAGGCGGCAAGCCCTTGAGACGGGGATTCTTGCCGACGAAGAGGCCAACGACGTGCTCCGGGGCGATCTTCCAGCGTTCGCGCCCCGCGGCGCGAAGGCGCAAGCGATCGTGCTGCACGAAACGGCCAGGATCGATGGCGCTGGGGACGACGCGGATATCGTCTTCGGAGATGCCGAGATACTCGGCGAAATGGCGGCGGACCATGTCGCTGTTGACGACGATCTGGCTGTCATACGGGCCGAGATACTGCGTGCGCTCGAGGCGTTTGAAGGACCAGTGGGCGAGGTCGAAGGTCTTGAGCAAGCGCGTGAGGCCGCGTGTGAGCTTGCTCTTGTGTTTGCGGAGGTTGTGGTCGAATGAGGCCGAGTGCAGGCCGCCGAGGGGATAGAGGATGTCCTGGCCGAAGGTCTTGTCGAAGCCGATGGTGGCGTCGTGGGCGTGGCCTGCCATCACCCGGAGAGCGCGGCCGGCGAAGCGCCACGGGCGCAGGAAGCGCGGCCCGCCGACCGGAGCAATCGGGTGGAAGCGCATGCCCTGCGGCAGCGCCTTGGCGTCCCAGCGACAGGCATAGAGGTGCGTCTCGTGCCGGTCGACGGCGAGGCGGCGGGCGAGGTCGGCGATGTAGGTCTCGCAGCCGCCGCGCTCGGGAAGGACGCTCTCGTAGACGAAGGCGATGTTCATGGCTGGAACAATCCGCGGCGAGCCGGGCGGCGTGAGCCCCCGGAGCGTTCATGCAATGACTGTCATTTTCCTCCGGGGGCTCACGCCGCCCGGCTCGCCTGGGATGGTTTCGCCTCCTTGCGTTTTTGGTTGTGTTGTTCGTACCAGCCGCCGCGCAGGCGGATGAGGCGGGCGAGCAGAGAGCGCCGCCGCGCCGGGGCGATGTAGGCGCGCCAGAAGCGGAGCCGGTCGCGGGGGGTGACGCCTTCGATGCGGGACGAGTAGAGAAGCTGACCGAGGTCCTTGATCTGCCACCACAGCCGCGCGAGCGGATGATGGCCGAGGCGGTGGAAGTCGATCATGTGCAAGCGACCGCGCCAGAGCGGGAGGCGCGAGCAATCCTGCTCAGGCAGATAAAAATGGCACAGGTACAGGTCTTTGTGGAAGTGATGACGATCGTGCAGCAGGCGAGTCAGGCGGGCCATCTCCGCCGCGAGGTCGCGCTTCCACTTTGCGAATGTGTGCGGGTCGAGCCGTCGCGCCGCGAGGGGCACGGCTTCGTGCAACGGCAGCATGTCGACCAACTCTTCCACGGCGAGAAAGCCGCGCATCTTTCCACCGGGGCCGACATATTCGCCGACAGCGACCACCTCGGGAACGGGGATGTTTTGCCGTTTGGCCCAGAGCAGATGCCGCGCTTCCTGCCAGCCGGAAGTCCAGGCGAGGCGTGGGAGCAATGATGCGAGCAGGCGCCGCCACCAGGAGACGCTCTCGCGACGCTTCAGGTAGACGGAGAGGCGCGGTGCATCGGCGTGGGAGGGCGAGGCTCCCGCCGAGCCAGGCGTCATCGGGGACAGGATCGGCTCGGCAGGAGCCTCGCCCTCCCGAACGACGCCGTCGCCGGCGCTCAAGATCAAACGGCCAATCGAGCGGCCCTGCTTGGCGAAGTAGCGATCGGTTACCGGCAAGTCGAAGATGCGCTCGGCCCAGTCGTCCCCCAGCAATTCTTGCCAGTCACGGCGCCAGAGCAGCTTGCGGCAGCCGCGCCGCAGGCGCGACCACCAGCCGCCTTGGGGTTTTTCCTCGCGCCAGACGTTTCCTTCCGTCCGGGCCGGATTGGTCATCCCACGACCTGCCTTTCGCCGGGCGGTAGCGCTTCGCTGAGCATGCCGAGCAGAGCGGCGGCTTCCGCGGTCCAGCGTTGCCGACCCACGTAGGTGCGAACCAACTCGGTGAGAGCGTTTTCCGTCCAGTGCAAGGGCGCTTCGTGCCCGACCCAATGCAGGTCTTGCAGCAGCCGTTGCTCGGCGGGGAGCTTGCTGCGCTGGATGCCTTCCAGACGCAGGAAGACCAGCTCTCCCTCGTCCTCGTCCTCGCCCATGACGCCCCATTGCGCGGTAGGCCGGAACGGGGACTGCTTGAGGCCGTAACCCGCTTCGTGCATCTGGCGCAGGAATCGGCCGAGAAGCGCGGGGAACCAGGGTTGCATGTCGACGTCCGGCGCTTCTTCGAGAGGCCGCGCCTCTTCGGATGGCTCGACCAGCAGGAACGAGTATTTGCCGCCGCTGGGCAGGTCGCGATGGCCGACGGCGAGCAAGCGCGGGCCGCGCAGACCGAAGCGCTGGAGGCGAATCAGAGCGCCGACCTGCTCGAACTCGGGCGAGGGGAAGCCGGTCTTGCGGGCGCCCGGCAGCGAGCGCAACAGCGAGGGGGTGAACCAGCGGCGCGTCAGGCGCAGCTCGCGGTTGTCTTGCGGAATAATGACTTCTTCGAGCGCGGGGAGGCGTGCGGGGGGCAGCGGCATGTGGAGCCAGGCCGGGGCCTGGCCGCCGGTTTCCTTCCAGAAATCGAGCGTCATCGTCAGCGCTTCGCCGTCGACCCAGATGAGGTTCTGGGCCAGGTGCGGGAGCGGTAGTTGCCTGAGTTCGCGAATGCGGCGCTTGCTCAGAAGCGACGCCGCCATGCCCTCGACGGTCCGCGCCATCTGCAGGATGTTCGGCAGCTCGACACCGGCGTTTTTGCGATACTCGCGCAGGCACGCCAGGCGATCGTCAGGCGAGGCCAGCTCATCGGCCAGGGTCGCATGGAGGGAGGCAAGATCGCGGCAACGCTGCTGAAAGCTCAGGCGGCGCACTTGCTTTGCCAGTTGCCAGTCGAGGAAGGCGAAGCGATACCCGTCGTTCTCTTGCCGGAGCAAGACGTGCTTGGCATAAAGCTCCGGGTGGCGGAAGCCGGCGGCGTGCAAGCGGGCGATTTCTCTGCCGATCGCCTTGGAAACCTTGCGCCGCTGCCGCGGAAAAGCCTTGGCGTACTTGCGCAGGTCGGCCATGTCGAGGTTTTCGATGAGCAGGAACGCCTGCCCCGCGTCTTCGCCGTAAGCGAGCACGCGCGGACAGCCGATTCCCGCCGTCCGCGCCGCCTGAAGGACTTTTCCCTCGCGCACCGACTTGGAAACCCAGCCGCAGCCGGCCCAGACACCGGCGAGGCGGTCGCGGAAGCGGACGCGATGCTCTTTCTTGAGGTAAGCGACGATCGGCGCTCCGGACTCGCGGATCAACTCGACGCGGCGGACGTGCCGGTCGGGATGCCCGCACAGGATGACGCCTTGCAACGCGAGGAAATCGCCGGCGTGCTCCAGGCCGAGGCTGCGCAGGTCTTCTTCATATTCCGGGTCGATCCAGGTCCAGCTCATCACGATGCCCTTCTCTGAAGAATGTGTTCCTGCGCCGGGGATTGGCGATGCGGTAGTTGACGGGCGAGCAGAGCTGAGGCGGCGGCGAAAACTTCCGCCGGCGTCAGCTCGCGCATGCACTGATGATGCCCCTGCGGGCAGACGCGCTGCTGGCACGGTCCGCACGGGACTTTCTTCTGCACGTGAACGGCCTTGTCGAAGTAGGTTTCGGTCCAGGCGATGTGCGTCGGGCCGAACAACGTCACGACCGGGCGCTCGAAGGCGGCGGCGAAATGGCGCGGCCCACTGTCGGTGGTGACAAGCAACTGACAACGACGCACGAGCGCCTTGGTCAAGCCGAGGGACAACGGCTGATCCGCCACGTGGTGGATAGCCGGATGCGCGGCCAGCGCGGCGATCTGCCGGGCCATGTCGCGCTCGCCGGGGCCGCAGAGCACGAGGATGGAGGCGTGGCGCTGCTCGGCCAGGTCGCGGGCCAGCGTGGCGAAAGACTCGGCGTACCAGTGCTTGGCCGAGCCGAACGCGGCGCCGGGATTGAGGCAGATCAAGTCGCGTGACGGGTCGATTTCGAGAGCGGCGAGGGCGGAGTCAGCGGCGGCTTCGTCTGTCGCCGTCGTGAACAGCTCGAGGCGATGCCCCGGCCAGGGCGTCCCGGCGGTCATGGCGAGGCGGTTGTAGTCGTCGATGATCGGCGTGGGTTGATAGCCGCCGTCGGCGTCGCGCACGGGATCGAGGCCGTCGGTCAGGAGCCCGCCGCGGAGGTAGCGGCGAAAGCCGATGCGGCGTTTGCATTTCCCGAGCCAGGCGGCGAGGGCGACGCGAAAGCTGTTGGGAAAGAGTACCGCGACGTCAACCTGCTCGCGGCGGAGCTTCCAGGCGACGCCGGGCCAACCCTGCGACCAGGCGCGGCGGTCGAGAAACATGAGATCGTCAAACCAGGGGGCGCCGTCGAACACGTCCGCGACATAGGGGCGACAGACGCCGATGAGCTTACCGGTCGCGAGCGCGCGGAGAGCCCGGATGGCCGGCGTGGCCATCACGGCGTCCCCGATCCAGTTGGGCAGGAAGGCTGCGACGTTCATGCGCTTGTTGCGGTTCGCGTTTTCGGCGCACTACTCCGGGGGCTTACGCCACCCGGCTCGCCTTGTCGTTTTCACGCGGCCCGCATCTTGTCGATCAGGCTCGTGGTCGAGAAGCCGTGGGCCAGGCGTGCCAGATGGACGCGGCCGCCGTACGACTCGACGAAGCGCGAGCCGACGACTTCGTCCTTGCGGTAATCGGCGCCCTTCACCAACACATCGGGGCGCACGGCTTCGATCAAGCGCTGGGGGGTGGCTTCATCAAAGACGACGATGTAATCCACGGCGCTGAGGCCGGACAGCACCAGGGCGCGGGCCGCGAGCGGCTGAAGTGGGCGGCTGGGTCCCTTGAGCGCGCGGACGCTGCTGTCGCTGTTGAGGCCGACGACCAGCAGATCCGCCTGGGCGCGGGCCTCCTGTAAGTATTGCACATGGCCGGCATGGAGTACATCGAAGCAGCCGTTGGTGAACGCGATGCGCTGCTCCAAACGCCGCCTGTGCTCGAGCTCGAAGCGCAGGATATCGAGGGTAACGACTTTGCCGGGGGTGTCCGCGTGCGTTCCGGAGCCGCTCTGCACGATGTCGCGCAAAAGCTCGTCGCGCGTGACGGTGGCGACGCCGATCTTTTCCACCTCCAAACCGCCCGCGATGTTGCCCAGGGCGATGGCCAGCTCGTAGTCGGCGCCTGCCGCCAGCGCCATGCCGAGGACGCTCAGGACCATGTCGCCGGCGCCGGTGATGTCGTAGACCTGTCGCGGCCGGGTCGGGATCAGCTTGCGCGCGCCGTCGCGCTGCCGCAGGAACATGCCGTCCTTGTCGAGGGTGACGATCGACGCTTCGAGGTCGAGCGATTCCTGGAGCTGCCGCGCCGCCTCCTCGATCTGCCCCATCGAATCGAGCTTGCGACCGGTCGCCAACCCCGCCTCCAGGCGGTTCGGCGTGATGGCGGAGCAGCCGTGGTACTTGCGGTAGTCGTGGCCGCGGATCGGATCGGCCAGGACGCGGAGATTGAGGCGGCGGGCGGCGTCGATCACCGCGGCGAGCAGGGCCGGGGTGCAGACGCCCTTGTCGTAGTCGCTGATGAGGACGATGTCGGCCTTGCGGACCAGCGACGCGGCGACGCTTTGCAGTTGCGTTTCCACCGCCCCCGTTATCGCTTGCCGTTGTTCGTAATCGACGCGGATCATCTGCTGCGGATGGCGATGCTGGGCCCGGCCGATGTAGCGCTCCTTGACGGTGGTCGGCCGGTCAGGATCGGTGACGACGCCTTCGTGGTCGATGCCGTGATCGGTGAGCAGTTGACGGACGCGGCCGCCGTCGACATCGGGGCCGACAACGCCGGCGAGCGAGACCCTGGCCCCGAGAGCGCGGAGCATGGTCGCGACACTGGAGGCGCCGCCGAGACGTTCCTCGCGGCGATCGGCGCGGAGCAGGATGACCGGCGCCTCCTGGCTGATGCGCTCGGCGTCACCCCACACGTAGCGGTCGAGCATCAGGTCGCCGACGACCAGGACACGCGGCTCGCCGAGGTTCTGTACCAGATCGATCAGGTCCGCCGACATGAGATCTCTTCTCCGTAGCAGGCACATTCCGTGTGCCGTCCGCCTGGTCAGAAAACCGAAAGTGCGACGTTTCGTTACGGCACACGGAGGGCGCCTACCTACGCGGCCGTCGCGACGGGTTCGTGGCGCTTCTTCGCCAGCTCGCAGGCGACGGCGGCGTGCAGGAGCGGCAGCATCACTTCGTGGTAACCGATCAGCTCGATGCCTTCACAGGAGGGCCGCTCGAGGACGTTGACGCGGGAGCGGTACTGGGCCTGCTTGTCGAGGTTGACGGTGACCAGGCCGTCAAGGTTATGGCCGAAGTTGTTGACGACGGAGACCGCCTTGACGAAAACCTCGGGCATGATGACCGCCGAGCCGAGGTTCATCCAGACGCCGTGCTGCATGGAGGCGACGACGGAGCAGAGGCGGCGGAAATCGACGAGGGACGCTTCCCCCAGGCAGGCGCCGGAGACGTGGGGGTGCATGTGGACGATGTCGGTGCCGAGGGCGACGTGAATGGTGCAGGGGACGCCGGCGTGATAGCAGGCGAGGACGAGGCTGGCGTCGGGATGATCGCAGCCGACATCGTGCAGATGTTTGCCCAGAGCGGCGCCCAGCCCCATCTCGTTCTCGGCCCCGACGCGTGCGGCGACCGCGAAGGCGTCTGCCGTCTCGCGCACCATGCCGAATTGCCCGTTCGGCAACTGCGCGGTCACGTTCTCGCTGGTCTTGCCGGCGAGCGCCAGCTCGAAATCGTGGATCGCCGCCGAGCCGTTCATGGCGACGCCCTTGATCAGCCCCTGCTTGACCCAGTCGATGAGGTACGGGGCGCAGCCGGTCTTGATGACGTGCCCCCCCAGGCCGATGGCGACAGTCCGGCCTTCGCGCTTCGCCCTCGCCAGGTGCTGCGCGACGCGGCGGACGTCGTTGGCCCCGAGCTGGCGCGGCAGGCTGCTCAGCCAATCATGCATCGAGGTCTCGGGACCGACCAGCCGGCCGAGGTCGTCGTGGAACACCTTGGAGGGACGCGAGACGAGGTCATAGGTGACGAGGCCGCTCAGGTCGTAAGGCCGCATCGGCTCGAGGGCCGGATGATGCGGAGCGTGTAACGTGGGATGGCAACCGGCGGCTTGGTCGGACATGCGCCCCTCCTTGGGTCTTGGTCCGGGAACGATTTGTCGACATCGCGGGCAGAACCGGGTAGCGATTTATAGTCGGGCGGCCGAAAACCAGTCAATTACAGAAAAGAGACGCGTGGCTTGGGGCTATTGAGCGATTACAATGGAGGCGTCGCATGCAAGTTGGGTGGCATGCTTTTGCGGGTCATGTCAGGGCTCGCCGAAGTTTCGGCTGACACCGCAAAAGCATGCTCGGCAGCGTCCCGTTGTCAGGTGCCTTCCTGCTGGCAGAGGCGACGTCAAGCATGCTTTTGGGGTGTGAGCGGGCGGTTCAACGAGCCTTGCCTGGACCCCCAAAAGCATGCCACCCATGCCACCCGATTCGAATAATGACTCACACCGCCTGCCCCTCCTTCCTGAACGCCGCCGCGACGCGCCGCGAGTTTCTTCGCGCCGGCGCCCTCTCCCTTTTCGGCCTCGGGCTGCCCAACCTGTTGCAGGCGCAGGAGGCGGCGCCGCGCGTCGGCCGGGCCAAGGCGTGCATCCTCCTGTTCATGTGGGGCGGGCCGGCGCAGCAGGATACCTGGGACATGAAACCGGAGGCGCCGGTCGACTATCGCGGCGAGTTCCGGCCGATCCCGACGACGGTTCCCGGCCTGCAAGTCTGCGAGCACCTGCCGCTCCTGGCCCGCCGCGCCCACAAACTGGCGGTGCTGCGGGCGATGACGCATGACGACGTCGATCACACCTCGGCGACGCACTGGATGCTCACCGGCCATCCCAACCCGCGGCGTCAGCTCGGCGACGATTGGCCCAACTTCGGCTCGGTCCTCGCCTCCCTGGGCCGCGGCGTCGGGCCGCTGCCGCCGTATGTGTCGATGATGCCGATCGTGGAAAACGGCGCGCCGCGCTTCGTCGAGCAATCGCACGGCCAGGGGGCCGGCTTCCTCGGCCCCGTCTTCAACCCGATGCGGATCGACGAGGACGCCTCCAAGCCGAATTACCGCGTCGGCGAGCTGGCGCTGCGCGGCGAACTCTCCGCCCTGCGCACGGGTGGCCGGCGCGGCCTGCTCGACTCGCTCGACCGTCAACGCGCCGAGATGGAGCGGCAGATGGAAGTGCGGGCGATGACGAGCCACTATCGCCGCGCCTTCGATCTGCTCGCGGCGCCGCGCGTGGCCCAGGCGTTCGACCTGTCGCAGGAGCCGATGGCACTGCGGCGCCGCTACGGCATGAACATCCACGGGCAATCGGTGCTGCAAGCGCGGCGGCTGGTGGAGGCGGGCGTGCCGGTCGTCACCGTCTTCTGGCCCAACGAGGGGATCACCAACGTCAGCGTCTACTGGGACACGCACAGCCGCAACTTCATCGACCTGCGCGAACGGCTCTGCCCCACCACCGATCTGGCGTTCTCTGCCTTGCTCGACGATCTGGAGCAGCGCGGCATGCTGGACGAAACCCTGATCGTCTGGACCGGGGAAATGGGCCGCACGCCGCGGGTCGGCCAAGCGGTCGTCGGCGGGGCCGGAGCGGGCCGGGATGGACGCGATCACTGGTTCAAGGTCTTCACCTCGGTGCTGGCGGGGGGCGGCGTGCGCGGCGGGATCGTCCACGGCTCGAGCGACCGCTACGCCGCCGAACCGAACACGAACCCGACCTCGCCCGCGGACCTGGCCGCGACCATTTATCATTGCCTGGGCGTCGATCCGCGCACGGAGATACGGGATCGCCTGGGGCGGCCGTTGACGCTGTGCAGCGGGCAGGTGCTGGAGAGCTTGCTGACCTAAAATCGGCGTGCACGCATCTACTGTAGCGGAAGTCGCCAGACTTCCGCTTGGCACTCGAGACTCTGGCGAGTTCCGCTACGCCTCGCTGCAGATTCGCGCACGCCGCTCACTTTGGAAGGGGTCTGCTGCTTGAGGATCTCGACAAACGCCTCGCCTTCGGCGATCGAGCGGTCGATTTCGGCCCGGTGGTCGAAGTAATATGCGAGCGCGGCGTGGACATCCGCCAGGCTGAGGTCGTACTCGGTCGCAATCTCGTCGACGCTCCGGCCCAGTCGCTCGTGCCAGATGGCGATGTTCTCCACCGTAATGCGATGCCCGGCGATGCGCGGCTTACCCCCGGCGATTCCAGGCGTGATCTCGATGTGCTGGTCCAGGGTCTTCATCCGGTCCTCCTCTCGACCATTCCAGTCTAACTCGCCCAATCCTCGGCTACAAACACACTTGCCTCTGGATAACCGTTCCCCCAGCGGGTAGCATAGGGAACATCCGCATCGCACCCTTTTTTCGGAGACTCGCCATGGCTGAGGGCATCGGCCGCCGTGAATTTCTTGCTGCCGCCGGTTCGGTGGGGCTGGCTTCGCTTGCCGAGGGGGGCCCGGTCGCGGGTGGCCGCGCTCCCGCCGAGAAGCTCGTCGTCGCCATCATGGGGACGGGCGGCCGTGGCACGCAACACGCCACCTCGTTCCAGCGCGAGGCGGGGGTCGAGGTCGCGTATGTGTGCGACGCCGACATGCGCCGCGCCGAGGCGGCCGCGGCGGCGGTGCAGAAGGCGACGGGCCGCAGCCCGCGCGCCGTGCAAGACTATCACCGCATCCTCGAGGACAAGGCGGTCAACGCGGTCGTCATCGCCACGCCCAATCACTGGCACGCCCCCGCCGCCATCGAGTGCTGCGCCGCGGGCAAGCATGTCTATGTCGAGAAGCCATGTAGCTACACGGCCCGCGAAGGCGAGCTGCTCGTGCAGGCCGCCCGCAAGCACAAGAAGCAGGTGCAGATGGGCAACCAGCGGCGGAGCTGGCCGGCGGTCATCCAGGCGATCGAAGAGCTGCACAAGGGCGCCATCGGCCGGGTTTACTTCGCCGAGTCGTGGTATCAGAACAACCGCCCGAGCATTGGCCGCGGCCGTGCCGTCGACCCGCCCAAGCAGCTCGACTACGCCCTCTGGCAAGGTCCCGCCCCACGCCGGCCGTTCCACGACAACTACCTGCATTACAACTGGCACTGGTTCTGGGCGTGGGGCAACGGGGAGCTGGGCAACAACGGCGTCCACACCATCGACCTGTGCCGCTGGGGTCTCGGCGTCGATTTCCCGACACGCGTCATCTCCGCGGGCAACCGCTATCGTTACGAGGACGACCAGCAGACGCCCGATACGCACATCGTCAGCTTCGAGTTCGAAGGCCGCAAGATGATCACCTGGCACGGCCTCTCGTGCAGCAAGCAGGCGGGGCGGTCGTATCACACGCTGTTCCACGGCGAGCGCGGCACCCTCGCCCTCACCGATAGCAGCTACGTGATCTACGACGTGAGCGGCAAGGAGACGCGGCGCGAAAAGGTGCAGGGCGGGGACCGGACGCATATCGTCAACTTCCTCGATTCGATCCGCGCCGGGGCCCGGCTCAACAGCGAGATCGAGGAGGGGCACAAGTCGACGCTGCTGTGCCACCTCGGCAACATCGCCCACCGCACCGGCCGCACGCTGCGCTGCGACCCCAAAAACGGGCAGATCCAGGGGGACAAGGAAGCGATGGCGTTCTGGACGCGCGAATACGAAAAAGGCTTCGAGCCGCGCGTGTGAACCATGGATTCTCGCGGCGCCTAGGGAAGAGGGACCGGAGGCAGCCCCCCGCCAAAGGCGCCGAGCCACAGCGTGCAAATGCCGGTTGGTCAGGGACGAATAAGAAGTCGGTTCCATTTCTTCACTAACGAACAGGTGTCTCATGAGCCCGCGTCTCCTCGTCGGTTCCGCGCTCGCGCTATGTTTCTTGTCGGCGCCCCTCTCCGCGCAGACGAAGCTCGCCTTCAAGTTCAAGAAGGGCGAGAAGCAGCAGTTCGTGTTCGAGCAGAAGATGAAGATCGTGACGACCGTCAACGGCATGGACATCAACACCAAGGTCGACCAGTCGATCGAGAAAACCTGGGAGGTGCTGAGCGTCGACGCCAAGGGGACGGCAAAGGTGCGCATCAAGTTCGACCGGGTGAAGTTCGCGATGGAGGGGTTCACCGGCGTGGTCGAGATCGATTCCAAAAACCTGAAGGACGCCAAGGGGGACGTGGAAAAGGTGCTGAACCAGGTCGTGGCGGCGATGGCGGCGACGGATATGACGCTGAGCGTCGATCCGACCGGCGAGGTGCGCGACGTCGAGCTGACGGAGGCGGCGCGGGCCAAGCTCAAGGAGCTGCCGACCGGCGACGCGGGGGGTGTCGGCGGCTTCGCGAACGAAGGACAGATCAAGGCCATGGCGTCGGCGGGCGTGACGTTCCCGGCCGCGGGGGTCGAGAAGGGGAAGACCTGGTCGCACAAGCAAACGATCGAGTCGCCGATCGGCAAGGTGCTCGCCGATTCGACCCACAGCTACGAAGGGGAGATCGACCGGGACGGGCAAAAGCTCGACGAGATCACGACCAAGCAGGACGTGAAGATCGAAGCGGCGGCGGATGCCAAGATCAAGATCAAGATGAAGTCGATGGAGGGTAAGGGCAAGGCGTATTTCGACCGGGCGGCGGGCCGGCTCATCGAGCAGACGTCGCAGAGCGACATCGAGATGGAAGTCGAGGCCGGCGGCATGACCATCCAGCAGCGCATCGGGCAGTCGACGACGATGCGGCTGAAGAAGTGACAGCGGAGAACGTCGGAGCCGGAGAGCGACGGTCCACCGATCCACTCCCGCTTCCGGCTCCGAACCTGAAAGAGGGTGGACCGATGATCCGCGGCGTACACACGATGTTCTACAGCTCGGAGCCGGAGGCGCTGCGTACGTTTTTGCGCGACAAGCTGGGATTCACCACCTGCACGGACGCCGGCGGCGGCTGGTTGATCTTCGACATCAAGGAGGCGGAGATGGGGGTCCATCCGGCCGATCCGGAGCATGGCGCCCACTCCGGCCTGCAGCACATTTCCTTTTACTGCGACGACGTCCGGAAGACGGTGGCTGAGCTGCGTTCACGCGGCGTCGAGTTCACGGAGGAGATCGCCGATCACGGCTATGGCCTGGTCACGCACTTCAAGATGCCGGGCGGCTTCGAATGTCAGCTGTATCAGCCGAAGTACGCGGCGCCGCGGTAGAATGTTGTCATGCCGCACCGCTACCTTGTCCGCTTCAATCCGAAGAAGACCCCGCACTATTTCACCGACATCCTCGTCATCGGGGCCGGGATCGCGGGGTTGCGCGCCGCGCTGGCCGTGCCGCCGGGGCTCGACGTCCTGGTCGTCACCAAGACCAGCCTGGAGCAGAGCAACAGCTCGTATGCCCAGGGGGGCATCGCGGGGGTGATGTCGCCGGAGGACCGGTTCGAGAACCACATCGAAGATACGCTCGCAGCCGGCGGCGGCCTGTGTCACCCCGATGTCGTGGAGATGGTGGTGCGCGAGGCGCCGGGGCAGATCAACGATCTCATCGCCTGGGGCACGCACTTCGACGAGGAGGAAGGCCAGCTCGCCCTAACGCGTGAAGGGGGCCACAGCCATCGCCGCATCGTGCACGCGCTCGGGGACGCGACCGGGGCCGAGGTGATGCGGGCCATCATCGCGCGGGCGGCCCAGGCGCCGAACGTCGCGCTCTGGACGACACCTTTACGCTCGATCTGTTGACGCACGAGGGCGCTGCTGCGTCGGGCGGCTGGTGTGGCGGGCCGAGCGGGGCTTCGTTCCTCATCTGGGCCAAGCAGACGATCCTGGCGAGCGGCGGCGCGGGGATGGTATATCGGGAGACAACCAATCCCTCGGTCGCGACCGGGGACGGCATGGCGGCGGCGTACCGGGCGGGGGCGGAGCTGCGCGACATGGAGTTCATGCAGTTTCATCCGACGGTGCTCTATGTCGCGGGCTCGAGCCGGCATTTGATCAGCGAAGCGGTGCGCGGCGAAGGGGCTTATTTGCGCGACCGGCACATGCGGCGTTTCATGGTCGACGTCGATCCGCGCGCCGAGCTGGCGCCGCGCGACGTGGTCGCGCAAGCCATCGTGCGGCAGATGGAGAAGACGAAGCAGCCGCACGTCTATCTCGACCTGAGGCACATGGACAAGGATCTGGTGCGGCGCCGCTTTCCCGGGATCGACAAGATGTGCCGCGGCTTCGGCCTGGACATCACGAGCGACCTGATCCCGATCCGGCCCGGGGCGCATTACATGATCGGCGGCGTGACGGTCGACCTGGCGGGGCGGACCACGGTACCCGATCTGTGGGCGGCGGGGGAGGTGACGTCGAGCGGTTTGCACGGGGCGAACCGGCTGGCGTCCAACAGTCTGCTGGAGGGGCTGGTGTACGGGACCTTGTGCGGGGGAGGCGCGGCGGAGGCGGCGGCGAAGATCCCCGATCGCTTCGCGGCACTCCCCCTGGCAAGCCGGTTCGAGCCGGAGACGGAGGGCGCGCTCGATGTGGCGGACATCACGAACTCGCTGCGGGCCCTGATGGTGCGTGAGATGGGGGTGATCCGGGAGGCGATGGGACTGGCGCAGGCCGAGGAGGACGTGCGCTTCTGGCGCCGCTACGTGCTGGAGCGCGAGTTCGACGAGGCGGCCGGTTGGGAATTACAGAACATGCTGACGATCGCCCGGCTCATGATCCGGTCGGCCACGGAGCGCACGGAATCGCGCGGCGTGCATTACCGCGGCGATTTTCCGGCGCGGGACGACGAACACTGGCAGCGGCACGTCGTCTCGCCGCGCTTCGAGGGAACGCCGTGAATCTTACCGCCTGCAGAATCAGCGGCTCTTCGCGGCCTTCAGGTGGCGGTCGAAGAACGCGATCATGGCGCGCTCGGCGGTTTCCGCGTTCTTGCCGCTGAAGCCGTGGCCGGCGCCCTTGAGCGTGAGCAGGTCCGCCTCGACTCCGGCGGCCTTGAGTCGATCGACGATCCATTCGGCCTGCTCATGGGCCACGTACTTGTCTTCCGTGCCGTGGATGCACAGCGTGGGCGCCGCGTTGGGCGTCACCCAGTAGAGGGGGCTGGCGCGGAGGTGCTTGCGCAGTTCCGTCTTCAGGTCGCCGCCGAGAAACAGGGGCAGCACCTCGGCCGCGTCGACGCTCTTGCCATAGGACTTCGTGAAGTCGCTCGGTCCGTAGTAGTTGACGACGCAGCTCACCTTGCTCGACTGCTCGGGATTGCCGCCGGTTCCCTCGAACTCCTTCACGTCGGAGGTGACGCCGAGGAACTGCGCCAGGTGACCGCCGGCCGACCCCCCCATGACGCCGATGCGGTCCGGGTCGATGCCGTACTTGCTCGCGTTGGCGCGGACCCAGCGCACGGCCGCCTTCGTGTCATGGATGGCGGCGGGGAAGGGGAACTTGGGGGCGAGGCGATAGGAGACGGTCATGGCGACGTAGCCGTGCTGGGCGAGGCGGATGCACTGGGCGTCGTAGCCTTCGCGTTTGCCGGCGCGGAAGCCGCCGCCGTGGATGCAGATGATCGCCGGGAAGGGGCCGGATCCTTTCTTGGGGCGGGCCATGTTGAGCTGGAGATGCTGATCGGCGGGATTGGCGTATTCGATGCCGGCTTCGAAGCTGACGTCGTCCGGGACGGTGGGGCCTTTTTGGGCGTGGGCATTGCTGGGGAGGAGGATGAGCAGAGGGATGCAGAGGGACAGGACGAGAGGGGCGCGGGTGGGGATGGGTATCATTGGTCGCTCCGGTCGGTTGTGTTTATTGGTCTGTTGTAGTCGAACAGACGCGCTCCTGCGAACGGCGACTGTGCGTGCTCATGCCAGCCGGGCCGATGACGCCGCCGGCGCTTTTGTGCGACGAGTGGCCGGCATGGCGGTGTCCTCCGCGCTTGGGACAAAGGAGGAGACGGGGCGAGAGTGAGGCGATTATCGCGCCGGGCGGGGCGAGGGACAAGCGCAAAGTGCGAATGGGTTCTTGGGGCTCGCGCGAAGGGGACCATAGACTATTCTGGATTGCAGGGGAGCCGCCGAAGCGGCCGACGGCGTCGGCGCCATCGCGACAACATGGTTTGACGATGGATGGCGTCCCCGCCCGACAGGAGTATCGATTTGTCCAGCGCATCCACTTCGAATCCGGCGGGCTGCGTTGTCGGGGCCGGCCCGGCGGGGATGGTCCTGAGCTTTCTGCTGGCGCGGCACGGCGTCGCGGTCACGCTGCTGGAGGCGCATCACGATTTCGAGCGTGATTTCCGCGGGGACACGATTCACCCGTCGACGCTGGAGATGCTGGATCAGCTTGGGCTGGCGGACAAGCTGCATCAGTTGCCGCACCGCAAGTTGACGCGGATCGCGTTCGCGACGCCGCGCGGGCGGGAGACGGCGGTCGATCTGAGCGGGCTGGACAGCAAGTTCCCGTACATCATGATCATGCCGCAGTCGGCGTTCCTGCGGTTCCTGGCCGAGGAGGCGGCGAAGTACCCGTCGTTCCGGCTCGTGCTCGGGGCGAATGTTCACCAGTTGATCGAGGAAGGGGGACGGGTAGTCGGGGTGCGCTATCAAGGGACCGATGCGCGGGAGCACGAGGTCCGGGCGCGGCTGACGGTGGGGGCGGACGGGCGGTTCTCGCGCGTGCGCAAGCTGGCGGGGATCGAGTTGACGAAGTCGGCGCCGCCGATGGACGTGGTCTGGTTCCGCTTGCCGAAGAAGCCGGAGGACGAGCCGTTGGATCTGGCGGGACTGTTTCACCTTCAGGGCGGGCACTTCGTCGTCCTGTTCGACCGGCCCGGGGACGAGTGGCAGCTGGGCTACGTCATCCTGAAGGGCGGTTTCCAGCAGCTCAAGACGGAGGGGATCGAGTCGCTGCGGCGCTCGGTGGCGGAGCTGGTTCCGCCGCTGGCGGATCGCGTGCAGGCGCTGGAGAGTTTTCAGCAGACGACGGTGCTTTCGGTTGAAGTCGCGCGTGTCAGCACGTGGCAGAAGCCGGGGCTGCTCCTGATCGGGGACGCGGCGCACGTGATGTCGCCGGTGGGAGGCATCGGCATCCAGTACGCGGTGCAGGACGCGGTGGCGACGGCCAATCTGCTGGCGCAACCGCTCAAGCGCGGGACGCTGACGGATGAGGAGGTGGGGCAGGTACAGCGGCGGCGGGAGACGGCGATCCGGCGGGCGCAGAAGCTGCAGGCGTTCTTGCAGGATCGGATCGTGAAGCAGGCGCTCGATCCGACGCGGGCGTTCCGGTTGCCGTGCGTGGTGCGGGTGCTGAGGCGGTTGCCGTTCTTGCGGAAACTGCCGGGGCGGATCATCGGGCGGGGGTTCGGGACGGAGCGGCTGGCGATATGAGGGCCTTGGGGTGATGGTGGGCCTTTCGTGGGAGCGAAAGGCGACGATGGGGCGACGGCATCGCGAGGTGAATATGGGGACGGCGCGGCGGGTTGTCGGGCCTTCGTGGAGGTGGCTCGAAGTGCCGGTGCTGGATGCGAGCCGGTGTACTTCGAGCGGATTGTGCTGCGCGGTCTGCCCGACGGAGTGCCTGGAGATGGACGGGCCATTGCCGTGGCTGGCGCGGCCGGCGGATTGCGTGAGCTGCGGGGCGTGCGTGGTGGTGTGTCCGGTGGGGGCGCTCAGGATGGGGATGGTGGACGGGGCGTTGGAGCGGGGCGCTGTGCGCGAAACCGCAAGCGGATGATGGCGCGTTTGCCTGACCAACTCTGGTTCTGTTTGTTGCCGCTTTGTAAAAAAAAGAAGAAGGATCGCCATGGCGAGGGGGGGCGTCAGGCCCTGATCCGTCATGGCCCTCTGGTACCGGAAGGGAGTTCCCCTTGTCTTACGTCCTCAACACGCCCGCCGAGCAGCAGGAGATGCTGCGCTCGGTTGGGGTCGAGTCGATCGCGAATCTTTTCGATGTCATCCCGCCGCATCTGCGCCTGAGCCGGCCGCTTCAGGTCGGCGACGCCTTGAGCGAAATTGAGCTGACCAGTCATATCGGCGAGCTGGCGCGAAAGAACCAGTCGGCCGATGACGCGGTCTGCTTCCTCGGGGGCGGGGCGTATGACCATTTCATTCCATCGGTGGTGGACGCCGTTTCGGGGCGGAGCGAGTTCTACACGGCGTACACGCCCTATCAGGCGGAGGCGAGCCAGGGGAGCTTGCAGGCGTTTTTCGAGTACCAGACGTTGATCTGCGAGCTGACGGGCATGGACGTC
This sequence comes from Gemmataceae bacterium, assembly GCA_046350295.1. Classification (GTDB taxonomy): domain Bacteria; phylum Planctomycetota; class Planctomycetia; order Gemmatales; family Gemmataceae; genus JAXMAR01. Next base: position 27,386 of record JAXMAR010000054.1, read on the forward strand.
GCCAACGCGAGCCTTTACGAAGGGGGCAGCGCGGTGGCGGAGAGCGTGCTGATGGCGCTGGGCATCCATCCGAAGCGGTCGCGCGTGCTGGTGGCGGAGAGCGTGCATCCGGAGTACCGGCTGACGCTCCAGACGTACATGGCGAACCTGCCGGTGCACGTGGAGACGCTGCCGACGCCGCAGGGGTTTCTCGATCCGGACGAATTGACGAAGCGGCTGAACGACGACGTGCTGGCGGTGATCGTGCAGCATCCGAATTTCTTCGGGTCGCTGGAAGAGGTGGAGGCGATCTCGAAGGCGGCGCACGATCGTGGGGCGCTGCTCATCGTCAGCTTCGATCCGATCAGCCTCGGCATCCTGAAGCGGCCGGGGCAATACGGGGCGGACATCGCGATCGCGGAGGGGCAGTGTCTGGGGAATCCGATGGTTTACGGCGGGCCGTACCTGGGGATCATGGCGTGCCGCGAGGAGTATGTGCGAAAGATCCCGGGCCGGCTGGTGGGGCAGACGGTGGACCGCAACGGCAAGCGCTGCTGGGTGCTGACGCTGCAGACGCGCGAGCAGCACATCCGGCGCGAGAAGGCGACGAGCAACATCTGCACGAATCAGGGGCTGTTCGCGCTGCGGGCGGCGGTGTACCTGGCGGCGCTGGGACCGCAGGGACTGAAGGAGACGGCGCAGCTCTGCCTGCACAAGGCGCATTACGCGGCACAGGAGTTGGCGACGGTCCCGGAGGTCACTGTGAAGTTTGCCCGGCCTTTCTTCAAGGAGTTCACGATCGAGGTCAAGGGGGACGCGGCGGCGCTGCTCGAGCGGCTGTTGAAGGCGGGGTATCACGGGGGGCTGGCGCTCGGGCGGTGGTATCCGACGCTGAAGAATTGCATCACGTTGGCGGTGACGGAGAAGCGGACGAAGGGGGAGATCGACGGGCTGGTGAGCGCGGTTCGGGCGGCGGTCAAGCGTTGAGGCTTGCGATGCGGGCAGGGCGGCATGCCCACGGCTTTGCGTGGGCATGCGGTTCCCCGTCAGAAACCCCTCATGCCCCACGCAAAGCCGTGGGCATGGCACGCATGGTACCCGAGCGATGCGGGCGCGAATTCATTGCACGCCATGTCAGTTGTGCGATTTTTTTTTCGCCGAACAGCGGATTCATTTCAGTAACTGTGTGAAAGTGGAAAAGGGGACATTCTACATTTCGCGGAAAAGTAGAATGTCCCCTTTTCCCCGCGGAGCCGACAAGGATTGATCATGATGCAAGCGAATGAAGCGACGGAACTCCTCTTCGAATTGAGCCAGCCGGGGCGGCGCTGTCATCGGCTGCCGGTGTCGGATGTGCCGCACATCGACGCGAAGGCGCTCCTGGGGGCTGGGGCGGTCGCCGATGCGCCGCCGCCGTTGCCGGAGATCGGCGAGATCGAGCTGATCCGGCACTTCGTGAACCTGTCGAAGCGGAACATGTCGATCGACACGAACTTCTATCCGCTCGGCTCGTGCACGATGAAGTACAATCCGAAGCGGCACGAGCGGCTGTCGGCCTTGCCCGGGATGGCGAACATCCATCCGCTGCAGAGCGAGGAATCGAGCCAGGGGATACTGGCGATGCTTTATGGCATGCAGCAGATCCTGGGGGAGATCGCGGGGCTGGACGCGGTGTCGCTGCAGCCGGCGGCGGGGGCGCAGGGGGAATTGTCGGCGCTCCTGGTGGCCGCGGCGTACTTCAAGGATCGCAAGGAGGAGCGGAGCCGGGTGCTGATTCCCGACAGCGCGCACGGGACCAACCCGGCGAGCGCGGCGATCGCGGGGTTCGACACGGTCGCGATCAAGAGCAACGAGAAGGGGCTGGTCGACATGGCCGACCTGCGCTCGAAGCTGGACGAGCGGGCGGCGGTGTTCATGATGACGAACCCGAACACGCTGGGACTGTTCGACCCGCAGATCGAGGAGATCACGAAGCTGTTGCACGGCCGCGGGGCCCTGGTCTATCTCGACGGGGCGAACATGAACGCGATCGTCGGGGTGACGCGGCCGGGCGACTTCGGTGTCGACATGATGCATTACAACGTGCACAAGACGTTCACGGGGCCGCACGGGGCGGGGGGGCCGGGGTCGGGGCCGATCGCGGTGCGGAAGCAGCTGGCGCCGTTCCTGCTGGCGCCGCTCGTGGTGAAAGAGGGGGAGCGGTTCAGGCTGGATTACGACCGGCCCAAGTCGATCGGGCGGGTGCGGAGCTTTTTCGGGAACGTCGGCATCCTGCTGCGCGGCTACTGCTACATCCGCACGCTGGGGCCGGCGGGACTGAAGGAGATGACGGAGAACGCGGTGCTGAACGCGAACTATCTGCTGTCAAAGGTGAAGGATGTCTATCGCGTGCCGCACGGGAACCGGTGCATGCACGAGTTCGTGGCGAGCGCGGCGGGGCTGAAGCGCGAAAAGCGCATCAGCGCGATGGACATCGGCAAGCGCCTGCTCGACTATGGCTATCACGCGCCGACAGTGTACTTTCCGCTCGTCGTGCCGGAAGCGATCATGATCGAGCCGACGGAGACGGAGAGCAAGCGGACGCTGGACGCGTTCGCGGCGACGCTGATCAAGATCCAGGGCGAGGACCCGGACTTCCTGCACAACGCGCCGCACAACTTCGTCATCAGCCGGCCGGACGAGATCAAGGCGGCGAAGGAGCCGGTGCTGCGGTGGAAGCCGCACTAACCAGGAAATCGACCGAGCGCTGCTAACGTCTGGCGGATCGCGATGAGCCTTGGCCGGTTGAGTTTCAGGGCGGATATGGTTGCGCGCCCAATGGCGGTTCGCCCGATCGCCCTCCACTTTGCCGTCCATCGGAAGTGCTCGGACCAAGAATGGCGCCGCGGATGGAACCGGCGGGTCGTCTCCCCGGTTTGTGGATCAGGCGCTCGCACGCGCGCCCCCTTTCGAAGGGAGCAGGTGACGCAAGCAAGCGCGAGATTCGACACCTTCGTTTTGCCGCGCCGGACGAGCGGCCGGACATGGTCGATGTGAAACACGGCCTCCTGCGATTCCTGGGGCAGCAAACAATACTCGCACGCGCCTCGCGCTCGCTCACGCACCAAGCGTGCCAACTTGGCTGGAACGTGGCTCATGGGCGCTTGCGCCTGGATTGCAATTCGGACTTCAACTTGATGAGAGAGAACATTTCCGCCATTTCGGCGAGCGCGGTCGCCTCTCTGCGCTCCTTCGGAGTAAGCTTGCCCTTCAAATCCTGCCGGTCGAGCAATTCCTGGAGACGATCCTGAAGCGCGGTGGGAAACCGTAGCCTGGCCCAACGCCTGGGAAGCTCGATTTGCAAAAGGACAGAGTTATTCATGTGGCGCCCGTTCCTGGAGTCGTGCCTCGACGGCTATCACTATCCTAGCCGCTCTTCTTCGTCCGGCTCAGGTTTTGCGCTTCCATTCGAAAGCGCACAGCGCCAGGCGCGTATTGCCCGGCAAATAGGCTACCGGTCGATACGATGACTTCATGTCTTTCTTCCGTGTGCTCCCTTTCGAGACTGGGCCCGGCGCGTACAACATGGCGGCGGATGAGGCGCTGCTTCTGGCGGCGCAGCGAGGCCAGGCTTCGTTGCGCGGCTATACGTGGTCGGAGGCGACGGTCAGCCTCGGCTACTTCCAGTCGGCGGTCTCGCGTCTTAGCGCGGGGCTCGGCGCTCTGCCCTTTGTGCGGCGGCCCTCCGGTGGCGCGACGCTGGTGCACCATCATGAGCTGACCTATTGCCTCGCTGTTCCCGCTGGCGCGCCGCATGGCGCCGCGCAGAAGTGGATGCCGCGGATGCACCGGGTGATCATCCGGGCCCTGGAGCGCTTCGGCCTCGCGGGGAAGTTGCGCCTGGTGGAGGGAAGCGGCGAGCGGCATGGGGACGTGCTCTGCTTTCAGCAGTACACGCCGGGGGACGTGCTGTGCGAGGGGCATAAAGTGGTCGGCAGCGCGCAGCGCAAGCAGCGGCAGGCTCTCCTGCAGCATGGCGGCATCTTGCTCGCCCAGAGCGAGTTCGCGCCGCAACTGCCGGGGATACGCGAGTTGACGGGCGTGTCCCCGGCGGCCGAGGAGGTAATGGGGGCGGTGATCGAGGAGTTCGAGAAGGAGACGGGCTGGCCGCGGCAGGTGACGTACTGGAACGCCCAGGATCAGGCGAACATCGCCGGTCTGATCGAGGAACGCTACGGCAACCGAGCGTGGAACGAGAAACGGTGAACTCTTTGAGTAACGACATGAACGACCACGACCTGACGATCGCTCTGGAAGCCGTTGAGAAGGCCGGCGCCTATCTGCGCGAGGCGTACGAGCGTTTCGAGGTCATCCCGGACGCTCCGGCGACGATCTCGACCGAGGCGGACCGGCAGTCGCAGGAGATCATCCTGGGGCGCCTTTCGCGCGCCTTCCCTGGGGACGCGTTCGCCGCCGAGGAAGCGACCGCGTTCATGAAAGATGCGCGGCGGAGCGGGGAGCGGCTCTGGATCGTCGACCCGATCGACGGCACGCGCGGCTTTGCCCGCAAGAACGGCGAGTTCTCCGTCATGGTGGGGCTGGTCGAGAAGGGGGAGATTCGCGTGGGGGTCGTGCATCAGCCGGCAGTGGGGCGCTGGACGTATGCGACGCGCGGGGGCGGCTGCTGGCGGCGCGACGTGGGGATGGCGAAGGCGGAGGCGTGTCGCGTGACGTGCGTTTCGACGCTGGCGGAGGCGACGCTGACGCAGAGCCGGTCGCGCGAGCCGGGGCGGCGGTCGCGCTGGGCGGAGGCGCTTCAGCCGGCGCGGATCGTGGAATCGTACTCGGCGGGGATCAAGCTGGCGCTGGTGGCGCGGGGCGAGGCGGACATCTACCTGAACACGTATGAGGCGTTCAGTGATTGGGACATTTGCGCCGGGCACATCCTGGTGACCGAGGCGGGGGGCAAGGTGACGGGGGCGAAGGGGCAGACCATCGTCTATGGCGGCCTGGGCGCCAGGCAAGAGCACGGCCTCTTGGCGACGAACGGCAAGCTGCACGAGGCGGCGCTCAAGCGGATCGGCGCGGCGTGAAAGGAGCGCGGCGTTGGTGAGTCGCCAACGGGTGGGCTACTTGTCCGATTGAGAGCGCTGCAGCGCCTTGGCGGCGTAGAGGCGCACGCTCGCGTCCCTGTCGCTCTTGCAGGCCTCGAGGATCGGCGCCGCTTCCTTGGCCTTCGGACCCAGGTTCAGGAGCGCGACGATCGCCTGTTTGCGCACGCCGGCGTCTCGGTCCTTGACCGCGGCGATCAGGCAGGGGAGCACCGCGGGGTCGGCGTCCCCGACGTGCCCGAGGGCCAGCACCGCCTTGCGGCGTGCGTTTGCGTCCGGCTTCTTCACCTCGGCGAGCCAATGAGAAACGGGTTTGCCGTGGCTCGTCAACAACTCCGGCTTGCCGCCGCAACCCGCGCCGGCAAGGGCCAGCGCGGCCCAAAGAACGCTCGCTCGCATCCTCTTCTCCTCTATTCCAGTCCCTGGATCGCTTCGCCGCCGGCCCGCGTGCCCATGGCCCAGAAGGCGTAGCGCTCCGCTCCGTCCACGATGATGCTGCGGATCAGGCGGACCGAGCCGTCCGCGAACAGGAGGTTCACCGTGTCGGCGTGGTAGCCGGAGAAGTCGTCGAGCCCGCCGTCGGCGTCGGTTTTGATATTGATCCAGTTGTTGTGCACGAGGACGAGAGCGGGAGCAGGGCCGGTCGCGGTCTTCCAGGGGTTGCGGTCGCCCGGCCGGGTCACAGCGCCGTTCGGGGCGCCGGCCCAGACTCCCTGGGTGTCGGCCCAGGCGCGGTCGCCGACCATGGTGGTGTTGCTCGTCCCGTCGGTGATGTCCGTGAAACGGGTCTTGCTGTTGCGGTAGAAGACGCCGTTGCCGGTGAGCGCGTCGACCTCGGCGGCGTCGCTGCCGCAGGTGGCGGCGTAGCTCGAGGGGGCGGCCAGGCAGATGGCGCCGCCGGTCGCGTCCGTCAGCGTGAAGGCCGCGGCCGGCGGCGTGTCGGACGGGCAGAGGTAGAGGCTCATCATCGTACGGATGATGGGCTGCTGCTCGACGGGCAGGTTGAAGTTGATCTGGCGATAAGCGTTCCCCTGTTCGATGTGCGGCAAAAGGTAGGCGGCCCAGCCCCAGCCTGGAGAGGTCGAGGGATAGGCGGCGGTCGCGCTGTAGCCGGGGCAAGCCCTTGTTGACATCATGATAAGAATGGCAGGCGAGGCCGATCTGGCGGAGGTTGTTCTGGCACTGGGTTCGCGCCGCCGCCTCGCGGACCTTCTGCACCGCGGGGACAAGCAGAGCGATCAGGATAGCGATGATGGCGATGACCACCAAAAGCTCGATGAGAGTGAACGCTGTCCTTCTGTCACTAGCCGGTGGGCCGCCGCGCATGTTCGTCCTCGAAGGCTGGTTTGGGCAGGGCGATGAGCCGGGAAAGAAAGCAAGAGGCGTGCCAGCCGAGGACGAGGCGTAACACAGCGGCCAGGCGTCGTTTGCGCGAGAGGATCGATCGGGCCGCGAGGAGGCGCGTCCCTGAAATCGCCACCGCTGGCGAAGGAATGCGCAGCGGCGCATGAGAGTGCGGGCCTTGAGGGCGGTACGAAAGGCGACGCCATGCAGCCAGGCGGGTAGGGCCTCAGGGGGTCGGATGGCGCCGGCCCGCCGGGCCAGGACGACGAAGGTGGCCTGAAACGCGTCGTCGGCGATGTCAACGTCGCCGAGCAGTCGGCGGCAGACGCCGACCACGAGCGGGCCCTGGCGGCGCCCGTGGAAAAGACGAAAAAAATGGGGGCTGGGGGTTTGCCGAGGAAATGGCGCGTCTCCCGTGCTTGCATACGGATTTCCCCCCGATTAGAATCCGTATATCCATCCGAACGGCTTCAAGAGCGTGCGGTTTCCAGCGGGGATTCCCAAAATGGCGGTTCTGGCCTTTCTCAAAGGCGCCAATCAAGGCGGCACGATGGAGCTGCAAGGGGACAAGATCGTCCTCGGGCGCAACGGCGATTGCGCGGTTGTCCTCAACGTGCCCGCAGTAAGCCGGGAGCATGCGGTGATCCGGCGCATCTCCGGCAAGTTCTACATCGAGGACATGAAGAGCCGGAACGGGACGTTCGTGAACAACAAGGAAGTGACGACGCGGACGCCGCTCAAGGACAACGATCGGATCAAGATCTGCGACAACCTGCTGGCGTTCTACGAGGCGTCGCCGCGCGCCGCGCTGCCGCCGGAGATGCGCGCCCAGACGATCGACTCCATGCCCGAGGAAGAGGAGGAGGAGGAGGATTCGTCGACGGTGGAGGCGACGCTGTCGGGCAGCAGCAGCAGGCAGATCCTGGAAGCGCAGCCGGCGGAGAAGCTGGCGATGCTGCTGGACATCGGCGGCGAGCTATCGTCGCAGACGTTCAACCTGGAGCAGTTGTTGACGAAGGTGGTGGACAACCTGTTTCAGGTGTTCCGCCAGGCGGACCGGGCGTTCGTGATCCTTGAAGAGGAGAGCCGGCTGATTCCGCGCGTGGTGCGGACGCGACGGCCGGGGGAGGACGAGGGGGCGCGGTTCAGCCGCAAGATCGTGAACCGCTGTCTGGAGACGAACCAGTCGGTCCTGAGCGAGGACGCGTCGGCGGACAAGCAGTTCGACCTGTCGCAAAGCATCGCCGATTGCAAGATCCGGTCGGTGATGCTGGCGCCGTTGCCGAGCCGGGCGGGGGCGCGGCCGCTGGGCGTCATCCAGCTGGACACGCAGGACCGCTTCAAGAAATTCACGCAGGACGATCTGAAGCTGTTGATCGCGGTGGCGGGGCAGGCGGCGGCGGCGCTGGAGAACGCGCGGATGCACGCCAGCCTGGTCGCGCGAGCGGGGCTGGAGCGCGACCTCAAGCTGGCGCACCAGGTGCAGCTCAGCTTCTTGCCAAAGAAGCCGCCGCAGGTTCCGGGCTACGAGTTCTACGCCCATTACGAGTCGGCGCAGGAGGTCGGGGGGGACTACTACGACTTCATTCCGATGCCGAACAATCGCTGGGGCATCATGGTGGGAGACGTGGCGGGCAAGGGAGTGCCGGCGGCGCTGCTGATGGCGAAGGTCAGCTCGGACGCGCGTTTCTCGACGTTGACGGAGAAGTCGCTGGGAGACGCGGTTTATCGCCTCAACGAGCTGATGCAGGAGGCGGGCATGCTGGACCGCTTCGTCACCCTCGGGGCCTGTCTCTTGGATCACGCGTCGCACGAGCTGACCGTGGTCAACGCCGGGCACATGCCGCCGCTGCTCTACCGCAAGAAGACGGGCCAGATCGAGGAAGCGATTTCGCGTGAGATTTCCGGCCTGCCGCTGGGGATCGCGGACGGCATTCCTTATGAATCGTCGTCGGTGACGCTGGAGCCTGGAGACGTGTTCCTGCTGATCTCGGACGGGGTCACGGACTCGAAGAACAAGCAAGACAAGGATTTCGGCAACGACGGGGTGCTGGCGGCGTTCAAGGCGGGGCCGATGACGCCGCAAGCGGTAGGAGAACGCGTCGTCAACGGCACGAAGCAGCACTTCACGGGGTGTAAGCAGCACGACGATATCACGGTGGTGTCGTTCGGGCGGGTATAATGGTTTGGTGCGTGGTGAGTAGTGAGTGGTGAGTGGTTGGCGAAGCCATTTGCCGCGGATCGGATCATCTACTCGCCGGACCGACTACTGCGCCATTCCTTGCTCACCAACGCCATGCTCTTCGAATACTCTCAGTACGACGGCAAGAGCCCTTTCCGGCCCCTCTCCGCGGATCTGGCGTTTGACAAGCTCTCCGAGTACCTGCTCGAGCACGGGGACTACATCCTGCGCCAGCTGGAGAACGCGGAGAAATCGGACAACGATCTTCTCAAGCTCCTCATCAAGGAGGGCTACCTGGAGAAGGACGAGGAGGGGGGGCTGCGCGTGGCGCCGCGCGGCATGCGGCGGATCGAGAGTAAGGCGATGGAGGAGCTGTTTACGATCCTGCGCAAGGACTCGTTCGGCAAGCATCAGTCGGACTTCAAGGGCGCCGGGCAGACGCGGCACGAGGACAGCAAGCCATACGCGTACGGTGATCCGGTTGCGAACCTCAACCTGCACGAGACGCTGAAGAACGCGTTGACCCGTCAAGGCGTCCGGCCGAGCCGCAATGAAAGCGGGCCGGTGCTCGACATCGCGGAGGAGGACTTCGTCGTCCACGAAACGGAGTACCAGACGAGCTGCGCCACCGTCCTGTTGCTCGACATGTCGGGAAGCATGGCGCGGTACGGGAAATTCTACCACGCCAAGAAAGTGGCCCTGGCCCTGGCGGCGCTGATCCGCAGCCGGTACACGGAGGACAGCCTCAAGATCATCGGCTTCTACACCTACGCCTCGCCGCTGGCGGAGCGCGAGTTGATCCACGCGGGGCCCAAGCCGGTGAGCATCTTCGATAGCCGGGTGTTCCTGCGCGTCAGCCTCGATAACCCGCCCGAGTTCGTGCCGGAGCACTTCACGAACATTCAGGCCGGGCTCAAGTTCGCGCGGAATCACCTGCTGCGGCAATCGGCCGCCAACAAGCAGATCATCTGCGTCACCGACGGTGAGCCGACGGCGCACCTGGAGGGGCGCGAGCTGGTGCTGATGTACCCGCCGAGCGAACGGACGGCGAAGGCGACGCTTTCCGAGGTGCAGTCGTGCGCCCGCGCCGGCATTCAGCTCAGCACGTTCGCGCTGATCGAGGACTACTTTTACCTCGGCCTGATGAACTTCGTCGACCAGATGGCTCGCACGGGCCAGGGGGTCGCGGTATACTGTAACGCGGGCGAGTTGGGACAGTATGTGCTCGAGAGTTTCGTGCGCGGCCGTCGTTCACGGCGAAGTCTGTGAGGAGGAAACATGAGCGACACCGCCATCCTCGAGCCTTCGGTCAAGCCGAAGGAAAAAGAGAAGACCGACACCAAGGTTAAGAAGCAGCCCCCCTATCACGTCATCCTGCACAACGACGACGACCACAGCTTCGAGTATGTCATCGCGATGCTGCAGCAGCTCTTCGGTCACCCGCCGGAGAAGGGCTACCAGATGGCCCTGAAGGTACACACGGAGGGGCGGGTCGTCGTCGACACGACAACGAAGGAACGGGCCGAGCTGAAGCGCGATCAAATCCATGCTTTCGGGCCGGACCCGTGGATCCCGCGCTGCAAGGGGAGCATGTCGTCGTCGATCGAGCCGGCGCAAGGTTAGGCGGCTCGCCCTAGGGAACTATTGCGAACACCCCCTTTCACGCAGCGCCATGGTCATCGAGGGATTGTTGGCGCGGCGATCTGGGTTTTGATCAGACTCGAATTCCTTTGCATACATTTCGATAACCGGCGGCGCGAGGCGGCGGTCACGCGAAAAACCGGACGCAACTTCGCTTGCTTTCGCGTCTTCCAACGTTCAGTCATGAAAGAAGAACCGTGCCGCTTCCGATAGAACCAAGGCGCCTGCTTCTTGTTCGCTTCGCCCCAAAGGCGCGAATCGCTGACGAGAGACTCCCTTCCGGCATCCGCCGATCGTATCAATTTGGAGGCGTCGCGTGGCTCAGCAAGGGGGCGCCTGGAAAGTCGCCTATGCGGACTTCGTGACCGCGATGATGGCCTTCTTTCTGGTGATGTGGATCGGGGCGCAGGACCAGAAGGTGAAACGGTCGATCGCCTCCTATTTCCAAAACCCCGCGGCGGCGCCCGGCCACGGCGCCAAGGCGAGCGCCATGGGGTCGCTCATCAATGGCCGAGACAGCGGCGTGATGCCCGAGACGGAAAGCATCAAGATGGGGCGGGGCCGCAGCCCTTACATCGACAAAGGGCGCCGGGGGGGAGCGACACAAGCCGTCCGCGGGTTCCTGGAGCGGGACGGGTCGGCCGGGCGCTACTGGAAAGAGCAGGCCGCGCGGCGGCGCGCGGAAGCGAGTGGACTCAAGGACGTGCGGGAGCGCTTGGAGGCGATCGAGGAAGTGGCGGCGCGGCGTCTGGCGCGACAGCTTCAAGACGAGCTGAGCGGGCAGATCGACCCGGACATGCCGGCCCTGTACCAGAGCCTGCTCGAGCAGACGGCATCTGTGGTCGACTGGCTGGAGGTCGCGGAGGAACTATTGCAGCAAACCGCGCCGGCGCCCTGAGCGGGAACGAAGCGCTTGCCGGAAAAAACGACGGGCTGTCCCGGGGACCCGGCATATAAAAGACTGCCCCGAAGCCCGGAGCAGCCCATGCGGATCACCCGAATCAGCGCCCATCGCGCCCTGCTACCCCTCAAGGAAGGCGTGTACAAGTGGTCGGGCGGCAAGAGCGTCAGCGTTTTTGATAGCACCGTCGTCCGCGTTCATACCGACGCCGGGGTCACCGGCTGCGGCGAGGTCTGCCCGCTCGGGCCCTACTATCTGCCCGCCTATGCGAACGGCGTCCGGGCCGGGATCGCCGAGCTGGCGCCGCACCTCATTGGTCATGATCCGCTCGAGCTGTTGAAGCTGAACCGGCGCATGGACGCCGCGCTCAAGGGACACCCGTACGTCAAATCGGCCATCGACATGGCGTGCTGGGACGTCCTCGGCAAGACTACCGGGCAGCCGGTGTGCGTGCTGCTCGGCGGGCGTTACGGGGAGGACTTCGGTCTTTACCGGGCGATCTCGCAGGAGGCGCCGGTGGAGATGGCGCGGCGGGTCGCCGGCTACCGGGCGGAGGGCTATCGTCGCTTCCAGTTGAAGGTCGGCGGCGACCCGGACATCGACATCGAGCGCATCCGCGCTTGCGCCGCCGAACTGAAGAGCGGCGACCGGCTGATCGCCGACGCTAACACGGGCTGGCTGATGCACGAGGCGATGCGGGTCGTCCGGGCCGTGAAGGATGTCGATGTCTACATCGAGCAGCCGTGCGAGACGTATGAGCAGTGCCTGTCGGTGCGCCGGCACACGGACCATCCGTTCGTTCTGGACGAAGTCGTCGATGGGATCGACATGCTGCTGCGCGGCCATGCGGACCGGGCGATGGACGTGGTGAACATCAAGATCAGCAAGTTCGGCGGGTTGACGAAGGCGAAGCAGGCGCGCGACCTGTGCGTCGCGCTCGGCGTGGCCATGACGCTGGAGGACAGCTGGGGCGGCGACATCGTGACGGCGGCCATCGCCCACCTCGCGCACAGCACGCCGCCGGGGTTTCTTTTCACGGCGACGGATTTCAACAGCTACGTGACCGTCGACATCGCGGACGGGGCGCCGCGCAGGGTCGAGGGGCGGATGGCGGCCTCGCTGAGGCCGGGCCTGGGCGTTGAGCCCAAGCTGGAGGTGATCGGCCCAGCGCTGGTCGAGGTCGCGTCGCCGTGAGGATCTCGTAGCGATGTTCGCCGCCCACGAAGCGCCAGGCGCGGGCGGCGGCGCGAGGAAGTGGCGATGGCTACTTCGGGCACGCGGACTGTGGATGGTTTCCTCGCCGATCTCGAGCCGGCGCGGCGGGACATCGTCCTTGCCCTGCGCGAGGTGATTGCCGAAGCGCTACCCACCGCGGAGGAGACCGTTCTCTGGGGCGGGCTGAGCTACCATCGGCCGTGGATCGGCGGCCGGGTGAAGGGGGCGGTTTGCCAGATCGGCGCGAAGAAGGGGATCGTGCGCCTCGACTTCATTCACGGGGTGCGGTTAGCCGACCCGGGGCGGCTGCTCGGTGGGACGGGCAAGTCCAAGCGCTACGTGGTGATCGAGGACGTGGGGTCGGCGCGGCGGCCGGAGATCGCCGAGTTGATCCGGGAGGCGGCCGGAGTGGAGTGGGACGACAAGTGACTCTTCTGCGCGCGGCGTTTCTCCTTCGCGCACGTGTTTCAGCTCGGCCACGATGATGAAGCTGACGATGACCAGCAGCGACCAGGAGCTGAAGATGTGGGCGGAGACAAGGTTCCAGCCGGCGCGCTGGCTCGGGTAGACCCAGGCGCCGAGGTAGGTGGAGACGTTTTCGGCGATCCAGACGAAGAAGCCGATCAGCACGAAGGAGAGGGCCAGGGGCATCATGCGCGGCGAAGCGCCCGGATGGTAGTAAACGCGCGTGCGGCGAAAGACGAGGAGGACGGCGGCGATGAGGAGCCAGCGGACGTCGGGCAGCCAGTGATGGGTGAAGAAGTTGGCGTAGATGAGGACGGCGAGCGGGATGGTGAAGCGATAGGACGGGTAGCGCTCCAGACGCAGCGCGAGCAGGGGCCACGCTTGACACATGTAGCTCGCGACGGCGGCGTACATGAAGCCGCTGTAGAGGGGAACCCAGCCGAGCTTGAGGACGCCGTCTTCGGGATAGGCCCAGGAGCCGATGGCGGGGTGGGTCTTGAAGAGTTCCAGGCCGAGGCCGAGGGCGTGGAAGAGACACAGGACCAGGGCCTCGCGCCAGGTTTCGAGGCCGGTCCAGAGGAAGAGGGCCTGAACGGCGATGGCGGCGAGGCAGAGGAAGTCGTAGCGGTAAAGGCCGAAGAGGGGGAGATGGCGTGAGAGGAAGAGGAGGGAGAAGAAGCAGACGGCGAAGGCGCAGGCGCGGGCTTGCTTGAAGCCGAAGAGGAAGAAGTCGTGGAGAAAGTGAGGCATGGTCTTGTCCTCATGCCGCTCAACTGGGGCTGAAGCGCCGTCGTGCCGCTGCCCCCGGCCGGCGCGCCATCGTGGCCCATCGCCCAGCTCGATGTTCTGCGGCTGACGAAGGGGCCAGTGTAACGTGCTTTCGGTGATCGGGGCCAGTTCAAGGTCAGCAACCGAGCTACCCGTCCCTCATGGTTTCGATTACGGTGGAGGTAGAGCCTGTCAATGCGTCGAGGATGCGCGCGTCCTCGGCGTCAACTTCACTTCTGCGCGCGTTCTTCTGGAGAGTGTCATGGACCTGGCGTCACGTTTTTCTTTCGATGCGTTGCTGAATGGCAGTCGGAATGGGCATGCGGCGCCCGCAGAGCCGGCGGAAACTCCCCGCGGCTCCGAAGACTCGCGTGCGGACCTGGGGGCGGAGTCGGCGCCAGCGCGTGGCGCCTCGCCTGCGGCCCTTGAGGACGAGGGACGGGATGAGGCGGGGAAGTTCACGAAGGGATGCAAGGCGGGGCCGGGGAACCCGTACAACCGGCAGGTGGCGCGGCTCAAGCGGCTCTTGCTGGACGCGGTGACTGAGGATGACATCGTCGCGATCGGCAGGAAGTTGGTGCAGCTTGCCCTGGAGGGGAACGTGGCGGCGGCGCGCGTGTTGTTCACTTACGTGCTGCCGAAGGGCGTCGAGCCCGATCGGTTGGACATGGACGAGTGGAATGGCTACCGCGAACAGGGCGGGATGATGCAGGAGATCATGCCGATCTTGAAGTCGATGGATCCAGCCCCGCCCGCTGGACATCGTGCGCGAGCTGCGGCCGGAGCTGACGGCGGCGAAAGCGCGCATCATGGGCGATGTGGCGCGGACGGGATCGCTGGACATTTTCGCGTCGCCGGAGCGGTTGCGTGCGGTGGCGGCGGGCCTCGACGAGGCGCCGACGACGGACGAACGAAAGAAGAAGCGCGGCAAACGGGGTAAACGGCGCCCGGGGCGCTGAGGCGTGGTTTTGACGGCAGCCGAGTCGTTTTGCCGATTCGCGGGCGCTTTTCGGCGCCGCGGGCGTTTGACCGAGGCGAAAGAGGCGCCGGCGAGCGGCAGGAAGCGTGCGGACAACCCGCGCCGGCGTGCAGAGTGCGCGCGCGGCGGCGCCAAGACCGGCGGCGCCACGTGCCGAGCGAAAAAAGGACGCCCGGGGCGGTCCCGGGCGTTCGTTCCGATCCGCGGGCTCGCCTACTTCTTTTCCTCGCTGATGGCGTAGTCGATGCCATTGCGGGCGGCCTGGGCGCGGAGGATGCGCAGAACGTTGCTGTCGAAGCTGTCGCGGGTTCGGCCGGCCAGCTTCTCGTCTTCCTTCTGCTTCTTGGCGATGAAGTCGCCGCGTTTCTTGTCCAGCTCGAGGATGTGCTTGCTCCAGTCCTCGCGCTCCTTTTCGGTCTTCGTGATGAAGGCGCGCTGCTCCTCGATAGACTTGCCCTTGAGCTGCTCGGGCAGCTCGTCCTTCTTGATGTCCTCCAGCTTCACTTCCTTGTTCTTGATGGCCGTGATGAGGCAGTAGGTGACGCCGTACGGGCTGGCCTTGGCGTAGTAGGTCGTGCGCTCCGCCGCGCTGGCGACGTCCAGCTCGGCGTTCTTGTCGGCGACCTCCTTGAACGCCCGGCGCTTGGCGGCCGAGCCCCAGACCAGGGCGGTGGTGCTGAGCTTGGTGTTGTACTCGGCGAGCTCCTTGTCATAGGGAGTGGCGACCGCGACGACCGGGCCGCCGCCGGCGTCGATCTGCACGAAGGAGCCTTCGGCGGCGCGGCAGATCTTGAGCCAGTGGTCCTTGGCGGACTCGCTGGAGCCGCACAGCACCGTGTTGATGATGATGTCGCGCTTCACCGCCTCCTTGCACGTCTCCGGATACTTCACATCGTCCGGGTAATCCATGTGGGGCGGGGCGTCGCCGACGAGGAAGATCATCTTGAGGACCTTCTTGTCCTTGCTCCAGGCGATCTTGTGCACCGCGTCGTAGAGGGCCTGGTTGACGCTCTCGGGCTCGTCGCCGCCCTGATCGGCCTTGAAGCTCATCAGGTTGGCGTAGACGGAGTCGAGATCGTCGGTGAGATCGTAGACCTTGGTGATGTAGTCGTCGCCGCGATCACGGTAGGCGACGAGGCCGACCTTGACGTGCGGCGTCGGCTTGCCGCCGGCGATCTGGTTGCTGATCGACCAGATCTTCTTCTTGGCGGCGTCGATGAGGCCGGTCATGCTGCCGGTGGTGTCGAGGCAGAAGACGACCTCGACGCGCGGCTTCTCGGCCGGCTTGACGGTTTCCTTGGGGGTCTTCTCCGTGTCGGCGCGTGCCGCGCCGGTGGAGACGAGGCCCGCCAGAGCAAGAAAGGCGGCGCCGAAAACGAGCTTCTTCCAGGACATGCTTGACTCCTTCGCCATGAGAGCGGGTGCGACGCTTACACCCTAATGACGAAGGAGGCGGCGCCGGAGATTTCGAGGCGAATCGTCACTTGGCCGATTCGGGCTCGAAATCGAGGATGGCCTCGGCGGGGCGCGATGGAATCGCCGGCTTCAGGTAGCTTTTCACCGACGCCTTGTGGCAAGCGTAGCAGCCCTCGAGCGTGGCGCGGTAGGCCTTCTCGAACGCCGTCCGGTCCAACGCCTTGACGGCTTGCTGCACGTCTTTGAACGGGCCCTTTTCGAGCGGGTCGAGGAAATCGACGAGCTTGAAATCGCGGTTCTCGCTGTCCTTGCGGATCGGCTTGACGCGGACCGCCCAGCGCAGATGGCTCTTCGTCTCGTTCAGGTAGAACTCCGCGAGCGGCCAGTTCTTCTTCTGGCCGGCGAACCACAGGTTGGAGAAATGGTAGCCGACGCTCGTCATCACGTGGGCCTGGTCGACGGCCTCCCCCTTGAGGAGGCTGACGTCGGCGGCCAGGGTTTCGAGCGTCGGCGTCTTGTCGTCTTTTTTCGTCTGGGCGAGGCCGGGGGCGGGAGACGACCAGAAGAGGCCGACCGCGATACCGGCGACGAAAGCGGCGGCGACCAGGAAACACGTTCGGCGGCTCATGGCGTTTCCTCGCGGTGGATGGTGGGGCAGGCCGCCTGGCCTGCCGGCGTCTGGCAGGCCGGCGGCCTACCCCACGAGGCTCAGCGTTTGCCCGCCTGGCGGCGGCGGCGCAGGCCCTTGGGGGAGGGATGGTGGATCAGCTTGCGGCGTCTCTTGGCCGCGGTCCGCAGTTCCCGTCGTCGCATTGTTGCTCCTTGTTCTTGTCACTTCTTCCGCAGATCGAGGCAAACAGCTCCTTGCGGTCGCGCACGTAGAGCCGACCATTGGCCAGCTGCCGGGGCCGACCAGCACAGGGGGCGATCGAAGATGCGCATTCGCCCCTTTTCGAGATAGCCGGTCGGGGTCGCGGCGGCCACGCCCAGAAGGCCGTTTTCGCCGTAAATGATGAGATGGTCTTCCACGGCGAGCAACGTGCCATAGTCGAAACCGCGCTCATCCCACTTGGCTTTGCCTTTGGAATCGCGGACGTCCAGGCACAGGAGAAGGGCGTCCTTGAAGCCGTAGATGTAGCCGCGGTGGAAAACGCTCGTGGAGAAACGGTTGGAGAAGCGGGTGTGCTTGTAGACAACGTTCACATGGAAGCCGTCGTCTTTCTTCTCGATCCGCAACAGGGCGCAGCCCGCGTTGTAGCCCGAGGAGATGAAGACGTAGTCGTCGAAGACGATGGGGGTGGTGATGTTGGCGTCGTAGTCGGTCTTCCAGCGCTGGCGCCAGACTTCGGCGCCCGTTTCCGGGACGATGCTGATGAGGCCGTACGCGGTGAAGAAGAGCGCCTGGCGCGTGCCGCCCAGCCGCGCGAGGATCGGAGAACTGTAGCCGCCGCCAACATCGAACGCTTTCCAGCGTACCGCACCGGTGGCGCGATCGAGCGCCGCGAGGGCCGCGCCGGCGACGCCCGGATTGATCAAGAGCAGGTCCCCCACGACGAGCGGCGAAAACGAGAAGCCCCATTTGGGGACGCCGGCGCCAAACTCGTCGGCGAGGCTTTTCATCCACTGCACCTTGCCGGTTGCAGCGTTCAGGCAGTGCAGGACGCCGGTGGCGCCGACCGCGAAGACAAGGTCTCCATCCACGGTCGGCGTGCTGCGCGGGCCAGAGCCGAACTCGTCCTTGAAGCGCGCCTCGTAGGCGTGGCGCCAGCGCTCGTTCCCGGTTTCCGCGTCGAAGCAACCGATAACCTCCTGGCTGCCGTCCTGGAACATCGTGTAGACGCGGCCCTGGGCGACCGCGATGGAGCCGAAGCCGTCGCCGATGGGAATGCGCCAGCGGATGGGGGGCTCGCCGTCGCTGTTCCAGTCGAGGTTGAGACCGGTCTGGGCGGAATGCCCGTCGCGATTGGGCCCGCGCCATTGCGGCCAATCGAAGGCGCCGGCCGTCGTGCGCGTCGTTTTGCCGAGTTCTTCGCTCCTCTGCAAGCGCGCGACTTCCTCGGGGTCCTCGAAGGCGCTATCCCGGTTGAAGTAGACGAAAACGCTGAGCGCCGCGAAGGCGGCGAGCAGGACGCAGCCGGTCCGGAACATCCAGCGGGCGCGTGTGGCGGGAGACATACCCCGGGGCCTCGTTCCATTGTCGGGCTACGGGGTATGGTAGCGGTTTTTGGTCGCCGCCAAAGGGTGTTGAACGACCTGAAAACAAATGCCCCGGTTCGCGGGCGCCGGGGCGGATGTTGCGTCTTTGCTGCCGAGGTATTACTGCGCAAACCGCGTACGCCGGCTGCGCTGGCTTTTCGTGTTGCGTCAGCGGCCGGTAGAACCGAAACCGGAGCCGCCGGATATGGGCACTCTGCTGGCGTTTCGTCCCCGCGTAGCCGATCAGCTTGAGCACCTGCTCTGCCGCCTGCCTGGTTCCAGCCTCTCTTGCCGAGGATGAGGTCGAGGTACGTGAACCTTGTGCAGGCTGCCGCGCCCCAGTCGACCGACGTCGTACCCCGAGATGGGAAACGGCAGCCGCCGCGTAGCCCGCGCACGAACGGTGGTCCGTCCGCGCCGCCCGCCATCGTCGAGCAGGTGGAGAAGTGCAACAGCCGCATCGAATCGGCGTGTTGCAGCGTCGCCGCGATGTCCCGGCAATCGATGACCTCGCCATGGACGCGTGTTCTCTGGCCGAGCCGTGGCTGGCGAGCAACACGACCGCGGCTCGGGGCAATAGAGCAGATCGCGGCACCAAGCGCTGCAAGCCGGCCGCGTCGTCAAAAGCGTTGCCGCACCGCGACGTTTCGAGGCGGGCAAAATACCCCTTCAGCATGCCGCCGAAGGAGTATTCGCTCGGCCAGGTCAAGCGCTGCTGCGTCTTCGAGGACCACGAGCCAGGTCAGGTTCGGCTGCGCGCGATGCCGGGTCGCCGCCAGAGCCGCCCAGTCCTCGTAGCCATCCGGCCGCCAGGCGCCCTCGAAGAACTGGCCGTCCTCGGACAATTCGAACTGGAAGCCTTCTCCGCCGCCTTCGGCTCCTGATAGCGGAAGGTGAGCCGGTTTCCTTCGAGCCGGCCTTCGACCGTCGAGGAACCGGCGCCCTCGTAGAAGCCGAAGACGCGGTCTTCCTCCTGGATCAGGCGCAGCCGGCCGAACGTGGCGTCCCAGACGCCATCGAAGCCGCGCGTTCCCTCCCAGGTCGACCAGCGCGGACTCAGCGCCGTACGCCAGGCGCCGACGAACTTGCCGTCGCGCTTCAGCTCGAACCAGCCCTCGCCGTCGTGGTCCGGCTCGTGATAGGTGAAGACGAGCCGGCCGTCCTCGATCTCGCCTTCGAGCGAGCAATCTCGGCCGCTGTAACTGTAGTGCCCGTGCACGTGCCCGCCGTCTTCGTTGAGAACGAGCGGGCCGAACGTGGAGAACCAGGAACCGCTGAACGTGGACATGGCGACGCCTCCTCGAATGGCGCCGATCGGGATCGGCTGCCGGATGAATCTGTTCTCGGTCTTTGCGGCGCTGAGAGCGCTGTTTCAAAACGGGGACGCGACTCCTAAAACTCCAGAAGACAAAGAGTCGCGTCCCCGTTTTGAAACAGCCTCCAATCGGCGCCGCAGAAACTGCCCTGCGCCAACGACGGGACGAGTCGAACGCGCCTTCTCGCGGAACAGGCGCCTTTTTTTTCAAGCGTTCAGATCTCGTAGGACAGCGTCTCCACGTCGCGGGCGCGCGAAAGCAACTCGCTGAGCGTCAGGTGTTCGAGGATGTCACGCTCGGCGTGTTGGACCGTCTGCCAGGTGTTGAGAATCGTGCGCGTCAAGCCGGAGTCCGGCAAGCTCGAGAGGGCCGAAGTGGTCCTGGGGGGACCATCGATCGCGTCGATGATCTCGGCGAGATTAATTGCGTCCGGAGAGCGCGCCAGTTGATACCCCCCCGAGGCGCCGCGGCTGCTCGCCGCCAGGCCGGCGCCCTTGAGTTGAAGGAGGATCTGGATCAAGAAGCCGCTGGAGATGTCATGCCGCTCGGCAATCGCCTTGATGCTCACCGGCTGGTTCTTGCCCCGCTGGGCCGCAAGCTCCAGCATCGCCAGACAGGCATATTCGGCCTTTGCGGATATCTTCATTGCGGATACCTGACCCGTTCAGTTATGTTTTCCCTCGTTATAGCAGAGGCGCGCCTACAAGCAAATCATCTCACGCGCGCGAACCTCGCCAGCTTCCATTTCGGTTGCGGTTCGCCTTGGCGCCGCCTATGCTTACCCTTCATGAAGCAGCTCACCATCGTCGTCAAGCCGTTCAAGGCCGAGGCGGTGCTCAAAGCCGTCAGCGAGGTCGATGTCATCGCCTGCGCCGTTCAGGAGGCGAAAGGCTACAGCCGGCAGAAGGGCTACCTCGATCGCTATCTGGGCAGCGAATACAGCATGGCGTTTTTGCCCAAGGTGGAGATCAGCGTGTGGGTCAACAACCAGAAGGTGCAGGAGGTCATCGACCGCATCGTCAAAGTCGCCCGCACCGGACGCATCGGCGATGGCAAGATCCTCGTTCTCGATGCCTGCTGGCCAGGCGCCATGGAGTTCTAACCTGTCGCGGAGATCGAAACATGCGCGCATTCCAGGTCGCCCTGACCTTGTGCCTCGCCCCCGTCCCGCTGGCTCATGCCGGCGCCGATTACGTCGTTATCCCCGGCGGCGTCGCGGATGCGGCCGGCAAAGTCGGCTATCTCTCGATGCCCAAAGGCGGCGTGGTCGCCGTCGACCTGACGAAGGGCGAGGTTCTCTGGGAAAGCAAGGACGCGAACCGCGTGCTCGCCATCTCCGGCAAGCGTCTGGCCACGCTCGCGCCGCTCCCTCTCGCTCCGGACAAGGTGAAGGCCCTACGGGTCCTCGTGATCGACCTAGCGGACAAGGGAAAGAAGCTCGTCGCCTCCGAGCCGATAATCCTGCCGGATTGGGCGGTCATCGGCCTGGCCGTCGACCGACACGAGATGGGCAAGGGCTTCACGGCGCGGGCGCGAATGGAAAAGGACAAGCTCGCTGTCTACTGGTCGGTCAGTTCCCGTTACTGGGGCGGGGCCAGGCCCACCGAGGAGATCATCAGGGCAGCAAGCAAAGATGCGTCCGGCGTAGCGCTCATTGATTTGGAAAGCGGCAAGATCGAGGCGAAGACGTCAGACAAGCCCGGTGGACTGCCGATGACCGCCGGTCTGGTGGAGATCGGCAAGCTGCCGAAGGACGCGCAGGAGATCGCCAAGCGCGAAGGCTGGCAGGCTTGCGCCACGCTCGAGGGCCGCGCCTTCGGCAAGATTCAACGGACAGCGGATGGCAAGAAGGGCTTTGTCTTCGGCGGCGTGCAAGTCCACTGGATCCAGGCCCTCGACCTCGCCACCAACGCCCTCGTCTGGGAGCGCCCTTACGAGGAGCAACGCATCATCCCGCCGCCTCCGTGATTTTTCCCATTTTTGCCCTGGATTTTTCTGGACGCTTCGAGTAAACTTATGTACAGTTATCGCCGATAAGACAATCGGATCGGGCGTCGGTTTTGCCAGTTGCATTTCATCCCCCCTACGCTCTTCTTTCGATGGAGATAAACCATGGCGGACCAAGGGCTTGACCGCGAACTCAAGAACACGTTGCAGCAGATCGAGAAGCAGTTCGGTAAAGGTTCCATCATGCAGCTGGGCGAGAGTTCGGCGCTCGACGTCCAGGGCATCTCCACGGGCGCACTCAGCCTCGACATCGCTCTGGGCGGCAAGGGCTTCCC
>JAXMAR010000055.1:0-49050 GCA_046350295.1 Gemmataceae bacterium
AAGCGCACCCTCCTCCGCGGCGAAACCCCCGCCTTCGTCATGGAAATGCCCCTCTACAAACGCCCCTCCCTCAAGCTCGTCGCCCGCCGCAGCGTTGAGGCCGGCTGGATGTTCGTCAAACGCGCCGGCACAATCATCCTCGCCACCATGATCCTCATCTGGGCCCTCCTCTACTTCCCCACCCAAGCCACGACCGCCGCCGGCCCCATCGATTTCCCCGAAGCAAAGGCCAAGCTCGAAAAGGAACTGGAGGAGAAGAAGAACGCGCTCGACGACGCGACGCTCGAAGAGAAGAAGGACCTGCAAGCGAAGATCGACAAGCTCGAGGACGACATCCACGATCTCGATCTCGAGTGGAAGCGCCACAGCTTCCTCGGACAGTTCGGCCAGGCCATCGAGCCCGCCGTCGAGCCCCTCGGCTGGGACTGGCGCATCGGCACGGCCACGCTCGCCAGCTTCCCCGCCCGCGAAGTCATCGTCGGCACGCTCGGCATCCTCTTCAGCGAAGGCGAAGGCGAAGCCAGGAGCAAGGAATACCGCGAAAAGCTGGGCGGCCGGCTGCGCGACGCCACCTTCGAAGGCTCGGGCCGCAAGCTCGTCAGCGTCCCGACCGCCCTCTCCGTCATGGTCTTCTTCGCCCTCTGCTGCCAGTGCATGTCGACCCTGGCCGTCATCAAGCGCGAAACAAACAGCTGGTGGTGGCCCGCCTTCACCTTCGTCTACATGACCACCCTCGCCTACCTCGGCGCCCTCGTTGTCTACCAAGTAGGAAGCTGGTTCACATGAGCCCGCAACTGATCATCACACTGTCGATCATCGCCCTCGCCGCCGCCTTCCTCGGCTGGCGCCTGTTACGCTTCTCGTCCGCCCTGAAGAAGGGCCACTGCGGCGGCGGTTGCGGCTGCGGTACGACGACAAAGAAGAGGACCGGCGCCTTGATCGCGCCGGAAGAGTTGACGCTGCGGCGACGAGACTGAGCCAGACCCGAGTCCCTCACGCTTTCGGTAGAATGTCGTCAGGTATTGACGGCCATGCATGTCGCAGGAGTTTCCAATGTCCAGCCCCTTCCCCGGCATGGATCCGTTCCTGGAACTCCCCGCTTTCTGGTCGGACTTCCACTACACGTTCGTGAACTACTGGCGCGAGGCCATCGCCGATGTGCTCCCGCCCAACTATGAAGCCGCGCTGGGAGAGCGCGTCTACCTCGTCGAGCACGATCCGGAGCCGGAAGTTAGGCTGGCCCGACGTGGCGGTCACGGATGCGGGAGGACAACGACCAGAGTCCGCGTCGACTCATTCCGGCGTCGCAACCTTGAGCCAGTGACGATTCCATTGACGATCCTGAAGCCCGCGCGAGACCTATATCGAGATCCTCCACCAACCCGGAGCGCAGTCTCGTCGCCGCCCTCGAGCTTCTCTCCCCGACCAACAAGGAACAACCGGGCCGCACCGAGTACTCCGCCAAAAGACGCGCCTTGTGGTACCAGCACGTCCACATCATCGGCTTCGGGATCTCCGCGCGCGGCGGGCAACGCCCGGTGGACGAGCCCCTCCCGCCCGCCGACTATTACTACTTCCTGTCCCGCGCCGGACAGCGGCCCGATTGCCAGGTCTTCTCCTGGCGCCTGCCGGACCGCCTGCCGATTCTCCCCGTCCCCCTGCGGGAGCCCGACAACGATCTCCACATCGACCTCGCCGCCGTCTTCGCACCGCCTACGCGCGCGGCCGCTTCGGCCGTCGCATTGACCACGCCCGGCAGTCGCTGCCGCGGCTCAGCAAGAGCGAACGGACATGGATTGAGGCGATCCTGTCCCAGACGTGAGAGCCATGGAAAGCGTCATCGTCATCATCCTCGTTATCCTGCTCTACTCGGGTTTTAGACCCCGCACGCATAGAGAACGCCACTTTGCCGCAGCCAGCTTTCTCGGGCTTTTCGTCGTGTTGAATCTGGTATGGGTTCACGGAATCAAGAACACGTCCTTTGGTGTGCCATTTACTCGTTATGCGGGCGCTAGTATTCTCGAGGTCGATTGGCTCGCTGCCGTGGCGAACGTCCTCGTTGGCGTCGGCATCACGACCCTGCTCCGGCGCAGATCGCTTCAACAGCCCTCGGACCGCGCGTCTCAAGGGATGTAGGGTGCGTGAAACGCACCGGTCCCTGCAAGACACGTGTGTGTTGCGGCGGTGCGTTTCACGCACCTACGGCCTCCGCCGAACTAGAGTTCTCGAACCTTCCCCAGCAACCGCTCCAGCGTCTCCATCGGCAGCCCGATCACATTACTCACGCTGCCGCGCCGCACTCCGACGAATGGGTCGTTCTCTCCTGGATCGCGTACGCCCTGGAGCAGCCCCGCCATTGCCGTGTCGCCAGGTAGGCGTCCATTTCATCCTTCGGGACGCTGCGGAAGAACACGTCGCTCTTCTCCTGCCACGCGATCTGCACGTCTCCCGCCGCCGCCAGCACGGTCTCGGTCCACAGCTTGTGCTCCCGGCCGCCGAGCGTCGTCAGATGCGCCGCGTCATTCTCGCTGGGCCTTTCTCGGCTTGCCGGCCGACCTGCCCGTCGAGCCAGCCCACCGTGTCCGCCGCGATCACCAGCCCCGCCTCGATTTCATGCGACGGCCGCCGCCTCGACCAGGCGATCTGGTGTACGAAGCGCGGATATCCGTCACCCCGCCCCGTCGGCTCGTCCACGCCCGACGGCATTACTCGAACTGGTGTCCTTCACGCGAAAGAAGATAAAGCGCCGGCCGGTGGAGCGCCGGCGAGGATCAGGCGGAGCGGCGGACTTGCCATGGCGTGAGGATCTCGCGGAGGATGGGCCAGAGGCGATCAGGCGTCAACTCGCGCATGCAATCCATGCTCGCAATGCCGCACGTAGCTCCCGGCGTAGAGGAAACGGCCGTCCCCTGACGGCGCGCTGTTCCTGGCCATACGGCCCATTGCGCCGAACCTGCGTGCAAGTATACGGAGCGACAATCGGCCTACCCAGGCCGCCGCCAGGTGCAAAGGTCCCGTGTCGTTGAGACCATCGCATCGACACGCGACGGTGAGCTGCGGCAATGCCGTCCGCCCGGCGAGGTTCCGCGTCACGAGCGGAAGTTCGTGCCCGGCCTGCCCGCCAGCCCGGCCTCCTCACGCGCGCCAACGAAGATGGCGCTTCCGCCTGCGTGATTGCCCGCCCGCGTCAACAGCCCTTGAAAATTTCCGGCGACCGGCCAGCCGCTTGTCAGCCAGCGTGAGCCGACGTCACGGCGAGCCACGGCCGCGCATCTTGCTGAGGACCTCATCCGCCCACGCCTCCGCCTCGGCGTTCACCGGCAGAACGAAACGCTTCGGCCGCTCCCAACCCTGCCGCCTCGGCGACATGCCAGTAGCGGTCGACGGCATGCTCCGTCTCTCGGCTATCTTTTACGTGGTGCGTGTAGAACCAGCCGGCCCTCTCAGCGCCGAAGTCAGGCCGATCTGGACCGCGCGCGCTGGCCCAGCTGAACGCGGGCGCGCAAAAGACACTGCAAGTCGATGACGAGGTCGAATGCGCGCCGCAAAAGGCGAAAGAACCGCAGCGTCGCAGCGAAACCATTTGTCACACCGCGACGCCAGCTGGCGATCGAACGACAGAATCTCGTCCAGGTGCGGATGCCCTCGAGCAGCGGGCGCAGAAGCTCGCTGATGACCCAGGCGATGTGTGCTGCCGGAAGCCGCCGCAACACCGACAGGACGGGCAACGCCTGCACCATGTCCCCCAGAGCCGCTCGGCTTGATGAGCAGGATGCGGCGAATCTTCTCGAGAGGAATCATTTGCGAATCCATTCGCCATTGGGTGACATGCTTTTTGCGGGTCCAGACAAGGCTCGCGAGCTGCCGGCTCACACCGCAAAGCATACTTGACGGCGCCCCGCAACCAGGCGCCGGTGCTGTCTGAGTTAGCGTGTAGCATGCTTTTGCGGTGTGGCTTGACTGTGCGCTGTTGCCCGCGAGGGGACACCCGCAAAGCGCTGCCACCCGGCATGCCACCCAACAAACGCCTGGGCAAACCGTCCCGTCTGCCCCGCCTGCTCGATGCGGCATCATCGGCAACATCAGCACAGGACAACGCCGCCGAACGCGTACGGGAGCATGTGGTCCCCCGTCAGCTTGTACAGCACCGTCCCGAACACCGGCCCCAGAATCCGCGCCAGCGCCGCCGCCGACTGGTTGACGCCGAGCACCTCCCCCTGCTGCGTCTCGCTCGAACGCCGTGACACCAGCGCCTGGGCCGAGGGCGTCAGGAACGCGAAGCCGATCACGGAAGAGGTCAGCGGCGAACAGGATCGGCAGAATGGCGTTGTTAGCTGTCCCGCCGCGGCAAGATAACAAACCAGGGCAAGCGAGCCAACCCCGATTCCCATCAGGACGATGCCGAGCGTCATGAACGTCTCTTCCGCCCACTTCTTCGCCAGCCGTCGATACAGGAAACCCTGCGTCAGCATCAGCACGAAACCGACGTAAGCGAAGACGAGGAAGATCGTGTCCTCCGCGAACAGCATGACTTCCTTCAAGAGCAAGCCCAGGGTGACTTCAAAGGCGGCGAAGCCGAGCGTGGCGAGGAAGAACGTCAGGACGATCGGTCCGACGATGCCGTTCGTGAAGATCACGCTCAGCGCGGTGAGGTTCAGGCCGCGCCGGCGCGGCGGCGGGTTTTCCGCGAAGCGGCGCGTCTCCGGGAGAAGGCGCAGGGCCAAGATGACCGCGATCAGGGAGAAGGCCGAGGCCGTGTAGCCGATGGACTCCAGATGTCCCCGGAACAGATGCAGAGCCCCAAAGCCGAAGAGCGGTCCGAACGTGAAGCCGATGCCGAACGCGGCGCCGATGATCGCTATGCCGTGCTTGCGGTGCTCCGGCGGCGTCGAATCGGCAATGACCGGCCGCGCCGTTCCGATCGTTGCCCCCGCGATGCCCGCCCCCAGCCGGGCCACGAAAAACAAGACACGGGCTGGGCAGTGCGTGGTCCTGGGCCGAGAGTGAGGCGGCGAAGCCGAACAACGCATAGAACAGAACCAGCCGCACAGACCTACGATCAAGATGGCCGCCGGCCAACGCGGTCGATAGGCTTCCCAGAACGCGAACAGGAACTGCAACAAGAAAGCCGACATCAGCAAGCCGAGAACCAATCCGGCGGTCGGAGATGGATGAGCTGGTGTTCCAGCTGCCGCCGTGGCCGCTGGCTCGGTGAGATGGGGAATGTAGTCATTGGCGTCGATCGGCAACATCGGCAGCACGATGCCAAAGCCGAGCAGATCGACGAAAACGACAGGAAGACGATGATTGAAGCGCGGGAACGGTTGGTCCGATGGCCAGGCTCAGCGGCGGACGTGGCGTCGGTTGGCGTGGGAAGATCGTTCATGTCAGACAACGGACTTTGTGAGGCGGGGCGGGCAGTCGTTAGAATA
Source organism: Gemmataceae bacterium (assembly GCA_046350295.1). Classification (GTDB taxonomy): domain Bacteria; phylum Planctomycetota; class Planctomycetia; order Gemmatales; family Gemmataceae; genus JAXMAR01. The sequence continues at coordinate 5,433 of JAXMAR010000055.1, forward strand.
GAGAAAATTGGGCGCGGGGCGTCCCCCGCCGGTTTCGGGTTCCCCAGCCCTTCGCGTCGCGTCCGCTTGCGTTTCTGCGTATACCGTGCGGGTGGAAGCGTCGGTTTCGGTCGCGTGCGACTGGCTGGCAAGCGTTCCTGCCCGCGAAACCGCAAGCGGACGCGACGCGCAGCCGAATCTGAGACAATGCGAGGATGCGACATGCCCGACCAGACCATCGACCCCTCTGCAGTCCCGGCCTACCTTGTCATCGACAACGAGAGCGTGCCAGACGGCCGGCTCCTCGCCACCGTCAAATACCCTGACGAGGACCTGACGCCCGAGGAAGCCGTCGCGCGGGCGCAAGAAGAGGCGCGCGAGGCCTCCAAGCGCGGCTCCGATTTCCTCCCCGTCACCTTCCAGATTCCGGTCGCCACCTGCGTCCTGCGCGTCGGGGCCGACTTCTCCCTCCAGTCGCTCTCGTGCCTCGACGCCCCCCAGTTCCGCCCGCGGAAAATCGTGGAAGCATTCTGGAGCGGCGTCGCTCATTACTGTAAGGAGTACCGCGAGCGCATCCGCCTCGTCACCTTCAACGGCCGCGGCTTCGACGTGCCGCTGCTGGAGATGGCGGCCTTCCGCTACGGCGTCGGCTGCAAGGAGCATTTCTTGAGCAGCCGCCGCCGCTACGACGGCTGGCATCTCGATCTCATGGACTGGATGACGAACTTCAACGCCTATCGCCTCGTGGGCGGCCTCAACCTCTTGTCGAAGCTGCTTGGCAAGCCCGGCAAGATGAACGTGCAAGGCGACATGGTCTACCAGATGTTCCGCGAAGGCCGGCTTCAGGAAATCAATGATTACTGCATGTTCGACACGCTCGACACTTACTTCGTCCTCCTGCGCACGCGGGTGCTGAGCGGAGAGCTGACGCTGGAAAAAGAACACGAAGCCGTGAACCGCGCCCGCGTCTGGCTCGAAGAACGTGTGCGCGAGACGCCGGCGCTCGGTCAGTACCTTGAGAACTGGGGAAGCTGGGAGCCCTGGCCGTAGAATCGCCTAATGATATTGCCCTAGCGCCGGCGCGGCGCTATAATCTATCCATCGCTCGCCAGATCGCCTCCCAAGCTCGCCCTGTCAGCTTCGCCTCGCCCCGTCAACATCCTCGCCCTTCCACGAGGCCTCGCCCGCCGGGATTCGATCTCGGTCTACGTCTGGAGCGCGGATCATGGCAGCGCTATCCCGAGCGAGTGAAATCGAGCATGTGACAACGCTCCTTGCCGACCTCGGCATGGACGCCGACACCGTGGCCGCGTCGCTGTTGCGTCATGGCGCCGTCGGCGTACGGTACACGGTGCGTTTCCTCAATCCGGTCATCCGCTTCGTCATCGATGGGATTCGACCGGCGGCAGAGTACTTCGACGGTGAGGAGTTGTACGTGCCGAGCGCGGACGTCTCGAGCCGTCGGACGCTGCGCATCACGCATCAGGACGGCGGCGTCGAGGAGGCGCCCCTGCCCGCCGCCGTCCGCGACTTCCTCGACGCCTTCGACGCGGGCGCATATCCCGATCTCGAGCTTCCCACAGAGATATTCTGAAACGCTCCGGTGGGCGCTCAGGCGGCGACCCTGCGACGGCTGACCCGTCGGTCAGACCCCTTTTCGTTGCATTCCTCGAGGGTTCACAAGACGACGAGCGTGGCGCCGGCCGGCGGAGCGGCAGCGGAAAGCGCCGCCGCCCCGCTTGTGAATCCCTTGTCGCATCACGCCATGGCGGGCTCGCGCGCCGGCTTCACCGCCGGCCGGATCGTGAACTTGGAGTCGAGCCGCTCGAGGATCTTGACGATGCCGCCGTATTCCAGTTCGCTGTAGGGGAGCATGGCCGGGCCGCTGAAGCCCTGGCGGCGAATCTCCATCGCCTTCTCGGCGGCGCGCGTCCGCACCGCGTCCCAGAAGGGATGGGCGAACAGATCCATCGGCTCGGTGAACTGCCCCTCGTGGACGCAGAAACCCAGGCAGGAAACGATGGGTGGACCGTCGAAGTAGCTGCAGCCGGTGTGGGCCTTGACCGGCATCAGGGGCCCGATGTGGCTGCCGCGCATGAAGCCGCCGACATAATGGGCGATGGCGTAGGGGGCCAGGATCTCACCGGTGGCCGGGAAGTTTTTCTGGACGCGCACCAGCATGACGGGATCGTCCTTGCCGGTGTACTTGCCGGCGATGTTGTGCAGCCGTGTCGTGCTGACCACGGCGGCCTGATCGCCATCGGCCCGGCTGTAGATCGACTCGACGACATAGCGGTCGTTGTCGCGCAAGAGGGCGGCGATGTCATAGAGGTTCTCGGGGGCGTTGAGGTCGATGACGCGATCCCCCTTGGTGTAGTTCACGTCCATGATGCGGAAGCGAAAGCCCTTGGTCATCTCGGGGCCAAGCAAAAGGCCGGCCGTGTTCATGGGGTCGGCGAAGGCCAGGTAGAGGGGCAGGTTGTAGGCGCCCGGCTCGGTCTTGTCGGCGGCGAACATGAGGAAGGGCTCGTTGGGGCGGGGGTCGATCTCCATCTCGGCGACGGCGGGGCCCAGGCCTTTGACGTTGCCGCTGAAGGCGTCGATGAGCAGATCCTGGCCGGCGCCGTAAAGGCCCTGACGCTTGGCGGTCTCCGTGCCGGTCTTGAAGGCGTCCCAGGCGAGGCGGTGCACCTCGGGGTCGCCGACCCCCTTGTCATGGGCCATCAGGATGGCGATGTCGTCCCCCGTGTAGCCGATGTAGTAATCGCTGAGGAGGCCGTGCATCTCGTTTTCGATGTATTGGCCGACGGTGTCGAACAGGGTCTCGCTGGGGGCGACGTGGCCGCCGATGCTGCCGATGTCCGCCTTGATGATGCTGAGCGTCGTACGCATGACTTCCTCCTGCTTGGTCGGGGATTTGCTAGGAAAAGGAGCAAAAGCGAGGCCGAACGGGGAACGAAGGGGAAAGGCGGTTGCCGAGCGAAGAACAGGCGAAAAATGCGTGACGGACGGTGAGGGGAGTCGCTGGGAGTGTGCGGTAAGAACCAGCGGCTGAGCGGGTTGGAGACAGAAGCGTCTGGCGCGGACGGCGGTGTGTACCGTCATTTCCGGCCATTTCCTTCGCAAGGACGTGGCATCCCGTTTGCTTTTTGCGTGGGGCGGAGGAGAAGGGGAGCGTCCCCGGGGTTCGGGAGCATCCATACGTGTCAGCAAAGGAGAGCGAATCATGGCCACGGCAGTCACGACCAGGGAAAAGGCCCGGGAAGAGAAGGCCGCTCGCCCCGGGCGTCTCGTGCCCGCCTTTGGGGAGTTCCCCTTCTTCCTGAGCCGCATGCGGGACGAGTTCGACCGGCTGTTCGAGCGTTTCAGCCGCGATTGGCCGGCGCTGGAGGGTCGTAGCGGCTGGCGCTGGGACGTGCAGGTGAAGGACGGGGAGGACAAGGTGATCGTGGAGGCGGAGGCGCCCGGCTTCGAGGCTGCGGACTTCGACGTGCAGGTGAGCGACAACACGTTGACCCTGCGTGCCTGCCACAAGACGGAGAAGAAGACGAAGGAGGGCAAGGAGGAATACCGGGAACGGGAATGCTACGAGGCCATGACGCTGCCGGCGGGGATCGACAAGACGAAGGTCGAGGCGAAATACGGCAAGGGCATCTTGACCATCACCATGCCCAAGACGGCGGAGGGCAAGGCGAAAAAGGTGCCGGTGAAGACCGAGTGACGCACGCGGGCCCCGCTCCCTGAGCAGCAGGGCCTGATTCTCTCATTGTCTCGGAGGGCCGCATCATGTCCGTCTCCCCTGCCGCGCCGCAAGCCAAGGCGCCTGCTCAAGAGGTTGAAGTGGGCGGAGTCTCCGGCCTGCCCGACATCGTAATTTACAGCCATTCGCCGATCTTGTACTGGTGGCCGATCTGGGCGTTCGGCTTCGTGCTGGCGTTCATGAGCTACTGGGATGGCGGGCACATGGCGTACCTTCCCCCCGGCAGCGAAGCGGACGGCGGCGGCGCTGTTCTCGAGGCGCCGCACGACCGGATGGCGGCCAATCCCTACCTGGGAACCTGGTACTTCGCCGTTCTGCTCTTTGTGCTGGTCTTCAGCAACGTGCAACTGCGGGGCCTCTGGGAGTGGGTCACGGTGCTGGGCATCGGCCTGGGCCTGACACTCGTCTCGTGGCTGGGCTGGTGGACCAATGTCTTCGCATGGTTCGAGCTGGTTCACGTCCACATCAACCTGGCCGGCTATGTCTTTATCTCGTCCTGGGTGCTGGCCATCTGGCTTCTCAGCGTTTTCTTCTTCGACCGCCGCACCTACATGATCTTCTCCTCTGGGCAGGTGCGCATCCGGGACGAGATCGGCGAGGCGGAAAAGGTCTACGACGTGACGAACATGACGTTCCAGGTTCGGCCGAACGTCCTGATTCGCCATCGCGTTCTGGGTTTCTACGGGGCGGGCGATCTGGTCGTCCACACCGCGGGGCCCAACCCTGAGGTGATCGAATGGCCCAATGTGCTGTTCGCGCGATCGCGGCTGAAGGAGATCCAGGATCGCCTGAAGTCGCGTGAAGTGGTGTAGCGTGCGCGGGGGCTTGGCGACGAGGCGGCGGGCCCGCTTCGTCGCAGAGCCAGAGAGGAGTACGTCATGTTTCGCAATCGTGAGGAAGCGGGCCGGCTGCTCGCGGCCCGACTGCACGGGCGGCGGCTCCATGATCCGGTGGTTCTTGCCATTCCGCGCGGCGGCGTGGTCGTGGGCGCCATGCTGGCGAAGGGTTTGGGCGCCGACCTGGACATCGTGCTGGCGCGCAAGCTGCGCGATCCGTGGCAGCCGGAGCTGGCGCTCGGGGCGCTCGCCGAATCGGGGGAGGTGATCCTCAATCCCGAATTGGCGGACCGCTCCCGCGAGCTGGAAGGATACCTGGAAAAGGAGCGGCGCTACCAGGAAAAGGAGATCGAGCGGCTGCAAACTGTTCCGCGGCGCGCCCGGCGGCCGTGCTGGCGGCCTGGTCGGTGATCGACCGACGACGGCATCGCCACCGGGCGCGACGATGAGCGCGGGCGCTCAAGGCGCGCGGCACGCCGGAAGTGCGAGATCATCGTCGCGCGCGGTGGCGTCGCCCTCGACCGGCTGGCTGATCGTGCGCGGAATGACGAGGTCGTCTGCCCGAGGAGCCCGAGTGGTTCGAGGCGACCGGGCAGTTCTACGAGGACTTCACGCAGGTCGAGGATGAAGAGGGTAGCGCTGCTACGCGGGTTCGGCGGCCGCGCCTGGAAAGCCGCCGGTCGCCACGACTCCATAGACGCCGCGGCTCTCCACACAAGGGGCAGGACCTTTAGCGAAGGTCGTCCCTTTTCGCATGGCGGCGACGCGAAAAAACATCGCCTCGCGACAAAGGAGTGATTGACATGTCGTGATATGTCGATATAATTTCAGTAAAGGAGCCGCCAATGAGCGCCAAGGCCAAAAACACGAAGCCGCCCGACCTGACTCCCCTGGTCGCCCTCGAGCAGGCGGCGGAGTGCCTCAAGGTCCTGGCGCATCCCCACCGGCTGCGGATGGTGCAGATGCTCCTGCGCGGCCGCTGCGACGGGCGGCTTGGCCGACGCCTGCGGCATCCCCAGTCACATGGCGTCCGAGCATCTGCGGTTGATGCAGCGCTGCGCCTTGCTCGATGGCGAGAAGGAAGGCCGCAAGGCGTACTACCGGATCGCCGAGCCCCACCTGGCGAACATCATGTCGTGCATCGAGGCGCGGTTCGGCGCGGTCGCGTGACTTTCTTTTTGCCGCTATATATCGACATATCGCGATGATTACACATTAAAGGAGCCGGCTCAAGCCGGACCTCGATGAACGGAGCCAAGAAGATGGAAGTGTTGCTGCCCCTCGGGATCGTCGCCTGGCCGATCAGCGTGGGTGCTGTCGCCGCCTCGGCGTGCAGACCTGAATGAGCGGCCGCTGCAAGCCGAGTTCGGCCTCCACCCCGCTCGATTCGCCTAACGAGAAAACGCCGCCGGAGGAAAGTAGCCGGCGTCAAGCAGACCTTAACCCCTAAAAGGAGTTTTCGATGAGCGTCGCCACCATCAGTCCGCGGCGCTGCGGACTGCGCAACAACGGCAAGATCGATCTGCCTCGACGTGCGCACGCCGGTCGAGTTCCGGGAGTTCCATGTCCCCGCGGCCTGCAACCTTCCGGGCTCGACTGGTTGATCCAGCGGCGGCGCTGCATGCGCCAGGAGACGCGGCCGAGCCGGTCTACGTCATGCGCTGCTCCGGCAGCCGCGGCCGGCATGCGAGAAGTTCCAGGCGGCGGGCTTCGCGAACGTCGTCAACGTCGAGGGGGCGCCCTGGCCTGGGAAGCGAGCGGGCTGCCGCTGGTCCGGGGCAAGAAGGCGATGTCGCTGGAGCGGCAGGTGCGGATCGCGGCCGGGCTGCTGGTCCTCATCGGCGTCGTCCTTGGCTGGCTCGTCGATCCTCTCTTCCTGGGGCTTTCCCGCGCTCCCTGTCGGCTTTCGGGTTGGTGTTCGCCGGGATCACGGACACGTGCGGCATGGGAATGCTGCTGGCGAAAATGCCCTGGAACCAGGTCCGGGAAACCGACGCCGCCTGCTGCACAACGAAGACCGCATAGTCGCCTTCCGCTCCGCGAAAGATCTGTTTTCGCGGAGCGAAGCCGACACGAGGAGACTGTCATGAAACTGCTCATTGTCGGTGGCGTGGCGGGCGCGCTTCGGCGGCTGCCCGAGCCCGTCGTCTCGCGGAAGACGCCCAGATCGTGCTGCTGGAGCGCGGCCCGGATGTCTCGTTCGCGAACTGCGGCATGCCCTACTATCTGGGAAATCGCCGACCGAAGTAAGCTGCTGGCATCGCCCGAGCGACTGCACTCCCGGCCTGCTCATCGACGTGCGGACGCGTTCCTCCGTGGAGGCGATCGACGCGCCTGAAGACCTTTCGGCCTGCGACCTCCGAACGGGCCGCGACTACGAGGAGAAGTACGACGCTGATCCTCGCTCCCGGCGCCGCCCCGCTGCGACCGCCGCTGCCGGGCATCGACTTGCCGGGCGTCTTCCACCAGTGCAACTTGCAGGACATGGACCGTATCGGCGGAGTACGGCCGAAACGCGCGGCGGTCGTGGTCGGGGCGGCTTTCATCGGCCTGGAACTGGTCGAGAACTTCGTGCGTCGCGGCATCGCCACGACGGTGGTCGAGCTTCAGGACCAGATGTTGCCGCCCTCGACAAGGAGATGACGGCGCCAATCGCCGCGGAATTGAAGCAGGCACGCGGCGTCACGCTCTTGCTCGGCCAATCGGCGGAGGGGCGTTCGAGCCGGCGCCCGATGGGCTCACCGTCCGCTTGAAATCGGGCCAGACAGCAGCGCACTGGTGGTCCTCGGCATCGGTGTGCGGCCGGAGAACAGGCTGGCGGTGGACGCGGGGCTGGAGGTCGGGCCGCGCGGCGGCATCCGCGTCAACGACCATCTCCAGACCAGCGATCCCGATATCTACGCGGTCGGCGACGCCATCGAGACCACCGACTTCGTCACCGGCGAGCGAACCCAGACGCCGCTGGCGGGTCCAGCCAATCGCCAGGGCCGGCTGGCCGCGGACCACATCTTCGGCCGCGCCGTCCGGTTCCGCGGCACGCAGGGGACGGCGATCGTGCGCGTCTTCGACATAACGGCGGCGCTCACCGGCGCCTCGGAGAAAACCTTGAAGCGCTTGCGGCGGCCGTATCGCAAGGTGTACGTCCATCCGACGCACCACGCGAGCTACTATCCCGGGGCGGAAAGCATGACGTTGAAGGTTCTCTTCGAGCCGGAGTCGGGGCGTCTCCTCGGCGCGCAGGCGGCGGGGGGCGGCGGCGTCGACAAGCGGATCGACATCCTGAGCGTGGCGATCCAGGCGGGCATGACGGTCTTCGACCTGGAGGAGATGGAGCTGGCCTACTCGCCGCAGTACGGCTCGGCCAAGGATCCGGTGAACATGGCGGGCTTCGTCGCCGCCGGCCTCCTGCGCGACGATCATCCGCAGGTGGACGTCGAAGGCGCCTCACGGCCGGGGAACCTCGTTGTCGATGTCCGCACGCCGGAGGAATACCGGAACGGCCACGTGCCGGGAGCGATCAACATTCCGCTCGAAACGTTGCGTGCTCGGCTCCATGAGCTGCCGAAGGACCGGGACATCGTCGTCTATTGCCAGGTCGGTCAACGCGGCTACCTGGCGACGCGCATCCTGCGCCAGGCAGGCTATGCGGCGGCGAACCTGGGAGGCGGTTACAAGGGGTATCAGATGGTCCACGAGGTTTCTTTGTGAAGGAGTCTGATCCCTACGTGCTCTTTCTCAAGAACGGCCGGGCGGAAGCCATGAAGAATCATGCGCCGCCGGAGCGAAGATGAGAGGCGCCTGGCTCCAGCCCGAAACGCGCTTCAGTAGTCCGTCAACTGGCGCGGCGGCAGCGCGACGCGCAGGGCGTTGAGCACCGCCGCCACGTCGATGACCTCCTGAAAGATCGCGCCGGCGACAGGGGGCAGATAATCCAGGCTGGCCAGAACCATGCCGAGCACGCTCAGGGCCATGCCGCCCAGGGCGCTCTGGAGCGCGATCTTGCGCATGCGGCGGCCGACGTGGAAGAACTCGTCCACTTTCTTCAGCGACTTGTCGAGGACGACGGCGCCTGCCGCTTCCGAGGTGATGTCACTCTGTTGGCCGAAGGCGACGCCGACGGTGGCCGCCGTCAACGCCGGGGCGTCGTTGATGCCGTCGCCGACGAAGAGGGTGTTGGCTGCGGCGGTCTCGCGGCGGACGAGGTCGAGCTTCTGCTCCGGCGTCTGGCTCGCATGCACTTCGGTGATGCCCACCGCGTCCGCGAGGTAGCGCACCTCCGTTTCCCGATCGCCGGAGACGAGGAGGACGCGGCGGAAGGGGTGCTTGCGGCCCAGGTGCCGCACGAACGACCGGCCTTCGGGGCGCGGCTCGTCGCGAAAGCGGAAGGTCGCGCCGTAGGCGCCGTCGATCAGGAGAACACATTCCATGCCGCCGGCGAGCGGAGGGAGCTCGGGCTCCAGCTCCGGGCGCTGGGCGAGCAGCTTGCTGCGGTTGGTGACTTGCAGACGCTTTCCGGCGACGCAGCCGCGCAAGCCTTCGCCGGGCCGCTCGCCCACTTCGCTCGCCTCGGGCGCCGTCAGACCGCGCTGTCGCGTTTCATCCAGAATGGCGCTCGCGAGCGGGTGCTTGGAGTAGCGCTCGAGCCCGGCAAGAAGTCCAAGGGCGTTGGCGGCGTCGACACCGGCGGCGGGCAGGACCTCGGTCAGCTTTGGCTCGCCGTAGGTCAGCGTGCCGGTCTTGTCGAAGATGGCGACGCTGCAGGTGTCGAGCTTCTCGAGGACGGCGGGATCCTTGATGATGATGCCGCGCCGCGCCGCCAGGGAGATGGAACCGATGATGGCGACCGGGATGGCGATCAGGAGCGGGCAGGGCGTGGCGACGACGAGGACGGCGAGGAAGCGGACCCGGTCGCCGCTGAAGACCCAGGCGGCGACGGCGAGGACGACGGCGAGCGGCGTGTAGAGGGCGCCGAGTTGATCGCCGAGGCGGCGCAACCGGGGGCGGCGCTGCTCGGAGGCGCGCATCACTTCCATGATCTTGGCGTAGCGCGAATCGACGGCACGTTTCTCGGCGCGGATGGTGAGGGCGCTCTGACCGTTGATGGCGCCGGAGAGGACCGGCGTGCCGGGGGTCTTGGACATGACGTAGGGCTCGCCCGTGAGGTACGACTCGTCCATGGTTCCATGCCCCTCGATGACGACGCCGTCGACGGGACAGATCTCGTGGGGGAAAACGACGAGGACGTCGCCGACCCGCACATCGTCGAGACCGACGTCGCCAAGGACGCCAGCGCTGCGCCGATGCGCCTTGGAGGGCATCCGGCCGGCCAGGGCCTTGAGGACCGACGAGGCGCTGCGCACCGCAAAGGCCTCGAGGGCCTGGCCGCCGGAGAGCATGAGGACGACAAGGGTCCCGGCGAGGTATTCTTCCAGGACCACGGAAGTGACGATCGAGATGCCGGCGAGCAGGTCGGAGCCGAACTCGCCCCGGACGAGGTTGAGCAGCAGATCGAAGACGAGCGGGCCGCCGCCGAAGATGAGGGCAAGCAGGGGCGGGATGTCCTCGATCCGGACGCCCTCGAAGAGAAGCCGGTCTGGAATCGTGAAATGAAGAACGATGCGGCCCAGGATGGCCGCAAGCGCGAGCAAGGCGATGCGACGTTGCTTCCGGCTGGCCGCCAGGGGATGTTCCGGCCGTTCCACTTTGGGAGGTTCCTTCGATTCGGCAAGCGCGGGCTGGGCGGCGTAATCCCCCGGAGGAAAGCGCCGGAAACAGGCGACAGGGGTCCGGCGTCTTGGGTCATTTCCTCCAGGGGCTCACGCCGCCCGGCTCGTCACTTCGGGATGGCGCCCGGAGCGCCCTGCTACGTCACACGCCCGCGGTCGCGAGCTCTTCGGCCTTCTCCATGCTCGTTTCCTTGAGCGGCGCCTTGATCGTCAGCACGGGGCAGTTCGCCTTGCGGATGACTTTCTCGGCGACGCTCCCCATGAAGACCCGGTTCAGGCCGGTTCGTCCATGGGTGCCCAGGACGATCAGGTCACAGTCGATCTCCTTGGCGACATCGAGGATGGTGTTGGCCGGATCGCCCTCGATCAGGCGATGCTCGATCGGGACGTGTCGCGGCGGCTGGATCGCCTCGAGCTTGTCCTGCCACTCCCTGGGGTAGTCGGGCGGCACGGGTGGAATGATCCCTTCGCCGAAGACGACCATGGGGGGCGTCAGGACGTGCAGGACGGTGATACGGGCGCCGGTGTCGCGCGCCACGGAGCAGGCCAGGCGAAAGGCCAGATCCGAGGTGGGCGAGAAGTCCGTGGGGACCAGGATCGAACGAACGGGTAACATGGCTGTCTCCTCCCTAGGGTCTTTGTTCAGTTGGCGGCTTTGCAAAGGTCCTGTCCCTTTTTTCGTTGCAAAGCCCCTCGCGCCTCAACCGCTCTTGCGGAAGAGGTTGGCGATGTCGCGGTCACTGATCATGTCCATTCCGTCGTTCAGATCGATCACCAGGGCAGTTCCGCTCGGCGTGACCCAGACGACGTGGTTCCCCAGCTGGAAAACCTCGCGCATCTCGGGCTGTTGCTCGAGGATGCGGAAATAGGCGTCGCTCAGAGCGCGGACGACGAGGGTCTTCGCCTTGGCCTCGAAGCCGGCGTCGATCCAGACGCCGCCGATTTCGACCAGCGAGCGTCCGGCCGCCCGCCGCAACGCCGAGGGCTGGGCGTGGGTCAGGTCCTTGAGAGCGGCGATGCGGAGGGACATATCGACACCGAGGCGCTCGGTGTGGATCTTTGCCAGGTCCCCCTTGGCCAGGGCGCCCCGCGCCGCCTCGAAGGTGGACCGCCGCTCCTTGGCCTCGAGCAGCGACTTGGCGCCCGCGTCCCCCTTGGGATCCGTGGGCAGAGCCGCGAAGCGGTCGGCCTCGAAACCGGACCGGCCCCCGGCCAGGCCGCCGGCCTTGCCGACCAGGCTATCCGCCACTTCCGCCAGGCGCCGCGGCTCCATCCCCGGCCTGGGCGTCAGGATCGGCGGCTCCATGGGCATGGGGCGTGGCCGCGGCAGCGGCGGGCGAACGATCGGCAGCGGCATGTCCGGCACGACGAGCCAGCTCGTATACGGGGTGGCGATGCCGTAGCGCTTCGCCAGCGTCACGACCTCGTCGACCAGCTCCTTCTTCTCGCCGCCCGTGCGGATCTGTTCGAGCAGGTAGCCGACCTTGCGGCGGGCCCACAGGTCTTCCACGAACGGTTTGTCGTCGCCGCGCGCCGGGAGATCGACGTGGTAGACGAACTCGCGCGTTTCGCCGGCGAGCCGACCCGTCAAGCGCAGGGTCGTGTCCCCTGCCCCGTCATAGCGTCCGAGGACGACGAGTTGATCGCCGTGGAACAGATCGGGCAAGCGCGGCGGGTAGACGTCGCTCAGGCGGCAACCCCGGTCGACGGTCAGGCTCAGATTGGTCAACGCCGGCTGGCTGATCTTGGAAAAGAAGCTGGAAACCTTGAACTCCAGGTCCTCGTCAGGCCGGACATAAACGCTCGCCGCCCCCGATTGCTCCGCGACTTGATCGAGGAAGGCGGCGTTCACATTATTGCCGACGCCGAACGTGAAGATGCGCGTGTTCCGCGTGTTCTTCTTGGCGACATTCTTGAGGATGGCGTCGGGGACCGTCTCGCCGATGGTGGGCAGACCGTCGGTGAAGAAGACAACGGTGAAGATGCGGCCGCTACCGTCCTGCATGTCGAGGGCGGTACGCAGAGCGTCGTCGATGGCGGTGCCGCCGGCGGCGCTCAGTTTGTCGATCCACTTGCGCGCCGCGGCGACCTCGTCCGCCGTCGCCTGGGTCAAGCCGGTCGCGTAGGGATTGACGGTGGTAGCGAACTGAACCAGGGCAAAGCGATCGTTCGGCGTCAGGCGGCTGAGGCAATGGTTGAGGGCCTTGCGCGCCTGTTCCATGCGGCCGTTCTCGGCCATGCTACCGGAGGTGTCCAGAACGAAGACGAAGTCGCGCGGGGTTTCATGTTCCTTCGACAGCTCGGCGCGCGGCGTGATGAGAAAGAGGAAGTAGCCGTTGTCGTGCGTCGGCCGCTGGGCGAGGCTGGTCATGGCGACGTCATCGGTGCCGGTCGTGTAGAGGAGCTGGAAATCGCGGTCGAGCAGGCACTGGTTCTTCTCGAAGCCGACGATGACGTGGCGGTCGCTCAGCCGGGCCACGGAGACGGCGTGCGTGGGGCTGTAAACGCTCAGGATCGGCTGCTTGGAGCGAAGGGTGACTTTGAAGGAGAAATCCTCGAGGGTGCGGGTCGCCTTGCCGTCGGTGCGGATGGGATAGAGGTACTCGACCAGCTCATGGTCCTTGCGGCAGATGGAGGTATAGGTGACCTCGATCTTTTGCTCGCCGTTGGCCGGCACGGGGAAGACGTTCAGCCGCAAGAGGTCCGTGCCCATGTACTCGAGCAGACCCGGGTCCATGATGCGGCGGACGATGTCGGTGTAGATCTGCTTGGCCTTGGCGGCCTCGACCAGCTCCCCCTTGACGCGCTTGCCGTCGACCCACATGGCGAACTCGCGGACGCCGGCGCCGCGCGGCACGGGGAAGAGGTAGACGGCCTCGAGGGGTCGGGGCGTGTGGTTGCGGAAGGTCTGCTCGACACGGGTGACGGCGACCTGATCTTCGATGGCGGTGTCGACGCGGTGCCGCAGCATCGCCAGGGGCGGAATCGTCTTGTCTTCGGGGATAAGCAAGGCCTGCGCGTGCGCGGCCTGACTCAGGGCCAGCACGGCGGAAACGGCGAGTAAGAGGGGTGTTTTCATGGGTCGATCCAGAAAAGGGCTGTGACTTCAGCAACGCTTGCTCGTGAGGCAGGGGCGGCCAAGCCGCCCCTGCCCTTCTGTGCAGCAACCACGTGCCGCTAGCGCAGGTTCCAGAGCGACTGCGTATCGCGGATCACGTCCATGAAAGTGTCCAGTTCCAGTCGGAGGATGTCGTTGCTCAGGGCCCGGTTGTCGAGGGCCATGCCGAGATTCAAGGTCCGGGTCTTCGGGGTGTAGGTGAAGTGAGCCGGGCCATGCTTGAAGTTCGCCTCCATGAGGGCGGAGAATTCCGAAGCGGTCGGATCGCGCGCCATGTCGTTGAACCAGCAGGAGAGCCAGACCTTTCTCTTGTTGTTGCTCAGCGAGACATCGACCTCGAAGGTCCAGGTCCCGCGCGGGACCTTAAGGTGATAGACGCTGCCGCTGCCGCTCGTGTTCTTGCGCACGGTCGGCTCGTAGCCGAGCTCGCGCAGCATGGTTGACAAGCTCTCATCGGTAAGGGCGTCCAGAGCGACGCCGCGCGCGAGGTCGTCCACCGGGGCGACCGTCGCCCCTGAAGGCGACTGACCGGCCTTGCCCGCATTGACGCCTTCCGGCCGCAGCGCCGGCAGGGCGAGGAGCGCCGCTCCCAGAATCAGCATGATCGATATCTTCTTCATGGCAAACACTCCCCATAAAGCGACTAGGCGCCGCTCCCGACGGCCAGGACCTCGGGCGTCGCGTTGTTCTCGACGTCTTCCTCCATCCTGGCGAGGAGCGCCAGGAGGTCGGTGGAGGAGACGATGCCGATGGGCCGCCGGTCCTCATCCGCGACCACGAGCCGATGGATGTGGGCGTCGATCATCATGCGGGCCATGAGGGGCGCGGGCGTCGTCCGCGCGACGAGCACGACATCGGCGGTCATGAACTTGCGCACCTCGTCCGTCGGCAGCTTCTCCAGCTCGACCATCTGCCAGTCCAGCAGCACGCAGTTGGGCTGGCTGCAAATGACCTCCTGCTTGTCGGCCAACTTGAGCAGGCGCTGAAGCGGGCAGACGCCGAGCGGCAGGGCGCAACGGACTTTTTCCTTGCCGCCGAGGCGACCGTTCTCCCGCCTCTGGAAAGCGCAGGAGAGGGGCAGAGGCGGCGCGACGGGTTTCGTTACGTCGGCGCGCCTCTCGGCGAGGCGTAGCACGTCGCCGGCGGAAAAAACACCGACGCAACGGCCTGCGGCGTTCACGACCGGCGCGCCGCTGACCTGATTCTGGATCAGCAAGTGGACCGCATTTCGTAACGGCATGTCGCTCGGCAGGCAAACCGGATCCTGGGACATGACATCGGCCGCGGTCAGGCTGGAAAGGCAAGTGGTGGCGATCATGGCGACCTCCCGGAGAAGGACCCCACGGACAAGGAAAGGCAAACCGGATGCCGTGGCGTCAGAGCCTGCATCCCCGTTCAGATTCCCGGAATTGACGTGTTTTCGGGGGGTGAGACGGGGTGGCGCACGCCGGTCCGAGGATGGGCCCGTCCGACGTGTGCGGCCTGGATACACCTGGGGCTGCCCGCGACACAGTGGTCGGTGGCTTTGCTACGAGAGGTGCATGCCTTGGATCATCCGGCGCCGGCGCGCTCGACGCAGAGCAGTGTCACATCGTCGTTCTGAGGCCGTTCGGCGCTGAAGCGGCGGACGTCGGTGATGATGGCGGCGCCGAGCTGGTCGGCGCCGGCCGGGCCGCTTTCGATGAGGCGGGTGAGACGATCGAGTCCGTAGACGTCCTGCTTGGGGTTTCGCGCCTCGCTGATGCCGTCGGTATAGAAGACGAGCAAGTCGCCGGGCTCGAGGCTGAACGACGCGGTCTCGTAGGGGCGGCGCAGAACGGCAAGCGGGAGGCCGGCCTGGTCCTTGCCCATCTCCAGGACGCGGCCGGCGCGGCGCAAGAGCGGCGGCGGATGGCCGGCGTTGACGAGCGTGACGGCGAAGGTCTTGAGGTCGATCACGGCGGCGACGAAGGTCACGAAGCGCTCGACGTTCGTGGCGCCGCTCAGGGCGGCGTTGAGCGCTTCGGTCGCCTTGCCGACGTCTGGCTCACCCGCGAGGCAAAACCGCGCGAAGGCGGAGAGGCGAGCCATGAGGAGGGCGGCGGGCGTCCCCTTTCCGGCCACATCGCCCAGGGCGACGGCCAGGCGATTGCCCGGCAGAGGGATGTAATCGAAGTAATCGCCGCCGATGTTCTGGGCGGAGGAATAGTGATCGAAGAAGCGTAGGCCGGCGATGGTGGGGCGCTGGCTGGGCAGGAAGCTCTTCTGGATCTCGGTCGCCTCCTGGTCGCGTCGCGCCTCGTAGAGCTGGGCGAGCTCGACGGCACGCGCGGCCTCGCCGCCGACGCAGACGAGGACGTCCAGGTCGTCGTGGCTGAAAAACGCCCCGGGGGACGCCTCGCCGTCGACTTGAATGACGCCGAGCGGCTCGCCCCCCTGGCTCAGCATCGGGACGCACATGAGGCAGCGATAGCCGAAGCTGCGGACGCTCTGCGTGATATCGAAGCGCTCGTCCTGCCCCGCGTCGGCGCTGAGGAGGGCCTGGCCGGTCTTCAAAGCGTGGCTGAGGATCGTCTGACTGATGGGGGGCGCCGACCGCGTCGAATGCCGCTGACGCAGGGCGCGCGGCCTTAGCTGTCCCGTGCGCCGATCGAACAGCAACACGACGCCGCGCTCCGCCTGGGGGAACACGGTGAAGAGGCTGTCGAGGATCTTGGGGAGGACCGCCTCCAGGTGCAGGGCGTTGGAGAGGTTCTTGGAGATTTCCAGGACGGCGCGCAGCTTCGCCTCCGGCGCGACGCTCGTGCGCGAGCCCGCGTCAATGTTCAGCGTGGACGTGATGGCCCCCAGGTCCTCCGTCCCCCCGAGGCCGCCGGCGCCGACCGGAGCTCCGCCCTTCTCGAAAAGGAAAACAAAGCCGCCGATGTCGATCTGGTCGTGGGGCTGAAGTCGGGTGCGGCCCTGGATCGGCCGGGCGTTGACGCTGGTGCCGTTGGCGCTGCCGAGGTCTTCGATGAAATAGGCGTCCCCCTCCTGGACGATGGCGGCGTGGCGCCGCGAAGCCTGGCCGGCGCTGACGCGGATATCGCAGGAGAGATCGCGGCCGATGACGACCCGCGCCGCCAGAGGGAATTCACGTCCGCTCGCCGGATCACGCAGCAGCGCCATGGGACCCCTCCTCAGGAAGCGGCGAAGGCCCGCACCGCGTCCTCCTTGGTCGGCACGATTTCGCAGATGCGGTGCAGGCGGATGAGTTCGAAGGTCGTCGCGACGAAGCGGTGGACGTTGCAGATCTTGAGGTCGCCTCCCACCTCGCTCAGGTGCTTCAGACAGGAGAGGATGGCGCCGCAGGCGCGGCTGTCGACGAACTGCACGCCGCTCATGTCCAGCACGAGCTTTTTCGTCTCCGCGAGCACGGGACTGATCTCGCGCTTGAACTCGTCGGCGTTGCTGGCGTCGAACTGCTCCACGTTTACGGCGGCCACGGTCACGTCGCCCTGTTGCTCCACGATCAAAGGCATGCTTCACTCCTCGGTTGTGAGAGAAAGGTGTCTGACCGACACCTTTCCCTCACGGCCTCTCCTTCGGTGTGCGGTTCTTGACCAAGCGGACGGCGCAGCGACCGTCACTATCGCGAAAATGGCGCACCTCGTCCATGAGGCGGCCGATCATGTAGACGCCGAAGCCCCCCTGGCGGCTGCCGTTGAAAACGGGGGGAGGCGCCGTTTTCGGATCAAAATCGCAGCCCTCATGGTATAACGTCAGGGTAGCGCGGTCGCCATCCATTTCCAGTACGAGCAGGATGGGGCGGCCCGCGGCGCCGCCATAAGCGTGTTCGATGATATTGGCGGCGGCCTCCGTCAGGGCGAGTTCCAGATGCGCGATGGCGGATGCGTCGGCGGGATGGTCCCAGTGGCGGCGACACGCTTCCCCTACCGCCGCCCGCATCAGCGGCAACTGGGACAATTCGCTGGAGTATTCGTGCGCTACGCGGAGCATCGATTACCCCCTACCGAATCGCGAAGACGAGACCCCCGAGCAAAACCTGGGCAAACGGCGCGCCATAGCCATGGGCGAGCGGCCCGCTCCCCTGATCGGTGGGTTGGCATGATGTCTGGCCGGGAGCCACCGCCTAATGATACTGTTACGATACAAGCGCGTTTTTCAAGGTCGGTTGTGTGCAGTAAATGTGGCACGTTGAAATGAATGAAACGAAAAGCATGCCCGAGCGCGGATCGCTTCCTTCCCAGGCCGGTTCGCTGCGGGAGTCCATCCTGCGCCACGTCACCTATTCGCTGGGGACGACGCCCGAGCGTCTCTCGCCGCGCGAGCGTTTCCATGCCGTCGCCCTGGCCGTGCGCGACGTCATGACCGACGCCATGCTCAACACCGAGAACCGCTACGCGGCCGCCGACGCCAAGCGCGTCTACTACCTGTCGATGGAGTTCCTCATCGGCCGCTCTCTCCACAATAACCTGGTCAGCCTCGGCCTGCTCGACGTTTGCCAGGCGGCCCTCAAGGAGCTTGGCGCCAACCTCAGCGACATCGAGGAGAGCGAAGCGGACGCCGCGCTGGGCAACGGCGGTCTGGGTCGCCTCGCCGCTTGTTTCCTCGACTCCCTCGCCACGCTGGCCATGCCCGGCTTCGGCTACGGCATCAACTACGAATACGGCCTCTTCAAGCAAGAGATCCGCGACGGCGAGCAGTTCGAGAAGCCCGACAACTGGCGCACCTATTACACCCCCTGGCAAATCCAGAGGCCGCAGAACACGGTCCTCGTCCCCGTCTACGGCCGCATCGAGCACATGAAGGATCGCAAGGGGGGGTACAACCCGATGTGGCTCGACTGGAACGCGGTGATCGGCGTGGCCCACGACATGCCGGTGGTCGGTTACGGCGGGGGGACGGTGAACTTCCTGCGTCTCTACTCGGCGCGGGCGATGCAGGAGGTCGATCTCGGCATCTTCAACGTCGGCGATTACATCAAGGCCGTGCAGCAGCAGGTCTTATCCGAGACGATCTCGAAAGTCCTGTATCCGAGCGATTCGGCCGAGGCCGGCCGGGAACTGTTGATGCAGGAGTATTTCCTGTCCGCGTGCGCGTGCCGCGATGCTGTCGCTGAACCATTTCCCTGCGTACGCGCTACTTCGACATGACTTCCCGCCAGGTCGCCATTCAGCTCAATGACACCCACCCGACGCTGGCGATCACCGAACTGATGCGCATCCTGGTGGACGAGCAAGGCCTGCCCTGGGAGAAGGCCTGGGACATCACGACCGGGACCTTCGCCTACACCAACCACACGCTCCTGCCCGAAGCCCTCGAACGCTGGCCGGTGGCGCTTCTGGAGAAGGTCATCCCGCGGCACCTGCAAATCGTCTACGAGATCAACCGCCGCTTTCTCGAAGTCATCAGCGAACGCTGGCCGGGGGATGGCGAGCGCGTCCGCCGCATGTCCCTCTTCGACGAAGCGGGCGGTAAGCAGTTGCGGATGGCGAACCTGGCCATCGTCGGCGGGCATTCGGTCAACGGCGTCGCCGCGGTCCACAGCCGGCTCGTCCAAACGGAGTTGGTCCCCGATTTCGCGGCATTGTCTCCGGAAAAGTTCAACAACAAGACCAACGGCGTCACCCAGCGCCGCTGGCTGCTCGCTGCCAACCCGGAGCTGTCGACCCTAATCACCAGGAGCGTCGGCGCCGACTGGATCACCGACCTCGACCGCCTCCGCACCCTGGAACCCCTCGCCGGCGACGCCGCCTTTCAGGCGGGGTTTCTCGACGTCAAGAAACGCCGCAAGCAGGCGCTGGCGAAGATCATTCGCTCGGCGTGCGGCCTGGTCGTCGACTGCGACACCATGTTCGATGTGCATGTCAAGCGCATCCACGAGTACAAGCGGCAGCTCCTCAACGTCCTGCACATCGTCCATGAGTATCTCGACCTCCTCGACGGCAAGAAGCCGGAGGCGCCGCGCACCTACATCTTCGCCGGCAAGGCGGCGCCCGGCTATTACACGGCGAAGCAGGTCATCCGCCTCATCAACGACGTCGGCGCCGTCATCAACCGCGACCCCGCCGCCAAGGGGCACATGCAGGTCGCCTTCATCCCCGATTACCGCGTCACCCTCGCCGAGGCCATCTTCCCCGCCGCCGACCTGAGCGAGCAAATCTCGACGGCCGGGACGGAGGCGAGCGGCACCAGCAACATGAAGTTCGCCATGAACGGCGCGCTCACGATCGCCACGCTGGACGGGGCCAACATCGAGATCCGCGAGGAGGTTGGGCCGGAGAACATTTTCATCTTCGGACTGACCGTGGATGAGATCCGGCGCCTGCGCGGCGACTACATCCCCTGGGCGATCTATCAACACAGCCCGGACATCCAGCGCGTCCTGCACGCCCTGCGCGACGACCGCTTCTGCCGGCATGCCCCGGCCCGGCATGCGTGGGTCTATCAAAAGCTGCTCGCCCCGAACGAGCAGTACTTCCATCTCGCCGACTTCCACTCTTATCTGGAAGCCCACGCCGCCGCCGCCCGCCTGTACCGCGACCGCCCCGCCTGGGCCACCAAGGCCATCCTCAACATCGCCCGCGTCGGCAAGTTCTCGAGCGACACCTCCATCCGGGCCTACGCCAAGGACATCTGGGACGTGGCGGCGGTCCCGTGACGCCGAACGCCGCGACCCCTGGCGAATCAACTCGACCGCCTTCCGTCGCACCGCCGCCAGCTGCCGACGCGCACCGCGCCGGCCTTGACGCGCTTCTCGCAGTGCGGCCCGCGCTTCCGTGTCCGGCTCGGACTGTCTCCTTTTGCGTTGCAAAGCCCGCTGCGTCCGTTTTTCTCGGCTTGAGCGACTTCGGCCTCCATGTGTGCGAAACGGAACCAGCCGGCCTCCCGCTCGCCCGGCCGTCGGCCAGGTAGTCCCCGTTTTTTCTCGATTTCCCTCGCCTTTATCCTTCGGCGCCGGACTTGCGATCTTGCTGGAGTGACGTTTTCCGGCTGAAGCAAAAGAAGCCATATTCCGAAAGGAAGGCTGCCATGGACCTCGTTACCCGTACCGACATGAAGGAACTGCTTCAAGCGCATGAGGCCCCCTGCGTGTCGATCTTCATGCCCACGCACCGCGGCGGCGCCGAGCAGGATCCGATCCTGTTCCGCAAGGACCTCGCGCAGGCGCGGGAAACGCTGGTCGCCGGCGGCCTGCGCGCCCCGACTGCTGACGCCTTTCTAACACCGGCGCAGGATCTCGTGAAGGACAACATCTTCTGGAAGAACCAGTCGGACGGGCTCGCTCTCTTCCTCGCCCCCGGCTTCTTCCGGCTGTTTCGGCTGCCCCGCGCCTTCGAGAATCAGACGCTGGCCGGAAACCGCTTTCATCTGAAACCGCTGCTGCCGTTCCTGAGCGGTGACGGCCGCTTTTTTGTCCTCGCCCTCAGCCAGAACGGAGTGCGCCTGCTGGCGGGGACGCGCTTCGGTGTCAGCGAGGTCGATCTCAAGGGCGTGCCGCGCAATCTTGCCGAAGCGCTGATCCGCCACGACACCGACGAGATCCTGACATTCCACTCCCGCCCGGCTCAGGGCAGAGGATCCTGGAACGCGATTTTCAGCGGCCACGGCGTCGGCATCGACAACGCCAAGGACGACCTGCTCCTCTATTTCCGGGCCATCGACCGCGCCCTCGTCCCCTTCCTGCGCGAGGAGCGGACGCCTTTGCTCCTGGCGGCGGTGGACTACCTGCAGCCGATCTATCGCGAGGCGAACAGCTACAGTCATCTGCTTCCCAGCGGCATCGCCGGCAACCCGGATCACCTGAGCGCCCGCGAGCTGCACGACCGCGCCTGGCCGCTCGTCACGCCCCTCTTCGACGAGCCGCGTGCCCAGGCGGCGGCCCAGTACGAGCGCCTCCTCGGCACGGGCCGTACGGCGTGCGGCATCGAGGCCGTCCTTCCCGAGGCCTATGCCGGACGGATCCAGACGCTGTTCGTCGCGTCGGATCGGCACGTCTGGGGCGTGTTCGACCCGGTCCGGGGCAGCATTGAAAGCAAAGCGGCGCCGGCGTTCGGCACGGACGACCTGCTCGACCTGGCCGCCGCCTTCACGCTCGCCCACGGTCATGCCGTTCACGTCATGCCGATGTCGCAGGTCCCCGGCGACAAGGACGTGGCGGCCATTTTGCACGTGCCGATGGCCAAGCATCAGGGCAAGCGTCCGTAGTCATCGTGCCCCGCTGGCAACCGATCAAGGGTGCTGCAATGTAAACACCAGGTAAGCCAACCCACGCATTGCACACCCTTTTTTTCACCTCGCCGGACCTGTCATCTCGAACCTCGCCGCCCCCTGCGTTGTCGTACAATAACGTCGCCCTTCTTCGCAGCGACAAGCGGCGCGGGTACTGTCCTATGGCAGTAGGCCGCATTCAAGCAACCCATCGACCAGCGGAGGCGTTCCCGGCCTCCGTCAAGACAACTCGAACCAGTCCGCGCTTTTCCCTCTCGGAGACGGAACCATGAAGATCGACCCCAATCTCAAGGGCAAGTTACCCGAAGTCGCGGCCCCCGAGCGCTTCATCGACCCAAAAGGCCGCATCAACGGCTGGAAAGTCCGCGTTCCCGGTCAACGGCCGCTGGCCACTCCGGCCGTCGTTAACGGCTGCGTCTTCCTCGGCGGCGGTTTCGGCAGCTACGATTTCTACGCCTTCGACGCCGACAGCGGCGCCCTGCGCTGGCAATACCAAACGGATGATGACGGGCCGACCGCCGCCATCGTCGCCGACGACCGCGTCATCTTCAACACGGAGAGCTGCGAGCTGGAGGTGCTCACGCTCCAGGGCGAGCGTGTCTGGAAGAAGTGGCTCGGCGATCCGCTCCTGAGTATTCCCGCGGCCGAAGCGGGCCGTGTCTTCATCGCCTTCCCAGGCCACGATCACCGGCACGTCCTTGGCTGCTTCAGTCTGGCCGACGGCGCCGAGATCTGGCGGCAACCCATCAACGGCGAGATCATCACGGCGCCGGTGCTCGCCGACGGCCACGTCTACCTCACGTGCCTGGACGGGACGCTGTTCGCCTTCGAGCAAAGGGACGGGGCGCCACTGTGGAGCGAGGCGAAGAACGCGACCTCCTCCCCTGCGGTGTGGCGAAAGCAATGCTATTTCAGCCAGCGCCAGGCGGAGGCGGGAGCCAACCCCGAGGAGCCGGAGCAGATGGAGATGCTGGCGCGGAAAGCCGCGGCCATGGGCACGCCGACCGTCGGGTACGGCGCCACGCTCAACAAGGCGGACTATCTCAACTTCGCCAAGCGCTCCAGGCGTTCGCCTCACCATCACATGGCCATGATGCACGACGCGGGCGTCGGCTTCGCCCACGCCAAAGGGGGCGCCAAGACGCACCAGTCGCGCGTCAACCTTGGTACCGACCAGGTCTACGGCGTCTGGGCCTACCAGGGCTCCAAGCCGTTTCTGTCTCGCGGCCGCATGTTCAGCGGCATGGGGGACACGCTGCACTGCGTCGACCCGGACACCAAGGAGACATTCTGGAAGAAACGCTTCCGGGACGCCCCGCAGGAGGAGGAACTGCTCGACAGCCTCCTCACCCCCCCCGCCCTAGTCAACGGCAAGGCGTTCTTCGGCACGATCGACGGCCGAATCTTCTGCCTGGATGGAGAGAACGGCGAGACGATCTGGTCCGTGGAGATCGGCGAACCGGTGACGTTCCAGCCGGTGGTGGCGCACGGCCGCGTCTACGTGCCGACCGCCGCGGGCAGCCTGTTCGCGCTGGAGACGGGCGACGCGAAGGACGACGGCTGGCTCATGTGGGGCGCGACGCCGGCGCACAACGGCGTGGCAGGCGATTGAAAAAGGGGACATTCTACTTTATTGAAAATGTAGAATGTCCCCTTTTTTGTCCGCCAGGTCCGGCTCGGCTCGCCGGACTTACTTGGGACGCAGGATGACCCGCATCTGCTGGCCGAGCCGCAGGCCCGGCGGGCCGTCTTCGAGGGCGATCACGCCTTCGAGCGTGCGCGTCTCGTCCGCCATTAGCGAGAGTCGCGGCGGGGCGAGGGTGCGCGTCGTCAGGAACGCCTCACCCAGACGGACGATCTTGCCGCGCCAGACGCCCGCGCCGGGATTACTCTCGTCGCGCAGCTCGGCCGATGCGCCGATGGTGGTCTGATCGGCGAACTCCTGCTCGACATGGAAGCGCACGATGCGCTTCTGGCCAACGCCGAACAGGACCGCCGGCTCGGGCGCCGTCGGCCCGATGAGGTCGCCGACGCGGGCGTTGATGCGCAGCACGGTCCCATCCGCCGGGGCGCGCAGCGTCATTTCGTCCAGGGCGAACTTGGCCTCGTCGCGCTCGGCGCGGCGCGCGGCGATGTTCGCCTCGGCGAGTTTCACGTCGAGGGTCGGGTCGATCTTTTCCAGCGTCGCCAGCTTCTTCCGTTCGACGCGCAGGGCCGTCTCCGCCTGTTTCACCATGCCGGCGCCGAGCGCATCCCGCGCGTCGTCCAGCCGTTTCTGTGCGGCGTCGACTCCCTCCTTCTGCATGTCGATCTTGCTCTGATGGGCCATCACGCCTTCGCGCGCCTGCGCCAGCTTCACCTCCGCCGCCTTGAGGCCCGCTTCCGCCTCCTCGAGCTTCCAGCGCGGCAGGCGGTCGTCGAGCCGCAGCAACTC
Source organism: Gemmataceae bacterium (assembly GCA_046350295.1). Taxonomy (GTDB): domain Bacteria; phylum Planctomycetota; class Planctomycetia; order Gemmatales; family Gemmataceae; genus JAXMAR01. The sequence goes on from JAXMAR010000055.1 coordinate 29,500, forward strand.
GGTCCCCGGGCTCACGACCTGGCCCTCCTCGATCAGGAGCGTCTCGACCCGGCCCGCTTGCAAGGGTTGCAACGAGACGACGCCCCCTTCGAGGTCGACGTAACCTGCCAGGACGAGCTTGACCTCCGCGGGGGGCGCCTCGCTCTTCCGGTCGTCGGACGAACCTAGACCGCGCGTGGTGATCCATCCCGCTCCCGCGATCACGACGCCGGCGGCGATCGCAAGAACTATGAGCAAGCGTCGATGGCGTTTCATGGTCAACTCCTTCCTGTCAAAACTTCCTCCGGCGCCGGCTCCGCCGACGCTTCCCCTTCCGATAGTCGGCCGTCCCTGAGCTGCCAGACGCGATCCATCCAGGGAACGATGCGCGAATCATGAGCGACGATCAGCACCGTCGCGCCGCGCTGGTGAGCCGCCTCGCACAACAGCTCGATCACCTGCCGGCCGTGCTCCCAGCCCAGGGCGCTGGTCGGCTCGTCGGCGAAACAGAAGGCGGGTTTCTTGATGAGGGCCCGGCCGATGGCGACGCGCTGCTTCTCGCCGCCGGACAGCTCTTCCGGCAGCAGGTGCATCTTCTGCCGCAAGCCGAGCAGGTCGAGCATCTCCTCGGAGCGCCGCCTCGCCTCCGAGACGGAGGCGTTCTCGCCCCAGCGCAGGACGATTTCGAGCTGCTGGCGGGCGTTGAGGGCGGGAAGAAGGTTGAAGCCCTGGAAGATGAAGCCGTATTGCGCCTGGCGGAAATGGCGCCGCTCCCGCTCGCTCAGACTCCAGAGGTCGGCGCCGAGAGCGAGCACCCTGCCCTGGTCGGGCGGCAGGATGCCGGAGAGGATAGCGAGCAGCGTCGACTTGCCGCTGCCGGAAGGGCCCATCAGCAGGGCGGCCTCTCCCTGGCTCAGTCCCAGCGACACATCGTTGACGGCGGTGATCAGGGTCTTCCCCTTGCCGAAGGTTCGGGTCAGGTGTGAGCTTTCGAGGGTCCGTTGATTTCGATTCATGACCACCCTCCGTCAACGCAAGAGGGAATAGACGTCGATGTGCCGCAGCGACCGCAGCGCCGCGAGCCCGGCCACGATGGCCATCAAGAGCGTAATGACGCCCGCGCCGGCGAGCAGGTCGATGGGCAACAGCACGCGGACCTGGAACAACTCGGCGACGTGAGCCAGGCCGAGCGTGATGGGCAGCCCGAGAAGGATGCCGCTGATTCCGATCCAGAAGGCCTGGGTGACAATGACGACGCCGATGCGCCAGCGCGGGATGCCGAGGGCTTCCAGGGTGGCGTATTCGCGAAATGAGGTCACGGTGGCCGAGTAGAGCGTCTGACTGGTGACGACGGCGCCGACGAGCAAACCGAGGACCGCCGACAGGCCGAGGGCGATGCCGGCCTTCGTCGTTGTGAGCCAGTGCAGCCGCGTGCGAAACGAGAACTCGTCGCGGGTAGAAGGCGGTCATGTCGTCATCGGCGCGGTCCTCGGCCACCTGAATGGCGCGTGCGGATCGGGACGGCGGGCCACGACGAAGGTCACCGCCTCGGCCGGATTCATGTGCAGCAGGCGCCGCTCCGTCCGCAGCGAGCAAAAGACGTAGGGACCGGCGAAAACAGTGGAGACCATCGACGATGCCGACGACGCACTTACCTTCTCGCCGACGATCACCGCCATCTCGCCGATTTCTCGACGCCCAGGCGCGACATGTCGCCGCGGTCGATGCCACGATGGCGCCCGGCTCGCTTGGCTGCTCGCGCGCTCGCCCAGGCAGGACGCGCCGAGAACCCGGCCGAGTCGTCCTCGAGCCGGCCGCCAACTACGGTGCAGAGCTGGGAGCCGCCGCGCGCCGGTCCAGTAGTTGAAGCCCTGGATGAAAATCTCCAGGGGCGTCGACGCCGAGCTCGCGCCCAGGCGGGCGAGGAAGGTGCGCGGAATGGGTCGACCGAGGTCGACGCCCTGGACCATCGGCGCCCGCCACCCACAGGTCCGCAGCTGGAACGATCGACGGGGATCGGCACGTGCGAGAACATGCCCAGGAGCAGGCCTGCTACTGCAGGGCGATGAGCAACCGGCACGCTTGAGGCGACGGCCAGCACCGCGGGCATGAACGGCGCCGCTCATGCCAGAATGGCAAGGACATAGAACATGGCCCCAACCCTCCCCGTCCGACTTACCGCAACGAGGGACAGTTCCCCTCGTTGCGGGGCCCTCTCGGTCCTCTAACCCTGTTCGCCGTCATGGCAAACAAGGACCGGGCAACTGGCCCCGCGGATGACGATCGGCGACGCTTCCCATGAGCAGACGTCTCAGGCCGCCGCGGCCGTGCGTCCCCCAGCGCCCCGGGATGTCGCCCGGACAAACATCGCCCAGGAGCGACCGCGGGATACAGGCCGGGAGGACGCGTACGTCCAGCCACGAGGCCCGAGCCGTGCAGACCGGCCGTAAGATTGCGCAGATAGGAGCGTGTCTCCAGTTCGGCGGCGCCATCGGGCGGGATGACGGAGACGAGGGTGCAGCGGGCGCCGAGCAGCCTCGCCAGCTCGAGGCCGGGCCGCAGCGCTTTTTCCGCCAGGCGCGAGCCATCGAGGGCGATGAGAACGCGCTGGATCTCCGGCTGCGGCGACCCCGCCTTGCGCCCGGGAATGAGCAGCACCGGGACGTGCGCCCTGCGGATCAACTCATCCGCCACGCCTCCCAGGAACGTGCGGCCCAGCGGCCCGCGGCAATGCGTGGTCATCACGACGAGTCCGGCATGCTGCGCGTGAACGCGTGCCAGCAGGGTGTCGCACGGGGCGCCATCGCCGAGCGCTGTCGTGATGCGGGCGGGCGCCGCGGCGTTAAGCCGCTTGGCCGTCTCCTCCAGGTAGCTCCGTTCGAGCTTCTTCGCATCTCTCTCGAGTTCCGCGTCATAGGGCGCCCAGCACAGGGCGTTGTCGTAGTAACCGCCATACAACTCATGCGAGTGAAAAAGATCCAGGCGTGCCTCAGCGGCGGCGGCGATGCGCGTCGCCAAGGGCAACGCCTGCTCGGCGAACTCGGAGCCGTCGAGCGGCACGATGATCGTGTGGAAGGTCGTTCGCCCGGGATGCTCGACGCGATGCGCCGGCGTGCTCGTCGTTGCAGTGCTCATGTCGACCCCTCTTGGCGTTGCCGTGCAAAATCGGACCCCCGCGCGAGGTCAGCCCCTTTGTTGCATAGCCGCCTCTCAGCGATAGTAGACCGAGATGCTGTCGATGTCGCGGCCCAGATGGCGGTCGAGGTAGCCGATGAAGGCGTCCATCATCTGCCATTCGTGGTCCTTGACCTTGGTGTGGATTTCCGCGACGAGAAGCCCGCCTGGGGCCTGATCCCACTGGATCCAGCCGGGGTACTTGACGTGCTTCCAGCGGCCTTCGCGCATGCGCTGGAACGTCGTGTGCGGGCCACGCAAGCCGCGCTCGGTGGTTTTCAGGGCGGATTTGAGCTTCGCGTGGTTTCCCGCCTTCGGAACGACTTGCAGGATCTTCATGGCGTTCTCTCTTTCTCGTGGGACAAGACGCCGGGGCAGTCCGCGCAACCACAGGTGACGCAAACGGAATGCCGCGACGCTACCGAAAGGGAAAAGTGGGGCGCCCCCTTGCGCTTACGCCGTTTTTTTGGAGCGTGGCAGGGGCTGCCTGGTCGAAAAGCGCCGGGCCCCTGTGCGGCGGGGATACAGTGCCCGGGCCCCGGCCACGTTTTTCGCCGCGTTTTTCCGGTCGTTCCCAACGGCATAGAATGAGCAGCAATCGGCGTTCAGGAGACGCTCGGACTTGCAGGAGGAGATCGTGGCTCTCGCGGCCGGACAGCGTCTGGGACCTTACGAGATTCTGGCGTCGCTGGGCGGCGGCGGGATGGGGGAGGTGTATCGGGCGCGGGACACCCGGCTGGAGCGAGAAGTGGCGATCAAGGTTGTCCGCGAACGCTTCGCCAAGGACGCGCAGGCGGTGGCGCGCTTCCATCGCGAGGCGCAGGCGGCCGCGGCCCTCTCCCATCCCAACGTCGTGGCCATCCACGATTACGGCATGGAAGGAGGGAACTGCTTCGCGGTCATGGAATTGCTGGAGGGGCAAACGCTCGGCAAGCGCCTCGAAAGCGGCCCCCTGCCCATCGGCGAGATGCTGGAAATCGCGCTCGGCGTCGCTCTGGGCCTGGAAGCGGCCCACGAGCGCGGCATCATTCACCGCGACATCAAGCCGGAGAACGTCTTCCTGACCAACGCAGGGGGCGTGAAGATCCTCGATTTCGGCCTGGCCCGGCTGAAAACCCCGACATCCGCCAGCCGTGCGCCGCAAGAGAGCGGCACGACCACGGAGCCGGGCATGCTCATGGGGACTGTCTGTTACATGTCTCCTGAGCAGGCGCGCGGACTACCCGTCGACGCCCGCAGCGACCTGTTCTCCTTCGGCTGCGTGCTCTACGAGATGGCGACGGGACGCCGGCCTTTTCAGCGGGCCAGCGGCGCTGATACGCTCTCCGCGATCCTCAACGAGACCCCCCCGCCCTTGGGCGCCGGGCAGGCGCGGCCCGCCGGACTGGACCGCGTCATCGGCCGCTGCTTGGAGAAGAACCCCGACGCGCGCTACGCTTCGGCGCACGAGGTCGTACAAGCGCTACGCGCCCTGCTTCAGCAGAGCGCCATGGGGGAGACCTGGCTCGTGTCGCCGGCCCACGCCGCGACGACGACCGCCACCGCGATGCTCATGCCGGAGAAGCGCGCCCCGCGCGCCTCGCTGGCAGTGCTCCCCTTCCTCAACATGAGCCCCGACCGGGACAACGAATACTTCAGCGACGGCCTGGCTGAAGAGTTGATTCACGTCCTGTCCCGGCTCGACGGCCTGCACGTCGCCTCGCGCACCTCGTCCTTCGCCTTCAAGGGCAAGAACGAGGACATCCGCAAGATCGGCGAGGAATTGAACGTCGCCAGCATCCTCGAGGGGAGCGTGCGCAAGGCGGGCAATCGCCTGCGGATCAGCGCCCGCCTCGTCAACGCCGCGGACGGCTTCCAGCTCTGGGCCGAAACCTACGACCGCCAGCTCGAGGACATCTTCCAGATCCAGACCGACATCGCCCAAAGCATCGCCACGGCGCTGCGGCTCATCTTCAGCGACACCGAAAAACGCGCCCTGGAGAAAGCCCAGCCGGCCAACGTCGCCGCCTACGACTTCTACCTGCGCGGCATGCAGTTCTTTCACCAGTTTCGCCGCAAGGGCTTCGAGTTCGCCCGCCAGATGTTCAGCAAGGCGATCGAGATCGATCCGGGCTACGCCCGCGCCTACGCCGGCCTGGCCTACTGCCATTCCGTGCTGCACACCAACTGGGACAAGAGCGACGTTCACGTCACCGAGGCCGACGCCGCCAGCCGCAAGGCCCTCGAGTTGGGGAGCGACCTGGCGGAGGCCCACGCGGCACGCGGCATGGCGGTCATGCTCACCGAGCGCTACGAGGAGGCGCGGCAGGAGTTCGAGACGGCCATCCGTCTCAACCCGAACCTCTTCGAGGCGTATTTCTTCTACGCTCGGAGCTGCGTGGCGCAGGGCAGGCTCGAAGACGCGGCCCGGCTTTTCGAGGAGGCGTCCCAGTTGCGGCCCGAAGATTACCAGGCGCCGCTCCTCGGGGCCAGCGTCCTCTCCGGCCTGAGCCGCAAGGCCGAGGCGGAAGCCTGCTATCGCCGCGGCCTTCAGGCGGCGGAGAAGCACCTGGAGCAACATCCCGACGACGCCCGCGCCTACTATCTCGGCGCCAACGCCTGGTCGCAGCTCGGCCAGCCGCAGCGCGGCCTGGAGTGGGCCCAGCGCGCCCTCGACCTCGATCCGCAGGAGCCGCTTACCCTCTACAACGTCGCCTGCGTCTACGCGCTGGAGGGCAAGCTCGACGCAGCGATCGACTGCCTGGAGAAGGCGGTGCAGCACGGCTTCCGCCACAAGGCGTGGATCGAGCACGACGCCGACCTGGCGGCGTGCCGCTGCCAGCCGCGCTTCCAGGCGTTGCTGGAACGCCTCGCGCCGATCGCGGCGGCGGGAGCCGGTTGATGCTAACGCGGCGCCTCAGGGGCGCGGTACTTTAACAAGGTGCGCGATTTGGCAGCGGCTTGAACTCAGCCCAGATGCTCCAACAAGAAAGAGGCCTGGATTCAGGGGCTCCAACAAGAAAGCCCAGGGCAACGCCCTGGGAAGATGCGGTGTGGCAACCGAGCCCTGTAAGGGCGGAACAACCGCGGCGCTTGTTTCTCCCTTACAGGGCTATTGTCGCAACCTGCCGCGGACCCCAGGGCGTTGCCCTGGGCTGAATTGTTTTGCCCCCTTTGGGGCTTCCCTCGCTTGACTATCCGATCTTGTTGCAGAATCGAACACGGCCATATAGAAACACAAGAACATAGTGTGCGCCGGCAACCGCGCTGAGCAACGCCGTCACCACCAATGCCCAAAGCCTGGTCTCGGGGGCGGCCAAAACCGCGAGGAAGTACAGGAACTGAGCCACCGTCGTCGCTTTCCCGAGCAGCGTAGGCGCCATTCGGCTAAAGGCGTCCCATTTCCGCGTTGCGGCGAAGGTGACCGCCGCGACGATCACCGTCAGGTCGCGCAGGCCAACGAGGCCCACCTCCACGAGCGTGACCTGGTCCTCCCACAGCAGCGTCGCGACCACCGCCAGCACGAAGATCTTGTCCGCGACCGGGTCGAGAATGCGGCCGACCTTGCTGGTGACGTGGAGAAAGCGGCCCGAGGCGCCGTCGAGCAGGTCCGTGACCGCCGCCGCCACGATCACCGGGATGCGCCAGGAGGCGGGCAGCCAGGGGAACGCGAGGCCGAGTCCGACGCGGGCGAGGGAAAGGGCGTTCGGAATCTGTCCGACGATCCAGCGCATGGGCCGTTCCGGGGGAAGAGAAGCGAGCTACGAACGCGGCCCCTCCCCGCGCCTCCCCATGCCCAGTTCTTGCGTTTCATTCATTTCGACAGGCCCTGGTTACTGAAACGAATCCGGGCCCCATCGGCCGATCGACCCGCTCCGTGGAGGCGCAAGCGCCCGCCGCACGGATGATTGTAGTCCGGGCGCAAATGCCGTCCGCGTTCGACGTCGCACGGCCAGAATCGTGCCGGCACTCGACCGCACGGGGCGACAACGTAGCTCTCAAATCGCCGCGGTAAGCGGGACAATGAAGATGGGTCCGTGCTGCTGCCAAGTCGCAGGCGCGGGCGCAAACGGCTTAAACGGCGGTTGCGGCGAGTTGCTGATCGGTCGGGACTGGTATGAACTGACCGACTGGAAGCTGAACGGCGAAGGCCGCTGCCGGGGCTGCGAGACGCCGTGCGCCGGAGTGCTCGAGGGGAGCCCGGGCGGCTGGGGCGCGCGGCGACTCCCCGTACGGCTCAGGTTGATCGAGCCAAGTCGAAGTTGAAGACGCCGGCCCTCGCGCTGGAACTAACGCGGCCGCTCGTCCCCATCACTTTGAGGCTTGACCGGAGCGCGGCAGCCGGGCAACCACGACCGGGCAGGCGCCGCGGCGGGTGACCTCGGCGGCGACGCTTCCCAGCGTGGCCTGGTAGGCGCCCGACTTGCCGTGACTGCCCATGACGACGAGGTCGCAAGGCGTCTCATCGGCAGTGCGGAGTATGACACCGGCGACGTCTCCCTCTTTCAGCATGGGTTGCACGTCCGCGTACGAGGCCTCGTCGCGCATCTTCTCCAGCCGCGCCATCGTTTCCTCCCGGAAGGCCTGGAGGTCCTCCGCGGTGTGCGCGTCCTTGAAAGCCGGCACCTGGCTGTCCCTGCCGATGGGGGCCGAGCGCGGCACGACGTGCAACAGCACGACGCGGGCCGCCTGGTCGCGGGCCAGGGCGCAGGCCAGCTCCAGCGCGTAGCGCGAGTCCTCGGAAAAATCGGTCGGGTGCAGTATCCTCTTGAGTCGGATCATGGCGTTCTCCTTTCGGAAGGCGGAGATCGGAAGTCAGAGATCAGAGGTCGGAGATCAGAGGTCGGAGGTCGTGGGCAAGAGGTCGGTTCGTGTTGTGACTTCCGGCCTCGGACCTGCGAGGTCCGACTTCGGACCTCTGACATCGGATCTCCGACTTCCGCCTTCCGACCTCTGATTTCCGGCTTCCGCCTCCTCCACCTGCAGAATCTCCTGCGTTGTCCTCAGGACCGTGTCGGGATTCAGCGAAATACTGTCGATGCCGCGCCGGACCAGGAAGCGGGCGAACTCGGGATAGTCGCTGGGCGCCTGGCCGCAGATGCCGACCTTGCGGCCGGCCGCGCGAGCGCGCCAGATGACGTCGGCGATCAGGCTCATGACGGCGGCGTTGCGCTCGTCGAAGAGATGAGCGACGATCTCGGAGTCGCGGTCCAGGCCGAGCGTGAGCTGGGTCAGGTCGTTGGAGCCGATCGAGAAGCCGTCGAAGATCTCGGCGAACTGCTCGGTCAGGATCACGTTGGCCGGGATCTCGCACATGACGTAGACTTCCAGCCCATTGTCGCCGCGCTTCAGCCCGGCCTCCGCCATCACGGTCAGCACGCGTTTGCCCTCGTCGACGGTGCGGCAGAAGGGAATCATCAGCTTGACGTTGGTCAGTCCCATCTGTTCGCGGACCTTCTTCATGGCCCGGCATTCCAGGAGGAAGCCTTCGCGGTAGCGCTCGTCGTAGTAACGCGAGGCGCCGCGGAAGCCGATCATCGGGTTCTCTTCCTTCGGCTCGAACGGCTCGCCTCCCAGCAGGCGCGCGTACTCGTTGGTCTTGAAGTCGGAGAGGCGGACGATAACGTCCTTCGGATAGAACGCCGCCGCGATCCGGCCGACCCCTTCCGCCAGGCGGTCGACGAAGTAGTCCGGCTTGCTCGGGTAGTGGCGGGTGAGCCGGGCGATCTCCTCCTTGGCCGGGCCGGCGGCGAGAGAGTCGAAACGCGTCAGGGCCAGCGGATGGACCCGGATGGCGCCGGAGATGATGAACTCCAGTCGCGCCAGGCCGACGCCGTCGTTGGGCAGCGCCGCCAGCGCGAAGGCCTGATCCGGGTCGCCGACGTTGATCATGACGCCCGTTCGCGGCCGCGGCAGGCTGCCCAGGTCCACGGTCTCCTTGCGGAAGGGCAGAGCGCCGTCATAGACGACGCCGGTCTCTCCTTTGGCGCACGAGACGGTGATGGCGCGCCCGTCGCGGAGAAGCGCGGTGGCCCGTCCCGTACCGACGATACAGGGGACGCCGATCTCGCGGCTGACGATGGCGGCGTGGCAGGTGCGGCCGCCCCGGTTGGTGACGATGGCGGCAGCCATCTTCATCGTCGGCTCCCAATCGGGGTCGGTCATGTCGGCGACGAGAACCTCGCCGGGCCGAAAATCGGCCAAGCCTTCGATGTCCTTGACGACGCGGGCGGGACCGGCGCCGATCTTTTGGCCGACGCTGCGTCCCTCGAGCAGCACGGGCCCCGGCGCCTCCAGCGTGTAGACCTCCAGGGTCGTGACCTTGCGAACGAGGCCGTGAACCGTCTCCGGGCGGGCCTGCAAGATGAAGAACTCGCCGCTCTGCCCGTCCCTGGCCCATTCGATATCCATCGGCATGGGCCGGCCCGCCTTCGTGGAGTAGTGTTCCTCGATGCGGCAGCCCCAGCGGGCGAGTGTCAGCACGTCGTCATCGGAGAGGCTGAGGCGATCGCGCTCCTCCTGCGGCACGGGCACGACGCGCGTGCTGCGGCCGCCGCGCGTGGCGTAGACCAGCTTCTCCTGCTTGGCTCCCAGCGCCCGCTTGAGGATGGGGCGAAGACCGGCAGTGAGCGTCGGCTTGAAGACCAGGAACTCGTCCGGGTCGACGCGCCCCTTGACCACGCTCTCGCCCAGGCCGTAGGCGCTGCTGATGAGCACGACATCCGGAAAGCCGCTCTCGGTGTCGAGTGTGAAGAGGACGCCGGCCACGCCAAGGTCGGAGCGGACCATCTTCTGCACGCCGATCGACAGGGCGACGGCGAAGTGGTCGAAGCCCTTGTCCACCCGGTAGGAGATGGCCCGGTCGGTGAACAGCGAGGCGAAGCACTGCCGGCAGGCGTCCAGCAGCGCCCGCTCGCCGCGCACGTTGAGGAACGACTCCTGCTGTCCGGCGAAGCTCGCCGTGGGCAAGTCCTCGGCGGTGGCGCTGGAGCGAACGGCCGTATCCGTCTCCGGACCGTACTCGCGGCACAATTCGGCGTAGGCTTGGCGAATCTCCTGTCGCAGGTCTTCGGGCAACGGGGTGGCCAGGATCGCGTCGCGCACGCGGCGGCCCTTGTCGGCGAGGTCGGCGAGATCGCGCGTGTCGAGTCCCGTGAGGATGGCGCTTATGCGTTCGCCCAGCTTGCCTGTCTTGAGGAGATGACGATAAGCCGGCGCCGTGATCGCGAAGCCGTTGGGCACGCGGATACCCTCCGGCGTCAACTCCCGATACATCTCGCCGAGCGAGGCGTTCTTGCCACCGACCAGACCGACATTCGCGATGCCGACCTCGCGAAACCAGCGAATGAACCTTGGCGCGGACATGACGATGTCCTCCGTTGCCGCAACGATTCGCCGCAGGCTTCTCAACGCAAGTGCGGCGCCAAGGGTTGGACAGGGGTCGAACGCATCGAAAACGTGGGAAACGGGCGCGTTGGTCGACCGGAATGGGGCGGAAGAGAACCCGGGTCTGTGCGGATACGCACAAAACGCGACAAAGCGGCACAAGGTTGGTTCACCCGTACCAGTGCCTTTGCAACGAAAAGGGGGCCAAGGTTGGACACAGGGCCGGATCGTCTCTAATTCAACCTGCACCAGTTCCAATCAACGCCGTTCGCGGCAGGAGGCCCCCATGAAGGTCAAGATGACTCCCACCGGCGTCCAATCCATCGACTTCGTCGATCAGGCCGGCGCCCGCGGCGTGCTGAAGCAAACCAGCGGCCGTGACTATGGCAATCCGACCTGGGACCAGCCGAACTCGTCCTACGTGCTACTCGGCGTCAAGGACGCGCCTCTCAAGCTGAACATGGACCAGGTGGCCGAGTTGGTCGAGTACCTTCAGACCTGGCTGGAGACCGGCGCCCTGAGCGACGCCACCGCGCTCCAGGAAATGAAGAAGACGGCGTAATGGAGGCCTACGGAAGTGGGCGGCGTGAAAGACGGCGAAGCGACAAGCGGCCCTGTTCTCCGCGGGCCGGCGCCTTTCACGCACCTTACGGCCTGTTGTCCCCGTTTTGAAGCGGAGCCGGCTGACCTCCGTCAAGCGCCGGCAATCCCTGCGCCTTCAAGATGCGATTGAGCAGGCGCATCCCGCCTGACCATGTCTTCAATTCGATCTCCAGCTGGTCCGCCGCCACGACGGGCCGGCCGTCTACCTCCTGCATCACCTCATCCAGATCGAGAATCTTGCCGACTCGAGTCCGGGTCAACGCATCGTGCAGCGGTTTGACGAACCGAACCCAGCGCTCGGCCGGGGCAAGCGTCGTTGGCACGGGCACGACCAGGAAGTAGAGGGGCACGGCGGCTCTCCTGACAATGCGAGCCGTACGCCGGGCTTATGTCAAGAAGCGCCGGCATCGACCCGCATCCTCCCAATCGAAATCGAGCCGCGAGGACGGACACGACTTTTGCTTTTTTTTGGTTTTTTTTCTGGTCCACCGCCGTGTGCGGCACATGCGGACACATTCGCCCGTCTGCCGGACGTTAGTCCGCGGCATCTGGGCCGGGGGCCTCCAGGTGGTACTTCTCGATCATGCGGTACAGGGCCCGGCGGCCGACGCCGAGCAGCCGGGCGGCACGGACCTTGTTGCCGTCCGTCCGCTGCAAAGCGGTCTGGACCGTGCGCCGCTCGATCTCGGCCAGATTGAGGGTGTCCGGATCGGACGTGTCGTGCACAGGCGGCGCGGCCGTCCGCATCGTTTCCGGCAGGTCGTCGAGCGTGATGAGATTGTTTTCGGCGAGGATCTGGGCGCGTTCGAGCACGTTGGCCAGCTCGCGGATGTTTCCGGGCCAGTCATAGGCGACGATCGCCTTCAGGGCGTCGGGGTCAACGCGGCACTGGACTTTGCCGAGCTGGCGCGTGGTGAGGAAATGCTCGACCAGCTCCGGAATGTCCTGACGCCGTTCGCGCAGGGCGGGCAGCGGGATGCTGATGACGTTGAGGCGGTAGAACAAGTCCTCGCGAAAGCGCCCGGCCTTCTGCTCCTCCTCGAGCGGCTTGTTGGTGGCGGCGATGACGCGCACGTCGGCGTGCGCCTCCTTGGTGCCGCCCACCCGGCGAAAGTGCCCGTCCTCCAGCACGCGCAGCAGCTTCGCTTGCAGCGCCGGCGTCATCTCGGCCACCTCGTCGATGAACAGCGTGCCCCCTTCGGCTACCTCGATCAGGCCGGGCTTCATCTGCGCGGCCCCGGTGAAGGCGCCGCGCTCGTGGCCGAAGAGTTCACTCTCCAGCAACGTCTCCTGAAGCGCGGCGCAGTTGATGGTGACGAGCGGCCGGCCGGCCCGGGCGCTGTTGTGGTGGACGGCGCGGGCGACCAGTTCCTTGCCGGCGCCGCTGGCGCCGCGCACCAGGACGGTGGCGTCGGTCGGCGCCACTTTCTCGATGAGCTGGATGACGCGCTGCATGGCGGGGCTCGAGCCGATCATGCGATAGCGCGGCGACTCGAACGTCAGGCGCTCGATGTAGCCACGCAGGCGAGTGTTCTCGCGGCGCAACCGCCGCATCTCCATGGCCCGGTCGAGAATGGGCAGGACGGTCTGGAGGTTGAACGGCTTGAGCAGGTAATCGAAGGCGCCCAGCTTGATCGCCTCGATGGCGGTCGGGATCGAGCCCTGGCCGGTCATGATGATGCCGACGAGCTGCGGGTCGATCTCCAGGGCGCGGCGGAAGAGCTGGATGCCGTCCATCTCCGGCATCATCAGGTCGGTCAGGAGCAGATCGAATTCCTGCCGGCCCAGCTCGCGCAGGCCTTCGGCGCCGCTGGTGACGCCGACTGTTTGGAAGCCCTGTTCGGCCAGGATCTCGCGCAGGGCGGACATCAGCTCCACTTCATCGTCGACAACCAGCAAGCGGCCACGGTTCTGCTCGGACATGCTTGACCTCGTTCATCGGCGGCGCCACGACAAGGGACGGTCCCCGTCGGGCGGCGCTCGGCCACAGCCCAGGATTGGAGAGGCCCCCCCGGACTGGACACGACTTCCCCGCGTCAGGTGGTATCGGCTAAAATACCGGGAAACCCGGGATCGAGGAAGACGGGACAGGGAAACCGAGGCCGCCATGGACCGCCGCACGAGCGCCGAACAAACGGAGAACTGGTTCCGCCTGGTCGTGGAATCGACGCCCAACGCCATCGTCATGGTCGACGCCGAGGGCCGCATCATCCTGGTCAACTCCCTGACCGAGCGCTACTTCGGCTACCCGCGGCGCGAGCTGGTCGGCAAGTCCGTCGAGATCCTCGTGCCGGAGCGGTTTCGCGACAAGCACCCCGGCTTCCGCGCCGGCTTCTTCGCGGAGCCGTCGGCCCGGCCGATGGGGGCGGGCCGCGATCTCTTTGGCCGGCGCAAGGACGGCAGCGAGTTCCCGGTCGAGATTGGACTGACGCCGATCCGGACCGACAAGGGGCTACTCGTCCTGAGCGCCATCGTCGACATTACGGAGCGGAAACGAGCCGAGGAGGACATCCGTCAAAGCAAGGAGTCGCTGGAAAAGTTGGTGGCGGAGCTGCAAGCGAAGAACGACGAAGTGAAGACGATGACGCAGCAGCTCTGGCAAACGGCCAAGCTGGCCAGCGTGGGGGAGCTGGCGGCGAGCATCGCGCACGAACTGAACAACCCGCTGGCCACGGTGAGCCTGCGCATCGAGTCGGTGCTGGCGCGCACCCCCGCCGATGATCCGCGCCGCCGCGGTCTGGAGATCATCGAGCAAGAGACCAAACGGATGGGGGACCTGGTGGCCAACCTGCTCCAGTTCTCCCGCCGCGGCGACGGCCACATCTCCACGGTGGACCTCCACGAGGAGTTGAGCAAGGCGGTCGAGCTGATCCACCACCATCTGCGCAAGCGTCTGGTGGTGGTGAAGGAGGAATTCGCGCCGGACACGCCGATGGTGCACGCCGACCGGCAGAAGTTGCGGCAGGTGTTCCTGAACCTGCTCTCCAACGCCAGCGACGCGATGCCTCAAGGGGGCACGCTCACCTTGCGCACGAGGCCGACAAGCGCCGAAGACGGCAAGCCGGCGGCGCTGATCGAGGTGACCGACACCGGCCTGGGCATCCCGGCCGAGATTCTGCAAAGGATCATGGAGCCGTTCTTCACGACCAAGGAAGAAGGAAAAGGCACCGGCCTGGGCCTGGCGATCTGCCGCCGCGTCATCCAGGAGCACCACGGCACGATCCAGATCGCCAGCACGGTCGGTAAAGGGACGACGGTGCGGATCCTTCTGCCGCTGCAACACGCCGCCAGCGCCGGGCGCTTTCGCAACGGCGGCTCGGCGAGCAAGTGACTCGATTCTTCTCGATCTCCCGCCTTTCGACAGAAGCAAGAGGACGACACAAATGGGCCCGACACGCAACTCACCTCTCGCTTTGAATCCGGGCGAAGCGGTCGCGGCCGTTGCGGGAAGCTCCCCCTTGTCCTCGACCCTTGGCCGCCAAGCCGAGGGCCATGCATTCGAAGACGCGTCTCGCGTCTTCGAAGAGATTACCCGCCCAGGCGTGGTCATACGCGACGCCGGCGAGGTGTCGAGCTACCTCGGTCAGCATCCGGAACTTCGTAAGCTGCTGCCTTCCATTTGCGCCGAGGTTCGGGCGGCGCTTGGCAAGGACGTGGAGCTGTCGCTGGAGGTGTACAACGATCCCGAGATCGATGACCGCTACGTGACTCTCTATGTCCGCGAGAGCAGGTATGAAGCCGACATCCTTGATCGCCTTCAGAAGATCAGTGACGGCTTCAATCACCGCCTGGAAGACATCCCCGGTTACTTCCTCCTGACCACGGACTTTTCTCGACCCCGGGGCAGCCATGCCGTTTGACTGGCAGGGATACGTCGCGTTGGCGCGGGACCTCGAACGACAAGCAGGCGCAGCGCCCGAACCGGAATCCCTTCAGCGCTCCGCGGTGAGCAGGGCGTATTTCGGCGCCTATTGCCACGCCCGCAACTACGCGAAGAACTTCCTCGAGTTCGCGGCGCGGGAGGATGCGGATGACCATGGAAGATTGCGAGCACACCTGAAGGGCAAAAGGCGGAAAGGCGACGCCGATCGTCTCGAGCA
Organism: Gemmataceae bacterium; assembly: GCA_046350295.1. Classification (GTDB taxonomy): domain Bacteria; phylum Planctomycetota; class Planctomycetia; order Gemmatales; family Gemmataceae; genus JAXMAR01. The sequence continues at coordinate 44,721 of JAXMAR010000055.1, forward strand.
ACTTCGGCAGTTGCGGAATGAGGCAGACTATCTGGACGAGTTGCCGTGGAGCGACCGGGCGGTGACAGTTGCCGCTGCGCTTCTGGCTGCCGAATACATCTACAGGAGCTTGACTCCGCCGAAAGCGACGGAGCAGTAACGCAGCCTACTCGTGTTTCGTCGCGGATCGGCTGCAACGAATTAAGTAGCGGCTGAATCAGCACTTGTAGAATACGGTCAAAATGGTTTGCAGATCGGGTGTCTGGTCCTGGATGCAAACCACTTTCTTCTCGTCTTAGGACGTTTTCGGCTCAGCTCCCCGAAATCGCCTTCTTCAACAGATTCCGCGTCATCCCTTGCACCCGCTCGTCCGGCCCGTGCGGCCGGCTCCAGTGAGACCATGGCAGCATGTGGCCCGGCGGGGAACTCAGACCCTGGGACCAGAAGATGGTTGAGGCGTTGAAGACGAAGTTGCTCTTCGGTCCCGGATAAATCGTCGCCGTCCAGTGCTGTGGCCGGGCGCCGCCGACCCAGGCCGTGCCTTCGGCGAGGATCTCGAGGCCGGCCAGGTCCTTGGGGGGATCGCCGTGATATTCCCAGCCGACGAGGCCGGGGATGCGGTCGCCTTTCTTCATGCCGGTGTCCTTGAAGACCCAGTGCTCCGGCTTCGTGCAGATCCAGTCGCCGCCGCCGTTGACCGGCTCCAGGTTGCGGGCGCCGATGAGGTAGCCTTCATCGGGGCCGCGCTCGGGAAATGGGCCGTGGTCGCGCTCGCGCTCGACCGCCCACTTGTGCTTGCCGCCATAGGGCCCGCCGCGGAACATGATGCGCTTGGGCCGGCCGTCGGTGCTCGCCTTGAGCGGCGTCACCCAGCACACGGCGTTGCCGGAGAAGAACATGAGGTTGACGCCGTTGTCGCGCATCTTGACGACGCTCTGGTAGGCGCGGATGTCCCAGTATTCGTCGTGGCCGACGCTCAGGAACGCCTTGCACTTGAGGCCGCGCTCCGGGTCGAGCATGTCGCTGTTGGAGCAGTAGGTGACGTCGTAGCCGTGCCGCTCGAGGAAGTAGGCGAGGGGGAACTCGAAGCAGAGCCATTCGCCTGAGCCGATCGACTGCGGGTTGTCGTAGATCTGGGCATACTTGGCGTAAGGCCGATCGAAGCTGACGTCGCTCCACGGCCCCTGCGTCCCCTTGGGATCGGTGTAGACGGAGTAGTTGTCCGGCCAGCGGTTGTAGGCTTGCCAGGTGTTGTCGCTGCACTGGAAGAGGATGTCGGCGGGGCGGTTGTCGCGGACGATGAAGACGACGTAGCTCTGCCAGTAGGGCTCGGTCTCCTTCTCGGGCAGCGTCGTGAGCCGGCCGAGGTAGACGCCGCTGGTCCAGTCGGCGGGGATCTTGAGCGACGCGGCGGCCGGCCACTTGCACTCGCGCAGCCGCCGCTCGCCGACGGGCGGGACCGGCTGTGGCTTGCCGTCGAGCGGGCCGAGCGTCGTCATGAGCCGAGCGCCGCGGCCGCCATAGTAGCCGGTGCGGAAGATCTCGATCCTGAACTTCGCGGCGGGGGCGGTGCTGACCATGATGTCGAGCGTCTCGCCGGCCTCGACGGATTGCTTGGAGCAGTAGCCCTCGATGAGCGAGGAGCGGAAGCCGGCCATGCCCTTGTCAAGCTTGACGCGGGTGAGCTGCCAGTCGGTGGCGCCGGGTTTGGCGTTTTCGGCTTGGATGGGGTTCGGCTTAGGCGGCTCGGTGGCGGGGGGTGAGGCGAGGGCGGTAGAGACGGCGAGGAGGGCGAGGCACAGGGTTGTCAGGCAAATCATGAGAGTGTTGGTCATTGCGCGCCTCCGATTGAGATGACACATTGATGTTAGAGCGCCGCTCGCTCGCCGAACGCCTTTGCGTTTGGGAACGTGATACAATTATCGCAAGCAAGGGGGACCACGAGCAGGGACGAATGCCCGAGTTCATCGACGTGGATCCGAGTGAACTTTACCTGCCGCCAAGCCGAGCCCAGGGCGCGGACCCTGGAAAGCTGGCGCGACAGATCAGCAAGCACGGAGACTCCCTCGTTGGCATGCCCCGGTTGGAGCTCATCCGGGGCAAGGATGGTCATCTGCGTATCAATGACGGAGTAACGCGGGCGACGCGCGCCGCCAAATTGCGGCCGGGCGAATTGATCCCGGCCGAGGTGATCCAGGACCTACCGCGCCTGGACGTGACTCGAATGCCAAAGGTAAAGGACTGTCTGCCATGAACAACGCAGATCGCACGCAGTTGCTGACCACCATCGCGCAACTCTGCGAAAGGTATCCGCATTGGCGTTTCGGTCAACTTGTCGCCAACGTCGCTGGCTGGGCAGACCGCGACCTTTGGGACGTCGAGGATCAAGAACTCCTCGAAGCGGCGCGGATGCACCTATCACAGCTGACGTCGCACGAACCGGCGGACACAGGGCGCGTTCATGTGAGTTAGTGCCTTCTCTCGCCCTCAGGCGTGCGCCACTCGTGCTTCATCGTTTCACGGTTGCCTGCCGCGTCCTCCGCGTGGGCCGAGAGGCGCGTGACCCCGGTTTCCTCGAGAATCGCTTCCCATTCGGCGAAGTTCGGCCGCAACGGCCGCGCCGACTGGTCGTTGACCAGAACGCGTTTGACGGCGCCATTGTCCGCCGTCGTCCCGCGGACGATCGTCTTGCCCTTCACGCGCATGACGTGCGTGATGACGGTGACCGGCGGCAGATCGTCGATCGGGTCGAGGGCGCCGGGGTAGTCCTTGGCGTCGTTCGGGGCCTTGGCCGGGGAGACGAAGGCGTAGTGCAGCTTGTCCGGAACGTCGTGCATGGCGATGCCGCGGTAGGCGTGGTTACGGTAGACGGGGCGCCAGACGCCATATTCGGCGTTGAAGACGTCCAGGCCGTCGATGAGGAGCGAAGGCGAGACGGGGTGGATGGCCCAGTGGACGTTCCAGGAGCGGAAGTTCTTGATGACGAACGGATGCTTCTCGTCGGGCCCGACGCCCGCGACGCCGGGGCCGAAGGGGACACCGCCCCCAAGGTTGAAGCCGTGCCGCCGCTGGCAGTGGGTCTCGTTGTCCTCGAAGCGAATGAACGGGAGCGTGCGGATGTCGACCGCCTTCTTGGCGCCGTCCGGCTGGAGGATCGGCAGGACCGGGTTGAACGCGGCGGTCTTCTCCACCTGGAAGAAGTAGCCGTATTCATCGCATTCGGCGGCGACGTTGCGGGTGAAGCTGTTGCGGCAGTTGGCCCACCAGAAGCCGGAGCCATCATTCTTGTCGAAGGGCAGGATCTGCTCGGGCAGCGGCTTGGTCGCGTAGGCTTGCACGGCCAGGTTGCGGTCGAGGATGTTGTTCACCTCGGTCCCGTCCTCGAGGAAGAAGCCGTGGCCCATGCTCTGGTAGCCGACGCAATCGCGGACGACGAGATAGTTCGTGCCGTGGATCGTGAGCCAGCGATTGCCGCTGTCCCAGATCGAGGCGCCGATGACGCTGCTGCCGCGCATGGTGTCGCCCGCCAGGTGATAGTGGAGACTGTAGCGGCCGAGGACGCCGGGCATGCCGAGATGGCGGAATTCGGCGTAGCTGATCGAGCCGGCGGAATGGCGGTGGTACATGGTGTGGCCGCGGGCCTTGTCGGGCTCGGCCGATTCGACGACGACGTTTCGACTCAAATTGGCGATCTCGCCGCGGTAAGCGTCCTTGCAGAAGTGAGCGAACGTGAGGGGACGGTCGAGCGTGAGCTTCACGCCGTCGACGGCCTTGATGAAGCGTTCCTCGGTCTGACTGTCATCGCGGACGCTCGGCTTGAACGTCTTCTTCACCTTGTTCTGCCTGGTGGTCGCGGTGAGGATCACCCGATCGCCGACGCGCCAGCCCGTGACCGGCTCGTCGAGCATCACCTCGCTCTGGCCGGTCTCGACGGGCGCGCCGAGCTTGACCCACGTGCGGCTCAAGGGGGCGCCGTGGAACTCCATGCGACCGCCGCAGCAGACGATAGCGGGGCAGGATTTCCTGTCCATGCCGTCGAAGTAAACGAGGCGGATCCGCGCCGTCTTGCCGGCGAGGATGGGAGTGTCCGGAGCGCCGACGAGGAACTCGGGCCGGGGCCTGGAGTCGTCCGGCTTGACGTGGGCGGAGCAATCGAAGCCCTCCTCGTCGACGGTATCGCCGGCCTGGATGCGGACGAGGCCGACGTCGAGCCGTGTATCTCGGTCGGCGGCGAAGGTGAGGACGCCGGAGACGTGGAGCGAGCGGATCGCCTCGGCGGAGTCGCGATCGTAGACGACGGCATGTCCGGCGCGGATGAGCACGATGGCGCCGGCGGGTGGGAGGCGGCCGC
>JAXMAR010000056.1:0-44025 GCA_046350295.1 Gemmataceae bacterium
CTCCGCCCAGCGTTCGGCGCAGATAAGATCGGCGATCTTGGTTCCGACCTTATCCGTGCTCGCTTCACTCTTGGCTTTCGCCTTCGGTCCGACGACGTTTGCGCCGTTGGCGCTTCCGCCGCCTGTCCCCTTTCTCACCGCTGGCGCCCATTTTCTTCTTCCGGATTCCTTCATCGTGCCTGTCCTTTGTCGACCGCCTCTTGCCCTTTGTGTGCTCGTTGCTCATGGCTCGGTGGCTTGAGTGTATTCTACCTCGTGCCAGGTCGACGGTTGGAATGCGTTGCAGAACGGCTGCAACGTATTAAAGATCGGTTCTGTTGGGACTTATGCAGACCTCGCAAAATGCGTTGCAGCTCAGGGGTCTGGGTGTGAATGCAACGCATTTGGCCGATGCGTCACTTCTCCCCGAACCATTCCCCGCGTTTCCTCGCCCGCGCGATCAGTCGCCGCGCATCCTCCGCCGTCAAGAAACGCTGATCGACCAGCGCCTCGCCGGCGCGGCGATAGCGCTCCAAATACTTCGCCAGCGTGCCGTAGCGCTCGCCGATCGAGGCGCGCGGATCGCCTGCTTTCTCGCGCTCCGCCTTCGTCTTGGTGAACGGGATGTAGGAGCCGATCAGGCTGACGAGCTGGCCGTCGGCGCCGAACTCCTTGCGGCGGAGGTTCCAGCCGGTGTAGGTGGCAAGGGGGACGGCGACATCGGGCAACAGCAGCGTGCCGAGGTCATTGCCGTCGGGATCGCTTTTCGGCACGCGGACAGCGTACTGCCCGAGGATGTCCGGCGGCTCGCGGGTGATGATGCCGGTCTTGGCGAAGTCCTTGCCGTAATCGCGGAAATCGGGCGTCTGGATGACGGTCGGATAGCGGACGCCGGGGATGTCGGGAAAGCCGGCGTCTTTCTGCTCGAACGGCACGAGGGTCTTGTCGGCCAGCTTGGGGTAGACGCTCGCGGGCGGCGTTTTTCCTTCTTTGGCCCAGTCGTCGAGGGCGAGCAGGAGGGCGCGGAGGAAGGGGCGATAGTCGGCGGGGTTGTTGAGGTTGTCGCCGATGCCGCGCGACGGCGGGTCGGCGGCCGGGCCGTGCTGGGCGCCGCCGAAGGCGTAGATGCGGACGTTCTCCGGGATGACGGCGTCTTCCCTGGCCATGGGGTCGGTGTGGACGAGCGAGCCGCTGCGATGCCAATACTCGGCCGCAGTCTGGGTGTGCATCACCTTGGGCTGCTGTTTGCTCTTGGCGTAGGCGCCGAGGATTGAGTCTTCGATCTTGCGGAAAGGGTCTGTCGCCGGTCCGTACGTGAACGGGAAGACGTCGGCCGGGTAGTCATGATCGTCGAGCTCGGAGTTGTGGCGGGTGGGCTGGGCGAAACGGTGGTTGAAGAAGCCGAGGCCGCCGCCGGCAACGTGGGGCATGAGGCCGTCGAAGACGATGCGGCCCTTCTCGTCCTCGTTGAAGCCTTGGTAGAGGAGATGGCGCAGGAAGCGGCCGCTTTGGGAGACGCCGAAGGAGAGAGCGCGGCTGTTGGCGGGCTTGCCGTCCTTGCGGCGGAGGGGGTTGTCCGCGGACTCGTCGTGGCGGAGGAAGGAGATCAGATCGCGCACGGCGGCGAAACCGGTCCCCTGCACGTAGGCGCCTTCGCACTCGGCGATCAGCTCGTAGAGCCGGCCGGGGGTGAAGCCGCCTTTGAGTTGAAGAAGCGTCTTGCGCGGATGGCCGGCCTCCTTCGACTCGGTGGTGGCGATGGTCCATCGATCGCGCGGGATCGTCTCGCGTTTGCCATGCGGACCGTCGCGGACGGTGAGGACGGCGTCCTTCATCGGCGTGTAGGTCGCATGGTTATCGCGACGTGAGATGGGCAGCGTGTCGGTCGGCTTGTCGCAGAACATCTCGAAGCGGACGATGCCGCGGACCGGCTTGCCGTCTTCGAGCACGGGCGGGGCGATGAGACGGAGACGGTCGTCGCCGGGCCAAAGCTCGCCGATCCAGCCGGACCAGACGACCGTGTAGCCCTGCTCCATGAGGAAGCCGTCTCCTTCGCTCCCCTTCCTGGTCACGTCGTTGCCGCCGGGGCCGAGGTTGAAGAAGCGGAGGGCGAGCTTGTTGCCGCGGTTGTTGACGTCATAGAAGAGGGCGCCGTTCCCCTTGGCCGGGTCCTTGGGGGCGAGGATGACGATCTCGGAGATGAACTCGACCATGCCCTTGGCGTTCTTCGGGGCGAGGTCGAGGTCGACGATGCGCTCGTTGCGGCCGATCTTGGGATCGAGCTGGAAGACGCCGTCGGCGCGGATGATCTCGTAAGGTCCCACCGTGCCGAAGGACTTGCCGTCGGCGAACGGGGCGCGGCGGATGTTCTGGAGAGCGACGAGTTCCGCGCTGGCGGGCGCCGGCAGGACGATCCACGCGAGAAGGATGAAACGGCGCATGGGGAGAGGCTCCGTTTAGCCCCGGTTCGCAGAACCGGGGCGGGGAGGGTGTGGAGACAGCATAGACGCGTGCGCGGCGTGTGGCGACGGGCAAATGGAGGTTGTCGAGCACGCGCTTCCGCCGTGACCTCCGGCGGGGTATCCTGAATACGGAAGGGGGGGCAGGCATGGCGCCGAAAACGCCGATCGAGGTGCGAGGTATCCTGCTGTTTGAGAAAGCGTCGTGCGTGGACAACATTTGGACGCTGCACAATGCAATCTGCTCCCTAGTCGAGGTCACCGCCCCTGTCCACGAGATCTTCGTCTACACGCAACTGGCCGCCGGCGTCGGAACGTATGACTTGCGCATCCAGTTGCGGGCGTTCGATTCGGATTTTGTTATCGGTCTGAGCGAGAGTCACCGCGTTCAGTTTCCCGACGATCGGAGCGTTGTGCTGGAACAGGTATTTCGTTTGAGCACAATTCGGTTTCCTCGGTCGGAGTTGTACGAGTTCCGGTTGATCGCCAACCACAAAGATGTCGCTGGCGGCGTGTATTACCTCAGCGTCCAACTGGCGAAGGACTAGTCATGAGCCAAGCTTCAAATGTATCGGGGGAAGCACCGAAGCGGCCCTATGCGATCCGCAAGCAAGTGGCGCCGCTCATCAGCGTCGATTGCTCGGAATGGGGCAGGCTGCTGGAGGTCGCGTTTCCGGCGCCGCATGAGAGCGGGGCCGGAGAAGCGGCCGCGTGCGTTGACGTAGTCCTGGACGCCGTGGACACGCTGGACGTGGGCCACGGCGGGAGCAAGTTCCGTCTGATCGAACAGAAAGCCGTCGGCGCCAACATTGTCCTGACGCTGGCTCCCATACAGCCGGACAACGCGAAGGAGCGGATCCAACATGTCATCGACGCGCTTCCTGGGGCGCTCGCTAGGCGCGTCCCGATCAGTTACGCGAAGGTGGCGTAGCGGGTGAGCCCGTTGACCGGCCGCCCTCTCGCGACTTGATCGAATCGGCCGCGATTTTCAATCTCCGTTGCGAGGGGCGGGCCCGTCCAATCGAACGAGAAGGGCGCGCGTCGCCGGCGCACGCCCTTGTCTCCGTGCAACTTGCGGCCTTTTTCCCTTCTCGTTCAATTCGTTTGAGTTGAACGAGAAGGGCGCGTTCGGGTTGGTGGGCCATTTCCTTTTGCACGCCGCTCTATCCCGTTTACAATGCTCTTCATGCGGCGATTCCTTCTCCTCACGTTCGCTCTCGCGTTGACTGCGCCCATCTCGGCGCAGACGAAACGCCACGTCGAGTTCAACCGCGATATTCGGCCGATTCTATCCAACGCCTGTTTTCAGTGTCACGGTCCCGATAAAGCGAAACGTAAAGCCGATCTGCGTTTCGATACCGAGGAGGGAAGCCGTGTCGATCTGGGGGAACATTTCGCCATCGTCCCCGGCCATCCGGAGAAGAGCGTGCTGCTGGACCGCGTGGCCTCGAGCGACCCGGCCAAGCGTATGCCGCCGACGACGGTCGGCCCCGCTTTGAAGAAGGAGCAGGTCGAACTGCTCAGGCGCTGGATCGCGGAGGGGGCGAAGTACCAGAAGCACTGGGCGTTCATTCCGCCCGTGCGTCATGAACTACCGGAGGTCAAGCAAAAGGACTGGGTCCGCAATCCGATCGACGCCTTCGTCCTCGCCCGGCTGGAAAAAGAGGGATTGAAGCCGGCGGCGGAGGCGGATCGCGTTACGCTGATTCGCCGCGTCTCGCTCGACCTGACCGGACTGCCGCCGACGCCAGCGGAGGTCGACGCCTTCCTCGCGGACAAGGCGCCGGACGCTTACGAGAAGCTGGTCGACCGCCTGCTCGCCTCGCCGCGCTTCGGCGAGCGACTGGCGCACCGCTGGCTCGACGCCGCCCGCTACGCCGACTCCAACGGCTACCAGACGGACGGCCCGCGCACGATGTGGCGCTGGCGCGACTGGGTGATCGACGCCTTCAACAAGAACATGCCGTTCGACCGGTTCACGATCGAGCAGATCGCCGGCGACATGCTCCCCGGCGCCACGCTGGAGCAGAAGATCGCCACCGGCTTCAACCGCAACCACCGCGGCAACTCGGAAGGGGGCGTCATCCCGGAGGAGTACGCGGTCGAGTACGTGGTGGATCGGGTGGACACGACGAGCACGGTGTGGCTCGGTTTGACGGCGTTGTGCGCCAAGTGCCACAGCCACAAGTACGACCCGCTGACGCAGAAGGAGTTCTACCAGCTCTTCGCGTACTTCAACAACGTGCCGGAGAAGGGGCACGCGATCAAGTACGGCAACTCGCCGCCGTTTTTGAAAACGCCGACGCGCGAGCAGGTGGTGCAGCGGGCGCGGCTGGAGGCGCGGATAAAGGTGGCGAAGAGAGCGTGGGAGGAGATGCAGGCGCAGGTGGATTTGGCGGAAGCCCGATGGGAAAAGGCTGATCCACGCTTTGACACAAAGCCGGGAAGCGATCCCAGTTTTCCGCCCTTTACGTTCGACAGCAGAGGGAAGTTTGAGCGCCGGGAAGGGGGCGGGTGGACTTTCTCTCGCGGTCTCAGCGATCATTTCCCGTTGGACGAAAGTCGAATGACGCAACCTGGCGTCTATAAGGGCGTTTTCGGGAACGGCCTGAAATGGAAAGGGGATCCGGCCTCCGTGAAAGGCAGGAGCGGAGAAGCGGCGTTTCTCGACGGCTCCAGTTACATTACTCACGCTCATGCCGGACATTTTGGCTTCTTCGACCGCTTCAGCGTAGCCGCGTGGATCAAGACCGAAGACGTGTCACGCGGCACGATCGTCTCGAGGATGACCGATGTGCAGCAAGGAGATGGCTGGCGTTTGGGTCTCGAAAAAGGCAAAGTCACCGTCCATCTTGTCAAGCGCTGGCTGGACGATGCTATCCGTATCGAAACATTGGAGACGCTGAAACCGGGAGAATGGCGCCACGTCACATTCACCTATGACGGTTCGCGCACTGCGGCCGGAGTGACGATCTACCTTGACAGTCGGCCGGCGCGGACAAAGGTGGTTCTTGACGAGTTGTATCAAAACTTCATTTCGGACGAGCCGCTCCGGATTGGCAAAGGTGGAGCTTCTTTCCGCGGCGCTATCGATGAAGTGCATCTCTATACCCGCGTTCTAGCCCCGGAGGAAGTTGGAATCGTAGCCGAGCCCGCTTCGATTCCGCAAATCCTCTCTACTTCGAGCTCGCGCCGCAGCCCTGTGCAAAAGCAAAAACTGCGGGCTTTCTTTCTCCTGGGCGAAGGCTTCTTTACTGGAGATCGCCGCGCGGCCGCCGCTATGTATCAGCGTCTCCTCCAGGCCGAGCAAGACCTTGCCGACTTCGACGACACCATCCCGACCACCATGGTGATGGAAGAGATGCCGACGCCGCGCGACACCCACATCCTCCTCCGCGGCGAGTATGACAAGAAAGGCGCGAAGGTGTCGCCCGGGTTGCCCGCAGCGTTGCCGTCCTTGCCGAGGGATGCGCCGAACAACCGCCTTGGCTTCGCGCGCTCGCTGGTCGACCGCTCCAACCCGCTCACGGCGCGCGTCACCGTCAATCGCTTCTGGCAAATGCTCTTCGGCGTCGGCGTCGTCAAGACGGTCGAGGACTTCGGGGCGCAGGGCGAGTGGCCGACGCATCCGGAGCTGCTCGACTGGCTGGCCGTGGAGTTCATGGAGCCGGGGGACTGGGGGGCGGCGCCCGGGCCGGTTCTGCGAACCGGCGCTAAACGAGCGTGGGACGTCAAGCGCATTCTGAAGACGATCGTCACGAGCGCGACGTATCGCCAGTCGTCGCGCGTCTCCAAGGAACTGGCGGCGCACGATCCCGACAATCGGCTGCTCGCGCGCGGGCCGCGTGTGCGCCTCCCCGCCGAGATCATCCGCGATCAGGCGCTGTACGCCTCGGGGCTGCTCGTCGAGAAGATCGGCGGGCCGTCGGTCAATCCGTATCAGCCGCCGGGACTGGCGAAAGAGCTGCACGGCACGGATGACTACGTGCAGGACCACGGGCCGAGCCTCTATCGCCGCAGCCTCTATGTTTCCTGGCGCCGCACGGTGCCGCCGCCGGTCTTGACGACGTTCGACGCCGCGGGCCGGGAAACGTGCGTCGTGCGCGAGACGCGGACCAACACGCCGCTCCAGGCGCTCAACCTGCTCAACGACGTGACCTACGTCGAAGCCGCCCGCGTCCTGGCCCAGCGCGTGCTGAAGGGGAAGGGAACGGACGACGAACGGCTATCGCTCATGTTCCGCCTCGCCGCCTGCCGCACGCCGGGGAAGGCGGAGTTGGCGATCCTGGAGCGGAGCCTGAACGAACACCGCCTCCACTACGTCACCAACCATGCCGCTGCGCGGAAGCTGATCGCGACCGGTGAGTATCCGCTACCCGAGGGGGTGGATGAGTTCGAATTGGCGGCGTACACGGCGGTGGCGAACACGATCCTGAATCTGGACGAGGTGGTGACGAAGGAGTGACGCGGACGGCGTCGACTTGACGTTGCCGCGACTTTCGGCTCTCGCGCCTACTCAGCGGCCCAGTTCAACGCAGCCAGCACGCGGCCCGTCACTTCCCCCAAGCCGACGCGAAAGCCTTCTCCCTGACAGTATCCGGTCAGCGTCAGCGCGTCTCCGTCCTCCAGAAACCTCCGCGTCTCGCCGCTAGGCAACTGGATGGGCTTGGAGCCGCGCCAGGTCAGCTCGAGCAGGCTGCCGTAGGAACCGGGGTCCGGACCGCTGATGGTGCCGGAAGCGAGGAGGTCGCCGGGGCGGAGGTTGCAGCCGTTGATCGTGTGGTGGGCCAGCTGCTGGCAGATGTTCCAGTAGAGATGCCGTGCGTTCGACTCGGCGATGCGGACGCGCTCGGACATGCCCTTGGTCTGCAAGTAGACTTCGAGCCGGATGTCGTACGCCCAGGGCCCTTCGCTCTTGAGGTACGGCAAGGGGGGCGGGTCCTGCGCTTGACCCTCGACGCGGAATGGCTCCAGGGCGTCCAGCGTCACCACCCACGGCGAGATCGAGGTCGCGAAGTTCTTGCTCAGGAACGGACCGAGTGGCTGGTACTCCCATTTCTGAATGTCGCGGGCGCTCCAGTCGTTGACCAGGACCATGCCGAACAGGTGCTCCGCCGCCGCGCGCACGGGGACCGGCTGCCCGAGAGCGTTGCCGGGCCCGACCAGGACGCCCATTTCCAGCTCAAAGTCGAGATTGTGGCTGGGGCCGAAGCTCGGCGCGGGAGCGTCGTCCGCCTTGGTCTGGCCGAGCGGACGGCGGATGTCGGTCCCGCTGACGACGATCGAGCTGGCCCGGCCGTGATAGGCGACGGGCAGGTGCAACCAGTTGGGCAGGAGGGGGTTGTCGGGACGCAGCATCTTGCCGACGTTGGTCGCATGCTCGCGCGAGGAGTAGAAGTCGGTGTAGTTCTCGATGCGGGCGGGCAGCAGCATCTCGATGTCGTTGATGGGGATCAGCGCGCGATCGCAGAGACGGGCGTTGTCGCGCAGCGTCGCGCTATCGTGCCGCAACAGCTCTTGCAGGCGCTCGCGCGTGCGGCGCCAGGCGGGCCGGCCGAGGGCGAGAAAATCGTTGAGTACCGGCTGGCAAAATACCGCGGCGTCCAGCCCCAGTCCATCGAGGAGCGCTTGCTCGGCGAGGATCGACAGGTCGAGCGCCCAGTCGCCGATACGAACGCCGAGGCGCGGCGCCTCCTGACCCCGGCGGAAGGCGCCGAAGGGCAGGTTCTGGATAGGGAAGTGCGATTCGGGCGGGACAGGAAGAAAAGAGCGCAAGTCGCCGGCCATCGCGCCTCCTCATTACGGAGCGCTAGTCGCGCAAGTTGTCCACGCGGCAGCGTTCCCCTGATGAACAGTCATGACTGGCTCTCGGTCCATCTGGAACCACGAAGGAGACTACCATGAGATTCTATTCGCTGGTTGCCGCCGGGCTGACGGCCGGCGGGTGCCTCTTTGTTCCCGTCGAGAGCCGCGCCGACGACCCGTCCACGCCGCGCGAGGTCCAGATCCACGTCGGCCCCCTGCACATCGACGCGGCGACGGGCCAGGTCTGGTACGACCCCTGGCCCTACGCCTACCCCTATGCCAACCCCACGCCCGACAGCGCCACCCTGACCTTCCACATCGGCGATCTCTATTATCAGTTCGATTACAATCCCCAGTCCTTCGACCGGTACTACCGCTGGGATCCCCGCTTCCGCCCCTTTTTTTACGGATACCCGCGCGGCTATCGGCGCTGAATCACCGTACGGCTTTGACAGCACGTAGGCCCCGCGAGCCGAGCGGGGCTGGACGTAGGCCCCGCGAGCCGAGCGGGGCTGGATAGAGTGACGGCGGTTTCGCGCGTGTTCACGCCAGGTCCGGCTCGGCTCGCCGGACCTACCGCGCGTACGCGGATTGAGGCGACCTCAAGGTCAACGGAAGCGCGCCCGCAAGCGCTGCGCCGCCGCAACGAGGCGGCGCAGCTTCTCATACGCCTCGTCGATCGTCGGCGGCTCCCCGGCGTCGGGAGCAAACCCACAGTCCGGATTCAGGGCGATGCGTTCGGGCGCCAGCAGCGTTGCGGCGGCCGCGCCCAACGCCTCGATCTCCTCCACCTCTTGCAGCCGTTCGCTGCGCACATCGACGACGCCGAGCCCGATGTCCAGATGCTTCGGCAGCAGCTCCAGGTCGGTCACGTCCCCGGTTCCGGGATAGGCGAACTCGAGGTTGAGCCGGTCGACCTTCACTTCCGCCAGCCGCGGCAAGAGCGGCCGGTAGTCGCCGGTCACGTCGCTGCGCCGCTTGTAGACGCTGTGGCAACAGTGGAGATGGACCTCGGCGCGCAGCCCCTCGGCGACGCGGTTGATCGCCGCGACCGCCTCGGGAAGATCGCGCTCGGCGTCCCAGACGCGGCGCAGGCGATCGTCGTGCGTCTCGCCCGCCGCCAGACGCCGATCGCAGAAATAGGTGAGAGCCGGGTCGTCGATCTGGATGATGGCAATGCCGGCCTCGACGAGCGCGGCGGCCTCGCGCGCCAGGATCTGGGCGAGGTGGTCCAGGAAGTGGGAGGCGGTCGGATAGGCGTCGCGGCTGTGCGCCTCGTGCCAGTAGCGGACGGCGATGAGGAAGGGGCTGGGCAGGGCGAACTTGGTCACGCGCTCGGTGTGGGCGACGAGGAAACGCGCATCCTCGACGAACACCGGCGCCTCGGCTTCCATGCGGCGCACGACGACCTCCGTCGTCTTCGTCTCCCCCTGATGCCTGTAGTGGCGGCACTTTTCGAACCCACCCACGCGCTCGAGAAACTCCCGGATGTACTGGCTGCGGCGCCATTCGCCGTCGCTGACGACATCGAGGCCGGCTTGCTCCTGAAGACGGATCGCGAAGCGCACGCAGTCGTCCAGCGTCCTCTGCGCCTGCACGGCGGGCAGGTCCCGCCGCTTCGCCAGCAGGTCGCGCACGACCTGCGGCCGGGGAAGCGAGCCGGATGCCCTGGGTGTAGAACGGCGGCAGGCGGGCGCGTGCTCTGTCTTCATGGCGTCTCCCGCGAGGAGCGTTCTTGAGCTGCCGCCAGTGCTCCAGCGATTCCGTCGGAAAATCCGCGGCGGCGACCGTGGAAGCCGGCTCGGGCGTCGCCGCAGTCGGCGCCGGATCGCTCGGCATCCAGGCCGCGAGGGCGAGCGCGAGGCCGACGAGCAGGATCATCACGAAACCAGCAGCAGGCTGGCGAGGTGCCAGAGGCCGAAGGTCTTGCGCCTCCTGCATCTTCGCGCTTCGCTGGTCGAGGTCGTCGCTGGCGGTCGGGTAGGCGAAGGTCTTGTTGTGGCGTTCCCCTTGCAGTTCCGCGCACGTGCGTTTGCAGCGGCCAGCCGGCGAGGACGCAGGAGAGCGGCCAAAGAGACGCTGACGCGCTAGCCGTGCAGCGGCGGTGGCTCTGCGCGCATCCAGGGGAGGGCGGTCGCGACGGCGGCGAACCCGCAGGCGGCTTGCAGGAGGAACAGCGTCGGGAAGATGCCGCCGACGGCGTAGCCGCGGCCAGCGTCCCCCTGCTCACGCGGCCCCTTGATCGCCTCGTCTTGCTTGGCGAACAGCGGCGAGGACGGGAACCAGGGCCGGGCGTTGGCGGGAAGGTTGGGCGCCTCTTCGAACCGCGCGAAGACGCGACGGGGCGGCGATGAAACTGAAGAAGACCGTGCCGCCGAACCAGAGGCACAACGCGAAAAGGTGCACGATGCGGGTTGCGGCGGCCATGAAACGCGTCTCCTTGAGCCGATTCTCCCGACCTTCCACGAGGCGCCGGATGTTCGTGCGATGCCGGACGACTACCATCACGGCGGCGAGCACGCAGAACCACGAGCGCGGGTCTGCCACGAAGCCGGACGGCGCGGCGGCATGCAGGCGCAGCTGCGCCAGCACGAGCACGAGGGCGGCGCCGATCGACGCCAGCGACACGTAACGGAACGCGAGTACCACCAGCCCCCAGGCGACGGCGGCGACCACCATGGGCAGCGGGGCGAGGACGGCGACAACCCCCGTCCCCGTCGCCACCCCTTTGCCGCCCCGGAAGCGCAAGTAGATCGGAAACAGGTGCCCCAGAAACGCGGCCAGGCCGGCGGCAGTCTCCAGCGAACCGGCAGGGAACTCGTCCAGCGGCGCGGACGGCCAATGCTCGGCCACCCAGTGACCCAGGAGCACCGGGACCATCCCCTTGAAGAAATCGAGGACGAAGACAAGGGCGCCGAAACGCCTTCCCAGCACGCGGCCGACGTTGGTGGCGCCGATGTTGCCGCTGCCTTGCTTGAAGATATCGACGCCGCGCAGCCGGGCGACGATGAAGCCGAAAGGAACCGAGCCGATCAGGTAGGCGGCGAGGAGCGTGACAAGGATTGGCATGGGATGAAGCAAATTGGCGAATCACGCTTCGAGACTGCTCTCCAATGGGCCGTCCAACCATCCGCCGTAGAACCAATATGTGAAGGGCTCGATGCGGTTGACGGCGGCTTCACTTTACCCCGATCCGCGTACGTCGACAAATGGTTTGCATCTCTGGACGCCCCAGGCGAGGATCTCCAGGTAACTCCGGGCGGCCGACAGGAAGCGGCCGTGCGGATCATCGCGAAGCATACCGGCCTCACACCCGCCGATCTGTGAGACAGCTACGCTTTCCCCAACGCTCCCTTCGCCGTCGCCTCCCCCGCCCGCGCCTGCTCGATGCTCCACGCGAACCAGCCGAAACTGACGAGGGCGGTCACGAGGGCGAGGCCGTTCATCTCCTTCTTGAGGAACGTGTCGTAGAGGCCGTGGAGGACCATGGGGATGGCGACGAGGAAGAGGGCACGGGGGATGTACTCGATCCAGTGGAACTGGGCCTGGATGATCTGCCGGTGTTTGTGGATGAAGAGGGCGGCGGAGGCGGTCCAGATGCCGTGGAGGGCGACGCAGGACACAAAGCGGACGAGGTAGATGTCGCCGGAGGCGATGCCGTTGTAGAAGTCGGCGGAGTACATGATCCCTTCGGAAACGCCGAAGCCGACGCCGGAGACGAAGCCCCAGGCGCAGACGGTGGTCCGGGCCAGGGCGCCTTTCATCCGGTAGTGGAAGAGGATGGGGAGGGCCTTGCAGACCTCCTCGCAGAAGCCGACGCCGAAGGTGTAGCCGAAGAAGCTGGGAACGAAGCCGATGGTGGGGTCGAGGGCGGCGCGATAAGAGAAGCCGATGGCCCAGGCGAGCCAGAAGAGGAGCATGACGATGATGTTGCGGCCGACGAGGATGCGGCCCTGGGTCCAGTTCGCCAGGACCTGGGCGAGGAGAAGGAGGAGGATGCCGATGGTGGCGGTGAAGACGGCGAGCAGGAGGAGATGGAGCGCTTCGCCGCCGTCGGGGAAGAGGACGAAGGTGAAGGCGAGGAAGAGGCCGGCGGCGAGGAGGGCGTAGAGCCAGTGGACGGCGGTCTTGCGCGGCAGGTAGGCGCCTTCGATGCGGTTGTCGGGGAGGAGGGCGAGGAGATCGTCGATGCTGGGCAGGCGGATGTCATCGCGTGAATCGGGGCCGTCGTCGATGATCGGCAGCGGGTTCTTCGCCTTGGTCGGGGGCGGCGTTTTCTTGGATGCGGTCTTCTCCTCCATCGGGGGTGGAAAGGCCTTGTCCATGGAGCGAGGAGACGCTCGGGGACATCGTCCTTCTTTTCCTGAAGGAGACTGATGGCGAGAGGGATGAAGGCGAGGAGGAGGAGCCAGTAGGCGTATTCGGCGATATTGGTCGAGGAGTCGATTGTGGGGGAGGTTCTGGTAGCTGGGCGGCGAGACTTTTGACTTTGTCGTCCAGGGTCGGACGCTTTGGCTCTTGCGGGCGCCTCGGCGTTGGAGGTCGCGTGAGGCCGGCCTGCGGCGGCGTGGCTTGGGCGTGACCGGCGCGTCCGCGGTGAGATCAGCCGGCGTCCTCTTCCGGTTGTGGGACGACGATGACTGCGCGCAACAGGGGCATTTGGGGCGCTGCCGGCGCGCTTTCTTGAACGCGGAAGGCTTTTGCCGCAGGAGCAGGAGAAGGCGATTGGCATGGCGCAGGTTAGCGTAACCGGCGGCGAGGCGATTCGCAACGGGCAAGAGTTCGAGGGGTTGAACCGGCGCCGACGAGAAGGGCCGGCCTCCCTTTCCGACAGGACAAGGTGCTGGTGTGTGGCGGTCGTGAGATGAGTCGAATTAAGCGTCGGGAAAATAAGGGGTTGTGACTTTCGATGCGAGAAAAGCCGTGAGACGAAAAGGGTTTCCGAGCGCATCGCGTCTTTCGCAAGAAACGCCCATCCGTAAAATGAGCGAATCAGCACACGACACTCCACAGGTACAACATGGCCGAGCAATATATCTTCACGATCGAAGGACTGACCAAGGCGTACGCCAAGCGCGAGGTCCTCAAGAACATCTGGCTGGCGTTCTATCCGGGGGCGAAGATCGGCGTCATCGGCAGCAACGGGGCCGGGAAGAGCACGCTCTTGCGCGTCATGGCGGGGGAGGAAAAGGACTTCATCGGCACGGCGCGGCTGACCGAGGGGTTCTCGCGCGGCTTCGTGCCGCAGGAGCCGCGGCTGGACGATACGAAGACGGTGCTGGGGAACATCGAGATCGCGGTGGCGCCGACGCGCGCTCTCTTGCAGCGGCACGAGGAGATCAGCAACAAGCTGGGCGAGCCGATGGACGCGGACGCGATGGAGAAGCTCTTGGAGGAGCTGGGGACGGTGCAGGAGAAGATCGACGCGGCCAACGGCTGGGAGCTGGATCGGCAGCTCGAGATCGCCATGGACGCGATGCGGCTGCCGCCGGGGGATACCGATGTGCGGAAGCTGTCGGGCGGGGAACGGCGGCGGGTGGCGCTGTGCAAGGTGCTGTTGCAGAAGCCGGACCTGCTCTTGCTCGATGAGCCGACGAACCACCTGGACGCGGAGTCGGTGGCGTGGCTGGAGCGGCACTTGCAGGAATATCCGGGGACGGTGGTGGCGGTGACGCACGATCGCTACTTCCTGGACAACGTCGCCCAGTGGATCCTGGAGCTGGACCGGGGCGAGGGATACCCGTTCAAGGGGAACTACTCAGGCTGGCTGGAGCAGAAGAAGGCCCGGCTGGAGAAGGAGGAGCGGACGGAGAGCGGCCGGCAGAAGGCGCTGGAGCGCGAGCTGGAATGGGCGCGGATGGCGCCGCGGGCGCGGGTGGCCAAGAGCAAGGCGCGTCTGGCGGCGTACGAGAAGCTGGCGGCGCAGGAGGTGGAGGACGCGCCCGGGGAATTGCGGATGCAGATTCCGCCGGGGCCGCACCTCGGGGATCTCGTCGTGCGGGCGGAAGGGGTGAAGAAGGGGTTCGGCGACAACCTGCTGATGGAAGATCTGCGCTTCGACTTGCCGCGCGGCGGGATTGTGGGGATCATCGGGCCGAATGGGGCGGGGAAGACGACGCTGTTCCGCATGATCATGGGCCAGGACAAGCCGGACGAGGGCTCGCTGCGCGTGGGCGACACGGTTGTGCCGGCGTACGTCGATCAGCATCGCGATCATCTCGACGGCAGCAAGACGGTGTTCGAGGAGATCACGGGTGGGGCGGACCATGGCTGGGCAAGTCGAAGGTGGCGTCGCGCGCCTATGTCTCGTGGTTCAACTTCAAGGGGCCGGACCAGCAACGGAAGGTGTCGGAGCTATCGGGAGGCGAGCGGAACCGGGTCCACCTGGCGAAGCTCTTGCGGAAAGGGGGCAACCTCCTGCTCCTGGACGAGCCGACGAACGACCTGGACGTGGACACGCTGCGGGCGCTGGAGGAGGCGCTGTTGAACTTCGGCGGCTGCGCAGTGGTGATCAGCCACGACCGCTGGTTTCTGGACCGCATCGCCACGCACATCCTGGCCTTCGAGGGGGACAGCAAGACGACGTGGTGCGAGGGGAACTACCAGACGTACGAGGCGCTCCGGCGGCAGAAGCTGGGGGCGGACGCGGACCAGCCGCACCGGATCCGGTACAAGAAGCTGACGCATCATTGAGAGACGCGTAGAGTGAGGTGGATGATGATCGGGCACGATGAGCCGGATGACGAGTTCGATGACGAGGATGACGACGTGTTCCTTGTCTGGGAAGATGGGGTCGTCGTACCGGCCCGGAGAGAGCGTCCGAAAGAGGATGACGGCGAGTTCATCATCGACATCCCGGAACGCAAGCGACCGGAACGTATGCCGTTCAGTTCGTTGGCGTTCGGCTTGCCGTTCCAAGCTTTCGTGAAGCTGCCCGGCGGCGCCGCCAGCCCAAAGGCCGATCCTATGAAGCATTGTCCGACTGTGGTAGGATGCATGCTGTGCGAAGCGATCATCCAGGAGGAGCGGACACGCAACGTGTCCTTGATCAACTGTTTCACGATACGCCAGGCTCCAAGCGTTCCGACCACGGCTGTCGAGGATGACATTCGCCGCGCGGCTGACCGACGGACTGGGGAAGTTCGAGATGCGACTTTCGGTGAGCGAACTCTCGACGCTTGAAGAGATATACGTCCGAAAAGCTACCGGCGTATTCTCGGAGCGTTTGGGGGTGCACTGGTGTCGTTTCAGGATGAGCGACTTGGTCGTGCCGCAGTTTGGAAGTTATCAGGTGGTGCTGACGGCGGATGGCGAGTTTCTGGGCCACTGTCCGCTGTCCGTTGTGAAGGGGTGAGCCATGGACAACAGCGAAAAAGATCGGAAAGAGATCAGCGACGAGGGGGAATTTACAAGTCTGAACGTAGGCTTCCTCGATTTCGGACCCGAGAACAGCGAGGTGGATTACACGCGCCGTCCCATCCCCGACTCGATCCGCAAGGCCCTCGGTCTACCCTCCCAGGCGGAGCAAGCCGCGCAGACCAATCAGAAAAACCAGAAACCCGACTGACCCCGCCAAGGTAATCTCCAGGAGGCGCACTCCCCGTTGCGGACCCACCTTCCATGATGGAACTCAAAGAGGTCACCAAGCATTACCCCCAGGGCCGGCGCATCGTTCGCGCTCTCAACGGCGTCAGCCTCACGATCGAGGCGGGTGAGTTCGTCTCTATCATGGGGCCGAGCGGCTCGGGCAAGTCGACCCTGATGCACCTGCTCGGCGCCCTCGATACGCCGACCGCGGGCGAGGTTTACTTCGACGGCCGGCCGCTGCACACGCTGTCGGATAAGGACCTGTCGTTCATTCGCCGCAGCCGGATCGGCTTCATCTTCCAGTTCTTCAATCTGCTGCCGACGCTGACCGCGGTGGAGAACGTGGCGCTGCCCTTGCTTCTGGGGGGCCAGAGCCGGGGCAAGGCGCTGCCGCCGGCGCTGGCGCAACTGGAGCGGGTCGGCCTGAGCGACCGGGCGACGCACTTTCCCGATGAGATGTCGGGGGGCGAGATGCAGCGAGTGGCGATCGCCCGCGCCCTGGTCGTGGAGCCGGAAGCGGTGCTGTGCGACGAGCCGACCGGCAACCTCGATTCGGTGACGAGCGCGGAGATCCTCAAGATCCTGCGCTCGCTGCCGGAGCCGGGCAAGCGCTCCGTGGTCATGGTGACGCACGATCCGGGCGCGGCCAGCTACGGCGACCGCATCATCCACATCCGCGACGGCCGCATCGACTTCGAGGAAACCCCGGCCGAGAAGGACAACCATGTTCTCGGTGTTTCGCACTCTTAGCGTGCGCTACGTGAGCCGGCGCTGGGTGCGGGCGGCGCTCATCGTCGCGAGCATCTCGCTCGGCGTAGCCACGCTGGTGGCGACGCAGGCGCTGAACCAGACGATGTCGCAGGCGGCGGTGGCCTCGGCCAATCCCCTCGCCGGCGTCGCCGATCTCATCGTCAGCAATGACGAATTGCCCCTCGCGCGCGACCTGGTCCGGGAGATCGCGCGGGCGCCTTTCGTCGATTCCGCGCGGCCGTTCCTGACGGGCAAAGTCACTCTGCCGGACGTGAAGGACGGGCCGAACGAGCGCGAGATCCTGGTGCTCGGGCTCGACCTGATCGCGGAGATGACGCAGCCGAAGGGCCTGGGGGGCGACATCAGCCTGCTGCCGGACACGGCGACGGTGAAGCTGGAGTTTTTGGCGTGGGGCTTCACCGAGTACACGGCGGTGATCGGCCGGCATCTCGCGACGGACCTGAAAATCCTGGTCGACGGGAAGCTGAACCGGGAGCACGCCAAGCTTAGGGTCGTGAACCGCGCGGCGATTCGGGTCGACCGCGCCGAGCCGAACGAGCATGCGGTGCGCGTGGTCGGAGCCATGGACGCGCAGGGGGAATCGCGGGCGCTGGCGGGGCCGGTGATGGTGCTCGATCTGAGCGCGGCGGCGGCGGTCCTCGATTTGCCGACCGACCGGGTGCACCGCATCGACGTGCTCTTGAAGCCGGGCACGAACATCGAGGAAGCGCGGGACGAACTGCGCAAGGTCCTCGCCGGCCGGGCGCTGGTACGGACGGTCGCGGAGCAGAACGAGTCGGTGCTGGCGGTGATGCGCGGCATGCAGACGGGCTTCTCGCTGTGCGGGCTGGCGGCGCTCGTCGTCGGCATGTTCCTGGTCTACAACTCGATGGCGGTGACGGTCGCGGAGCGGCGGCACGAGATCGGCGTGCTGCTCGCGCTCGGCGCCACGCGGGCGCAGGTGTGGCGGCTGTTCGCGGCGGAGGCGGCGCTGCTGGGATTGGCGGGGTCGCTCCTGGGGATTCCGCTCGGCATCGGGCTGGCGAACGTCGGGCTCGGACCGATGCAGAGCGTGCTGCAAGACCTCTTCTACACGGTGGAAGCGCGCGAGGTACACGTTTCGCGCACGCTGCTTGCCGTCGCGCTGATCGTCGGCATCCTCACGTCGGTGGCGGCGGCGCTCGTGCCGGCGTTTCAGGCGTCGCAGGAAGCGCCGGCGGAGGCGGTGCGGCGCGTGGCCAAGGCGCCGTCGACGCGGCGACTGGTGGTGCAGGCGAGCGTCAGCGCGGTGGCAGTCCTGGTCGGGCTGACGCTGATTCTGCTGCGCGACGAGTTTCCGCACCGCCTCGGGACCTACGGCGGCCTCGCCATCATCATGATCGGCGGCTTTCTCTCGACGCCGTTCCTGTCGGCGCTGATCGCGCGGGCGCTGCGGCCGCCCATCCGCGCGGCGCTCGGCGTGGAGTGGCGGCTGGCCGCGGATAACATCATCCGCTCGCCGGGGCGCACCGGGCTGGTCATCGGGGCGCTGGCGGCGGGGGTGGCGCTGGTCGTGCAGACGGCGGGGGTCATCCACAGCAACCAGATCGCGATCAACGATTGGGTGGAGGAATCGATCGGGGCGGACATCATCGTGAGCGCCGGCGGACTGGTAAGCTCGAGCGGCACGAGCCGGCCGATGGATCCGGGCCTCGCCGAGCGGATGAAGGAGATCGCGGAGGTCGAGGACGCCTTGCCGGTGCGGATGCTCAAGGTCCCGTTCAAGGAGACGCGCGTGACGGTGATGGCCGTGGAGGCCCAGCGGGCGCAGGAGCTGGAGTTGAAGCGGCTGGGGACGGGGCGGACGCGCTACTATCAACATCTGAGGCCGGGGGCGGTGATCGCGTCGGAGAATTTCATCGCCATGCACGGCCTGAAAGTGGGCGACGACATCGTGCTGCCGGGGCCGCCGGCCAAGGATGGATCGGGCAAGCGGCAGGAAGGGGTGACGCTGCGGATCGCCGGGTCGGTGGAGGACTACACGTGGAACCACGGCACGCTGATCATCGACCGGGACGAGTACCGGCGGCACTGGCAGGACGACACGGCGGACGTGTTCGACGTTTACCTGCGGGCGACCGCGTCGGCGGGCGTCGATGAGGCGGCCCTGGAGGCGCTGCGGCAGCAAGTGAAGGAGAAGATCGGCGCGAAGCTGGGCGCCTCGTTCGACCTGCGCAGCATGACGCGGCGCGAGCTGCAGGAGTACATCCGCAAGATGATCGAGCAGGTCTACGGCATCGCGTACGGGCAGCAGGTCGTGGTGATGATCGTGGCGGCACTCGGGGTCGTGACGGCGCTGTTGATCTCCGTCCTACAGCGGCGCCGCGAGATGGGCCTGTTGCGGGCGATCGGCGCGTCGCGGCGTCAGGTGGTGCGCTCGGTCCTGTCCGAGGCGTGCTTGATGGGCGTCATCGGCACGGCCATCGGTCTTCTGGTCGGCATTCCGCTCCAGTGGTACGTGATCAAGGTGATCATCCTGGATGAATCGGGCTTTCTCTTTCCTGTCTACATTCCTTGGAAGGAAGCGTTCTTCATCGCGCTGGGCTCGACGCTCACGGCGACGCTCGCCGGACTGGGGCCGGCGCTGTACGCGGTGCGGCAGCGCATCCCGGATGCGATCGCTTACGAATAACGCTCACTTGCGCGGGTCGCTCCTGAGGAAGTCGAGGAGAAGGCGGTCGCCGTCGGCGCGGAAGCGGTAGCGGGCGTCGACCATGTCGTCGCGCGGTTCGGTCGCGGCGGGCCACATCTGCGGGGCGAGCGTGATCGCCTTGGCGGCGCCGTCCGCCACAGCCTTGAAGCGCACCTGCGCCGCCAAGGCGCCGGCGAAGAAGAAGCGGCGGCGCTTGCCGGCGTCGAGGCTGTGCGCGGTCCATTCGCCCCAGGAGCCGTCCCAGCGGCGCGAGCGCATCTCGAACGACACGGCGCCGCGCGTCTCGTTGCGTAGCAGGACCCAGCCTTTGAAGTCGCGGTGCGCCGCCTCGGCGCCGGTCAGGCGGCCGCGGGCGGCGTCGAGCTCGGTCTGAACGGCGGCGCGGGCACGCTCCGCCTCGTCGGCGCGGTCCCGTTCCGCGGCCAGGCGCTCGGCGGCGTCGTCGCTCGGCCGCGGCGCCGCTTCCAACTCGGCGATGCGCGTCCGCAGCTTCTCGGCCTGCCGCTCGAGTTCCGCCTGCGCCGTTCTGTGCCGTTCCGCGTCCTTCTCGGCGACGCCGCGGCGCGCCGTTTGCGCGTTCAGATCGTCGCGCGTCGTCGCCGCCTCCGTCTTGGCGGTCTCGAGCGCCGATCGCGCCCGGTCCCGTTCCTCAGCGACGCGGGCGCCGTCCGCCTTCGCCGCGGTCACTTGGCGCTCGAGCGTCTTGAGACGATCCCTGAGCGCGGCCAGTTCGGCGCCCTCCGGCGTCGTCGCGACAGGCTCCAGAGCAACGGCGGGTGTTTTCGGCGAATCGATCAGCCGGCCGTGGACATCGAAGGCGAGGACCGTGCCGAGGCCGAGGACCAGGGCGAGGAGGCCCACGATGACGGCGCCGCGGCGGCCGGAGCGAGGGGTCGCTTCGAGGCGATGAGTCGCGGGAGCGGGCGGCGGTTCAACCGGTGGCGGTTCAACCGGCGGCGGCGCGAGGGGGCAGTCGTCGAGCTGCGGCTGATCCGGCGCGCCGAGCAGGTTGCCGGTTTCGGTGCAGAAGAGGTCGAAACCCTGGTCGCCCGGAGCCGCGCTCCTTTCTTCGCCGGAGGTCGCGTGGAAGTTGCCGCTTTGCATGATTGGAGTTCCCCACCCCGGGGTTTTCCGGGCCTTTGGACGAAGAAACGCGCCGTCTTGACGCTAGAACGAGGGGCTCGCGGCGGCTTGCGCGAAAAAAACGTCTTTGCCGCTTGTTGGCCGATCCCAGATACAATGCCGGGCGGGGAGTCCGTCCTTTTTTTGCGGCAAAGCCGCCCCGCCGGAGAGAAACGCCATGGTTTGCGCGCTCACGTTGTTCCTTGCGCTCACCCCTGTCCTCGCTCCCCCTATCGAGAAAGCGACGCGCGAGCCGGCGCCGGACAGTCCGGCGCCGGTCCGCATCGAGAGCGGCGTGAGCGGGCACATCCATCCGGCCCTGTGCGTGACGAAGAAGGGCGTGCTCGTGGCTGTCTACTGCAAGAGCGAATACAAGCCGTATCTCCTCACGCGTTCGAGTGACGGGGGCAAGACGTGGTCCAAGCCGGCGCTCTTCCCACACACGGTGAAGACGCAGGTCTATCCCGGCTCGCTGACCACGCTCGCGGACGGGCGGCTGGTACACGCCTGGAACGTCTGGTTCACCCCGGAGGAGAAGACGCGGTCGCGCTACGTCGCGTTCTCGATCAGCAGCGATCAGGGCCTGACCTGGAGCGAGCCGAAGGCGCTGGCCAAGGGAAAGGACGCGAAGACGGAGAGCGTGATACGCCATCCGATCGTCGAGCTGTCCGCCACGCAGTGGCTGTTTCCGCTCATGGACCGGACCGTCGTCTACAACCCGGCGACGGGGAAAGAGACAGCCTTCGGCGACGGACGCAACCATGGCCTCGTGCCGCTGGTCCGGACGCCGAAGGGAACGCTGGTGAGCGGCAAGGGGCTGCGCTCGAGCGACGGGGGCAAGACGTGGCAGGAGATCAAGCCGTTCCCCGATGTCTCGTCACAGGGCTGGCGGCATGAGATGATCACGCTCGGGAACGGCTGGCTGCTGGCGTCGCAGATCGTCGGCCCCGGCGTGGGGGGCGAGAAGATCGAGTTCATCTTGTCGCGCGACGACGGCAAGACGTGGGACCTGGAACATCCGATCGAATTCTACAATCCGGGGCGCCCCATCGGCGGGCGGGCCTGTCCGAAGACCGTGCAGATAAACGATACGACGCTGGGAACAATCTTTTACGACACGGACGCCAAGCAAGCCGGGGGGTCGGCCGTGTTTTTCAAGACCACAGAGCTAAAGCGTCTCAGTGCGCCACGATAGGCCGCATGCCACCTTCAAAGTGTGATGCCGACGCTTTCCAGCGCTTTGACCACTTGCTCGTCGGTCGGCGGCTGGTCGGGACCGCTCAACAAGGAAAGCGTCGCCGCCACGAGCCGGTCCTGGTTGGAGCGCAGGATGGCCGTCATCAGATCGTCGGCCGGCGTCCGCGTGCGCTTGGCGATCCGTTCCATGAGGGCCAATGTCGCGCGAACCACGACTTGAACGCTTTCCTTATCCATCGCCTTGCTCTTGTTCATGGCCAATCGCGCGCTGATAGCGTCACCGCTTCTTCTTGCTTTTCGCCGCCGCCTTCGCGAGGTTTTGTTTCAGTTTGTGCTTCACGATGCGCGCGATCAGGCCGTAAGGGATCGGTCGATCGAGCGGAAAGCGCAGGTTGCCTTTCTCTCCGGCATAGGGGGCGATCGCCTTCTCCAGGCGTGGATCACCCGACACCGGCGGATAGAGGCCGATGTGGCTCTTGAAGGCGGCGAAGTAGACCAGGATGCCTTTTTGCCGGAACGCCGGCATCCGGTAGCTGATGATCTCCTCCGCGTCCGGCGCCGCGGCGCGGATCGTTTGGCGGATCTTCTCGAGGATTGGCCGGACATCCGGCGTAGATGCCGCGATGTAGTCGCTGATGGTCTCGGGGCTCGCCATGGCGTCTCGCCTTGCAGTTCACTTCTCGGCTTTGGGAGGCGCCACCTCGAGGGTGACAGCCTGGGACGTTCGGGGAATGTAGCGTACATGGAGGCGTTGGCCGACGCGCAAGTCGTCGAAGGACGCTTCGTCGCCGTCTTTGATGATCCAGGTCTTCGGACCGACGGCCAGGCTGAGTGAGCCCCCCTTCGGGAGCGTCACCAGGACGCGTTTTGCTTTTTCGTTGATCGTGGTGATGGTAACGTCTTTTTGCTCGAGAACGGCATAGACGGGGCGGCCCGCTTTCACAGGACCGGCGGCGCCGGACGCGAGCGCCAGGAAGGTCAGGAAGAGAAGCGTGCTGCGCATGATGGGAATCCTCCAGCGGACGTTATTTCCTCTTTGCCACCTCCACCGCATAGACGTGCGTAGGCCCGTGCATGTTCGAGCGGAACACAACCCACTTGTTGTCGGGGGTGATGGTCACGTTCGGCTCCAAGCGGTAGTCGTGCTTCGACAGATCCGCGAGCTTTTCGACGGCCAGCTTGCCGACCGTGACCGGCTCGCCGCCGACCTTGATCGATTCGGCCGGCGTATCGGTCGGCGTGAACAAGTAAATGCGGCACGGCCGTTGCCCGGCGGGCGAGCGTCTTGCAGCTCCGGCAGCGGCGTCGGAACAGCGACGCTGCCGGGCCCGCCGCCGTCGCCGCGAACAGCTTGCCGTCGCGCGAGATATTGTAGTGCACCGACCAGTGCTCGCGCGCGATCGGATAGCGGAGGCGGCTCGCCGGTCTCGATGTTCACGCCCGCGAGCCAGAACTCCTTGGGCCAGGCGTCTGCAGGTCGTACCAGACCCTTGCCGTCGTGGCTGAAGAACTCGTGTCCGGCGATCTCGTGGCGCATGGTCCGCTTGTGCATGGCTTCCAGCTCCTTGCCGTCGTTCGGACGGTCCAGACGCGGTCCACCCTGATGCCGAAGCCTTCGTGACAGAAGAGGAGGCGCCGCGAAGTTGGCGGCGACGCCTGCAGGTGGTTGAGCCGCCGGTCGAGTAATGGATCTTCCGGGCAGCGCCGGACTTAATGTCGGTAGCGACCAGCGCTCCAGCGAGCGGCCGCCGGGCAAGGCCGGCGGGCGGTTCGTCGCGGCGGACCAGGTCAGCCGTGACGACATCCTCCCCACTTTCCTTCACCTTCGCGGCGGCGTCGGCGTCGTAGGCGGAGGCGATGATGGTCTCGTCGGCGTTGACGACCACCGTGCCGAAGCCGCGGTCACCTTGCGCGTCTCTTTCGTCTCGAGGTTGGTGGCGTACAGCGGCTCCGGACTTGCGGTAGTAGACGTCCGGCACTTGAGCACGACGCCGATGGCGCGCCCCGGCACGACGACGTCCGCCTTGATCGGCTCCTTGCCGCCGTCCAGGTCGATGACGGCCGGCCTTGTCGAAGACGAACTTGTCGCCCTTCGGCGTGTAGGCGTTCTGGTGGAAATGGGCTCGACCCGCCGCCGTCCCCGGACAGTCGAATGACGTGGCCAGTGGCGGGGTCGATCAGTCGGCGGGCAGGGGGTTGGGCGCGCCGCGGCGCGGCGGTGGCAAGAATCAACGCCGGGGGAGAAGGATGAGCCCGGTTCATTGGGGCCTGGCCTCGCGCGACGATCATTTCCTCACGCTTGGCGTAACTTCATTCATTCGCATGTTCCACAAAAAGCGTTCCTTTATCCGGGCGAAGCGCCGTTCTTTTTCAGGTTTCGTAGACAACCTTCCAAATGTTCTCTTCCTCGACGTACTTTTTCCAATCCGGCACGTTCACGCGGTGGAGCGGACGTTGACTTCGATCGGCGTTTCCCACCTTTCTTGGTTTTTCAGGTACTCCTGGGCCACGGCGACAGCTTTCTGCTCCTCCAGCGACCATTTCGGCGGCTCGGCGCCAAACGCTCTTCGCCGTGGCCCGTTGGACGCCATCGGGAAACTGGTCGCGGGCTCGTCCGGCGCTGCAGGCCAAGAGGGATGGAGTCCACAGATCAAAGCCGCCATCGCATGGCTGACCCCCTTCCTGTGCGCCATGACACCATTGAGACGAAAGGGCTGTCAAGGATCGGCGCATCTTTTCGTTCTGAGCGAGAGGCTCCAGGACAACGGAAAGCCTGGTGGCGCCGGCGGCGGGACGCGGATGCTGCAGATCTTCGGCGGCGAGGAAGACGCTGTGCGACGAGCATCGCCGGCGGGACTTGCTCCATGTCGGTAGGCGGTGGGACCTGGAACACCCGATCCCGAGTTCTACAATCCGGGAGCGCGCCCATCGGCGGGCGGGCCGCCTTGAAAACGGCGCAGTTGGACGGCGGCACTGGGGACCATCTTTCAGACGCTAAGGAATCGCGCCCAAAAATAACTTGCTGAAGTGCCGTTGCGTGAGTTCGGCTGATTGCGATTGTCCTGGGATGCAGGATACAACGGTAAAGCCGTTGAAGGCAAGTATATCGAACTTTTGGATGACCTCGACGAGCGTGGCAGGCGGCGTTGGGCAGCTTGTCGAAGCGCGTGCCCTGGGGTATGGCGGAATTGCGGTCATTGGCGCGGGCGACGGGGTTGTCCGGATCGGACCATTCGGACGGGATTGAAGGAGTTGGACGAGGCCGACCCGTTGGCGGGGCATCAGCGTCGGCCGGGGTGGTCGTAGATCGCATGCGATCACGCAGCCGGGATTGCAGCGGGCAGCGGACCGCTTGATCGAGCCGACGACGCGCAGGTCGCCGATGCAACCACTGCGGCTGGACGATCAAGAGCACCTACCGACTGGCGAAGAAGGCGTTGCGGAAGCAAGGGCATCAGGTGAGCGAACTCGGTGCGTCGACTGCGCGGCCATGGGCTATAGCCTCAGGCCAGCAAGACGCGGGAAGGCGAGCAGCATCCCGATCGCGACGGCCAGTTTCGCCGGCCGGCGAACGGGTGGCGGCGCACGAAGGCGGCGCGAACCAGCCCTGTCGGTGGACAAGAAGAAGGAAGTGCTGGAAATCTCAAGAATGCGGGGGCAAACCTATCGTCCCAAGGGCCAGCCGGAGAAAGTCAAGACCCACGATTTTCCGGATCCCAAGTTGGGCAAGGCGATCACGGCGTCTACGACATCCATGGCAACGAAGCAGGCGTGTCGGTTGGCATCAGCCGGCCGAATTCGCGGTGGCGGCGATTCGTCGTTGGTGGAAGAAGCGCTGGGTCCTGCCGGCATACCAGGCGCTGGCCATATTGGTAACGGCCGACAGCGGCGGCAGCAACGGTTCGCGTTGCCGGTTGTGGAAGGTCGAATTGCAGAAGTGGGCCGACAGGGCTGATTGTCGAGGTCTGTCCTATCCGCCGGGCATGTCCTGGAACAAGATCGAGCATCGTGTTCTGCCACATTACGCGCGCGAGTGGCGGGGTTCCGTTAGGGTGGAAGTCGTCGTCGAATCGATTGGGCGCCGATATACGAAACCGGCCTGGAAGTTCATGCCTGGCTCGACGAGAGCACCTACGACAAAGGCCGAAAAGTGAGCGATGAGGAACTGGCTGACTGTAATATCACGCGTAACGAATATCACGGCGAATGGAACTACGAAATCCATCCACGCGTCAAGCACGGAGATCAGTAGGTGTTGGCGCGACTCCTAAGCAGCCGGGGGGATCAGGCGTGTTCTTCAAGACGATGGGGCTGGGCCTACGCGACTAGGCGCCGCGCGATACGTGGAACCGCAGAGAGATCTGCACGGTGCATCGTGGCCTCCCTCTGCGTTTCTTGTTCTCAGACGCGCTTGGCGTGCTTGAGCGCCAGTTCGAGCTGGACGATCGCGACGTTCACGTCGCGCAGCGCCGCCTCGCGATGGCCACCGAAGTTGTGGGACGCTTCCTTGGCGGAAACCGACACGGGCCTCCTTGGGCTCGTGGATGGCGTGGTGCAGGTGCAGGTGGTGCGTGTACTTCTTGTAGTGGTCCGGGTTATGCTTGTGCTTCTTGACCGGATCGCCGGCGCAGCGAGCGCGACCTCGATCTGCCGGATCGCGTCTTCGATCACCAGCGGCAGCTTTCTCGCGATGGCCGCCGAAATCGTGACCGGCCCCTTCAACTCGGCGGCAACACCCATTCCTTGAGCATCGTGCGCATATGGGGATGATGGTGTTTCTTCGCGACTCCGCCTTGGGCGGGCGCGCAAATCAAAGAGCGCTGAGAGCAACCGACAATGAGATGGCGAAACATTCTCTTCTCTCTGTTCGAAAGACGTGAGCAACGTTTCCCATTAGACCTCCGCGAGGCGCCACAAAGTTCCGTGCCGTGTTGATGGCTAAATCCGATAGCAGGGCTCATCAATTCTTAATGCGCTCTACTTCTTCGCCGCTCCGGCCAACCCCGGCCGCTCGCCCACCGCCCGGGTGCCGGCGTCGCGCGCCAGGCGGCTCAACGCCTCCATCTTGTCGCCAGTCCGCGAGCATTTCCATGGCGCACGCTCGTCCGCTCGTTTGCCGACGGCTCCGGCAGCCGCGTGCAGCAGGGCGATCAAGCGGGCGTTGGCCTCGGGGGAAATCCCCTCGCGCGTCATCATGCTCAGCTCGAAAGCGCCGAGCTGGTCAGGCCGGCCATCGCGGTCTCGCGCGCTGCCGAACTCCTCGGCCCCCAGGTCGGCGAGCATCTTCTTGAGCGCCCGCGGCATCCGCCGTCGGACCAAGCTTCGTCCTTCTCCGTCAGGAACAGCAGGCTTTAGCCGGGCTTTCCGCCAGGCGCCCGATGGCGACGTACGCCTTGACGGCGTCCACGTTGCCCAGGTCGGTCCAGAGGACGTCCAGTTCCTTCGGGCTCAGCTCCGGCGCGACCTTGACGGCCGCGCGCCCGGCGTACAGCCGGATGAGGTTGTCGTCGCCGCCGAAGCGCGAGGCGCGGCTGCCGTCGGGGGACCGGGCGACGCTCCAGACCATGCCCTTGTGCTTCTCGAAGCGCTCGGCTCCTTGCCGGTCAGCACGTCGAACGCGCACCGTGCGCAGTCTTGCCCCGCTGAGGCGATGGCGCGGCCGTCCGGCGCGGCGGGTGGCCGCGGACCCAGCGCCCATTGCCCAGAGGACGAGCCGCTCCTTGCCGGTCAGCGTTTCCCAGAGGCGGACTGTGCCGTCGTGCCCGGCGGAAGTCAATGACCGTCCTTGCGCGAACTCGGTCCAGATAACCGGTCAACGTACCCCGTCAGCACCGCCAGTTCCCGGCGAGGCGGCATTCCAGAGGCGGATCGTCCCGTCGGTCGCCGGAGACGAAGCCAATAGGCGTCCAGGGGCGCGCACCTGGCCCTCCCCCATGTGCCGGTGAGCAACGAGCGCTTGCCGGTCTCGACGTTCCAGATGCGCACGCTGCTGTCGTAGGCGATGGAGGCCCCGAGGCGGGCGCCGTCGGGGGAGAAGGCGACGCAGTGGACGCGCTCGGTGTGCCCGGCGAAGGTCTTTTCCTCCTTTCCGCTCGCGGTGTCGAAGACGCGGAGAACGCGGTTGAAATGATCCGCGCAAGCGATCCTCTTGCCGTCGCGCGAGAAGACGGCCGCGATGACGAGGGTTTGCGTCGCCTTGAACGAGCGCTCCAGCTTGCCGCTCTTGGCGTCCCAGAGCAGGAGCTCGTTGTCGGCCCCGCCGGAGAGCAGCCATTTGCCGTCGGGCGAGAAGGCGACGGCGCGGACATGGCCTTTGTGGCCATCGATTTTCTCGATGTCGTCGGCGCGGACCGGGCCCAAGGAAGCGAGCAGAAGGAAGACGGCGGGCAGGCCGATGCGCGTCGCGTTCATGCGGTTTCTCCCTGAATGAGGGGACTCACCAAAGGAGACGAACCGGGGCGTTGGTTCTGCCTTTTTTTTTCAGTTGTCGTCATCTTTCGGCGCCGGCAGGGGCGGGGCGCGGCGTGCGGGGGGATCCCAGAGTTGGATGCCGAGGTCGAGCATGGCGTCCCCCTCGGCGTGGATGGAGGCGCCGGCGTCGTCGATCTTGTTCTTGTAGACGGAGTAGATGACGAGGCCGTTGTCCGTGCGGCGCAGGCGGAGGGGTTGGCCGTCGTAGGGGTCGAGGGGGATTTCGGGGAGGAGCTTGGCGTCGACGAGGGCTTGGAGGGAGGGGGGCCAGGATTTGTGGGCGAGGCGGTAGCGTTCGGCGGCGATGGCGGTGTTGGCGCAGAGGAGGGTGGTGTGGTGGCGGGCATAGGCGTCGGCGAGCTTTGCAATCACTGGGACGAGCCGACGCGCGATTTCACCCGACGTTCGGCGCTTCGTCATCGCGTCGATGGCTTCCGCCTGCTCGGCCAACGGCAACCGCGCGGCTGCCACAATGTCATTCATGCGTTCGAGCATGTCGATCTGTTCGTCCGCAAAGAAGTTGGGCCGGAGGAGAAAGATGGTCCACTCATTAAGACCCCAGCCCTTCAGTTCCCTGTGTTTCAAGTCGGCGATGTCATCGAGGCCGACTTTTCCCTTGCGCATGTTGTCCATCAGCTTGAAATTCCCTGCCCGCTCGCCGCGGTACGTGACCGCGCTGATGTCGAACCGCAATTCCTCGGCGATCGCGTTCTGCCACGCTTGGAGCAAGTCATCTGGAACATCTCCTTGGGCCAGGCAACGCTCCATGCCCTCGAGGGAAATCAAATGTGCGGCCACGCGCACAAGCTGCGCGATAATCAACGGCTCGTCTCCGACGGAATTTCCGGAATGAAAGGTCGCAAGGCAGGAACGAGCCGCCTGGGCGCCGTTCTTTTGTTCCAGACACCAAAGCACATCGTAATCGAGAAGGGAAGCGACTTCGCGCAGCTCTTGAAGCTCGCCCACGCGGGTGCGGAGGTAATCGTCCGTGTATTCGAAGTCAAATCGTCCCGTGGGAAACCCCTGTAGCCTTCGAGCAATCGGAAGGGCCGCCTTGTTATCGGCGATGAATCGCTCAAGGGCCGTCTTCTGCGGCTCATTGAGTTGATGCTGAATCGGCTTCTTGACGAGATGCCTGATCAGGTCGGCATCCTTCAAGGACTCCTTCTTCATCGCCTTGCCCGCTTCAAGAATAATGCGAGCGGAGTTCTTCTCGGGCGGTATCGCCTTGCGCTTCGCCATGATGTCGTCGAATTGCCAGTCGGGATCTTTCGCGTCGGTTTCGGCGATCATGGCGTCCAGATTGCGGTTGGCAATCCAGAGGCGGATGAAGAATTGAATCGCGAAGACGACGAGAAAGCTGGCGAGGCTGTAGAGGACGACGCGCGGCCAGCGGCGGCGAGGGCGGACCGGTGGGATGGTGGGTGCGGACATGGTCTGTTGACGTTGCGGAGCGTTACCTGATCAGTTTAGTCAGGGCATAACTCTTCTTGAGGTACGTCGTGGGCGAGAAGAATTCCTGCTTATTGGTCGAAAAATCGACTGCCCAAGCGCCACGTTGGGAAGGGGTTACGGTTGTGGTCAAAAACTGACCAAAATGCTTCTCGGGGTGGTCACACTCCTGAGATGAGAAGAGAAGAAACGGTTTTGCGCCGCGTCCGGTCAGCCTGGAAAGGCCGACCTACAGCAAGACGCCGCTCAGCCGTCCTTCTTCTCCTTCTCTTCCTTCTTCATCGGTGGGGGCGGCGGGGCGGGGCGGAAGTCGAAGAGGCGGTCGCCGGTGAAGGTGGGGGGGGCGCCGGTGGCGCCGAGGACGAGGGCGAGCTGGCCGCGGAGGGTCGGGTCCTCGGCGGGGTCGGCCTGCACCTTGCGCATCTCCTTGATCTGCTCCTTGCGGAGGAGGACGCCGTAGGTTTTCACGTGGCGGTTCAGCTCGAAGGCGGCGGGGATGCGGAGCTTTTCCTTGGCCGGGTTGAGGGTGACGGCGGCGAGGCTTTGCTGGATCTCGGCGCCGGGCATGCGGGCGAGGGCTTCGATGGCGAGGGTGGCCGTGTCGGGGGGCGTCGCCTTGGAGCGGACCAGGGCAAGCAATTCGTCCTCGAGCGGGCGGACGTTGTAGCCGGGCAGCTCGCCGCGGCTCATGCTCCAGGCGAGGCCCATGCTGAGGCGGCGGAAGAAGTCGCGCTCGTCGGGGGTGACGCGGGCGACGTAGGCTCCTTCGAGGGCGGCGTCGATCTCCTTGCGGAACTGCTCGGGCATGCCGACGTGCAGCTCGGGCACGATCCAGACGTTCGTCTGCTTGGCGAGCAGGCGGTTGAGACGGTCCTCGAAGACCTTGCTCGCGTCCAGGCGGCGCTTGGCGACCTCGAGGTTGAAGGCGTCCTCGAACTCCTTGAGCTGGCGGACCTTCTCCTTGGCGTAGACGGTCTCGAAGGCCTTGGTCGCCTCGTCCACCTCGGCGAGGTCCTTGGTCTTCAGGGTGAACTCGCGGATCTTCTTGAGCTTCTCTTCGCTGAGCCGCTTCTCGATGGCTTTGCGTCCCTCCTCGAGGTCCTTGGCTTCGCGCTCCTTCGTGAGCACATCGGGGCGGAGGGTGGGGGCGACGACAATGATGGGGAGCATGCCGGTGTCCACGTCGGCGCGGATCTGGCCGACGAGGAACGGGAGCTCCGGCGTGGCGACGCCGCCGCCATAGACGACGACGAGGTCGGCGTCGGACGATTCCTTGATGCGGGCAAAGCCGGTCTTGAAGTCGCGTTCAAGGAAAGGGAGGAAGCCGGCGTCCTTGAGGGCGTTGCGCAGATCGGCGGCGGCGGCGGCGGGGAAGCCGATGGCGACGGCGCGGGGCTGACCGGTGGCGGCGAGGTTGCGCTGGAGCAGCTCGACGACGCGTGAGCTGATGACCGGGGGCGGGGCGGGCATGTTGACGATGGCGAGCAGGGCCGCCCATTGGACGCGGCGATCGGGATAGTCGATGGCGCGGACGATGCCGCGCGGCGGGGCGGCAGGGATGGCCTTGGCGGCGAGCGGATCGCCGCGGCGGCCCAGGGCTCGGACGGCGCCGAGGATGACGGGGAGGTTGCGCTCGTCCATCGCCTTTTCGAGGGTGCTGGCGAGCAGTTCCGGGTCGACGCGGGCGAGCAGGTCGTCCATGTCGGGCGGGGCGCCTTTGCTACCGAGCATGCTGCTGATCGCGGGGCGATAGAGCATGTCCATTTGCTGGCTCAGCAGGACGCGCTGGGCGGGCAGGTAGGTCGGGTCGAGGTCGAGGGCTTCCTTGGCGTAGCGCAGGGCGAGAACCTGTTCCATCTGGCGCGGCGTGAGGAAGAGGGGCTTCTGCGCCAGCTCGACACTGTTCCAGCGCCAGAGGGGGATGCGGTCCTTGCCGCGGAAGCGCTCCTTCTTCTGGTAGTAGCGCTCGGCCAGGTCGGTGAGGACGACGGGGGCGCGGGGCAGGCGGTCCGGGTCGACGCGCAGGTAGTAGGCGAGCATGTCGCGGGCCTTCTGCCGTACCAGCGGGTTGTAAGGCAGGCGCGATTTCGTGCCGGCG
Source organism: Gemmataceae bacterium (assembly GCA_046350295.1). Taxonomy (GTDB): domain Bacteria; phylum Planctomycetota; class Planctomycetia; order Gemmatales; family Gemmataceae; genus JAXMAR01. The sequence continues at coordinate 31,613 of JAXMAR010000056.1, forward strand.
CCCCCCGCGATGTGCCAGAGGTATGGGACGAGGCGCAGGTCGTCGCTGAAGCCCTTTTCGCGACGGATGTCGCCGCGCTTCTTGAAGACGTTCAGGAGGATCAAGCGCAGGTTCGCGTCCTGGGCGTCCTTGTCGCGCAGGTCTTTGTCCTTGGGATCGCCCGGCTCGGGAAAGGGAACCTTGAATATCTCCAGGAGGGGGGCGACCATGTCCTCCTCCATGATGACCATGTACTCGGCGACGCGGTCTCCCAGCGCCTTGCCGGCGTGGGCGCGCAATGCCTCCACGAGATAGGGGACGGCGCGCTCCCGGCTGCGATTCAGCTCGGCCTTGGCGAACTCGCGCTCCTCCGGCGTCTTCCCCGCGAGGTTCTCGATGAAGAAGTTGATGCGCTTCGGGTTGGAGAGGTGGGTTTCGAGGGCATTGCGGACGCGGTCGAGCAGGACCTGGACGTTCTTCTCCGCTTCTTTTTGGAAAGGCTCGTGGACGGACCAGATGCGGACGGTTTGCAGGCGCGTGAAGGTGCTGAGGCCTTCGCGATCAATGATCTTGAGGAGATCGGGATCGGACTTCTCCGGCGGCAGGGCCAGCATCAGCTTGAGATGGAGCGCGGCGATGTCGAACTTGCCGGTATCGATCTCGAATTTCATCGCGGCCCAGAACTGGTAGGCCTCCTCCGGCTTCTTGAAGAAGACTCGGTACTCTTCCTCCGCCCGCGTGATCAACGCGTCGAAGGCCTTCTTCTCGCGGATGGCGTCGGCCTTCTTCTTGTCCTCCTCGTCCTCGGGGAAGGCGAAGGCGCGCGTGCCGACGAGGAGCAGAGCCGAGACAGCGAGGATCTTTAGTATGCGGGACACGGATGTTTCTCCACGGACGCGTCTAGGGCCAAGGAACTCGGTTCTAACCACGGATTTCACGGATGACACGGATGTTGGAAACGAGTGTCGTTGGTCTCCTCCCCAATCAGTGCTATCCGTGCGATCGGTGGTAGAAAAAAACTACACCTCGACTTCCGGTCGAACCAAATCCTCGTACGTTTCGCGGCGGCGGATGAGACGGTAATCGTCGCCGTCGATCAGGACCTCGGCGGCGCGGGGGCGGCCGTTGTAGTTGGAGGCCATCGCCATGCCGTAGGCGCCGGCGCTGAATGTCGCCAGCAGGTCGCCGCGTTTCATTTCCGGCAGCGAGCGGTTCTTCGCCAGGAAGTCGCTGGACTCGCAGACCGGACCGACGACATCGCACTTTCGCGTCCCCGGAATCTCCGCCTCGTAGTCCTCCGGCGGACCGGGAACGCCCGACTCCGGTTGCACCGGCCAGATGCGATGGAACGAATCGTAAAGTGTCGGCCGGATCAGGTCGTTCATGGCCGCGTCTTGGATGACGAAATGCTTACCGCCCGAGTCCTTCGTGTAGATAACCCGGCTAACGAGGACGCCCGCGTTGCCGACGATGAAGCGGCCCGGTTCGAGCACCAGCCGGCAGCCGGATTTCTTGACGCCCGGGACGATGACCTCGGCGAACGCGCTGGCGGGGAGCGCCTCCTGCTTGCGGTAGTGGATGCCGAAGCCGCCGCCCATGTTCCAGACGTTGATCTGATGCCCTTGCTGTCGCAGCTTCTCGATCAGGACCAGGCCCTTCTCGATGCCCTGGCGATAAGGCTCGGCCGAGAGGATCGGCGAGCCCAGGTGCATGTGCAGGCCGACGATGCGGACGCTCGGGTGGCCGACCATCTTCTGGGCGAACTCGAGGACGGTGTCGATGTCGAGGCCGAACTTCACCCCTTTGACGCTAGTGTCGGTCTTGGCGTGCGTCTTGGGTGGGAGGTCGGGATTGACGCGGAGAGCGACGTTGACGGTCCGCCCCATCGCCTTGCCGACGTCGCCGACCGCGAGCAGCTCGCCTTCGCTTTCTACGTTGAAGAGGAAGACGTTGTTTTCGAGGGCCGTGCGAATTTCCTGATCGGTCTTGCCGACGCCGGCGAAGACGATACGGTCGCCGGGGCAGCCGGCCTTGAGGGCGCGGAAGAGCTCGCCACCGCTGGTGACATCGCAGCCGGCGCCGTTCTCGACCATGAGGCGGGCGAGGTGCAGGTTGGCGTTGGTCTTGATGCTGTAGCAGATGAGCGGCTTGAGCTCGGCAAAGGCGGTCTGCAGCTCGCGCAGGTGGCGCAGCAGCGTCGCCTTGCTATAGACGTAGAGCGGCGTCCCGAACTTCTCGGCGAGGGCGGGAACGGGGACGTTCTCGCAGTGCAGGACGCGGTGGCGGTAGGAAAAGTGGTCCATCCTAGGCCTTTCGTTTCTTGATAAACCAAAGATGAATGACTTCGACTGTCCTGGTCCCTGGAACGATTCGGTAGGAAGCGCCAAGCGGAAGCGAGACAATGATGCGGATGTCTGCGTCGCGAGACTCGCCTTCTCCGATTGGATCCTGCTCCAGAGAGTGATCGATCTGGTTTGCCGCCTTGGTGACAACGGCTCGATCCGCCGCGCCAGTCCAGATGCGGGCAAGATCATTCAGAGCCGGCGGCAACCACAGAACCTGCCAGTTCATTGGCGCCTTTCAAGCTCGGCAAGGAAATCTTTGAGAGGCCGTCCTTTCCCCGATTCCTCGCGGACGCGCCGCTCCAATTCTTCCTCGCTTATCTGCGGTTGGAGGTCCGCCTCGTCGATCTCGGGGATGAACCGGCCCACAACGTTGCCCTCGGAGTCGAGGATCGTCACGGGCCTGCAAGATCGCAGCAGGCGATCCAGGGTCTGGTCATCCAGAACGACCTGAGACATGGTTGGCTCCTTTCGAATGCACGTGAACCCGATCCTTCAATTTACACCAACCCTACCCGCTTTTTCCACTCTTCCAGTTGCGCTGCCACCTGGGCCGGCGCGGTAGAGCCGAAGCTGCGAAACGCCTCAAGCGCGTGCTTCACGCCTAACACTGTCTTTACCCTGTTCCCGAGCCCGGCGCTCAGGGAATCGAACTCGGATTCCTCAAGATCGGCGAGGCGGCAGCGGCGCTGTTCACATAGTCGCACCAGTTTACCGACCGCCTCGTGGGCCGAGCGCAGCGGCAAACCTTCCTTGACCAGAAACTCCATCAAGGTCGTCGCATCCAGAAAGCCGTCCTCCAGGCGCGACGCGATGACCTCCGTGCGGAAACGGGTCCGCTCGATCAGGGGGGCGGCGACGGCAAGGCAGGCGGAAACGGTGTCGAAGGCGTCGAAAAGCGCCTCCTTGTCTTCCTGAAGGTCGCGGTTGTAAGCGAGCGGCAAGCCCTTCACCAGGACGATGAGTCGCTGCAAGTCGGCGACGACGCGGGCGCATTTGCCGCGCGTCAATTCCAGCGTGTCCGGGTTCTTCTTGTGGGGCATGATGCTCGAGCCGGTGCAGAAGGCGTCGGGCAGGTCGAGGAAGTTGAACTCGGTGGTCGACCAGAGGATCCACTCCTCCGCCCAGCCGGCCAGGTGCAGCGCGATCACGGTCAGGTCGAAGGCGAACTCCAGCGCGAAATCCCGGTCGCTGGAGACGTCGAGGCTGTTGGCCGCGACCCCTTCGAAGCCGAGTTTCTTGGCGACGGACTGCCGGTCGATCGGGATAGACGTGCCGGCGAGGGCGGCGGCCCCGAGGGAGAGGACATTGACACGTTTACGGCAATCCGCGAGGCGCTCGCGGTCGCGCTGGTATTTCTCGACGTACGCCAGGAAGTAGTGCGAAGCCAGGACCGGCTGGGCCCGCTGCAAGTGGGTGTAACCCGGCAGCACGAGGTCGCGCTCGCGCTCGGCGGCGGCAACAAGGGCACGCTGCACTTCGAGCAGCCGGCTGTCGATCTCATCGCCGGCGCCGCGGACCCAGAGCTTGAGATCGGTCACGACCTGGTCGTTGCGGCTGCGGCCGGTGTGGAGCTTTCGGCCGAGGTCGCCGAGCTTCTCGATGAGGGCGCGTTCGATGTGGGTGTGGATGTCTTCGAGCTTGATGGAGTACTCGAAGTCGCCGCGCTCGATGCGGGCGGCGATCTCGTCCAGCGTGGCGGCGATCTTTTCCGCCTCTTCATTCGTGAGGACGCCGATCTCCGCAAGCATGCGCGCATGCGCCTGGCTGGCGAGGACGTCCTGGCGGTAGAGACGGCGATCGAAGGAGATGGACTCGGTGAAGGCCTCGACGCGCTCGTCGACGCCGCCCGTGAAACGGCCACCCCAGGTTTTGTGCGACACGGCAAAAGACCCTCACACGGGAGATAAAGACACGCTCGATCAGGGGGAGGTTCCCGGGTGGCATGCTTTTGCGGGTCGCTCGCCGTTGCTGCACCCTGCCGGGAACACCGCAAAAGCATGCTCTGCCTCGTCCTCAGGCAGCAAGAAGTCGCCGGCACGACGTCGAGCATGCATTTGCGGTGTGAGCCGAAGGTTCAACGAGCCTTGCCGGGACCCGCCAAAGCATCCCACCCGGGCCACTCGCTTCCACAGAATCGGCATCAGCGCCGCGGCGTCGCCATCAGGTCGACTTCCGTGTCGCGCAGGTACGCCGCCGCTTGCTCGGGCGGCACCGGGTTGATGTAGAAGCCGGTGCCCCATTCGAAGCCGGCGACGCGGGTCAGGCGCGGGATGATCTCGATGTGCCAGTGGTAATGCGGCAACGTTTGCGTGTCGAACGGCGAGGTGTGGATGATGTAGTTGTAGGCCGGCTTGTCGAGGGCCGTCTCGATCTTCATCAGGATCGTCTTGAGCACCGTCCCCAGCTCATCGACCTCGTTCTTCTGGATGTTCTCGTAGTGGCTGTTGTGCGTCTTGGGCAGGACCCAGGTCTCGAACGGGAAGCGCGAGGCGTACGGGGCGAAGGCGACGAAGTTCGGCGTGTCGAGGACGACGCGCTTCTCCGCGCCCAGCTCCTGGTGGATCATGTCGCAGTAGATGCAGCGGCCGCGGTAGTTGAAGAACTCGAGCGCCCCGGTCATCTCCTCCCAGACGTTGATCGGCACGATCGGCGTGACGATGAGCTGGGAATGCGAATGCTCCAGCGACGCCCCGGCCGCGGCGCCGACGTTCTTGAAGACCATGCCGTAGACGAGGCGCGGGTCTTTCTTGAGGTCGACGAGGCGGTCGCGATAGACCCAGAGGATCTCGCGGATGTTGTCCTCGGTCAGATTGGCGATGCTGATCTCGTGGAACGGGCAGTCAATGATGACCTCGTGAGCCCCGATGCCGTTCATGCGGTCGTAGATGCCGTCGCCGCGCTTGTTGAGGTCCCCCTCGATCTGCAGCGCCGGAAACTTGTTGGGGACGACGCGGACGCGCCAGCCGGCCTCGTTCGGCTTGGTGTTGCGATCGCGGTAGGCCAGGATCTCGTGCGGCGTGTTCGTCTCGCTGCCGGCGCAGAACGGGCAGAGCGTCCCCGGCCGGGACAGCTCCTCCCCCTTGGGCGCGACCGGCCGCTTGGCCCGGTCGGTGGCGATGATGACCCAACGACCCACGATCGGGTCCTTACGCAGCTCCGGCATCGGCAATCCTCGCAGGTAGTGTTCGAAGCCCTTGAGGGAACGGTCCATGGCGCTTTCTTGTTAGCCGCGGCGAGGCAAGAAGTGCTGTTAGCTTACAGACGGTTTCAGAACCGGCCGTAGCGTGGACTTCAGTCCACGCGCCTGGAGAATTCGCGTGGCCTTCAGTCCACGCTACGGTTGTGAAACGGTCTCGTGGCGGCGCCGCTCATTTCTTCACCGTCGCGGCCGCGAGCAGGTCGCGGAAATCGCTGGCCCAGATCTGCCGGTGTTCCCAGATGACGTCGCAGGCGATGAGCGTGAGGCGGTCCCCTTCGTTGACCACGCCGATCGCGAAGAAGCGTTCCTTCTTGTCGTTGACGGTCATGCAGAAATCGCCGATGCGTCCGGTCTTGTCGCCGATCTTCGCCTCCTTCCCCGTTTCCCCCATGCCTTCCTCGGCGTCGGGCGCCACGATGAGCTTGTAGCCCTCGGTACCGGCGGCGGTCTGGGCGAGCACGAACTCCTTCGCCTTCTCCATCGCCTTTTCCGGCGCCGTCTCGCCTTCCAGGCGGTAGACCTGCACGTGCGCGTTCTTGCGGTTGTCCTTCTCGGTTCGGAAGCGGCCCAAGAGGTAGAGATCGACTTCGGTTTCCCCTTCGACCTTGATCTTCTCGCTCCTCTCGTAAACGCGTTCGGGGACTTTCAGAATGACGGCGCCCGAGGCGCTCGCGATCACCTGCATCGGCGGCGGTTGCTCGGTCCAGCCACGCCGCTCGTCGGCGAAGGCGAAGCCCAAGTTGCGGTCTTCCAGCCACTTCAATGTGGACTGCACGCGTTCGAACTCCTTTTCTTCCCCCGGCGGACCGAAGGCGACCACCGCGTAGCCGATGCCGTGGCGGGTGAAAAGGTGCATCTCGCCGAACTGGAGGACGGCGCCGTCGCGCCCTTTGAATTTGAACTTACGCGTCTTCTCGCCGCCGACCTGCCCGGCCTCCGGCGTCTGGTCCATCTCCAGGCTTTCGTCGTAGACGCCGTCCAGCGCCTCGCGGCCGAGCTGCGTCAGCTCCGAGTCGCGCGGCTTGCGCATGAAGAAGTCTCGGCCCAGCACGGCGAGGACGACGTCATTCTCGCCGTCGCGCCAGGCGGCGAGGGCCTTGTACTTCTTGCGCGTCTCCTCGTCCGCCTTCCACTGCTTGTCCTTGGGCAGGACGAGCTTGAACGCTTTCTCCGCTTTGTCCTTGGAGTTGACGATGTCGTACAGCCGCGCCTGCACGTCCCCTTCGTAGGTGGGCGCCCGCTCGTCGCCGCCGCGGAAGCGGCGCACCGCCAGAACGATGATGAGGACGCCCCCGACGCAGATGAAGGCGAGCGCCAGCAAGCGGAGCCAGATGCGGTTGGAGGGAGGCGGAGGCTTCGCCGCGGGTCGATAGCCGCCCGGGGCCAGATCGGCCAGGTCGTCCGCAAAGGGCGCCGCGTCCTTGTCCGGCGCGGTGGCAGCGAATGACGGCGGGCTCGGCGGTCGAGGCGCATGCGCTGGCCGAGGCGGGCTCGGCGCGAAACCCAGGGGATCGACCTGTTGCGGCGCTGGAGCAGGCGCTCGCGGCGCCGGGGGCGCGGGTGGCGGCGGCGCCGGTGGCGCGGCGGGAGTCGCGCGTGGCACGCTCGGCGGCGGCGCCGGTTTCGCGACCGGGGCGGCCAGGGGCGCCGGCTTGCGTGGCGCGGGTGGGGGTGGTGGGGGTGGTGGTGGAGCCGGGGCGCCCGGCGCCCGCACCTGGATCACCTGCCCGCACTTGGGGCACTTGATCGCCGCCCCGGTCAACTCGCTGGCCGAGAAGAGATGGGAGCAGGTCGGGTTGATGCAGGGAACCTGATTCATCCGGCGGGCGTCCGCTTGAAGGTCTGGTGCAACGTCCATCATTGCTCATCCGCCGACCGGACGCAAGGCGCGACCGCACGCAAGGGCGCGACGGCGCCCCCGCTTCACCTTCAACGGACCGTCTTTGACCTACAATGCCGACATGCGCATCGCCATCACCGCCGATCTCCACTGGGGACACGGCGAGCGCGGCAGCCGGGCCGCTCTCGCCCTGCGCGACTTCCTCCTCGCCCACCCTCCCGACCTCCTCCTCCTCGGCGGCGATCAGGGCACGGCCGACAACTTCAACGGCTGCCTCGACCTCTTCGCCAACCTGAGCTGCCCCAAGGCGCTCGTTCCCGGCAACCACGACATCTGGGTCGAGGACGGCGATGCCCGCGGCGATTCCCTCCATGTCTATAACAGCCATCTGCCCGCCGTCTGCAAGGAGCACGGCTTCCACTACCTCGACCATGGGCCGCTCGTCCGCGTCGACGCCGGCCTGGCCATCGTCGGCTCCATCAACTGGTACGACTACTCCTGGTCCTTGGACAAGCTGAAGGCCGCCACGCCCGACTGGGATTACCGCCTGCGCACGATGCAGTTCACGCGCGGCCGGCACAACGACCGCCGCTTCGTGCAATGGCCGCTCGACGATGTCGGGTTCACGCGGCGCGTCGTCGGCGCCTTCGCGCAGCATCTGGAGACTGCTCTCGCTCAGGCGGAGCACGCGCTTGTCCTGACGCATCATCCGGCGTTCTACGGCCTCAACTTCCCGCGCGACACCGATGGACCGCTCTCCCTGGACGCCCTGCTCTGGGACGCCTTCTCCGGCAACCGCGACATGGAAGACCTGCTGACGCGCCACGCCGAGCGCATCGCCGCCGCCTTCTGCGGCCACACCCACCGCCAGCGCGAAAACCACCTCGGCCCGATTGCCGGCTACAACATCGGCGGCGACTACCACTTCAAACGACTGCTCCTCTATGGTTGGCCCGGCGGCGCCGTCGAGGCCCATGTCTTCGGCCAATCGTAGGTCAGGCTTTCCAGCCTGACGGGCTTTCCCGCCTGACGAAACCATCCCTGGCTCCGTCAGATTACCCCGCAAACGCGGATCAAGTCGCATCCCCCATCCAACCGATACTCCCCGTAACATCGAAATCTTCGCGCTTTTCCGCGCTTTCGCCCGGCGCTCTGGGAAAGCGGGGCAATCTCTCCAGGGGCATGACCATGGCTCGCCGTCGCCTGATCGCTTGGGGCTTTGTTGTCCTCGCCTTCGCCGTCGTCCCCGGCGCCGCCCAGGCCCAGCAGGGCGTCATCCTCAACGGCGGCGGCCCCGTCAGCCGCTCCATGGGCGGCGTCGGCGCCGCCAACCCCGTCGACTCCCTCAGCTGCCTCTTCTGGAACCCCGCCGGCCTCAGCGCCCTGCCTCAAAACGAAATGACCTTCGGCAGCGAGTTCATCTGGGCCCATCCGCGCCTCTTCTCCCTCCTGCCCGCCAATACCTTCGGCCGCGGCCTGCCCCCGATCACCCTGGGCGGCGAGAGCACCTCCGAGAGCGGCGTCATGCTCATGCCCAACTTCGGCCTGGCCCACCACGTGGAAGGCTCCGATGTCACCCTGGGTCTCGGCGTCCTCTCCGCCGCCGGCTTCAGCGCCAATTACCCGGCCAGCCTCTTCAACCCCGTCCTCACGCCGCAACCCCCCAACGGCTTCGGCGTCGGCCGGCTCTATGCCGAGCTCCAGGTCGTGCAGGTCGTCCCCACCGTCTCGCTCCAGCTCACCGATCGCCTGTCCGTCGGCTTCAGTCCGATCATCGACATCGCCAACCTCCGCGCCTCGCCGCTCCTCGTCGCCCCTCCCGACGACGCCAACGGCAACGGCTTCTTCACCTATCCCGACGGCGAGCAGACGCGCTGGCACTGGGGCGCCGGTTTCCAGATCGGCGTCTACTATTCCGGCTGCAACGGCTGGAACTTCGGCGCCAGCTTCAAGAGCCCGCAGTGGATGGACACCTTCCGCTTCAACACCGTCGACGAGTTGGGACGCCCCCGTGCCGACAGTGCCCGCTTCGATCTCCCCTGGATCGCCTCCGTCGGCGCCTCCTACACCGGCTTCGAGCACTGGATCTTCGCCGCCGACCTGCGCTATATCGATTACCGCAACGCCGAGGGCTTCGACGACACCGGCTTTCAAGCCAACGGCGCCGTGCGCGGCCTCGGCTGGGACAGCCAGTTCGTCATCGCCGCCGGCGCCCAGTACCAGCTGAGCGACCGCCTCGCCCTCCGCGCCGGCTACTCCTTCAACAACAACCCGCAAGACGCGAGCGTCGCCTTCTTCAACGTCGCCGCCCCCACCATCCTCGAGCACACCGTCTACACCGGTTTCTCCTACAACCTGAGCCAGTGCCTCACCCTCTCCGTCGCCTACATCCATGCCTTCGAAAGCTCCGTGGAAGGTCCCCTCACCCTCCCCGTCGGCGCCATCCCCGGCACATCCGTCCGCAGCTCCGTCAGCGCCGACGCCGCGACCTTCGGCTTCACCGTCCGCTATTAAAAAGGGGACATTCTACTTTTTCCTTTCCCTGAGCCCGAAACACACCCTGCCTTTGGGCCATGCCTCGCACTGCTCGCGACGCCGCTGGCGGCTTTTGCTATCACGTCATCAATCGCGGCAACGCGCGCGACGACGTCTTTCCATAGGACGACGATTACGAGGCATTCGTCAAGCCGATCGGGTGGTTGAGTCCTCGGGCGAGAGGCGAGCTTGAGACGGCGAAGCGAAAAAGTAGAATGTCCAGAATGTCCCCTTTTCAGCTGCCGGCCACCGGTAGCAGACCGCGGTATTCGGTCGGCTTGTTCATCGTGAAGCTCTGCCGGCCTTCGCTCAGGTTGCTCAGGCGGTCGCGGACGAAGCTCTCCAGCTCGTCGAGGGTGACGACGCCGTCGCCGTTCGCGTCCGCCTTGCCGCTCATGCCTTCGACAAAAGCCCGCGTGAAGAAGCCGTTGGCCGCTCCGTCCTCGCTGCTCAGTTCCCTGGCGTTGCAGCTCGCCAGCGTCGCGAAGTGGACGCCGCCCAGGCGGTTGGCGGCTCCGGCGTGGCAGGTATCGAGGATCAGGAAGCACTTGCCCGCCGTGCTGTCCAGGTACTTCCGCATCGTGGCGCTGGTCACGTTGGTGCTGGGCAGGAGCGGGTTGGAATCGTGCGGGACGAAGCTGTACTGGCCGCGGTCGTCGGCCTGAGCGTGGCTCGCCATGAAGACCACGACGTAGCTGTTCGCGGTCGCGCGGGTCTTGGCCCAGGCGAACGCCTTCTCGATGTTGGCGCGGGTCGCCTCTTCGTTGACCAGGACCTTGCTCTCCACCTTGCCGAAGAACCGGCCGGCCTGCTGCTCGTAAAGCTTGGCCACGTCCTGGGCGTCCTTGGCCGCCGCCGCCACGCCGCGCTCGAAAGCCCGGTGCTGGAAATTGGAGACGCCGACGCTCACCAGGACCAGATCCGGCTTGCTGTCCGCCCGGACCGTCGCGGTCAGGCCGAAAGAGGCCAGGCTCAGCAGAACGATTCGGGTGATGCGGGTCATGGTCGTCTCCTCGTTGTCTAATTCCAATAGAGACGGAGCCGCGTTATGTGACAGGAAACTGGGGAAGACGCGCCTTTTGTGTTCTTGCGTTCAGTAGTCCATTGCGTTCTGGTTTGCGTCGCAGGAGAATAACGGGCGCCAACCATGGAGGAACGTGAATGTCGTGGCATGAGGACGACTCATTCTGGCTAGCTTGCGCCCCCTTTCTTTTCCGCGGCGCCCGCGGCGACGAAGCCGTGCGCCAGGCGCAGCAGGTCCTCGCGCTGCTTCAGCCCGACCCAATCTTCCACCTCTTGGATCTGGCTTGCGGCGTCGGCCGGCATTCCATCGAATTGGCCCGGCGCGGCTGCCTCGTGACCGGCGTCGACCGCACCGACGCCTACCTCGACGAGGCGAGGCGCCGCGCCGCGGAGGAAGGGCTCGAGATCGAATGGATTCGCGAAGACATGCGCCGCTTTCGCCGGCCCGACGCCTTCGATGCCGCGGTGAGTCTCTTATCCAGCTTCGGCTATTTCGAGCGCGACACCGACGAACAAGAGACCCTCGCCAACGTCCACGCCTCGCTCAAGCCCGGCGGCAGGCTGGTCATGGACCTGCTGGGCAAGGAAGTCTTGGCGCGGACGTTCCGCCCGCGCGACTGGCAGGAGGACGCGGAACGCAAGACCTTTCTGCTCGAGGAGCGCCAGGTACGGAGCGGCTGGCAGTACATCGACAACCGCTGGCTGCTTCTCGACGGCGCGAGTCAGCGCGAGTTCCGCTGGAGCATCCGCATCTACTCCGGCGGCGAATTGGAGGGGCTCCTGCGCGGGGCGGGTTTCCACCGGGTCACCCTCTACGGCGACTTGTCTGGCGCGCCGTATGACAACGAGGCGCGGCGCCTGGTCGCGCTGGCAGTCAAGTGAATCGGTAATAAGCGGCCTCATCAAGTTGACGCCGCCCCGTCCGCTTGCGAAACTGACTGTCGCTGCCGGTTTCGCTCCCGCCTCCGCTCCCTCCTCTGGAGTCTTTCCATGAAAGCCACGGCTCGGCTCCTCGCCTCGGCCCTTCTCCTCGGATTCGCGGCCCTCGTCCCCCTCTGTGCCGGCGATAAGGACAAGCCCAAGGACAAGCCCAAGACGGACGGCGACAAGCCGAAGCTCGATATCGTCCACACTTTCAAGGGGCACGGCGCCGAAGTCTATTCCGTCGCCTTCAGCCCCGACGGCAAGATGCTCGCCACCGGCAGCTTCGACTTCACCGTCAAGCTCTGGGACACGGCCAGCGGCAAGGAGATCAAGACTTTCGCCGGGGCGGCGGGCCACACCAAGCAGGTGCTGAGCGTCGCCTTCAGCCCGGACGGCCAGTTCATCGCCTCCGCCGGGGCCGATAACACGCTCAAGGTCTGGGACGTGCCGGTCAATCATCCGCTGCGCAGCCTGCCGTTGCCGGACAACGCGCTCGCGGTCGCTCTGTCGCCGGACGGCACGAAGCTCGCCGCCGGGACCAAGGACGGCAAGGTGCGCGTCTTCGCGC
>JAXMAR010000057.1:0-41454 GCA_046350295.1 Gemmataceae bacterium
CCCGGTCCCTCTCGCGCCTGAGAATCTTCACGAATCACGCCGATCCTACAGCTTCTGCAGCAAGGTCAGGACGAGCTGCGAGGTCTGGTTGGCGTTGGAGAGAACGCTGGTGCCGACCTGCATCAGGACCTGGTTCTTGGTGAAATTGGAGGTTTCGGCGGCGAAGTCCGTGTCGCGGATGACGGACTCGGCGGACACCGTGTTTTCGAGAGTCGCCTGCAGGCTGTTCGACGTCGATTCGAGGGTGTTGCCCTGGAAGGCGCCGAGTTTGCCGCGGAGCGACGTGATGTCGTTGATCGCCTTGTCCACCACCTTGAGAGCGTCCTGGGCGCCGTTGAAGGTGGTGACGTCGATCTGGCTCAGGTTGGTGATGCCGGTCGTCAGACCGCTCACGCCGGTGCCGATCGAATCGCTGGTCGCCTTCTCGACGGAAACCTTCGCCGTCTCGTTGGCGTTGGCGCCGATCTGGAAGACGAGGCCGTTATCGGTGACGCTGACCGTCGTGCTGGTGCCGGCCGCGGCAGCGCCGTTGGCGACGTTGACGGCGAAGCTGAGACCTTGCGGGCCGCCGTAGGTGACCTGGTTGTTCAAACCTTGGGTACCGGTGCTGATGGTGGTTGCGGCGCCGTTGACGGTGACGGTGAGGCCGACGCCGGCCGTGCCCGTGGAGCCGGCGGCGAGGAAGCCGATGACGCCGGCGGTGGCGCCGGAATCGGACTGGGCGGTGACGGCCGCCGAGCCGAGGACGTTGGAGCGAATGCGGATCTGGGTGCCGCCGACGACGTCGACGACGAACTTGCCGGCGCCGCCGCCGGAGGCCGCGGAGTTATCCAGGGCCGCCTGGATCTTCGTGGCGGTGGAGGCGACGTTGTCGCCAATGGAGAGAGCGACAGTGACATTGGCCGTAAGACCGCCGCCGGCGACGACGACGGAGCCGTTGGCGGCGAGGGAGCCGGCGCCCGCGGGGCCGGTGAGGTTGCCGCCCGTGCCGGTGGCGGCCGTGATGGCGATGGTATAGCCGCCCGCGGCGGTGGAGGTGCCGGCGGTGATGGCGCCGAGGCCGCCGTTGTTGGCGCCGGAGACGACCGCGGAGATCGCCGCCTGACCGTTGAGCACGTTCTTGGTGCCGAACTTGGTGTTGTTGGCGATGCGGTCGATGGTGGAAAGGGCGTTCGTGACTTCGGCCTGGTTGGCGGCGAGGGCGGTGCTGTCGGCGACGCCGGTGTTGCTCGAGTCGAGGGCCAGGCCGCGGATCTTGGTCAAGAGGCCGTTGATCTCGTTGAGCGCGCCTTCCGTCGTCTGAATCATGGAGACGGCCTTGGAGGCGTTATCGATGGCTGTCTGCAGGCCGGCGATCTGGGCCCGCTGCTGCTCGGAGATGACGAGCGCCGCCGGGCCGTCCGCGCCGCGGTTGATCTTGAGACCGGACGACAACCGCTCCAGCGACTTGGACAACATACCCTGCGTGCGCGAGAGGTTGTTCTGGGCGGTCAAGGAGGAGACGTTGTTGTTGATCGCGAGCCCCATACCCATGTACTCCTTCGAAAAAAAGCATCACACGTGTGCGTCTGAGTCAGGCTGGTTGCTTCCAACATCGAAGCCCCTTGGCGCCGCTTGCCCCAACCTTGCCATCTTCTCGCGTCCCGCCCCATTGCCGCGACGGCGCAACCGGCACAACAGGCGCTATCATTTTCCCCGGCCTGACCGGCGCTGTTGTCGCGGTCTGCGCCCCAACCGGCCCGCGGGCGAATCTTCGAGCCCACGGGTCGGCGGCGCCTCGGGCATCCTTCGTCCCAACTCCTTACGCCTACCGCTCATAGTGCGATCTCCAAGAAAACGCTCCAATTAACCTTGCGGCGACGAGATTCGCGCCCACAGCGCAAGACGCGCCGGCGCGACCAGATCTGGTGTGGGCTTGAAGCGTGGAAGGGATGACGGAGCTTTGGTGGGCGTCGCCCGACGGGAGCGGAGGGCCGCCTCGACGTGCTATGATCCGAGGCGCCATCTGCCTGAGTCGACGGCAGCCGCCGCGGTTGCCAATCCGGAAACCTAAACGGGCGAGAGGGTCGCCCCGTCCAGCTTGGCTGGCCGTCGCCTTTCCAGCGTCTCGCGCACCTTGAGCGCCAAGGCTTGCGGCGTGAAGGGCTTCTGCAAATAAGCCGCCTCGGCCTGCTGCACGCCGAAACGCACCGCCGCGTCATCGGTATAACCGCTGATGTAGAGCACCTGGAGATCGGCCCGCTGCGCCGTCAGTGCCCGCGCCAGCTCGGCCCCCCCCATGTTCGGCATCACGATATCGGCCACCAGGACGTCGATCGGCGCCGGCTGCCGCGTCGCCACCTCGAGCGCCTCCAGCCCATCGGCGGCCTCGAACACGCGATAGCCATAGCTCTCGAGCATTTGCCGCACCATGCGCCGTACGGCGTCATCGTCTTCGGCGAGCAGCACCGTCTCGCGCCCGCGGCCGGAAGCAGGCGCGGACGGCGAAGGCGCCGTGGCGGCGGCGCCCGCGACCGGCAGATAGATCTGAAAGGTGGTTCCACGGCCGACGTCGCTCTGGACGTTGATCTGCCCGCCGCTCTGGATCACGATCCCATGGACCGTCGCCAAACCCAAGCCTGTGCCGTGCCCTTCCGGCTTGGTCGTGAAGAAGGGCTCGAAGATCTTCGCCCTCACCTCGGCCGCCATGCCGCAGCCGGTATCGCTGATGGCGAGCAGGACATACGCGCCCGGCTGGAGGCCGGCGCGTGGTGCGGCGGCGGCGTCCAGATCGACGTTGCGGGTCTCGATCCGCAGCGTGCCGCCCTGTGGCATGGCGTCGCGCGCGTTCAGCACCAGGTTGAGGATCACCTGGTCCATCTGGCTCGGGTCCACCAGCGTGACGCGTAGCTCCTTTTCGAGCGCCAGCTCCAGCGCGATGTTCTCATCGATGAGGCGGCGCAACATCTTCTCGATGCCCGTGACCACGTCATTCAGATGGAGCGGTTTGGGAACGAGGAATTGCTTGCGACTGAAGGCGAGGAGTTGCCGCGTCAAATCGCCGGCCCGATCCCCGGCCTTCTTGATCTCCTCGACCAGGACGCGATGGGCGTCGCCGGCCGTCATCATGCTCAACAGCAGCTCGCTGCAGCCGTTGATGACGGTGAGCAGGTTATTGAAGTCGTGCGCCACGCCCCCCGCGAGGCGGCCGATCGCCTCCATCTTCACGGCCTGGCGCAGCTTTTCCTCCGCGCTTTCCAGCGCCTCTTCCGTCTTCTTCAGCTCGCGCTCGGCGCGCTCGGTCCGCTCCTCGGCGCGGACGTTCTCCAGGCTCGTCTCCAGGGCCAGGCGGCTCAGGCTTTCGGTGGCGCGGCCGAGCAGCGTCGCGAACGATTCGCAGGCGCCGATGTCCACCTGCAAGAGTCCCGCCAACTCACGGCTCTTCTCGCTCAAGGGATCGAGAAACTTCTGAAAGGTCCGATCATCCATGCCGTAGCGCTCGCGCGCCGCCTTGGTGATGTCCCCCACGATCGTCGGGGAGTCGACGGTGAACTCAAGCTGGGCGACACGATGGGCGAAATGGAGCAGTTCGGCCCGATCGCGATACGGCGGCGCCGCGTGCTGCGGCTCGTGATGGCGCCGGATCGGCTCGGTCATCTCCTCGGGCAGCCGCCACGCCTTCAAGATGTGGGCCGACACTTCGGCATGCGTCACCCCCAGGCTCTCGTGTTCGAGGCTGCATTGCCGCACCATGAGCGACAGGCCGGAGCGCTGCATGATCTCGGCGTAGGCGCGCCCGTTCAGCTCGTTCAGGACCAGGACCCCCAGGTCGCAGAGAAGACCGCAGACCATTTCCGTATCGGGATCCGGCCAGCCGAGGCGCAGGGCCAGGTCGCGTGCCACGATGCCCGTCGACACCGATAGGCGCCAGAAATCCTGCCGCAATCCCGCTGCCGTGTTCTGCTGCATGGCGGGCAGGGCGAGGCTGAGGACGAGCGAGCGCACCCGCTTGAGGCCCAGCAGGCTCACCCCGCTCTGAATCGAGGTGACGGCGCGGGGAATGCCGAACAGAGAGGAGTTGACGATTTTGAGGATTTTGCCGCACAGGGGGGGATCCTGCGCAATGAGCCGCGCGATCTCGGTGATGGTGCACTGCGCGGAGTTGACCTTGTCCAGGATCTGGAACGTGATGGCCGGCGGCGCGGGCAAACGAGGGTCCGCGCTGATCTGGGCGAGTAGGGCGTTCTGCAACATGGCTCAATCTGGGCGAAACAGCGACGATCGATTCTCCTGCGCGAAAGGCGGCTCCGCTAGCCGTCCGCGCTCAGCAAGGCCGCCGCGGTCTGGAACGCCGCCTCGTCGCTGCCGTAGAATCCTGAAGCCCAGCGCTGCCGCGCCTGGTCCACAACCGTGTCGCGCACTTCCGGCTCCTGCAGCGTTAGTTCAAGCCAGTGCGATAATTCACTCGCCGTTTCCGCGCTTCTTGTCCTGCGCGTCTTGCGCGTGCCCGCCTTGCCCGCGGGCGTCGGGCGGAAGACCGGCACGGCGCCCCCGGTCAAAAACTGGTTGCCGATTTGCATCGCTCCCCCTCCTCCTCTCTTGTCCCTATCTCCCAATATCGAAGAGAACCGATGGAACTTGTCTCAATTTTCAGGGCCGGCCGGAAAGACCGGAAAGCAAATCGCCGCAAGAAGCCGCGTGGAGCGGACGATAAGAGAAGGAAGAGGGAGAATCTTTACCGCCTTTTCGGATTGAAGCGATCATGGAAGCGGCCGCGAGCGAACCGACGACAGCGTCGCCGCCGACAGCCAAGGCTGCCGCCTTCTCCCGTTTTGCCTGGCCTGGCCTGATCTCCGGCTTGCTCGCCCTTGGCGCCACGATCGGCTGGCTGTCCCGCCCCGCCCCTCCCGACGAAGAGCCGGAACAGACCCGGCCAAAGCTCTTGACCAAGGACGCCGAGGGCCGGACGCTGCCGTTCCTCCCCGGCATGACCGGGCCCATCGACGTTCGCAAAGGAGACCAGCTCTTTCGCGAAGGCCGCTTCGACCTCGCCCTGCTCGTCTACCGCCATCTCGGCGGCTCCCCGGCGCCCGTTTCTCTCGTGTACCGGCAGGCGCTGTGCCAGGAACAACTGGGCGACCGAAAGACCGCCCTGGCTCTTCACCACAGTCTCGTCGAGCGCGGCGACGAAACCCACGCGGCGCTCGCTCTTCTCGGCGCCGCCCGCATCCACCTCCACGAAGGCCGGCCCGCTCAAGCCAAATCGCTGCTCTGGCCCCTGGCGCTGCGAAGCGCCGACAAGAGCGTGGACCAGGATCTCCGCGCCGAAGTCGCCTATACCTTGTCTCTGGCCCTCGCGCTCGAGGCGAGCCCGGCCGCGGACGAGGATGGCGCGAAAACCCCTCTCCGGCCCGATGAGCGTCTGGCATTTCCTCGCGAGATACCCTGGGACTGCAATCGCCTGCTTGCCCTCTCCCGGCCCGCCCCAAAGACGACCGGCAAACGTGAGCCAAACGTTGTCTCCGTCCCCGCCAAGAGCAAGGTCGAGCAGACAGTCGCCACAGCCTATTTGCCGAAGGATTCATTTCACGACGCCGTCAAACGCCTGGCGAGCGCGGGCGAACTGACCGTCGGCTGGTCCCCCAAGGCGCTGCGGACGACCGAAGGCCGCGCGGTCCACCTCGACGTTTCGGAGCGCTCGCTCTTGGGTGTCCTTCAGGGACTGGCCGACGCCTTTGACCTCGTCTGCCATACGGACGGAGAGAAAGTGATCTTCACGCTGCCCGAGGAGATTCCCAAAGCGCGGCGCGACGAAGCCCGCGCCGCCATGGCGCGGCGCTACCTCGAAGAGACACTCGCCTTCGCCGCGGACCATCCGCTGGCCCCGCTCGCGCTCATCGCTCGCGCCAATCTCGACGCCGCCGCCCCAAAGGAAGCCCTGGCCTGGCTCGAGCGTCTCGCCGCCGAGCACCCTTTCTCGCGGCTCAACCTCTACGCCGATTTCAACCGCGGCCTGCACCTCCATCGCGAGGGCCGCATGAACGAGGCGCGGCGCGCCTTCTTCAAGGCCATGGACCAGGCGCCCAGTCATCCGCAAGCTCTTCTCGCCTGTCTCCGTCTGGGCCGCATGAGCATCGAGGAGGGTGAGGCGGCGCAAGCGATCGCCCTGCTCAAGCGCGGCGTGGCCCATGCGCACGATGACGCGTCGCGCCCGCCCCTTGTAACCACCCTCGCCATCGCCTATGTCCTGGACGACGACCTTCCCAACCTCAAGACGCTGCTGGGGCGGCATCGCGACGTCTTGCAGGACGACCTGCATGCCCCGTTCGGTAATCTCCTCACGGCCTACGCGCGCTTTCGCGACGCCAAGACGAAGAAGAGCGTCGCCGACAGCCACGACCTCCTCTACTCGTTGCTCGCCCTGCGCAAGGACAACCCGCTTGGACCCCTCGGCCTCTACGTCGCCGGCCTGGGCTACAGCGACCTCGCCCTCTGGCCGCAGGCCGCCGCCGCCTTCAAGGAGATCCTGCCTGCGACGAAGGGACCGCTCCAGCACGAGGCCGCGCTTCGCCTCGCCGAGGCGCTCCTGCGCCAGGGGGACGCCGCGGAGGCGCGTAAGTACCTCGAGTCCATCGCCGCCGTGAAGACCCCCGCCGGCCCCTGGGCCCGCTTTCGCCTGGCCCGTCTCGACCTCGACGAGGGAAAAACGCTCCCCTGCCTCGAGCGCAGTCGCCTCCTGCTCCACGAGCCCTCCAATGTCCCCCACGTCGACATCCTGCGCCTGATGGGCGAGGCTTACGAGCGGCGCCGCGAGCACGACAAGGCGGCCAAATGCTTCGCCGGGGAATGTCCGTGATGGGGCGATGAAGGGCGCGTCGTCAGCCGCCCGGATGGGGAAAGGCCCGGACGCTTCACGAGACGGCTCCCCGATTTTCCTACCCCCGCCGTGCCGCGTCCGGTACCATGACTCGAACCTCAGCAATGGAGAATCCCGCCATGCGTTGCGTCAGGGGGGCGCTCGTCGCTCTGCTCTTGTTTTGTTTCCCGCCGATCGCTTCCGTACGTGCCGAAGACTGGCCGCAATGGCGCGGGCCCCGCCTCGACGGCTCATCCCACGAGAAAGGCCTGCCTCTCAAGTGGTCCGCCAAGGACAACATCGTCTGGAAGGCCAAGGTCCCCGGCATCGGCCATAGCTCTCCGATCGTCGTCGGCGACCGCGTCTACGTGACCTCCTGCTTGCTCAAGGAAGAGAAGCGGATGCTCTACTGCTTCGACCGCCGCACGGGCGATCTCCTCTGGGACAGGCACGTCCTCAGCTCGCCGCTCGAGCCCAAACACGGCCTCAACAGCTTCGCCAGCTCGACGCCGGCCGCGGACGCCGACCATGTCTACGTCAGTTTCCTCAAGCTGCGAAAGGCGAAGGAAGGGGACAAGCTCCCCAAGTTCAACGACTCCTCCTGGGCCAAGAAGGATCTTTACTGCCAGATGGAGGTCGTCTGCTACACGCACAAGGGGGACGAGGTCTGGCGCAAGAACCCCGGCCTCTTTTTCTCGCGCCATGGCTTTTGCAGTCCGCCGATCCTCTACAAGGACATGGTCATCGTCAACGGCGACCAGGACGCCGACGGCTTCATCACCGCCCTGGATCGCAAGGACGGCTCGGAACGCTGGCGCATCGACCGGCCGAACCACACCCGCAGCTACTGCGCCCCGCTCATCGTCCAGGCCGCGGGACGCATGCAGATGGTGCTGACCGGGTCTTTCTGCACCACTAGCTACGATCCGGACAGCGGCAAGCTCATCTGGATCGTCGACGGGCCGACCGAGCAGTTCGTCGCCTCGCCGGTCTACGGCGAGGGCCTGATCTTCCTAACCGCCGGCTTCCCCACCTTCCACAACATGGCGATCCGCCCCGACGGCGCCGGGAACGTCACCAAGACGCACGTCGTCTGGCACGAGAAGACGTCGGCGCGGAAGGCGTCGTATGTGCCGTCGCCGCTCGCGTACGACAAGTGGTTCTACATGATCAGCGACCTGGGCCCGTTGAGCTGCTTCGAGGCGAAGAGCGGCACGCGTCTGTGGATGGAAGAGCTGGGCCGGCACCACAGCGCTTCGCCTGTCTTGATCGATGGGCACGTTTATATGACGGATGATGACGGCATCACCTATGTGATCAAGGGAGGCGCGAGCTTCGACCTGGTGGCGCGGAATGAATTGAACGAGAAGTGCTATTCGTCGCCGGCAGTGTCCCAGGGCCGGATTCTGCTGCGGACGACGGGCCATCTGTGGAGCATCGGCCCGAAATAACGGCGCGCGTTCCCGGCCGCCCGTAGAATGGTGTGTCGCCTCGCAACCTTGGACACGCGCTGAGGAGACCAACCATGATCGCTACCGAGCAGGATCTGCGCAGCAAGCATTGCACGCCCTGTGAAGGGGGCGTCCCACCGTTGAGCGACGAGCAAGTTCGCGAACTCCTTCCCAGCGTTCCCGGCTGGCGGCTGGGGGACGACGGCAAAAGCCTGCGCCGCCAGTGGCGCGTGCAGAACTTCACGGCCGCGCTCGATTTCTTCAACAAGATCGCCGCGGTCGCCGAGAAGGAAGACCATCATCCCGATCTGCACCTGACCGGTTATCGCAACGTCGCCATCGACCTGTCCACGCATGCCATCGGCGGCCTCTCGGGGAACGACTTCATTCTCGCGGCCAAGATCAACGAGATTCCGGTGGCGCTGAAGAAGTGAAAGACCTTCCCCCATTCCCGGGCAAGGCGTATTCTTGAGGCGGGCTCGACGACTGGGCCAAACTCGTACCGACCACGGAGGGTCGTCCATGGCGCGTCTCGCTTCCGTAGGCCCGTATCGCTGCGGTGAAGGGCACGATCTGCTCTGGATCGCGGGGCCCTGCGTCATCGAATCTCATGACGCGACGCTCGCCATCGCCGAGCATCTCGCCGCCTTGGCGGCCCGGCTCAAGATCCCGCTCGTCTTCAAGGCCTCCTTCGACAAGGCCAACCGCACCTCAGTGAAGTCATTTCGCGGCCCCGGACTGGAATCCGGCCTCAAGACGCTGGCCGCGGTCAAGAAGGCCACCGGCTTGCCCGTGACCACGGACATCCACGAGTGCTGCCAGGTCGACGCCGCAGCCGAAGTCGTCGACCTCCTGCAGATTCCCGCCTTCCTGGCGCGGCAGACCGACCTACTCCTCGCCGCGGGCCGCAGCGGCCGGGCCGTCAACGTCAAGAAGGGGCAGTTCATGGCCCCGTGGGACATGAAGAACGTCGTCCACAAGCTCACCGAAGTCGGCTGCCGCAACATTTTTCTCACGGAGCGCGGCTCGACGTTCGGCTACGGCCAGCTGGTGAACGACATGCGGGCCATCCCCTGGATGCAGGAACTCGGCGTCCCGGTGATCTTCGACGCCACCCACAGCGTGCAGAAGCCGGCCGGTCTCGGCGACCGCACGGGAGGGGAGCGGCGTTTCGTGCCGTTTCTGGCGCGGGCGGCGATCGCGTGCGGCTGCGACGCCGTCTTCCTCGAGACACATCCGGAGCCGGATCGGGCGCTGAGTGACGGTCCCAACATGGTTCCGCTCGCCGAGTTGCCGGCGTTGATCGAGCGCTGCCTGCGCTTGCGCGAGGCCATTGGCGGCTGAGCGCTTTTGCCGACCCGCCTCACCAGGCGTCCAACTCACGCTGGAGCCGCGTGATGATTTCCCGCGTCTGGGCCGCGTGCTCTTGTTCCATGAGCCGGACACGGAAGATGCGAATCAGGTTGCTGGCGATTTTGCGGTCGAGCGTGTCTCCTGATTCCGCGTGCAGGACATCTTCGAGGAAGTAAGGATAGAAGACCTCGCAATAGTCGCGCAGGCGCCGGCTGACCTCGCGGAGCGAACGGCTGCCGCCGGCCAGATCGCGCTCACACCGCTCCAGTTGCGTGACGAATTCGCGGCGCTGCTCGATGCGGCGCGTCAGGGCGTCGGCGGTCCCCTCGACCTCTTCGGGGCGATCCGCGAAGAGGGAGACGATGGCGAGGGCGCTGAAGGTGTAGATGACAAGCAGATGCAGGCGCAGCATGAGCGGCCTCCTGGGAAGTAGAGGAGAGCGATTCGGCGGGAGCGACAAGGAGAGGTTCGTGCGTTCCGGCACACGAAGGCAGGGAGGGCGCGACGACCGTGAAGCACGTGCCGTGCCAACCGCCGTCATCAGTCGCTAAGTGATTGAGGCGTCGAGAACTTCTGAAGATGGCGGACGGTCAAGCGAACTTGTAGCTCTGCGTCAATGCCCGTGAAGTGGACAGGGTTTGCTCATCTCGCAGGCAAGTTTCAACGGCGCGGCAGCAAGTGACCGAAGAGGATGAAGGCGAGCAGCATCAGCAAGGCGCCCGAAATCATGCTTGCCACGCCGATAAACCAGCCGGCGGCTGGATTGTCGAGCGCCACCGCGTTTTTCAGGTTGGCCATCAGCTTCTGTTCGAAGACGGCGCGGAAGGCCGGGTCGCCTTCGAGCCATTCCAGTGCGATATGCGCCAGGGTCGGAAACGCGTCAAACGTCAGGGTGGCCTGGGGAACATCGGCGCTCGTCGGCTCGTCGCCTTGGCGCGGGTCGGGGGCCCCGACGAACACCCCTTCGGACGTTTCAGGCGTCAGCCCCTGTCTCGTTCCAAGGCTGAGCGGGTAGAGAAACACCGTTGATCCTTCCGCCCGCGACGACAGGGCAAGCTCCTCCAGCGTCCGCGCCAGGCCGGCGCGAAAACCCTCCATGTCGACGTTGTACACGCCGCGGCGCCGCATCCGGCTGACAATCAGCGTCCCCGCCAGGACGACGACGGCAACGAAGTAGATCAGCCAGAGGACGCGCCATTTGAAAAGAATCTCCTCGAAAGGCGCTTCGCTGTCCCGCTCGATCGGCACGGCGAGAAGTTCGCGCGCGTAGAGCTCGTTGAGCAGCGCCGGTCCGGTGACGAGAAAAAAGCCGGACAGAGCGAACAAGAGGCCAAGGGCTTCCCAGAAGCCGTGCAACAGGACGGGGTGATGGCGGCGGTTGAGCCCGGCAAGGAAGAAAAGATAGAGGGCCAGGGGAAACAGGGAGGCGGCCAGGCAGATCAGCGTCAAAGGCGGGGCCCTCGCAGGGCGGCGAAGTTTCCCGCATTCTATCAAGAATCGCGTCGGGCTGTCGCGGTCCAGAGCGCCGACGCCCCTGGGGAACCTGCGTTGACCTTCCGCGCGGCCTGGACTATTGTCCGCGACCCGACGTCTCGTCTGGCTCACGGAGATCAAGTCATGCGCCGCCTTCGCTTCGCCGCTGTCGCCGTCCTTCTCTTTTCCTTCGGTGGCTGCAGTCCGAAAACCGATGACGGCGACAAGCCGGACGGCCCTCTGCCCAAGCCGAAGGTCGCAGTCCGGCCCGAAACCAAGGCGGACGACAAGCGCGAGTCCAAGTCCGTCGTTGTCGACGGCGCAGACGTGCCTTTCCACAAAGCGGTCCTGCTCGACCCGGTCTCCGATGAAGAGGTTCGGCCTCCCGATACGACGGTCGCCGGCAGGAACGTCGCCAAGCTGTTCGAGGCGATCGCCGGAAACGAGAAGGAAAAAGGCCTCTGGGACAAGATCGATTTCCGTACGGGCGATGGCAAGAAGATTCGTTACCGCGCCAAGGTAAAGACCGATTTCGGCGTCATCGAGATCGACCTGCTCGCCGACGCCGCCCCCAACCATGTCCGCAACTTCATCGCCCTGGCCCGCGCCGGCTACTACGACGGCCTTCCCTTCCATCGTTCCCTCAACCAGACCAGCGACGGCAAACCCTGGCACTATCTCGAGGGCGGCTGTCCCAAGGGGACCGGTGAAGTCGGCTACGGCAGCATCGGCTACTGGCTCAAGCCCGAGTTGAAACCGGGTTTGCGCCACGAGGTGGGAACGGTCGGCGCCTGGCATTCCGAAGAGCTCGAAACCGCCGCCTGCAAGTTCTACGTCACGCTCAGTCCGACGCCGTGGATGGACGCCGATCCGGAACTGGACCTGGGCTACACCATCTTCGGAAAAATCGTGGGCGGGCTCGAGGTGGCGCGTACAATAAACAGCCAGCCGGCCCGCGACGGCGCGCCGGGTGAGCCCTTGCGTCCCGTCGTCATCCGCGAAGTGACGATCGAATCCCGCGTCGAGTAAAAACGTGGGGCAGGCCGTCTGGCCTGCCGGCAGGCCAGGCGGCCTGCCCCACAACAACATTGGAGCCGACACCTTGGCCGCCAACCAGAAAGCGAAAGTCGAGGAGGCACAGAAGTCCCTCGACCTTGCGAAGAAGACCTACACCGCCGAACTGGATACGACCAAGGGGCCGATCCGGCTCACGTTCTTCCCCGACGTCGCGCCGGGCCACGTCAAGAACTTCCTCGGCCTGGCGAAGATCGGCTTCTACGACGGCGTCATCTTCCACCGCGTCATCGACAAGTTCATGATCCAGGGCGGCTGCCCCGAGGGGACGGGAACGGGCGGCCCGGGCTACACGATCAACGCGGAGTTCAACAAGACGCCGCATGTGCCGGGCGTGCTCTCCATGGCGCGCACCAACGACCCGAACTCGGCCGGCTCGCAGTTCTTCATCTGCCTGGCCAAGAACGACTTCCTCGACAACAAGTACACGGCGTTCGGCAAGGTCGCCGACGCCGAATCGATGGCGACGGTCGAAGCCATCGGCAAGGTGCAAACGGATAGCTCCGACAAGCCGCGCGAGAAAGTAGTCATCAAGAAGGTGACGGTGCGCGAGGGTTGAGGAAATTGACAATTGACAATTAGCAATTGACAATTGCAAATTGGGGAACC
The DNA here is from genome assembly GCA_046350295.1 of Gemmataceae bacterium. Classification (GTDB taxonomy): domain Bacteria; phylum Planctomycetota; class Planctomycetia; order Gemmatales; family Gemmataceae; genus JAXMAR01. The sequence goes on from JAXMAR010000057.1 coordinate 12,796, forward strand.
TTGTGGGGACGCTGTTTGAGCGGTTGGACGGGGCCAAAAAACCAGCGCCCCGGCAACTCCCCCAAATTGGAAATTGCTAATTGTCATTTTGAAATCCAACGCCCCCGCCGAAGGGGGCTGGGAGGGGACCCACGCAAAGGGAAGTTGCGAACCTGGTCAGGCCGGAAGGTGCAGCCATAAGCAATGCTCCCTTGTGCAGTGGATCAGCCTCTCCCAGTCACCCTGAGGCGGAAGGCGTACAATAAGGCCCATGGCGAAAAGCCGTGGGCCTTTTGCATTGAGACACTCCCAATTCCCATCATGGCCAAGCGAAAAACCGCACCCGAGGAAACTATCGAGGAGCCGAAGGCCGAGTACCAGGTCCTCGCCCGCCGCTATCGTCCGCAGCAATTCGGCGAGCTGGTCGGCCAGGAGCCCGTGGCCCAGTCGCTCAAGAACGCGCTGGCCAGCGGCCGCGTCGCGCACGCCTACCTCTTCACCGGGGCGCGCGGCGTCGGCAAGACAAGCACGGCGCGCATCCTCGCCAAGTGCCTCAACTGCGTCAACGGGCCCACGACCTCCCCTTGCGACAAGTGCGAGATGTGCCAGGCGATCACCTCCGGCGACGACGTCGACGTGCTCGAGATCGACGGCGCCAGCAACCGCGGCATCGACCAGGTGCGCGAGCTGCGCGCCAACGTCCAGTACCGTCCGAGCCGGTCGCGCTACAAGATCTACATCATCGACGAAGTGCACATGCTCACGCGCGAGGCGTTCAACGCCCTCCTCAAGACGCTGGAGGAGCCGCCGCCGCACGTCAAGTTCATCTTCGCGACCACCGAAGCCGACAAGATACCGATCACCATCCTGTCACGCTGCCAGCGCTTCGACTTCGCCGGCATCGGCATGGGGCAGCTCATCGAGCGTCTCAAAGAGATCGTCGCGGGTGAGAAACGCGAAGCGGATGACGAGGCGTTGGCGCTGATCGCCCGCCGCGCCGCCGGCTCCATGCGCGACGGGCAATCACTGCTCGATCAACTCCTGGCCTTCGCCCCGGGACGCTTGACCGTCGACGAAGTCAATCGCCTGCTCGGCAGTGCGGGAGAGGAACGTGTCGCCGCCATCGCTCAGGCGGTCTTGCGCCGAGACGCGCCGCTCGCCCTGTCCCTCGTCAGTGAAGCGATCGACCGCGGCGCCCAGCTCGGCGAGTTGCTCGATCAGCTCACCGAGTACTGGCGCGACCTGCTCGTGACCCACGTCGCCGGCCCCGACCGCATCGACGTCTCCCTCACCGGTGAACGCAAGAAGCGCCTCGCCGAGGAGGCGCGACAGATCCGCCTCGATTCCCTCCTCGCCGGCCTGGAAATGCTTTCGACGGCCCGGCAACGCCTTCGCGGCACAACCCACGGCCGCGTCCTCCTGGAGATGGCGCTCGTCCGCCTCGCCCGGCTCGACGATCTCGTGCCGCTCAGTCAGCTCACGGAGGCGCTCACCCAGAACGCGCTGCCGGCTCGGCCGATGCCCGCGCCCGCCCCGGTTCCAGCCGCTCCCGCCCCGCCGCCCGCTGAAAAAAAAAAGGAGCTAGCCGTGTCCCCTGAGGGGGCGCCGGAGACGCCAACCGATTTCTCGCACCAGAACGTGGACGCAGTCTGGGAGCAAGTCGTTGTCAAGTCAGGCTTTATACTCCAGACCCAGCTGAAGCGGGTCGTGGCTGTAGCAACTTCTGGGCCAAACAGTCTAGTAATGCGCTTCCCGTCAGGGTATAATCATCGCGACGAGTATCTTCTCGACCCCGCCCGACTGACTCAAGTGGAGAAGATCCTGGAATCGGTGCTCGGCCGCGCCTGCTCCCTGCAGCAGGAGGTGGCCGACAACGGCGTTGCGACCGTGCGGACGGACGCCCCGACGCCGCGGCGTCCCCGAGGCGACTTCGGCGCCATCCCGCTGGTCGGCAAGGCGATGGAGTTGCTCGAAGCGCGCGTGGTAGCGGAAGATCCGGAGTTCGGCGCTCAGCCGGTCGCCCCCGAACGGGCGCCCGAGACGGAAAGCGAAGAGGACTGACATGTTCAAGGAAATTGGTCAGATCGCCGGCCTCATGAAGAACCTGCCGAAGATCCGCGAGGAGATGGACAAGTTCCAATCCAAGCTGGGTCAGATCATCGCGGAAGGAGACGCGGGCGGCGGCATGGTGAAGGTGAAGGTGAACGGTATGCAGGAGGTCCTGAACTGCACCTTGACGGAAGACGCCTACAAGCTCGGCGACCGCGAGCTGCTCGAAGACCTGATCGTCGCCGCCACCAATCAGGCCCTCAAGAAAGTCAAGCAGCAAGTCGCCGAGGAGACATCCAAGATGGCGAGCGGATTAGGCCTCCCGCCGGGAATGAACCTCCCCGGTATGGGATGAGATCCGAAAGCGAAATCCGGATCCCGGAGGTTTTCTTGTCCGCTCGGGTTTCCGGGTTTCCTGTCTGAATCGGTTTCGGATTTCCTGGGTCGTTTCGGATTTCGTGCTTTTGGATTTGGCAGACGGGGCCTCGCCCAACGGAGCGATAGCGATCATGCGACTCGATACCCACTTGGCGCAGCGGATGGACCAGAGGATGATTCTGGCCCCCCGCATGATCCAATCGATGGAGATCCTGCAGCTTCCCATCATGGCCTTGCAGGAACGCATCGAGCACGAGCTGCAGGAAAATCCCGTCCTGGAGGAGAAAGGCGCCGGAGACGAGGACGGCGCCCCGGCGAGCGCCGAGGAGGACACGGCCCCCGAGGAGCCGCCCGCCGAGGAGCCGGCCGAGGCCGAGAACCCTGAGACCGAGCTCGTCATCGACAAGGAAGGGGACGAAGAGGACTTTGACCGTCTCATGGCCATGAACGAGGACTGGGCCGACCACTTCAACGAGGAGCACCGTCCTTCGAGCAACCGCATCGACGAGGAACTGGACAAGAAACACGACGCCATGGTCAACATGGCGGCCCGCCCGCAATCGCTCCAGGACTACCTCGCCGCCCAGCTCGGCTTCCTCGATGTCTCCGAAGCCGAGCGCGCCCTCATGGAGCTGCTCGTCTCCCACATCGACGACCGCGGTTACCTCGCCACCCCGCTCGAAGACATCGCCCACGCCACCGAGCCGCCCATCCCCGTGCCGCAGCTGGAAGACGCCCTGGCGCGCATCCAGAAGCTCGATCCCTTGGGCGTCGGCGCCCGCGACTACATCGAGTGCCTCCTGCTGCAAGTCACGTCCGAGACCCCGCACCGCGAGGTTGTCCGCGCGCTCATCCAGAATCATCTCGAGGACATTCAGCACAACCGCCTCCCGATCATTCAGAAGAGAACCGGCTACGACCTGCACACCATCCACGAGGCGATCGAGGTCCTCAAGCACCTGAACCCCAAGCCGGGCGCCGCGTTCCACGAGGAGAACATCCCGTACGTGACCCCGGACATCATCGTCGACCGCAACGAGAACGACGAATACGTGGTTAAGCTGGTCGACGACTGGACTCCCAACATCTACATCAGCCGCCGCTACATCGACCTCTATCGCGACAAGGGCGCCGATCCCAAGGCGAAGGAGTTCCTGAAGCGCAAGATCCAGGCGGCCCAGTGGCTCATCGAGGCCATCGAGCAGCGCCGCAACACCCTCAGCAAGGTGACCAAGGCCATCATCGGCCGCCAGCGCGCCTTCCTCGATCGGGGCCCCGAGCACATCGAGCCCCTCAAGATGCAGCAGATCGCCGACATCGTCGGCGTCCACGTGACCACGGTGAGCCGGGCCGTCGACGACAAGTGGGTGCAGACGCCGCGCGGCATCTTCCCCCTCAAACGCTTCTTCGGTGGCGGCACGCACACGGCCACGGGCGAAGAAGTCGCCTGGGAGACCATCAAGCAAAAGTTGCTCGAGATCATCGGTAACGAAGACAAATCCAATCCGCTCTCCGATGAAGAGCTGGTCGACGCCCTCGCCAAGGCGGACTATCCCGTCGCGCGGCGCACGGTGACGAAGTATCGCAAGATGCTCAACATCGCCTCGTCGCGCCAGCGCAAGGTCTGGACCGAGTGATACGCCACGGCGAGCCGAATGGCGTCAAACGCCCCCGGAGGCGCCGACGGTAACCCCATCATGCGGCAACCCTCTCTGAAGAATCGCGTCCATCGTCCCACTCTGGCCGACCTTTACGAAAAGGACGAGGTCGCGTGGCTGGAGCGCTCCGCCCGACTGATACGGGCCGGGCGCGCCGCCGAGCTTGACTTCGTTCACCTCTCGGAGTTCCTTCGTGACATGGCCCAGGCGCAAAAACGCGAGGTCAAAAGCCGCCTGATTCAGCTCATCGCTCATCTGCTTAAGTGGGAACACCAGCCGGGAAAGAGGACACGGAGCTGGCACAACTCCATCATCGAGCAGCGGCGCGAGCTGGAACTTCTGTTCGAAACTAAGACGTTGCGCAAGCACGCGGGGGAAGTCCTGGGACAGGTCTATGCAAAGGCTGTCGCGCAGGCTTGTGCCCAAACCGGGCTGAAAGCCCACGAGGCGCCGGATCATTGTCCCTATACCCTCGACGAGCTCTTTTCCTTTCGGATCCAAAGATGACGACAGGGAATCCTGATCGGGTCAATCCAACCCCAGTGCGGTGAGCTGCTCCGGCCGCACACAGCCCTCGCTGTCCCAGCCGCGCGCCTGATAGTAGGCGTCCACCATGCCGCGCAAGCGCTCGGCGGGCAAAGTCGCCTCACGCGTGCGTTCATCTCCATTCAGCGGCATGCCCTGAGTCAAGAAGCGAGCCGGCAACGTGTCCTCGGCTCGCGTCCAACCTTCACGCATGTTGAACAGTTTCTTTGCGGTGACCACGCGCCGCGTCGTCTCCCGCAACTCCTCCGCCGAAACATCCCAGCCGGTGACCAGCGTCAGCAACGCCGCGCTTTCGGCGAACAGATCGCCGAAAACGCCGCGCAGGAACTTGCACAGGATCAGCGAATCCATGAGCGCGGCCCGATCCTCGGTCTCGATCGCGAGCAGCGCCGCCTCGGGCCGGCCTTCGAGCCGATCGGTCTTCGTCGAGAAGTCCGCCTCGTAAGCCCCGCTCCGGTTATGGTCCGCCCCGCGCGTCCCCACCGCGAAGCCGAGCGCCATCGTCTGCAGCGTGCGCGGCTCGTAGCCCGGAATCTCGAGCCCCTTGACGTGCGGCGCGAAGTCCGGTGCGGAGCCGCCAATATGCTCGGCGGCGCGGCGACTCCCCTCGGCGAGCAGGTTCCCCAGTCCTTCGCGCCGCCCGATCTCCTCGATCAAGCGCAGCATGCGCGGGCCGGCGCCGAAGCGCAATCCGGGCGCCTCGATCAGCCCCTTCTCGGCGCATTCCATGGCGAAGGCGATGGTGGCGCCGGTGGAGATCGTGTCGAGCCCGAAGGTGTCGCACAGCCGCGCCGCCGCCAGCACCGTGTCCTTGTCGCCGATGCCGCACAGGGAGCCGAGAGCGAAGAGGCTCTCGTATTCCAGGCGGACATTGCCCTCCGGGGCCGCGTAGATGTGCTCGCAGCCGATGGTGCAGGCCGCGCACGAATTGCGGGCGACGCGGCGGGCGGCATTGAGCGCCTCCGCCGAAAGCTGCTCCGCCTGCTCGAAGCACGCTTGCTGAAAGTTGCGCGTCGGCAGCGCGGAGAGACGATTGAACGTGAGCAGGTTGGACACCGTCCCCAGCTCTCGGTACTTGGCGGTCGCCGGACCGAACGACTTCTTTGACAGCTCCCGCGCCGCCGCGACGACGCCTTCCGGATCGGCCACGCTCACGCGCTGATGGCCGCGCACGGCGATCGCTTTCAGTTTCTTGGCGCCCATCACCGCGCCGAGCCCGCCGCGACCGGCGTGCCGGTTGTCATGGCTGATGGTCGCGTAGCGCACCTGGTTCTCGCCCGCCACGCCGATGGCGGCGCTGTGAAAGTCCGGCGGCAACTCCTCTCTTACCCAGGTGGCCGCTTCCGCCGCCGGTCGCCCCCAAAGAGAGCGGGCGTCCCGAAACTCGACCCGGCCGTCGTCGATCACCAACAGACTTGGCGCCTCGGAGCGACCGACGACGACGAGGGCGTCCATCCCCGCCTTCTTGGCCGCGAGGGCGAAGTGGGAGGAGGATAGCGCGTCGTTGATGCGGTCCGTGAGCGGCGACTTGCCGACGACGGCGAACTTCGCGGAAGTCGTCAGCGGCGTGCCGACCAACGGGCTGAGCGCGAAGATGAGCGGCGCAGCGGCGGCGAGCGGATCGACGCCGCTCGGGCACTCGCGCAGCAGCAGGCACGTCCCCAGTCCGCTGCCGCCGACGAAGCGGCGCAGCGTCTCTTCAGTCAGCGGCAGCCAGTCGGCGCGGCGCCGTTCGAGGTCGACTCGGAGATAGCGTCCGTGATAGCCGTGCATTCATCCACCCACGTCCGCGGAGAGGAGCACCAGACGCGTTCCCGGCGCCATGGGGCGCTGGAGATCGGCGACGAAGGACTGCCCGTCCAGAGCGAGAAGATAATGGCTGGCGAGCCGTCCTTTCACGCAAACCTCGCCCAGCGCCGGGCACAAGCGCTCGACGCCGCGAAGAACCTGCTCGAGCGTCCCGGCCGGCACGCGCACCTCCGCCGCCCCCGCCTTGTGCCGCGGCACGCCGAAAAGCTCGATGATGACCTCGCCGGCCGGGCTCATCGCTTTGGCTCGTCCTATGTCAATACTACTCCATCCGCCGCGAATCAACGCGGATAACACGGATCAGAGGTCGGGAGAATGAAGAGCTCGCGCTTCAAGATCGTATCGGCCATCGAGTGCCACATCGGTCGATCGATGTCCGCCGCGTGTCGATCCGCGTTCATCCGTGTTCATCCGCGGCTTCCCTTCCTTTCTCGACCACCTCGCCTGGCCGCTGCGGCGGCAGGCCCTTCTTGCGCTCGTTGTCAAAGGCAAAGCGGCGAAACTCAGCCTTCGGGCCGAAGTTCATGAGCAGGCCGACTTCGATGGTGGTGGCCCGGAGGTAGTTGAGAATCTGGGCTTCGTGCTCCGGCGCGAGAGACTTCCCACCCTTCGTCTCCAGCAGGACCATGCCCTCTACGATAAGATCGATCTCGAAATCGCCGACCGCCTGGCCACGGAAATAGACGCGCAGCTTCTTCTTCGCCTCCGCGTTGATCCCCGCCTCGCGAAACGCGATCAACAAGGCCTTCTGATATACGCTCTCCAGAAAACCGTGGCCCAGCTCGTTGTACACGTCGTAGTAGATGCCGATGATCCGCTTGGTCAACTCTTCGTGCTTCATGATTGCTCCTTAAGCTTGAGAATGGCCTCATAGCCGCGAATTAACACGGATGAACGCGGATCAGCAAGGAAAAAGAGGAGAAAAGGACGCAGTAATAGCATGTCGATGCTGTCGATTCTTGATGCCCACCCTCGGACCTCGACTGTGCTCACACCCTCTTCCTTCCGATCCGCGTTCATCCGCGCAATCCGCGGCTGACTTTCTTTGCTCTATGCCGGCCGCTCGCCGCGCCGGATCTCGTTCACCGCCAGATGCGCCTGCCGCGTCGGCTCCGGCATGCGGTAGCCCCGGCTGCATTCCAGCGTCACGCGAGCGGCGCTCTCGAGGTCAATGCGATGACCTACCGAAATGAACAGGGGGTTCGTCCGCGTCTTGCTCCGCAGCACCAGGCCGATCAGTTCGTCCTTGTCGACGAGAGGGGCGGTACTGCCTGCCTCCGGAGCGGGCGGCGTGAAGGACCCGACCAGCCGGGACTTGGCGCAGCCGATCGTCGGCAGGTCGAGCAGAAGACCAAGGTGGCAGGCGATGCCGAAGCGGCGCGGATGGGCATAGCCGTGCCCGTCGACCATCACCACATCCGGCGCCTTGTCGAGCTTGGCGAACGCTTCGAGCAGCGGCGGGATCTCGCGGAAGGAGAGCAGGCCGGGGACGTATGGAAACCTGGTCTCCGAGCAGACGCCGACGATCTGGGCCACCTCCCCGGTCTTCGCGTCCCAGACCGCGATGGCCGCCTGGCAGACGGGGGAGAAGCGCGTGTAGGAGGCGTCCACACCGCCGACATAGCGGTAGCGTTTGAGCGCGGGCTTGGCCGCGACGCGGCCGGCCAGTTCTCTCTGCAGCGCCACCGCCTCCTTCGGCGTCAGGTCCCAGGAATGCAACGGCGGAATGTCCATGGCGGCAGGGTAGCGGAGTCGCTCCGTGAGTCCACAGGCCGAAGGCCTTTTTTCAGGATGCGCCCAATCCAAGCACGAGCGTTCTTCTCGCGGCTGCTGCTCCCGTTTGGATGAGCCGCCATGAATTGAACTCCTGCGGACGCGAAGCAGCGTTACGCCCCCACCTGGGCCTCAAAGCGTGCGTACAGAGACAACTCGATCTCGATGCCCAGTTGCGAAACGAGTCTCAGAAGGTCCAGTGAGATTGTGTCGGATTGCATGAAGTATTTGTCGCTCAGCCGGGAATAGTAACCGAAGTCTAGAGTCTTGGACTGGACCGTCGGCAAGCATGCAAGGCGAAGAAGAGATTCACGGTGCTTTGTGAGAAAGCCAATTGCGTCTTCAAACTCCTCCGACAAGTTGCCGTCGCTGTCGCTGACGAGACAACTAAATCCGCTTGCATCACGGATTCCGTTTTTTCCCTTCCGAAAGGGCTCCCCCTTGTGGAATACCATGTAGGGGGCCAGAGTGCAGTCGTCGAGGAACGTCGCGACGTCGAAATCCTTGCCCTCTACGTGCAGAACACACCCAGGCATGGTCTCTCCAAGCGTGATGGTGAAACCGGCGGACGCCTTCGCTCAAAGGCCCTCGGCTTGTCGACTGCAAAGCGAGTCGACTACTTCATCGGCCGCTGCCCCCAAGGGATCGGCATGGTCGGCGGCTTGCGGTGCCGCTCGCGGCGCTGGTCCTTGGGGCGGTCCTTGAACCAGGTGATGAAGCGAACCAGTTGCTTGACCGCTTCCTCATAGGCCCGCCGCCCCTTCTCGGCGGTCGCCTTCTCCGCCTCACCCAGAACGCCGGTCTCGCTGTAGCTCGACGTCCAGCTGATGCAGGTCGCGGGACCGGCGCCGAACAGGTCGACCCAGTTGTACGGGCTCTTGTCGTTGTTGAAGCTGATGTCGCCGTTCTTGATGAGGTCCTTGCGGACGTTGTCGCCGTCGAGGTAAAGATAGAGCGAGGTTTCCAGCTCGCAGGCGTGGGCGCAGCCGCCGGGAAACTTGCTCTCGCGCCAGCTCGGCAGGAAGTCCTTGTCTACCGAGAGAAGCTGCCACCAGCAAATCGGCACGCACTCCGCGTCGGTTTCGAGGTTCGTGCGCCGCGCCACCAGATCGAGGTTCGGCCAGTTCGAGCCGTGCCCGTTGAGGAGGATGATCTTCTTGAAGCCGTGGTAGGCGAGCGACTTGGTGATGTCGAGCACGTGGTGCATGAAGTGCTCGAAGTCGTTGTTGATGGTACCGGGGAAGTCCATGACGTGCCCGGTGTAGCCATAGGCGACAATCGGCAAGACGAGCATCTTGTCCGGGATGGTCTTGCCGGCGCCCGTCGCGATCCCGCCCGGACAGACGAGATCGACATCGAGTGGCAGATGATGCCCGTGCTGCTCGACGGCGCCGCACGGGACGACGCAGACCTTCCCCAGGTCGACGGCGTCGTTGATCTCCGGCCAGGTCAGCTTCTCATAGCGATATTCGGTGGCGGCGCGCGACGGCATGGCGGGTTGCTCCAGAGCGTGACGGTTGCGTTGTTCCTGACAGAATAATGCGCTCCAAGCCCGCAGGCGAGTCTTCGAGCCTGCGGGGTTCAGCCGTCCGCCCCGGAAACCTTCTCCCCCAACCCCGACGCCACAGGGAGTTCCTCCCAGGGCTCGGCATGCGCCGTCCCATTCCCCGCAAACCCGTTCGAAGAAAAACACGAAGTGTCCATGACAACTCTCCAAGAATCGCGCAGGAAGTGACAGGCGACGAGCCGCGCGAAGCCCGCCGCCACGAAGATATGCTCCCACTCCACCGTACCACGCTCAAACCGCGGTTGATATGTCGGTTGCCCCCGTCGCTCGAAACGACCCCACCTCTCCCTCACCCCCGCGCCTCGCTTGCGGTTTCGCGGGCGCCACCCCGCGCCGGCCCCTCGTAGTTTATCAGAATCCAAGAACCCGCGCGTACGGTGGCACGCCCCTTGAACTTCCGTTGCTGTTGATACCTTTTATGATCGAGCCCAATAGTTTCATGAAGAGCGAGTGGCCATGATTGACGATCTCATCGACATCCTTCGCCGAAGCTGTCGATCATCTTGCGTCGCCTCGATTCTTTCCGGCCGACCCGACGATTCCGGTCCGGCTTCGTGCATGGCGGGGCGGTTCTACTCCAAGCTGGGTGAGTCATGGCCGACGAATGACCACGGCCTCATGATCCCGCTAATTCAGATCGTTCTCGCCCAGGTTCCGACCGTCCCGAAGTGTTTGCAAGAATTCTCGCTGCTTGCCATGTTTCTCGACCGCAGAAACCTCCCGGACGACGGTGAAGCGGTCAATGGGGAGGGGTGGTTGCTTCGCGCGTACCAACCAGGCGACGTGCTCGTCCCCTTGGATGCGCCGCCCGAACTTTGGGCAGGCGAATACCCAAAAGACCGACGCCACTTCGCGTTCAACAAGCAGTTTCCACCTCGCGTCACTCGTCTGTCGTGGCGACAGAGCGACGCGGATTATCCCGGTTGGGAGGACTACGGATCGTTGTTACCGCACTACAACTGGGAGTTCGACGAGTTGCATCCAAGGTATACGCAGATCGCCAATAATGAGTACGGGACGAAAGTGGGGGGATGGCCAACCTATATTCAAGGGGGCTGTTTTCGCTCGGAGGGCGAGTTTGCCTTTCAGGTTGCGAGCCAGGAGAAGCCTCGCGCGCTGTTCGGCGACAATGGGAATATCTACGTCTTCCGAATGCCGGAGGGATGGCGGCTGTCATGGGATTGCTACTGAGCCGGCCGAACCGCGGCCCAAAACACGGATCGCCGACCTCTCGATCGGCGATCCCGCAAGCCCGCCTATTTCCCCTTCCGCTTGTACGTGATCTCCATCTCCACGTCCTTCCCGTCCGGCCCCGGATGCCGCATCGTGAAAACCTTCGTGTCCGCGTCCTTTTGAACGGTGGTCATCGTGGCTTTCACGCTCTTGCCATCCGGCGTCTGCATGGCGCCGCTCATCGCCAGCGTCTTGGACGACGGGTCGTAGTCACCCTCGCTGATCATCGGGCTGGTCGACATCGAATCGATCCAGACCGTGACGTACTTCTTCTTGGCCTGGTTGTAGCTCGTGGCGCTGCGGCCTTCGAACTTGATGTCACCGATGGCGCCCTGGAAATGCTCCAGCAGCCACAGGCCGTTCAGGTCCATCTTGCAGTGCAGCGTCCCCTTCGATTCGCCCAGCGGGCAGCGGATGTTCGCGTCCCAGACGCCTTCGCATTGCTTCAGGATCTCGTGCTCCGGCCCCGGCTTGGCCGCGGGGGGCTGCGCCGTCAGGCCGCCCGCCGTCGCGAACAGCGTCAACGCCAGCGCCGCCGCGAGCGCCCCGCGGACAACTACCTTGTGGAACATGGCGGTTTGCATCGTCGTCTCTCCTTGAAATGACGGAAAAGGTAACGAGCCCCCGGAGCCGAGCAGCTCCAGACGGCGCGTTGGAACACGGGACGAAAGTCCTGCACGCGGACACGGGCGAGCTTTGGGACAGGCGGTTTTATGACGGGCGGCTTTGTCTCGCCTCTCGACTTGATGGAGAGGCTCCGGACCGACGGGCGCCGACATTCTACGCGGCGGCGACGCCGGGAGGTACATCCGCGGAGAGAATTCACGCGATCGTCACGAGTCGGCGCAGACAGAAACATCGGCGCGGCAAGCCGGCCGATTTGCGCGGCACGGGCACGGTCCAGGAGTGACGCCTTCCGCAAGATGGAGAAGGCCGGCGCGCCACCGGCGAGCTGTTCGCTCGTGCCGCGGCGTCGGAGAACCTGTCAGGCGGGCCGCCGGCGCCCAGGTGTCCGCTCACCGCGGCGGAAACTCCTCCGGCCCGAAGATCTGCCGCACCTCGGTCTCCCCCTCCCAGCCCGGCCAGTGGATCTTGTGCAGTTCCATGAAGTGCAGCGCCGACTCGACCGCCTCCTTCTTCGACGCGAACTCGAAAACCGCGTAGCCGCCGACGACTTCCTTCGTCTCCGCGAACGGCCCGTCGATCGCCTTGACCGCGCCGCTACTGAGCTTGACACGCGTGCTCAGCGCCGTCGGCGCCAGCCCGCCGCTCTCGATCATCGTCCCGGCTTTGAGGGCTTCGTCCGCGAGCTTGAAGATCGCGTCCATGAGCGCCTTGGGCGGCGGCCCGTAGTTCTCGGCCGACTTGACCAGCATCATGAAACGCATCGGTTGTCTCCTGGTTTTCGTCTCCACTCGGGCGGGATTTTGGCCCACCTCTTACCGACACGTCGAACGAGGCGCGCCGAAATCGACACCCCGGCTTTCTTTTTCACCTGCTTCTTTTTCAAACCAACTCCGCCGCGTCGAATACCGGACCATCGACGCACACGCGCCGGTAGTCCCAGCCATCCGCCGTCTTCACCTTCGTCACGCAGCTGAAACAGATGCCGACGCCGCACGCCATCGGCGTCTCCAGCGACAGATGACACGGGACGCCGAGCCGCGCCGCGACCTTGACGAGCGCGTGCAGCATCGGCTCCGGCCCGCAACCAAAGAGATGCCCCGGCGCCGGCTCCGCCCGCTCCACCAATTCGGTGACGAAGCCCGCGTGGCCGATCGAGCCGTCGTTGCTCGCCAGCTGGACCACTGCCCCGGCCGCGCGGAAATCGTCGACGCCGGCGGCGAGATCGGCCGTCCGCACGCCGTAGAAGAGCGCGACCTCTTTCACGCGCCGCCTCGCCGGCTGTCCGCCGTAACCGCGTGTTCCAAGAAGCTCCCGGATGTGGGCCAGGAATGGCGTCTGCCCGATGCCGCCCGCGACGAGCCCGACGCGCTCGCTCGTCTTCGGCTCCGGGAAGCCGTTGCCGAGCGGGCCCCAAACATCGAGCGTGTCCCCAATCCGGAGGCGCGGCAGCTGCCCGGTCATCTTGCCGACGACGAGGTAGACGATGTCGAGCGCACACGGCCGGCCGCGCTCATCGAGGACGGTGTCATAGAGAGCGAAGGGACGACCCAGAAGCGGATCGCTGCGTCCGGGGATACGGACCATGACGAACTGCCCGGGCCGGATGGCGGCGGCGATGGCCGGGGCTTCGACGCGAACCAGGTAGGTATCGCGGGCGAGCTTGCGCTGTTCGAGGACGGGGGCGCTGGTTTGCGTGAAGCCCACGAGCTGGTCTCCCTCCTACCGGCCGTTTCTCTCCGCGGGCAGGGGAATCTTCCAGAACTTGTAAAAGGCCTGCGGCATCCTTTCATCGGGAAGCATGTCCTCGAACGAAGGCATCTCTTTCCATTCTCCCCGTTGGATCAGCTTGTCGACGACACGCTTATATTCTGCCGCTACCTGCTCGCGTTCTCCCTCGTCGCGCGTGCCGCGGAACCGCATCGCAAGCAGACCAAGTCGCGTTTCCAGCGGTATCGCTGTGTCATTCATCGGTGAGTAATCCCTCGCCCTGGCTCTCGATCATGGGATCTCAGATCTCAACGGGGATGTGTTCCAGGAGCGCTCCGGTCACCGGGAGTTCCTTGCCCTGCTCCCGATACGCGGCAATCATCTCCCGAAGTGCGTCCTGAAGAAGCTCACGGCACTCGTCCAAGGTCTTCCCCTCGGTGATGACCTCCGGCCATTCGACCAGCTGTCCCAGCCCGCGGCGAGTTTTGTGTACTTGGCGGTGTAGGTTTTCAGCATCTGTTCTCTCCTGCTTACGTCGGCGTGGCCAGGGCTGGTGAACATTCGGGAAAGTTGCACGCTCGGTTTCGGAAGCCCCGGTCTTGAAACGTCCGAACGGCGTGGCCTTGCTGGCCGGACTTGGCCAACGGCCGCTTCCACTGCTCCGGTATTCCGCTAACCCTGGCCACCCCGCCCGCTGCCTATTTCGGCTCCGGATACACAAATGTCACGGAAGTTGCTTTCATTGCTGCTTTCCACACGTGAGGGGGATCGAGGTCGAGAGTAATCCGAAAACGAAGCAATCCTTCCTCGACCTGTTTGTCTGTGAGTTTTGTGGGAACCCTGCTTATTCCCCCGTCGCCGGTTGGATTGCCGCGTATTCGTTTCACGTATGGCCCCGTGAGAATAAGAATCTTCTCGTCTGTCTTGGTGTAGAAAATCACTTGAATTGGAGACTCGTAGTACGTTGTTCCTCCCCAATCTGTGGCATCACTGGCTCGTTCTTTGTCAGTCCACTTCCTTCTTGTGAGAACCATGAAGGAGAGGGCCTGTTCCTCAGGATCAAAACTCGTTGATTGGATGATGAAGAGATTCTCGAGCTTTGAAAGGTCCCAGACCTTTTCGTCGTTAAGGGCCTTTTTTTGAAGAATGGAAGGGATTGGGGCCTTGACGCCAAGCAGCGTGCGCTGTTCTTCGGAAAGGATGGCATGCTTCTTGCGAACAACCAACCGCGCCAGTTTCTCGCGGGTTTGGCTGAGGCCAGAATACCATTCAGGATCTCCTTTTCCCGTTACAGTTTTGACATAGCGATCAAGAGCCTTGTCCAGGTCGGAGACGCGTTTCTCATATTCCTTGCGCAATTCGGCAAGCTTCTCCTTCTGACTGTCGTCGAGTGCGACCTTTGAGGGAACGGAAAACAAATCGGCGTAGCGGTCCTTCGGCGACTCCGGCCCTTTCTCCTCCCCCGGGGAAAAGGAAATGGCGAGAACCGTCGAAAGATATAGCGAAACCAGCACGTTGCGGCTCATCGGCAGTTCCTTGGGTTAGGGCGAGTGTTAGGCCCCGGCGCGCACCCTATCCAAGCCATCCCGCGCGTCGTAGTAGCGCGGGTGGTCCTCGTAGGTCATCACGTACTCGTAGCACTTCGCCGCCCGCGCCCGGTCCCCCAGGTTCTCGTACGCCCGCCCCATCGTGTACATCGAATCGGCGCCCGCCTTGTCGCTGTTGCGGAACTCCTGCAAGCAGACGACCGCCTGGTCCGGCTTCTCATCGAGGTACAGCTCGCCGAGCATGCGGTGGGCGTAGTACCACGCTTCGCGCTCTTCGTTGTTGGCGAACTTCTCCGGCTTCACCGGCGGATCTCCTCCAACGCCGTGACCGCTTCCGCCGCCCCGAGGCGATGGCTGCGGCCTGCAAGAACTTCACCTGGATCGAGAGCGGCCAGGGTGGCGCGCCAGCGACAGGAGGTGCGCCGCCCAGTCGAGGTTCTCCAGTTCGCCGTTGTAGCGCTCCAGCACCTGCTTGGTCTTGTTGAGGCAGTAGTCGACGTCGAACCAGAGCCGCACGTTCTCCCAGCGCTTCTTCACCTCTTCCGGGGTGATGCTCACCATGTAGCGGTCCTTGCGCTCGAGCAGATCGCGGTCGGCCGAGAAGCCGGAGTAGGAGAGGGCGTGCTCGGTGCAGTTGAGGGCGAGCCAGAGGTTGTTCTGGTAGTCGTCGGCCCGGCCATGCGCGTCCGCCTCCGCCGCCTTGCGCTCGAACAGCTCGGCCAGCGTCCGCCAGGTCTCGGCCCCCGCTTTCTCATACGTGCTGTAGAACTTGTACGCCTCCAGCGCCACGTCGAGCCGGTTTGCCTTCGTCGCGTGATCGCCAAGCAGCTTGGCGACCGCGAACAGCGATACCTTGTCCTCCGCCGAGAGATTGCTCACGCCAACCTTCTTGGCGATGCGGAGCGCGGCGAGGTAGTTGTCCCAGAGGCCCTCCTCGTCGTTGTATTTCTCGTGCGCCTTGGCGATCTGGATGTAGAGCAGGGGAGCCTTCGCGGGCCGGCCGCGGGCGGCGATGCGCAGGAAGTCGCAGCCGCGGCGCCAGTCCTTGGCGTCGGCGACGAGGGCGACGCCGATCTGCTCGGCATAGCCATAGTCGAAGTCGTCCCCCATGTTCTGCTGCGCGGCCTGGTCGAAATCCTCGACGGTGAGCGGCGGATAGAGGATCCGCTTCAGCTCCCAGGCGGGCTGCTCGTCCGGCTTGACGCGCAGGCGCCGCTCGACGGCCGCGATCGCCTCCATGCGTCGGCCCGGCAAGGCGAGCTGCGGCTGGCCGACGCGGCGCTTCATCTCGGGGTGCAGCATGAGGCCGAGTTGCCAGGCTTCCAGAAGGATGGCGCGGCGCTGCGGGTTGTCCGCCTGCGGCACGAGGACCGCCTCGAGTTGCCGCTGCGCCACGTCGTACTGCTTCTCGTGCAAGAGGGCGACGGTTCGCCAGTAGGCGCAGCGCGGCTCCAGGCTGGGGCGCTGGCTGCTGACCAAATCGAGCAGCTTGTGCGCCTCTTGCAGCATCTCGGGAGTGGGCTTGTCGGCGAGGAGCAGGGAGGCGACGCGATCCAGGCACAGATCGTAATTGACCAAGGCGAGGGTCTCCGGATCGTTTCGGATCTTGTCGAAGTCGACCTGGCGATGGAGGTGCCACAACTGAGCGTAGGCGAGCTGATGGTTCGGGTCGAGTTGGAGGGCGCGGTTGAAGGAGGCGAGCGCCTGGCGATAGCGGCCGACGCGGGCGTAGCTCATGCCGCGCAGGGCGTGCTTGAAGACCTTGAGCCCGGGAAGAATGCGGCGCGTGTAGAGGAAGTAGATCGCCATGGGCAAGACGACGGCGATCGTGCCGAAGGTGGGTGCGAACTCGCTGCCGAGGAAGGCGAGGCCCACGCCCATGGCCGAGCAGATGCCGGCCATCTCGACCTCGGATTCCTCGACGAGGCTGGAGAAGGTGAGCAGGTAAAAGCCGGGGATGCCCAGAAGCAAGATGGCGCCGATCATGACGCGCTTGATGCCGTGTTGATCGAGAAGTTCGCCGTAATTGCGCAACAGCAACAAGGCGCCGAGGCTGAGAGCGAAGACGAGAAGCAGCCCGCTCCAGTTGCGCCTTTCACGGTCGCGGACGGCATGGAGGTACGAGAAGAAGACGCCCAGTGCCAGGCCGCCGAGGACCGGGGCAAGCAGAATCCACTCCTCTTCCAGTCTCTCGCGCTGCCCCGCCGGCGCGAAGTAGCCCGCGAATGTCGCATACGCTCCGCCCGCTAGCCCGACGAGGATGCCGGTGTAAACCAGACCGGGATTCTCCAGGAGGAGGAAGAGGATGTAGCTGAAGATCTTGCCGCGTGGCCGATAACCTTCGCGGTATTTCTGGAAAGCGGCGACCAGGAGACAGAGCGCCAGACCGCCGGCCATGCAGGCGCCGACGATGCCGACGTCCATCCACGTCGGGCTGAGCAAGGCGATCAGGAGAAGCAGGCCGAGGTAGAGGCCTTTGAGGATGTATTCGGTTTGGTCCCAGGAGAGCATCGAGCGAGCGTCCGGAGGTTGGGGCAGGTCGCGGTTAAACGGCATTATACTCTTTTCGGGTCAGGTCCCCAGCCCCGCGCCTGGCGAAATCCGGTCACAAAAACACAACGGAAACGCAAGGAACAGTCAGTGGCGCGTCACACGCATGGCGGCGCGGTTGACGAGTCCAGCGAGCGACTGCCGACAAGCGCCACGACGGGAGAGACATGTATGTTCACCAATGCTCCGATCGCCTGGCTCCGCGCGGGTCTCTCGGCTGTCGTGGCGGCGCTTCTTGTGCAGACCGCCCCTGCCGATGCCGGCCTCAACGTCGGCAGCAACGCCTGGATAAGCGCCGGCAAGGTCCGCCACGAGTTTCTTATTGTCAACAACGGGGTCTGGGCCGAGTACATCAACGGCAAGAAGACGTTCACCTTCGTCGAGAAGGGGCGTGACCCCGGCGTGGCGCCCGTCGTGGAGCTTTATGATTCCAGCCGTCGCATCACCGTGGCTCTCCATTCCAGCACCGCCTACGTCTCCAAGCCCGGGAAACGTCCCGTCAGCACGGACTACACTCTCCGCGGCCAGTTCATCCGAACGATCTTCGAATACTCAGGCGGCTCCTTTACCCGCTACGGCGTGGACGGGCGCTGGCTCGAGTATCAACCCGCGCTGAATGCTCGCTTCGAGTTTCGCGAAGTCTCCTGGTCCGCCAGCGGCCGCACGGTCACGCTCTACGACGCCACGCGCGGCCTCACCGTGAGGGTCGGGCCCAACTCCTTCGGCGTTTTCGACAGCGCTCACAAGTCGACGCCAACCTTGACCAAGCCTGGCCATTGGGTGCAGTGACCTGACATGCGCCGGCCAAACAGGGAGATCCGCCATGAAGCACATTCTTGCCGCCGGCCTGATGACCCTCGCTCTCGGTAGCGTCCTTCCCAGGGCGGGCGCGGATTTCGTTCCCGCCAGTGACCGGCCTGCGGAACTGATCGCCGCCGGCATCCGGCTCAGCGACGGCCTTGTCGTCGCCGAGATCCGCTGTGGCAACGGCGACATCGGTCAATGGTTTCCCGGCGGCCGCACCGCAACCCTCGAAGCACGCGACGGGGACCTCAGCCCCTGGCGCGTCCTCTGGTCGGGCAAGCTTCCCGACATCGGCCGCGACGGCTACTACATTGCCCGGCCCTTCGCCACCCCGCTCAAGGTCAGGACGACCTTCCGCCTTTCGATAAGCCCCGGCGACCGCACCCCGGCCAACGATGTCCTGACGAAGACGTTCGGCCCCGTTCCTGTCAGGTCCGACCGGATTCAGACCATCCCGGGCGGCTTCAAGAACAAGAGCGACCTCCACCCCGAGGCCAGGGGCAAGCGATTCCCGTGATCCGGCTTGGCCACCACGACGCGTCTGACGGCGTGGGCGCCAGGTCCCCGAAAAAATCAGCGATCCGTCAACGCCGCTCGTCCGCACAGGAGAAACACTATGAAAGCGCTCATATCGACAAGCCTTCTGGCCCTGACTTTTCTCTTCACGATGCCCAAGGTTCATGCCGACATCCAGCCCGCCGAACTCGTCGCGGGCGGCATCCGCCTGAGTGACGGTTTCGTCATTGCTGAAATCTACTGCGGCGGCACGTATGGCCAGACCTATCCCGGCGGCCGGATCGCCACGCTCGAAGTCCGCGAGGGCCGCTTCACTCCCTTCCGCGTCCTCTGGCGCGGCGCCCTGCCCGATATCGGCAAGGATCGCTTTTACATCACGCGACCGTACGGGAGTCCGGTGAAAATCCCGACCACCTTCCGTCTCACCATCAGCCCCGGTGACCGCAACCCGGCCAACGATGTGGCGACGCGGACCTTCAACCCGATCCGCTACACGGTCGACCGGCCGCATGCGTCGCCAAAGCTTCGGGCCGAAGACAAGATCAAGTTGTTTCCTTGATCGCGGAGCGACCGGCGCCGGCGCCTGGGCGACGCGCCGGTCGGCCCGAACACGCGATCCTCATCAGAAGTCGACACGCAGCCGGAATCTGCCCGTGTTGAAAAGAATGCCGCCGTTTCTCAAGGCGGCCCAGCTCTGCACCTCGACGAAATAGCGCCCGGGGGCGAGCTCCGCCTCGATGGTTTCCGTGTCGCCCACGCCGTTGCTGGCATTTGAGAACCTCAGCGCCTTGCCGGCAGCGTCGAACAGCCAGAGATCGAGGTCCGCCTTGTCCTTCACGCGGCTGTCCGTGATCTCCATGTGAATCTTGACTTTCTTGCGCTCGGTCAGAGTGAAGCTGAAGACCGCGCGGGCCTCGAGCTTGCTCAGGGCGAGTTCGCCCAGGCTGTCGATTTCGCCTTCGAGGGGCGTCCCGGACGCGATGGGCCGGACGTACGGCTCGGCCACCGACGGCGTCGCGGCGGGCGAGTACTTGACGCCGCGTGCGGCCAGCACCTTGGCGACGCGCGAGCCCATTTCCGGTTTGTCTTTCACGAGGAGGTCGACGAAGTCAACCAGGTTGCGGTAGCGCGGCAGATCGCTCCACGCCTTGCTCCGCAGCGTCTTCCAGATTTCGACGAAGCCGGCGCCCAGGTGGCCCTTGTCGGCATTGGTGTCGTGGATGGCCCAGAGGACGGAGCTGACGGTGAACTCGCTCCAGTAACCGGCCCGGTCCCCGTCGCGCCGCTCCGCGTTGAGATCGATCTCCACCAGGGCGCCGGATCCGGTCAGGGGATTGGCGCCGGTATCGACATAGCGCGCATCGTTCAGCGCCGCCGCGGCGAAGAAGGTCGCCCAGCCCTCGCTCCAGGCGAGACGCGGGTCGAGCCGATGCCCGCCGCCGTGGGGGCCGCCCGGGCTGTCGTCTTTCGAGAACGTGTGGGCGAGATAGTGGCCGTATTCGTGCAGGATGATGAAGTCATCGAACTCGTCGGAGTCCTTGGCACGATCTCCCAGTATGTAAGCCTCGCTCTTGCCGCGGACAAAAAAGCTCGAGCCTTCGCGCGGCCGGCTGGTCCAGCGGATGGTGAGCCGCGGGAACACAACGGTCGGCTCCGCGGCGCGAATCAGGTCGTTGCCAATACGGATGACGGCAAGGATGTTGAAGGGGCCCGATGCCCGCGTCCCGTCGCCGGCAGTCACGTCCTTGGACGCCTCCCCCGCGGGCAGAGGCCACGCTTCGCTGTTGACCGCATAGACGCGCTCCGGCTCGAAGTGATCGACGACGACCGCGTTATCCGCGTCGGCGAAGACGCGGACCAGCGCCGTGGGTTGGGAAGTCGCCGACCACGTAAGGCTGTAGCGCCCGGTGGCGTCGGTCCGGCCGCTCGCCAGGACCACGCCCTCGTTGTCGATCAGCTCGATCCTGGCCCCGACGACCGGCCGCAGCACGGGGCGATCGAGGCACAAGCCGGGGACGCCCGTTTCGGGGTTACGGTAGAGGATTTTCTCGTACTGGACTTTGCCGTGCACGCGGCCGTCGGCGGCCCAGGTAGCGCCGCTGTCAAAGACGGCAAGCGCAACCAGGGCGACTGCGAGCAAGCGTTGGCGGTATTCGCGGTATGGAAAAATGTTCATGAAGACTTCCGGTTCGAGGAACGGATGAAGGCTGGAATGCCACTCCGAATAGCCGGAAGTCGGAGAGCTGTGACAAGCCTTCGACCCGAAGGCCCCGTCCTTCGCTCCACGGAGGTTTGGAGACTGCGTCAAAACCGCGTGGGGCAGGCCGCCTGGCCTGCCAGTCCCGGCAGGCGAGGCCGCCTGCCTCACGGTTGAAAAGCGAACGGCTCAGCGCGGCACGGATGCGAAGTAGACGGCGAGCGTCAGCGCCAGTCCCGTCAACAAGATGGCGAGGCCGTGCTGAGCCCGGCTCTTCAGGGACGACCACAAGATGAGGCCGGTGATCGACACGATGACGAAGAGGATGCTCGTGCCGTCGATGACAAAGCTCCAGGCGCCGCCGCTCTCCTTGCCGCGGTGCAGGTCGAGCAAGACGCCGGAGAGGCCGCGCGCCTGATGAACGACCTTCGTGTAGCCGTCGCCGGCGCGAATGGTGGCCTTGGCGTGGTAGCCCGGCGCTTTGAACACCACCGCAAAGGACTCCGTCTCCTTCTCATAGGTGGGCGGGACATTCACCTCGCCGCGCGCCTGAAAATCCTTGCGCAGCCTCTCGACGATCGGCAATGCCTTGGCCGGGTCTGCGGGAACCAGTAGATCGACGGGTAGTTTGCCCTCGACGATGGTGACGTGTTCCCGGCTCTGGCTGTCGCTGTCGATCGTCGCCACCGTTTCGCCGTCGCTGCGCCGGATGGTCGCCGTGGCGTCGCCCGTGGGGCTTTTCAGGACGACGCGCACGCTGTCGGCGGCCACCTCGAAAGCTTCAACCTCCATCTCCGGCGCGACGCCGAAGTCGGCGCGCAAGGCCTCGATGATGGCGTCTCGGTTTTCCGCCGGCGCGAGCAGCAACTCGGGCGGGAGCTTGCCGACGGTGGTCTGCGCCGGCAGGAACCAGTTTTCATGGTTGAGCATGAAACCGGTCACGGCGAAGAACAGCAAGAGGACGAAGCCGAAGAGCGTGAGATAGACGTGCAGCGTGCGCGCCCATTTCAGCAGCAGGCGATGGGCGTGCGTCATGGCGCTTTCTTCTTGGCGTACTCGATGAGGGTGTCGCCGGTCTCGGCGTTCTTGTCGAGGGTGAGGGTGGCCGGTTCGACGTCGCATGTCAGCTTGCCGGTCTGGCGCACCAGCTTACCGTGCTCACGATGGACCTCGACGTAGATCGTGTACGTCCCCCGCGGCAAGGCCGCTCCCTTGTCATCCTTTCCGTCCCAGACGAGCGTGTACTTGCCGGGCGAGCGCGTGGCCCGCGTCACCGCCTTGACGAGGGCCGAGTCGTTCTTCGCGAACTTCCACCATTGCGGCAGGTCCTTGACCCAGCGCGGGTTGTTGCCCCACACCGTGATCGTCCGCACCGGCTTCGCCTCGCCGTTCTCCACCCAGATGGCCACATAGGGCCTCCGGTACCTCTTGGACGCCACGCTTGGCAGCGACACCGTGAGGTTCACTTGAAACCCCTCCGGCCAGGCGTCCCCTTTCTTCTCCGCCTCCTTCTTGTCCCCGCCGACGGCGCCTCCCGCCTCGGGTATTGCCTCGAACGCCGCGAAGCCGGGGCTGCGGAACTGCCGCCCATCCCGGCCGACCAGCAAGCACTCGACGCCCGGAAACGACGCGACGAGACGCAACCCTTCCTCCGGACTCAGCACGCACAGTGTGGTCGCGAGGGCGTTGGCGGTCACGTTGTCCGCGGCGATGACCGTGGCGCCGGCCGCGCCCTGAGCGGAGCGGCCCGTGCGCGGATCGAAAATGTGCGAGTGCCGCTTGGCGCCGATGGTGTAGTAGCGCTCATAGCCGCCGCTGGTGGCGATGGCCCGATCGCGCAGACGGACCCGCGCGATCGGCTCGGCATTGTCATGCGGCGCGCGCGGGTTCTGCACGCCGACCAGCCAGCCCCTCGCCGCCTCGTCCCAGGCGAACATGTCGCCTCCGAGGTTGAGCAACAGCCCTCGCACGGCGCCGACTTTCCTTCGCGCCGCGTCCGCCGCCTTCTGAATGATGTAACCCTTCGCGATCGAGTTCAGGTTCAGGGGTTGATCGGTGAGCCGAATTACCGTGCCCGTTGTCTCGTCCAGGCGCCAGCCGGGGGCGCGGATTTCCTGGACGATGCGGCTCACGGTCGCGTCGTCCGGTTCGCACTGGCTCTTCTCGGCTTCTTGCCAGACACGTACCAGGGCGCCAAGCTGCCCGTTGAATGCTCCCGACGAGCATGCCTGGAAGCGCTCGTAGCTCCTGAGCACCTCGATCATCTCCGGCGAAACCCCCATTGGCGCCCGTGTCCGGTTGAGCCGGCTCAGCTCGCTCTCCGGATCGTAGAGGCTGAAGATGCGGCGCAGCCGTTCGATCTCTGTCAGAATGGCGTCTTCGACCGCGGCCGACTCGGTTTCGTCGCGCGCGATCAGCCAGACATCGAGGGACGTGCCGAGGATATGGTCGTGATGGAAGTAGAACTCCGCGTCGAGGCGACTCGGAGCGGCGGCGTCTTGACGCGGCGCGAGGGCCATCCAGGTGCAGAGGGCGCCGACCAGGAGAAGGCCGGCGAGACGATTCGGGCGCATGGTAAGTCCTTGAAAGCGGGGGAAGCTTGCGAATCTGCCTTCCGCCCGGGGAGGCGCGCGGATGGCTACATTCTTATAGCGCGTTGGTTTTCGGGCCAGCGCGTTACGAGTTCTCAGCTTGCAGGCCAATCAAGCGAGCACGGAGCTTCGTTTGCCGGCGAGAAGCGCTCGAAAAGTCTGATTGGCGAAAAAGACAAATAGACGCGAACTGCCGCTGTCGGTGGCCTAATTACCCAAACCCGTGAAGTAGCGACCCGGCCAGTTGGTGGGGCCGTTCCAAGCGACTTACACCGGCCAGGCGGCCTACCCCACGCGGTTCTGAGTTTCATCTCTTGGAGGCTGTTTCAAAACGGGGACTGTCCCTCTCGTTTTGTCAGATCACCCAGTTTCCGGCCGACGGCAGGGGGACTGTCCCCGTTTTGAAACAGCGCTCTTAGCGCGGCGCGCCCATCGCGGGGTCGAGGTGCAATACCGCCAGATCGATCGAGCGGACCCCATCGAGCGGCCGGCGCACGAACGCGGTGGCCGGGACGACGCCGTTCACCGCCGCGTCATCCAGTTTCATCTTCAGCGTCACGCTCTGCTCGGGATAGCGCAGCTCGACTCGACGCGGAAAAACGGCGCCGGTTTTCTTGTCGAGCTGCGTATCGACGATCGTGGCCGAGCAGATCTCCTTGCCCGTCGCGTCGTCGAGGAGCAGGAACTGCTGTACTTGCGGGTGGGGCGCCGCCACCGGCTGGCTGTTGAACACGATCACCTTTTTCACCGCTTTCCCCTGCGGCGACGTCGTCTTTTCCACCAGGCGGATGGTCCGGCCGTCCGGCCCGCGCTCCACCGTGTATTTCTCGGCCGGGCCGTAGGGCCCCATTCCCAGCGTCTCCATGATCCATTCGGGCTGGAACGGCACCGGCATCACGCGCACCTTGCCTTCGACCAGGTCGCGGTACGAGCAATAGAACTGCGGCGACGGCTCGCCTTTCTTCAATCCTTCGCCGCGCTTGACCCAGAACCAGAACTCCTGATCGTTGGAGCCGAGGTCGAGCTCCTGGCTGCCGACGGCGCCGGCGGTGAGGCGGAGGTTGCGTCCCTTCTGGGCGACGAGCTTGCCGCGCAAGCCGAAGCTTTGCAGCCCCTGATAGCAGTCGAGATCGAGGTAGGCGACGTTGATGGATTGGAGGCGGCTGCCGTTGTCGTTGAGGTAGGCGGTTAGCTGAGCCGCGCTGGGCAGCTCCTTCATGGGAGGCGGGGGCGGGTCCTTCTTGGCGAGCGGCCAGCGCGTCGTGCCGCAGCCGGCGAGAAGGGCGAGCGTGAAGAGCGTGACAGACGTGAGCAGCTTGATCTTCATGGGTCCCTCGGGGAGGGGATTTGGTCTGCGGTTTGACTTCCGACCTCGGCTTTGCAACGCAAAAGGGGACAGTCCCTTTCGACCTGGCAAAAGAGCCGGTTTTTCGCTCGAGCGAAAGGGACAGTCCCCTTTTGCGTTGCAAAGCCTCCGACCTCTGACTTCCGACCTCTGAATGCCGGCGGGCCTCGAAGGCTCGGCCCACCCTACCTGTCCTGCCGACTCCTGATTCCTGACTCCTGATCTTCAGTTCCAGCCGAGCACCTGGAAGACTTCTTCCTGCACGGTTTGCATCTCGTCGTCTTTCAGGTGAGGGTTGACGACGTGATACTGGTCGCCTGAGCGCGGACAGCGGAGCACGAGCTTCTCGACGCCGTCTTCCGTGATCGCCTGCTCGAACTTGAGGCGTTTGCGGCGAATAAGGAGCAGGGCGACGACATAACGGAAATTGAGGCGGCTCGGTTCCAACTGGCCGTCGAGGCGATGGAAGCATTCTTCCAACAGGTCGTCGTCAATGCGCGGCTTGGTCGGCGCGGTCGCCGGCGGCACCTTGCCGGTCCAGAAGCTGAACGTTCCCGGCGGCGGCCCGTGCCACGCTTCCGGGCTGTAGTCGGCGCGGCGAAAATGGTCGGCGTCGGCGACGAGGGCCGTGAAGAAGCGCTCGCCGGGCTGCATTTCCCGGCCGGTCACGCAGCAGCGCCGCGTGATCGGTTGTATTTGATAGTCGGTCATCCGCGAAATCTCTCCGGCGTCTCGAGACCGCGCCGATCCTTCTAACCAATCGTAGCTGGACGGACAAGTGCGGGGCAAGGCGCAGCGGGCGGCGCCGCCGGTTTCCCTCTGGGGGTTTTTCGGATTGCAACGGCCAGGCGAACGGGAGAAGAGAGGCAAGCATGTCCGCGCTTGCGCGTGCTTCAGCGCGGCAGGCAGCGTTCGAGCTCGCCCAGGATTTCCCTCGGGCTGGAGAACCCCCAGCCGCTATGGGTGGCGCGAACGGCGCCTTCGGCATCGAGCAGGATGAGCCGCGGCGTGGCGTCGACGCCGAAGGTGGCGTGGAAGCCGAGGCCGTCGTGGATCGGGAAGGGGAGGCCGAGTTCCGCGCGTTGCTTGCAAGCGAAATCGACGTCCTTGGTCACCGCCAGCGCCAGGAAATTGACGGCGCCCGGGTGCTTCGAGCTGACGGCATGGGCGAAGCGCAGCACGTCCCGGCTCGTTTCCGTGGCCGGATTGTAGAAAAAGATCAGGACTGGCTTGCCCAGGAGAGAGTGCAGGCGGGTCGTCTTGTCGCTGCCCAGCTGGGAGACGACGACGTCCGGGGCCCGGGCGCCGACGCTGACCGTCTTGGGGGCCACGCGCGGGTCGTCGACCGGAGTTTCGGGCGGCAGCTCACCCTTGCGCGCCAGGTCCAGGCGGGTCTGCAACTGCTGAATGGCTTTGCGATAAGGAGTCGGCGCTGAGCTCTCCAGGCTCAGGGTGATCCTGCGCTGGAGCAGCTCGATCTGGTCCTTGTAGAGGGCCGGCTGCTTCAGCAGGGGCGCCGCTTCGTCGGCGAACTTGCGGGCGTGGCCGATTTCGTTCACGCGATCTTCGAAGAGCTTGCCGGGGTATTTGAACGGCCTGCCTTCGAGCGCGTACTTGATGACGGTCCGCTGCGTCGGCTCGCGCCGGGCCGGGTCGCGCCGCTCGATGGTGCGCTCCACCTTGTGGGCCACACCCAGGGCGGGATTGAGCCAGACGATATCGCGGCGCCGCCACGCGACCTGGTCCGCGCGCGGCCGGTCCCAGTCATCCGATTGTTGCTGGCCCAGCAGCTTCAGACAGGTGACGCCCCCTTCTGCTTCCGTGCCGAGCACGAGCCAGGAGCGGGCGGGCCGGCCGTCCTCCACGACTTCCCAGGTCTGGTTCTTCGTGACGCGGACCAGGGGAAACTGCACGAAGCAGCCGGTCTCGACGGTCGGCGGGCCGTCGTTCGGCGTCAGGAGCAGGGCCTTGCCGGCGCGGAGAGCGCCCTGGCCGTCGAGCCTGGCAAGATCGAGGCGGATCGACCAGCCCGGATCGTGCCGCGGCGCCTTGCCTTCCTTGACCCCGTCGCGCAGGCTCAGGGCGGTGAGGAGGGCGACGCTGGTCTCCTTGCCCTTATCCGAGAGAACGAGGACGTTCAGCTCAAGGCGATAACGGCGCTGGAAGCTGACGTGGGGGGCCAGCGACTCGTCGGTGCAGGTTCCGCTGTAGACGAGCTCGAGGCCCGGCTGCAGATTGGGGGCGAGCAGCCATTCCGCGCGGTCGGAGGGCTGGGCGGTGGCCATCGCACAGGTGATCAGGCAGGCGGCGGTGATCATGCGCTCCTTCGCGGCGCCGAGGCTTGGTTGAGAACGAGGCTCCTTTTTTCACAGCCTCTCCGCAGTTTCTTGGCGGCGAATTATAGCAATCCGCGAAGTTGCCACAAGCGGAGGTTTTGCGCGGACGGAGCAAGAAAATTGCTTGGCCCCTTGGCGGAGCGGGTCGGGCCCTTCCCCATCTTGCGCCGGAACGCTATTTTGTCGTTGGACCTCGACGGAAATCGCAAAGCCGAGGGAGCAACGTGACTTCGTTGATTTTGACCCTGCTGGTGATCGGCGTCGCTCTGGCCGTGCTCCTCAACGTCGGCGCCCTTTTTCTCCAGTCCTACATCTATACGACCCCATCCAGCGGTCTGGCCTGGCAGGCCCCGGCTGCCGCGAGCGTCATGTTTCTGTTCCTGCTGCTCTGGAGCGTCATCATCGCCAACTCGAGCACGGCGGCCCCCAGTCAGGTCCCGTACGACTCCATCTTCCGCTTCAGCCCGAAGGTCGACATGGTGAAGGATCCGATCCCCCTCGTCACCGCCGTCCAGAAGAACGGCACGAAGACGGAGTACCGGCTCTACAAGCAGGTGGGCTCACGGCCGATCTACATCAACAAGAAAGACTTCGACGACTCGAGAAAAATCACGCGCTGGCGCGGCGACAACGTCAAGGAGATCCGCCTCAAGCACGAGGGGCAGGAGATGGTCTTCGAGCTGACGCCGACCCCGACCGGCGGCAACCGTGAATTCGTCAACGCGGACACCGGCTACATCATCGTTGAGATGTCCGGGGCCGGCGGCAGCGAATTGAGCGACATCCCCGTCGCCTTCCGCTGGTCGCGCTTCCTTGCCAACATGTTCCTCAACTTCCTTCACCTCACCCTCTGGTTCGCCTGTTTCTGGCTCTTATTGCGTTTCCAGTGGTCCCACGCCCTGGGTCTGGCCGTCGCCGCCTGGCTCATCGTGACGCTGGCGCTCTTGCCGATGCTGCTCGATAACGCCGCCCAGGTCGCCGTGGAGAGCCGGACGCCGCGCGGCTCGAAAACGGCGCTGCTGCAACCAAGTCAGGAGTCACGAGTCAGGAGGCCGGCGTCAGAAATACCTGATTCTCGAGTCCTGACTCCTGATTCCTGACTCCACCCTACCCGGTCGCCTGATGTCCACGCCCGTGCAAAAGCTTTTGCGTCTGCTCAGCGCCGATCAAGCGGTCGAGCTGCGCCGCGCCGCGGCGCTGGTGTTGCCGGAGATTGCCGCGAAGGACGAGGAAGTCGCCCAGGCGCTCCAGGACGCGCTGAAGGACGAGGACGGCGCCGTACGCATCGCCGCGATCCGGGCCATCGGCAGGTTGCACATCGACAAGGCGTTGCCCGAGTTGCTCACGCGCGTGCAGAGAGGCGGAGAGGAAGCGCCTCCGGCCGCGCAGGCGGCGGCCAATCTCGGAGCGCGCGGTACGAAGGCGCTGCGCGAGCTGATGAGCGGCG
>JAXMAR010000058.1:0-40496 GCA_046350295.1 Gemmataceae bacterium
CCACGGCCGCATCAGGACATGCATGCGCTGGGCTTCTACGGGGGAAAGGTGTACCTGGGGACGGACGGAGGACTGTTCCGGTACACGCCGAATCCTGGCCGGCTCGGCGGCTGGGAAGACCTGAACACTACCGGGCTCGACACGCTTCAGGTAAATAGCGTCGCGGCGCGGAACGGAAACTTGATCCTCGATGCGAGCCAGGACAATGGCCACGCTCGCACTCTGGATGGCGCCGACGGCCATCCGCCGACATGGACGAGCATGGGCGGGGGAGACGGCGTCGGTATCTGGTTCGACCCGGACGCCGCGGGTCATGCCAACATGGCGTACGCGGCCAATCAGCACGGCGAAGTCTATCGGACCGACAACGTGACGACGGTTGGGGCCGGTGGCTGGGAGCAAATCGCCCGTCGCGATGTGAACAACGTGGATTTTTATACGCCCTTTGCCATCACCCCGGACGCCGCCGACACGCGCATTGCGCGCGCCTGGAACAACTGGTTCATCGAGAGCAGGAACCGCGGAGCGGCGGGGAGCTGGACGGTCTATCCGGTCTTCCAGGAGATGAACTGGCTAGCCGCGATTCCGCTCCTGGCGCCGCTCGCGAGCATCAAGTACATGACCTACGCTCCCTACGAGGACGGGGCGGGGGCGGTGAAATGGGGCCGCGTGGCATGGGTGGTTTTCGGGAACGAGGTGCTCGGCGGCGGCGAGCGAGGGCACATATACCGATGGCAGGTGGTCGGAGCAGGCGGGTATTGGCAGCGAGTTACCGATATCGTGTACGAAGGAAACAAACTGCAGCCGGCAAAGCTGGTTCCCGACCCGAAGACCCCCGGGACGATGTTCGCGGTGATGGATTCAACGTCGGGGCCGCAAGTCTTCTGGACGCGCGATTTCGGAAAGACCTGGGAGGACATCACGGGGTCGGGCGCCTCCGCGCTGCCCAACATCGGCGTCACAACGCTACTTGTCGATCCACGCCGGGACAAGAACGCGAACCCGCTCACCGCGTACGCAGGCACGGAGGTGGGGGTCTATAAAGGCGTCTTCCAGGACGACGTTTGGAGCTGGTCGGTCCTCGACGAGAATCTTCCCAAGGTCCGCGTTTCGGATCTGCAAATCACGGGAGGCGGTCAAGACATCCTCATCGTGGGAACTTATGGCCGAGGAGTTTGGCGGATTGATCTCGACGCCATGTGCTCTTTCGACAGCGAGCTGGAAGCTTTGACAGGCCAGGACCAGACTGTTTCGGCAACGGCCAATGTCGAATTGGAAGCCGGCGTTGTCGCCATCTTCACTGATCCAAACAACACCGACCTCGATCCTGACCTTTACGAATGCGCCATTGACTGGGGCGACGGCGAGACGAGCGCCGGAACGGTCGTTGTTAACGAGGACGACACCTTCTCCGTCCTCGGCGATCACACCTACACGAACGCGGGGACGTTCACGGTCAGCGTCAAGATCGCGAACAATAACGACCAGACCATCTTCGTGGACAGCACGGCCAACGTCAGCGGCGATATCGCCGCGGCCGCCGAGCCTTTGGAGAGCGATGAGGTGGCTCAACTGAGCGACGCGGTAATCGCCTCGTTCACGGATACCTACACCGGAGCCGCGCCCGAGGATTACACGGTCAGCATCGATTGGGGCGACGGCAATTCCTCCAGCGGCAGTGTCGTCGCGAACGAGAGCGGCGGTTTCGATGTCGTCGCGTCGCATGAATACGGCGAACCGGCTTGGTTTCCGATCACCGTGACGATCGACAGCGTGCGCGATGGCCATGCGGTCGTCCTCACGCAGGCGACCATCGCCGACGCGACGATCACCGGGAGCGCGGCCGACGACGCGACGGCGGACGAGGACAGCGCGACGGAGTTCACGCTGGCGACGTTCACGGACGACAATCCCGACTCGGTGGCCGGCGATTTCAGCGCGTCGATCGATTGGGGGGATGGGAGCGATCCGGATGAGGGGACGATCACGCAGCAGGAGGACGGGAGCTACGTCGTCACCGGCACGCATACCTACGCGGGGCCGGGCGATTATGAAGCGAGCGTCTTCACCTCCGATGCCGGCGGCAGCTACGCGAACACGACGCTGACGATAACGGTGGACGGCATCGCCCCCGAAATCACCGGCCTCGAACCGGATATCGGCTCGACGGACGGCGGGAGGGTGGTCGTCATCACCGGGTCGAACCTGGAGCGCGTCACCGACGTCTACTTCGGCGCGACGGCGGCGAGCGATTTCTCGCTACAAGGGAGCGACCGCCTCATCGCCGTGGCCCCGGCGCACAGTTCCGGGACGGTTCACATCACGGTCAGCAACGAGACGGGGACGTCGGCGACTTCCTCGGCGGACGAGTTCGTTTTCGAGGAGCCTCCCGTCAATAGCGTGCCTTCGTCCCAGACCACGGATGAGGACACGAACCTTGTCTTCTCGTCCAGCGCCGGCAATCAGGTATCCGTGAGCGATAGCGATTCCAGCGTCATCGAGGTGACACTCGCCGTGAGCCACGGCGCCCTCACCCTCTTCAGCACCGGCGGCCTCACCTTCAGCGCCGGTGACGGGTATGGCGACGCTACGATGAAGTTCCACGGCAGCCCAACCTGGGTGAACTACGCCCTGAACGGCATGACCTACGCTCCGGCGGCCGACTACAACGGGAGCGACACGCTCCACGTTTTGAGCGACGACCTGGCCGGCGGCGCGGACAGCGACACGGTCGGCATCACGGTGAGCGCGGTCAACGACGCGCCGGTCATCACCGCGCCCAGCTACGTCAACGCGTATCAGAACACGAGCAACTCGCTCGGCGGCGCCTTCTCCATCGCCGATGTCGACGCAGGCGGCTTCTCCATTCAGATCACCCTGACCGTCTCGGCGGGCACGCTCACCTTGAGCACGACGAGCGGTCTGACCTTCTCGACCGGCGACGGTACGGACGACGCGACCGTGACCTTCACCGGCACGCTGGCCGCGATCAACGCCGCTCTGGACGGCATGAACTACAATGCGATCAACACCTGGTACGAGACGTTGACGATCGAGGTGAACGACCTGGGCAACAGCGGCCTGGGCGGCGAACTGACCGACAGCGCCCTCGTCGGCATCATGATTGGGCCGTGACCGGACGCAGCGGGTGGGCCGGGCTCAACCAGGGGCGGTTGCAGACCATTGCGGAGGAATGGACTTCGACGAGGGGAGCCCGTACCGGAGCGGGACGATGCGGGAGCGGAAAGAGCTTTCTTTGCGTTTCGTCGTCGTCGGCCGTCCGAGTAAGATGAATCTCCCCGTTATGATTCCCTCCCGGGAGGTTCCGCTCCCATGCTCGCCTTTCTTTTCCTGACTGCGATTGCCGGTCCCGAACCGGATCCGGCGCCCCCCAAAGCGCCGTTCGCCGGGGCCGACATCCGGGCGCTGATCGCGCGCATGACCGACGTCAAGGCGTCGTTCCAGGAGCGTTGCGGCGCCGAGGACGAACTGGAAAAGCGCCGGCCGCAGGACGTGCTGCCCCGGTTGCTGCCCGAGCTGGCCAAGGGGATGCCGCCCGGGGGCATCTGGAACGGCCTGGGGTCGCGCGAGGCCAACCGGCATGGACCGGTCCGGTGGCAGATCTGGTACGCGGTCCATCGCGTCTGGGACCGGCACGTGGGCGCCTTGCCGGCCGCCGAGGCGGGCAAGGAGTTGCTGTCGCTGTTGCGGGGCTCGGGCAGCGACCGGGAGAGGATCCATCTGCTGAGCGGCCTGACGCACTGCTGGGACAGCGACGCCGAAGCCGACCTGGCGGGCTTGCTGGGCGACGCCGGCGAAACGGTCGACATCCGCCAGGGAGCGGCGCTGCCTCTCATCGTCCACGGCAAGGGGGACTACCGGGATGTGCTGCTCAAGTGGGCCGGGGCGGCCGCGGACGCGCGCGAAAAGCAGCGCTGGTTCGATCTGCTGAGCGATCCGGTCCATCGCAAGCGCAAGGGGTTCGATCCGCGCGTCGTCCGCCTCGGCTTCCAGCTCATCCAGGATGAAAGAACAAGTTCCCCCGGCTTCATTCACGGCGCCTATTTCCTGGCAGGGAAGGTCGGCGCGTATGTCGGTGAGGAGTTCGCCCCGAGCACGGGCGATCCGCGCTATGCGGACCGGAAGGGGGGCCTGAGCGACCGCTATTTCGTCGATACGGTTCAGAACGCGGTGCGCTGGTGGCAAAACAATCGGGAGCGATTCGAGAAGATGAGCCGCCCGGACAAGTAAGAGGGTCGATCGGGAACCGTTCAGGACGTGATGGTGAGCAACTCCTGCAGGTCGCTCACTTCCTTGTCCGCCTGGCCCGGCCGGCAATGGGGGCGACGGACCAGCACGGTGGTGAGGCCGAGGGAGGCGGCGGTGGCGAGGTCGTAGTCGGCGTAGGCGGAGACGTGCCACCAGCGCTTGCTGAACGGGACGTGGAGGCGGTCGGAGACGGCGGTCCAGAAGGCGGGGGCGGGCTTGTAGACGCGGGTTTCCTCGGCACAAAGCCAGGCGGTCAGCGGGAAGCCGAGCTGGTCCTGGGCTTGCCGGCCGTGACTGCGGTCGCTGTTGGTCATGGCGACGCAGGGGACGCGCTCCATCAGGCGTTTCAAGGCGGCCTGCGTGTCGGGGAACAAGGGCCAGCGGCCCAGATTCTCGGCGATGTGGGTGGCGGCGGCGCGGGGCAAGCCGAGGCGGCGGATGAGGCTCCAGGTCGTGATGTCGGTGTAGGAGGCGAACTGCAAGCGCTCGACGCGCTCCTGATCGGCGAGCAGGCTTTCCCAGCGCCCCTGGTCGAGGGCGATGCCGTGGCAGTCCAGGTCGCGGCGCAGGCCTTCCCGCCAATCGATGAGGGTGCCGAAGACGTCGAAGGTAAGAAGCTGTGGCGTCATGGACGAAGGCACGCGTGGCTGGTCTATACCTTTCTATCACATGAAGGGTGGGTGTGAGGGGGTCGTGACACGAAACGAATTATGTCGCTTTGTCTAAATGACTTGCGGCGTCGGCTTCGGACAGGGCCGTGAGACGAATCACGGCATGGAAACGCAATCAATAAGATAACGGCATCCCGTTTCCTCAGGGTCCCCTTGCACGGAGCCGCATCATGGGCCTTCTCGCCGATTGGCAGATTCGCAAGTTGGTCAAGATCCATCCCTTCGCCGAGGAGGCCAAGCGCGAGGGCGCCGTCTCCTACGGGCTTTCCAGCTACGGCTACGACGTCCGCGTCGGCCGCAGCTTCAAGGTGTTCACCAACGTCTACGGCGCCATCATCGATCCCAAGCAGTTCGACAAGTCGGCGTTCGTGGACATCGAAGCGGACCACTGCATCATCCCGCCCAACAGCTTTGCCTTGGCCGAGACCGTCGAGTATTTCGAGATTCCGCGCGACGTGCTGGCCACCTGCCTGGGAAAGTCGACCTACGCCCGCTGCGGCATCATCGTCAATGTCACGCCGCTGGAGCCGGAGTGGCGCGGCAAAATCACCATCGAGATCTCGAATACGACGCCGCTTCCTGCGAAGATCTATGCCAACGAGGGGATCGCGCAGATCCTCTTCTTCAAGGCCGACCAGGTCTGCGAGAAGAGCTACGCCGACAAGAAGGGGAAGTATCAGGACCAGAAGGGGCTGACGCTGCCGTTCGTCGTCGGCCAGGAGAAATAGCCATCGTTTAGCCGCGGTTCGCAGAACCGCGGGGCCGGCGCCGATTGTCGGCGTTCGTCAAGGTTTCCGGGGGGGAAGCTCGTGATCCAGGATATCGCCTTTTCGCGGCGCCACCTTCTTCAGGCCGGCGCCATCGCCGGTCTCGGCTTGTCGTTGCCGCGTCTCCTTCGCGCCGACACGGCGCCGGTCGCGAAGACGCGCCGCGCCGACGCCTGCATCCTCATCTTCCTCAATGGCGGGCCGAGCCATCTCGACATGTGGGACATGAAGCCGGCGGCTCCCGTCGAGATTCGCGGCGAGTTTCGGCCAGTCGCCACCTCGCTCCCCGGCGTCCAACTCAGCGAGCATCTCCCCCGGCTCTCCCGGCTGGCACATCAGGTGAGCCTCGTGCGCTCGGTGCGCCACAGCGTCAACAACGCCCATGCCGCCGCCGTCTATGCCGCCCTCACCGGCCACGACCGCGGCGAGCGCGGCGGCGGCGCCAAGCCGACGGACAACCCCGCCATCGGCTCGGTCGTCGCCCGCATGCGGCCGCCCGAACGGCCCGTCGTTCCCTATGTCGCTCTCCCGTTCATCACGAAGGAAGGCGCGGGTGGGCCGCCGCAGCCCGGCTTCTTCGGCGGCTTCATGGGCCGCACGCACGACCCGCTTTTCGTCCTCAACGATCCGAACGCTCCCAACTTTCAGATTCCCGGCCTGAGCCCGGACGCGGCCGTATCGGAGCGCCGCCTCAGCGATCGCGCGCAGCTGCGGCGTTCGGTCGGTGGTCCCGCGCCCTACTCGGAGCGCGTGCTGGCGGAGATGGACGAGTTTCAGCAGCGGGCCGTCGATCTGTTGACCTCGCCGGGAACGCAGCAGGCCTTCCGCATCGAACAGGAGCCAGCGGCAGTCCGCACGGCTTATGGCCGGAACATCTATGGCCAGAGCGTCCTGTTGTCGCGACGCCTGATCGAGGCGGGCGCCCGCGTCGCCTGCGTCTCGTGGGCGCCCGACGCCAACGCCACCTGGGACACGCACGGCAATAACTTCACGAAGCTCCGCTCCGAGTTGCTGCCCCAGCTCGACGCCGCTCTCTCCAGCCTCTTGAACGACCTCATCGCACGCGACATGCTCGAGCGGACGCTGGTCGTCGTCATGGGGGAGTTCGGCCGCACCCCGCGCATCAACGGCAGCGGCGGCGGCCGCGACCACTGGAACTTCTGCTACAGCATGTTGCTGGCCGGCGGCGGCATCAAGCCCGGCTACATCCACGGCGCCAGCGACCGCATCGGCGCCTATCCGAGCGCCAATCCGGTCTCCCCGGCGGACCTCGTCGCCACCATCTATGAGTGCCTCGGCATCCCCAAGGACCTCGAGCTGTACGACAACCTGCGCCGGCCGTTCCAGCTCGTGCCCTGGGGGGACGTGATCGGCGGGCTTTTGGCGTGACGGACCGCTTATGCGCTCATCGAGGGCCGATTCGTCGCGACAAAGATGGGGCACAGGGACCTGTGGAATGGCTCCGTCCAGGACATCTTTCGGATGGAGCCCTGGGAGATGGCGAGCGCAAGAAGTAAGGGCGCGCGGCGTCGGATTCCCTGACACCTCTTTCCTGACGCCGCGGGTGGTGGAGACGCCAATGCCTGTCATGCGGCAAAACGATTCCGGCGGGAACGACCAGGCGCCCTGGTTGCGGCTGGTCGTGGGACGAGCCGGCGGATGAGAACGTCACGGCATAGGCGCCGTCACCAGCGGGCTGCTCGCGTGAGCGCGCCGCGGAGATCGTTTTCCGCACAAGTCTCTTGTTCTCGCGGCCGTTTCGGTTTAGTCTTGATGCGCCCTTCTTCATGTTGGGAGGTCGCGCCATGTCTATACGCGTGCTCCTTGCCTTGGGCGTTTCCCTGGTGTTCGTCGCCAGACTCTCCGGCGCTGAGACGGAGAAAAACGCCTCCCTCATCAAACGACTGGAAGACAAGAAGAGAGCGAGCCGCCTCGAAGCCCTGCGCGAGCTGGGGACGGCGGCCAAGGACATCGAGACGCAGGACGCGCCGGAAGGGGAGTCGCGTTTGGAAAGTCGGTCCCCCTGATCCTATCCACTCGTCTACGTTCGGAGGTCACGTCATGTCGGCACGCGTGCTCTTCGGCCTGAGCATCTTCGTCATTGCCGTCAGCCCGGTCCGGGCCGATACGGAGAAAACGGCGACGCTCGTCGGCCGGCTCGACGACAAGAAGAAAGCGGTCCGCCTCGAAGCCTTGCGCGAGCTGGGCAAGCAAGGGACGGCGGCGAAGGAGGCCGTCGGCGCGTCGCGGCGCTGTTCCACCACGCCAAGGCGGCGGACGAGGTGGCCCAGGCGGCGGCGACGTTGGCGCAGCTGGGGCCCGCGTCCGTGTCTGAGCTGGTCAAGGCGTTCAAGGACGCGCGGGTGGAGCAGGCGCGGCAGGCGGCCATGGCGCTGGCGCGGATGGGACCGGCGGCGAAGAAGGCGGCGCCGCACCTGATTGCGGGATTGCGGGATCGGGATCCGGTTGTTCGCGCGTGGTGCGCTCAGGCGCTGGGCGAGTTCGGGGCGAGCGAAGAGACTGCGCGCGCCTTGTTCGACGCCGTAACGGACCCGATCCCGGCCGTGCAACAAGCGGCCGGACTTGCGTTGGCAAGGGGGGGCCGCAAGGCTACGCCCCATCTCCGCACGATCCTGAGAGACATGAGCGGCCCCAATCCGGCCGCGGCGGCCGAGATACTGGCTCTCGTGGGGCCGGATGCGGTGGAGGCCGTACCCGAACTGCTCATCGCGCTGGAGGATTTCGAACCGACGATGCGTGCCGCCGCGGCCAAGGCGCTCGGGGCGTTAAAGGGGAGGGCGAAGGAGGTGGTCCCGTCCCTGGCGAAGGCTCTGGCCGTCGAGAAAAGCTATCCCGTGCAGCAAGAGATTATCGGGGCGCTGGCGCGCGGCGCTGAGGCGGATGTGCCCGGCTTCATGGACGACATGCGCAAGCTCAATCGGGAAGGAGGATGGGCGGCGCCGTTCGCGTTGCCGCAGTTCGGCCCGCGCGGCGCGGACGCGGTCAAGCCGTTGATCAAGATGTTGCAGGATCCCGACGTCGGCACACGCGTGGCGGCGGCAGCCGCGCTTGGGCAAATCGGTCCCGACGCGCTCGAGGCGCTCCCCCCTCTTCAGGCGCTTCTCCGTGCCCCGCAGCCGGAGTTGGCCGGGGCGGCGGCACAGGCGATCTTCAGGATCGAGCCGCGATTGGAGGAAGTCGCCCTGAAGCACTTCCTGTTCGAGATCGATCAGGCGGAGACAGTCCTCAATCGCCTGCGCAAGGAGATGGAAGCGATCCGAGCGGCCGGTGGCGCCGCCGTCTTTGACGACGTTCGGCTCCAGCAGCCGTTCATGCGACTCATGGATTTTCACCTCTATCTGAATTCGGCCGCTGCGAAAGGGTCAAGAAAACGCGCGGACAACGTCATCGTGGCGCGGATAACGGCCATGACGCAGGTGACGGCACGCATGGTGAACGAATTCGGGCCCGAAGGGATCCCGGCGCTGGTGGCCGGCATCAACAAGGCCGCGGCCTTTCGCCTGGGCTTCTGCTGACCGATGATGAGCCTCTCGACGAAGCTGAAGTCCCTGGTCAGGGACGCAAACGATCCGTGGGTCGCCGCATACGTTGTCGCCAACCTGGGAAAAGGGCCGAAGATGGACCAGTCCTATGCGGACCACATTCAGAGAATGCGCCGGGAGTACGCGCAATTGCTGTTCGGCGTGCGCTCGGACCCGTTGGCGGCGGCTCGACTGAAGCAATCGGAGAGCATGAAGAGATTGCTCCGCCGGCAGCTGGAGCAGTGGCTGGAAGAGCAAAAGAAGGCGGCCGGCACGCTGGATGCTCTGTATCGGCGGCTGGAGAAGGAGGACGCGACCGATTTGATCGTTCGCCTCAAGGACGAGGAACCGCTCAATCGCTGGATGGCGATCCAGATGGCGATGCGGCGCTGGGACAAGGTCGACAACTTCCTCGTCGAGATGCTGGACGATCCAGCGCCGCTGGTGCGGCAGGCGGCGCATCAGGCATTGGTCCAGTTCGCCCGCGGCGCCGATCACGGGCCGTTCGGCGCCAGTCCGACCAAGGAACAGACCCGTGCGGCGCAGAAAAGCTGGCGCGCCTACCTCGAGACGCAGGACGCGCCGGAGGTGGAGTCGCGTCTGGAAGCTCGAACGCCCTGATCCCGCGGGCCTTTTCTTCGGAGGTCACATCATGCGTTCACGTGTGCTCCTCGTCTTGAGCGTGTCACTCGTCGTCGCCGCCCGTCCGGCCTGGGCCGACACGGAGAAGACGGCGACGCTCGTCGGCCGGCTCGACGACAAGAAGAAGGCGGTCCGCCTCGAAGCCTTGCGCGAGCTGGGCAAGCAAGGGACGGCGGCGAAGGAGGCGGTCTGGCGCGTCGCGGCGTTGTTCCACCATGCCGAGGCTCCGGACGAGGTGGCGCAGGCGGCGGCGACACTGGCGCAGCTGGGGCCCGCCTCCGTGCCCGAGCTGGTCAAGGCGTTCAAGGACGCGAGGGTGGAGCAGGCGCGGCAGGCGGCGCTGGCGCTGGCGCGGATGGGACCGGCGGCGAAGAAGGCGGAGCCGGATTTGATTGCGGGGTTGCGCGATCGGGATCCGGTCGTGCGCGCCTGGTGTGCGCAGGCCCTAGGCGAGATCGGCTCGCCGAGCGAGGAGACGGTCGCCGCGCTATTCAGGATGGTGGCCGACCCGGCGCCGGCGGCGCGTCGGCCGGCGGGGCTGGCGCTGGTGCGGGCCGGGCCGAAGGCGGTTCCGGGGCTGCGGAGGATCTTGCAGGACATGAGCGGGCCGGACCCGACGGAGGCGGTGACGGTCCTGGGGCTCATGGGCGCGGACGCGGCCAAGGCGCTGCCGGAATTGCTCACGGCGCTGGAAGACCCTGAGCCGCGCATGCGTGCGGCGGCGGCGAAGGCGCTGGGGGCCATGACGGGCAAGGGCAAGGAGGTCGTGCCGCCGCTGGTCAAGGCGCTGGGCAAGGAGAAGGATTTCACCGCGCAGCAGCACATCTTCCGGGCGTTGACGGCGCTCGGCGAGCAGGACGTGCCCGGCTTCTTGGAGGACATGCGCCGTCTCAACCGCGACGGGAACTGGGCGGCGCCTTACGTTCTGGCCCGCTTCGGTCCGCGCGGCAAGGACGCGGTCAAACCGCTGATCGCCATGCTCGGCGATCCCGATCCGGGGATGCGGCTGGCGGCGGTCCTGGCGCTGGGGCAGGTCGGCCCGGAAGCCATGGAGGCGATTCCGCATCTGCAACTGCTGCTCCGCGATCCCCAGCCACAGATGAGCGGGGCGGCGGCGCAGTCGCTCTGGAAGATCGACCGGCGTCTGGAGGCGGCGGCGCTCAAGCAGTTTCTCTTCGCCATGGATCAGAGCGACAAGGCGCTGCGGCAGCTCGAGGTGGTTCTCGTCAAGAGCGCTCCGAGAGTTTTCGTTCCGAAGCTGGCGGTCGACCGCAGGGCGTTCTTCGATCGCCGCATTCAGGAGCCGCTGAAGCGGCTGATCGACTTTCATCTCGCTCTCAACACGGCAGCCACGAACACGTCGCTGGACCCCGGCGGGTTGGCCAGGAAGAACCGGCTCGATCCGTTGATACAGAGGACGGCGGACATCATCGATCAACTTGGCCCGGAGAGTATTCCGGCCCTGGTTTACGGCGTGAACCAGGGAACCAGGTTCGACCTCGGCTTCTGCTGACCCATGTCCCGCCTCGTCACGAGGCTGCGTTTCCTGGTCCGGGGAACCAGAGATCCTTGGGTCGTCGCCTATGTCGCCGGCAATCTGCAAACGCCGCGCGGCTGCACCAACAACGAGCTGGGCCAGGAATACGGCGATCTGCTGATGCGCATGATCTGGGCGCCCGCCGGCACCGAGCGCGAGCTGGTCAACGATGCGCTGGGCGACAAGGGGGCGCTGTTCGCCAAGCGCGAGTTTGCGGTGGCGTCCAAGGTGAGCGC
This sequence comes from Gemmataceae bacterium, assembly GCA_046350295.1. GTDB lineage: Bacteria > Planctomycetota > Planctomycetia > Gemmatales > Gemmataceae > JAXMAR01. Next base: position 11,665 of record JAXMAR010000058.1, read on the forward strand.
CTTGAAGAGCGCGCGATCGCGCCTCAAGGACGCCGAAACCCAGGCGCTCATCCAGAAGTTCGTGAAGGATCAGTTGGAGGTCTGGTCCAAGGAGCAGGCGAAGCTGGAGGAGACCTTGAACGTCCTGTACCACGAATTCAAGTACGAAGACACCCTCGGCATCGTTGTCCGCCTCAAAGACGAGGAGCCCCTCAACCGCTGGATGGCGATCCAGATGGCGATGCGGCGCTGGGACAAGGTCGAGAACTTCCTCGTCGAGATGCTGGATGATCCCGTCCCCATGGTCCGCCAGGCGGCGCACCAGGCATTGGTTCAGTTCGCCCGCGGCGCCGATCACGGACCGTTCGGCGGCACTCCGACCAGGGACCAGGTCCGCGTGGCGCAGAAGAGTTGGCGCGCTTACATGGAGACGCAGGACGCGCCGGGCGCGGATTAGGCGCCGGCGCTTTGGAGTGCGGGGTCTGGACACCGTTTTTGGAGAGACGCGGCGACCTTTCTCTTGCCGTAGGTCCGGGCAAACGTCATTCTAGGAGTGGATACGGTATCGCTTCCTGAGCCCGCTGCCCTGAAAAGCGGCGATCAATCGCCGCACTCCAAAGTGCGAGGAATGCGCATGGCGTCTCTCTCCCGCTTGGCGTTGATAGCGCTCCTGCTCGGCGCCCCAATCGCCCCCGCCCAGGACAAGTCGGTCAAGGAGTACGCGGACGCCCTCAAGCATCCGGATATCCGCGTCCGTCTTGCCGGGCTTTCAGGGCTGGCGGCGGCCGCCGATGAAGCGGGGCCTTACAGCGAGGCGGTCGCCCGGCTGCTCAAGGACACCTATCCGCAAGTGCGCCGCGCCGCTGCCCAGGTGCTCGGCCTCCTCGGCAAGGACGCCGAAAAGGCGGCCCCGGCTCTCGCGGCCGCGCTCAAGGACGCCGATCCGCTCGTCAAGCAGCTCTCGGCCAAGGCCCTGATTGATATCGGCGGCGGCAGTATTCCGGCCCTGGCGCCACTGTTCAAGGACCCGGCCGACGCCTCCGCCCGATTGCTCGCGGTCCACGTCATCGAAACCATCGGCGACAGCGCCGAAGCCCCCAAGGTCCTGGCCCTGGCCGTCAAGGACGGCGCGGGCAAGGTGCGCCAGGCGGCGATTGCGGCGCTCGTCAAGCTCAAGGACAGCGAAGGAGTCGATCCCAAGGACGTGAGCGCCGCCCTCTCGGTCGCCTTGTGGGACAAGGCGACCGAGGTCCGTCTCGCCGCGGCAGCCGCCCTCATCGACATGGACAAGGCGGGCGCCATCCCGCTGTTCCTCAAAGCCTACAAGGACGATGCCCTGGCTGTCCGCCAGACGGCGCTGCAGGCGCTCGCTTCCCTGGGCGATGAACTCGACATGGACGCGATGCTCCTTCTGCGCGGCGCCCTGGAGGACAAGGACGCGAAGATCCGGCAATACGCGGCGGCAGGCCTGGGCAAGGCGGGCGTCAAGGCGCGCGAGCTGGCCGAAGGCAAGAAGGTGCTGGCCGGCCTGTTCAAATTGATGACCGACAAGGAGATGAAGGTCCGCGAGGTCGCCGTCTACGCGCTGGGCCAGGTCGGCATCGACGACGAAGGGGAGTTGAAGATGCTCGCCGAGGGCTACAAGGACATGAGCCCGGCGGTGCGGGCGATGACGGTGCAGGCCCTGGCACAGTATTCCCACGACGAGGCGCCGGCCGACTGGCGCAAGCTGGTCCTCAAACACGTCGCGGAGGGCCTCAAGGACAAGGACAAACGCGTCGTCTACACGGCGGGAAAGACGCTCATCGGCGAGAAGACGTTCGCCGTCCCTGCTCTGATCAAGGTGATCGAAGGCCCGGCCGGCGCGACGCGCACCGTGGCGGCGCAGGTGCTCGGCGAGATCGGCGAGGATGCGACGGAAGCCGTGCCCGCGCTCCAGAAGATGAGCCGCGAAGGCTCGGCCGAGAACCGGCAGGCGGCGCTGTTGGCGTTGCAGAAGATCATGCCCTGAGTCAATGGTGAGGCGCCAGATCGACGGGAACACCGCCTCCCGCGAGGTGGCCGCGTCCCGCCGCTCCAATTCTTGCAACCTTCTGCCGGCGATCGTCCCGCGCTGCCCGCGCCGCCCCTCAAAATGGTTTGCAGATCGAGTGCAACGAAATAAGTCGTATCCAGATAGTCGCTTGCGTCCAAGGCGCCTGAATGCTTTGCAGATCGGGTGTCTGGGTTGCAATGCAAACCATTTCGTTCACGCCACGACTTCTCAAAGCGCCAGGTTCACCTCTCTTGCTCCGTCCGACGCCCGCCTTGACCTTCGATGCGCTTTCGCGGTAGCCTTGCCGTCGCTTGATATCGACGACGACCTACCTGGAGGACGGCATGCGCGGCGTTTTCTGCTTTGCGACGTTCCTGGCGGCGAGCATTGTCGGCCCGGCCACGGCGCAGCCGTGGCGCACCGATGAGACACAGACGGTCGAGTCGGCCGCAACCGTGCTGGGCGAGATTGCCCACGATCCGTTGCGGGGCATCCCCCACCGGCTGCTTGCCGACGCCCAGGCCATCGTCATCGTGCCGGACATGCTCAAGGGGGGCTTCATCGTCGGGCTGCGCCACGGTCGCGGCGTGCTCCTCCTGCGCGATGAGAAAGGGCAGTGGCGGGCGCCCGCCTTCATCGCCATGACCGGCGGCAGCTTCGGCTGGCAGATCGGCATTCAGGGCAGTGACGTCGTCCTCGTCTTCCGCACCCGCCGCGGCGTCGACACTCTCCTCAAAGGCAAGCTGACGGTCGGCGCCGACGTCTCCGTCGCCGCCGGACCGATCGGCCGCGAGGCGACGGCCGGCACCGACGGCAAGCTCAGCGCCGAGGTCTACTCGTATGCACGCACCCGCGGCCTGTTCGCCGGCCTGGCGCTCGACGGCACGGCGATCTATCCGGATGCCCGCGCCGACACCGCCTACTACGGTCCGGCCGTGGCGGGGAGGCCGACGCCCATTCCTCCTTCGGCGGTCAAGCTGGTCGCCATGCTGAGCCGGTACACGCCGACGCCGCCCGCTGCGGAGCCCCTCGTGACGGACGCCCCGACGCTGCCGAAGGTGGTCGAGATCCCGAAGGCGCCCGAGGTGATCGCGGGGACGAAGCTGGAGCGGTCGCGGCGTGATCTCCTGGAGGCCAGCGCGCGCTTGCAGCCGCTGCTCACCGATGCATGGAAGAGCTATCTCGCGCTGCCGGCCGAAGTCTATTCCGACAAGGGCCTGCCGAGCGTCGACGCGGTCGGCCACGTACTGGCGCGTTTTGCGACCATCGCGAAAGACACCCGCTACCAGACGCTGACGATGCGGCCGGAGTTCCGGGCGACGGAGGCGGCGTTGGCGAGCTACTTCGCGGAGATCAGGGGCCGCGGCCCGGTGCTGGATTTGCCGGCGCCGCCGAAATAGGTGTTGGACACGTGCCGATGCACGCGGGCCGCGAACGCATGCAGGGCGGCCATCGCTTCCGCGCGGATGACAATCGACGGGCGAACCTTCCGCAGCCGGGCGACCACGTCCTCGACGGTCGCCGCCGTCGCGCTGGCGAGCAAGTACGCGCCGACAACAGCGGCGCTGCGCGAGTAACCGATCTTGCAGTGCACATAGACGACGCCGCGCGCCGCCTCGGTCGCGATGAAGTCCACGGCCGCCTGCAACTGGGCGGCGCTGGGCGCCGTGAGATCGAGTACCGGCAGGTTGCGAGCCAGCGACGCGGCAGCTGGGCGCGTTGAAGGGGAGTATCGTCTACCTGGCGCCGGACTTCGAGGCGATCCCCGAAGGATTTGAGGACTACATCAACTGAAAACGCTTGACGCCAGCCCCGTCGCCGCCCGCACCAGATCCATCGTCTGCCTAGCCTCCGCCCGCGCCTTCTTCGCCCCCTCGCGCAGGATGTCTTCCACGGTCGCCGGGTCCTGCGCCAGCTCCTTGCGTTTCTGCCGGAAGGGCTCGAAGTAGGCGTCCACCTTCGCCTTCAGCATCTTCTTCGCGTGTCCGTATCCAATCGCGCCGGACCGATAATCCGCGGCCAGGCCGGCCTTCTCCTCGTCGGTCGCGAACAGGCTGTGGAGGGCGAAGACGTTGCACGGCTCCGGGTCGAGCGGCTGGCCCAGCGGGGTGCTCGTCGTCTTGATCGCCATGATCGTCTTTTCCAGCGGCTTGCCCTCGGCGAAGATGTCGATCGTGTTGCCGTAGGACTTGCTCATCTTCTGCCCATCGGTCCCCGGTACCTTCGATTCCTTGTCGAGCTTCCAGTTGGGGATGGGGAAGATGTCGCCGTACGCGCGGTTGAACTTACCGGCCATGTCCTGCGTCATCTCCAGGTGCTGCACCTGGTCCTTGCCGACCGGGACGATGTTGGAGCGGACGATGAGGATATCGGCCGCCATCAGCACCGGATAGGTGAACAGGCCGACGCTCGCCTCGATCCCCTTCTCGATCTTCTCCTTGTAAGAGACGGCCCGCTCGAGCAGGCCCATGTTCGTGACGGTCGACAAGATCCAGGCGAGCTCGGTGACTTCCGGCACGTCGGACTGGCGGAAGAAGACGGCCCGCTTGGGGTCGAGGCCGAGGGCGAGGTAGTCGAGGGCGACGTCGCGCGTGTTCTCGGCGAGTCGCTTCGAGTCCTGGATGCTGGTGAGGGCGTGGTAGTTGGCGATGAAATAGAAGCAGTCCCCCTGCTCCTGCAGCTCGATGTGCTGCTTGACGGCGCCGAAGTAATTGCCCAGGTGCAGCTTGCCGGAGGGCTGCACGCCAGAAAGGATGCGCGGGCGTTTGGGAGCGGCGGGGGTTGGTGGCTGCGGCATGATCGGGGTCCGGGTGTCTGTGTCGCCTCTTCATGTTATGATAGAAGCCATCCCGACGAGAGGAGACCGCGGCATGCGCAGTCCGTTCCCCGGTATGGATCCGTATCTTGAGGACCCCAGCTTTTGGTCCGAATTTCACTCCAAGTTCATCAACTGCTGGCAAGAGACGCTTGCAGACGTGCTGCCGGAGCCCTACGAGGCGACTCTGGGCGAGCGGGTCTACCTTGTAGAGGAGGATCCCGACGCCCGCCGCTTGATCTATCCGGATATCGACATTTCGGACACTGAAGCGAACGGGTCGGGCCGAACGCAGCAAAACAGAGCGGCCACGCTCGAGCCGATTTCCATCCCTCTGGTGTTGTTGGATGGTCCACGCGAGACGTTCATCGAAATCCTGCAACGACCGGAGCGGTCCTTGGTCGCTGTGCTGGAACTCTTGTCTCCGGCCAACAAGGAGAGCCCGAATCGTCTCGACTATCTGAGCAAGCGCAACGCCCTTCTGCACCAGAACGTGCATCTTGTCGAGCTCGATCTGCTCCTGGGAGGCAAGCGACCGCCGCTGGGTCGGGCGCTCCCGGCGGGGGATTACTTCTACCTTGTTTCGCGGGCCGAAGGGCGTCCCAACTGCGATGTATTCGCCTGGAACCTCGCCGCTCCGCTGCCGGTGCTCCCGGTTCCCTTGCGCGGCCCCGATCCGGACGTGGTGATCGACCTGGGCGCCGTTTTCAATGTCACCTATGAGCGTGGCCGCTACGCGCGAAGGATTGACTATGGGAAGCGGTGTCCGGCGCCTCTTGGTGATGAGGCGCGGGGCTGGGTCGAGAAGAAGGCGCACGGCTGATAGCGCCGCGTCTTTCGCGTGGCGTCCATTCTTTTTTTTTTTTTCGTCCTGCGGACCAAGCTATGTCACGGGTTGCGCGACAGGCCCCCGTAAGTCGCCTTGCGAATGGCGCGACCGCGGCTATAAGCGCTTCTCCCTGGCAGGAGATTTGCCGTGGCCCGCCCTTCGCCTGCTTTCCTTGTTTGCCTGCTCCTCGCCGCCGACGCGGCTGCGCAGGACGGCAGGCTGTCGCGCGTCCGCGCGGAAGTGCATGACAGCAAGCCTGCTGCGCCGGCGTCCACCCCGTCGTCCGACGCCTCAGCGCCGAACAAAAAGGACGAGGATGAATCGCCGCTGAGCTGGTTCTTTAGCGCCCTGACCACGAACGATGAGTCGTGCGAGTTCACGCAAAACGCCGCGGGCACGCTCATCTACGGGCCGATCGCCCTGGCCCTCGCCTCGCCGTTTCTCGTCCCCGATTTTCTGATGGGGGACAACTGGGACAAGGACTATTACTTCCCACCCTATCCCTATCGCAAGCACTATCCGGGCTATTGCACGATCCACCCCAATCGCGGCGAGGAGATCGCCGAGTACTGGGGACCGACCCGCCTCACCAGCATCAGCACGCAGGTCACGCTGGAGGACGGTAATGACTTCCGTGGCGTCAACCGGCTGGGCGGCGTTTTCGTGCTCGATACGACCTGCCGTTTGGGCATCGTCGCCCACTGGGACTGGTTCAATGAACGTCTCGCCTGCGGGCGGCACGACAATCTCGCCATCGGCGATGTGAACGCGACGGTGACGTTTGCCCGCACGCACTGGGGCGAAATGCGGACCGGCCTCGGCTTCCGCTGGCTCGCCGACGGCGACCGCGGCGACTTCGGCGTCAACTTCCACTACGGCGGCGATTTCTTCCCGGTCCGCCCCGTCATCATCTCCACATCCTTTGACTGGGGGACCATCGGCGACGCAAGCTTCGTGCGCCTGCACGGGACGGTCGGCGTGAACTACCGCCATCTGGAGATCTTCACCGGATATGACTACATGCGGATCGGCCGCGTCGAACTGCAAGGGCCGCTGGTGGGCTTGCGATTCTGGTATTAAAGACCCGACTCGGGCAAGGCCTCGAACGGCTCAACGACGACAACCAAGCGCTTTTCGTCATCGAGGAGATAGCGAACGACCAGCGGGGAAACGACGCCGATCCAATGCTGTGCCGAGTCGAGCTTCAGGTCGCGCAGTGGCTCGCCGAACTGGGGGTAGAGGTGGAGAAGTCTGTCGATCTCTTTGGCGGCGGCAAGAAACGAAGGACCCAGTCCGCGACTTTCCGCGAGCTGCAACAGTTCCCGTAGTCCCCCTCTGACAAGCTCCGAATACGAGACTTTGTAGAGTTCGGGCGAATCGAGAGGTTCGCTCATTTGGGCCGCGCCGCCTCGTCGAGTTCCTCGACGAACTCGCAGAATTGCAGACCGCCAGTCGCTTCGATTTCGTGCAAACCCGCCGCTATTTCCTCTGCGCTCGTTTTCTTGCGAGCGGACGCGAGGAACTGCTCCCTTTCCGCTTTCGACCTGAACTGCATTTCGCGTTTGAAGTGCCCGTTTCCGTTTGCCCCAGGCACGCCGTTGCTGGTTTTCGGCCTATACGCGCCAAGCGGCGCGAGCAGCCCAAAATCGAGCAGGCTCTCCGTCACCGCGAGCAGCTTTTCAAGGGCTTCTGTGCCGACTTTTTCAGCTCCGCCCTCTGAGATGTCGCCGAGTTCGAGATAAGCGTTCTCGAGCATCTTCGCCTTGCGCGGATCCTCCATGGTGGCGTATGCGGCGCGGATGCGGTCCAACAGTGCAGAGATTCTCTGTTTCATTGCGACTGGCTCCACCCAAAAGGCTCTCCATATTCTACCATCAATCGGTTCCCGGCGGCGCCACGCCGAAGTCGCGGATGGTGAAGATCGGCCGGTATTCATACTTCGCCAGCGCCTCGCGCGCCCCCTCCAAGCGGTCGACGATGCAGAGGACTGCCGCCACTTCCGCTCCCGCCTTCTCGATCTCGCCGATCGCCTGCAGGACGCTGCCCCCCGTCGTCAGCACGTCGTCCAGCACGGCGACGCGCATGCCGGCCTTCAACACGCCTTCGATGCGCTCCTGGCTTCCGTGTTTCTTCGCCTCTTTACGGACGAAGAAGCCCTCGAGCGTGCGGCCCGCCTGGTGGTAGCGCTGGGCGAGGACGGCGGCCATCGGGATGGCGCCGACTTCGAGGCCCCCTGCCGCGTCGACCTTCAGGTCTTGCGATTGCTCGTAGAGGACTTCGCCCAGGAGCCAGACGGCTTCGGAGTGGAAGATCGCCTTCTTGCTGTTGATGTAGTACGTGCTCTTCTTGCCCGAGGCGAGCGTGAAGTCGCCGAACGAGAAGGCGGCGGGCCTTGAAAACGTCGAAGGCGTTGGCGGCTCAGGTGATCATCTTTGTTTTCAAGGAAGTCGCGTTGGGTGGCATGCTTTTGCGGGTCCTGACAACGCTTCTCGAAGAGCCGGCTCACACCGCAAAAGCATGCTTGACGGCGCCCAGTCACGAGGAAGCCGGCCGATTGAGGACTCCTTGGAGCATGCTTTTGCGGTGGGAGCCGAAGGGCTATCCTACCCCTGGCGACCCGCACAAGCATGCCGCAGGGCGGCGGATTGTTGAAGCAGACGTTACGGTTTGTCAAACGTTATGCCGGACGAACCGGCGGCGTGTTGACGAGAGATTCTCCATCTTTCCGCTTGCCGCGGCATATCGTCGCGCTCGACCTGCACGGCAAAATCGCTATCCTCCGCCGCCTTAGCGGAGTCGATGCTACTATAGGCCCTTTTTCCGCGAGGATAGCATGGTCAAGCGTCTCCTCCGCCGCCCGGTCGCGCGCGGCTCCTTTGCCACCCTGGCCGCCTTCGTGGTCGGTGTCCCCCTGGGTCTCGGGGCGCTCTGGCTGGTCCACCATGGGCCCTTCGACCCGAGCATCGTCCGCTACGTCGAGCACCCGGTCGAGTGCGTGGAGGTCATCCTCTTCTGCTGCGCCCTGACGGCGCTGCTGCTCAAGCTCTTCTCCTATCTGCGCGAACGCGTCGTATTCCGCCTCGCGCTCTTGCCCAAGGCGGGCGAGCGGCCACAGCCCGCAAGCGACGCCGCGAGTCTTCTGAACTACCTGTCGATGCAGCGCGGCTGGCGCGGCTCCTGGCTGGGGCGCCGCATCCAGGCCGTGCTCGACTTCGTTCACAGCCGCCGCTCGGTCAACGAATTGGACGACCAGCTCCGCGCCCTGAGCGACAACGACCTCATGGCCCAGGAAGGCGGCTACACGCTGCTCCGCTTCATCAACTGGGCGATCCCCATCCTCGGCTTCCTCGGTACCGTCGTCGGCATCACGCAGGCCATCGCCAACGTCTCTCCTGATTCGCTCAACAGCAACACGGGCCTGAGCGACGTCACCAGCGGCCTGGCCACCGCCTTCGACGCCACGGCCCTTGCCCTCGCCCTCACCATGATCCTGATGTTCGGCACGCTGACGCTGGAACGCATGGAGCAGGGGCTTCTGGAGAACGTGGACGCTTATGTCGAACACCATCTCGCCCATCGCTTCGAGCGGACCGGGACGGCGGCGACCGCCCCGCTCAGCGACGGCGTCCGCACGCAACTCGACGGTGTCGTCGCCGGCGTCGAGCAACTGGTGCAGAAGCAGGCGCAGCTCTGGGGCAAGAGCCTGGAGCTCGCCGAGCGGCGCTGGGCCGAGGCGGGCAAGACGCAGGCCGGGCAGATCACGGCGGCGCTCGGCGAGGCGCTCGAGTTCGCGCTGCGGCGCCACGGCGAGCGGCTGGCGGACATGGAGCAAAAGCTCCAGACGCGCAGCCAGGCGCTGCTCGACGGGCTCACCAATGCGGCCAAGGCGATCGAGGAGACGAGCAAGCAGCATCGGGACGGACTGACGCAGATCGCCCAGCAGCTCGGCGCCCAGACGAGCAGCGCCCCTGGTGCGGTTGCAGGAGGAGGAGACGCGCGCGCATCTGGTCCGTGTCCAGGGAGTCGCTCCAGCAGAACCTCCACACGCTGGCGACGGCCGGCGCGTTCGATCAGGCGGTGCAGAGCCTGACGGCGGCGATCCATCTGCTGACGAGCCAGGCGCAGCCGGGCGCGGCGCCGCGCAAGCGGCGTAGGACCATCCGCCACAGAGATGCGAGGACACAGAGGGAGTGTCTTTACGTCATCGCTAAGTGGAAGAATCGCCACCGGTCTCCCTCTCTGTGCTCTCTGTGACCTCCGTGGCTGATGATGGAACAAAAGAGCATGCGTCGAGCGCGGGCAAAACTGACGGTCAACACCTTTCCGTTCCTGGCGGTCCTTCTGGGCGCCATGGGCTCCTTTCATCTTTTCCTCCTCGTCATGGACCGGCAGGCAAAGATCGTGGCCCATGCCAAGGCGAACAGCACGCTCGAAAGCGCGGCGCCGAGCGCTTGGCGGCGGAGGATGCCGATGTGCTCGCCGAGGCGAAAAAGACGGGACGAGCGTGACAGGGAGATCGCCGAGCAAAAGCGGCTGCGCGACGAGCAGAAACGCCTGCGCGACGACCTGGACCGGCGCCTTGTCGCGGAAGACAAGATGCTGCGCGGCGAGCTAGCCAGGGTGGAAAAGGACGCGACCAAGACGGCGGCGGCGCTCAAGGACGAAGAAGGCGGCGCCGGCGCCCTGCTCGAGGAAGAGGAGCGGCTCCGGCGCTGGCTCGCGCTCGCGAGCAAGGACCTGGAAGCCAGGCGAAAAAGCGGGGAGGCGGCGAAGACGCGGAGCGAGGCCTCGCGCAAAGCGCTGCTGGCGCTCACCGCCGATCTGGTGCGCATGGAGAACGTTCTCGCCGACCTCAAGGAGCGACGCCGCACGAGCGCGGATACCTTTTCGGTCGTCCCTTATCGCGGCAAGTACGGCGAGAACCGCAAGCCAATCTACGTCGAATGCGCCCGGGAAGGCGTGGTCTTCCAGCCGGAAGGCAAACGCTTCGGCGCCGATCTGGAAGCGATTCGCGACGAGATTCGCCGTCGCGGCGCCGCGCTCGCGCTGATCAAGGAACGCTCGCGGCGCGACCCGCCGGCGCCGGAGCTGCCGCACGAAAGCACGGGCCCTTACGTTCTCTGCCTGATCCGGCCCGACGGCCTCGACGCCTATCAAAGGCTCTGCGCCGCCATCGCCGGTCGCGACATCGACTTCGGCTATGAGCTGGTCGACGCGGACTGGAAGCTGTCCTTTCCGACCGAGATGGTCGCCGACGACGCGCCGCCCCTGACGCGGCCGACGCGCATCGCCAAGGGTATTCCGGTTTCGCGACCCGGGCCGGGTGGAGGCGCCGGCGGCAGCGTGTCGGGTGACGCCGGCCGTGGCGCGACAGGTGGCGGGGCGCCCGGTGATGGCGGACCTTTCGGCGCCACGCTGGGCGGTCCAGGCTTCGCGCCGGGCGCTCCGCTGGGCGCTATCCCTGCCGGGGAAGGGGCGACGGGTCGCAGCATCGGTGGCGTCAGTGGCTCCGTCGGCGGGTTGCCGGGGACGGCGTCGGGCGGCGTCGGAGTGGGCCCGGGCGGCGGAACCGGTGGTCCGTTCGGCGGATCGATGGGCGGTAGCGGGCATCCCCGGCGGCAGGATCGGCGGACTGCCGGACGCCATCGCCGATGGCTCAGCCCGCGGGCGATTCGCGGAACCCCCGGCTATCCCGGCAGCGCCGCGGGCGCGCTGACGGGTGGCACAGGAGATGGCTTCGCGGGGGCCGGCGGCGGCATGAAGCCAGGTCCCATCGCCCTCGCCCTTGGCGACATCGCTTTCAGCCCATTCCCGAGCAGCGGTGGCGAGGGCGCTCCTCCCTCGACGTTTCTGGCGTCCCTCGCGGTGAAGTGGGGGGAGTCCTCGCCCGGCGGGCCGGGGTCCGCGATGATGGGCGGCGGCGGCACAACCGGTGGAACGTCCAGCGGCGCCCCGAGAGGAAGCGGCGAAACGCCGGCCCTTGCCGTGGGCCGACTGGAGCCGTTTCCCCATACGAACCCACCGAAAGCCGGCGATCCCAGCATGAGGGGCGCGGGCAGCGGCGGGGCGCCTGGCGCGGATTCAGGCGGCCCTGGCGCAGCGGCGGACGGCGGCGCGGTGGCCTGGCGCGGCAAATCGAGCAAGGGGCGCGAGGGAGGAGAACCGAGCGGCGAACCGGGTGAAGGCGGGCCGCGCTTCGCTGGCATGGGCGAGCCGGGCTCTGGCAAGGGCAAGCCGCGGCCCCCATCCGTCGGCCTCATGCTCGGCAATCGAGACTTCATCATCGCCATCGCCTGCACCGAAACCGAAGCGATCCTCACCGGCGCCGCCGCGCGTTTCCCGCTCAATGGCCCGGCCGACCAGCAGGCGCGCAACGCCGCCGAGTTGGCGCAATCCGTCCAGCGCGCTCATCGCGCGCCGCCAGGCCAGCCTGCGCCCCGGCGAAACTCCGTACCGGCCCATGATCCGCTTCCAGGTCTACCCCGGCGGCCTGCGCTCGTACTACCGCGTCTACCCACCGCTCGAGTCGTTGGGCGTGCCGATGACGCGGGAGAATGTGGAGTGATGGTGAGTGGTGACTGGTGACTGGTGAGTGGTGAGTGGTGAGTGGTGAGTGGTGAGTGGTGAGTGGTGAGTTGTAGCAAGAGGGGCGAGTCGTAGCGTTACCGCTATTTACCACTCACCACACACCACTCACAACCTGCAAAGAACATGTACCGTCGTCGTCGCAGCACGCGTGAGAAGATCCCGTTCGGGTTCGATTCGTTCCTGGACGTGGTCGCCAATGTCATCGGGATCATCATTCGCTTGATCCTGGTGGCGTGGGTCGGCGCGCGCGCGTATACCGCGGCCATGCTGGAGAAGGAGGAGCGCGAGCCGATCGAGCACGCTTCTGTCCAAGTAGAGGGAACCCCGGTTCGTCATGAGGCGCCACCCCCTGCCGAGACGGGGCTCGCCGCGCCGGAGTCGCCCAATCCGCTCGAGGAGGACATCGCCAAGGCGAAGAAGGAGATCGACCAGGCCCGCAGCCGGCTCGTCGCCTATCTCGATCAGCTCGATCGGGCCCGGGCCAAGACCGCGGCGCTGCGCGCCGGCGTCGCCGATCTGAAGAAGGAGCACATCGTCCTCACCTCGCGCATCAAGGCCGAAGAAAGCGCCGGCGCCGCCCTGAAAGGAAAGGTGGACCTCGATCTGCTCTCGCTCGACCGCCTCAAGGAACGCAGCCAGGAGGCGCTCGCGCAGATCAAGAAGCTCGAGAAGGAGCCGATCCCGAAGAAGTTGCTGCGTTATCGCACGCCGGTGAGCCGCGTCGTCGAGGGGGAGGAGTTGATGTTCGAGTGCCGCGCCGGGCGGGTTGCCTTCATCGATGTCGCGGCCTTCATGCACGAGATCCAGGACGGCATCAGCGACGACAAGATCCGGGACATCGCCCGCCTCAAGACATGGTCGGGCACGACCTCGGAGGTTGGCTCCTTCCGCGTCCGCTTCACCTTCGAATCCACCGGCGGCCTGTTCAGCACGCCGGGGAGCGTTCACATCCAGCTCACGCAGTGGACCGTCGAGCCGACGGCTCTGGTCCGCGGCGAGACCGAGGCAGAGGCGCTGCGGGCCGGCTCGGAGTTCCGCCGCATTGTCGACCGTCTCGACCCGAACCACACGACCGTCACCTTCTGGGTCTATCCGGACAGCTTCGCCCTCTTCCGGGCCCTGCGCGATCACATCTATGAAGGGGGCGTCGAAGTCGCCGGCCGTCCGCTTCCCGAGGGGCATCCGATCGGGGCCTCCATTCACGGCACACGTTCGCGCGGGCAGTAGAATGCCTTTTATTCGTAGGTCAGCCTTTCCAGGCTGACACGGCTCGCCTCGCTTAAGTCACGTCGAGGTGGCGACGTCAGGCTGGAAAGCCTGAGCGGATTTGCAACTCCGCCACGAAATGAAAAAAAAGTGAAAATGCGCGGAACTTTGGGCCGCCCGCGTGGTTTCATCGCTAGCGCGCTGTGCGCCCGTCAGGCGCCTCTTGATGGTTACGCGGCTTAACACCTGAGGAGATAACATGTTGCGAAGAATTGCAGCGGCCGTGGGTATCCTGTGCCTGTCCTTCGCGTTTGCCCGCGCCGAGGACATCAAGGGGAACATTCTGACCGTGAGCGATGGCAAAGTGACCATCCGCCTCAAGGCCAAGGAAAAAGGCATGAAGGGGGAAGAGAAGACCTTCGACCTGGCCAAGGAGGTCAAGGTCTCGAAGAAGGAAGGCAAGGAGACGACCGCCGTTAGCGAAGGCCTGAAGTCCGAGCTGATCACCGGCATCAACCCGAAGAAGGGCGCCGGCGGCATGATCGTCACCAACGCGGACAACAAGGTCACGGAGATCGTCATCAACGTCAAAAGAAAAAGGAATGACGCGGTTGGCGTCGAGGAAGCCCCCCCCCGCGGCGCCAGCCCGGCCGGGCGAATGCTCACCCAGGCCGGGCTTACGCGGCCGGATACTCCATTAGAGTTTTTTTCTTGCGAAGCGCTTTGTCCTCGGTTAGGTTTGCAGGAAGATTCGTTCCCGCCTTCTTTCCGCCTGGTTTCGTCCCGCCTACGTCGCCGGTTTCAGGAATGACCGGCCCTCCCTGCGAGGTTCGAAGAATATGAGACTCGCTTCTCGCTTTGGCGTCCTGTCGCTCGCCGGCGCCATCATTACCCTCCTCTCGACCGCTCCCGCTCACGCCGACATCAAGCTCCCGACCGGCCAGACACTCGACAAGGTCGATTTCGAGCGCCACGTCATGGGCCTGTTGGGCCGCATGGGCTGCAACCTGGGCTCTTGCCATGGCTCGTTCCAGGGCAAGGGGGGCTTCCAGCTGTCGCTCTTCGGCTGGGAGCCCGAGAAGGACATTTTCCGCATCACCCGCGAAGGGAAGGGCCGCCGCCTGAATGTCGCCGATCCCGAAGCCAGCCTGCTCCTGCTCAAGGCCACGGGGCAGGTCGAGCACGGCGGCGGCATGCGGTTCGCGCGTGATTCCTGGCAATACCAGGTATTCGTCGAGTGGCTCCGCGACGGCGCCCTCTGGAGCAAGGGCTCCGGAACCATTGAAGCCGTCCGCGTCGAGCCGAGCGAGCTGGCCTTTGCCAAGGCGGGAGAGGAGAAGCAGCTCGTCGTCAAGGCCCGCTTCAGCGACGGCTCGGAGAACGACATCACGGCTTTCTGCGACTTCCGCACGAACGACGATGGCGTCGCCGACGTCTCGAACCTCGGCCTGGCCCGCAGCGTCAAGGCCGGGAGCACCGCCCTGGTCGTCAGCTATCGCGGCAACGTCATCCCGGTCAACGTCCTCGTTCCGATGCAGCTGGCGGCCGGCTTCGTCTATCCGAAGACGCCCGAGAACAACTTCCTCGACGGCATCGTTTTCGAGCGGCTCAAGAAGCTGCACATGGTCCCCTCGGACCTCTCGGGCGACGCCGAGTTCCTGCGCCGCGTCACCATCGACACCATCGGCCAGCTGCCGACCCCCGAAGATGTTCGCGCGTTCCTGGCCGACAAGAGTCCCGACAAGCGGGCGAAGAAGATCGACGAGCTGCTGGCCCATCCGCTGCACGCGTCGATGTGGGCGACCAAGTTTTCCGACATCACGGGTAACGACACGCAGGCCCTCGAGAACCCGGCGCCCTTGAAGCCGAAGCGCAGCCAGATGTGGCATGACTGGTTCCGCAAGCGCGTCGGCGAGAACATGCCGTACGACCAGATCGTGCACGGCGTTCTCTGCGCCACCAGCCGCGATGGCCTCAAGCCCGAGGAATGGGTGGAGCAGACCAAGAAGATCGACGACGCCATCACCTCCGGCTTCGACGACAGTCTGTACGCGTCGCGCCATTCGCTCGACCTCTACTGGCGCCGGCAGCAGAACCAGACGATCGAACTATGGGGCGAACGCACCGCGGCCGCGTTCATGGGCATCCGTCTCGAATGCGCCCAGTGCCACAAGCACCCGTTCGATCGCTGGTCGCAGGTGGATTACCGGGCCTACGCCAACCTGTTCGCCCCGGTGGCGTTCGGTGTCTCCCCCGAAGGCAAGAAAGCCGTCGGCGACGAGAACGAGCGGCGCAAGAAAGAAGCGGGCGCGAAGAAGGGCGCCCAGCTGAACGTGCTGAAGGAAATCTACATCGGGGCGCCGGCCAAGACGCTGCCCCATCCGGACACGGGCGCCAAACTCGAGCCGCGGGCGCCGGGTGGGCCGGAGATCCGCTTCATCAAGGGGCAGGATCCGCGCGAGGAGCTGTTCGCCTGGCTCGTCAAGCCGGAGAACCCCTTCTTCGCCCGCAGCTTCGTCAACCGCATCTGGGGGCACTACTTCGGCGTCGGCATTGTCCATCCGGTCGATGACTTCTCGCTCGGCAATCCGCCTTCCAACGAGAAGCTGCTCGACGCCCTGGCCCAGGAGTTCATCAAGAGCAAGTTCGACATCCGCCACATCGAACGGCTCGTGCTCAACAGCCGGGTCTACCAGCTCGGCTCGAAGGTCAACGAAACCAACAAGCTGGACAAGGTGAACTATGCCCGCAGCTACATCCGGCCGATGATGGCCGAGACCGTGGTCGACGTGCTCAACGACGCGCTGGGCACGACCGAGAACTTCGGCCCCGGCATCAAGACGGGAAGCAAGGCCATGGACGTCGGCGCCAGCCAGCTGGCGAACCCGGCGCTGACCTACGCCTTCCGCATCTTCGGCCGGCCGCCGCGGACGACGGCGTGCGATTGCGAGCGGGCCATGGAGCCGGCGCTGCCGCAGAAGCTGTTCCTGATGACGGACCCCGGGCTGCTGGCGAAGTTCAATGCTCCCGCCGGTCGCCTGCAGGGATTGCTCTCCAGCAAGAAAAGCAACGATGAAGTGCTCGACGAGCTGTTCCTGGCGACGCTGTCCCGCTCGCCTTCGGACAGCGACCGGAAGCTCTTCAACGACCATTTGCGAATTGTCCGCGACCGGCGTGCCGCTTTCACGGACACGCTCTGGGCCCTGATCAACACCCGCGAATTCATTCTGAACCATTAACAGGGGGATTTTTCCATGGCTCGCTTCTCGACCGATTGTGAAGGTTTCGCACGCCGTGACTTCTTGAAGATCGGCGCCGCCGGCCTGTTCGGCCTCAGCCTGCCGCAGCTCTTGCAGCTCGAGGCGAAGGCCAAAGCTTCGGAGGGGAGCGCCCGCTCCACGCGTCGCGCTTCCTCCGTCATCCTCGTCTGGCTCGCGGGCGGTCCCGCCACCATCGACATGTGGGACCTCCGTCCCGGCGCTCCCGAGAACATCCGCGGCGAGTTCCGCGAAATCCCGACCACGGCCGACGGCGTCCGCATCAGCGAGCACCTGCCGCGCATGGCTCGTGTCATGGATCGCTGCACCGTCGTGCGCAGCCTGGCTCACCCCATCCCGGCTCACGGCCCCGCCACCGTCTTCATGACGACCGGCAACCGCCCGACCCCCGCCATCCAGTACCCGGCCCTCGGTTCGCTCGTCACCCGCCTCATGCCGGCCAATCCCGGCGTGCCTCCGTTCGTCAGCTTCTCCGAGCTGCGCAATGGCTCGGCGGGCAACGCGGGCTACCTCGGCACCGCCTATAACCCGTTCATCGTCGAGGGCGCCGGCGCCCCCGCCCGCGGCAGCATGACCGCCGCTACACTGCGTGTTCGCGGCATCACGCTGCCGACCGGCTTCACGCTCGACCAGCTCGAGAACCGCGACCGCCTGCTGCGCGGCTTCGACGCCGGCTTCGCCGCCGCCGACCGCAACGCCGACCTGGTGGACGGCCTCGACGCCTTCCATCGCCAGGCCCTGGAGATCCTCCGCTCCGACAAGACGCGCAACGCCTTCAACCTGCACGAGGAAAGCGAGCCGACCCGCACGCGCTACGGGACGAACCCCTTCGGCCAGGGCGCCCTCGCGGCTCGCCGTCTCGTCCAGGCCGGCGTCCGCTTCGTCACCATCAGCCTCGGCGGCTGGGACACCCACGGTCAGAACTTCACGGCCCTGCGCACCCGCCTCCTGCCTCAGCTCGACCAGGTCCTCTCCGCCCTCATCGAAGACCTCGATAGCCGCGGCATGCTCGACGACACCATGGTCTACTGCGCCGGCGAGTTCGGCCGCACCCCGAACGTCAACCGCAACGCCGGCCGCGACCACTGGTCCCGTTCCATGTCCGTCGTCCTCGCGGGCGGCCAGTTCAAGCGTGGCTACGCCCACGGCACGACCGACACCAACGGCATGGCCCCCGCCTCCGAGCCCTGCACGCCGGACGACATCGCGTCGACCATCTTCAGCAACCTGGGCATCGACCCGCACCAGGAGTTGATGACCCCGACCGGCCGGCCGATGCAGCTCTTCCGCGAAGGCCGCGCGGTGAGCCGGTTGCTGGCGTAGTGCGCCCACTCGGCGCCCGCGCCGAGCCGGCCGAATTCCAAAACCCCGAAAGAGAGCCGACAGCCTTGTCGGCTCTTTTTTTCTTCACTTCCAAGCCCGCGGACGAGTCTTCGAGCCTGCGCGGTGATGGCGCGCCGCTGCAGCGCGCCGCTCACATCCAGGCGCCGGGCGTACAATAGGTGGCAACAGCCCGACAGAGAATGTTCATGTCCGAACCGGAAACCGATCCGCGCTTCCCCTCCGGCAAATGGACCGGGTTCTTTCTTCAAAAGGAGCTCCCGGGCAAGCAGCGCATGGAGCTCATTCTTGCCTTCAGCGCCGGGACCATGACCGGGGAGGGACGCGATCGCGTCGGCGAGTTCCTGATCCGGGGCCGCTACGAAGTCGAGACGGGCCGCTGCCGCTGGACCAAGCGCTATGTCGGCAAGCACGACGTCTTCTACAAGGGTTACGGCGAAGGCAAAGGCATCTGGGGCACGTGGGAGATTCCGGCGACCGCTGTCTCGCACGGCTACAAGGGGGGCTTCTACATCTGGCCGGAAGGGCTGGCCGATCCCAGCGGCGACACGCTCAAGGAAGAGGCGCCCGTGCCGGCGGACGCGGAGCTGGTGTCCGTCTGATCTCAGGTCGGCACGGATTGCTGCTTGCCGTTGTCGCGCGAGTTGAGCGAGAGGATGTAGGGTACCGCTTTCTCCACCCATTTGGTTGGCGACGGATAGCGGCTGGCGCTGCCGCCGAAGGCGGAGCGCAACATGTCGGTGTCGATGATGCCGGGATTGAGGGGAATGGCGCCCATGCCGCGCGGCAGCTCCTCCGCGAGGGCGAGGGTCAGCCCCTCGACGGCCCACTTGGTGGCGCAGTAAGGGGCGACATCGGAGGCGACCGAGCGGCCCCAGCCCGAGCTGATGTTGATGATCAGGCCGCTCTTGCGGGCGATCATCGCGGGAACGAAATGCCGGATGACGTTGGCGACCCCTTTGACGTTCACGTCGAGGAGGCGGTCGAACTCCTCGCCCGGCACCTGCCAGAGGGGCGCGTTCTTGTTGATGACGCCGGCGTTGTTGATCAAGAGGTCCGGGGCGCCATGGCTGGAGAGCAGCCGGGCGGCCCAGGGCTCGACCTGGGTTTCCTGGGCCACGTCCACGGCGGCGAAGTCATTCGGCGGGCATTTGTAAGAACGGCGCAGCGTGTCGATCACGTCGCGATTGCGGCCGCAGCCCAGGACGGTGTGTCCCAGTTCGATGAATTTCTGGGCCATGGCCAGGCCGAGGCCGCGAGTGACGCCGGTGATGACGACGGTGCGGGGATCCTTGCGAGCCACAGGCAACCCTTTCGAGCGATGGACCCCTTCGGCGTGGCGGGAAAGGCGGCGGGGACGTGCCGGGTGGGGGAAGCGAGCATCAAGTCATTAATCTATGGGAAGTAAGGGCGAGAGTAAAGGTTCGCCCGATTGCCGGCTGGCCATTGGCGAGGTTGTCCAAGAAGTCGGGCGGCCGGCCTGCCGCCTATTTCGATTCCTTACCGGCGCCCTTGGCGAAGCCGAATACCTTCTCAGGCAGTTCGGAAAACTTTTGCAACATGAGGGCTTCGAGGCGATCGAAGCGCTGATGGATCTTGGCGAACTTCTCGTCCATGCGGCGATCGATGGCGGCGAACTTCTGGTCCATCTCTTTGTTCAGGGCTTCGGTCCGCTCGATGAAGAGCGCCTGATTCTGGATGAGCGTCGTCTGGTTCTGCATCGGCGCGGTCTGGTTGTTCATCATGGAGGCCATCGACTGCTGCATGAGGGCGGTGGTCTCGTCCAGACGGCTGCCCCGGTTCTGCGAACCGGGGCTAAACGGTGGCGTGCGATCTTATCCTTTCGCCACGTCAATCCAACTCCCGCTCTTCGCCGAATCGAGGATCGCATCCAGCACGTACTGCGTCTGCAGGGCGTGCTTGAAGTCGGGCTGGGTCGGCTGGCCCTTGGCGAGGTTATCGAGGAAGTCGGCGACCTGGTGGACGAAGCTGTGCTCGTAGCCGATCTGCAAACCTGGCACCCACCAATGGTCCATGTAGGGGTGGTCGCCGCCGGCGTCGGTGACGTGGATGGAGCGCCAGCCGCGGAGCTTGCCTTCGTCCTTGTGGTCGAAGTATTCGAGGCGGTGCAGGTCGTGCAGGTCCCATTTGAGGGACGCTTTTTCACCGTTCACTTCGAAGGTGTAAAGGGCCTTGTGGCCGCGGGCGTAGCGGGTGGACTCGAAGAGGCCCAAGGAGCCGTTGGCGAAGCGGCACATGAAGGTGCAGGCGTCGTCGATGCCGACCTTCTCGACCTTGCCGGTGAGGGCGTGCTTGCGTTCCGTGATGAAGGTCTCGGTCATGGCGGAGAGGTTGGCGACGGGGCCGTTGAGCCAGAGGGCGGTGTCGATGCAGTGGGCCAGGAGATCGCCGGAGACGCCGGAACCCGCGGCCTGGACGTCGAGGCGTAGAGGCCGGTCCCGCCCTGAGGCAGGTCGGCGGAGATGGTCCAGTCCTGGAGGAAGTTGGCGCGGTAGTGGAAGATCTTGCCAAGCTTGCCCTCGTCGATGAGCTTCTTGGCGAGGGTGACGGCGGGGACGCGGCGGTAGTTGTACCAGACCATGTTCGGCACTTTCGCCTTCTCGACCGCCTCGACCATCTTCTTCCCCTCGGCGCCGTTCATGGCGAGCGGCTTCTCGCACAGGATCATCTTGCCGGCCTGGGCGGCGGCGACGGCGATCTCGCAATGGAGGTTGTTGGGGACGCAGATGTCGACGGCGTCGATATCCTTGCGGGCGATGAGCTTTCGCCAGTCGGACTCGATGGACTCATAGCCCCACTTGGCGGCGAACTCCTTGGCCTTGGCGGCGTCGCGGGCGCAGACGGCCTTGAGGACGGGGCGGTACTGGAGGTCGAAGAAGTTGTTGACGCGCAGGTAGCCGTTGGAGTGGGCGCGACCCATGAAGCCATAGCCGATCATGCCGATGTTGAGCGGTTTCATTTGCGGTTCCTCATCGTTTAGCCGCGGTTCGGAGAACCGGAGCGGGCGTGGCGTTAAGCGGGAATGCGGTTGTTTTCGGGATAGAAGGGCGGAAAGCAAGGGAAACCAGTTCGTTCCATTTCGCGCGCAAGTTTTCGTTCGCCTTTCGTTCGGCGTTGGGGAGAGATGCGCAGAGGATACCCGATGACGCAGAAGAGCAAGGAACGGCTCGCTTGGGCCGCGTTCGCGATTGCGGCGCTGTACTGTTGTTTTGTCGTGTGGGCTTTGGTCCTCCCCCATCGGGCCATGTGGCCCGCGGTTTTCGGAATGGACTGCAAGCCAATGAAGAAATGGTTGGCCGCTTCGATGGGTTGGAGATGAACCTTGGCGGCGGTGGGCATCAGGAGTACGCCATGACGCGCATGACGTGGCTTCTCGGCGGGGGCGCTCTTGGCCTCGCGGCGCTGACCGTAGGCGCGTATCTCGTTTCTTCGCTGCGATATGACCACGCCCCGGCCACCGCGGCGCGACCGGCGCCAGAAGAGCCGCACACAGTTCAGGCGGAGAGAATCGACGGCGCTCATCCGAACGGCGCGGCTCTCCGCAACGGGGCGCTCTTGCAACTGCATTTTGACGCCGTCACACACTTTGAATCGGAGCCTGGTAGCGGATTTGAGCGCTTCGGTCCAGTCTATGAGAGAGTGCTGCGCGAAGGCGCCGTGCCCTTTTTCTCCCCTGGGGAGTTGGAGGGGGATACGGATGCCGCGCTCGCGGGTCAGGTGGAGGGAGTGCACCGTCTTACGTTGGATCACTTCGCACTGCGGCCGGGGACGATTCTCGGCCTGAGCACCATGGCGCACGAGCGCACGGCCGCTTCGGACGAGCTAAAGATCTTGGAGAAGACAGGAACCAGAATCTGGGCGCCGACGCAACTTGACCTCATTGGTCTCCTGACAGGGAGGGAACCGGTTGCGTATCGCGCGGAAAGCCTTGGGTGGTTGCAAGACCCGCATGGAGAGGAGGCGCTCACCCGTCCACTCGATGATTTCGAGTTCATCGCCCTCGGCGCTTTAGGAAAAGGGGAGGACGTATTTGCCCGTTCAAGAGATGGCGTCATCCGCATGCTGGGAGCCGTTCGTGCCAAGGAGTCCTGCCTGGAATGCCATAGCGACCGCAAGGCCGGCGATCTTCTCGGCGCTTTTTCCTACACGCTTCGGGAAGGCGTGTACCGACGGGCGAGGCGTTGAAAAAAGCCCGTCCAGCCCCGCTTTTCGTACGTGCCACCGACCTTTCGCATGTAAGAGTTCGAGAACCGCGACCATTCGGGCTTGGCTCGGAAAAAACGCCGGAGCGAGACGAGCACCCGCTTCTCCTCCGCGTCCAACGTGGTGTAGGTCATGACGTCCCTGGAATCTGCATGGGAGAACGGCGCCTAGTTCTATCAGGCCACGCGGCCGACACAACGGAGCTACGCGCCTGGCGCCAAGGGTGAGACAATGAACGTGGATGGTTGCGCCAGTGCTGGGGTTTGAAGGGCAAGGCGCCGACCGCAAACGGCGTAAACGGCGTGCGGCGCCGTCGACAAAGGGTGTTATTGGCCGCGTAATCGTTTTCCAAGCGGACCATTCGTTAAGCCGTAGGATGCGTGAAGGTGCGCGGAAGGCGTCCATTGTAAAGTATCGGCGCGATCGGCCTTGGATGCTTCAATCGACCGTTTCGCCTGCTTTCGATATACTGTATTCAACCCGCCGAGGCGCCACCGAGACGCCTCACATGGGCCCCGGTCCTCGCGGAAGCGACGCCGGTCCAGCCCACCCCTGCCACCCGCCCCTAATCCCCGCCAGGTTCCGCAACGGGACACGATTCGAGACCCATTCAGCATGAACACGCTCTGGCGCACCTTGCGGACGGCTTTCCACGCCCTCAGGCGCAACGTGATGCGCTCGGCGCTGACCATCCTCGGCATTGTCATCGGCGTGGCGGCCGTCATCGCCATGACCGAGATCGGCCAGGGGGCCAACGGCGCCGTGCAGCGCACCATCGAGAGCATGGGGGCGAACAACCTGATCGTCTTTCCGGGGACCGCCGCGACGAACGGCGTCACCTACGGCAGCGGCTCGATCATCACGCTGACGCCGCAGGACGCCGAGGCCATTCGCAACGAGTGCGAGGCGGTGGTCAACGTCACGCTCTGCTCCAATGCCCGCACGCAGATCGTGTCCGGCAAGCGCAACTGGGTCCCCTGGCACATCATCGGCGCCACCCCCTCGTACCTGGAGATCCGCAACTGGGACATCACCGAGGGGGACGCCTTCAGCGAAGAGGACGTGCGGCGCGGCGCCTGCGTCTGCCTGGTGGGGGCGACCATCCAGCACGAATTGTTCGAGGATCAATCGCCGATGGGGCGGGAGATCCGCATCAACAACGTCAACTTTCAAGTCATCGGCGTGCTCGGGCGCAAAGGGCCGAACATGACGGGCCAGGACCAGGACGACATCGTCATCGCCCCCTGGACGGCGGTCAAGGCGCGCGTCAGCGGCGGGCAACTGGCCAACGTCAACCAGAGCGCCGCCGCGGCCACGAGCGGCCTGACCGCGGTCAACTCCCTCAACCGGCTCTATCCGGCGACGCAGACCGGCCTCTATCCCGCGATCGATCCGCTGGGGGGCGTCGATCATCCGCAGCAAACCCGCTTCATCAACATCGACAATATCCAGGCGCATGTCGCCGTGGCCGAGGACCTGCCGGTGGCCATGGAGCAGATTCAAACGCTGCTGCGCGAACGGCACCACCTCAAGCCGGGCCAGCCCGATGACTTCGTCGTTCGCGACATGACCGAGTTTTCCAAGGCGCTGGGCTCGACGACGGAGACCATGACCTGCCTGCTGTTGTTCGTGGGCGCTCGTGTCGCTCTTGGTGGGGGCGTGGGCATCATGAACATCATGCTCGTGTCGGTGACGGAGCGGACGCGGGAGATCGGTTCCGCGTGGCGGTCGGCGACGCCGCCGGACATCCGGCGCCAGTTCTTGCTGGAGGCCCTCGTCCTGTCCCTGGTGGGCGGCCCGCCTTCGGCATCCTCGCCGGCGCGGGCACGGCCCTTTTCATGAATCACTTCGGTGTACTGGCCGATCCAGATGTCCGTGCCGGTGATCGCGATCTCCATCGCGGTCTGCGCCGGTATCGGCGTCGCCTTCGGGTACTACCTGGCCTGGAAGGCGTCCGGTCTGGACCTGATCGATGGTTGCGTTACGAATGCGATATCAGGCGCGGCGGCGTCGCGAGCCGAGGGACAGGGTGCGGAGGCGGCACGGGAAGGGACGGACCCACGACCGGAAGCTGCAAGAGCGCCGGGGAGCGGGCCGGAACGCACCAAGTATAGACGGATTCATTAAGGGCTTCCCGTCATCGCCAGGGGCCGGAAAGGCTACACGCACCCTACGGGCGATTCCTGTCGATAAGAAATCAAGGGCCGCGCGAAAGCAGACGCCCCGAACCTGGACGCCCCGCCCTGCGTCTATCCCGTAAGGTCGCATCGCGCGCATCAGCCTTGTCGCCCGTGGGGAAATCCATGACAACGCCGGAACCGGAACGGCAGGACGGCTGGCGCAAGGTGTTGCGTCTGGCTTTGCCGCTCGTTGTCGCCAACAGCTTCCTCACGCTGCAGATCTTCATCGACCGCGTCATGCCGCGCATTACAGCAGCGATGCGCTCGCCGCGTCCATGGCCGGGGCGATGGTCTTCTGGACGCTCTTCACCCTGCCGCAGAGTACCGCGGCTTACGCGACCACCTTCGTCGCGCAGTACGTCGGGGCCGGGCGGCCTGAGCGGGTTGGGCCGGCGATCTGGCAGGTCACCGCGCGAAGCGCCGGCTGTTCCTTCTGCTGATCGTGGAAGGCCAGCGCTTCTTCATCGGGCCTGGCGGCCACTCCGAAAGCCTCCCAGGGACTCGAGGCCGAGTTCTCGGGCCGCTCGCCGTCTCGGCCTGCCGCTGGTCGTGGCGGCGGGGACGAGCTTCTTCACGGGTCGCGGCGAGACCAAGGTCGTCCTCGTCATCAACGGCGTGGGGACGGCGGTCAACGCCCTGTTCGATTACCTCCTCATCTTCGGCAACCTCGGCTTCGAGCTGGGCATGGCGGGCGCCGGCTGGGCGACGACGCTTGGCAACCTCGCCGCGGCCCTGCTGACGCTGACGCTGCTCTTTCGTTTCCGGCGCCGCGGCGGCGCTTCGGCACGCTGTCCGGCCGGGCGCTCGACGCTGACCTGTTTCGCCGCCTCATGCGCTTCGGATTGCCGAGCGGCCTGCAATGGTTCATGGACGGGCTCGTCTTCACCATCTTCACGTTCGTGATCGGCCGGATGGGGGACGCGGAGCTGGCGGCGAGCAGCGCGACCATCACGCTCAACCTGCTGGCGATCCTGCCGGTGGTTGGGGTCGGGCAGGCGGTGAGCGTACTGGTCGGGCAGCGACTGGGGGAGGACCGGCCGGAGTTGGCGGAGCGTGCGACCTGGAGCGGCTTCCGCATCGCCTGGCTCTACATGACGGCCGTGGCGGTGGCGTACCTCGTGCTGCCACACGTGCTGGTGCAGGTGTTCCACAACGGCGAGGACGCGGCGCTCTGGGGCCGGATCGAGAGTTTGACGCCGGCGTTGTTGCGTTTCGTCGCCTTCTACTGCCTGTTCGACAGCCTGAACCTGGTGTTCTCATTCGCGCTGAAGGGAGCGGGGGACACGCGTTTCGTCACGTTGGTCGCCACGGCGCTGGCGTGGCCGATCGTGGTGCTGCCGACCGTCCTCGCCTGGCAATACGACTGGGGCGTGGAGGCGGCCTGGGCCTTCGCGAGCGGCTACGTGGTGACGCTCGGTTTCGTGTTCCTGGCACGCTTCCGTACCGGCCGCTGGAAGACGATGCGCGTTATCGAAGCGGCGCCGCAAGCGGGGCCGGAGACGGTGGTGGCTTTGGCGCCGATCGAGGATCCGGTGTAGGGGGGCGGTCGATTTCCTACCCAACCAGACTCTTCAGCTGGTTCGCGAGGTTCGCCACCGGAAAACCAGAGTCATGTTGCTTCGAGTATTTCCCGGTAGATTTCGGGCATGGTGCGGAAAGCCTCCTGATAAGTGGCCTCCAGGGGGACATTGACGAAAAAGTCCGGTCGCAAAAACAACGGCATGTCCACGAGGCTTTCAGCGATCGCAGGATGCTCCAGATAGATGTCCACCGCTTTGCCAACCGCATAGCTGGCGAGCGTCAAAGATTGGTCGGTGGGCAAATCGTAGGTGGCCTCGGTCTGCTCCAGGCGCTGCCAGATTGCCCCGTGCATGCCGCACAGGTCGTGGGGCCCGGGAGGAAACAGGTCCAGGACCAGCGCGTTGACCTCGAATTGCAGAGCGGTCTCGATCTTGGTTGCAAACTCCGCGACGCTCTGCCAGCGGTCCTTGTTGGCCGATGAGACAATCTCGATGATGGCCACCAGCCGATGCTCGCTGACGTGGCGAATGGCGAGGGTACGTCGGCGTCCTTTTTTGAACTGCCCCACGGTCAGTTTTCGGGATGCCTTGGGCGCCTCGAGCACGGCCGTTGCCCCGCCCCGCGGAGGACGCCTGACTCTGCCCGAACTGGCATGCAGGGTCAACAGATCGGGGATACTCTGTCCCGCATGCTGTTCCGCCAATGAATAGTAGCCCTTGGGCAAAATGCCGCCATTGAGAGCCTTGTCGAGCTCCGCGATCCACTTGAGGTGGAAAGAGTGAAAGATCCCAGCATCGACGCGCGTCCAGTCATGAATCGGCATGGCGACTCTCCAGAGAGATTATACTCCTCTGAGCGGGAGCCTCGCCGTCCCGTCAATCACCAAGCCCCCATGCAGCAGCCGAAGTCGCCGCCGAGGAGGGGCAAGGCTCGCCGAGCGAACGGTAGCTTCAGCGTCTCCGCCCGGTCGTAGACGATCCGGCCGGCGCTGATGGTGAAGAGGGCGTGGGTCCGGTGCTCGAAGGGGTCGCCGTCCCAGAGAACGAGGTCAGCTTCCTTGCCTACGTCGATGGAGCCGTACTTGTCGTCGATGGCGAGGAGCTTGGCGGCGTCTTGCGTGACACTCTTCAGGGTCTTGTCGAAGCCGAGGCCGTTGATCATGGTGATGGCGGCTTCGCAGCGGAGGACGCGGGTCTTGGGGACATAGCCTTCGAAGCCCGTTCCCTGGGCGAGGAGGATGCCCTTTTTGGAGAGGAAGGCGCCATTGCCGAGGTGGGTGTTCAGGGTCTCCATGCTGCCGCAGCGTTGCATGCCGGGGTGGAGGATGACGGGGACCTTGGCCTTGGCGATCTCGTCGGGGAGGAGGTAGCCTTCGGTGGCGAAGGAGAGGATCGGCTTGAGCTTGAACTCGTCGGCGATGCGCAGGGCGGTGGCGATGTCGTCGGAGCGGTGGGCGCTGAAGATGACGGGGAGCTTGCGCGACATCATGTGAGCGCTAAACGGGGGAAGGACGAGGTCGAGCGCTTCGTATTTGAGGTTGATCGGCGTGTCTTTCGTGGCCGCCTTCTTCTTCAGATAGATTTCCGCTTGCGCGAGCTGGGTGCGCAGCAGATTCGCTGTCGCCATGCGGGTGGAGGGCGCCTTCCCTTTGTAGGTCGATTTCGGGACTTCGCCGAGGTTGAAGACGAGGGCGGCGGGGAAGCGGATGGCCATCTCGTCCGCCGTGCGGCCGAAGGTGCGGAAGATGCCGCTCTGGCCCGCGATGACGTTGGCCCGACCGGGAACGGCGTGCACCACCGTGACCCCCTGCTCGCGGATGAACTGCAAGAGCGTGTCGTCCGGATGGAAGCTGTCGAGGACGCGCAAGTCGGCCTGGTTCGGGTCGCTCAATTCGTCCTGATCCTGGTCGGCCTTGGGATAGCCGAGCGGGCCGGAGAGGCCGACGACGGAGTGGGCGTCGATGAAGCCGGGGGTGACCTCGGCGGCGGTGACGACGGGGAAGCCGTCGGGGATCTTGACCTTGGCGGCGGGGCCGACCGCCTTGATCTTGCCGTCTTCGACGAGGATGACGCCGTCCTGGATCGGCGCGCCGCTGACGGTGTGGATGCGGCCGGCGAGGACGGCGAGCTTCTTGTCCCCTTCCTTCCAGCGCGGCGAGTCCTTGGGAATCGGCGGCGCCTCGACCTTCGGCGCCGGCTTCATCAGGGCCGTCTTCTCGGGCAGCCGCTCGGGACGGGGCAGGGCGAAGCCGCCGGCCTGGTAGGTCCAGTCGCGCTGGATGGAGCGGTCGAAGACCTTTTCGCCTTCGATGTAGGTTTCGAGGACGTGCGTGTAGACGCTGAAGGGGGCGCCGGAGAGGATCACGAAGTCGGCGTCCTTCCCCTTGGCGAGCGAGCCGCACTGGTCTTCGAGTCCGAGCATCTCGGTGGGGTGGAGGGTGAGGGCCTTGAGGGCCTGGTCCTCGGTCATACCGCCGCGCATGGCGATGGCGCCGGAGCGGAGGAAGAAGCGGGATTCGGTGACGGGATCGTCGGTGTTGACGGCGACCTTGACGCCGGCCTTGGCGAGGATGGCGGCGTTCTCTTCGAGGAGGCCCATGACTTCGGGCTTGCCACCGGGGCTGTCGACGAGGGTGAGGGAGGCGAAGATGCCGAGGCGGGCAAGTTCGTCGGCGACGCGGTAGCCTTCGGTGCAGTGCTGGCAGACCAATTCGAAGCCGAACTCGCGCGACAGGCGGACGGCCGTCATGATGTCGTCGGCCCGGTGGCAATGGAAGTGGACCGTGCGCTTTTTCTCCAGCGCCTCGACGAGCGGATCGAGGTTGATGTCGCGCTCG
>JAXMAR010000059.1:0-37550 GCA_046350295.1 Gemmataceae bacterium
TCGAACTCCTCGACCTGCGTCTCGGGCAGGATCTTGGCGATGTCGGCGCGGATGACGCCGAGTCGGCCCGCCGAGCAGTTGCAGCCGAGGGCGTACAGGGCGTTGATCTGGCCCTTGCGGCTGAACATTTCCTGCGCGTCCTTCAGGTGAATCCAGGCCGTCTGGTCGTCGTCGCCGCCGGCCGGCTGCAACTTGTGGATGACGAACGTCTTGCCCGCGAGCGTGACCTTATCGCCCGGGTTGAGCCGGCCCGCCTCCTTGTGCTTCTCCTCGATCGCTTTGCGGACCAGGGCGCCGAGCGTGACCTTGCCGCGCGGCACAGACTCCACCAGCGCCTTTTTCTTGCTTTGCGACGCGATGGTCTTCTCGCCGACGGTCCCCTTGAAGGACACGGCGAGGTCGATCTCGGGGACCAGGCGGCGCTGCTCGAGCACGGGCAACAGGTGGTTGATGCTGACGAGCGAGCTGCCGGTGAGCCGTTCGACGTATTCCTCCGGCATGTACCGGTCGATGTAGCCTTTGCGGGCGACGTCCACGGGATTGACGTCCTTGGCGAAGATGACGAGGTTGAAACCCAGCCTCGTCATTGACTTGCGGATGTCGTCCTCCAGACCGCTCAGCTCCCGGCGATAGTCGTCCTCGCGCTCGCTGAGGATCTCCTCCGTGCGGCGATCATGCTGCTCCAGGATGACGAGCTGCCCCAGCACGCAGCCGACCGCGACGGCGACGGCGAACACGCCGAGCAGGAAGTTCAGCTTGCGGAAGACGATCTCGCGGCAGACGAAGCGGAAAAGCGACATTGGCAATCACACGCCTTGCTTGCGACGGACGAGGATGAAGAGAGTGGCGACGGCTACCCCGCCCGCGGTTCCCCCCAACACCCAAAGCAGATACCGCCAGACATTGGACGCCCCGCCCGCAGGCGCATTTTCGGTCATGTTCTCCGTGACCCTGACGGCGGGAACGCCCGACCGCGTCTCGGGCTCCGCGGGCGGCGGCCCATCCCAATCGACGTCCGAGAGTATTTCGATCCCGGGATTCTGCCGCCGCACCTCGCACGAGCAGGGACCGGTCACGAACCGCGCCAACGATTCGACGTTTTTCTCATTGATCCCTTTGCCGATCAGGCATTCGTTGACCATGGCGATGCCCCGGCCGTAAATCGGTATCAACACCGGCTGCTTCTCGGCCGGCAGGCCGCCATCGCGGTCCATCGCCAGGAGCATCTGGATCAGCCTCGACTCCACTTTGTCGGCGCGCGACAGGCGCAGCACGGAAAACGCGATCTTGAGCGGGATGTCTTCGCGCAGCAGCTTGTCCTTGGCGGCGTCCGTCCGCGCCGGCAACGTGATCTCCTTCTCAAGCGCGCGTAGCCGACTCTCCACCAGCGCCAGCTTCTCTTCGTCGTCCGCCCTGACGCCGGACTCGAGGAACAGGAAGACGCCCGAGTCCCCCTGGAGAAGCCGCCGGCCGATCTCCTGCCGCAGCGGCGACTGGAGCCAGGCCTGAACGACAGCCCCATCATAAGGGCCGACGGCAAGCGCTCGCTTGATGCCCCAGACTTTGGGGAACATGAGGGCGAAAAACGGCGCCTTGTCCCCATAGCGGGCGCTGTGTTCCGCGTACACGGCCGCGATGGCCGGATCGTTGATCGGCTTGGTCGTGTTGACACTGTAGACGAGGAGATTCACCGCGCTCTTGGCGTCCTCGAGCTTGTCCTGGAGCGCGTCGAGATCGCGGCGCTGTTTCTCATCCAGGGGCGGCTGGCCATGGAAGACGTAGAGTGAATAAAGTTCGTCCGCGTCGCGCTTGTTCCAGCGTTCGAGAGCGTAACGGAAAACAGGGGCGTTGCACGCCTCGGCGGACGCGGCGAGGAGCCAAAGGAATAGGGCCAGGAGACGGCAGGACATAATCTCTTCTGTCGCTAAATGGCTCGTCGGGCGGGGCGCTGCTCGCGAAACCGCGCGGGTCATTCCTCGGCGATGATCTCCAGTCCGTTCAGAATCGCGCTGGGCACGGGGGAGCCTGGCGCCGGCGTCAGCTTGAGGAAAAGCTCGTCATGCAGTGACACGCCTCTGAACTCCTTCACCAGGGAGCGGCGCGGACCTCCTGCTTCCCGCACGACGTCCAGGGCGTCGATGCGTGCCTTGCCCTGGATCTCCACGCGGAAGACACGCTGGCCCGGCACAAGATCGTCCGGCTCCGCGAAGTAGAGCCGCACGGTATATTTTTTCGCGCCGCGGGCGAACTTGTCCAGGGTCAGTGTGAACTGCTCCAGGCCGCGTACGCCGGAGGACCCGACCCAGGGCAACGGGCCCTCGACGACCGAGCTATGGCGGCGGAACGTCTCCAGTTTCGCCGGCTTGGTCTTGATGGCCAGGGCGGGCGACGTGCCACCGACCGAGGGATACTCGAGCCAGAGCGTGCCGTCGTCGGCCATGCGGTCCCCCGGGGCGCCGAAGTTCACGCCGAGGCGCTTGATCGCCCCTTTGACCTCTTTCGTGCCGTAAGAGGTCCAAACCTCGACCTCCGGCATGTGGATGAGCGCCACCGACGTCTGATTCTGATACGAGCAGGTGCAGGTGCGGGTATAGTCGGGCGCCGTCAACAGGCCGCCCGCGACAATGAGGTTGTTGGTGCAACTGGAGCGGAAGCCGCCGAGGTTGCCCGTGCCGCCGTCATGGCACAGGTCGAAGAAGCCGGCCGCGCCCGAGCGAAATGTCAGTAGATGCTCGGAGGCGGCGGGGGTATTGCAGCCGTAGTTACGGACCCATGTCCATGGAACCGGCAGGCCGCTGATCGGATCGACGCGCATCTTCAGCTTGCCGGTCTTGAGGTCGCAGCCCCCCTGCCCTTGCAGGATGTCGTCGCCGTGGATCATCGCCGGACCGGAATAGCCCTTGTCAGACCACAGCACTTTGCCGACGCCGCTGTAGGCGCGCATCCCCTTGGGCTCATCGAAAAGCGTGTCGCGCGCGACGCGGCCCGACTCGATCAGGATGTCATGCTTCTCCGAATAGCTAAGCCACGTGCCGAAGACGTCTTCTTCGCTGGACCACGCCTCTTTGCCGCTCGCCAGATCGAACACGCGCAGCCGGCCCGGGAACGGCGGATCTCGCCGCGCGCGGTGAATCCTTGGCGTGGCTGTTGCCCGGAGAGCCGGTCGATGGCGAAGAGCCGGCCGCCGCCCAGAATCGTGGCGTTGTGGCGGAAATGGCATTTCGCCCTCGACCGACCAGAGCACCTTGCCGGTGTGGCGGTTCATGACGATGAGGGCGTTTTGCTGCCGGAGAAGTTGTCGCTGGCCTTGCCCGAGGCGAGGAGCTTGCTGAGGGCGTCGTGATCAGGTTTTGCCCTTGTCGTCCGGGTCCTTGTCCGGCGTCGAAGTCGGGAGCCACCTTGGACAGGTCCGGCGGCAACGCCTTGATGTCGAGGATCGGCTCCGCCCCACCAACGAGATAATCCCCTGCACGTTGATGTAGCCCCACAACGAATCTCTTCGTGGCGGGATCGAGCGGCAGACGGAACTTGCTCTCGATCTTGCCGGTCTCCGGGTTGAGCCGCACGCAGCAGTCGTCCCAGGTGACATAGATGCCGTCCGGCATGCAGACGTAGTTGCTTCCGGCGGCGTTGGCTTCGGTTGATGGGCGAGGTTGCTGTAGAAGCGGCCCACGCCCGGCAGCGGCGTCTCCCAGAGCAGCCGGCCCGTGTAGATGTCGAGGGCGCGCATCAGGTCGACGCCTTCGATGATGAGGCGGCCGTCAATCACCTGGGGCTGCGGTCCGTGGCCGTGGGCAGGATGCCGTCAGCAGGGCCGCCGAACCAGAGGACGCCGAGAGGCGCCTTGACAAGCGTGTCCTTGGAGACGCGGGTGTTGCCGGCGTCGGCGTGCTCGTGGGTCCAGTTGGCCGCGCCGGGGAGCGGGCCGAGACGGCGGACGATGCGCCAGCCGTCCCGAGCTGCGAGGTGGCGCTGAAGACCTTTGGCGAAGCGGTCGTCTCGTTGAACTTGACAAGCGGGCAAGATCAACGTGCCACCGTAAGGCGCGACGAAGGACGTTGAACCATCTTCGAGAACGTCGAGCGTCACTCGGTGGGTAGGAAAGTCCTCGCTGGTGATCAGGCTGGCCACATAGGGAGGCAACGGGGTAGCTGTAGCAATCGCCGGGGAAGACTGAGACACGCGGCAGGTCATTGGCGACGATCCCGTCCCGGAACGCCGCTTTCGCCACGTCCGGCTCGATGACGAAGAGCTTCAGCTTGCTTTGCCGCAACAACTCGTGGATGAGCTTGCCGGAGCCGACGTGGAAGACGACGGCGTACCCCTCGGGGTGCAGTGATTCCTTGAGAAGGAACGCCGCTTTCGCCGGCCATTCCGCGTCGGGCGGCTCGGTCGCGACCGCGGACGGATGATGAACGGCCTTCGCCTCGTCCGCGCCGAAGCAGAGGATCTGACTTCGTGCGTGACGACGAAGAGCCGGTCCGCCGCCGCCAGCACGCGCATCGGCGTTCCTTTGACCTCGGCGCGCCAGACAATGTCGACGCTCTCCTTCGCCGGATCGGCTTCCAGCGCGAGGACCTCCCCCTTCGTCACGGCGTAGATCCGCTTGCCCGCGAGAATGAGGTCCTCGATCGGCCGCCGTTTTGCCCGAAGCTGTTTCTGGGCAGCGACCATTTCGTTGTCTTGGTCGCCTTTCCCTTGCGGTCGACGCTTTCGACGTCCTTGGCGCCAGCCTTCTGAAAATCGTAGACGCGGACCGAGCCGGCCGAGTAGGTGACAAGCCACTCGTCATTCACGGCCACGCTCTTGCCGATCTCGGCCAGGTATTTCTGGGAGGAGAGTTCGGTGCCATACGCCGCTGCTGAAGAAGTAGCCGCGGGCCGCGCTGACTTTCGGAGCCGCCGTCGCCGCTTGCCGTTCTCGGCCGTTGAGTAGCGGACCAGTTTGCCGGTGAGACGGTCGAAGAGGGCGGGGGGCTTGATCGGCCGCCGGGCACGAGCAGGCGGTCGCCGGCGATGGCGAAATGGCCTGGGGCGAGACGGTGGCGAAGCCGTCCGGGGTTGTGCGGCTGCTTGATGTAGTTGGTTCCTCGCCGTCATTGCTCCAGATCACCTTGCCGGTCCTGGCGTCGAGAGCATGGATGAAAATGCCCATGAAGGGGCCAGATGCTGGCGCTGTAGTAGATCGTCCCGCCTTCGATGACGGGGCCCGGGCGGGCCAGGTGGAGACGAGCTCGTTGCCGAGGATCTTCCGGTCGCTCGGTCCGCCACGATGCTTTCCAGAGGAGGCCGCCGTCGTCCGCGTTCAGGGCAGTAGAGGTGCCGTCGTCACCGGCCACATAGAGGTCGTTTTCCCACGCGACCGGGGCGAAACGGATGGGGCCGTCGGCGAAGAACGTCCACAACTCCTGGCCGGTCTTGACGTCGAGCCGCCTTGACCCAGTCGTGTTTGGAGGAGGCGAGGAAGAGATGGTGACCGGCGACGACCGGATTGTAGGCGGCGTCAAACTGCATCTTGGGCTGGTCGGGCCAGGCCGGCGTGAGCGGCGGGTAATCGCGCGACCACTGAACGTAGAGCTTGTCGGCGAGGACCTGCGGCGAGGCTACCAGCGCGCATCATAGCGGCCATAGGCCAATCGGCGCATAAAGCGCGCGCGCTGATAAAGAGCGCGAGCAATGGCTGGATTCGGCGCCAGCGCAAAATGCTCTTGGCGGGATAGCGAGTCATGGAGGCAGCGGCGGGAGCAAACGGGGCGGGTAGGTATCTCTTTCTGCTTAACCGGAAGATTGGTGAACGATGCAAAAGAGAATAGGTGAAGTTTTCGGATGCTAGGACCACTTCGACATATTCGACTTGGAGGACGCCAAAATGCCGCAGCCGAATCGTCGTAATGAAGGAAAACTGCCGGATCCGCCCGTCGCCATCGTTGTCCTTTGCTCACGTTGATACCAGAAGGTAGCCGCTTCCGCCGCCACCTGTCGGCCGGGCACTGAACGGAAGCGATCGCCGTGCTCGCCAAGGTCTTCGTGCAGATGGGCGAAAAGCTCGATCCGGCATTGTCGGGACAACGACGGGAACTCGCGAAGCAGCGGATGACTCGCTCTTCGTGTAGCTTGAGGCTGTAAGCCACGCCAAGCCCCTCACGCTTCCACGCCGGACTTTGAAGCCGGGCCAGGACTTCCTGGATGTCTCGGTATTCGCTTGACGAGGAGTTGACAAACCTCGACGGGTCAATTGGCTTGGGCTGCGCCCGGCTCAGCCAATGGTCCAGAGAGCTCAGTTCCCCGGAAATTGTCTCCGCTTTTCGGGCAAACCCTTCCACTGCTTCGGTCGCCTTGATTTGTGCCGGCCCCTGCGGAATAACCTGACTGAGAATTCGCGCTACACGCGGATAGATCTGATTTCTCGCGGAGTCGATGACGGCGGCGAATTCCTTCAGCGTAAGTGTGAGGCGTTGTTTCTCAATCCCCGCCGCGAGCAACCTTTGAAACAAACCCGAAAACCGGTCCACCATTGCCGCGACGAGTTCGCACGCGGAGAACAATTCGTCCACTTCCGCTTCGGAGCGATCGGCGGGACGCTCGCCCAAGCGATCAAGCAATGGCTGAAGGAGCCCATGCGCCATTTCCGGACACAAGGCCTGCGGCATTGGCTTCGCCTCCGATACGACGGTCGGGTTATTCACTTGATTCTACCTGATCTGCCGGTCTCTGGCGATTGCTACAATCCTAAACATGGACATCGACCTCAACTGTGACCTCGGCGAAGGCTGCGGCAACGACGCCGAATTGATGTCCCTCATCACCTCCGCCAACATCTCGTGTGGCTTCCACGCCGGAAACGCGGAAACGGCCTACCAAGCGCTCCTCCTGGCCGGCCGCCAAGGCGTCGCGGCCGGAGCGCACCCCGGCTTCGACGACCCGGAGCATTTCGGCCGTCGCGAGCTTTCCCTCCTACAAGATGAACTGTTTCGCTTGTGCATCTACCAGGTCGGCGCCCTGTTCGCCCTGGCGCGGCAGGCCGGCGTCCCCTTACGCTTCATCAAGCCGCACGGCGCCCTCTACAACATGGCTTGCCGCGATGCCGCCGTCGCCGAGCCGGTCGTCGCCGCCGCCGAGTTCTTCCAGCTTCCCCTCGTCGCCCTTCCGGATTCGGCCCTCGAGCGGCTCAGCGACGGCCGCTGTCCCTTCTTCCGCGAAGGCTTCGCCGATCGCCGCTACCTCCCCGATGGCGCGCTCGTCCCACGCAACCGCCCCGACGCCTTCGTTGAAGATCCGGCCGAGGCGGTGCGGCAAGCAGAGTGGCTCATCACGGTGAAGAAAGTGAAGACGCTCTGCGTGCACGGCGACAACCCGCAAGCGGTCGCTTTCGTCCGCCGCCTCCGTCATGCCTTCCAGGAACGTGGCTACGCCATCAAACCCTGCACATGAGCCTCCTCGTCCTCGATCCCGGCCTTTCGAGCCGCCTGGTGGACTTCGGCCGTCCCAACAGCCGCGGCTTGGGCGTCCCCGTCGGCGGCGCGGGGGATCGCGCCGGCCTCATCCTCGGCAACGGCCTGGTCGGCAATCCGCCGGACGCCCTTGCCCTCGAGATCGCGCTGAGGGGCCCGACGCTTCGGGCGGATGCCGAAGTGGGGTGTGTGCTCTTCGGCGCCCCGTTCGACATGTCGACCGCCCGGCAAAAACCGCGCTCGGGCCGCACCTTCACCCTGGCGGCCGGCGAGGAGCTGCACATCACGGGGACGCCGACGGGCATGCGCGCCTATTTCTGCGTCCGGGGCGGCTTCGAAGCGCCTCTTATCCTCGGCGGTCACTCCGGGCTCGACGATGTCCGACGGGGCGATCGTCTCCGCTGCGCCGCGTCGCGCATCGCGACGCGCTTCCTGGCGGAACGCCCGGACTTATCGAGCGACGGCCCTGTGCGCTGCGTTCCCGGCCTGCAAGCGGACTGGTTCAACGTGGCCGAGTTCTACGGCCAGACGTTCACCGTCAGCCCCGCTCTGAACCGCATGGGCGTGCGCCTCCAAGGACAACCTTTGACCCTCCCGGAGCGCGAGCTTGTCTCCGAGCCCGTCTGCCCCGGCGCCGTGCAGGTAACCAGCGACGGCCAGTGCATCGTCCTCGGCGTCGACGGCCAGACCATCGGCGGCTACCCTAAGATCGCCCATGTCATCCAGGCCGACCTCGACCGCCTCGGCCAGCTCCGACCCGGCGCCCCGGTCCGCTTCATCCCCGTGCCCCACGACGAGGCCCGCCGCCTCTTCCTCCAAAGGGAAGACGCGCTGCAAGCATGGTGGCGCCGCCTCACGATATCGCTGGAGTGACATCGCCCCTGTATAACATCCCCGTTCGCATTCCGTTCTTGTTCCCGGAGTTTCGGAATCCATGCCTAAGGTGATCATCGGCCCCGCCACCCTGGCCGGCGTCAACGGCCCTTACCTCGACCTCCTCAAGAACGCCGGCTTCGACCCGGTCTGGCCGCGCCGCCGCGCCCAGATGAACGAGGCCGAGCTTCTCGAACTGCTCGCCGGCGTCGAAGCCAGCCTCGCCGGCTCCGAGCCCTATACGATGCGCGTCTTGGGCGCCCATCCGCAGCTCAGAGTCATCGCCCGCGTCGGCGTCGGCTACGACGCCGTCGATCTCGCCGCCGCCACCAAGCACGGCGCCGCCGTCACCATCACCCCCGGCACGAATCAAGACGCCGTCGCCGAGCACACCCTCCTTCTCATGCTCGCCCTCGCCAAGAATCTCGTCCCGCAGCACAACGGGACCGTCGCCGGTAACTGGCCACGTCAGGCCAATCTTCCCCTCCGCGGCCGCACCCTCGGCCTCGCCGGCATCGGCCGCATCGGCAAGGCCGTCGCCATGCGCGGCGCCGCCTTCGGCATGCCCCTCATCGCCTACGACCCCATGCCCGACCGGGATTTCGCCGCCAAGTGGAACGTCCGCCTCGTCTCCTGGGAAGAGTTGCTCACCCAGTCCGACTACCTCAGCCTGCACATGCCCGCCACCGCCGAATCGCGCCACATGATCAACCGCAAGGCGCTGGCGCTGATGAAGCCGACCGCCTTCCTCATCAACACCGCGCGCGGCGCCCTCGTCAACGAGCCGGACCTGGTCGAGGCGTTGCAGAATAAGCGCCTCGCCGGGGCGGGGTTGGACGTCTTCGAACACGAGCCGCCGGGCGACAATCCGCTGCTCAAGCTGCAGAACGTGGTCGTGACGCCCCACGCCGCCGGGGTCGACCTGCAATCGCGCGACGACATGGCCCTCTCCGCCGCCCAGGCGATTGTCGATCTTTATCAAGGCAAGTGGCCAGCGGAAAAGGTCGTCAATGCCGCGGTGAAGGACGTGTTTCGCTGGAAGACGTGATCGATCTCAGGTGGTGGAAGGACCCCATATCATAACACCAGCCCACATCCCCACGGAGACTCACCATGATCCCACGCCGCGCCGCTTGGTCCTCGCTATTCGCCTGCCTGTTACTCGCCGCTCAGGCGCCCGCCGGCGACTCCATCAAGAAGGGAACCATCCGCGCCGAGGACGGGCTCAGCATCTTCTACGAAGCCCGCGGCAAAGGCGACACCGCCCTCGTATTCCTCCATGGCTGGTGCGGCGACCACGAATACTGGAGGCGCCAGGCCGACCTCTTCGCTCCCGATTACCGCGTTATCGCCCTCGATCAGGCGGGGCACGGCGCCTCCGGCAAGGACCGCAAGACCTGGACCGTCGCCGGTCTCGCCGCCGACGTCGAAGCCGTCGTCAAGGCGCTCGGCCTCAAGCGCGTCATCCTCGTCGGCCACTCCATGGGTGGTCCCATCTCCCTCGCCGCGGCGAAGCGACTGCCAGGCGTCGTCGTCGCGGTCATCGGCGTCGATACCCTGCAAAACGCCGAGTTTAAAATGCCCGAGGACGCCTCGAAGAAGTTCCTCGAAGGTTTCGAGAAGGACTTCAAAGGGATGATCCGCGGCGGCTTCGACGGCCTGTTCCACGAGAAGACCGATGCCGACCTCAAGAAATGGGTCCTCGACCGCGCCGCCGCTCAGGACGCGAAGATGGCGGTCCCTCTGATGCGCGACCTATCCGCGGTCGACACCAAGACGCTCATGAAGGAAGCAAAGGTCCCCATCCGCTGCATCAATTCCAACGGCGGCTTCAAGTTTTTCACCCCCACGGCCGTCGCCATCAACAAGAAGTACGCCGACTACGACGCCGTCGCCATCGACTCGGTCGGCCATTATCCCATGCTGGAGCGCCCGGAAGAGTTCAACCGCAAGCTTCGCGAGGTCCTGAAGGAGTTCACCCCAAAAAAGTGACCGAGGCGCCGGCGTGCTGGCCAACTCGCCTGAGGGAGCGATTTCCACTGTCGATTAGTCATCGGACTAAATTAAGCCGCATGGCTAAACTTGCCTCAGCGCGCTTCGAGTTGGCGCTGAATAAACCGCCCCAGCAGGGGAACCGCAAATGAATACCTGCCGTGCCGGTTCTTGTAGACCAGGCCGGCGTTGCTCAGGGCGGAGAGCATCTGGTTCACGTGGCTGGGACTGAACGGCTTGGTCAGTTCCCGGCGTGCGCGTTCCACGACCTCCTGGACCGTGAACTCCTCATCGCAGTGGTCAAGTCCGGCGATCACGGTCAACAGCTCGCGCTGCCGGTCCGTCGCCCTGGCCCAGCGTCCGGCGAAGAAGTTGTTGTCGAGCTTGCGCGTGATCTCCTGGATGGGGACGGAGGCGGTCTCGCCCGTGTCGACCTTTTGCAAGAAGGCGTCGTACACTTCCCGGCAAATGAACTGCAGGAAGTAGGGATAGCCTCCCGAAACCTCGACAATCAACTTGACCGATTTCTCGCTCAGCTTGACAGGGCATCTCGCGTCCTTGATCGGCTGCAGAATGGCGTCCCGGCTGTCGGCCGCGCTCAGGCGTCGGAGGAAGACGACGTGGAACATGCGCTCGGCAAAGGTCCGCGCCTCGACCAGCTTCGGAAAAAGCGTCGGCAGCCCGACCAGAACGAGCATGAAGGGAATGCTCTTCTTCTGCAGCGATTGGAAAACGTCGAGCATGAGCGAGAGCGGATACTCTTTGCCCTCGGCGTGGTCGGAAAGGTTCTGTGCCTCGTCGTAGGCGAAGATCACTCCCTTCACCCGCTTTTGCCGCAGGCAAGACCAGACGAATTCCAGCACGGCTTTCAACTTGTCGGCAATCAACCCCGCCGTCTGGCTGAACACGTCGCTCATCGCTTCAAAGTCCAGATGACGCTTTATCTGTTTCGGGGCTCGGTGGAAACCCATGGCGGGTAAGTCGTGCTTGAGGACGATTCCGGACGTGAGCGGAGCCAGGTCAGTGATGAGCCGAACGCCGATCCGGGCCTCGCTGATGCTCGTCGACT
This sequence comes from Gemmataceae bacterium, assembly GCA_046350295.1. Classification (GTDB taxonomy): domain Bacteria; phylum Planctomycetota; class Planctomycetia; order Gemmatales; family Gemmataceae; genus JAXMAR01. Next base: position 11,385 of record JAXMAR010000059.1, read on the forward strand.
CGGAGAGGTCCGTCCCCACCCAGAGCCAGCGGTGGCGGATGGCCAGTGGCTTGAAGGTGTCTTGCAACACGGTTTTGCCCACGCCACGCAGGCCCGTGAGGACAAAGTTCTCCAGCACCACATCCTGCCGCAAGAGGCGAAGGAACTCCTCCGTCTCCTTGTGTCGCCCCGCCAAGTAAGGCGGCATGTGTCCCGCGCCCGGCCGAAACGGGTTGGTGAAGGAGGCTTTGGCCATGGCGCGTTCCTGTTACCCAATAGACTAAATTAAGTCGTAGATATAAATTTACTCGGTGTGCTAATCGATTGTCAATTTCGATCGGCTAGAATGAACGACGGCGATACCGCTACGCGAGGCCCCGCTGATGGATTCCCTACTCGACCGCTTCTGCCGCTATGTCCGCGTCGACACCCAGGCCGACGAGAAGTCGGGCGCCTATCCCAGCTCCCCCGGGCAGCTCGAGCTGGGCCGAATGCTGGTCGCCGAGCTGCAAGCGTTGGGCGTGCGCGACGCGGCGGCGGACGAGCATGGCATCGTCCTCGCCACGTTGCCGGCCAACGTCGCCCACCTCGCGCCGACCATCGCCTTCATCGCCCATCTCGACACGTCGCCGGAGACCAGCGGTCATGGCGTCAAGCCGATCGTGCATCGTGGCTACGCCGGGGGCGATCTCGTCCTGCCGGGGGATCCGAGCAAGGTGATCCGCGTCGCCGACAATCCCGAGCTTTCCGGGATGATCGGCAAGACGCTCGTGACGACCGACGGCACGACGCTCCTGGGCGCGGACGACAAGGCCGGCATCGCCGTCATCATGGAGACGGTCGCGTTCCTGATGAAGCATCCCGATGTTCCTCACGGCCGCATCCGCGTCTGCTTCACCTGCGACGAGGAGATCGGCCGCGGCGTCGATCATCTGCACCCGGACCGCATCGGCGCCCGCGTCGGCTACACGCTCGATGGCGGCGGCCAGGGGGAGATCGATGGCGAGACATTCTCCGCGGACCTGGCGGTCGTCACCATCCGCGGCATCAACATCCATCCGGCGATCGCCAAGGGGAACATGGTCAATGCCATTCGCATCGCCGGCGCTTTCCTCGATCGCCTGCCGCGCCTGGCGTTGGCCCCGGAGGTGACGGCCGAGCGCGACGGCTTCCTGCACCCGTACAAGATCGAAGGAGGCGTCGCCGAAGTGGCGCTGCGGATCCTCCTGCGCGACTTCGACACGCGCAAGCTCGCCGAAAAAGCACAGGTGCTGCGCGACGTGGCGGCGACACTGAAGGCCGAGTACCCCCGGGCGCAGATCGACGTGGTAGTGACGCCGCAGTACCGCAACATGGCGGAGGGGCTGGTCAAGGAGCCGCGGGCGCTGACGCTGGCCGAGGAGGCGATGCGCCGCGCCGGCCTCGAGCCGAAGCTCACCATCGTGCGCGGCGGCACCGACGGCTCGCGCCTGACCGAGCTGGGGCTGCCGACGCCAAACCTGTCCTGCGGCGAGCACAACCTGCACTCGCCGCTCGAATGGACTTGCCTGGAGGAGATGGCGACGGCGAGCCGGGTGCTTGTGGAGCTGGCGCGGCTATGGGGGGAGGAGAGGGAGTGACGAAGGCAGAAGGCAGAATGAAGAAGGCAGAATGAAGAAGGCAGAATGCAGAACCTTCATTCTTCATTCCAGTTGAAAGACCTTGGTGGGTTGTAGCTTCCCCGTCGCCGGATCCCATGCGGCCAACGCTCGAAAGCGCCTCGCTGGGTCGAAAACGGCGACCTCTTCGGCTCCCAACGGGATAAAAGCGGCGGAGATTTCTATCGCTTGGCCCACGGCGAGTCGGGCGATCAGCTCCGGCGGGAGTTCGACCCGCGCAGCAGGCAATCCGGCCTCCAAGGGCAGCAAGTGTTGCGAAGCTTCCTGTCTTGGCGATTCCAGTGAGATGGCCGCGTGCAGCGAGAACGGGCCGATACTGTTCCGGCGCAGCGCACGTACATATGCCCCGCAGTCTAGCCGATGTCCAAGATCCCGAGCCAGGGAGCGGATATACGTCCCTTTGCCGCAGCGGATGATCAGCTCGAGCGCGGGATACTCGTAACGAAGCAAGCGGATGTCGTGGATCGTCACGCGCCGCGGCGCCAGCTCGACCTCCTCGCCGCGCCGCGCCAGCCGATGCGCCCGCCGTCCCGCCACTTTCGCCGCCGAGAACGCCGGCGGGATCTGGTCGATCACGCCGACGAACGAGCGTACGGCCTCGTCCACGTCTTGCGGCGCTGGCGCGGCCGCGCCTAACGTCGGCGTGATCGGACCCTCCGCGTCGTCGGTCGCGCTGGTCGCGCCCAGTTCCAGAACGGTGGCGTATTCCTTCTCCATCCGTTGCACGTATTCGATGAGCCGCGTGGCTCTGCCGACGGCGACGACGAGGACACCGGTCGCCAAAGGGTCGAGCGTGCCGGCGTGGCCGATTCTCGTCCCCTTGGGAAACCAGGTCTGGACGACGTCTACCGCGCGGCGCGACGTGACGCCGAGCGGCTTGTCGATGACCAGGAATCCTTGGGGACCGGACATGTCTCTTTGTGACAACGACCGCTAGATCAGCGTGCGCGATTCAGCAGCACGTAGGCCGCGCGAGCCGAGCGGGGCCGGGCAGAGTAATGACGGTTTCGCGAGTGTTCACGCCAGGTCCGGCTCGGCTCGCCGGACCTACTGTCGAATCGGGCACGCCGCCTTCGTTAGATCAGCTCGCGGATCGGTTCGCCGTGGAAGAGGACGGGGATCGGGCGGCCGCTGAAGTCGTGGAAGTCGTGGCGGGTGTCGACGCCGAGGTGGTGGTAGACGGTCGCGAGCAAGTCTTGCGGCGTCAGCGGGCGTTCCTTGGGGTATTCGCCGCGGCCGTTGGTGGCGCCGATGACCTGGGCGGTCCGCAAGCCGCCGCCGCTCACGAGGGCGGACATCGCCTGGGGATAGTGGTCGCGGCCCATCTTGCCGTTGAGGCTGCTGAGGCGGGGGGTGCGGCCGAACTCGCCCAGAGCGAGGATCAGGATGTCACGGTCGAGGCCGCGCTGGTGAATGTCGTCGATGAGAGCGGAAAGGGCCTGGTCCATGAAAGGGGCGCGCCAGCGCATGCCTTCGGCGAGGTCCCAGCCGGGCTGAGCGTCGGCGTGGTCGTCCCAGCTGAAGTAAATCGGCTTGCCCTTCTCGGGCGCGAGGGCGTCGATGACGACAACGCCGGCCCCGGCCTCGGCGAGACGGCGCGCGAGCAAGCAGCTCTGGCCCCAGAGATGGCGGCCGTAGCGGTCGCGCAAGCGGGCTTCCTCGCGGCCGAGGTCGAAGGCGTGGGCGACGTGCGGGTTGGAGAGAAGCTGGAAGGCCGCGTCGCGGAGGCGGTCGCTGCCCTCGAACCGGCCGCGTGTGTCCATCTCGCGCCGCAACTGGTCGAACGCGCCGAGGAGACGGCGGCGACCGGCGAACTGCTCGATGGTAACGGCGCCTGTGAGTCCGAGGTGGGGCGGGCGATACGTCGCTGCGGAGGGATCGCCGGCGACGAACGCCTGGTGATTGAGGCCGAGGTAGTTGGGCCGGGTCATGAACGGCTGGGTCGGCACGCCGATGTATTGCGGCAGTCCGTCGGGGCGCAGGCCGCGCAGGCGGCTGGTGACCATGCCGAAATCGGGATGGTCGGAGCGCGCGGTGGAGGTTGGATCGGGAACGAGGGGCGTCTTGCCGGTGAGGACTTCGATGGAGCCGTCGTTGTGGGAGGACATCGTATGGTGGAGCGAGCGAACGAGAGCGATGCGGCGAGCTTGATGGGCAAGGCGAGGGAAAAGCTCACAGATGTCCATGCCCGGGACGGTGGTCCGGATCGGGGCGAAGGGGCCGCGGTACTCCGCCGGGGCCGCCGGCTTTGGGTCGAAGGTCTCGAACTGACTCGGACCGCCCCACATCCAGAAAAGGATGACGGAGGTGGGCCGCGACCGCGGCGGCGGTTGGGCGGGCGCCAGTCGCGGCCAGGCCAGGCCACCAAGGGCGAGGCTGCCCAGCCGAAGGAAGCCGCGGCGCGACACGGGACCGGAGCAAAAGGATGAGGTCATAGATTCCTCCGAACTTCCCTTCCTTTTTACATCGGCTGAGGAATTGTCGCTGCATGATTTTGACATTTTTCCGTTGTCCACGCCTCCGGCTCTGAGCGGTTTTTTTCCGGCGCGATTCCTAGATTGACGTGCAGTCGCTGCAAACCGCCACTTTCCTCGGAGTCTCAACCATGGCCAAAGCTCCGTCCCGCAAATTCGTCAAGAAGAAACCGCTCGGCCGCATCGTCCTTCGCACCGGCGAAGCGCTGGTGGAGGCGGAGCCGGCCTGGTCGGCAGCGGAGCCGGAGGTGGTCCTCGGAGAACTCGACGGCCCGGTCGGCTACGCGATCGCGCAGTTGATGGGGGACCAGACAAAAGGGCATTCGCGCGTCTTCGCGCTCTTGAACTGCGACGTGCAGGTCAAGCCGGTGACGGTGATGGTGAGCAAGGTGACGGTCAACAAGACGAAGTACACCAACATCCTGATGGGGACGGTGCAGGCGGCCATTGCCAATGGCGTGCTCGACGCGGTCCGCGCCGGCGACATCCCGCGCGCCAAGGTCGACGACCTCGGCATCATCGTCTCCGTCTGGCTCGATCCGGCCGTGCTCGATGCCCAGGTCGACTACAACATCCTCTTCCAGACCCACCGGGAGGCGACCGCCAAGGCCATCGGCAAGGCGATGCGCGGTGAGCCGGACATCGACTGGCTCCTCAAGAACCAAGCGCAGATCACCCACTGCTTCCATCAGATGGCGCTCGACGGCCAGGTTTGACGTCGCCGTCAGTCCGTGATCGGGCGCCCGCTCGGCAGGATTGGAATCGGCCGGCCCTGTGGATTGACGAACGCCGTCCGCAAATCGATGCCGAGGTGTTGGTAGAGGGTCGCCAGCACGTCGTTGGGGTGCAGGGGATGATCGTGCGGCCGCTCGCCGCGGGCGTTGGTGGAGCCGATGACCTGGCCGGGGCGGATGTCGCCGCCGGCCCAGAGGGCGGACATGCTGCTGGGCCAGTGGTCGCGGCCGCCGCGATTGACGCGCGGCGTGCGGCCGAACTCGCCCCAGGCGAGGACGACGACCTTGCGATCCAGCCCGCGCTCGTGGAGGTCCTCGATCAGGGCGGAGACGGCGGCATCGTAGATCGGGGCGCGGCGCGGCAAGTTGCGCACCAGGCCATCGGCGTGATCGTCCCACCCGCCCATGCCGACCGCGACGAGGCTCACTCCCGCTTCAACGAGTCGCCGCGCCAACAGGCAGCTTTGACCCCACGGATGGCCCGCTTCCACCACGGCCCCATAGCGCGCCCTCGTCCGCGCCGGCTCGCGACTCAGGTCGAGCGCCTGCCGCGCCGCCGGCCCGGTGACCATCTCGAACGCTTGCCGCGCGAACGCGTCCATTCCTTCCATCACGCCTTCCGTATCGGCGTCACGGCGCAGGCGGTCCAGCGAGGAAAGAAGCGCCCGGCGCCCCTCGAGTCGCCCCGGCGACAACTCGGCCGGCGCCAGGAGGGTCCGCGCTCCGTCGCGCGGATCGGCCGCGAACGGGTCGTAGGCGCTTCCCAGGTAGGCGCCGCCGCCGATGCCGGCCTTGAAGATCGTCATGCTCGGCAGGCAAACGTAGTGCGGCAAGCCGCGCCGCTCATGTTCCCGCGCCTTGGCGACGATGGCGCCGTGGGCCGGGAAGAGAAAATCCCCTTCGTTGGTCCCGGGCGGATGAGGGTAACCGGTGTTCAGGTTTTTCACCGCGCTGCCGTGGCCGCTCTCTCTATGGGCGATGGAGCGGATGAGCGTGAACTTGTCGGCGATCCGGGCGTGGCGCGGCAGCAATTCACCGATCTGAACGCCGGGCACGTTCGTGCGGATCACGTCAAAGGGACCGCGGTACTCCGCCGGCGCTTCCGGTTTCGGATCGTAGGTTTCGAACTGCGATGGGCCGCCGTCCAGCCAGAGCAGGATCACGGCCGTATCGGAGGCTTCCCACCCCGCCTCTCGCTCCGCCGCCCGCAGGCGCAGAAGATCGGGGAGCGTGAGGCCACCCAGGCCCAGAGCGCCGATCTTCAGAAATGCTCGGCGCGACACGCGATCGCGCTGCCGGCCGCCGATCATCCGCAACATGACTCCGCTCCTGTGGCTCAGTGGTTGAACAGGAACTCCTTGGTGTTCATCAGGGCCCAGAACACGTCCTCATACGCCTCCCTGCGACTACCTTCCGCGCTCAGGTAATCCCGCACCGTTCTCAGCTCATCCTCGCTCGGCGGCCGCGCGTAGACCCAGAGGTAGATTTCCCGGATCTTGTCCGCCACCGGCCGGGGATCTGCCGCCAGCCGGGCCGGACGAGCGCTCTTGTCCTTGAGCTTGGCGTGCAGTTCGGGCGACTGAGGAGGTAGAGACTCTGCATGTCGCCGCGTTGCTCCGTTCTGCGCAGGCCGTCCGCCGCTCCGGCTTGCCGAACGTTGCCAGCAGCGGCGTCTTCACCGCCTCGTCCGGCAACTCAATCGCTCGTAGAGCGCCGGTCTTGGTGCCCGCCTACCTTGCCCCCTTGAGACGCGACAAAGCGGCCGGCACGCCAGTTGACTGGTCGATGGCGTCGAACAGCACCTCGGCCGGCAGGCGCCGCGGTAGAAACGGGCGAAGTTCTGCTTGTCCTTCTTGTTGTGGAGGTTGGCGGCCGAGGAAAGCTGGTAGGTCCTGCTCGCACAGATCGTGCGGATCAAATGCCTTGAGGTCGTACTTGTGACTGCTGAAGTCTTTGCCAGCGCATCGAGCAGAGGGCGTTGCTCGGCGGATTGCTGACGCGCATGGTCGTCCGGCATTTCAACGATCCCCCGGCCGAAGAAGTGCGCTGGCTAGCGATTGACCAGGGCGCGGGCGAAAAATGGGTTCTCCGGCCGCACCATCCAATCGACGAGCTTGCTCCGCCGGATCGTCCGCGCGGCCACGTCTACCTCGGCGCCCCAGCGGCCGCGGCTTTGTGTAGGTCTTGCCGTGGGGCCCGGTCACGGAGCCTTCGGGGCAAACGGACGACGCGTCTCCTTGGGCGCTGGACTTGGCGTTCTTCTTCTTGACGGTCGCCGGCGCTTTCGGATCCACCAGCTCGACGCGGGCAAAGAAGGCAGCCAGGCCCCAGTAGTCGTCCTGGCTCCACTTCTCGTAGGGGTGATGGTGACACTGGGCGCACTGGATGCGCGTGCCGAGGAAGACCTGGGCCATGTCGTCGACGAGGGTCTCCGGGCGTCCGAGCACGTTGTACCAGCCGACCGGCGGCTGGGCGCCCTGGCCTTGCGAAGTCCCTGTCGCCGTCAGGATCTCGCGGACGAACCGGTCATACGGCTTGTTCTCGGCCAGGCTGTCCCGGATCCAACCATGCCCGCGGCGGTCCGCTCCCACCGCCGACGCCGACCAGGCCGTCGCGTTGCGCAGCTACGTCACCCCAGGTGAGGGCAAAGTAGCTGGCGTGGCAAGGCCGACTCAGGACTCGTCGACCAGCTTGCCGCGCTTGTCTGGATCGCATGGCGAGGAACTTGGTCCGCCTCTTTCGCCGTCGGGAGCGTCGCCGTAATGTCGATGCCCGCGCGGCGCAGGAACTCGCTGTCCGCTGCACAGCTCGAGGGGGCACGCCGAGCTGCTTCAGCTTGGCGAGAACGTGCTCATCGATGAAGTTCGCCGGCGCCGGAAACGCATACTTCTCCAGCGGAGCGTCTTGGGGCACAATCCCCCGAAAGACGCCGACGTGGCCCAGGTAGCGCACCATGACCGCCGCTTCGCCGGGAATGTCGTTGGTCCGCACCAGGCCGCCCTCTGCGACCGTGGCGATTTCCGGGCTGTTGCTCGAGTATTCCGCATCGGCCGAGACGTCCCGGCTGGAGCCGTCGCTGAAGCGGGCGCTGACGGTGATTTGCTGGCTGGACTTGGGCGCGATCAGACGCTGCGCCGGCGCGACGCTCAAGCCGATGACCTTGGGATCACTTTCCTGGCCAAACGGCATGCCGGCACGAATCCACCGCAGAAGGATCTGGTAATCGCGCGAGCCCACGCTCAGCCGCCGACCCCCACCGTGCGGCATCTGTCCCGTTGGCTTGCGCAGGAGCAGGCTCGCTTCCGGGACCGTAGGCAGTGTGCGCCGCCCGCGGCCCTCGCGCGCGAGGGCGTCGTAATCCACTGCCGGTTCAAAACCAAGCAACGACAGGCGGAAGCCATTCTGCCCCGTGGATTTGCCGTGACAGGCGCCGGCGTTGCAGCCCAGCTTGCTGAAGATGGGGACGACTTGATTGGTGAAGTTGATGGGCAGATCGCGGTCGGCGGCGTCCACGTTGACGACAATGCTCAACGTCTTGCCGGCCGCCTCGACGCGCACCTCGGTCGTGCCGTTGTGCCGCGCGGTTACCAGTCCGCGCTCGTACACGTCCGCGACCTTGGCATCGGCGATCCGAAACTTCGCTTGCTCCGTTAGGTCGCGCACGCCGCCATTGGCAAAGTGACCCGTGATCACCAGTTGTTGAAGCGACCCTTCGCCGCGCAGCAGCGCCTTCTCCGGCAGCACAGACAACGTCCGCAGCTCCCCTTGGCCCAGCGGCGGCAGTTCCTCCTGGGCCGAAGCGCAAGGGACCGCGCCGGCGACAAGGAGACAAGCGAGCAGCCCGGATCGCGTCTCATTCACGAGCGTCTCTCCGAACGAAGCCGTCTAACCGAGTCCCGTCAGCGCCCCCGTGCTCACGCCGAAGTCGCGACGCTCGATACCGGCGAGCTGGGCCAGGGTGAGCCAGAGGTTTGACAAAGGCGTGCTCGCCGGGAACTGGACCTGTCGCCCGACATTGCGCAGCAGTCCGCCCCCCGTGCCGGCGAGGAGGCAGGCGACGTCGCGCGTGCCGTGGCCGACCCAGCCGGTCCCGCCGCTGGCGCTGCCATAGACGATGATGCTGTGATCGAGCAGGTTGCCGTCTCCCTCGCGGCTGGCGCGCAGTCGCTCCAGAACATACAGCAGCTGAGCAATGTACCAGCGATCGTAGGCCTGGATCATCGCCCGCGTCGGGGTCGGGTCGTGCGTGCAGGAGTGATGTCCGAGATCGAGATAGCGATTCTCCACGCGCCCCGCGAACTGGGCGCGGTCGATGCCGCAATCGACGAGGCGGCGGGCGTAGGTGCCTTCGTTGGTCTCGTCGCCGAAGAGGAGCGTGACCACGCGCGTCATGTCGGCGCGGAAGGCGAGGACCATCAGATTCCCCATGAGCCGCAGGTAGGCGGTGAGGTCGGCCGGGACGCCGTCGGGACGCGCCATGGCCGGGGCGGGCCGGCGGGCTGCGTCGCGCTCGAAGGCGGTGATTCGCCGCTCGAGCGTCCGCACGGATTCGAGGTACTCATCGAGCTGCCGCTGGTCGCCCCGGCCCAGACGCAGCCGCAAGCCGTGCGTATGTCGCCGACCACGTCGAGGACGCTGCGGCGGTAGAAGTCGCCGCGCGGATCACCGAACATGCGGGCGAACACTTCGCGCGGATCGGTCTCCACTCCCGTCGGCACGCCGGGGGCGCGCCAGGAGATGTGGAAGCGCGAGTGCATGTTGTGTCGATGCTGTTGCAGCTCAGCTCCAGCGAGCGCAGCGGCGTATCGCGGCTAAGGCGTTCGGCCAGATCTTGTCGAGTCAGGGCGGTCTCCGCGCCCCAGGCGTCGCCGCGGCCAACCGGGGCGCTGCTGAGGTACGGCGCCGACGCCCCCATGTGTCCGCCCGGCGGGTGCGTGCGGCCGTGGAGGCCATCGAGAACGAGGAGAGAATCCTTGACCGGCTCCAGGGCGGCGAGCGTGGTCGAGAGCCGGAAATCGCGGCCGGCGCCGCTCGAGCCCTTCCAGGCCGTCGCCTCGGCGCCGATGGGGTGATAGATAAAGGCGACGCGCAGGGGCGGTCGAGCGGTTCGCTCCTGCGCCGGGGCCATCGCCTCCAGCCAGGGCAACGCGACCGCCGCCCCGACGCCGCGCAACAGCGTGCGCCGCGAAAGATGCCAGCTCTTGTTCATGGACCCCCCCTTGACATCCGAGGCTAACGGGCAAGGTAATCCAGGGCAAGAACATCTGTGTTTTTTTGCCCTGCCCGACTCACTCCATGTCTTTCACGCGTCGATACCGAAACGCGTAGCTCTTCGCGACCTCGACGACGACGCGCGAGAACCGGTAGTCGTCGTCAATGACCCGTGTCGTGATCTCGCGCACCGTCTTCACGTCGTAGTAGTCCAGCTTTCGCCCCAGCGCGTAGGCGAGCATGTGCTGGGCGAAGGCCCGCGCGAACTCTTCTTTGCGGGAGACCAGCGCCGCTTTCAACTCCCGGATCCCGTTGAACTTCGTTCCGTCGATCAACTCACCCGACGGGTCGATCGGCTGGTCCTGATCCTTGTCGCGCCAGCGGCCCACGGGGTCGAAGGTCTCCAGGGCCATGCCGAGTGGGTCGATGAGGCGATGGCAGGCGGCGCAACTCGGCTCGGCGCGGTGCTTCTCCATGCGCTGACGGACGGTGAGCGTCTTGATGTCCGTTTTGTCGTCGCGGAGGACGTTGTCAACGTCCGGGGGTGGCGGCGGAGGCGGCGCGCCCAGCAGCGTCTCCAAGACCCACTTGCCCCGCGCCACCGGGCTGGTCCGCAGCGGTTGCGACGTCCCGGTCAGCATCTTCCCCATCGTCAGCACGCCGCCGCGCCGTTTGTCGGCAAACTTGACGCGGTACCAGTTGGGTATGGTGTTGGGTGGCTGCTTCTTGCCAGGGAAATCCGCGTCGCCGTAGTGCTGCGCCAGCGGATAGCACAGAAAGCCCCAGTCGGCATCGACAAACTCAATGATGCTACGATCCTCCACCAGGATCGCATCGGCGAACAGCGTTATCTCCAGCGTCATCAACTCACCCAGATTGTCCTGAAAATAGGATGCGTACTTCTCGGCGTCGGGGTTGGCACGGTCCAGGCGATCGACCTGCAGCCATTGCAGAAGAAAGCCCGGCAACAGCCCGTCGCGCACGCGCCAGTCCGCCAGCATGCGCCGGACTTGCTTTTCCAGAACCGCGTCCTCGTGCAGCAGCCCCTTCTGCGCGAGCTGCGTCAGCTCCTGGTCCGGCATGCTGCTCCAGAGGAAATAGGATAGCCGCGTCGCCAGTTCGTAGTCGTTGAGCCGGCGGACCGGTCCCTCCCCTTTTTCCTCCTTTTCGCCCCAGAGCAGGACGAACTTCGGCGACACCAGGATCGCCTGAAGCGGCAAACGGATCGAGGTCTCGAAGCTTTCCCCCTTCTTCTGAGCCAGCTCGAAGAGCTGCGCGTATTTCTCGACTTCCTCGGCGCCGACGGGCCGGCGAAACGCGCGCGTGGCGAAGCCCTGGAGAAACTTGACCAGGGCTTGTCGCGGCGTCAGCCCTTTGGGCGGCGGGTCTTCCTCCAGCCGGCCAAGCTCTGCCCGCAGCGGCCAGTTGTAGCGGCCGCTCTTTTCCCGTCCCTTGGTCGAGTAGACGTCGTCGAGCATCACCTTGGTCACGCGCAGGTACTTCTCCATCAGGAACGGCGGCAGCGACAGGTTGTCGGCGATCGTGTCGAAGCCCCCCGCGTTTGTGTCCTGCGGCAGCATGCGGGCGACGAAATCGGTCGGATGCTCCGGCGGCGGGATCATGCGATAGAGGCTGATGCGGCCATCCTTGAGCGGCTCGAACGAGCTGGCCTTTCGCGTCGAAGGACGGGCGTTGTTTACCATCAGGTCGCGCAGCGTGTTCATGTGCTCGCGGACGTTGAGGCGCCGCGGCGGCAACGGACCAGGGTCGCGCTTGCCGTCGATCGTCGCGTTCGCGAACACGCCCTCGATCCAGTCGAGAAGACGGCGCCGCTCCGCCGGCGTCGGCTGCGGCTGCCCGGCAGGCGGCATCTGTAGCGTCCGCACCCGCTCCCAGACTTTCTTCCAGAGCTTGGGCGCGGTCAACTCCTTCCCCTTGAGCCCTTCGAGGTTCAAGTCGGCGCGTGCTTTGGCGCCGCCGTGACAGGAGAAGCAACGCTTGGCGAGAAGTGGCCGGACATCCCGCTCATAGGCCGTGGCGACGTCGCCCCCTGGCGCCTCTTGCGCCGTGGCCATGACGGGAAGAAAGAACGCGATTGCGAACGGCGCCCCCCAAGACTTCATGTTCACCAGAACACCACAGGCAAGAAAAAGTTCCGCGCGTCGCGCGGATAATCCATTCTCGCGTCCAGACCTCGCCGCGCCGAGAACATTTGTTTTGCTTCCGCCGCCGCTCCAGCGTTAGAGTAATCCCATCTCGCCTTCACCCCCGGAGACCCACCATGCGCCGCCTCAGCGTCATCCTCCTCGTTTGCCTCGCCTCCACCCTCAACGCCGGTGAAAAGAAGAAAGGCATCGAGCCGACCGCCGCCGCCGTCCCCTACGGCTCGCACGAACGCCAGGTCCTCGACTTCTACCAGGCCAAGTCCGACGCGCCCACGCCCGTCGTCTTCCACATCCATGGCGGCGGCTGGCAAGGCGGCGACAAGAAAGGCGTCGGCAACCTCAAGCTCTACCTCGACAACGGCATCTCCGTCGTCTCCATCAACTATCGCTACGTCAAGCAGGCCCTCGCGATGAAGATCGACCCGCCCGTCAAGGCTCCGCTCGAAGACGCCGCCCGCGCCCTCCAGTTCGTCCGCTCCAAGGCCAAGGAATGGAACATCGACAAGAAACGCATCGGCGCCACCGGCGGCTCGGCCGGCGGTTGCTCCTCCCTCTGGCTCGCCTTCCACGACGACATGGCCCATCCCAAGAGCACCGACCCCGTCGCCCGCGAATCGACCCGCCTCGCCTGCGCCGCCCTCAACGGCCCGCAGACCTCCCTCGACCCCAAGGAACTCCGCGAGTGGATGCCCAACTACGGCTACGGCGCCCACGCCTTCGGCTTCCCCTCCTTCCAGGCCTTCTACGACGGCCGCGAAAAAGTCCTCAAGTGGCTCAAGGAATACTCCCCCATCGAGCACGTCAGCAAGGACGACCCGCCCATCTTCATGGAGTTCCCCAGCCAGAAGGTCAAGCCGGTCGTCGGCGAGAAGCAAGCCGACCCCACCCACTCCGCCGTCCTCGGCATCAAGCTCGCCGAACGCATGAAGGAAGTCGGCATCGAAGCGATCGTCGTCTACCCGGGCGTCACGCATCCGGAGTACAAGAACGGGGCGGCGTTCTTGATCCGCAAGCTGAAAGGCTAAAGACGACGTGACCGTACTGGCCAACTCAAAAAACGTTGACCAGTACGTGACAAGGCCGCAATTCCCGCGCCTGGCGGCCCTTCCCCAGTGCATCATGATCGGGGCTGGGAGTTTTCCATGGCTAAGGCACGCTTCACCAAAGAGGATGTCATTTCGATGGTCCGCGAGGCCTTGAAAGACGTTCATCTCTCGGCAAGATACGCTTCGACGTAGCGCCGGAGAGCATCGAGAAGAAAAACGGCGTCTGGTATCTCTCGGTCCTCCCGTCGGCTCCGCCACCCAGCGCTTTCAGTACTACGAAGTTCTCGCGGATGTCGAAACGCTCTGAGCGAGCAGCGCGGGCTGGCCGTCTGGCTCGTCCCGGAGACGGCGCCAGTCTAACACAATTCGTTGCAACAACGTGTGCAACGAAATAAGAGGCGACCGCAACTCGGTTTGCGCCGAGAGAGGCAAGATGCGTTGCAGAGCACGGGTCTGGGTCTGAATGCAATCTATTTTCGGTGGGCCAACCTGTTGAGGCGGTCAGCCTCTTACACGCGCGTCCGCGGCTGGCTATAATCGCTTCCGACCCTCGCCTCCCGTGGCCCCGAAAGAACTACGCCATGACCATCGACCCGCCGGCGCGTCGACCGGTTCGTGAGTTGCCGCTCACCGATCACAAGCCCCACGCCTACGACGGCCTTTCCCGCGCCGAGGTGCTCGCTCTGCGTCGCCAGTACCTCACGCCTGGCCTGATGACCCTCTACCGCGAGCCGCTGCTGCTGGTCGAAGGCCACATGCAGTATCTCTGGGACGAGACGGGCAAACGCTACCTCGACGGCTTCGCCGGCATCGTCAGCGTCTCGGTCGGCCACTGCCATCCCGACATCGTCGAGCGCGTGCGACAGCAGATCGGCACGCTCCAGCACGTCACCACGATCTACCTCCACCCGACCATCGGCCTGCTGGCCCAGCGCCTGGCCCAGCACATGCCGGCGGCAAGCGGGCTGTCGATGACCACGTTCACCAACTCGGGGAGCGAGGCCAACGAGGTGGCGATCCTGTCGGCGCGCGAGTACACCGGCCGGCATGAAGTGATCAGTCTGCGCAACGCCTACCATGGCGCCACGCAGGCGACGATGGCGCTGACCGGTCACGGCACGTGGAAGTTCCCTTCGAGCCCCTCGCTCAACGTGAGGCATGCGGCGCCCGGCTACTGCTATCGCTGCCCTTATGGCCTGACATATCCCTCCTGCGACGTGCGCTGCGCCCGCGACGTCGAGCCGCTGATTCGCCATGAGACATCGGGCGCGGTCGCCTGCTTCATCGGCGAGCCGATCCAGGGTGTCGGGGGCGCGGTGACACCGCCGCCGGAGTATTTCCAGATCGTCTACGACATCGTGCGCCGTCATGGTGGCCTCTGTATCGCCGACGAGGTGCAGACGGGCTTTGGCCGTACCGGGACGGCCTTCTGGGGCTTCGAGAACTGGGGCGTCACCCCCGACCACGTCACGCTCGCCAAGGGCATCGGCAACGGCGCCCCGCTCGGCGCCTGCGTCACCCGTCCCGAGATCGCCGCCGTCCTCGCCCGCCGCAACCACTTCCACACCTTCGGCGGTAACCCCGTGAGCGTTACGCAAGGCCTGGCGACGCTCGACATCATCGACCGCGACAACATCCAGGAAAACGCCTGCGTCGTCGGCGCCCACTTGAAGGAGCGGTTGATGGACCTGGCCGAGCGGCAGCCGCTCATCGGTGAGGTGCGCGGCATGGGGTTGATGCTGGGCATCGAGCTGGTACGCAACCGAAAGTCGAAGGAGCCGGCCGACCGCGAGACGCTCGACGTGCTTGAACTCGCCAAGGAGCGCGGCCTGCTGCTCGGCAAGGGCGGCCTCTATGGGAACACGATTCGCCTCAAGCCGCCGATGTGCATCACCTGCGACGACGCCGATTTCGTGGTCGACTGTCTGGACGAAGTGCTGACCGTGATCACGAACCGTGGCGTCAGCGCCGTTTTGGACGCCCCCAAGGGGCCGAACAATCCAGCCCAGGGCACCGCCCTGGGAACCATGGGAGCGATGTCGTAGAGCTCTGTAAGGGCGCAACACGCGTCCAGCGTTGTTGCGCCCTACAGGGCTTGGCTCGTAAACCTCTCCTTTCCCAGGGCGTTGCCCTGGGCTGTCTTATTTCAGCCCTTCGGGCTCCACGTGCCGTTGCCGAGATAATCATGAACGTTTGGACGCCCCGAAGGGGCCGAACAAGCCAGCCCAGGGCAACGCCCTGGGAGCGATGGGAGGGTTGGCCTAGAGCCCTGTAAGGGCGCAACACGCGCCCAAGCATTGTTGCGCCCTTACAGGGCTTGGCTCGGAACCCGCCCCTTTCCCAGGGCGGCGCCCTGGGCTGACTTGTTTCAGCCCTTTGGGCTCCGTGGGCCGTTGCCGAGATAATCATGAAGTATCCCATCATATTGAATTACGTCGACGGCCAGCCAGCGCCCTTCGCCGGGGACCACGCCGACGTCATCTCGCCACTCGATGGCGCAGCGCTGTCCTGCGTCCCCCTCTCCGGCCCGGCCGAGGTCGACGCTGCCGTCCGCGCCGCCTGCCGCGCCTTCCCGGGCTGGGCCGCCGAAACGCTGCGCCAGCGCGCGCAGGTCGCGTACGCCTACCGCGAGCTGCTGCGCCGTCATCAGGATGAGCTGGCCGGCCTCATTCACGAAGAAAACGGCAAGACAATCGACGAAGGCCGAGGGGAGGTCATCCGCGCCATCGAGGTGACCGAGTTCGCCTGTTCGCTGCCCCAGATGGCGACGGGCGAGGTGCTGGAGGTCAGCCGCGGCGTCGAGTGCCGGGTCGAGCGCGTCCCCCTGGGCGTCGTCGCCTCGGTGACGCCGTTCAACTTCCCGATCATGGTCCCGCACTGGACGATCCCCATCGCCCTGACGCTGGGCAACGCCATGATCTTCAAGCCGTCGGAGAAGGTCCCTTTGAGCGCCGCTCGCACCGCCGAACTGCTGAGCGAGGCCGGTTTGCCGAAGGGGTTGTTCAACGTCGTCCACGGCCAGCGGCCGGCGGTCGAGGCCCTGTGCGACCACGCGGACATCCAGGCGATCACCTTCGTCGGCTCCACGGCGGCCGCGAAAAACGTCTATGTCCGGGCGACGAGTCGATTGAAGCGTGCTCTGGCGCTCGGCGGCGCGAAAAACCATCTGATTGTCCTGCCCGACGCCCAGGTGGAGCAGACGGCCATCAATGTCGTCGCGTCAATGGCCGGTTGCGCCGGCCAGCGTTGCATGGCCGCCGCCTCGTTGATCGCCGTCGGCGCCGTCGAGCCGATCGTTCGCCAGGTCTGCGCCGAAGCCAAGAAGCTCGTCCCCGGACAGAACCTCGGCCCGGTGATCTCGGCCGCGGCGAAGGAACGGATCGAGCGCTACATCACGGAAGCCGAACAAGCGGGCGCTCGCGTCCTCGTCGACGGCCGGGGCGTCAAGGTCCCCGGACGCGAAGGCGGCTTCTACGTCGGCCCGACCGTGCTCGACAACGTCCGCCCGGACATGAAGATCGCCCAGGAGGAAGTGTTCGGCCCGGTGCTGGCGATCCTGCGCGTCCGCGACGTGGATGAGGCGATCGCCATCGAGAACGCATCGCCGTACGGCAACGCGGCCGCGATCTACACCAGCAGCGGCCCGCAGGCGCGCTCGGTCGCGCGCCGCGCCAGCGCCGGCATGATCGGCGTCAACGTCGGCGTGCCGGTCCCGCTGGAGCCGTTCGGGTTCGGCGGCTGGAACGACTCGCGCTTCGGCGTCGGCGACATCACTGGCAAGAGTTCGGTCGAGTTCTGGACGCAGGCGAAGAAGATCACGACGCGCTGGTAGCGCCGCGCTTCAGCGTCAAAGCGCCGAGGCGTCAAAGCGCCCAAACTCCGCAGCTTTCGCACGCCGCCTCCTACGCGGTTCGCCTTGACCTGCCCCCACGGCTGGGGTAGAAACCAGCCCTCCCCAAAACGGAACAGCGGGCGCCGGCGGTTCGGGAGGCCTCCACGGGGGCAGACCGACGGCTCAAGGAACAGGAGGGAGACTGTGAAGAGGTCACGCATGGCGGGCGTCGCGCTCGCCCTGATTGTGGGGCTCCTCGGCGCCGAGCGCGCCCAGGCGCAGATGAAGATCGCCATTCTCAACGTCGGCGAGGTTTTCCAGAAATACGAGAAGGCCAAGTTCTACAAGGATGAGCTGGACAAGGTCATCGCCCCCAAGAAGGTCGAGGCCGAGACGCTCAAGAAGCAGATGCTCGACTGGAAAAAGGCGATGGAGTCCAAGGACTTCAAGAAGGAGGATTCGGACCGGTACACGGCCGCCATCCGGGACAACCAGCGCAAGCTGGAAGACCTGGACCGCTCCGTCCGCACGCACATCGGCAAGATCCAGGAGTCGCAGATCGTCACGCTCTTTCGCGACCTCTGCGCCGGCGTCGAGGGCGTGGCCAAGTCGAGCGGCGTGCACATGGTGCTCGCCTACGGCGACGTGACCGAGGATCAGTTCAACGTCTTCAACATCAACCGCAAGATGAACGGCATGGACCTGGGCGGCACCGTCCCGCTCTACTTCACGCCGGATGTGAACATCACGCAGCAGGTCGTGGACGCCTTGAACGCCCATTACCGCGGCGCCGGCGGCGGCACGGCCGGCACGCCCGTGTCGCGCCCCAAGTAGGCATGGCGAGCGGGGGCGTCCGCTCCCCGTCACCCGCGCCTTGCTGACATCGCCCTGTCATCGTGTCGTGGACCGAAACCAGGCTTGTCAAGGACGACGGCCGTGAAAATCCTAGCCTATCGAAGCCAGCGGACGCTCGCCCGTCCCGCCGAGGTGCGGGGCGTCGGTTACCTGACCGGAAAGCACATCCGCTTGCGATTTAACCCGGCCCCGGCTTCCTCCGGGGTCGTTTTCGTGCGCACCGATCTGCGGCCGGCCATGCCGATCGTGGCGCACGTCAACAACGTCACCGGCACGCACCGGCGCACGACGATCGGCGAAGGGCCGCTCGGCGTGGGGCTGGTGGAGCATGTCCTCGCCGCGCTGGCGGGGCTGCACATCGACAACTGCCGCGTCGAGATCGACGCGCCGGAGCCGCCCGGCCTGGACGGCTCGGCGCAGGCGTTCGTCGACGCCCTGGTCTACGCGGGTTGCATCCTGCAAGAGGCGGAGCGGCCGGTGTGGGGAACCGAGGAACCAATCACCGTCGAACAGAGGGGCGCCACGGTGACGCTCCACCCGCCGCAGGGGCAGGAACTGCGCTGCAGCTACTTCCTTGACTACGGCGCCTTCTCGCCGATCACGCCGCAATCGTACACCGAGGACATCCGGCCGGACACGTTCGTAGCCCACATCGCCTGCTCGCGCACGTTCCTGCTCGAGCAGGAGGCCCAGATGCTCCGGCAGCAGGGTCTGGGCCGGCGGACGCGCATCAACGACCTGGTGGTCTTCGGGCCGCAGGGCCCGATCAACAACCGGCTGCGCTTTGCCAACGAGCCGGCCCGGCACAAGGTCCTCGACCTGATCGGCGACCTGTCGCTGGCTGGCCATCTGCTATGCGGGCACGTCGTCGCCTATCGCTCGGGCCATCCCCTGAACATCGAGCTGGCCCGTGAGCTGTGCGACCGCATCGACTGTAACCACAGAACCCAGCGCCGCGCCGCGTGAAGGGCGTGACCATCATCGAGCACGGCGCTCGAAAGAGGTTGCCCCCCCTCGCGGGGTGGGGGTCAGGGGGTGGCCGCGACCCACGCGTCGCCGCCAAACGGAACAGAACACGATGACACGTCTACGGCTGGCGGTGATCGGCGTCGGGCACCTCGGCAAGGAACACGCGCGGATTCTCTCGGGGCTTGCCGACGTCGACCTGGTCGGCGTCGCCGACGTCAACGAGGCGCAGGCGCGGAGCGTCGCCGCGAAGTTGCACGTCCAGGCCTACGGCGACTACCGGCTTTTGCCGCACAAGATCGACGCCGCCTGCGTGGTCGTCCCCACGTCCCTACACGAGCAGGTCGCCGCTGATCTTCTGCGGCGCGGTATTCCTGCCCTCGTGGAGAAACCGCTCGCCTCGACCCGAGCCGGCGCGGAGACGCTTGTCGAGTTGTCGCACAAGCACAACACCATCCTGCAGGTCGGACACATCGAACGGTTCAATCCCGCGTTCGAGGAGGCCGTCCGCCGCAATCTCCGTCCCTGGTTCCTGCGCGCGGAGCGTCTCGGTCCCTTTTCCGGGCGCTCCTCCGACACGGGCGTCGTCCTCGATCTGATGATCCACGATCTCGACTTGATCCTGACGCTGGTCGGTAGGCCGGTGGAGAGCGTCGAGGCGAGAGGCGTGCGCGTCTTCGGCCGCCATGAAGACGTCGTGCAAGCCCGCATCCGTTTCGCGGGCGGCAGCGTCGCCGAAGTGCTCGCCAGCCGCGCCCATCCGCAGCCGGCGCGGCAGATGCACGCCTGGAGCGACGAGGGGTACGCCCATCTCGATTTCGGCCAGCGCCGCGCCACCTTCGTCGCGCCGAGCGTTGACGTGATGGAACGTGGGCTGGACGTATCACGGCTCGAGCCCGAGGCACGCGCTCGGTTGCGCGACGACCTGTTCACGCGCCATCTGCCGCTCACGACGGTGGACGGTCAGGCGCAGGACCAACTGACGGCGGAGCTACGCCACTTCGTCGACTGCGTGCGCACGGGCAAGACGCCGCGCGTCACCGGCGAGAACGGGCTGGAATCGCTGGCGCTCGCCGAGCGAATCCTGGATCAGATTCATTGCCACTCCTGGCGCCGCGATCTGCGTCAGGCGGCGTAACGGCGCCTCGCTTCAGAGCCGGAAGCATGCGTGACGGTTCTCATGACCGTCGCTCACGCTTCCGGCTCTGACGCTGTTACGGGCCGCCTTTCCCGCGCGTCTTTCATGTCGCAGTTCCTCGCCTAATATATCTGCTGTCTCAAGGGGCCCGCCATGCGCCGTCTGTTCTCCATCCTGTCGCTTTCCCTTCTCGTTTCCACCGCCGCCGCCCAGCCGCGCCTGCCCGTCAAGGACGGCGCCCGCATTCTTTTTCTAGGCGACAGCAACACCTTCGCGGGCGGCTTCATCACCTATCTCGACGCCTTCCTTTTCGCGCGCTTCCCGGACAGGAAGCTCGAGCTCATCAACCTCGGCCTGCCCAGCGAAACCGTCTCCGGACTCTCCGAGCCGGACCATCCTTATCCACGTCCCAACGTACACGATCGCCTCGAGGCGGCGCTGAAGAAGACGAAGCCCGATCTCGTCGTCGCCTGCTACGGCATGAACGACGGCATCTACTATCCGTTCGCCAAGGAACGCCTGGAGAAATTCGAACAGGGCTACGGCCGCCTCATCGCGCGCGTGCTCAAGGACAAGGTCCCCCTCGTCATCCTGACGCCGATGCCTTTCGACGCCGCCGCCCTCAAGGGCAAGCTGGCGCCCAAGGGGGAGCCGAAATACAGCTGGCTGAAGCCCTACGAGGGATACGACGTCGTCCTTGCCGTCTACTCCGAGTGGCTGCGCGAGATGAAGAAGCCGGCAGGGGTGCAGGTCGTCGACGTGCACCAGGAGGCGATTGACGCCCTCCGCCTCATTCGCGGTTTCAAGGACAAGGGCTTCATCCTCTCCGGCGACGGAATTCACCCCGGCCCGCTTGGCCACCTCCTCGCCGCCGGAGCCCTGGGCCGCGCGCTTGGACTTTTCGAGCCCGAGCCGGCTGCGGAGTTGGAGGCGCGTGAAGGCACGGTGGTCGCAGGCCCGCTGAAGAACGTGCGCAGCAGCGCCGACCAGACGCAGTGGACCTGGGACATGGGGCTGGCGCTGCCCTACGAGCCCGCCTGGAAGTTCGGCGTGGAGGACAACTCGACCGTGCGAGCGCTCGCCAAAGGGCCCGTTTTGAAAATCACCGGCCTGCCGTGGAAGAAGGCCCGGCTTTTCGAAGGGGAAAAGTTCCTGGGCGAAGTCGAGGCGGACAAGGACGGCTCGTTCACGATCGTCCCCTATCGCTTCCCGAACTTCTCGCGATTCAAGGACAGCCAGGAGTTCATGAAGGCGGTGCGCGACCGGCAGCGCCTGCTCGGCCTCGCCTGGCTGACCGACGTAGGGCACAAGAGGCCGGACACGCCGAAAGGCGCCCCTCTCGACGAAGCGAAGAAAAAGGCGGCGGCGCTCGAGGAACGCATCCGGGCCCTGGCACGACGGCGCGAGGCGACACTGAGCCTGACGCCGATTTTGAAGTGACCGTTACCTGTCGAAGAAGGGGAAAAGCCGCCGGATCTCCATCTCCTTGGGCTGCGCGCCGTACTCGCAGATCTCGAACGCCTCGGCGTGTCCTACTTTCGCGCCGCGCTCCTTGCCGTAAGCGGCGACGAGCTGCGGCCGGTACTTCTCCGCAATCGTGGTAGCCCGGCCGAGGAAGAACTTCTTCACCTCGGCGCGGCGCGTCGCCTCGCCGGCGGCATCTTTGGGGATCAGGCCGGAATGTCCCAGCGCGCCCCCTTCGTAAAACTGCGATTCCAGCGTCTCCAGCGCCGCCAGTTTCTGATCCATCACGTCATCGATGTCGACGACGACGTCCGGCCGGAATGGGTTGGGGCGCTGAAAGTGGTCCGAGTAGTAGAGGAAGACGGGGTTTTTCTGGAGGGGCGGCGTGTCCGGGCAGAAGAACGGGACGGCGACCATGTACGCGGCGTCCTGCACGAGGACGCCGGTGTAACGATGGTCGGGGTGGTAGTCGTTGGGCCGATGGGCCATGACGATGTCGGCTTCCCAGTCGCGGATGAGGCGGGTGATGGTGCGGCGGTTTTCGAGCGTCGGCGCCAGCTCGCCGTCGTGAATGTCGAGCACCTGCGTGGTGATCTTGAGGATGCGCGCCGCCTTCTCGACCTCGTCCTTGCGCCGCAACGCCAAGGGGCCGCCCGCCATCTTCCAGTGACCGATGTCGCCGTTGGTGACGGAGACGAACTTGACATGATGGCCGAGCTTGGACCACTTGGCCGCGACGCCACCCGCCTTCAGCTCGCAGTCATCGGGATGGGCGCCGAAGCAGATGATGCGGAGCTTGCCGTCCTTGGGGAGGGCGGAGCGCGAAATCGCCTCGCGTTTCTTTGGCGTGTCGCCGGATGCGGGAGCCATCGGCTGCTCGCGGAGCAGCACGCCGGCGACGAGGCCGATGGAGAGAAGACAAGCGCCTTGGACGAGTGAGCGAGAGTTCATGGTTGACCTCGGATTGACGTCACGCCGGGGGCATGCTCTTGCGGCCGGGTGGCATGCTTTTGCGGGTCACTCGCGGGCCGGGTGGCATGCTTTTGCGGGTCCCTCGCGATGGCGTTAAAGCGTCGAGGACACCGCAAAAGCATGCTTCGCGATGTCCCGCGACAGCAGAGGTTGCGATTCTCTGAGGCGTGTTTTCCTTCCAGCCCTTCATCCCAGAAAAGGAAGAGCGTCCATCTCAATAGGGACACCCACCTCCCCTGAATAGAACCGCGCGCTCGACCAGATCCAATCCGTCGCCTTTTCCACCAGGCCCCGCCGCACTGGATTGTTGTGAATGTACTCGATCATCGTGAGCAATGTGTCCGGCTTCTCGATGTTTCGGTCGTAGCCTCCGCCTCGCTCCCAGAACCGGTAGGCGATCTTGCCGTTCGGTTGCAGGTCTTTGAGCCGCTCCAAGAAGCTGGGGGCCTTTCGTCGCACGTATTTGAGCGCACGGTTCGCGACCGGAATCTTGATCCCGGACCGGATCCGGCTCATGCGGTACTCCGGCTGACGCGGCTGCACGATCAAGTGAACGTGCTCCGGCATGATCACCCAGGCCCAGATGGCAAAATCGTGCTTCGTTCGCGCTTTCTTCAGCGCGTCGATGAACCAAGCTCGGGTGCGGTCGCGCTCCAGGAGCTTCAGGCGGTTGAAACAAGAAAAGGTGAAGTGGACCCCATTCTCTAGACCACGAAATGACCATCCAAAGGTAGAGGCGAAGCCTCTTCTTCGTCGGCCCCCAGGGCCGACCGCTTGAGTCAATTCCTCGCGGTGATCCCTTCGCCACGGGTGCGGGCTGGGCGGAGCGTAGCGGCCTGGAGCGCAGCGACAGGCCGCGGAGCGGAGCCCAGCCCGCACCCGTATGCTCGATACGATCCCCGACTCACGCCCTCCTCCTTTGTCCCCTTCGTCGCCGAACGCCCCGGTAGACCTCGAGCGGCGTTCGATAGGCCAACGCTCGATGCGGCCGCTCCTCGCAGTAGAACTTCAGGTACGCCGCCAAGCCAGCATGGCACTCGGCTGAGCGTTCGCGTAGTCCTTCAGGTAGACCTCCTCGTACTTCACCGATCGCCACAGCCGCTCCACGAACACGTTGTCCAACGCCCGCCCGCGTCCATCCATGCTGATCGCCACCCCGGCCGCCTCCAGCCGCCCCGTGAACTCTCGGCTCGTGTACTGCACCCCTTGGTCGGTGTTGAAGATCGCCGGCCGACCCCGAGCGAGCCGCCTCGTCCAGCGCCTCCAGGCAGAAGTCCGTGTCCAAGCTATTCGACAGTCGCCACGCCAAGACACAGCGGTTGTACCAGTCGAGAATCGCCGTCAGATACAAGTACCCCGAACGCAATGGCACATAGGTGATGTCGAAGCGCTCCAAACGTGATCCGGCCGCAGATTTCCGTGGTTCCGCAGCAGGTACGGATACTTCAGGATATAGGACTGTCACTGTCGTTCGCGGCCGGGGATAGATCGCCTCCAGACCCATCAACTGCATCAGCCGCTGCACACGCTTGCGATTGACCGCCTTCACGCTGCAGCCACGCTGTCATTCGCCGGCTGCCATAGAACGGCGAGGATACTGCTCGTCGATCCGACGCATCAACGCCAGGTTCGCCGCCGTCTCCGCCGCCGCTTCGTAGTACAAGGTCGAGCGATTGAGCCCCAGCAACTCACACTGCCGCCGCACGCTCAGCCACGCATGCTTCGGCTCGATCAACCTTAATGCCGGGCCTCAGCCGAAACACGCAGCTTTTTTTGATCCACTCTGGAAGCTCCATCTTCAGCCGACCGATCTGCTCATAGAGTTCGGCCACCTCGCTGTCGTCACGCCGCTGACCTCTCCCGGCTTGGCGAACAACTCCTCGGCGCCATCCACAAGCCGGGCGCTTCCACTTGGCGATCTGCGCCGGATGCACGCCGAACTGCCCCCAGCTTGGCCATCGTGTGCACCTCCTTCACTGCCGCCAACGCCACCTTCGCAATGAACTCCGCCTTGTGCTTCCGCTTCCGAGGCATCCCTGTCCTCCTGGCCCACGGCCTTCCCAGGCTGGCTCTCCACCAGCCCTTTTTCTATCCATTCCCGTGGTCCGGTTTTTGGGGTCCACTTCAAGGTGAGTTCGTGAGCGTGGCCGGGGAGGTCGAAGCTTTTGAGCTTCTTGAACTTGGTGAAGAGAGATTGCTCGACCTTGGCTTCCATGGCGAATCCCTCTAAAGTTCCTGAGCTTGCACCTGAGACCACGTCTTGCCACGCAACTTCGCAGCGAGATCCTGGGCGTCGGTCGGGTCAAGTTCGCCTACGTCGAAATACTGCTTGCTTCCAAACATCCCGCGCGGCGTGTCTTTGCGGAAATCCGTGTCGTAAAGCGGACCAAGGAGAAAGACACGTAAAGGATACTCTCTTGACCTCAGCTGTCGCAAGCGCTGGACTTTTGCACGCGCCCGCTTGATGATCTCCGTTTCAGGCGTCGCAACATTGCTCCATTTGAGCGACGCATTCTGGTCGTCCTCCACGTCCACGACGGCTTCGATGAGCGCGACCTTCCCGACTCGCTTTTTTTGGTACATTCCAAAAAACTTGCATCGGGCGTGGTTGTACGCGCCTCCGGTGTCGGGGCACATGTAGACGTTTTCTTCAAGGATATCTACCGGAAGACCAGCGCAATTCACCACGTCGATTTGATCCTGCCACGATGGTAACAGGTCTTGCTCGTCGAGATAGACTCTGAAATCCCTCAGGGCGTCCTGAAGGTTCTTTGGCTGTCCAGAAATGGTCACCGCGTCCAAGAATTCATCGAACGAAACCGTTTTGAAGGCGATGGAGTTCTTGTACTTGTCGGCACAAAGACCTCGGATCTTTTTGAATCGATCACCTTCGTCCACCTCAAACGCGGAAAGCGCGATGAGTACCTTGAAGCCAGTGGTTTCTTGATTCAGGGCCTCAAGATGCCTCTCCAGCTGAGAGTCGTAGAACCAGTCGAGATTCTTCGTCTCGATGTAGATGGTGAAGGCTACTTGGGAGATGAGGCCATCAGGAACACTGGCGGACTTCTTCTCTTGCTGTTGAAACTTGACACCGATCTTTTCCCCGAGTTCCTCCCCAACCAGCTTTGAGAGAGCCTCGGCAAGGAAGTTTGGATTCTCCTCGTAGAGCATTTTCAGGACCAGAAGACAATAGTTGGTTGTCCGATTCTCGCGCTGTGAGTAACCGGAGAACAGGCTGATGGGGCGGCTCATCGGTACTCCTTCGGATTCGGCCAAATCCTCGAGTCTGGTGTCGCTGCTTGAGAACGAATGGCAAGGAGTCCGCAAGTGCGCGCCGCCTCAAGCGACACACCTCGGGTCGTTTTCCGTGGGACGGCGCGAAGCATGCTTTTGCGGTGTCGCCGACACTTCAACGCCATCGCGAGGGACCCGCAAAAGCATGCCACCCGGCCGGTGAGGCGCTTCCCTGCTAGCGGCTATCCCGCCTTCTGCTGCACGCGCGACAGCGCGTACTGCTCCAGCTTGCGCGCGTCGGCGTAGAACTTGCGGATGCCGTCGCTCAGTTTGTCGACGGCCATCGGGTCCTCGTTGTGCAGCCAGCGGAAGCCCTTCTCGTCAAGGCTGATCTTGCGGGCATCGCTGGCCTTGGCTTTCTCGGGCGTCAGACGCACG
>JAXMAR010000060.1:0-36106 GCA_046350295.1 Gemmataceae bacterium
CTGTTCTTGCTGGTTCGATTCCTTGCCGATGCCCACGATCGCCGGGTGCGCGAGCGCTTGACGACCCCTGCGGAAGAGCAGTCCGGCGTCCTTGTTCGCCGCATGGAGCAGCAGCGTCAGTTGAACGCCGCGTCGCGCATGGACCGTTCGTTCGACATCATGATTGCCCGCACCGGGCTGGCCGTGACACCGACACAGGCACTCGGGTTTATCCTGCTCGCGGCCATGGGCCTGGGCGGCTTGTTCTTTGTTGTTCGTGACGAGCCCTGGCTCATCATCCTCGGCTTCGTGGTCGGCGCCGCCGCGGTAATTGGCGTCTACCTGTACCTGCAGGCGCGTTATCGCCGCACGCTCCAGGACCAGCTGCCGGAGACCATCTTTTTGATCTCGAGCTCTCTTCGCGCCGGCCAGAGCCTGCCACAGGCGATCACGTCCGTGTCCGAGCACGGCGCCCAACCCATCGCCAAGGAATTCTCCCGCTGCACCACGCAAATCACGCTGGGTCTTTCCCCGGCCGCGGCTGTCGAGAACATGGCGGAACGGCTGAATCTGCTGGACCTGAACATCCTCGCCTCCACCCTGGCCATGTATCAGAATACGGGCGGCAACCTGCCGCTTCTGCTCGATCGTCTTGGCCAAAGCATCCGCGATCGCAACAATTTCCGCGGCTACCTCCGCAGCGCGACCAGCCTGGGGCGCGTGACCGCCTTCTTCTTCATCGGTTTCGTGCCCGCCATGCTCATCGGCTATGCCCTGTTCCAACCGGAGCACGTTGCCAGCTTTTTTACCAGCGCCACCGGATGGACCCTTCTGGGCATCGCTTTCGGCCTCCAGTTGATCGGCGGCCTGATCATTTACCGTATCCTGAAAATCGAATTCTGAGCGGGTGTCATCATGCTGCCCTTGATCTTCGTGTTTCTTGCCGTCTCCGCGGTCTCGTTCTTGTTATTCCAGTGGTCCGCGTCGCGCGGCCGGCGGGTACAAGAACGCCTTCCCAAGGACATGACGGACGCCGAACGGCCCATGGTCTTCGGCCCGTTGACGCCGGCGATCGCGGCGCCGTCTCCCGTCCTGGGTGAAGCCAACCGCGAATCGCTCCAGCAGGAGTTGCGTGCCGCCGGTTACTACCAGCCGACCGCACTGGTGGAGTATCGCGCGATCCGGGTGGTGCTCATCTTCGCGCCCGTGGTGACTGCGCTGGTGCTGGCGTTACTCGTTGACCGAACCTACATGACGTCGATCCTGATCGCCGGCGGCGTTCTCGCGATCCTGGGCTACAGCTTGCCGCGTATCTACTTGAATTACAGCGGCGCCATGCGCCTCAACGGCATCCGGAGAGGCCTGCCGGTCGCCGTTGACCTGATCACCCTCGGCTTGAGCGCCGGTCAGAACATGCTCGCCTCGCTGCAGCGTGTGAGCCGGGAGCTGCGCTTCGCATTTCCCGATCTGGCCAACGAGCTGGACATCGTCCTGCGCCAAGCGAGCCTGAATACGTTGCCGCACGCGTTCGAGCAGTTCGCGGACCGCGTCAACATCCAGGAGGTACGCAGTCTCGCCGTGCTTCTTAGGCAAGTCGAACGTGTCGGCGCCGACATCAGCGCGGCGCTGCTCGAGTTCTCGGCCAGTCTGCGGACCACCTTGCGTCACCGCGCCGAGGCGCAGGCGAATCGCGCCAGCTTCTGGATGCTCTTTCCCTCGCTCCTTTGCCTGTGGATTCCCGCGGGCATCATTCTGCTTGGCCCGATCTTCTTCGAGTTCCGGGCCACGCGCGAGAGAAACCGCGATGTCCTCCAGGCGAACCCCGACGCCATCCGCAAGGCGACCGATTCGAGCGACACAACGCCAAAGGCCGTGGAAAGCGAAGAGAGATGAGGGCCGAGGCGTCAAGGCAAGCCACACGGCTCCCCTTCGGAATCGGCGTCACCGCGCGGAGCCGGCGCCACGAACCAACGCGCCGCCAGCCAGGCAGTCAGGACTAGGAGCAGGAGGTTTCGCAACCCTAGAACGGCGGCGGCGCCACTGTCGAACGTGCGCTCCGGACCCAAACCTTGCAGCAACGCATGCCGCACGAGGATCGCTCCGCTGTGCGGATGCCGCGCCTGCATGAAATTGAACGGAAAGACATAGGTTGTCGCGATTGCCAGGAGCAGGCAGGCGCCGACCAGGATAAGGTAACCGCGCCAGGGCAAAAGCTCGACGCCTGCGAGCAATAGCAGCGGCACTAGCCACATCAAATACTGCGCCGAAAGCACCTTGGCAAACGCCGCCGTCACAATCAGGGCGAGCAACGCTGGCGTGAAGGCGCCGCTATCGGCAGAGGATCTTCGAGCGCGAACGACGCTGGTCAGCCCAAGGGCGGCCAGCAAGCCGAGCGTGAGCCAGAGGGAACAGGACGCAACCGTTTGCGCTCCCGGCGCCGAAATATCCCATGAACCCGGCCCCTGGAACGCCCGCACCGTGAGCCATGGCGATAGCGCCATGAATGCGCTACCGTAAAGCGATTCCACTTCGAGCCCACGCTCGGCGTGAAAGCCAAGGAACCACCAGACGCCTTTACCAGACACCATTGTCTGCACGATGAACGGCCCGGCCGCGGCGAGCAGAAAAGCGCCCGCCACCGCGCAGATCTGACCCGGCGCCAGCCGCCTGAGCAAGGCCAATCCCAAAAAGGGCGCAGCCACGACAGGGATCAGCTTTGCGGCCACGCCGATCCCGAGTCCTGCGGCGCACGCCAGGAACGGTCCGAGCGGCCGCGCCGCGCTTCCGGCGGCCGCCCATCCCCAAGCCGCGAGCATGAGAGGCAGCAGGAGGACCATGTCCAGCCGATCGTAAAGCACGGGACCGAGCAGGAAGCCGGCCAGGACGTAGGCCCACGCCGCGGGCGTCAGAAAGGCGCGGCGGCGCCACCAGACCGCGTGGAGGAAGAGCGCAAAGGCGACCGCGTCGCACAGAAACATTTCGACGCGAAAGAAAAAGCGATACTCCTTCAGGAAGCCCGCCGTGCCCGGCGCTTCACTCGCGAGCCAGCACGGGGGCAGGGTGGCCCAGAATGAGACCGGAGGATATTCGATGTTGAAATCGGCGTATGGAACCTCGCCTCCATGGATCGTGCGCGCCGCATAGCCGGCGTAAAGCGGCACGTCGGAAAGCAGCGGCGGTAGCAGAAAAAGAACCAGCAAACGCGTGGCCAGGAAGCCCACGCAGGCGAGCAAGAGGCCTTTTTCGCTGGACGACGACTCCATGAGTGACGACATAGGTGGGGCGTTCCAATGTGGACCGGGCAGGCTCGTTCTTCCTAATTTATCACAGCCGCGCTTCCCGGTCACGCACGCCGTTGCGCCTGGTTATGCCGAGAAAAACGATTGTGCCGAGTTTGACACCATCCCTAGCGTGACCTAGGTTTGCGGTGAGGTGAGTCCGGCTTCTTCCTGAAACGGTCGACCCGTTTCCCCCCTCGAGCAAGCCTCCCGTTCACTCAACTCCTGACCAAAACGCGGACGGATACCCCCATCCCTCCACGTGCGGTGTTCACCCCCCATTTGCACGAAGTGATTGACAGCTCCTCCTGTTGTAGCCGGGCAAGCTTCCGGCTGCGCGGAAGCTGCGCAATCTCGGAAAGGAGATGCCATGACTCGCATTCTGAAGACCTTCTGGGCCGACGACACGGGCGCCATCATCGCCAGCGAATACATGATGGTCGGCTCCCTGGTGGTTCTGGGCAGCGCCCGGCGGGCTCGCGGCGATGCGCGACTCGATGACAGAGGAGATGAAGGAATACGGCCATTCCGTCCGCGAGGTGCGCCAAAGCTATTCCCCACTCAAGAAACACGCGGTTGCCGACCAAGCGCCGATCGGCTCACCGACCTTCCAACCGGCGACCGTTCTGCCATAGAATCCCCAGCTGGGCTGACGCGGCCTGGTAATTCCGCGTCAGCCCGTTTCTCAATACATCACCTCCCAGATTGCCGGCATTCTCCGCTCTCGCCCCGCGCCGTCCGCCGACGCCGCGCGTCTCCCCCCTAACCTCTCCATCCCGCAAGAAACCAGTCCAGAAATAGGTTCCTGCGGAGCTTTGCAACGCAAAAGGGGACCGTCCCTTTCGACCCTGGCAAAAGAGCCGGTTTTTCGCTCGAGCCAAAGGGACAGTTCGCTTTTGCGTTGCAAAACCGTTCCTGCGGTCACATCTTGAAGTCTTTTTCTCGCTCGGAAAAGAAAAAACAGAATTCAGCCCCAAGTCCGAAAAACCCGATATAACCGGCACAAACCGAACATCCCGCACGGACCACGGAAGCGGCTCTCGCCATGGCCGCTCTCATGGAGACGCCCCGGCTATGAAAAACCCTCAGCACACGCGAGAAGTCGTTCGCGCTCAGGCGTACCCGCGACGCAACCGCCGTGGTAAAGCCCGTTGGCTCGCGGCTGCGTTAGCGCTCGGCCTCTTCGCCATGCCCGTGGTCGCCCAGGACTTGCCTTCGCTGAAGAAGGACACGTCGCCATCGCCGATCCTTCCCGCGAAGGTGCCGTTGTATACCGGCTCGGGCATCACGCCCGGCTTCACCGGCGTCGCCCCGCCCGGCGCCGCTGCCCCCGGCGCCACCGGCATCAAGCCGGCCGTCGCCGCCCAAGAGGAGAAGATGCCGATGAAGGTGCCGGCGCCGGAAGTGGAAGGCCCGCCTCCGAAGGAGTTCATGCCTTTCGGTCCCAAGCGGCCGCGCTTGCCGCGTTTGCCCGGCGTGCCCGGTCCGCTGGGCTCAACGCCGATCCCCAGCAAGGAGGAGTTGAAGGACTTCGGCCGCTACGTCGAGAAATTCATCGACCCGCGCAACACGCTGGACCTGGTGGTCAACCGGCCCCGGCTCATGGTGCTCAAAGAGGCGCCCAAGCGCGTGCAGATGGCGGACGAAAGCGTCGCCAATTACAACCTCATCACGCCGCGCGAAATCACCATCCTGGGCCGCCAGGTCGGCACGACGGTGATGAACATGTGGTTCACCGATCCGGATGACAAGAAGGACAAGGTGCTCAGCTATCTCGTGCGCGTCATCCCCGACCCCGAGGCGAAAGAGCGTCTCGATCGGATTTACGACGCCCTCGCGGCGGAAATCAACCGCCTCTTCCCCAACAGCGTCATCCACCTGAAGCTCGTGGGCGACAAGCTGATCGTCACCGGCGAGGTCCACGACATCTTCGAAGGCACGCATATCCTGCGTATCATCCGCGCCAATGCGCCGCCCACCGACCAGACCAGGATCCCGGTGGACAACGTGCAGCTCATCGTCCGTCCCGACGACATCAACGCTCCGGGCGGCTTGCCGGGTCTGGAAAACTTCCTCATCGCCGGCGGTCCCAACGTCGTCAATCTCCTCCGTGTGCCCGGCGAGCAGCAGGTCATGCTGAAGGTGACCGTCGCGGAAGTCAATCGCGCCGCGGCACGCAGCATCGGCCTCAACTTCTCGATCACCAACAACCAGGGCATCACCGTTTTCCAGAACAACACCGGTCAGATCGCCGCCGGCCCGATCGCCAACGCGCTGGGTGGCGTCACCGCCAACCTGCCGGTCCTCATCGACAACGGCCAGATCAGTCTGGCGATCCACGCGCTCAAGGAGCTGCACTACGCTCGCACGCTCGCCGAGCCTAACCTGGTGGCGTTGAACGGCCAGACCGCGACCTTCCAGTCGGGCGGCCAGTTCCCGGTCCCGGTCGTCACGGGCGCCACCGCCACGGGCTTGCAGGGCGTTCAGTTCGTACCATTCGGGGTACAGTTGCAGTTCACGCCGTTCATCACCGACCGCGATCGCGTGCGGCTGACCGTCTCCGCCAACGTCAGCACGCGCAACATCGGTACCGGCGCCACCTTCCAGGGGACCAACGTCCCCGGCCTGGATACGCGCAACTTCACGTCGGTCGTGGAGCTGCGTGAGGGCCAGACCCTCGCCGTCGCCGGCCTCCTCCAGACCAACATGGGTGGCGATTCATTCCGCGTCCCGTTCATCGGCGATCTGCCCTTCCTCGGCCAGCTGACAGGTTCCACGAAGGTCTCCGCCGGCGAACAGGAACTGGTCATCTTGGTCACGCCCGAGCTGGTGCACCCGATGGAAAGGCACGAGGTGCCGCCGCTGCCCGGCTCCGATCTCTTCGAACCGAGCGATTTGGAGTTCTACGTGGTGGGCCGGATGGAAGGCCGCCGCCGTTACGATTACCGCAGTCCGGCCATGACCGACCTGGCCCGCATGCGTCGCTTCTACCGCTGCGAGCAGATCTATATCTTCGGCCCGCACGGCCACTCCATGGACGTGCCCCTGCCGGACGGTCCGATCGGCGGCGGCTTCAGCTCGTCCGAGGAGCCCGAGACCGGCCCGACGCCTCTGCGCAGCAGCCTCGCTCCCGGCAGCCTGCCGGCCACGAGCCCTCGCTCCGGCGGTTTCAGCTCCAGGTGACGCCGACTGCGACCAGGCGCCAACAAACTACACCTGCAAACTCATCACCCTCCCTCGCGCTCACTGAGGTCTAGCGATGAAACGGCACTTGCTTTTCGACCTGCGGCGGCGGCTTCAGCTCTGGCTGCGCCGCTTCGGCCTGGCCCTTCCGATCGCCCTGCTGGGCGGCTGCCGTCTCTTCGATGGCAGCTACCTCGAGCGCGGCCCCACCTGCGTCAACCGGTGCGCCGACATCACCGCCGGCGCCATGCCCGATCCGACGGGGGCCCATGTCGCTCGCTTCATCAAGGTTCAGGCGGAAAAAGCTGAACAGGACGACTTCACGATTCATCGCGATGAGTGGTTTCAGGGCGGCAAGGTTCTTGGGCCCTACGGCCGATACCACATCGAGCTGATCGCGCGCAAGTGGGGTGACAATCCCTTCCCGGTCATCATCGCCACCTCGGAAATCCCCGAACTCGACGCGGCGCGGCGCCATTTCGTCGTCGACATGCTCGCACGCAAGGGCATCGACGCGGATCCGCGCGTCATCCTCGGCTTCCCGGCCGCCGAAGGTCTTTACGGCGAAGCGATGGAGCCGGCCTACGTTCAGATGCTCCGCGGCACCCAGTTCGGGGCATTCGGCAACGCCTACCAGGGCTTTGGCGGTGGCTTTGGCCAGGGTGCGGGCCTGGGCGGCTTCGGCGGCTTCGGCGGCTTCTTCGGCCGCTGATGCGGCGCCCAGGGGCGGCCCGACAGGGCTCGGCTGCCGACTTCGGAAACGGCTAGGCGCGAAAGAAACAGACGGCGACCTAAAGGAGCACAAGATGAGTGCGCGAATCCTTGCCTGGGGTGGACTGTGCGGCGTCCTGGTTGCTCTCGGCGGCTGCTACAGCGTGGGCGGCAAGACCAATCGGCCGTTCGAGACCGAGGACGTCAGGACGGCGACCGCGCGTACCCCCGCGCCGGATCTCTCTTCCGAAGACTCCGTGCGTGTATGCCTGGTCACGGCTGAAAAGTTGCAGAAGAGCGGACAGCTGCGCGAGGCCATCCTGCTCCTGGAGAAGGCACGGCAGGAGAACCCGCGCTTGGCCGTGGCCCACCGCCTCGGCATCCTGTACGACCTCCAGGGAAACTTCACCAAGTCGCAGATCGAGTACAAGCTCGCCCTGGACGCGAAACCAAACGACGCCAGTCTCCTCAACGACATCGGCTACAGCTTCTATTGCCGGGGCATGCTTGACGACGCCGAGTCCCATCTGCGCAAGGCCCTCGCTCTTCAGCCGAAGCTGCCGCGTGGCTGGGTGAATCTCGGCATGGTGCTGGCGCAGCGCGGCCAGTACCCCGAGAGCATCGCGGCCTTCACCAAGGCGGTCAGTCCGGCTCAAGCCCAGTGCAACCTGGCCTTCATCCTGACCGCGCAGGGTAAGCAGCGCGAGGCTCGCGCCGCGTACCAGGAGGCGCTCGCCCTCGAACCCGGTCTCAGCGTCGCGCGCCGCGCCCTCGACAAGCTGGACGGCGTCGGCGCGATTGCCCGCTCGGACACGGCGGCCAGCCCTGCGCGGGCGCCAAGCCGAAGCGGCGTTCGCTCGAGCGCCGACGAGACCCCGTGGAACCCCGTGGCGAGCGTGTCGGACCTGGCCGAAACGGACTCCGCCGCGGCTCCCGCGAGTGTCGCGACCCGGGCCGAGCCCGCCCTGCCGGCCCCGGTGGCGCGGACCACGATTGAAACGGCTCGCCCCGCGTCGCCGCGGTCTCCGGTCGTGGTCCTGCCGACGCCCGCAACCGCCGCGGCGCCGACGCCATCGCGCACTGAGGCGCCGCCGCCCCCTGCCACCGTGTTCGTCCCGCCCCCGGTCAAGGCGCCGGCGCCGACCCTCGTCGAAAAGACAGGCGCCACGACCGGCGCGAAGACGACGGGCGCGCTTCCGGCCAAACGCGTTGATCCGATTGTCCTGCCGAGTCGAGAAGCGGCGCCGCTTGCCGCCAACCCGGCCGTCGCCGCGCCCGGCGCCTCGACGCCGGCGTCACGGATGCCCGCCGGCACAGCCACGCCGCCGCGCCTGCCCGACGAGGCGACCTTCGGCTACGTCGTGTTCGACGACGAGCCGGCCCCGTCGACGCCAAGATCCGGGCGCTGATGAAAGCGCACGAGCGACACAGCCACCGGGACGAGCCGCCGGGGGAATGCAAACGAGGCGCATAGAAAAAGCGCACGGGCGACACCGCCAGTGCGCTTCGACGGTTTCATAATTGGTCACGAAGACCCGGCTTCTTTCAAGCGCTTTTGGGCCGCTTCCGCTTCGCGCAATACCTCCTGGTTGGTCGCCGAGTCGCTGCCATCGGCGCGAACCCGGGCAATGGCGGCGGCATACATCGCTTGCGCCCGCGCGGCCTCGTTCAAGCCGCGGTAGGCGTGGCCCAGGTAGAGATACATGCGCGGGTCGGCGGGGTAGCGCCGGACCGCCGGCTCGAAGAGGTCGCGCATTTCCGGATAGAGATCTTTGCGATTGAGGGCCGTGTAGATCACGCCGAGCGTATCCAGGAAGCTCGCGTTCAATCGGTTCCCGGGCAGGATTTTCTTGCTGTGAAGACCGAGACGGAAAACGCGGGCGAGCGCCAACGCCCGTTCCGGCTCTCCGAGCTTGGCAGCCAGAAGCCAGGACAGGTTGTTGGTCACGACAAACTGATTTGGCGTCTTGCGCAGGATCGCCTCGTAATGCGCCCGCGCTCCTTTCCAGTTCTCACGCCCGAGCAGGCACTCCCCCTGGAGCATCAGGATCGCCACGTCGTCCGGGCGGCGCTTCAGCGCCGCCTCGAGCCACTTCTCCGCTTCATCGTATGCTCTTCCGCGAATGAGGCCGCGCGCAAGATCGACGCGCAGGGCGTTGTCCAGATCGTCCAACGTCTTCTCGGAGTCCTTGCTCTTCTCCCCCTTCCGGCCTTTCGTCAAACGCTCCCGCGCCGCCTCGGCCTGCTTGCGTACATAGTCCTCGGCAAACGTCCGGGCCTCGTCGATCTTCTTATCGCCCGCAAGGAGCGCCACCACGGTCGCCGCCGCCTCGACATCATTCGGCAGCTGCTTCAGCCACTTGTCGGCCCATTCGCGCGCGGCTGTTTTGTCTTTTTCCTTTTCCAGCAGCCGGACGATGCCGCGATAGACACGGGCGTCCTTCCCGAACTTGTCGGCCAGGTTGACGAGGAGCACCAGCGCTTCGGGGCCCTTCCCCGCCTGCTCGGCCAGGGACGCGCGCAACAGGCCCGGATCGGCGGACGCCGGCTCCAGCTTGGCCAGTCGCTCAACTTGCTTCTCCGCCAGGGCTCGGCTTTCCGCGCCCGGCGCCACCATTTCAAGCGCGATCAGCATCCGGATCGGGCGCGGATCCGCCGAGTCGGCCGCGGCTGCTCGTTCGACGAGAGGCCGCGCCAGGTCGTCCCGTCCCGCGAGGCTCCAGAATTCGGCGCGGGTAAGCAGGATGTTGGTCGAGCTCTCCTTGGCCTCGCTCGCCATCGTCTCCCAGACGTTCAAGGCCGACGCCATGTTCTTCTGCTTTTCCCATAGATCGTCCTGGGCTCCGATGTCATCGAGGAGCACGCTGGCGTAGGCATAGGTGAGATAAAGGCCGCGTTCCTGCGGCTGCGCCTTCAGGAATTCGAGCGATAGCGCCCGCGCCTTCTCGGGGTCGGTCCGGGCCAGGGCGAACAGCGCCCCCTGCAAGCCGCTGCGCGCCAGCGCGGTCACGCGCGAGAAGTCCAGCGCGTTGAAGTACTCGCGGCACGCCTCCTCGGCCTTGCCTCCTTGCAGCATTAGGCTGGCCTTCCAGCAGCGGAAAAGTCCGGCGTTCTCGAACTTGCCGATCGCCGCGCCAAGCTCCTTGTCGCGCTCCTCGGGGTTGGTGGCGAGCTGGACGAGCAGGGCGGTGACATTCGGATCGTTGTCGAGATGGCGCAGCACCTTACGCGCCTCTTCGACCTCCCCCTTGCCGAGCAGCGCCATCGCCAGAATACGACGCGGCCCGTCGGCCTTCGCGTCCGGGAAGTTCAGAGGGTCGTCGAGGTAGGCGATCGCCTTGTCGGCCCGCTTGCTCTGCACGAGCCAGGAAGCCCAGAACGAACGGGCGCCCTGGTCATCCGGATGGGACTTGATGAACCCCTCGATCATGCCGTCCACGCGCGCGACGACCTTCGCGTCCAGCGGGTCACCTTTGTCGTCCTTCCGTGCCGCCCGCGCCTCGCGCAGCACCAGGCCGACCTCCGTCTGCAGTGTCGAAACGTGATCCGGGTAGTCCTTCTTGACTTTGGCGAACTGCTCCGCCGCGACGCCTTCACGGTTCATTGCCAACAGATAACGCACGAGCGCCAGCCGCGCTTCCCGCGGCAGGGGGTTCGGCGGCGCCGGCAGCTCCTTGAGCAGGCGCGCCACCTCACGCTCGTGGTTGTCGACCACGGCCGCCGGAACGGTTTTACCCGGATGCTTGCGTGCGTAATCCAGCGCCGCGTTCTTCGCGGTTTCGAGATTGGCCACGATTTGCAGGTAGGCCAGGTCGTGGGGGCTACGCAGGAACTCGAGCGCCCACGCCTTCTCCTGAT
Source organism: Gemmataceae bacterium (assembly GCA_046350295.1). Taxonomy (GTDB): domain Bacteria; phylum Planctomycetota; class Planctomycetia; order Gemmatales; family Gemmataceae; genus JAXMAR01. The sequence continues at coordinate 11,010 of JAXMAR010000060.1, forward strand.
CGCTCAGGTCGTCGAAGGTCTGGTAGACCTTTTCCAGGATGCGCAGGCTCCCCAGGGCTTCCGCCGGCTCTCCCAGCGCGAGGTAAATGCCGACGCCGACCATATGTGCGCGCAGGACGAGTTCGCCGTACGGGCTGGCCAGGACCTGCTCCAGGTGCTTTCGCGCCGACGTCAACCGACCATCCCGCTCATCCAGGACGCATTCGATCAGATGTGCGGTCATCGCACGCTGCGGGTCCTTGGTGGCGGCGACCGCCTTGAGATGAGCCTCGATCACTTCTCGCTTGGCGTGGTTGACCAGGGCGTGGTTGGCGGCGAGCAGGTGTAGATCGGCGATCTGCAGGGGGTCACCTTTCGCCTCCTCGGCCGCTTTCAGGCCGCGGTCCAGGTAGTCGCCGAGCTCCGCGCGCAGCTTTTCCGCCTCCTTCAAGTTGTTGCGCTGGGCCTCGACATGAGACTCGCGCGACAGCAATTCGCCGAACTTCGTGAACAGCTCCGCGCTTCCCGCCTTGGACTCCAGGGCATTGCGTGCCATGGTCTTGACGCGTGCCAGACGGGTCTTCCAATCCGCTTCCCGCGTCTTGGCCAGGAAAGGTTGCGTCAGCATCATTGTGCGGATAGCCGTTTGCGCCACGCGATCCAGGGGCAGGCCTTTCTTCTCGACCAGGCTCTCGCAGGTCGTCAGCGCTTGGTCGACCGCCGCGAGGAGGCGCTTGGCGTCAACCTCTCCTTCTTTCTTGAGATCGTCGAGCGTCACCGAGACGCCCATGACGGTGAGGTCCAGAAGGCCGTCGATGTCCCAGCCCGACATGTTCTTCAGACCGTCGCCGGCCTTTGCGTGTTCAGCCGCCTCCGCCAGCAAAGTCCGCAGCGTCTTCTCCTCCTGCGCCGCGAGTTCGACGTTCTTGCCTTCCGCGTAACGGCGCGCCAGCCAGGCGTCGATCTTGGCCTTGAGGTGCAGCGTGCGCCAGAGCGGATAATCCTTGGTCGCTTCCACTTTGGCGAGATGGGTGCGGGCGTTGAGGACGCGATCCCGACTTCGCTTTTCCTCGGGCGCCGGCGTGCTCCGCTTGTCCGGGCGCGGCTGCTCGAAGTCGTAGCGCGCCAGCAGGTAATGGCAGCGCGCATCCTTGTCGTCCTTGGCGAGGATCTTCTCCGACATGTCCGCCAGGAGTTGCCAGTTGGGCGTCGGCAGGAACAACTCGTTGCGCAGCACCTCGACGAACAGGCTGGTCGGCTCGTTCAAGCGCGTCGCCGCTTCCAACAGGCAGCCAATCGCCTCGGCCCTTTTGTCCCCGGTGATCACGTAGTAGACACGGATTTTCTCGCCTGTGCTGCTGTCGAGCACAGGCAACACCGCCTTGCCATCGGCCCCGAGCTTGGCGTAGGCCGCCTCGCGCATGCCCCGGGCCTTGAGCCAGAGGAACTTGCCTTCTAGAGCGCGATAGCGCTCGATGTCCTTCTGATCCGTATTCTTGGTTTCCTTGAGTGTTTGCTCCAGGTTGGCAAGCCCCTGGTTCGCGCGCAGGACGGCTTCGTCCAGACGCGTGAGCGCGTCGTCGAATTTCTCCTGGTCGAGCGCCGCCAGGCCCGCGGCGTAAGACTCTTCGCCTTGCTGGAGGAGAGTCTCCGTCGAGGAGTGAAAATACCACCGGTATGCCAGATAGCCCAATCCGCCCACAAGCGCAAGCATCACAATGACGCGGACGGGGTACCATTTGTCTTTCATCGCGGACCTCGAATCTCAGAACCGCCCGCGGCGGGGCGCGGGCCAGGTCAGGTCAAAAGGAAAGCCTCAATCTCGTAGCGAGATCGGTAGCCGATCACAGGCGATCTTCGTTCCGGGCGGCAAATGCGCCCGCAGCAGCGCGCCATCCAGGGCGGGTAGCAGCTCTTTCTCGATGGCTTCCAGCGCCGTACCCGTTTCCATGGTCGATACCTGCACGGTGATGCTCGGCGCCGCGCCGCGCGACCGCCGGTGAATTCGTTGCAGAACCGTCTCGGTCTCCGCCTCGTTGGCGTCGAACGTGTAGTGCCAGTAATACACCGTCGTGAACCGGTTCGTGCCGACGCGATAGCAAAGACGCATCGCAACTCTGCGCTTCTCTTTGTCCAGAAAGACGGGGCCGCTCTTTTCCACCGCCTCCGGCATGCCGCCCACGTCGCGCATGCAGATATCGGGATGGTGTTTGCGATCCTCCCCCTCGCGCGAATAAACCATGTATAGCTCGACGCTTGGCCGCGCGATTCCGTTCCCATAAAAGCGTGACAGTATTTCCGCGTGGGAAAACTTGATCTGCCCACGCAGCCGCTCGTATCCGGCCGGGTCAGCCTTGGAACGCTCGACACCCCACCAGCCCAGGGGAGCGCCGGTCTTCACTTCGGCTTTCGTGTCCGGCTGCGCCAGCTTCAGCGGCAAGGCGGCCAGCGGCGCCCGCAACTCCGGATACGTTTGGTTCTCGGCCGCCGTGAGATGAACAAGCAAGCCCGCTTGGAGTCCGAAGGCCAGGACCAAGCAGGCGATCGGCGCCACCAGAACCGCCGGGGCCCAGCGGCTCGGTTCATCCGAGGCCGGCGCTTCCGGCGGCGCGACGCCTGGTTCCTGCGACGGATCCGAGCCGGGCAGCAGCCAGGCGACGAGAAGGAACAGCATCAGTCCGATCGGCAGCGTGATGGCGGCCGGCACGTGGTGCATCCAGCCGCTGAGCCAGGCCACGCCAAACCAGCGCGCTCCGAGCGCCATCAGGAAAACGCGGAGTACGTTCGAGACGATGGCAACGGGCGCGGACGCCACGATCAGCGCCAGGCGCGAATACCACGGCCGCCGCGAAAAATACGCCAGCGCGCAACCGAGCGCGAAGAACGCCACCAGCTGCCGCAAGCCGCTGCATTCCTCCGCCACGTAAAGCGGGTTCTCGAGCCCGGCAATGTGTATCGCATTGCCGCGCCGGAAGGTCACGAAGAAGATCGACACCAGCGCGCTCGCCGCACGGGCGACAATCTCTTGGAGCCAGAGCGCGGCGATCGATGTCCAGCTCACGGGGAGCGGAAACATGAAAAACAGAAAGAGGAACGGTACCGTCAAGCCATTGGCCCACGACCGCCCTCCCACGCACAAGGCCAGACCACGCAACACCAGCACCATGGCCGGAAAATCCAGGAGCAAATAGCCGCTCACCACCGTCGCGAGGTGCAAGATCGTCCCCGCCAGGACATAAAGCGCGCCCAGCAAGCCTTCGCCCCGCTCCGTGATCGGGTTCTTGGCCGCATAGCGGAAGACGAGGAACGCGCAGAACGGCAGGACGAGGAATCCGTGCGAGTAGCTCGGATCATCCTCCCAGGTCCGGACCAACGTCGCGAGCGTCGGCGCGAACAACGATAACCCGACGCCGAGCAGTACCAGGGCGGCGATCTGCGGTTTTCGCAAAGCAAACGTTGGCGCGAGCGTTTCCACGGTCATGACAATAGGCGCCGACAAAAAACAGCTACGACCGCTGGGGGAAGGGGCGTAAGGAAAAGGGGGATTGAGCAGGCCGGAACCAATCCGTTCGACCTCTCGCTCCGTCAAGGGGAAAACATAGTGTACTCCAACTAGGGCGAATGTCAAACGCTTTTCGGTCGCCGATTCGAAAGAATCCGGCCCGACGCGTGTATTCGCCGTTTTTTTTCGATTGTACTCCGCCTTTCGGCCGAGTAGACTACATCTCCCGGAGCCCTCGCTTCGCCCATCAAATTATGTCCGCCGATATCGCTACGTGTGATTCGTCCGTCCGTCTCGATGCCGCGCCTCGTGCCGCGCCCGCCACCGTCTGGATTGTGATGGCGGCCTACAACGAGGAGAGCCGCCTCGGCCACACCCTGGCACAACTCCTACCGCGCTACGCCAACGTCGTCGTCGTCGACGATGGCTCCCGCGACGCCACCGCCGAGGTCGCGCTGGCCCAGGACGTCTGGGTGCTGCGCCACCTGATCAACCTGGGGCAGGGGGCCGCGCTCCAGACCGGCATCGACTTCGCCCTCCGGCAGGGCGCCCAGTTCATCGTCACCTTCGACGCGGACGGGCAGCACGACGCCGCCGAGATCGACCGCCTCCTCGAACCGCTGCGGGCCGGGGCCGCCGATGTCGCCCTCGGCTCACGCTTCCTCGGCGCCACGGTGCACATGCCCTGGACGCGCCGCCTCGTCCTCAAGCTCGGCGTCCTCTTCACCCGCGTCTTCTCGCGCATCCGCGTCACCGACGCCCATAATGGCTTCCGCGCCTTCACGCGCGACGCCGCCCGGAAGGTCCGCATCTCTCAGAACCGAATGGCCCACGCCTCGGAGATCCTCGACCAGATCGTGCATCACGGCCTTCGCTATGTCGAAGTCCCCGTCACCATCCGGTACAGCCAGGACACTCTCGCCAAGGGCCAGAGCTCCTGGAATGCGCTGCGGATCGTCAGTCAGCTCCTGCTCGGGCGCATGGTGAAGTAAGATGGTAAGGATTTCTTACACACTGCAGTTCGTTCTTATGTGCGTTCAGCGCTCGGACGGTCCAAATCGGCACATCGAAACCCGCGGACATCAGGCGCCACGCCGGGCATAGTTTGCCTCTCCTCCCCATTTGCATGGCCACAGGCCGATATCGCCTTTGGCATCGGAGTTGCGTTTTTCGCTGTCGACACCTCCGCTGCTGCACCTTTTGAGGCGCTCGTCTCACACGTTGCCGTGGTTAACATCCGCCGCCTGTGCGAATCAAGGAGCGCGCCATGTATGCTCGATCGTTCAGCGCCACCATTCTTTCCTTGACGGTCACCGCTTCGGCGCAAAGCCCCCCACCACCCGCCGCGCCGACAGGCTCCAATCCGGCCGGGCCCCCGCAAGCCGCAAGCGACGCCGAAGCGCAACGCCCCTGGCGGCAGAGGATGGCCGGCTACTTCGGCCTCACCGCCCCGGACCTCGACGACACGGCGCGACTCGACTTCCGGACCCCGGTCGGTGGACGGCTCCTCGACGCCTGGATGCTGGCCGAGCCGGCGCGGCCTGCTGAGGTCGCCGTCACCTCGGAGGAATCGTTCGACATCGGCTCGCGCAGCCATGTCGTCAAGCACGTCCTCACGGTGCCGGTTATCGAGGAGAGCAAGGCCGTGGTCGTCAAGCTGCAGGCGCGACAGGCGGCCAGGCGCGGTCCGCTGGACCTCGACTACGTGCCCGAGAACGCCGTGGTCGCCACGGGAACGGTGACGATCGAGACGACTCTGCTCGACCGAAACAAGGATCCACTGGAAGTCGGCCTGGTCTATCGCTATGACCTCGACCGCGCGCACGAGGTGGGCGCCACGGTGACGACAGCTTTTCCGAATGTCCTTCTTCCCTCCGTGAAGCACGAAGTCAAGGTGAACGCCACGCTCGCGCCGGCCAAGACCAGCTTGTGCCTGGCAATCTGGACCCGGTTCACCACCGCCGCGCGGCGGCCTTTGACGATAACCGCCACCGTGGACGTTCGCCGCCAGGAGGCTCGCTCCGGGTCGCGCCGGCGCGAGAGCTACGCCCTCGACTGGGGGGGGCTGGTGAAGGTCACTGAGCGTCTGAGCACGGGACTGAACCTGAGCTATACCTGGGACAGCAAGGGGATCGACGCCCTCCTCTTCGTGGAGATGAAATCCCCCACGGGAGGAAAGACACCCATCCGGGGAGGCTTTTATGACCTGGCACAGCCATGATTTCGAGATGGATGGAAACGACTCGAGCGAGCCGCCTTCGCTGCTCCGGCTCGAGGAACGCCCGGGGCCCAGCGGCAAAAAAACGGCCCGGCGCCGGCAGAAGATCTCACTCCTGTGGCAGGTCTTCGGCGGCTCTATCCTCAGCATCGTCGCCCTCGTGGTCCTCACGGCGTACAGCCAGCTCACGAGCATGGTCACCGATCTGCGCCGGGACATGAACGACGTGCAGGTCAACGGCCTGAAAAAAGAGGAGTTCACCACGCGCCTCAACGCCATGTGGACCGGCCTCAAGGAATTGCAGGCGGCGAACGCCTCTTTGCTGAGCCTGAATGAACGCGCCAAGGTCATGGACCAGCAAATCGCCCGCCAAGCCGCCGGCGTCGAGGAACAGCGCAAAGATCTCCAGAGCAGGATCGATGACCTCACGCGACGCCTCAACACCCTCGCCGAGCGCCTGGCCGCGCTTGAGGCGTCACAACGGGTCGCGACGCGCTGAGGACCGGATCTGCCTGAAATGGCGCGGCGGCTTGGCGTCCGGGACCGTCAAGAGAAGGCGCGCAAGCGTTCCTCGATCCGGCGCCAGTGCGTGCCGCGCCAGAAGACGCGGTCGCAGCGCTCGCACCGCCAGTATTCCTCCAGCCAGTTGAACGTGCGCGGCGGCACGCGCTCTTTCACTTCCTCCTTGGTCGCGCGGAGCAGCGCCCCGCCGCACGCCATGCAGCGCGGCTCCAGCACGCCAAGGTGAAAATGCGCGCGAACGTGCGCGGCTTGATCAGCCGGCTTGGCGTGAAGAGGCACAAGCAGGGATGGAACAACGCCATCGCGGATCACCCGAAAGAGGAATATCTTCGTGTCGCACGAGAGAAGTGTTCGGCCTTCCTGTTCGGCGAGGCGGACGAGTTCGCGGTCGTCGATGCCGGGATGCCAGGAAGCGTCATACCCGGCGGCGCGCAGCCAGCGCGCCAGGCCGCCCAGCATGGCGTCGCATGCGAACCGGCGCGCGGGCGGCTGGTCCATGTCGTCGTCTCTCGCTCTCAGCGCCAACGCTCGTCGAAAAAGCCGCTCGTGATCACGGTCTCGTCCAGCGGCAATGACGGATTCTCCGGGATCGCACCGCTCACCTTGAGCACGGCCCAGTCGCCGAGGCGCGGGAACAGGAGGTAATTCAGCGAGGCGAGCTCCTTTTCCCGGAAGGTGTGCCCGCTGTTGAAGACGACATAGCGCCCCTGAGCCAGCGGGTTGGGCTGGATCAGCACGGGCACATGATCGGCGGCCGGATAGCGTTCCCCTCGAAACTCCACCCCTTTCTTGGCCCAGGTCAGGGGCATGTGCGGCGGTACCTCCTTGATCCATTTGTTGCTCCCTGGGTCACCGAAGAGGATCAGGTTGCAGCGCTTGAGATCGTCCGGCGTCACTTCCGTGTCGTCCTTCACCGGCAGGTCGCCGCGGAAGTAACGCCGCCACTCATAGGCGAAGCGTCTCAGGCTGGCGTCCGCCCACGCCTGCACGGCGCTTCCACGGCTTCCCAGTGCCGCGCGCACAGGAACGGCGTCGTGAACGCGTCGTCGATCGGCCCTGCACGCCGGGCTTCTTGCCGTCGAGCCTCACGGCGTCGCGCTCGCCGAGATAAACCCAACGTCCGCCGCGTTTACCGAGCACCGCCTGCCGCATTCCCTTCTCGATCGGCGGCAGCTCGATCACATTCCCGCCGATCCGCAGCCGGGCCGTTTTCTCCTGCAGAACCGGCGGGAGGAGCGCGAAATGCGTGATGTTCTTCGGCTCGGCGATCTCAACGCTGCCGTCGTCGAGCAGTCGGGCGTCCAATTCCGCGCGCCTGTAGTGTTCTTCCATGCCAAGGACTTCGAGCCAGTGGCAGCGCGAATACCTGGTGGTCCACGTAACGAAGCGAATATGCTTCGGCTTGTGCTCGACCCCTTTCACGGCGTATTCGCCGATGCAGCACATCTGCTCCTTGAACGTGACCGGATCGATGACGTGCTCCCGTCCCGGGCGAGATCAGGTTGGTCATCTTGAGGCCTTCTTTCGCCATCGCCTCGCCCATGATGACGTGGGCCTGGAAGAAGACGTCCTTGTCCCCCATGCAGGCGATGGCCGGAACGACGCCGGCGTTGGCGGCGTAGTCTTGGCATCGAGCATGTGCAGCGTCTTTTCCTGGTGCGCCGGCAGCGGGCCGACTTTCACGAAGCTGGCGAGCGGGTCTCCGAGAAGCGGTGCGTGTCGACGTAGCCGCAATACGGCCCGATGGCGACGAAGCGATCGGGGTGCTTGAGCCCGAGATGCCACGTGCCCGATGCGCCCATCGACATGCCGCGCAGCACGATGCGATCCCGTCAATCGCGTAGTCGCGGCAGACGGCCTCGATCGCCTCGAAGACATCCGTTTCTCCGCCCAGCGGTAACAGTTCTCGACGCGGCCCAGCGGATGCAGCTCGATGAACTCCTGCTCGGGGCCTTGACCGTCGCGTCGTCCCCTCGTCGAAGCGGGCCATGCCGCAGCTCGCTCATGCCGACCGGCCGCGCGTGCTGCCATGCAGCACGACGTCGAGCCGCATCGGTTTCGCGGCGTCGTAGGATCTGGGCACGATGACGCCATAGGGTTGCACGGAGCCGTCGATGGCGGAGACGAAGGCGCGGACGGCCTTGCCCGCCGCGCGGCCCAGGGATACGTGTCCGCCTCGAGCGCCGCCGCCCGCGCTTGCCGCGTTCGACCGCCTTGTGCAACAGGGCGACGTCCGCCGGGCTCAGCTCGGTGTCGTACTCCAGCGCCCGCGCGATCCCCTTGGCAAACACCTCGGCGTCGATGATAAGGTCGGCTCTCCTTGTATCAGGAGCCGTCCTGGCCCGCAGCTTGTGCACACGGCCGTTCAGCTCCCTGAGGCCGCCTTCGAGCCTGCGTCGCTCCTCGGCCGACAGGGACGCATTCCGCAGAGGCGCGATGATGCGCGACGCATACTTCCGCTCGTGGTGCACCGCGTTCTTGGCCACCAACGTCTTCGCCGGCGGCTCGATGGTCAACGCCTCCCCCGTGTTCGGGTTCGGCTCGTAGAACGGCGCCCGTGCTCGCCACCGTGATGCGAATGCGATGCCCCCTATTGAAGATCACGCTCGTCCAGCCGACGTCGAACGCGACCTTGTAAACCTCCCCCGGCTTCATGAACACTTCTTTCTCGTATCCTTCGCGATAACGCCCGGCGAACGTAGTCCATCAGCAGGATCGACCGGCCGTCTGGATAAACGTCGCTGACGCGGACGATGAAGTCGCTGTCCGAGCCGACGAGGAGACGTACAGTTCCGCCTGCACCTTGCCCGTCCACTCCACCGGCTCCTTCAGAACCTCGCTCGTGAACGTCCGCACCTCGGCCTGTTTCTCGAAGGGCCGGGCGTCGCGCGCGCCGGGAAAAGCGCGTCCCGGGATTTCCGCGGGATGCAGCGGATCGGCGAGGAAGGTCGTCGTCGACGTCTTCGCCGGGCGCCTCGGCCGAAAGCTCGCTCCTTGGACGAAGGTAGTACGACGTCGCCTTGGCGGGGACGGGCCAATCGGACGCGGGTGCCACCGTTGCCGGGCGCTTCCTTCTCCTCGAGGGCGCCCATCACGTAGTAGCGGATTGCCGGATCGCGCTCGACGCCGTTGTCGATCCCCTTGAGGTAGTGATCGAACCAGCGGATCATGTGCGCTTCCATGCGAAACTTCGCGTTCTCCGGATAGGTCAGCTCCCCCGTCTTGTTCGTCTCCTTGTCCCGCCCGTGCAGCCAGGGGCCGAGCAGCAATTGTTGATGATGCCGCGATTCGGGGCCGCCCTTGTGCTGCCGGCCGATGTAGCTGTCGACCGAGCCGACGCACATGAAGTCGTACCAGCTGCCGATCGTGAAGCAGGGGACATTCATCTTGTCGAAGTACCGCGTGCAGTCCTCCTCGGCCCAGTAGGCGTCGTAGGTCGGATGCTTGAACCACTCGGCCAGCAGGCGGCGATTGTCCGCCGGATCCCGGCACACCGCCTCCATCTGCTTGAAGCGCTCGGGCCGGGTCGTGCCGCCGATGCGATAGCCTTCGTGGAAGAGGCTCAAGCCGGTGTCGATCATGTACTGGCAGACCAGGTGCGGCGGCCGGGTGACGGCGAGGAAGTTCTGCGCGAAACCGGCCTGCGAGCTGCCCAGCGTGCCGATCTTGCCGGTAGACCACGGCTGCTTGGCGAGCCACTCGACGGTGTCGTAGCCGTCCTTGAGTTCGCCCCAGCCGAGGGCGCGGTAGCCGACCCAGGTTCCCTCGGAGAGATAGGCGCCGCGGAAGTTCTGCACGGCGACGACATAGCCCGCGGCCGCGAGCCGGGCGAAGGATTTGCGCGTGCCGGCCCCCCGCAGATCGGCGTAACGCTGCTCATAGAGCACGGGCCAGGGGCCTTTGCCCTTTGGGAAGTAGAGGTAGGTCGACAGCTTCTTGCCGTCGCGCATCGGGATCATCTCATGGCGCTCGGCGCCGGCGCCGAGATCGACCTTGGGCTCCTGGGCGCCGGCATTGGCTGGGAGGATCGCCGAGAGGAGGAGAACCGGAAGCGCGATGCGGTACTTCATTGGGAGCTTCACCGCTGTGGGGAAAGAGGGAGGATGGGGGTATCGTAGGAGGACGCGTGCCAAGGGGCGCGACCAGAGACTGCGGTAGTCTGAAGACCGCGGCATGATAAGATGGTTGTTTCGATCCGCCACCACGGCGGACGCCGAAGGACTTCGGAGCAATCCGTGAGAGATCGTCGCCAGTTTCTGCGCCTGGGCCTGACTGCGTTCGGCAGTCTTTCTCTTCCCGCTCTGTTGCGCCTCCGCGCTCAGGCTGCGGCGCCGACACGCGAGCGAACGGCCGTCATAGTCGTCTGGCTTCGCGGCGGCATGAGCCACCTCGACACCTATGACCCCAAGCCGGACGCTCCGTCGGAATACCGTGGCCCGTTCGCCTCGGTCGCGACGCGCGTCCCCGGGCTGCGCGTGACCGAGTTGCTGCCGCGTCACGCCCGCATTGCCGATCACTTCACGCTGCTCCGTTCGCTGGCCCACACCGGCGGCGGACATCCGTCCGGATCGCTCCAGCTGCTGACCGGCGACACGGATATCCAGGACAAGCCGGGGCCGGGCCTCCCCGATTTCATGAGCGTCGCCGCTTCCATCTGCACCGGGACCCGACGCGCCCGTTACCCCAACTACGTCGGCGTCAATCCGATCTCGACCTACGACAACTTCACCATCGCCGGCCCGGCTTATCTCGGCGCCGCGTGCGGGCCGTTCGAGTTCTGGGCGACCCGAACGCCCCCAACTTCGAGGTCGCCCAACATCGGCCTGTCGCCGGGGCAGGCGGCGCCGACTCTCTTCGGGGCCGGGTCGCGGCTGCGCGACCGCTTCGACCTCGATGCGCGCGATCTCGACAATTCCGAGGCGCTGGAGGCGATGGACGCTTTCGGCCGTCAAGCCATCGGGCTGCTCACCAGCGCCGAGGCGCGGCGTGCCTTCGATCTCACCCTGGAGCCGGAACACATCCGGGCGCGCTATGGCCGGCACGCCTGGGGCCAGCAATGCCTGATGGCGCGGCGCCTGGTGGAAGCCGGCGTCGACATCGTCACGACGACGTTCGACGGCCCCCAGTGCGGCCGCGTCGGCAACTGGGACGACCATGCCGTGAACCACCACATCTTCGACGCGCTCCAGTATCGGGCCCCGTTTTTCGATCAGGCCGTCACCGCCCTCATCGAGGACCTGTACGCCCGGGGCCTGGATCGCCGCGTCCTTTTGATCGTCACCGGCGAGTTCGGCCGCACGCCGCGGATCACGAACGAGCCGAGCAGCGGGCCCGGCGTGGCGAGCGCGGCCGCGGGAACCGTTCAACCGGGACGGGACCACTGGCCGCGCGCCGGCGCCATGCTCTTTGCCGGCGGCGGCATGTCGACGGGCCAGGTGATCGGCGCCACCGACCGGCGCGGGGAGGATGTGATCAGCCGGCGCATGGGGCCGCAGGATTTCCTGGCGACCGTATACCAGCATCTCGGCATCGATTTCGAGCGCGTGACGATTCGCAATTTCTCCGGACGGCCGGTGCCCATCGTGACCGACGGCCGGCCCTTTCCCGAGTTGTCGCCCGGTTGATCCCCTTCGCCTCATTTCGGCGCCACTCGTTCCAGGGTCATCTCAAAGAACCTTCGCGGCTCTTTCCCGTCCTGGGAAACCTCACCGGTCTCGAACCACCGACCTTTGTCGTCGAGCGTGATGATGTACCGCACGTCGCCGAACGTAGGAACATTGAACCCCCACTCGAAACGCTTTTCGGCGACCTTGGCCTGGGCTTGCGTGTACTGGCCCCGGTTGGTGTACGCCTGGAGCCGATACTGCTTCGCTTTCTCGTCATAGGAGGCGACGGCGAACGCGTGGTGGACGACGTCGCCTTTCTCCTTGTCGGCGCCTTTACGCCGGTGGACGCCTTCGATGATCAGGAGCAGACCACCCAGTTTGCTCTGAACGGTCTCGGTCCCTTGCGAAGCGGTCCGCTTTCCGGACACGAACTCGGTCCAGCTCTCCCCCTTCCACTCGCCGACGAGGAACTCGAGCTTCTTCATCGCATCGCGCTGCGCGGCGGGCGCCGGCGGCTGCCCCCCGGCTCAGCGCCGCACTCGCGGCTACGACAACGACGGCAATGCAGCAAATGCGGTTGAACATGGATAGCGCCTTTGTCATGAGGGAACGCTTTCGCGCCGGCAAACGTCACGACTTGGAGCGTCGCATGATGATTAGCCGGCCGCACGGTTACGCCAACCGAGCCGTGTCATTTGTTTCCGCCATCCGCCCGGTCACGGTTCGCCCGACCGCACCGAGTTGACCGGGGGCGCCGGTGACGTGTTGAGCCCAGGCCTCGGGGGACCAACCTCACTTGCCGGGTGGTCGCGTTGGTACCAGAGTATTAATCGTCAGGCCCGAACCGCCTCGAAGAGTATACTGCCAAGCGATCTTGGCGGTTTTCGGGTTACTGACCACCAGGGTGGGTACCGTCGATGTCGAATAGATCCCCCCTCCCGGACCGGAACGGGACTCCGAGGTTATGTCTTTAACGACGAATTTGCGCTCCCCCAACGTGACCTCCGCCGGCTCCTTGGGTTCGGTGAGAGCTTTGTCGGCGGGCAACTCGCGCACTTTGCCGCTTTCCAAGTCCACTTCAATGACCCCTGCTTTTGTCGCTTCCTTCGCGGAAGGCTTGGCTGTCCTACTCCGCCAGGCGATCAACAGCTTGTCGCCTTGGACATGACTTTCGGAGCGGTATACCGGCGCCGGCGAGATCGGGTCCGGGGGCCGACCGCCGACGGATTGAAATACCGGGTCGTTCCACCAAAACACCGGGAATTCGACCGCCTCGAGTCGCTTCACGACTTTGCCTTTCTGGTCGAGATCCAGGAAAGCAATGCGCGCCTTGCCCCATTCATGTCGATCCGGATCGCGCTCGCGCACCACCAGCAAGCGGCCATAAACAGCCAACGGCCAATAGCAACCCTTGGCCTCTTTGTAGCCATCGGGGAAGGCCGTCCACAGCACCCTGCCAGTCTGGTGGTCCAGGGCGTCAAGGCAACCGAGGGGATTGACTGCGTAGGCGGCTTTCTCGTCGAGAAGGACGAGCCCGCCGCGAAAGGTTTGGAACGTGGCCGCGTCGGGCTTCTTCTCCTGCGCCGCGGTGGTGGTCGGCAACATGTGGCCGACGAGCAACGTCGCCAGACCGAACAACGACTTTATCGACGTGCCCATGATGGGCTCCTTGAGCCGGAGGAGATCTCCTCCCATTCACTACGACGAGGAAGGCGCGGCTTTCGATGTAGCCTGTTCAATCGAGTCGCTTTGTCGCCGAACAACAATTGAACGACTATGGGCTGGATTGTAACACGCATCAAGGCGGGTTCAACATGTCCTGCGACCGGGGACCGGTGAGTTCGTAGATTCGGCCGACGTGCGGGCCAGGACCGGCGAGCACGGTGGCGACAACGCGGGCAACGTCCGCCGCGGCTACGGGTGAGGTCTTGCCCTGTCCAAACGGAAGCTCGATGCGGCTCCGGTCGCGGACGGTCGAGCTGGTGAAAACGAGGAAAAACCCCTCCAGGAAGACCGTTGGCCGGATGGTGACGACCGGCAGGCCGGACCATGCGAGCGCCTGCTCGCCGAGCCAGTGCTGCCGCTGCTGAGGGCTCGGCGTGGTGTTGTGGATGCTCATCTGGGAGACGGTCATCTGAGACATGTTGACCAGGGCGTCCAACCCGGCTTCCCGGGGCCTCGCGCCATCTTTCTTTTGCGCTGGAAGATAGAGGTGATACCATCAATTGATCAATCCTCGTCCCTCCTTGTTGGGATGTGAAATGGGAACGCACGTCGTCGGTTCCGCGGTTTGGGCGACTGTCGCGGCTTTTTGTCTCCTCACGCATCCTGCCCTGCGTGTCGGCCCGCCGGACAAGAAAGAGGATTACTGGACCTACCACGTCGCCGTGGGCGCTTTCTCCCATGACAACAAGCGCGCCGTCGTCGGCTACGGCGGTATCAACCTCGAAGTCTTTGCCAGCGTCTGGGACGTGGCCAAGGGCAAGCAGATCGCGGTGCTCGGCGGGCACAAGCGGCCGCTGAAGTACTGCGCTTTCCTGCCGGACAACGAAAGAGTGATCACGGTGGGCGAAGATGGGACGGTCGTCTGCCATCGGCTGAAAGACGGAGGCAGGGCCGAGACGGTGTATCGCTTGGACGCGCATGTCGGTGGTTTGTGGGCGACGGACCTGTCGCGCAACGGGAAACGACTGGTCACGCTTGGCCTGGAAAAGCGCCTGGAAGTGGACCCCAAGTACCAGGTCATCGTCAAGGTCTGGGACGGGGAGAAGGGGAAGCTCCTGAAGCGGTGGGAGGTGTTCGAGTTCCCGGGGGTCGATCTGGTTGTCTCCCCCGATGGCGGGCGGATGATGACCGCGAGCTTTTATTACCACGGCGCCAGACAGGGGTGGATTCGGGTCTGGGACACCGAGACGGGAAAGCTGCTCCGCGAGTTCGACGGTGACGACGGCTGGGAGAGACCAATAGGGTTTGCCAACGACGGCAAGGCGGTCGTGGTCGGGAACGGCCCAGACAAGCTGCCGGTAGTACGAGACCTCTGTTACTTCGACGGTGATCTCTCGAAGGAAAAGAAGCGGATCAAAAAGGCGATTGTCAAGACAGGTCCCGGTTTGGTTCGAGAGCGAGTTGCAGGCGATGGCTGTAGCGCTTTAGTAGCCGATAGCGAGCGATTTGTACCGATAGTGCGGCTCACATCGTGGTTCTGGGCGCCCGAGAAAGAGTCCATTAGCAGGACTCTTGAGATTAACCGTGCCGGGTCCGATCGGCGCGGTCTTGGTTCGGTGGGCCTCGGCTTTTCACCCGACGGCAGCCTAGCCTTGGTCGCGTCGGGTGGAAATCCGGGAGTGGACCGGCTGCGCGTCCATGTTTTCGAAACTGTCTCGGGCAAGGTTGTGCGTGAGTGGGATGATGAGACGAGAAAGAGATAACGAAGGAGAAACAGGACGCAGCTGAGCGCAGCTCGTTCTCGTGCGGCTTATTCCTGCTGTTCTCTGCGGCTTCTTCGGACGCCCCCAAGCGGGTGACTTTTGCAGCGAAGCGGCTGGGTCTGTGACCTCGTTCGCCTTGTGAGGTGGTCGGAAATGGATTGCAGATCGGCTGCAACGAATTAAGTCGATGGCGCGCCGTGCCTTTTGCGGTGAGGGGCAAAATGGGTTGCAGAGCAGGTGTCTGGGTCTGAATGCAATTAATGCTTCGGTAAAGGTTCCTGCGGGCGTCCCCCGGGGGTAGGGTATGGCGTGCTGGCGTGCAGGAAGAAACTGCCTGCGTTCCTCATGGCCGTTGAGGTTAAGTCAACAGTCTCCGCCAAACCACTTGGGCGCGGAACCTTCCTGTCGGGCGCGGCGAGGTTCGCTTCGTTACGCGGAGTCGAGGGAGTGAGATCTCCCGTTGCGGATTCGTTCGGGGGTGGGGTGGGTAGTGAGATGAAATCAATGTTGAGGCGGGGCCGGTGTAGCCGAATGGAGCCGCGGTGGTCGATTTGCGCGGTGGAGGGAGTGGTTGGCGCAAGGCGAGTGGGGTCGGACTGTTGTGGAAGAATCGAGAAATGCGCGCGCGTTGCATTGCAGTAACGGTAGCGCGGCGAAATGAAAGAAACGCAAACGGGACCTTCTCACCCCTGCCCCTCTCCTCCTCAGACGGGGAGAGGGGAGAAAGGCGCGGGACGGGGAGAGGGAGACCGAAGGCGACGCTTCGCTTAGAACAGTTCCATGATCGGCTCACCCGTCGAGATCGGGCGGGTGAAGCCGTCGCGGCTGAGGCGGGTTTTCCGGGGATGCCGAGGGCGTGGAAGATGGTGGCGCCCATGTCCTGGGGGCGGACGGGGCGGTCCTTGACGAAGGCGGCGATGCGGTCGGATTCGCCGATGACGCGGCCGCCGCGGACGCCGCAGCCGGCGATGAGGGAGGAGTAGCAGTTGGGCCAGTGCTGGCGGCCGGGCAGGACGGTGGGCTGGTTGATGCGCGGGGTGCGGCCGAACTCGCCGGTGACGACGACGAGGGTGCGTTCGAGCAGGCCGCGGTCGTGGAGGTCGGTGAGGAGGGCGGAGAGGCCCCAAGTCGAGGCAGGGAGTGCACCTCAGCCCATGCCGTAGGAGCCGTTGCCGAAGGCGTTGCCCATGCCCATTTCGCTGCCGTGCATGTCCCAGCTCGAGGCGGAGGGCCGCCGCCGGTCTGACCCGGGGCGGGGCCGGTCCAGCCGTTGACAGTGACGAAGCCGACGCCGGCCCTCGACGAGGCGGCGGGCGAGAAGGAGGTTCTGGCCGAGGGGGTGCATGCCGTAGCGGTCAAGGACGGCGGTGGGCTCGCGGTGGATCTCGAAGACCTGACGGGCGCCGAGCTGCTGGCGAGGTCGAAGCGGCGCGGCGGTGGATGTCGCTCCAGTCGCGGGTTACCCCCCCGACGCCCCAACCCCTCCCCCACCGAGGGGAGGGAGTCTCCGCGCTCATCCCCCCACCCCGCCTCCTCCACAAGGCGGGAGGGGGAATCAATGGCGGCGGAGGAGACGGCCGCGTTCGTGCATGCGCGGCCGCCGGCACCGCGGGCTGAAATTATCAGCGCGGAAAGTCGGCATGGCGGGGTGGTTGTTGGCGGCGCCGACGAAGAGGGGATTCGCGCTGGGCGCTGAGGAAGCCGGCGTTGCCGATGTTAAAGGCAGAAGACGGGGTCGCCGACGCACTTGATGAGCCAGACGTAGTTGGCGATGTTGCGTTCGGTGGGGCGGAGCTTGGAGAGGATGGCTACCATGTAGGGCGTCGGCGGGGGGCGCCTGCCTGTCCGGCGAGGCTGTGGTGCATGGCGTCGAAGTGGTTGCTGATGTTGCCGACGTGGGTCATCGAGCGGATCAGCGAGAAGTGCTGCGTCATGCGCGAGAGGCGGTTGTTCAGCTCGCTGATGCGCATGCCGGGGACGCTGGTGGCGATGGGGCGATAGGGGCCGCGGATGTCCTCGGGGGCGTCGGGCTTGAGGTCCCAGGTATCGAGATGGCTGGGACCGCCGCAGAGGATGATGTAAATGACCGACTTTTCCGCCGCGACGCCGGGGAGGCCACGCTCGGCGTCGAGGCCGGCGGTGACCGTGCCGGGGACGCCCATGGTGAGGGCGCCGATGGCGCCGGCCTGGAGGAGTTGGCGGCGGGACGGGCGGGCCGATTGGTGGCCGTTTGTCGAGGTCATGCGGCGATCTCCTTTCGCTGCATCCTAACCTGCATCGGCATAGGTGGCAACGAAGATTGTCGGCTTCCGAGCAAAAGTCTCAATCGCCGAAGTGGCCAAACCGGTCGGACGACTCCGGGCCACCCACCGCGCCGATGACGGCGCCCGCGCCGTCGGCCGGGTCGCCGGCGCCGATCAGCGGGCTCCCTTCGGCCGGGGTGTAGGCGGCCCGATAGAACTGTAGCATCTTCGACACGCCGACCTTGCGGGCTTTGATCTCCGCATCGGAAAACGGAAACGCCTTGGGAATCGGTCCCTTGAAACGGGGATCGGCCTGCTCGTCGATCTTGCCGCCGCGCGGGACGTCGTTGAGGGCGAAGCCGGCGTCCTTGCGCTCGGTCTTGCCGGCGACCGACAGCAGATAGTTCCGCTTGGCGCCGAGACTGAAGAAGAGGTTGTGGTCGGCGTAACCGAGCCGGGCCGGTTTTTCCTCCAGCGGCTCGTCGTTCCAGCTCATGCGGATCATGGCCTGCGGCCGTTTGAAGTATTTCTCGGCGTGCTTGAAGTTGTAAAAGACGTTATTCCGCACGCTCTTCACGAACGCTTTCGGCGCCACTTCAATGGCCGGCACGTCGAGTCGGCCGCCTCCGTCGAAGACGTTATTGAAGATCTCGATCCCTTCGCCCGGGTTCTTCGGCGGGTAGATCACCGCGATGCACGCCGACATCGAACCTTGCCTGCTGTCCGAGGCGCCGGCGAGGAAGAGGTTGTGGTGGATTCGGCCGATGCTGCCGTTCTGCATCAAATCATGGTCGATGATGTCGCTGATCACGTTGTAACGGAACTCCCCTTCGACGAAGCGGACGATCCATTCGCCGTCGCGGATGACGTTGTGTTCGCCGATAACACCGCGGCCGGTCGTGAAGACGGAGACCTGGCTCCAGTAGGGATACTCCTTCGTGATCGGCATGCGCAGGTGGAAGTAGTTGCCGCGAACGATCGTCCCCTCCCCGTCGGCGACGATGCCGATGCGCAGCCCGATGAAGAGGTTGCTGTCGGCGTCGCGCTCGCCGCCGATGAGCCAGCCGGGCGCGCGAAACACAACCTTGCCGCGCGGGATGAAGTTGCCCTGGAACAGCTTTCGCGCCGGAGAATTGCCGGTGCCGGTGAAAAAGTCGCCCGAGTGGCCGATGTCCTTGCTGATGGCGACCACCGAGTTTTCGAGAACGGCGTTGTGGCGGAAGCGCGCCGTCGAGGCGTCGTCCGTCTGGAGGCGGATGGCGGAGCAGGCGTCGAGCGTGCAATTCTCGATCGCGATCTCCCCCTTGCCTGCCACGCGGAGATCGAAAGCGGCAAGCCCCGGTCCGCTGACAAGGCCGTCCGCTCCGGTCTTGGGCAAGCCGCCCAGTTCCCGGATCGTGCAATGGTGGATCGCAAGCCGACCCGTCCACTTGGCGCCCGAGCGGATTTGATGCCGCTTGCCGAGGAGGACACAGGGCTTCTCCTGTGTGCCGTGGATTTCGAGCACGTCGGCGCCGTCGAGCACCAAGTCGTCGGACAGCGTGTGCGTTTGGCCGGCTTCAACGATGAGCGGGGCGGCGTGCGCGACGGGCGGGCGTAGGAGGATCAAGCCGAGAAAGAAAGGGCAGACGCGTTTCATGGTTCGCCTTCGACGACAGCCGGGGATCGTTTCAAAACGGGGACGCGACTCTTTGTCTTTTTGGATTTTAGGACTCGCGTCCTCTTTTGAAAAAGCCTCTAAACGCCGCTGCGCCTGTTGGCAAGCGGAATCGCGGAACGCAATGGCGCAACGTCGGGCAGGCTGCTGCACGAGCGACGTGCTCCCGGCTTCCCGTCGCCACGGCAAGCTTTTTCGCGGGCGTTTCCGAGGACGCCGCAGCGGCGCAAACGCATGAAAAACAGCTCCCTCTCTCGCTTCGCGGGTTTCTTGGGCGTGTCGCGCCGAAGCGGCGCCGAGTTTGCTTTTCCCAACGCAGCTTTATCGACCTCACCCACTTGAGCGCGGTGTCCCGATGCCGAGGTCTCGTCCAACTAAAGCCAATGGGCGAGGAGAGACACGTGATACGCGCCGGGTTGCCGATTGTACGTTCGCCGAGTTCGCCGGGCGAGAGCTTGCAATCTCCGTTCGACCGCGATTGGGATCGGTCAGCGGGCGTGCCGGAGGAGACGCCGCATCCCGACTGGGCCGTCATCGAAAAGGCGCTGGCCAGGCCGGCGCCGGACAGGCTGCTGGGGACGGCACGCGTGATGTTCGCGCTGGTGCTGCTGCTGACCGGGCTGGTGCTCGGCGCGATGTACCAGTCGGAGCGCGACGGAGCAAAGATCAAGCAGGCTCGGGACGAGGCGTTCCAGGCCGGAATGATGCGCTGCTGGAAGTGACGTCCGAACGTCTCTCCATCGCCGGATTGGTAATGGAAGTGCGCGCTGCGCGACTTGTCGGCCGACCCCCAAGGAGACAATCAATCATGCTACATAACTCTGTCAAACGTCTGGGGCGCATCAGCTATGGCATCGCGGCCGCCGTCCTTGGTTTGCCGCTGCCATTCGTGATCCTGGCGTTCATTTGCGGCGGTTGCGACCGCTGGTAAAGACGCCGTGGGGGCGTCCCAAGAAGACAAAGGAACCAACCATGGCCGAGCCACTTATCACAAAAACCGGCGTCGTTCCCACCGCGGAGGACGTGTTCTCCGTCGGCTCGCGGATCAGCTGGGGCGCCATCCTGGCCGGCAGCGTGCTGGCGCTGGCGATCCTGTTCCTGCTGACGCTGCTGGGGGGCGCCGTCGGCTTGTCGATCGGCGATCGGGTCGAGCCGAGCAAGCTGCGCACCGGCGCCGTGATCTGGGCGCTCGTCACGACCTGCGCCGCCCTCTTCGTCGGCGGCTTGGCGATCAGCCAGTTCACCGTCGGCGAGACCAAGGCCGAAGCGGTGATGTACGGCCTCATCATGTGGGCCCTCCTTTTCGGGTTCCTGCTGGCGTTGAGCGCCGCGGGGGTGCGAGCGGGCCTGGGCGCGACGGCCAACATGGCGAACCTGGCGGAGACGGCGACGACGGAAAGCTGGGACGCGAGCGCCCGCCGGGCCGGCGTCCCCGCGGACCAGATCGACGCCTGGCGCACGAAGCTGAGCGAGCGGGCCGACAAATCGCCCGGCGTGCCGGCAAGCGACGACACGCGAAAGGCCAACCACGAGGCGGCGACGCGGATCACCTGGTACACCTTCCTCGGCGTATGGGTGTCGATGATGGCCGCGGCTGCCGGCGCCTGGGTCGGCGCGGGGCCGACGTTCCGGGCCGTGGTGATTCGGACGCGTGTCCCGGCCTGAGGCCCGCCAGGCCGCGAAAAGCGCGCCCTGTCTCTTTGCCGTGCGTCCAAAACGACTGACAATCCCCTTTTTCTTAACGCTCAAGGAGCAAGCGATGAAAAAACTGACGTCGATGGAAGACCTGTACGTTCACGAGCTGCGTGACCTCTATAGCGCCGAAAACCAGCTTATCAAGGCCTTGCCCAAGATGGCGAAGGCGGTTTCCTCCGATGATCTGAAAGAGGCGTTGGAGACGCACCTCGAAGAAACGATGGAGCAGGCCAAGCGGCTCGAGACCATCTGCAGGAAGCTCGGCATCAATCCCAAAGGCCAGAAGTGCAAGGCGATGGAAGGCTTGCTCGAGGAGGGCAAGGAGAGCATGGAGCTCGAAGTGGACGATCCGCAGATTCGCGACGCCGCCATCATCGCCGCTGCTCAGCGGGTGGAGCACTACGAGATCGCCGGATACGGCTGCGCCCGCACCTTTGCCGAACTTCTCGGCGAGGACGAAGCCGCCGAACTGCTGCAAACGACCCTCGATGAGGAAGCCGGCGCCGACAAGAAGCTGACCGAGGTTGCGCAGTCCATCAACATGGAGGCGATGGCGGAGTAGGGGGGGGCGCCGCCGAAAGCCAGTTCCTGTCAGGCCCCGTTCGAAGCGGGGCCTTTCGTTGGCGCTGACCTTACTTGCGGCGGATCGCCTGCCCCGGCAGTGCCGTTCGGACCAGCTCGCCATTCCGGATAACCGGCGTCCCCATCACGATCACCTGCCGCATCCCGACGGACGGCTGCCCCGGCTTCTCGAACGTCGCCCGGTCGCCGACTTTCTCCGCGTCGAAAACGATCAGGTCGGCGTCCGCCCCTTCCTTGATGCGGCCCTTGTGCTTCATTTGCGGCACGCTTTCCTCCAGCACCCGGGCGGGGATCAGCGAGCAGCGGCGAATCGCATCCGACAACGTGAGCGCCTTCCGCTCGCGCACGTAGCGTCCCAGCATCCGGCAAAAGGTTCCCGCCGCCCGTGGATGGGCCTTCGCCTTCTCCGGGATCGGCCAGACGTCGCCGCCGACCGGGACGCCGTCGATCTCCCAGTCGCCGCTGTCCGAAGCGATGGCGCCGCCGGGGAAAAGGACTGAGCGGTCTAACAACTCCTGGTCCCCCGGCTTGCCGTCCGGGTCGAGGAAACGCAAAAGGACGGAGCCGCCCGGATCGCTCTTGCGCAGCTCCTCGACGCGCTTCTTGGTGAGCCGTTCGCCGGTCTTGAGGTAAATCAGGTCGCCGTAGTCCATGCCCATGCGCTCGCGCCAGTCGGGCTTGGTCAGGAAGGCTGCGTTGATGCCGGTCCAGCCCGTGCCGTAGGGATATGCCTCGGTGCTGATCTTGACGCCGCGTTTCTGGGCGTCGGCAATGAGACGGGCGCAGATCTCGATGTCGCGCAGGCTGGTGCTGTTGAAATGGCAGATGTGGACCCGCGCGCCAGTCGACGCCGCCATCGCCACCACTTCCTGATACGCGGCGAAGGAACTTTCCGGCTCGATCGCGCCCATGTAGCGGATGTGGATGAACGTCGTGACGCCGTGCTTGGCGGCGAGCTTGTGCACGAGGTAGTTCTCCTTCTGCCCGAAGCCCGGCGCATAGCCCGCGAGCATGCCGATACCAAGCGCCCCTTCCTTGAGCCCGCCCTCCAACCGCGCCAGGATCTTCGCGACCTGCGCCTCGGTCGCGAGCCGTTGCGTCCAGCCCGGCAGCGCGAACGCTTTGAGCATGAAGCGCGGCGAGGCGTCCGGCTCCAGATCATGCATCACGGCCACCCGCGCGTGCGCCCAGCCGGCCGCGGCGCCGTAGTGAATCGGGCGACCTTCTTTGGCGCGGCTGTCATAAAACGCAGTCACCGGCAGCGTCCCCGCCTCCAGCTCCAGATGCGTCGTCACGCCGTCGAACGCCTGCACGCGTGCGGCCAGCAGCTCCTGTCCATGCGCGTGCAGGTCGATGAAGCCGGGAGCGACGACGAATCCGGTGGCGTCGATCGTCTCCATTCCCTTGAGCGGCGTCTTGGACACGGCCGCGATCTTGCCCTTCCTGATGCCGACGTGACGGATCGCGTCGAGCCCGGACTCGGGATCGATGACGCGGCCGTTGGCGAGGACGAGATCGAACGTGGCGCCCGCGTGGAGAGGCGCCGCCAACATGGCAAAGAAAAGGACGCCGCATGCAGACTTCATCGCAAGGCCTCGTGGATCGCGCACTCGGAAGGAACGCGCAGGTGGAGACATCGTAGGCGCCTTGCGGCCTGGCTGCTATGATCGGGGATGCAAACTCTTCCTCCCGCGGCGCCGTCTGTTCATAGACACCGTCCCATGCGAGGCGACCAATGAGTATCCACGTGCCGGCTTGGAACATCGTCCTTCTTCTGATCTCCACCGCGTCGAGTGTCTCTGCGGGGGCCGATGGCGCGCGTGTCGATCGCTTGCTGAAGGACCTGGACACCAAGGACAGCGAGGTCCGCCTCAAGGTAATTGAAGAACTCGCCGAGCTTGGACCGCTCGCCGCCAAGGCGGCTCCAGCCCTGGCCGATTTCCTGGACCAGCCGGACGAGGACTTACGCCTGAACTCGGCGATCGCGCTGGGCAAGATCGGCAAGGAAGCGGTCGCCCCGGTGCTGAAGCTGGTGGAAAGCCGGAATGCCGACACGCGGAGCCACGCGTTGGCGGCGCTTGGCTGGATTGGTCCCGCGGCGGAACGCGCGCAGCCGCAGGTCTTGAAGGCCGTCGAGGACAAGGACGAGTCCGTTCGCGCCAAGGCCGCCTTCGCGCTGGGCCGCATCGGCGCCGACCCGAAAAAGGCGATCCGGCCGCTGCTCAAGTTGCTGACCGAGAAAAGCCCGGCGGTCCGCTTGAGCGCTGGGGACGCCCTGGGCAGGTTCAAGGCGGCGGCGGTCCCCGACTTGATCGCCGCGCTCCAGGACGATTGGGTCACCATCCGGCTGGAGGCGGCGAAAGCGTTGGGTCAGATCGGACCGGACGCGAAGGACGCCGTCGAGAAGTTCCGCCCCGCCATCCTCGACGCCAACGACGAGTTGGCGGACGAAGCCCTCCGCGCTCTCGTGAAGATCGGCCCGGCTGCGGTCAAAACGTATCGGGAGGCGCTGGAAAGCGACAAGGGAACGGCGCGGCAGCGTGCCCTTCGAGTCCTCGAAACCTCGGGCGCCAAGGGGGCGCCGTTCCTGGCCGAAGCGCTCGCGGCCAAGACCGTCGAAGCGCGGCGTGAAGCCGCTCGGCTGGCGGCGGCGCTGCGCTTGAAGGAAGAAGTCCTCGTGGCGCCCCTGAGCGTGGCGGTAACCGACAAGGATCGTGATGTGCGTCTCCGCTCGCTGCACGCCCTCGCGCCTCTCGCGGTCGGCGCTCGCGCCGCCGTCCCCGCCGTGCTGGAAGCGCTCAAGGAAAAAGACATGGAGATCCGCGTTGCGGCGCTGGAACTGTTGCGGGAGATCCCCGAAGAATCAAAGGCGATCGTGCGCGCCGTGCAACCTCTTCTACGGGACGAAAACGAAACCATCCGTCGCCTGGCGGCGGAGGTTCTCGCGTTTCAGAGCAAGCGCGATCTCGAAAAGTCGCGGTGACAGCCGTCGCCAGTGCAAGGCGCCGTCCATCATTCAGGCGGAAGCGTCCCGCCGCCCGCGCGCGATGTCACTTCCACGCCTGGCGCCATCAGGATATCCAATTCGTCTCTGGACAGGCCATACGTCGGAGCGGCGCCTGCCGTCCCGGAACCTGCGGAGTAGGGATAGAGATTGGCTGGAACCTCAGCGTAGGGATCGTAGGGCGTTGCGGTGTACGGGTTGCCGTACACAGACGGATAGAACTCGTAGATGCCATAGGGGGGCGGAAAAAAGCGATAGCCGCTGAAAACGCGGCGCGGAATGCTCCGGCCGCCAATCTGAGCCAATCCGGCGTTGATTCCGCCGGCGTTGATGCCGCGCAGGTTGACTCCTCCGATATTCACGCCGCGGACATGCACCCCGCCTGTCGGCGTGTTCCCGAAATGAACCCGCCCGAAATGGACGCTCGGCGTGGGGCCCGGTTGGACCACAACCTGAGCCATGAGGGCGTTGGGTGCGACAAGCAGCGCCACCCCGGCCAGCACGGGCAACCCCCCACGCACCGTTTTCCGAGTCATGATGATCCTCCTTCGGATGTCAGAAGCCCGGACGATCCCCCGAGAATCGCTTCCAGTATATGTGCAAGCACGATGCCGACGAAAGTAATAACGGCGTCTCAGAAGAAAAGCGCCGCCTCGATCGT
>JAXMAR010000061.1:0-35513 GCA_046350295.1 Gemmataceae bacterium
GGCCCGCAAGCTGACCGCCGACGACGTCAAGGTCCTCAAGGGGGAAGCGCCCTACAGCGAGAAGGTCCCCAACGTCGACGAGGGCTTCACCGAAGCCGACATGAAGGACCCCAAGCGCGCCGAAGCGATCCGCAAGGTCATCCAGTCGCGCCTCGCCAAGGCCCACAAGGAGCGCCCCTTCGGCTACGCCGTCCGCGACGTGCCCGCCGACGATGTCAAGGGCCTGACGCAACTCGCCGGCCACTTGCAGGAGGGCTTGTTCATCACCAAGTTCCGCAAGTTCTTCTGCCGCGATGAAATGAACGACGACCTCGTCCTCGTCCCGGCCCGCGAAGGCGATCACCAGGACACCTCCGAATATCAGGAGATCCTGCCGACGTCGCCTCCATGATCTCTCTTCGTTTAGCCCCGGCTCGCAGAGCCGGGGCGGACGCGACGCCCCAGACGAGCAAAATCGAACACTCGCCAATCGCCTCAGCCCGCGCTACGACCCAGGGCAAGGCGGAAGGCGAAGAACCTGTCGTTCACCTTGCCGATGAAGCAGCCATGCTCGGTGTCGAAGCAGAGCTGCATCCAGCCGAACCAGGACTTGTGGGGCGGGATGGGATTCTCCGACTTGATCTCGGACCACGCGTTCTTTTTCGGGTCGTAGACGAAGGCGCCGGAAGGCTGCTCTCCCTTGTTGAAAACGCACACGGCGAGGAAGACGTCGAGCTTGGCGTCGTGAGCGAAGTGCTGCGCGTAGAAGGCGCTCGGGCCGTCGGCGAGGCGGGTCACTTCCTCCGTCTTGGCATCGAAGGCGTACAGCTCGCGGAACTCGAGGGCCTTCTCCTTGATCCAGGCGTCGAGCCGGCCGCCGCCCAGGATGAGCATGCGTCGGCGCGGCGCGTCGTAGAAGATGGTCTGGCCCATCGACGTGCGCGCCGGCGGGCTGTGCTTGGCTTTGCGCCATTCGTTCTTCGCCACATCGAGAATCCACAGCTGGTGATTGGCGCCGGCGTAGACGAGCGAGTGGACGTCGGGGCAGTAGGCCATCGCGTCGTCAAGGCGGTTGGGCGGCGCGCCGGGACCGCCGATCCGACTCCACCTGTTGCGCTTGAGGTCGAGGCGCCAGGCCCCGTCGCACATGTCGTGGCCGACCAGCTTGCCCGCCTTGTCGAGCGCCGTCTGGTTCGCGCCGTTGCAGAGGAAGACCGCGTTCAGTTCCGGAACGTGCTCGAAGGCGTGATACACGTGGCGCGGACAGGGGGTCGGCTCTTTGTCGTTCTCGGGCAGCGCGACGGTGCGGTAGCCTCCCGTCTTGGTGTCGATCTTGGTCCAGTTGTCGATCTTGATCGGCGTCAGCTTGCCCGCGGCGGGATCGAGCGCGAACAGGCAGTTGCCGTAGATCGTCGTGCCGCCATGCTTCTTGTCGACCCAGCGGTCATAGAAGAGGACGCGCTTGCCGGCCGGATCGTAAACGATCTTGTTCCAGCCCTGCCGCGCGAAGAATCCCTTGGCGGCGGGATCGGCCGGCTGCTCGGTCGTGTACCTGATCTCGACCCAGGTGTTGGCCGGAAGGCGGTCGAGGTCGGCGCCGCGGACCGGCGCGGCCAGGACAACGACAAAGACCATTGTGGGGCGTAGCATTCGATTCTCCGCTGTGCGTGCTTGCTTCGGCGCAAACGGCCGGGCGCTCACTTTCCCGCGAACAAGCCCGGCCGCTTGTGCAAGGTCTCCACCTCGGCCGCGCTCAGCGCCCGCTCGAACAGCGCCAGCTCGTCGAGCAGGCCGATGTAGTTCACCGCGACATAGATGCCCACCTTGTCGATGTCCCAGCGCATCGCCAGCTCCCGTTTCGCGATCGCTCCGATCCGCTTGCCGTCGATGTAGAGCGTCGCCTCCGCGTCCTTCTTGCCGGTGTCGAGGTTCCTCCAGCTCAAGACGATGTGGCGCCATTCCCCCGCCTTCAATCCGGGATTGCGGACGGGCAGGAGCGGAGCGTTCGGATCGTCCTCCGCGATCCCCTTCTCCCCGTCCTTGACCGCCGGAAAGACCCCCATCCGCATCGTGCGCGGCTTGTCGTTGTTGAAGTCGAACCAGATGCCGCCGTTGTTGGCGCCCTTCTGGGTGATCTGGATCGGGTCGCAGAACGCCGTCTTCAGCAGCCGGTCCGGATCGGTGTTGATCCAGACGGAAAGGGCGCCGCCCCAGCCGTCCTTCTTGTAAGCGAGCGCTCCCTTGCCGGGAAGGAAGATGCGGCCGTTGTTCGGCAACACATCGACCGCTTCCAGGGCGCCGCCATGTACGCCCTTGCCCTTCGCGATCCGAAACGCCTTGGCGTCGAACCCCTTCTCGAAGACGAACTTCCCCTTCTCCGCCGGGTGATTGAAGCGCGTGCCGAACCAGAGGTCCCCTCGGCCCCGGTCGGCGCCGACTTCCTTGTCGAAGGAAGCGTAGAGCGTCACGGCGCGGCGCAGGTCGTCCTCCCGGTCACCGGCGCACGCTGTCGAGGGAGCGATCAGACTCAGGGCGAGGAAAAGGTGTCGCATGGCATATTTCCCGGCATGTGGCGGTATGTTGCAGATGTCTGCTCGACCGAGAGCGGGCGTCCTGAGAGTGCTCGCCACGGAATGGGTCGTCATTCGGCTTCCGCCTCGCGCAGCGCCCTGTCGATCTTCTCCACAGCGGAAACCGGCGGTGAAACCGCGCCGCTCTCGATGCGAAGGAGCGTGCCGGTCCGCAGGCCGGCCCGCCGTGCCAGTTCGCTCGCCGACAACCCCGCGCGGCGACGCCGGCGGATGATCTTCCGCGCCAGCGATGCGCGCGCATAGGCTACCGCGGGATACCGGCCATCCTCGTCCGGCTCTGGCAGGGTTGGCTCCCATTCGTCGGCCTTCTGACGCAGCCGCTGGTACTCCGCTTCATCCAGCACGACGACGCGGCGGCCTCCCATCGTTCGATGCTGCACGCCGTTGGCTTCCATCCTACCCCTCACAGAAATCTCTCCGATGCCCGATCTTGTCCACGACAACATCGGCGCCCTTCACGAAAAAGCGCAGCCGATAATCTCCGCTCCGCATGCGATACCAGCCGGCCAGGTCCCCGGAAAGCGCCTTGGCGCCGCTGATTTCGGGCCAGCGCTCCAGACGATCGAACAACCGGAGCATCCGGGCGTGGTGGGGCTCCTGCAACCCCTCCAGCTGCTCGGCGGCCTCCTTCGTTATTCTTACCTTCGTCATCCCGATTCAGTATCC
This sequence comes from Gemmataceae bacterium, assembly GCA_046350295.1. Taxonomy (GTDB): domain Bacteria; phylum Planctomycetota; class Planctomycetia; order Gemmatales; family Gemmataceae; genus JAXMAR01. The sequence goes on from JAXMAR010000061.1 coordinate 3,237, forward strand.
CCCTCGCCGCGCTGTTGGTCAACGGCTGGCGCCGTCGGCGACGCGGTCCCCGATTCCCCCTCCACCACATCCGCCGCATGCGCCGACTCGATCACCTCTTCGGTGCTCGTCGGGTCCACGGCCCGGCACGTCTCCGTCAACCGCTCGCTGATCTCTTTCAGCTCGCGGCGCCATTCCTCCGCCGTCATCTCCAGCGGCGTGACCTGACTGAACTCGCCGCACAACAGAATGAGCCGCAGCAGGTGACGGAAGATCAGCCCCTCCTGCTTCACCAGGTCGCGCGCCGACACGTACTGATTGAAGTTCCCGCCGTAGCGCAGCAATTCGGCCGCCGCGTACACCGGCTGCACCGATACGTCCGTCACCTCGGGATACTTCGCCTCGAACAAGAGGTACAGCTTCTCCGCCAGCGTCGGCGGCCGCGGCTCCTCCTCACGCCACGGCGCATAGTCCTCCTCGTCCTCTTCCGCCTTCTCCGGCCGGGCGATCATGAGGCCGCGCCGGATCAGCTCCGCGTCCAGTCGGGTCTGTGCCAGCGGCCCCGGCGGCAAATCCTCGGGCGGCGGCACGCGCACATAGCGCAGGATCGGCCGGGGCAACTCCAGCACGCTCTCCAGCGCCTGCAAGCGCTCGTCTCGATCGGCGATCCCGAGATGTTCCAAGAGATAGGCGCCGTAGAGCGGATGGATGCTGCGGAAGATCAACAGCTGCTCCAGCTTCTCCGTCGCGTGCGCCTGCTGCGCCGAGTGCGCCACCGTCAGATCGACGCCCGCGTCCCCGGTCAGCGGCGGCGGCTCGGGCTCGAGCTTCACGAACCCCGAACGGTGCAGCGTCAACAGCATCCGATCCAAATGCTTCTCCGCCGCGTCGATCCGCGGCTGGTCCATCAGACGCTTCCGCACCACCGAACGGATGCGGTTTATCTCCGGCGACAGCTTCAACAGATACGCCAGCAGACGCCAGGGCAGCGGCCCCCGGCTATAGAGCTTCGTCGCCGGCGCCGTCTGCAACTGCTTGAACTGGTTCTCGGTCCAGTACGTCACCTTGTCGCTCTTCGTCGGCTTTTTTCGCTTCAAGTCCTTCTTCGCCCTGAGCAGCCCCGGGTCCTTCGTGTTCTCCGGGATCTGCTCGAACTTCTCCTTCCAGCGCAGGAGCTTCACGTCGTCCTCGTGGGCCAGCGCGAAGACGTAGCCGCGATCGTCGTACTGCGGCCTGCCCGCCCGGCCGAAGATCTGCTGCGCCGTGCTCGCCTCCACCAGCCGCTGCTTGCCGGGCGGTCCTTTGACCAGCGACGTCAGCACCACCGATCGCGCGGGCAAATTGATCCCCGCCGCCAGCGTCTCCGTGCAGATGACCGCCGCCAGCAGTTTCTGCTCGAACAGCCGCTCCACCACGCGCCGATACTTCGGCAACAAGCCGGCATGGTGCACCCCCACGCCCCGGTGCAGCATCTGCTTGATCTTCGGCCCCACCCCCTGGCCCCACTCGAGCTGGTTCAGCTCCGCGTGCAAGCGCCCCTTCTGGTTCTCGTGCAACAGCGGCAATCCCTTCAGATGCTCGGCCACGCTCCAGCACTCGTCCCGGTTGAAGCAGAAGACGAGGGCCGGGACTTTCCGATCCGCCTCGCTCCCCTTGGCCATCTCGATGAGCTGCTCTCCCAGCAGTTGATCGGGGACCCAGACATACGTCAGCGGAATCTTGCGCTCCTTCCCCTCCACCAGCGCCAGCTTCCGCCCATGACAGCGTTCCAGCCAGTTCATGAACTCCAGCGAGTTGCCGACGGTCGCCGACAGGAGCAAGAGCCGGATGTGCTTGGGCAGCATCGACAGCGACAGCTCCCAGACGATGCCGCGCTCCATGTCGTTGAAGCTGTGGAACTCGTCCATGACGACGGAGCTGACGCGCTCGAAGTCGAAGTCCCCGGGGTGCAGCAGCCGATTGAGCAGGATCTCCGCGACGACGACCAGCACCCGCGCGTCCGGATTGACGCGGCGGTTGCCGGTGACGAGGCCCACGTCGGACGCGCTGAAGCCCCAGCGTTCCGCCGCCGCCTGCATCTCCTGGAACTTCTGCTCGGTCAGCGCGATGAGCGGCGTCGTGTAATACGTCACCGATCCCGTATGCAACGCCTCAAACAGCGCCGCCTGCGCGATCAGCGTCTTGCCGGTGCCGGTCGGGGCGCAGACGAGGACGCCCTGCTCGGCCGTGAACCAGGCGAGCAGGGCGTCTTCCTGAACGGGATAGGGGACGTAGGGGAGCTGCTCGAGATAGCGGTCGGCCAGTTGCTCGCGCGGGATCGGCATTGGCGGCATGCTTGCAGGATGAGGGATCGCGGAGGCCAGAAATAGTCTATGGACCGCAAACGAAGGCGAGCCGGACAGACCGACGCCCTCGCCATAGCGCTTGACGTTATTAGCGCGTCACGTTACTATGGCGCAATGATACGCGGCTTCCGCGACGGCGCCACGGAGCGGCTGTTTCGGCGCGAGCGCGGCAGCAAGCTGGCGCGGTCGCTCCAGCGTGCCACCCTGCGGAAGTTGCTCCTGCTCGATGCCGCTGAGTCGCTCGATGACCTGCGTGTCCCTCCCGGGAACCGACTGGAGAAGCTGGCAGGCGACCGCAAGGGGCAATACAGCATTCGCGTCAACGACCAGTACCGCGTGTGCTTCCGTTGGGACGGGGGAGAAGCCCACGCTGTCGAACTCGTCGACTACCATTGAGGAACCGCCATGGCCCAGCGCAAGCTGCCACCGATCCACCCCGGCGAAATCTTACAGGAGGAGTTCCTGTCTCCCTTGGGCCTCAGCCAGTACCGCCTCGCGAAAGAGACCAGCGTCCCCCCGCGCCGCATCAACGAAATCGTCCGCGGCCTACGCTCGATCAGCGCGGACACGGCCCTGCGCCTCGCACGCTACTTCGGTACCTCGGAGCGCTTCTGGCTCAACCTCCAGACCCGCTATGACCTCGAAGTGGAAAAGGACCGCCTCGGCTCGCGCCTGAGCCGCGAAGTCAAGGTCCTCGAACCCGCCCCGTAAAGGCGTCGCGATCGTGACGACTCTTTCCCTTCCCCCAACCGCCCGATCCGCGTTCATCCGTGTTGATCCGCGGCGAAAAATCTTCGACGAGCTCCGCGCGCGCTTCCGCCTTTGCCAACAACCCACTTGCCCTTGACCGCATTCGCCCCTCCCACCATCTAGTAGCCACGCGATCCCCGCGCGCCGACCCGCTCGAGCGCGAAGCCGGGCAATCGGGGCAAGCAGGGCGAACGATTCGAGGCCGTCCCATGAGCAAGGAAGCCAAGGGCAAGACCATCCGTTTGACACCAGGCCGCAAGCTGGTCGAGGAGTTGCTGCACCACGCCCGCAAGGCCCCGACGCTGCCCCTCTCCCGCCTCTGCCTCCTCCCCGACGTCGTCGACGCCCGCGCCGCCCTCGCCAAGGCCCCCTCCTGGACCGCCATCTTCATGAAGGCGTATGCCCTCGTCGCCGCCGCCATCCCCGAGCTGCGCCGCGCCTACCTCCCTTACCCCTATCGCCGCCTCTACGAGCATCCCCATTCCACCTGCGCCATCCTTGTCGAGCGCGAGTGGCAAGGCGAGCCGACCGTCCTCGGCGCCAAGATCCTCGCCCCCGAAAACGCCACCCTGCGCCAGATCGACGACCACCTCCGCCACTTCCGCGAGGAGGAGGTCCGCAAAATCTCCCCCTTCCGCCAGCTCCTTCGCCTTGGCCGCCTCCCCGGCTTCCTGCGCCGCTTCGTCTTCTGGTCCTCCCTCTACTTCTCCGGCGCCAAGCGGGCCAAACGCTTCGGCACCTTCATGATGAGCAGCCTCGGCACTTACGGCGTCGAGCAGGGCCACCCCCTCACGCCCCTCACCACCTACTTCAGCTTCGGCCCCATCAGCCCCGAAGGCGCCGTCACCCTCAAGATCATCTACGACCACCGCGTCATGGACGGCCGAGCCATCGCCCGCGCCCTCGTGCAACTGGAAGAAACCCTCAACACCGCCATCCTCGACGAGCTCCGCACCCTGAGCGTCAACGACCAGATGCCCCAAGACGCCCCACACGAACGCCCGGCATCGACAAAGAACAAGCCCCGCGCCGCCTAGGCGCCGTAGCGTGGACTTTAGTCCACGCCGACTAAGAGATTCGCGTGGACTCAAGTCCACGCTACGGTCTGCCCGGCAGACGACGTCTTCCCTCACGGACGAGGGCACACGCTGAAAGATGGAACGGAGACCGCTCATGACCACGGCCGTCAACTACTGGCGCGACGACAAATGCGCCAAGGCGTTCTGGGGCCAGCACGAGATGCCCGCGTACCAGGAGCTGATGCGCGACACCCTCGCCTGGCTCGAACCCGAAGCCGGCCAGCGCTGGCTCGACCTCGGCTGCGGCGCCGGCCGCCTCTCCCAGGCCCTCTGGACCAAGAGCGACGGCGCCCTCGCCGAGGTCGTCGGCCTCGATTGCGCCGCCCTGAACGCCCAGTCCTACGAGACCATCCGCAAAACCGCCCGCATCGACGAGACCCGCTTCCGCTTCGAGCACGTCGATTTCAGCCGCGGCCTCCCCCAGGCCAGCGACCGCTTCGACGGCGCCGTCAGCGGCCTCGCCATCCAGTACGCCGAGTCGTTCAACGCCGTCGAGAATCGCTGGACGCGCGAGGGCTACGACGCCCTGCTCGAAGAGATCTTCCGCGTCTTGAAGCCGGGCGGGCACTTCGTCTTCTCCGTCAACGTCCCCAATCCCTCCTGGGGCAAGGTCGCCATGAACGCCCTGGGCAACCTCTTCCGCGCCCCGCGCAAGCTCCGCTACCTCAAAAAACTCTGGCGCATGTGGAGCTACGGCGGCTGGCTCAAACGCGAGGCGCGCAAGGGCCGCTTCCACTACCTCCCCGAGGACATGATCGACTGGAAGCTCCGCGCCACCGGCTTCGAGGGCGTCGAATCCCGCCTCAGCTTCGCCGGCCAGGCCTACCTTTTCCGCTGCCGTAAGACCACCGACGCGCGCCGCGCCCCTTCCTTGCAGCCCGGCGCCAAGCCCGTCTATAATTCCTTTACCACGCAGCAAGCCTGCAGCGCGTAAGATGGATCGCCGCCAAGCGTGCCGACTATTTCGCCGCCGGCACGCTCGTCGTCTGGGACGTCGACCCCGTCGCCGAGACGGTCCGACCAGCCCATCATTTTCCGCAAGGGCGCCAGCGCGGACGCCGAACCCGCCTGCCCCGGCTGGCGCATCCCGTCGACGCGTGTTTTTTCGGGTCTTTTTCTTAATCGGTACAGGGTTCACGGGTTGCGCTGGACGGGGGCGATTCGTCGCAATGACTGGGTGTGTGGGGGACGAAATGCGACGAAACCGGCGCCTTCTCGGCGAGCGCCTTTTTCCCGCTTGAGCCTGCCATATCTCCGGCTACAATTGAAGGCGTCCTCGGGGGGAATCGCTCGTGAACGTCCTTCCTCAGCATCCTTGCTCTCCGCATCCTTGCTTCACGCATCCGCGCTTCACGCGCCGCCGCATGATCCAGGCGGGGGCCGTCGGCATCCTCGGCCTCGGGATGGCGGAGCTGGACCTGCTCCGCGCCCAGGAGGCGGCTCATCCGGCCAGACGCGTCATCTACATCTTCCTCTCCGGCGGGCTGACGCAGCACGAGAGCTTCGATCCCAAGCCGGACGCGCCCGACACCATCCGCGGCGAGTTCCAGCCGGCCGCGACGCGGACGCCCGGCGTCCACATCACCGAGCATTTGCCGCTCCTGGCCGCCCGCAGCGACAAGTGGGCGATCGTCCGCTCGCTGACCCACCCGTCCAACGGGCACTCCGAAGGGCATCACATCATGCTCACCGGCCGCACGCCGCTGCCGGTGGGCTTCGACGGCAACCGGCCGCGGCCCGGCGACTTTCCGGCCATCGCCGCCGTCGCCAACTACGCGACTCGGTCCCGAAACAACCTGCCTCCCGCCGTCGTCCTGCCGATGACACTCGTCCATCGCACGGGCCGCGTCATCCCCGGGCAGTTCGCCGGTGAGATGGGCGCCCGCTGGGACCCGTGGGTGATCAAGGCGCATCGCGACTGCGGCGACGCGGTCTACGGCGCCTGTCCGAGCTGCTTCAAACACGAGCGCACGCCGCACACCCATCCCCCCGAGCTGACGTTCCAGGTCCCGTACCTGTCGCTGCCCGAGGGCCTCTCCGTCGGCCGCCTCGAGGATCGCCGCGGCCTGTTGACCATGCTCGACCGGCAGCGGCAGGGCCTGGACGCGGTCGCCGAGACCGAGTCGCTCGCCCGGCAACGGCAGCAGGCGATGTCGATCCTCAACGATCCGCGCACCCAGCAAGCGTTCGACGTCACCCGCGCCGCACCCGCCGTCCTCGATCGCTATGGCCGCAACCTCTTCGGCTACTCGTGCCTGATGGCGCGGCAGCTCGTCGAGGCGGGCGTGAACCTCGTGCAGGTGAACCTCGGCAACAACGAAACGTGGGACACGCACCAGGCGATGTTCCCCAACCTGAGAGAGCATCTTCTGCCGCACCTCGATCGCTGCCTGACCGCGCTTATCGATGATCTCGAGCAGCGCGGCCTCCTCGATTCGACCCTCATCGTCATGGCCGGGGAGTTCGGCCGCACGCCGCGCATCTCGACGCTGGCCGGCGTGCGCTTGCCGGGGCGCGATCACTGGGGGGCGGTGCAGTCGGTCTTCTTCGCCGGCGGCGGCGTCCGCGGCGGCACGGTCATCGGCTCCTCCGACCGGAACGGCGCCTACCCCGCCACCAGCCCGCAGACCCCCGAGAACATGGCGGCGACGATCTACAGCGCCCTGGGCATCCCGCCGACGATGGCCTGGCACGACCCGGCGCGGCGGCCGCACTTCATCTACCAGGGCGAGCCGATCTCCGGCCTGATGGGATAGGCGCGGCCCTCGATGCTCGCAGGGCGACGATACCCACGGCGTACACTTCTCCCGCCGCAACGAACCGGCGACACTCCTTTGCCCGCGCGCGTCCGTCGCCATAAGAAAGCAGGATGACAACCAGCGACACCACCTCGATCCGGATCCTCCGCGCCCCCGCGGTTTACATCGTCGGCCGGCAGACCGTCAACGACGCCGAGCTGGACCGCTTCCTCGGCGATCACGGCGTCGCCTGGGAGACCGACACCGAAGTCGCCGCCGAGCACCTGTGCGAGGTGGCCGGCCGCGTCTGCTACATGTCGTTCGCCAAGCCGCGGCCGGGCGGCAACCAGGCGTACCTGGGACACATCCTCGAGGTCGGCCACGGCTCGGTACTCGAGCACGCCGTCTGGAACTTCCTCTTCACGGGCGTGAGCCGGTCGCTGACGCATGAATTGATCCGCCACCGGGCCGGCTTCGGCTACTCGCAGTTGTCGCAGCGCTATGTCGACGAATCGGTCGCGGAATACGTCGAGCCGGACTGCATCGCCCAGGACCCGGAGCTGCACGGGCTCTGGCTCGACGCCGTCGGCCACATGCACCAGGCCTACATCAAGCTGACGGAGGGCTTGCAGCGGCATTTCCAGAGCGAGCCGGACAAGACGTTGCGGCGCAAGCTGGCCCGGCAGGCGGCGCGGAGCATCCTGCCCAACGCGACGGAGACGAAGGTGTTCGTGACCGCCAACGCGCGAGCGTTGCGCCACTTCATCGAGCTGCGCGGCAACCGCCACGCCGAGACGGAGATCCGCCAGCTCGCGATCGCGGTGCTGAAGGTGATGCAGCAAGAGGCGCCGAATCTCTTCGGGGACTACAAGCTCATGCCGCTGCCGGACGGGACGGAAGAGGCGGTGACGGAGCATCGGAAGGTGTGACCGGCTCGTGATGGGCGAAGACGCCGCCAAACCGGACTGGCACGAGGCCGTTGCAAAAGAGTAGAGTGAGACGGAGGAGGCAGCCATGCAAACGATCATTCAAGTGAGCAAAAAGGATAGCGCCAAGGCGTGGGGAATCCTCGTTCGCCATTCGCCGGGCCAGGCATTGCCCGAGCGCACTTTCGTTCTATCGGATCAAGCGGTGCGGGCCTTGCGCGAGGCCGGCGTGCGCTTCAAGGTCTTGTCGTCGTCCACACCGGAAAAGAGGACTGGAGCCGTAAGCGGTGAAAGAATATGAGGTCTACCTGCCCGTCGCCTACAACGACGGCACGCCGATTGACGCGGGTGAGTTCGAACTGATCGGCGAGCTACTGCTTGCAGAGTTTGGAGGCGTCACTTTTTTCCCGCAAAGAAACCAGGGCATGTGGAAGATGGGCCCAGTGATCTTCAAGGACCACATCGTCATCTTTCGGGTTCTCACCGACAAGGTTCTGAAGGCGCGCAAGTTTTTCCGAGGCCTGAAAGAAAAGCTCAAGGAGACCTTCGAGCAGAAGAAGTGTTGATCGTTGAGAAGGACGCCGAAATCCTTTGAAAGCGCGCGCATCGCAGTTTCGCGAATGTCTTCGTCAACCTCTGAACCGAATCTCCTTGAACTTCCTCACGCAACCCGTGATCGCCACCTCCGTCGGCAGCCGCTCGATGCTCGAGGCGCCGAAGAAGCCGACGATGCCCTTCGTGTGGCTCAGGATGAACTGCGCGTCCTCCGGCTCGGAGATCGGGCCGCCGTGGCAAAGGACGAGGATATCGCTCTTCACCTTCTTGGCGGCGTCGTGCATCGCCTGCACGTGCCTCGCCGATTCCTCGAGCGTCAGCGCGCTCTGAGCGCCGATAGAGCCTTTCGTGGTCAGGCCCATGTGCGGAATGAGGACGTCGGCGCCGGCTTTCGCCATGTCGCGCGCCTCGTCGTCGTTGAAGACGTAAGGGCAGGTCAACAGGCCCAGCTCGCTCGCCTGGCGGATCATGTCGACCTCGAGGCCGTAGCCCATCTCCGTCTCTTCGAGCCCCTTGCGGAACTGGCCGTCGATGAGGCCTACCGTCGGGAAGTTCTGGACGCCGGAGAAGCCGGCGGCCTTCACCTCCTGGAGGAAGAGCTTCATGATGCGGAAGGGATCGGTGCCGCAGACGCCGGCGAGGACGGGTGTTTTGCGTGCGACGGGGAGCACCTCGCGGGCCATCTCCATGACGATCTGGTTGGCGTCGCCGTAGGGCATCATGCCGGACAGGCTGCCGCGGCCGGCCATGCGGAAACGGCCCGAGTTGTAGATGATGATGAGGTCGATGCCGCCCGCCTCGGCGCACTTGGCGCTGATGCCGGTCCCAGCGCCGCCGCCGATGATCGGCTTGCCGGCGGCGACCTGGGCACGGAGACGGCGGAGACATTCGTCGCGGGTGAAGAAGCTCATGATGGGGCCCTCGCGGAGATCTTGACGCTTTTATACGGACCCGGTTTTCAGCGCATACGGGAAAGCGATCCTTTACTCGGATCAAGGCTCTTGGTACGGTGACCTCCATATGACCGCCGAGACCGGCCTGGATTTGCTGCCCGATTTCCGTTGCAAAGTGACGGAGTTTTTCCACATGCCGGCGGAGAATCCGGAAGGATAAGAAAAGATGCCGCTTCTCGATCACTTCCGACCACCCTTGCGTAACCAGCGTCACTGGGAAGGCTTCCATGGTCGTTGGGCGGCGGCGCTGGCGGACAATTTGAATGACGAGCTATTGCCGGCCGACTACTTCGCCGAGTTTCAGCTTCAGGTCGGGCCGCGCGTCGAGATCGACGTGGCGACGTTCGAGGAGCGCGACAACGGGGCGTCGCCCGGGAGCGGCGGCGCCACGACCATGACGTGGGCGCCCCCCAAGCCGACGTTGCTGCTGCCGGCCACCTACCCGGACCAGTTCGAGGTGCAGGTCTTCTCGACGCGCGGCGGGCCAACCCTGGTCGCGGCCATCGAGCTTGTGAGCCCCGGCAACAAGGATCGGCCCGGCGCCCGCCGCGCCTTCGCCGCCAAATGCTTGAGCTATCTCGCTTCCGGAATCGGCCTCATCGTCATTGACATCGTGACCGAGCGGCGCGCCAATCTGCACGACGACCTTGTCGATCTGTCTTGCTGGGGGGACGACCATCGTCTGCCGGGCAGTCCGCCCCTCTATGCCGTCGCGTATCGGCCGGTGCTGCGCGGAGAAGCTGAGCAGACCGAGGCGTGGCACGAGGCGCTCGAGATCGGGGCGCCGCTGCCGGCGCTGCCGTTGGCGGTCCGCGGGCTCGGCTGTCTGCCCATCGATTTCGAGGCCACGTACATGGAGGCGCGGCGACGCGTCCGCTTGTCATGACGATTTCACGTCGGGCTTACGCCGTGACCCTCGCCACCTCTTGAATCCGAGACCACGCCATGCCCGTCATCCTTCTCGGTACGCTGGACACCAAGGGGGTCGAGTTCCAGTGCGTGCGCGACCTCCTTCAGAAGCAGGGCGTCGACACGCTCGTCGTCGACGCCGGCTCCCAAGGCGCCCCCGTGTTTCCGCCCGATGTGCCGCGCGACCGCATTTTCGAAGCCGCCGGGACCACGCTCGCCAGCGTCCTGCGATCCAATGACCGCGGCAAGGCGGTCGAGCTGGCGTCCCGCGGCGCGGCAAAGCTGATCGCCAAGATGCATGCGGAGGGTAAGGTTGACGGCATTCTCTCCCTCGGCGGCTCGGCCGGCACGACGATCGGGACCGCCGCCATGCGCGCCCTGCCCTTTGGCGTCCCCAAGCTCATGGTCAGCACGCTCGCCAGCGGCCAGGTCAAGCAGTGGGTCGGCGTCCGCGACATCCTGATGCTGCACAGCGTCGTCGACATCAGCGGCCTCAACCGCGTCAGCCGAACCGTGCTCGCGAATGCGGCGAACGCGATGGCGGGCATGGTTCGCGGCGTCAAGCCGACCGACACTGCCGAGAAGCGACTCATCACCGCGACGATGTTCGGCGTCACCACGCCGTGCGTCAACGCCGCCCGCGTCATCGTCGAAAAGGCGGACTACGAGGTCCTCGTCTTCCACGCCACCGGCACGGGCGGCATGACGATGGAGTCGTTCATCAACGACGGCCTCATCAGCGGCGTCCTCGACATCACCACCACCGAGCTGGCCGACGAGCTGGTCGGCGGCATCCTGACTGCGGGCAAGGATCGGTTGACGGCGGCCGGCCTGCGCGGCGTGCCGCAGGTGATCTCGGTCGGCGCCCTGGACATGGTGAACTTCGGCCCGCGCGACACCGTGCCGACTCAGTTCAAGGACCGCCTCTTCTACCAGCACAACGCCGCGGTGACGCTGATGCGGACCACGCCGGAGGAGAACGACAGGCTGGGCAAGGAGATCGCCGAGAAAGCCAGCGCCGCGCGCGGGCCGACCGCGGTGCTGCTGCCGCTCAAGGGCGTCTCGGCCATCGACAAGGAAGGCGGCCCGTTCTGGTGGCCGGAGGCGGACCGGGCGCTGTTTCAGAGCATCCGCAACTGGATCAGCCCGGGCGCGAAGCTCATCGAAGTCGACCTGCACATCAACGACCCGGAGTTCGCGCGGCTGGCCGCCGAGACGCTGCTGGCGATGGTCCACAGCTGAGGTGGGGCGTCACACGTTGACACATTCCATTTTCCGATCGACGCGCTTGAGCAACCCCGCCAGCACGCGGCCCGGGCCGATCTCGTAGAAGCGGTTGACGCCCTGGGCGAGCAGGTTGCGCATCGTCGTCTCCCAGAGGACCGGCGAGATGACCTGACGCACCAGCAGCCGGCGAAATTCCTCCGGGTCAGTGTGGGGTTGGGCGTCGACGTTCGACCAGACCGGCAGCCGCGCCGGCCGCATTTGGACGCCTTCGAGGGCGGCGCGCAGCTTCTCGTCCGCCGGCTGCATGATGATCGTGTGGAACGCGCCGGCAACCGCCAGACGGATCGCCTTCATGGCGCCGAACTCGGGGGCGAGACGCTCGACCTCTTCGATGGCCGCCTTGTCGCCGGAGACGGCGATGTTGCTCGGGCAGAGGAGGTTCGCCAGCTCGACACGGCCCTTCTCGCGCGCCTTGGCGCATAGCTCCTCGACCTTCTCCGCCGGCAGGCCGAGGACGCTCGTCATCGCGCTGGGCGTCGCGTCGGCCGCTTCCTGCATGGCCTGGCCGCGCTGCTGCACGAGGCGCAATCCCTCGGCGAACGTCATGGCGCCGGCGAAGACAAGGGCGGTGTATTCGCCGAGGCTGAGGCCCGCAGTGGCGCTCACGTCGGTTTCCGCGTCCGGATTCTCTTGGCGCAGTTTCTCCAGCGCGGCCAGGCTGGCGACGAAGATCGCCGGCTGGCTGATGACGGTGCTGTTGAGCTTCTCGGCCGGGCCGTTGACGCAGACATCGATCAGCGAATAGCCGAGGATGCCGGCGGCCTGGTCGAAGAGCGCGCGGGCGGCGGGGAGGGAGTCGTAAAGCTCCTTGCCCATGCCGACGGTCTGGGCGCCCTGGCCGGGGAAGAGGAAAGCGCTGGGCATTGCGTGGCTCCGTGTCGCTGACTGTGGGACGCTGTCCGCCCCGGTTCTGCGAACCGCGGCTAAACGAATCAAAACTCCACTTGCACCTGGACGAAATCGTTGGGCGTCACTTCGAGCAGCACCGCGTCGCCCGAGATGCCGGCTTCGAGCAGGAACTGTCCCCGGCCATCGAGCACAACCGCCCGCTTCGGATTGCGCACGCAGCGCAGCTCCGCCATGCCGCTGTGGCCGCCGCACTCGAAGAGGCGAGCGGTGACGGCGGTCTTTGCCGCCGGCTCGGACGCCGGTTCTGCTCCCGGCTCCTGCTCGGTCGTCGCCGAGCTGTAACCCGGCAACTCGACCGCGCCCGGCGTCAGCCGCGTCATCACCAGGTTGGGCGCGTCGAGGTGGAAGAGCCAGCCGGAGTCGCCGATGTGGGGCGGGCCCTTGGTCGTCGGCACGACGGCGACGGGCGAGACGAGGCCGAGGGCGGTCTGCATCGGCTGCTCGCGGTCGAGGGCGATGCCGATGTCGAACGTCGTCTCCTGTTCTCCTTCGGGGATGAGGATGACGTCGAGCATGCGGCCCTCGTGGCGCTGGTGGAACGGCAGGCCGCCGGGGAGGATGACCGTCCCCTGCCGGCCCATGCGCAGCTCGAGATAGTCGGGGGTTTGCGGCCGGGGGTGGGTGGTGAGGTAGCCCGTGCCCGAGGCGCTGCGGAGGAGGGCGGCGCGTTCGTCGCGCCAGGCGAAGCGGGAACCGAAGTAGGCGTGCCAGCCGTAGCCGGCGGGGGGTTGCTCGGGCCGGAGCGTGATGCGCATCTCGAGCAGAGGGCGGCTCATCCAGAGGCGGAGGCGCTGCGTGAAGCGAGCCAGCAACTGGTCCTGCTCGCCGAGCAGTTCACCGGTCGAGACGATCTCGGCGAGGGCCGGGCCGGATTGCGTCACCTGGATGTCCTTGGCGACCATGCGGCTGCCGGGGTTGAAGACGAGCCGTTGAGCCAGCCGATTGACGTGCGTCTTGTGGTCGCGGATGGCCTTGAGCCCGCCCGTCGCCGCGTCGACCTCGGCCTCGAAGAACTCATTGCGCAGGACGAGCTGCTGCGGATCGACGACGCGGATCTTGCTCGGCATCGGCGCCGTGCCGACCGGCCCTTCGCGCGGGATCCAGGCGAAGCCGAGCGCCGGGACCTCGAGGATGACGCGCAGCTTCTCCTTGTCGAGCTGGCAGGCTTTGACGGGGCCGCCGATCGGCAGGGGCTGCGCCCCCGGCTCCAGCTCGAGCGCGACGCGGCGGATGAAGGCGCACGGGTTCAACACCAGATAGCCGGGGCGATTCTCCGGCGCCCGGGACTGAAGGCGTTCGGCCAAGCCCGCGGCGATCGAACGTTCCAAGTCGGCGACTTTCGCGGCGAGTTCCGGGGCGCCCGCGACCGCTTTGGCCGGGCTGAGGGTCTCGAAGGCGTCTTCCAATTCTTGCAGCTGGCGCGCGACGTGGAGCAGATGCGGCGTGCCCCCCAGGCTGTGGTGTAGCGCGGCGTAGGTGTGGCAGGCGTCGAGCCGGCGGCGGAAACGCTGGTGCTCCGGGAACGCGGAGACGGGATGCGGGTGATGGGCGGTGACGCGCTCGCTCAAGAGGTCGGAGTGGAACTCGTCGGCGGCAAGGGCGCCCGGGTGCTCGCCGGGATAAACGTCGACCAGGTAGCGCGAGAAGGTGTTCCAGGCGCCCAGGACCGGAGCGAGGCGCGCCAGCTCCATCAAATCGCGAAACCAGACGCAGGCCTGCTGGTCGACGTGCGTCAGGAGAAGAGTGGCGTTGTGGTCCTCGCGCGTCGTCTTGAACCAGTAGTGGCCAAGGTTGAAGTAGGTCTGCGGATCGGCGGCGTTGTGGCCGGCGCGAACGAAGGCGTCGACCTGTTTGCCGTCCGGCGAGGGCCAGCCGATGACGCACGAGGTGTAGTTGGGCAAAGCGGCCGATTCGTCAAAGGTGAGGAAGAGGGCCTTGGTGAAGCCGCTCGTGGTGAGGAGGAGCGGCGTGAGCGGATGATAGCCGAAGCGGCGCCGCGCGAAGACGACCACGTCAAAGTCGAGCAGCCGGCGGACGGCTTCGCGGCCATACTGCAGGTTCCAGAGCTGCGAGTCGAGGGGCAGAAACGGCTCCTCGCGCTCGGCGTAGCCGCCGCCGCAGATGTCGACCTGGCCGGCCTGCACGCGCTCTTTCAACTCGGCGAAACGTTCCGGCTGCTCGCGCTGGAGGCGCTCCAGGTTGGCGCCGCTGACGAGGACGTTGCACGAGACCCCGGCGGGGAAAGCGGCGGGCCAGGGCTGCGTCCAGGTGCGGTCGTCGAGCAGGAAGAGGTCGAGCAGGTTGATCTGGACGGGATAGAGGACCTCGCGCGCCGAGAGCAGACGCTGTCCGGCTTGCTGCAAGGCGGCGTACCAAGGCTCGACGTTCGCGTCCGGCCGCGCTTCTTCTCCGCCAGGCGGATTGTCGGCTACCACATAATCCGGCGGCGGCCCGTACTCATCGAAATCGCCGCCGGACATGCTGGTGTCCGCCGGGTTGACTTCCGGGGTCGTCTCGCCGGGCGGCTCTTCCCCAGGGCTTCGCGCGATGGTGTCGGCGCTCGCGGGTTCCGGGAAGCCCGCCAGCCGCGCAATCGCCGTCTGCACGTCGTTCCAGAACTTCTCCGTCTCCAGCAGGTTCTCGTGCTCCATCGCCTCGCTCAGGGCGGCGAGCAGCGTATGGCCCCAGCCGACGGCGTAGAAGGGGATCGTCTTGTCTTCCGGCAACGCGAAGCCTTCGGTCCACCCCGGCCGGCCCTCCCCCTTGAGCGCCTCGCGCAAGCGCGCCAGTCCCTCGTCCCGGCTGACGCCGACGCGGAACGCCACCGCCCCGGCCCGCTTCACGCGCTCGTCCCAGTCGTCCGGCAGATAGAGCGGCGGCGACTCGGGGACGGCGTAGATGTGGCCCGGTTGCGGGTTCTCGTGGTCGTAGGATTGG
The DNA here is from genome assembly GCA_046350295.1 of Gemmataceae bacterium. Classification (GTDB taxonomy): domain Bacteria; phylum Planctomycetota; class Planctomycetia; order Gemmatales; family Gemmataceae; genus JAXMAR01. The sequence goes on from JAXMAR010000061.1 coordinate 18,604, forward strand.
TCGACGCGCGGCGGGCCCTGCGCCTGCCAGAGCAGGGCAGGGTGCCAGAGCAAGGTGAAGCCGTTGAGCCAGGCGGCCATGTCCTCCGGCCCGAGGACGAGCGAATACTGGCCGGGATAGCGATACGGGCTGAGGAGGACCAGCGAATGACTCATGAGGAGGTTTTATCGCGGAACGCGGCTCAAAACAATCCTGGCCGCACGTGTCCCCCGCTGAGTGGAACCGCCCGCGTGAAGCCGTCACGCACTTCGAGCGTGGGGCGCACGCCCAGCGCGTCGAGCAGGCTCGCCGTCAGGTCCGGCGGCGTCAGCGGGTCGTCGGCGGGATAGGCGGCGTAGCGATCCGAGCGGCCGAGGATGCGGCCTCCGGGCTGGCGGCCGCCGGCGATCACCAGCGAATAGCATTGCGACCAGTGGTCGCGGCCCGTCTCGTTGACGCCGTTGCCCGTGAACTGGCCGAAGCGCGGCGTGCGGCCGAATTCTCCCATGCAGACGACCAGCGTACTCTCCAGCAGGCCGCGCTGTGCCAGGTCTTCGAGGAAGGCGGAGAAGCACTGGTCGAACGGCGGCAGCAGCTCGTCGCGCAGGCGGCGGTTGTTGTTGAAATGGGTGTCCCAGTGCGGATCGGGATTGTTGACGCGCCCGCCCCAGTAAACCGTCACGAGTCGGACGCCCGCCTCGACGAGCCGCCGCGCCAGCAGCAGGCTTTGGCCGTACTTGTGCCGGCCATAACGCCCACGCGTCCGCTCCGGCTCGGCCTGGATGTCGAAGGCGCGGCGCGTCTCCTGGGAAGTCAGCAGAGCGAAAGCCTGCTGGCGATGAAACGTCCCATCTCCTCGACGCGGCGATCGTCCACCAGCCGGCCCAGCCCTTCGTTGACCGACTGGAGCAGCGCCTGCCGGCCGGCGCCAGCACGCGCATCGACGGCCTCTTGCAAACCGTCGACGACGAAGTCCCCGTCATTCGATCGCGCTGCAGATCGTGAAGGGTGCCGCAAACGACGCCCCCAGGAAGCCGCCGTTCTGCCCCGACAGGTGTACGGCCCATCGCTGACGGAATCCGGCAACGTGGATGCTCGGCTGTCGGCACGCGCCACTGCTCGGGCGGGCGGAACGTGAGCTGCGCTCCCAGATGCGGAAAGTCACTCGGTCGGCGTGAACGCGATCTGCCGCGCGGCGGCGGGATTGCCGGTTACCCAATATGTCGCGGCATTGTGGTTGACGGCCGTGCGTCATGAGCGATGATGCCGAAACGATGCGCTTGCTGGGCGACGAGCGGCAGATGCTCCGTGATGTGCATGCCCGGGACGCGTGGCGGCGGGCTGGAACTCGCGGACTTCGGCGGGGGCGGAAGCCTATGTCCCAGATGCTCGAGCTGGCTGGGGCCGCCGTGCAGGAGGAAGAGGACGGTGATTGCGCCCGGTCCGCCGGGGCTCGCGTTTGCGAGGCTCGCGTTTGGGCGTGCAACAACGTGGGCAGTGAGGCCGAAAGTTGCCGAGGCCGCCGAGTTGAAGAAAGCGGCGGCGCGGACATATCGCTCTCTCCGAATCTCGGTACGGGTTGTGGGCTCACACGTCAGGGCGGACACTCTTCCTTCACTCCATGATCGCATGCGCCACGGCTGTACGCGCACGTCCGTCAGGACGCATGTCCCGGCCGGCACTGGTACGTCAGCCGCTCGTGATCCAGGCCGAGCAGGTGGTGATGGTCGCGTGCCAGTCGTGGATGTGAACCCCGCCCTCGACCGCCTCGAAGCCGTGCTCGTCCGTCTTGCCGTGGTGATGCCCTCGACGCCGCCGCCGGCCAGCCACATCGTGAAGCCCTTGTTGTTGTGGTCGCGCCCGTCCCCCTGGGCGTAGGGGTGCCCGAATTCCCTGCCCCACAGCACCAGCGTGTTTCTTGAGCAGGCCGCGCTCGAGATCGGTGAGCAGACCGCGATCGGCTTGTCGATGGCCCGGCAGCTGTTGCTGAGAGAGTCTTTGAGGGGCGCGGTGGTGGTCCCAGCCGGGCATCGTCGCCGACGAGGCCGCCCGCCTCGATCGAAGGCCAGGAGGCATTGCCGGCCAAAGGGAGCGGAACCCGTGGGGGCGGCGCCGAACCTGCCGCGCCGCCCTCGCCACCACGCGCTTCCTCGATGCCGTAGCGCTGCGTCGCGGCGCTCTCCTCCGCCAGGTTCAACACGCCTGTTCCGACCATCCGGAAGGCCAGCTCGTAAGAGGAGATCAGCCTCGATCTCGGCGTTCGACCGAGCCGCCTCCGCGGCCGAGCGGTTCGCCTTGCACGAAGTCGAGTTGCAGGGCGTTGCGCTTCCAGCGGCCAAGCGCGGGATTCCGGAGATTGCTGACCTGGCTCGCCGCCGCCGATCCGCGTCCCCTGGTAGACGGCGGGCAGGAACGACGCCGTAGTTCGTCGGCCCGCCGTTGTTCTGCGGCGGGCTGATCGTATAGAAACCCGGCAGGTTCTCGTTCGTCGATCCCAGGCCGTAAGGACCCAGGCTACCAAGGCTCGTCAGGTAGATGCCGCAGTGCATCTGCAGAAACGCCTGAGCGTGGTTGGGCAGGTCGGTGTGCATGCCGTTGAGCAGGCAGAGCTTGTCGGCATGGCGCGCCAACTCGGGGAAGAGCTCGCTGATCCACAGGCCGCCCCGGCCGTGCTGGGCGAAGCGGAACGGCGAGCCGAACAGCCGGCCACGCCCGAACCCGCCCGGCCCGCGCGGCGCCGGCTTCCCATCATCGGCGCTGAGACGGGGCTTGTAGTCGAACGTGTCGATGTGGCTGGGCGCCCCTTCCATGCACAGGAAGATCACCCGCCGCGCCCGCGGCCTGAAATGCGGCTCCTTCGGCGCGAGTGGAGTCCCTCCCGCGCTCCCCGCCCGCACTGCCTGCTCATGCGCCAGCGCGGCAAACGCCAGGTAGCCAAATCCGGAGCAGGTCGACTTCAAGAGGGCCCGTCGCGATAGCATTGTCGACTCCGGCGAAAAGGTTCTCGCAAAGGCGCAAAGGACGCAAAGAGAGGACGAAAGGGTACCGATCGGAAACGGAAGGTGGGCAAGTTACTCTTTTTTCCTTTGCGTTCTTTGCGCCTTTGCGAGAAACATATCATTCTGGAAGGCCATTCACGATTCGCTTAATGCCGTTCTTGAGCAAGACTTCGTTGAAGTTCATCAACAGGCCGAGGCGAAGGCCGGTGAGACGCAGGTAGGTTAGCGTTATCTTTTTGAATACGTCTTTCCATGCCTCCACCGACTTCAGTTCGATGAGGAGGAGGCCGTTGACGATGAGGTCCGCGCGGAAGCCGCAGCCCAGTTCCACGCCCTCGTAGAAGACGAGGATCTCCTTCTGCACGTCAACCGTAAAGCCTCGCTTCCGCAACTCCAAAGTCAGCGCGCTTTCCAACAGCCCCGGCCCAAGCGTGCGATGAACTTTCAAAGCCGCATCGACGACGATCGCTGATATCTCATTCTCGCTCATGTCTCCTCACAGTCTCACAGAAAGCTTCTCCCAAAAGCCCAATCTCTTGTCTTTCTTTGCGTCCTTTGCGCCTTTGCGAGAAACTCTCACTTCCGATACTGAAACTCCGCGCTCGCAAATAACGCCTGACAAAACGCGCTCCACGACTCGCGTTCCCGCCGCGCCGCGGCCATCCCGTCCTTCGCCAGCTGAGCCCGGTACCGCGCCAGGAACGCTTCCGCCCCAGCCTGTTCCCGCGCCGTCGCCGGTCGGCCGTAGAAACGTGCGAACGCTTCCCGAATCCTCCCCGCCTCCCCGTCGCCGCTCTTGAGCAGCTTCTCGGCTGCCTGGTCGGCGGCGCGCAGCGCGAAGGCGTTGTTCAAGAGGAACAGACCCTGCGCCGGGACCGTCGTCGTCGGCCGGTCGGCGGCGATCAGCGTCGGATCGGCCACGTCGAACAGCGCCAGGACCTCGGGCAGCTTGTCGCGCACGATCGGCAAATAGATCGAGCGGCGCGTGTTCCTAAGATCGCTCATTGCGGCCCCGAGCGGGTCGCCGCCGCCGAACCGGGCCACCGGCCCTTCCCCGGCCCGCGCCACCGGGGAGCCCAGCGGCGGCGTGGTGTCGAGCTGCTCGCTCACCGCCAGCAAGGCGTCGCGCAGGCTCTCGGCTTCGAGGCGCCGCGGCGTCATGCGCCAGAGCAGGGTGTTGTCCGGATCGACCTCCATCGCGCCGGCCCGGGCGGTCGAGCCGAGCTGGTAGACATGGCTCAGCACCAGGCGCCTGATCAGCTTTTTCACGCTCCAGCCGTTGTCCATGAAGTCGTGCGCCAGGAAGTCCAGCAGCTCCGGATGCGTCGGCGCCCGGCCGGCCAGCCCGAAGTCGTTGGCGGTCGGGACCAGGCCGCGGCCGAACAGGTGCAGCCAGACCCGATTGACCAGCACACGCGCGGTCAACGGGTTCTCCTTGGAGGCGATCCACTCGGCCAGCTCGAGCCGGCCGCTGCTCGAGCGGCCGGGCTTGAGCGGCGTCTTCGTGATCACCTCCAGGGCGCCGCGCGGGATGCGCTCCTCGCCCGGCTGCTCCGGTTCGCCTCGTATGTAGATGGGGCTGTCGCCGATGGTGTGCTGCCCGTCGTACGTGAACCCGGCGAACCCGCCGAACTTTCCCTTGACAGGGCCGAAGCCGCCCCCCGTCGGCTTGTCGCGGACACCCATGGCCAGCAGCTTCGGGTTCCCGTCGGCGTCGTAAGCGTCCAGCTTCGCCTGCAAGAGCGAAATCTGCCCGGAGGCGAAGAACTGCTGGATCGGGTCCTTCATGCGCTTCGTCGACTCGCGCACCGCCTTGATCTGGTCCTCGACCCGCTTGCGCTCCGCCGCCGTCTGCTTCGGCGTCCCCGCGCCGGGGTTCGCCTCCTTGGGCAGCGGCAAAAGCGGCGTCGGCCGCTGGGCGTTGATGAAACGGACCGTCCCGTAGCACGTCTCGGTGCTGCGGAAGATCCCCGCGAGGGCGTAGTAGTCCTTCTGCGCGATCGGGTCGAACTTGTGGTCGTGGCACCGGGCGCAGGCGGCGGTGATCCCCAGGAACGCCTGCGTCGTCACGTCGATCTGCTCGTCGACAGCGTCCAGCTCGAACTTCAGGCCGCTCCGCTCGTTCAGGATCCTCGGCCCGATGGCCAGAAAGCCGGTCGCGATCAGCCGCTCCGCCTTGAGTTTCGGGTCCCCCGACGGCAGCGGCAGGAGGTCGCCGGCGAGCTGCTCCTTGATGAACTGGTCGTACGGTTTGTCGCTATTGAACGCGGCGATGACGTAGTCGCGATAGCGCCAGGCGTGGGGATAGGCGAAGTTCACCGTCTTGCCCGTGCTCTCCGCGTAACGGGCCACGTCCAGCCAGTGACGCGCCCACTTCTCGCCGAAGCGCGGCGACGCCAGCAGGTGATCGACCACCTTCTCGAAGGCGTCGGCGGACGTGTCCGCGACGAACGCTTCCACCTCCGCTGGCGTCGGCGGCAGGCCGATCAGGTCGAAGCTGACGCGGCGCAGCAGCGTCCGCCGGTCGGCGTCGTCCACCGGCGAGAGCCCTTTCACTTCCAGGGCCGACAGGATGAACCGATCGACGTCCGTGCGCGGCCAGGCGGCGCTCTTCACCTTCGGCGCGGCCGCCTTTTTCGGCGCCTGGTAGGCCCAGTGCTTGCGGCCCTGCTCGAGGGGATACTTGTAGGCGCTTTTCGCCTCCGTGCGCGGATCGGGCGCGCCCATGCGGATCCATTCCTCGAAATCGCGCACCACCTCCGCGTCGAGCTTTTTCTTGGGCGGCATGGTCAGCTTGGGATCGGCGTGACTGAGCGCCTTGATCAGCCGGCTCCGGCCCGGAGCGCCCGGCACGATCACGGGACCGGTGTCGCCGCCTTCCAGGATCCCCTCCCGGCTGTCGAGAGCCAGCCCGCCGCGCACCTTCTTCCCCTTCTCAGTGGAGTGGCAGCCGAAACACTCCTTCACCAGCACGGGCCGGATCTTCTTCTCGAAGAACGCTATCCCCTCGGCCGTCGGGACCGTGTCACTCTTGACGACCTCGGCCTTTGGCGGCGCCGCGCCGGCCGGTTCCTGGCCCGCGGCGAATCCACACACCCCGAAAGCGCCCAGCAATAGCAGGCCAACACGGCGCCGAAACATCTCCATCCTCCCCATTGGCAACGACAGGACCATGGCCGGCGAGAGCAAAGCTCGGCTCATTGCTGAACACCTTCAAGGACAGGTGGAAGTGAAGCCGGAGAAATTGTACCCGCCGCGGCGATGAGAAGCTTGTGAAATAGGACAGGCGCCTGGCTGGCACGGGGGGGGGGGCAGCTGAAAAGTTGGTGGCCGGAAAGGATTGGGGGATCGCGGCCGTTGAGCATCCTGGGCCCCATCTGCTTTCGCCGCGCCTACTACTATTGCCATCGTTGCGGCGGCCTGACCCCCTGGGATGAGGAGGTTGGGCTGACGGCCAAGCGCCTCACGCCAGCGGCGGAGGAATTGACGACGTTGGCGGGAACGCTCTGCAACAGCTTCGAAGAGGCCGCGGCGAAGGCGCTGCCGAAGCTGGCGGCGTTGCGGCTATCGGAGTCGACGGTGCAGCGGACCAGTGAAGCGGCAGGCCAGCGTCTGGACATAAGACGCTCACCCCCCCGGCCTGCGCATCTTCATCTGATCCGTTGTTCACATCTCCTTTTTCATCTAAAGACGCTCCGCCTCCACGGCCGATGACCACGATGACGCTCCGCTTCGTCGCGCGACGAAAGCCATTTTTTTCCTCGAGCCACGACTGCGAGGAACCGATGTCGGCGCCCGCCTGCTCCTGGTCCTCTGCGGCGCCACGTTCCTCTGGGCCTTCGGCTTCGGCGTCCACAGCCAAACGGCTTCCTCGCCCTCGCCGCCGCCGGCGCCGGCGTGCGCGGCGATCGGCTGGAACCATGCCGCATATTACCTCGGCCTTGCCCTCGCCTCTCTCGCCGCCCTTGCGGCTAATCCGCCGCCTTGGCCTGCGGCTCCGCCGCGCTCGGCATGGCGGCGAGCGGCCTCTGTCAGGTCGCTTTCCCCCACGTCGGCGGTATCGGGCCCTGGCTCTTGCTTCGCTTCGCCGGAGGCCTGGCCGGGGCGCTCAGCGTCGTGCCCCTGGAAACCGCCGTCAGCGCCGGAGCGCCGCCCGAGCAGCGCAGCCGTTTCTTCGCCTGCTACGCCGTGGCGCTGACGCTCGGCGGGGCCCTCGGCATCGGCGCCGGACTCCATCTCTACCAGCCGGACACGACGCTCGTCTTCTGGGTCGGCGGCCTCGCGCCGTGCCTCGGCGCCCTCCTCGTGACGCTCCTTCCTGCCAAGGCGAGTCCGGCCGAAGGGGCAGGGACGGGTCGCCCGCTTGCCTGGCGCCGCAACCTCCTCAGCCTGGGCTCCGCCTGGTATCAGGGCTTCCTCGAGGGGGGCATGCTCGCGTTCCTGTCGCTGTTTCTGTTGCACGCCGGCTACGGTCCCGATGAGGCCGGCCTGCTGATGGCGGTGACCATGGTGGGAGTGATCCTCTTTCAGCTGCCGGTGGGGTGGCTGGCGGACCGGTTCGGGCGGCGGCCCGTGCTGCTCCTTTGCTATGCGGGCGCTCTGGCGGGCCTGGCCCTTGTCCCCTGGCGGACGGGCCCGGTCGAGCTGCCCATCCTGCTCTTCGTGGTCGGCGCCTGTTCCGGCGCGATGTATCCCCTGGGCCTGTCGATGCTCGGCGCCGATTTGCCCGAAGCGGACATGCCGCGCGCTTACGCCTGGTACATGGCGCTCGAGTGCCTGGGCAGCCAGCTGGGGGCCGGGCTCATGGGTTCGGCCCGTGACGGTTTCGGCGATACCGCGATGTTCGCCGTCGGCCTCGGGGCTGGACTGCTCGTGTTGACGATCGCTTTCCTCGGCTCGCTCGGGCAGCGCCGGCAGACGGAGGCGCCAACCTTCGAGCGCCGCGCCGCCTGAGGCCGCCCCCGTGGGGCAGGCCGCCGGGCCTGCCTGGGCGTAACAGGGACCCGTTCGGCCTTTTCCTTCCCAGCGCATGACCGTACCTTGTCCGCATGGCTCGCGTCGTCGCTCCCAGCCGGCTGCATTTCGGTCTTCTTTCGATTGCCCAATCCGAAGGTCGCCGTTTTGGCGGGGCGGGCCTCATGATCGAGGCGCCGGGCGTCGACGTGTCCGCCGAACCGAGCCGGGTGTGGACGGCGCGTGGGCCGCTGGCCGCCCGCGCCCTGGCCTATGCCCGCCGCCTCGCCGCTTCCTTCCCGCCGGAGAGATGGGGCGGCCGCGCGTTTGCGCTCGAGATTGTCCGCGCGGCCCCCGAACACGTCGGCCTCGGGACGGGAACGCAGCTCGCCCTGGCCACCGCCCGGGCCGTGGCCGCCGCGGCGAATCTCCCCGCTCTTTCCGCCGCCGAGCTGGCAAGCCGCGTCGGCCGCGGCGAGCGCTCCGCCATCGGCGTTTACGGCTTCGACCGTGGCGGTTTCCTGGTTGACGGGGGCAAGGCGGCGAAGACGGCGCTGGCCCCGCTGATCGCGCGCCACGATTTCCCGGACGAATGGGACATCCTGCTCGCCATCCCGCACCAGAAAGGACTGCACGGCCGCGGCGAGCGCGAGGCGTTTTTGCAAGCGTCGCGCGGCGCCGAGGGGGACGACAGCGCGGAACTCTGCCGCCTGCTTCTGCTCAGCGTGCTCCCTGCCCTGGTGGAACGGGATCTGCCGGTATTCGCCCGGGCGCTCCACGAGTTCAACCGCAAGGTCGGCGAGATGTTTGCGCCGTGGCAGGCGGGCGCCTACGCCACGCCGCGCGCCGCCGCCCTGGTCGACTGGCTCACGCAGCGTGGCCTCGGCGCCGGTCAAACCTCGTGGGGCCCCGCTGTTTTCGCCTTTGGTGAACGGGACCGTCTCGAACGGACGCTCCAGGACCTGCAGTGTACCGGCCTCGCGCACGAAGATCGGCTCATCCTCACGACCGCACGCAACCAGGCCGCGAGCGTTGACTCGATGGCGCCTTGATGCGGCGTGATGCGGCGCCTCGCTGTGTCGGCCGGCGCAGAACGAACAACTCAGTTCCAATCAAACGGCTCGGGCGGCTCCTCGTTTTCACGGCTGATCACCGTATTGCGCAGCAGGCGCTCCCGAAGGGCGGGGGGCAGCTTGCGCCAATCGGGCCGGCCGGCCGTCGCGCTGGCAGCCCAGACGATGTAGTTCAGCGCGGCGAGAACCATGAGGAGGGAGACGATGGCCAAAGCGCACACAAGCCACGTCTCGCCCGCGAGCACCAGCCAGCACAGCGCCGCGCCGACGCACAGGGCTGACGCCGCGGCGAGGACTATCATCGTGCGACACCTGCGCGCATGACGGTTCATCGCTATCTCCCGACGTGCGAACCAGATCAAGCACACGGATCCTTGGGCGGGCCAGGGCAGAGCTCTTGATGCTCGGCGAGCACCACATCGATCTCCCCCTGCACCTTTTCTTCCCATTCGAGGGCATCGTCTTGCCCACTGGGCGGCACGGCTTGCAGCCGTCCAATCGGTTCTCTGCAGCGCTCGCAACGGACCTTGACAATGCCGCCGTTGTCCGGCTCCAAGGAGACATGGTCGAGACGAAGCATGACGACGCCCTCGCAAACCGCCGGGCGCCGGAGGAAAGGTGCAACTTCCGCGCCGCTTGGCTCGAGGCGGCGCGGCGAAGACGGAAATGAAAGAAGACCACGGGAAGCGTCTCCCGTGGTCTTCGTGGTTCTGCTGTCGCTGGGCGCGTGTCAGCGCTTCGAGAACTGGAAGCTCTTGCGAGCGCCCTTGCGGCCGTATTTCTTGCGTTCCTTCATGCGGCCATCGCGGGTGAGGTAGCCGGAGTCGCGGATCTTCTTCGACATGCCGCTCTCCCCCTCCTCGCCGGCGGCGGGGGCGCCGAACATCGTCTTGAGGGCGCGGGCGATGCCCTGGCTGATGGCCCCACCCTGGCCGGTGAAGCCGCCGCCCTGGACGCGGATGACCACGTCGAGCCGGTTCTTCATCTCGGTCAATTCGAGCGGCCCGAGCACGGCGCGGCGGTCCTTGTCCTCGGTGAAATACTGCTCGAGGTCCCGGCCGTTGATCGACAACTTGCCGCTGCCTTCGCTCATGCGGACACGGGCGATCGCCGTCTTGCGCCGCCCCGTGCCGAGATACCATTGTTTCTTGGCTGTCGCTTCCGCCACGGTCTGCTCCTTCAAGCAAAGTAGCTGAAGTCGTGAGACTTCAGCTCTTCGTATCGGTATGTCGCGAAACCTCTGAAGTCTCACGACTTCAGCTACGAGTCGCTCAAGAAAGCTTCAACTCTTTGGGATTCTGCGCCTGGTGCGGATGGCTCGGACCGGCGAAGATCTTCAGCTTCTGCATCTGCTTGCGGCCCAGCTTGGTCCGCGGCACCATGCGCTGCACGGCCAGCTCGAGGATCCGCTCGGGCCGCTTCTCCATCAGCTCTTTCGCGGTGCGGATCTTCAGGCCGCCCGGATAGTGCGAATATGCCTGGTACGTCTTCTGTTCCAGCTTCTTGCCGGTGAAACGCAGCTTGGCCGCGTTGACGACGACGACGAACTCGCCGGTGTCGACGTGCGGCGTATAAATCGGGCGGTGCTTGCCGCGCAGGATATTGGCGATGGTGACGGCGAGCCGGCCGACGACCTGGTTGGTCGCGTCGATAACGTGCCAGCCCTGCTCGACGGCGCCGGCCTTGGCCATGGTGGTGGACATGTTCAGTAATCCGCGGAATGCCTGAAATTCGAAAAAGGTATGATAAGGCGTTGGCCGATGGCGTCAAGATCCGCTCGCGCCGTTTACCCGTCCTTTGAGCGAAAGCAGCGCGGGGAAATCGCTTTGCGTTGAATACGGCTCCCGGAGAGAATGAAGCGATCCTGCCATCGCGCGAGTGGTCCGATGCTCTTCCGTCCGCTTCTCCTGCTGTTGACCGTCGTTCCTGTGGGCCAGGCCCAGCCGCCCGTGCGCCTCGATCGGCACGGCGATCCGCTGCCCGCGGAAGCCGTCCTCCGCCTCGGCACGACGCGGTTGCGCCAGGGGGAGCCGGTCTCCTCTCTCGCCTTCTCGCCGGATGGCGCCCGCGTCGTCTCCGGCAGCATGTACGGGCCGATGCGGCTCTGGGATGTCTCGACCGGCAAGAAGCTCGACGAGCTTTACGGCGAGCCGCAGCTCCATGTCACGTGTGTGACCTTCAGCCCCGATGGAAAAACGGTTCTCTGGGGCTCGGAGACCAAGCTACCTGCGCTCATGGGGCAAGCGGGCCCGATGTGGGCCTGGCGTCCGCGCAACTCCGAGGCGATCGTACGCGTGCCGGCAGTCGATCAAGTCGTCGTGGCCGCCGGCCCTCAGGCCTTTCTGCTGGACGGCCAGACCGGCAAACGCGTCCGTCCGCTGGAGAACGCCGATCAGAGCCTCAAGGCGCTCGCCGTCGCGCCGGACGGGAAACTGTTGGCCGGCGCGCAGGCGAAGCCAGGCGACTGCCTGTGCTTCCGCAAGGACCTGTCGACCGGCAAGCCGTCCCTTCAAGGTCCAGACCGATCGGCACGAGGTGGCCGGCATCGCTTTCAGCCCCGATGGCAAGCTCCTCGCCGCCGCCAGCTTCAATGGCCTCGACATCTACGACGCGCACGTCCTGAAGCTTCCCGTCACGGAACCGAAAGCGATCAAGCCGCTGCGCTCCGCCGAGACCGGGCACGGTCTGACTCTCTTCCTCGCCTTTTCGCCCGACAGCAAGACCCTCGCGCTCGCCGATCGCGATGGAGGCCGCAAGGTGACGCTCTGGGACGTGGCGGCGCAAGGCGCGTTACTGCCGCTCGCGATGGACCACCCGCGGCTCGCTCGCCTTCGCGCGGACGGCAAACTCCTCGGCGTCGGCTGCGACGGCAGCGCCATCTGCTGATCCGGCCACCGGCCGGGCAACGCTTCGCCGAGCGCCCGAGCACGTCGCCGCCGTATCTCGTCTCGTCTTTTCAAGGATGGCAAGACGCTCGCCTCGACGAGGACGATGGCGTTATCCGCGTCTGGGACACCGGGACCCGGAGAGCCGCGCGAAGGCGCGCGCCGGAGCCATGACACGGGAGCGACGGCGGCTCGACATCTCCCCCGACAGCGCCCGCCTGGCTTCCCGGCGGCACGCACGACGATATCCGCCTCTGGAGCGTCGCCCCGCTCAAGAGTCCGGCCGGCTGGAAGGACCTTACGGACATCCCGCCATGGTCCTCTTCGGCCCGGACGGCAAATCGCTCCTGTCCGTCGGCGGCAACGGCGGCGCCAGGTTCTGGGACCTCGCCACGAGGAAGGAGTTGCGCAGCTCGAAGGCAGGGCGGCCGGAATCGCCGCCCTCTTCGGCGCGGCCGATCGGCAGCTTTCTCGCCGCGGCTGGTGAAGAACCCGGCCATGGTAGCCTCCAGGGATCGCCCGTGGTAAAGAGGGCCATGGCGGCGCTGCCGACGGGCTTCTACCCGATCCTCATCGCGCCGGACGGAAAAACGATGGTGAGCATGGGTGGCGGCCCGGCGACGCTGCGGCTCACCCGGATCGAGGACAAGGCATCCGTCACGTTTGAAGACGTCTGGGAAGCCGCCGCGCCTTAGTCCTGATGGCCGCGTCGTCGCCGTTGTCCGTGGCGGTCGAGAAACGGTCCTCTGGGAGGCGGCGACGCTGACGCCGCGCCGGTCCATGCCCGCCTCCCCGTTCCGCCGCCACGCCCTCGCCTTCTCGCCCGATGGCCGTCTGCTCGCCGTGGCGCACGCGGACCATGCGATACCTGCTCTTCGACGTGCCCGGCAAGGTCGCCGACGCGCTCTGGAGTCGCTCTGGGACTCGCTCGGCGGCCGATGGCGAGCAGGCCGGCGCCGCCGTCTGGGCGGCTCGCCGACCGGCCGGAAAAAGCGGTCCCGTTCCTGCGCGACGGCTACTGCCGCCGGCGGTCGACGCGAAACGGCTCGAACAACTCCTCGACGAAGCCGAGCCCGGCCTTCGCGACTCCAGGAAGAACGCCGAGCATCGACGCTGGCCGATCGCGGCTCCAGAAGGCGGCGGAGCGACGCATCGCCTCCCGGCCGGCGGCTCCGAGTCGCTGCAGCGCCAGCAACGCCTTCTGGACAAGATCACCGGACCGGCGGGCAGGATCCGCCGCATCGGGGAGTCGAAGCGATCGGGCACGCCGCGACCACGGAGGCAGTGGCCCTGCTGAATGTCGAGTTGACGTGCAAGCTGCCGGAGGACGCTGCTGGGCGAGGAGAGCAGGCGAGCGGCGGCGCGTTGCGCGGGATCGCTAGGGCCTGACCAGGCGCCGCCGTTGACAAACTTCGAGGTAGGTCGCGTCGAAGTCGACCGGGACGGCAAGGCTCGGCATTCAGGCCCAGGGGAAGGGTCGGCAAGGGGGCGCCAAGCGCGAGCGGCGTCCACCAGACGTCGATCTCATCCTTTGCGCCGCGACGCAAGGGACGGTAGGCGACGGCATACAACTCAGGCTCCGCTCCCGGCCAGGCCGCATCCTTCTCCAACACGCGCATGACCTCGGCGTGGAAATTGGCGCGGCGGTTCGTGACGATGTCGACGATGATGACGCTGATTCCCTGGCACAGATAGCTGGCGCACTTGATGGCGAAGGCGCGTCGCTCGGCGGGCCGGTCTTTGTTGCTCGGGCTGACCAGCTCGATGGCGGCGACCAGTTTGGGGCCGGCGTCGGTAGAGAGGATGCGCACCTCGAACGTCGCGGGGAAAATGGCCGGAAGGACCAGGTCGGCCGCGGGAGGCGCCCACACCTTCGCCGCGGTCGCGACGGCGCCGTCGGCCGTCGTGCTGGTTCCCTCGAACGTGGCCACATCGATCTCGACGGAGGGGCCGAGGTGGACGTTCTCCTCTGCGATGTAATTCGGCGGCAGCCAACGTTCCGTGAGCGCGTCCGCGATGCGCGTCGCCCAGCTCGAGTGGAAGGACTCCCAGTGACGCTCGGCGCTCAACGGCGGATGAAAGTGATCGAGCAACGGCATGGCGGCCCTCCGTTCGCGTCATGATACCGCGCAGACATGATCAAGTCGCGACCGTGGCCTTGGGTGGGGGCCCGTTATTGTGATGAACTGCCGTGGGATGAAGTCTCATGGTCAGCCTTCACTCGCCCGATGACCTCCGCGCCTTTTTGCTGGCAGGCAAGCAACTCGAGTTCGCATCGTGCGCTGAAGTCGGCGCTCCTTGCCATTGTTTTCGCGCCCGCCACCCCTGAAAATGACCTTTGCCTCGTCGCGAGCAAAGGGGGAGTCGCTCATGCCGCTTCTCGATCACTTCAACGCGCCCCTGAGCCGCACACATCCCTGGCGCAGTTTTCATGGCGCCTGGGCTGCCGCCATCGCGCGACTCCTGAACCAGGGCGTCCTGCCCTCCGGCTTCTACGCCGTGCCTCTCGTCGATCGCGACGGACCGGTCGAGATCGACGTGGCGACCCTGCGCGACGCCAACGGCAAAGCGCCCGATCCGCACGGAGCCGCGCAACCCTGGTCTCCTCCGGCGCCCGCTCTGGCAGTTGCCGTCGACCTGCCCGCCGGTGACGAGGTCGAGGTCCAGATCTTCGCGGACGAGGGAGACCCGTGCCTCACGGCCGCCATCGAGCTGGTGAGCCCGCGCAACAAGGACAGGCCCCAGTCGCGCCAGGCGTTTGCCGCCAAATGCGTTGGCTATTTGCGGCAAGGCGCCGGCCTTGTCGTGGTCGACACCGTGACGACGCGCCGGGCCGATCTCAATGCCCAGATCCTCGAACTCCTCGGCCTGACGGTGGCAAAGGCCGCCACGTCGAGCCTAAGCGCCACTTCGTACCGGGCCACGGGGCAGGAGAACGGCGAACAACAATTGCAAGGCTGGCCCGCGCCGCTCGCCATCGGGCAGCCGCTGCCAACTCTGCCGCTGTGGATCGCCGCCGATTTTTCCGTCCCCCTCGATCTCGAAGTGAGCTATCAGGCAACCTGTGCGGATCTGCGCATCCGGGCGACAGGATAATGGTGTTGCAGACATCTCCCCGCCACCCTCTAAATCGACCACATAACATTGCCGTGCATGTCGTAAAGGCCCCAGGGATTCGGCTTGACCGTGCCGACCGGGCTGGTGAAAACGTGACCGTCGTTCCGATCAGTCCCCTTCGAGCTGCTGCACCTGCTTCTTCAGCCGGGCGAGAACGCGGCTCCGGGCGACATAGACGCAACCGTCGCTTACGCTTCCGGCTCGGAAGAAACACGCGGTCGCCGGGAGCGCCGCTAGCCAAACCAGGCGGGATCGCTACAACCCCGTTACCTCCCAGCACACTCACGCTCGCGGGCCTGACGCGCGGCCCGTCCCTCCTGCTCCCTTCGCCGCGCCTGGAGCCGACTGATGGGTCTTTCCGACGCTGAACCGACGCGGGTCCGCTATGGCGTGATGGCCTTTCTTTGTTCCCTCGCCTTCATCCTCTACCTCGATCGCGTCTGCATCGCCCAGGCGGGCACCGCCATGAAGGCCGAGCTGGGTTTGAGCAACTTCCAGTGGGGACTGGTCCTCGTCGCCTTTCAGATCGCCTACGCCATCTTCGAGCCGACAACCGGGCACTGGGGCGACCGCTACGGCTCGCGCCGCGTCCTGATCCGCATCGTGCTCTGGTGGTCGACGTTCACCGCGCTCACTGGCTGCGTCTGGAACTTCTCCTACGAGTTGCTGCCGGGCGTCGCCGCCGGCTTTCTCCTGTTGCTGGCGATTCGCTTCCTGTTCGGCGCGGGCGAGGCGGGGGCGCTGACCAACGCGGCCCGCGTCGTCTCCTGCTGGTTCCCCCCCGGCAAGCGCGGCCCGGCCCAGGCGCTCATCAGCACCAGCGCCCAGATCGGCGGGGCCGCCGCCCCCATCGTGGCCGCCTTTTTCATCGACTCCCCCTACATCGGCTGGCGCTGGGCGTTCGTGATCTTCGGCAGCCTCGGTGTCGTCTGGGCCTGGTTCTTCGCCCGCTATTTCCGGGACGACCCGGCCACGCACCCGCATGTCAACGACGCCGAGCGCCAGTACATCCTCGGCCGCGCCGCGCAGCCGACGCCGACGTCAGACGCTGCCTCGAACGGAGCGGACTCGCAAAGCGAGACAACCTTTGCGGCCGGCCAACCGCACTCCACAAGCGTGAGGGCGGGAGGCGCAAGCGATAGCGGCGGGGCCGTCGCTCACGCTTCCGGCTCTGATCCTTCACCCAAAGCGATGGACGAGCGGATCGGCGCGATCCCAAAGCCTCCCGATCACCACATCCCCTGGCGCCTGGTGTTCTCCAATGCCAACATCTGGCTTCTGGGCATTATCAACGCCTGCACGTCCTTTTTCTCCTACATGCTCTTTTCCTGGTTCCCAACGTATTTGAAGGAGGGCCGCGGCCTCGACGAGCTTACTTCCGGCCGCCTGGGCAGCCTCCCCTTCCTCTTCGGCGCCACCGGCGTGTTGCTCGGTGGCTACATCGGCGACTGGCTCACCGCCCGCGCCGGCTCGCGCCGCTTCGCCCTTTGCAGCATGGGCACGGTCGGCCTTCTTCTGGCCGGCACGCTCGTCGGCAGCAGCCTGTACGCGGATGAGCCGATCATTGCGGTCCTGCTCTGCTCCATCGGCTTCTTCTTTTCGTACGTTCAGCTCGCGGCCTGGTGGGCATGCATGGCGGACGTGGGCGGCCGCCACCTGGGCGCCCTCTTTGGCGTGTGCAACATGGTCGGCCTGGCCGGCGGGGCCATCTCGCAAGTCTTCCTCGGCTCCTACGCCGACACGATGAAGGCGCTGGGCTACGTCGGCCGCGCCCAATGGGACCCGGCCTTCTATCTCTATGGCGGCGTGCTGATGCTCGGCGGCGTCCTCTGGCTGTTCATGAACCCGCGCCGCACCGTCGTGCCGGAGGACGCGACCCACGTTTGACGCCGGCGGGTCGAAAG
>JAXMAR010000062.1:0-35406 GCA_046350295.1 Gemmataceae bacterium
GCGTTCACTTCGGGAACGACGAGGGGAACCTCCGGGTCCATGCGCCAGGCGCTCGAGTTGTCGATGACGATGGCGCCCGCCTTGGCCGCGATCGGGCTCGTCTCGCGGCTCACCGAAGCCGGCGTGCTGGAGAGGACGATATCGACGCCGGCGAAGGCCTCGGGGCGGATCGGTTCGACCTTGTAGGATTTGCCCTTGAACTCGACCGATTTGCCGGCGCTGCGCTCGGACGCGAGGAACTTGATGCTCGAGAGGGGCAGATTCCGCTCGGCGACGACCTGCCGCATGATCTCGCCCACGGCGCCGGTGGCGCCGACGATCGCAACGCTGACAGACACGGTTATGTCCTTTCGGAGAGCGACGCGCGTTTCCCGCGGTCTTTGGCGGGAGGAGGACGCGCGTCCTTCGGTTGAGGTTCGGACCATTTCCGCGGCGGACGATCGCAGCCCTTTGGAGGGCGCAGACCGGGGAAGCGTCACGGCGCAAGCCCGACGCATCCGCGCGGAGGCCGCGTCTTTATTCTCATTTCGGGAAAGATGGGTGGCAAGGCGAGTTGGGGCGCCGTACGGCGTGCGATCACTCGACGACGTTCGTGACCGGGTGCGGGCTGGTGACTTCCGGGAAGCCGGCGCGGGCGTTGGAGACGACCCAGCTATAGACGGTGCGGAAGTCGACGGGAGCGCCGATGGCGGTCAGCTCCCAGGACTCGAGTTTCTTGATGGGGCGGGGCATGTTGACGAAGTTGCGGTTGGTCAGGACCTTGCCGGTTCGGGCCTCGACGACCGAGACCTCCAGCTCCCAGCGATAGCGCTCGATGGGCGGGGCGCCGTTGGGATAGGTCGTGCGATCGACGAACGACTTCTTGTGCGGTCCAAGGACGACCACCAGCATGGTCTGCTCGACGCTCTCGGCGGCCCAGTTTTCGTTGAGCTTTTCTTGCCATTTCTCGAACAGCCGGCCGTTCGCCTTCATGAAGACCAACGGATAGATCTTGGCGTCGGGGGAAAAGGAGGCGGCCTCCGGCACGGCGCGAGCGCGGGCGGCCGGGGCGAGGTCGTCGGGGAACTTGAGCTTCTTCCCGGGCTTGGGCGCTTCCTTCTTCGGCTCGACGGCCTCGGCCTGGGGCTCGTCCTCGTTGGTCGGGCTGCCCAGCCAATCGAGCTGATAGCTCATGAAGACGAACGCCGCGCCGCCTACCAGGGTTGCGATCAGATAGGGCTTCATCGTGGCGCCTCAATGCCGCGGAACGGGCACGGACCGCGCACGCGATCCGGCTCGCGGGTAGAAAAACCTAGCATAATTTGCGCGGGCGGGACGGGAATTCCCGTAAACGCCACGCCGGTCGCGCCGTTGAAAACCCCTGCCGGGCCGCTAGCATATCGGCAAATCGCCCGCGCGCTTCACCGACGCTCATGACCGTTCCGCCGCTCCCCGCCACCGTCATCGGCAGCTGGTCGTTTCCGGGCTGGTACGTCAAGTTCTGCGAAGACGTCGCCCGCAACCCCGATCTCTTCGGACCGGAGGACCGGGGCGAGGCGATCCGGGACGCGACGCGCCTGGCCATCGACGATCAGCTTCGCGCCGGAGCCGACATCATCACCGACGGCGAGATGCAGCGCGTCGACTTCAACCTCGGCTTTTACGACTACCTGGAGGGGATCGAGGCGCAGCCGGCCGCGCGGCGCTGGGGAGCCCCGGCACACGATCAGCGCAGCCGCTATTTGTGCGTGGCTCCGCTGGCCGCCCCGCGCGGGCTCGGCTGCGTGGCCGAATGGCGATTGCTGCGTGAATGGACGTCGGCGCCGGCGAAGATGCCCGTGCCCGGCCCGTTCACGCTCGCCGGCTGCATCCAGGGGGGCGAGGTCTACGCGGACCGCCACGCCGTGACCGAGGCGCTGATCCCGATCGTCAACCAGGAGATGAAGCGACTGGTCGACGCGGGAGTCGCATTCATCCAGCTCGATGAGCCGAGCTTCGCCTGCCACCCGAAGGAGCCGGACCTGTTCCTCGACATCATCGCCCGCACGGTCGCCGGGGTGAAGGCAAAGACCAGCATGCACATGTGCTTCGGCAACTACCGCGGGCGGGCCGTCGGCTGGCGCAGCTACGCTCCCCTGTTTCCGCATCTCGGCAAGGTCGCGGTCGATCAGCTCGCCCTGGAATTCGCCAGCCGCGAGATGGCCGAGATCGAACTCATCGAGCAGATCCCGGCGCCGAAGGAAGTGGCGGTCGGCCTCGTCGATGTCAAGAATACATGGATCGAGCCACCCGAGTTGGTGGCTGAGCGGCTGCGGACGGTGCTGAAGCACATCGAGCCGGAGCGCGTGCACGTGACGCCCGACTGCGGCTTCTCGCAAACGGCACGGTTCATCGCGAGCAAGAAGCTGGCGAGCATGGCGGCCGGCGTGCGGCAGGTGCGGCGCGAGCGGCGCCTCGATTGATGAGCGCCGGAAAGTCAGAGCCGGGAGCGTTCGATGTCCGAGCCCTATGTCGCCATCCAGGTCGTCATGATGCCGCGGGACACGAATCCGCTGGGGAGCATTTTCGGCGGCGTGATCCTGAGCTATATCGACCAGGCGGCGGCGGTCGGGGCGCGGCGCGAGGCGGTCCGAGCCGGGGCCGAGCAGCCGTTTCTCGTCACGGTGGCGTTCAACCGGGTCGAGTTCAAGCAGCCGGTGCTGGTGGGGGACGTGGTCCGATTCATCACGCGCGTGGAGCGGTTGGGAAGGACGTCGATCACGATGAACGTCAGTGTCGAGGCGGACCGGGGCGGCGCGACGCTTCAGGTGACCGAGGCGGAAGTCGTCTATGTCCGCATCGACCCAGAGACGCGGCGGCCCGTGCCGTTAAAGGGCGAATGAACTGGGACGGCGTAACCCCGCACGCTCGAAGACTCGCGTGCGGGCTTTGGAGGCGCCGGTACGGAAGACGGAGAGACGAGCATGTCCTTCACCGCGATGCACCTGTTCTTCGACGATGTCGCGATCGGCCAGGAGTGGGAATCCTCCGGGCGGACGCTGACCGAGGCGGACATCGTGAACTACGCGGGCCTGAGCGGCGACTTCAATCCCATCCACGTGGACCACGTCTTCGCAGCCGGGACACCGTTCCGCAAGCCGATCGCGCATGGCCTTCTGGTACTGTCCATGGCGAGCGGCCTGATGATCGCGGCGCCACCCATGCGGACCCTCGCCTTCGTGGAGATGAAGGACTGGCAGTTCAAGGCGCCGGTGTTCATCGGCGACACGATCCGGTGCCGGACCAAGGTGCTGGAGAAGGCGGAGCGGGCACGCGGACGGCGCGGGCTGGTCACGTGGCAACGGCAGGTAGTCAATCAGAATGAGCAGATCGTGCAGGAGGGGCAGACGGTGACGCTGGTGGAGGGGCGGGCGACGCTGAAGGGGAACGGAGAGGCGGAAAACTCCACGTCAAGCACATGAACCTCGTCTCGATCTTCCGTAAACGAGATGCCCATGAAGCCACGAGTCATCAAGACAGAGGCACAGTACGAAGCGACGCTGGCGCGGATCGAGAAGCTCTTTGACGCCAAGCCCGGCACGCCAAGAGGAGACGAACTTGAATTGCTGCTTCTCCTTGTGGACCACTATGAAGACGCCGCATGTCCGATTCCATTTCCCGACCCAAGCTTGTCGCCGGGTTGGGATTGCCGGCGGAAGTCGCGCTGCACGTCGGCAAACCGAAGGCAAAAAGCACACAGGCCCGAGGCGGTTCGCGCCCCGGGCCCGTCTTGGTTTCACGGTAACACACGATCGGCTACTTCTTCTTCGGCTCCTCCGGCACGGTGTAGGTGATGCCGTTCCGCGCCGCCTGGGTCCCCAGGATGCGCAGGACGTTGCCGTCGAAGCTGTCGCGGATGCTGCCGGCGAGCTTGGCGTCCTCGGACGCCTTTTTGGCGATGAACTCGTTGCGTTTCTTGTCGAGGTCGAGGATGTTCTGGGTCAGGACTTCACGCTCCTTCTCGACCTTCTTGATGTACTCGCGCTGCTGTTCGAGCGACTTGCCCTTGAGTTGGTCGGGCAACTCTTCCTTCTTGAGCGCTTCGAGCTTCACCTTGCCCGCCTTCAGCGCGTTGATGAGGCAGTAGGCGGCGCCACCGTCGCCGGCGCGGGCGTAGAAGCCGGCGCGGCCGGCCGCGGCCGGGGCGTCGAGTTTGGCCGTCGTGTCGGCGAGCGCCTTCTTCTCGAGCTGTTCCTCGGCCTTGCCATACACCAGCGTCGTCTCGCTGATCTTGGCGTTGAGAGCGGCGAGGTCCTTGTCAAAAGGCGTGGCGACGGCGACGACGGGGCCGCCGCCGGCGTCGATCTGAACGAAGGAGCCTTCGGCGGCGCGGCAGATCTTGAGCCAGTGTTCCTTGGCCGATGCGCTGTTGCCGCACAGCACGGTGTTGATGATGATGTCGCGCTTGACGGCTTCCTTGCAGGTTTCGGGATACTTGACGTCGTCCGGATAGTCCATGTGCGGCGGAGCGTCGCCGACGAGGAAGATCATCTTGAGGACTTTCTTGTCCTTGCTCCAGGTGATCTTGTGCACCGCGTCGAACAGGGCCTGATTGACGCTCTCCGGCTCGTCGCCCCCTTCATCGGCGGTGAAGCTCATGACGTTCTTGTACACGGTGTCCAGGTCGTCGGTCAGCTCGAAGACCTTGGTGATGAAGGAGTCGCCGCGATCGCGATAGGCGACCAGACCGACCTTGACGTGGGGCGTCGGCTTGCCGGTCGAGATCTGGTTGCAGATCGACCAGATTTTCTTCTTGGCGGCGTCGATTAGACCGCCCATGCTGCCGGTGGTGTCCAGGCAGAAGACGACCTCGACGCGCGGCTTCTCGGCCGCTTTCGCCTCCGTCTTGCCTGGTGTCTTGGGGTCATCGGCCCGGGCCGAGCCGGACAGGAGGAGGGCGAGGCAGAGCATGCCGCCGCCCAGGATCAGCTTTCGCAACGACATCGTTCGCTCCTTACAGAGAGTTCGTAGGGTCCATGTCTCTAGACGAAAAAGAGGCCGCCACGGATTGTCCCGCAGCGGCGTTCACGAGCAAAGGTTGTTGTCACAGTTTCAGAGCCGAAAGCGTAAGCGACGGTTGGGCGTCAGCGCCGGCGCGCCGCCTGGGTTTCGACGATGCGCAGGACGTTGGTATCGAAAGCCGTGGCGGGCGCCAGCCGGGCGTCCTCGGCTTGCTTCTTGGCGATGAAGTCGCTGCGGCGCCGGTCCAGTTCGATGACGCGCTGCGTCATGACGTCGCGCTCCTTCTGGAGCTTCGAGACGTAGGCCTTTTGCTCTTCGAGGGTCTTGCCCTTGAGCTGGTCGGGCAGCTCGTCCTTCTTGAGATCCTCGAGCTTCACCTTGCCTTCCTTCAACCCGTTCAAGAGGCAGTAGGTGACGAGCCCCTCGTTGTTGCGAGCGTAGAAGCCGGCACGCTCGGCGGCGGCGATGAGGCCGAGATCCTTGTTCTTCCTGGCGAGGTCTTTGTTCTCCTTCTGCACCTCCATGCTGCCCCAGACCAGGGTCGTGTCGCTGATCTTGGCGTTCAATTCGGCCAGCTCCTTGTCGAACGGCGTGGCGACCGCGACGACCGGGCCGCCGTCGGCCTCGATCTGCACGAAGGAGCCTTCGGTGGCGCGGCAGATCTTGAGCCAGTGCTCCTTGGCGGAGGCGCTCGAACCGCACAGCACCGTGTTGATGACGATGTCGCGTTTGAGGGCTTCCTTGCAGGTTTCCGGGTATTTCACGTCGTCCGGGTAGTCCATGTGGGGCGGGGCGTCGCCGACGAGGAAGATCATGCGCAGCGTCTTCTTGTCCTTGCTCCAGGCGATCTTGTGCACGGCGTCGTAGAGCGCCTGGTTGACGCTCTCCGGCTCGTCGCCCCCTTCGTCGGCCTTGAACCCCATGAGCTTGGCGTAGACGCCGTCGAGATCGTCCGTGAGGTCATGGACCTGGGTGATGTAGGAGTCGCCGCGGTCGCGATAGGCGACCAGGCCGACCTTGACGTGGGGCGTCGGCTTGAGCGTGGTGATCTGGTTGCTGATGGCCCAGATCTTCTTCTTGGCGGCGTCGATCAGGCCGGTCATGCTGCCGGTGGTATCCAGGCAGAAGACGACCTCGACCCGCGGCTTCTCGGCCGGCTTCGCCTCTTCCTTGGCGGCGGGCTTGGCGCCGGCGGCGGCGGAGCCGGCGAACAACGGGGCGAGGCAGAGCAAGCCGCTCGCGAGGATCCAGTGGCGCGACATGATACGCTCCTTGAGAAAGGCGTGAGGAGTCCGACATCATGACGAAACGGCGCCGCGGTTGGATTGCGTGGCGGGCGTTTTCGTGGCGGCCGTTTTCGCGGCGCTCCTCTTGACCCCCGCCCGCGAACGCACTACCCTAGCATTTTGTGATTTTCGGAAGGACCGCGGATCGAGATCCGGGTCGGGAGAAGTCATGCCAACCATCAACCAGCTGGTGCGCAAGCCGCGCCGGCAGCAATACAGCAGGCCGAAGCATCCCGCCTTGGTCGGCTGCCCGCAGAAGCGCGGCGTCTGTCTGCAAGTGAAGACCATGACGCCCAAGAAGCCGAACTCCGCCCTCCGCAAGGTGGCGCGCGTGCGGCTCTCCAACGGTACCGAGGTCACCGCCTACATCGGCGGCGAAGGCCACAATCTGCAGGAGCACTCCATCGTGCTCGTGCGTGGCGGGCGCGTCCGCGATTTGCCGGGCGTCCGCTATCACATCGTTCGCGGCGTCCTGGACTGCCAGCCACCCTCGGCCGTCACCGAGGTCAAGACGCGGCGGCAAGCTCGTTCCAAGTACGGTCAAAAGAAGGAAGCCAAGTAAGGCGCGACGGGAGGCTCCGGCTTCCCCGATCCGGTCCCGTCCGGCTCTGCTCGGCCGGCGGGATGCGCGGGCAACCAGTCGGGTTCGGCTCCGCCGGGGTCGAACGGGAAACTTCGTTGGCCCAAGCAGGACTTCGCATGCTAGAGCTTCAGATCGCCTTCGATTTTCGCTGTTGCTTGTGTGGGCACAGCATGGGAGTAACGTTGAAGTGTGCCGGCAACGCCCTGAACGCCGGCCAGAGGGGCTGGGCGACCGTCAAAGTCCCCTGCCCCACCTGCCACGAGAATAACCGGCTCACCTTCTCCACCGACGGCGTCCTGCACGAAGTCGAACCGGAGAACGCCGGCCGTGTGCAGGAGCCGTCGCTGAACTGATTTTGGAGCGCCCTGGCTCGGCGCCGCTCTGGCTGTGGGCCGGTTCCCAGGCCAAAGCGGCGTCGAGTTGCCGCATTCCATAGCTGCCACGGCGCCCCAAATGCGGTAGGATAAAGAGACAACCACGAGGTCACCCAAGATATGGCCAGCAAGAGACGCACCGCGAGCGCCGACACCCTCAAGCCCGATCCGCGCTACGGCTCCAAGCTCGCTTCCAAGTTCATCAACTGCCTGATGTGGGGCGGCAAGAAGCCCACCGCCCAGCGCATTTTTTACGGCGCGATGGACCAGATCAAGAAGCGCATGCCCGACCTCAACCCCATCGACGTCTTCACCCAGGCGGTCGAGCACGTCAAGCCGACGGTCGAGGTCCGCTCCAAGCGCGTCGGCGGCGCCACCTACCAGGTGCCCATGCAGGTCAACCGCGTACGGCAGCAGAGCCTGTCGATCCGCTGGATCATCGGCGCCTCGCGCGGCAAGAAAGGCCGCCCGATGCACCTGCGTCTCGCCGAAGAGCTCATGGCCGCCTACCGCCGCGAAGGCGAAGCGATGACCAAGCGCGAGAATACCATCAAGATGGCGGAGTCGAACAAGGCGTTCGCCCACTTCGCGTGGTAAACGTATGGCGAGCAAGACGCAACCGATCCTCTGCCTTCGTCACCACGACAAGGACTTGCCCGTCCAAGTCGAGACGGAGGACGAAGATCGCTTCGTTCTCACCATCGGCGCCGCTATTCAAGCGTGCAAGAAAGCAAGAAAGCAAGAAACAAGAGCAGTTCCTCGAGTTCTCCAAGCAGTCCCGCAAGCTCCTCGGCAGGCTGCAGCAGTGGATCGAAGAGCACAAGGCGGACATCGCCGAAGCCTTCATGACGGTGCGCCACTCCGCTTTCCTTTTGCTGATCGTTCAGAACCATGAAGCGTTCAATCAGGACCTGGAGGACTCGCTGACGGACCTGGACCTCTCCATCGCCCAGGACGAGGACTACAATCTCATCCGCTTGAACGTTCTCGCTCTTCCGAAGGCTTCCCGAGACTCCATCGATTCTTTCTTGACGCTCGGCGGCGAAGTCGCTTGATATGCCCTCACAAGCTGCCCACTTGCCATGAGCCCCACCAAGGTCCTCCTCGTCATCGGCGACGCCGCCGAGCTCTTCGACACCATGTATCCGCTGCACCGCGTCCGCGAGGACCGCTTCGAGTGCGTCGTCGCGGGCCCCGAGAAGCGCGTCTATCACCTCGTGCAGCACGACCGGCATCCCGACTGGGACATCACTGTTGAATCCGCCGGCTACAAGCTGCCGGCCGACATCGCCTTCCGTGACGTGCGGCCCGAGGAGTACGCCGGCATCATCCTCTCCGGCGGGCGGGCGCCCGAGTACATCCGCTACGACGCCGACCTGATCCGCGTCGTCCGCTGGCACATGGAAAAGAAATCGCCCGTCGCCTCGGTATGCCACGGCATCGAGATCCTGGCCACGGCGGATGTGCTGCGCGGCCGGACGGTGACGACGGTCGCCAAGTGCCGCTTTGACGCCGAGGTGTGTGGGGCGAAATACGTCGATCAGGAAGTCGTGGTCGACGGCAATCTCGTCACGGCCCGCACCTGGCACGACAATCACGCCTGGATGCGCGAGTTCATGAGGCAATTGACGGCGCGCCGCTAGACGCTTCTCGGCTTGACCGCATTTTTCCCGGGCGTTATCCCGGCCCCGCTCCAACCCTTTTTCGCGCTCCGCCTGGGGCGCGGTCGCTGAGGCTGCCGCATGGAAGCGTGGCTGGTACCACCGATGATTTTCCTCGCCGAGACGATGGTCGTCACGCTCGGCACGCTCCGCATCATCTTCATCGCCCGCGGCAACCGGAAGCTGGCGCCGGTGCTCGGCTTTTTCGAGAACCTCATCTGGCTCTGCGCCATGAGCCAGATCATGCTCAACCTGACCTCGCCCTCCTACTTCCTCGCCTTCGCTCTCGGCTTCGCCTTCGGCAACTGGCTCGGCATGTCGATCGAGGCCCGGCTCGCGCTCGGCCTGGTCGTCGTCCGCGTCATCACGCCGGCCGACCCGCGGCCTCTGGTCGGCGGCCTGCGCGAGGCGAACTTCGGCGTCACCTGCGTGCCCGGCGAAGGCGCCAGCGGGCCGGTGCAGATCGTCATGACCATGATCAAGCGCAAGCAACTGCCCATCGTCAAGGCGATCATCGAGACGCATCAGCCGAGCGCCTTCTATTCGGTGGATGAGCTGCAAACGACCACCGAGGGCATCTTCCCGGCCCAGGAGCCGCGTGCCCCGGCCTTCTGGCCGGCGGCGCTGAAGCGGCTGCTGCCGCGACGAGCGGACGCGCTGCTCGCCCGGCGGAAGTAGCGCTATTTATGCCCGCGCTCGCGCCAGGCCCAGCGATAGAGGTTGCGGCTGTCGAGGTAGCGGCCCTCCGTGGTGGTCGAGCCGAGCACGGCGAGGATCAGGTGGTCCGTGCCGCGGCGGGCGGAGGAGACGAGGCAGTTCCCGGCGGCGGTCGTCGTTCCCGTCTTGATGCCGTCGTAGCCCTCGATGTCGAGCAACTTGTTGGTGTTGTTCCACGTCAGGGAACGGCGCGTTCCCTTCGCTTCGAGAGCGTCGCACGTGTGGCGCCGCGTGCGGACATAATCGCGGAACTGAGCGTTCTGCATGGCGTTCCAGGCCAGGGTCGCCAGGTCGCGGGCGCTCGTGTGATTGCGTCCCAGGCCGTGCGGATCGAAGTATCGCGTCTGTGCCAGGCGCAGGTCCGTGGCCTGCCGGTTCATGCGGGCGACGAAGGCGTCGACGGCGGGGGCCGTGCTCTTGGGATCGCGGAAGCGCGGGCCGAAGTGCTCGGCGAAAGCGGTCGCGGCGTCGTTGCCCGACGGAAGGAGCAGCCCGAAGAGGAGGTTGCGGACGCTGAAGCGGTCGCCGGCGCGGATGCGGGCCGAACTGCCGCCGGTCTTGGCGGCCGCGGCGGAGATCGTCATCTCCTCGTCGAGGACCTTCGGGTTGTCGACAGCTTGCCGCAGCACGAGCCAGGCAGTCATGATCTTCGTCGTGCTCGCCATCGCCAGCTCGGCCGTCTCGTTGGCGCCGAACAGGAAGCGGCCGGAGCGGCCCTCGACGAAGGCCCAGCCTCGGGCCGAAACAAACGGCGGGCCGTCGAGACGATCGACGGCGGCGCGGGCGGGGAGTGGCTTGTCCTGCGCCCAGAAACGTGCGGGAGCCAGCAGGGACAGGCCGGCGACGGCGAGGAAGTCACGGCGGGAGAAGTTCGTGGCGTCGGGCATGGCGATCCTCGGGGTAGATCGACCGATTGTAAACGCGATGGCGGCCGATCTGCAAGCACTGATCCCGATGGCTGATTGGTGAGAATATCAGATGCTCCGAAACCTCACGAAATCGGCTACGCCGGGGATTCTCTGCGGCTTTGCGCCATGTCAGAGCGTCTCGATCGACAGCTCATGCTGCGCCAGAAATGCCTCGCACTCCGGCCGGGTGAAGACACCGGGCGTCGTGCCGATCGCGCGCACGCAGCTTGCCCCCAGCGCCGCCGCGTAGCGCAGGCAGCCGGCCGCATCCCGACCTTCGAGCAGGCCGACGATGTAGCCTGCGTCGAACGCGTCGCCGCCACCGGAGCCATCGATATAGGGAACGGAGAAGACGCCGGCGCGGAGTTTGAGGCCGTCCTCGACTAGCACGGAGCCGGCGCCGCCCATCGTGATGACAACGGTCCTGGCGCCGAGGTCGCGGAAGAAGGCGGCCTGGTCGAGCGGATCCTGCCGGCCTGTGATGACGCGGCTTTCGTGATCGTTGGGCAGAAAAACATCGACGTGCGGCAGCAGGCGGTCGAGCTGACGAACATGGTCGCCCGGCCCCGGAACGACGACGTCGAGCACCGTCTTGATCCCCTGGCGCCGGGCGGCGGCGAAGACCTCGGCCAGAGCGTCCTGGCGCAGGCCCGGCATGACGAGGTAGCCGCCGAGGTAGAGGACGCGCGGGCGGGCGGGAGCGCCGAACAAGTCGGTGGGGATGTCGGGGGCGCTGAACTCGGCGTTGGCGCCGAAGGTGTGAATGAAGCGGCGGTCCTCTCCTTTCACATTGACGATCAGCGTCTGACTCGTGTCCAGCTTTTCACTCGTCTTCACCAGCGACACATCGACGCCTGCGTCGCGCAAGAGATCGGCGACGATCCGTCCGAAGCTGTCCTTTCCGACCCGCCCCACGACCGACGCGCGGACCTTCATCTTCGCCAGGTCGACAGCGGCGTTGGCGGCGCAACCGCCGATCGTGAGGAGCATGCCGTCCGCCATCACCAGCTCGCCGGCGGCCGGGACGTGGCTGATCGGCGTGCAAACGTGATCGGCGACGATGATTCCGGCGCAAAGAACATCGATCGGCTGCACGGTGTCCTCCCGGTTGGTCAAGCTGCGGCGGGCCGGCCGCGAAAAGTCGGCCAGTGTGGCTCACGAGATCTTCACGACGATCACCGAGATATTATCGCCGAAGCCATCGGGTTCCATGGGAGACGGAGACGCTGCAGGGTGTCAGCGCTGTCCGCCAGCAACTCGGCGATCTGCTGGGCGGGGCGGTCGCGGTGGGTGCGCACGAGGTGGCCGAGCGTTTCCGGCTCCAGGAACATGCCTTCTTCGACGAGGCCGTCGGTGCAAAGGACGAGGATATCGCCCGGCAAGAGAGGAAGGGAATAGAACGCGGCCGGCACAGGTCTTCGAGAATGGCTGCTTGCCGGAGTCGTCGAGCTGACAGCCGCCGATATTTCCGGCGGTGCCGCCATGCCGCTGATCTCGATGAGCGTTTCGGGTGGGTAGCCCTGGCCCAGGAGAGAGGAGCCGAGGTCGCCGTCGACCGTCAACTGCTCGACGTCGTGCTCGTCGATGAGGTAGGCCCGGCTGTCGCCCAGGTTCGCCAGGCGCAGCTCGCGGCCTTCCAGCCAGGCGACGGTCAGCGTCGTCCCCATCAGGTCGGCGCCGTCGCGCAGCTGCTGCTCGTAGCCCTTCTCGAGAGCCCATTCCAGGAGTGAGGCGGCGCTACGGCGCGCCGCGTCCGCCACGGCGGCGCCGAAGCCCGCGGCGTCGGCGTCCGGACCGAAGGCACGCGCCAGCGTCTGGATGGTCAGCCAGCTGGCAAGCCGGCCGCTGCCGACGTCGCAGGTGCTGATGCCGTCCGCGACGGCGAGCAAGGCCCGGCCGGCGAAGAGCCGGACGAGGACCTGGTCCTCGTTGTCGCGTCGAGGGCGGCCTTGGCGCCCACCTGGCAGTGCCCCGATTTCCCAGGCGACATTCTCGATGCTGCAGCCGCCGTTCGAACCGTGTTACCACTTCTTCCAGGGCGAGCAGAAGCTGAGCGGGTCGGCCGAAGCGCTGCGCCGGCAGAAGGGACAAGGCCTGAGCGAGCGCGCGGTGCAGCCCCGGCGGCGCCCACGGGGCGTAGATTCGCAGTGGCGGTATCTGGTAGCCGAACGCTTCGAGGCCATGGCCGGGGAAGCCATCGGGCAGAAGTCCCGCGAGCCAGTAGAAGCCGAACAGGGCGAGGTGGAAGACGTCCGTGGCCGGGCCGATCTCGTCCGCGGCGCCGCGGACGATCTCCGGGGCGACGAAGTGAGGCCGGAGCCGGGCGAGCGGATCGAGTTCGCCGCGGCGGAAGACGCGCAGGTCGAGGTTGGTGACGCGAAGGTATTCTCGCTCCGGATCGGCGGAGGCTTTGAGCTCCAACTCGAGCGGATCGAAGTTCAGCCAGACGAGGCCTTGGGCGTGCAGCACGTCGAGAGTCTTTTCGAGCCCGTCGAGGAAGTCGAGCAGCCGCCGCAGTTCGCGCAAGGGGTCGGCGCCGCCGTTCGCCCAGGGCACGGCCAGGGGCAAGCCCGCCTCGAACAGAATCCAGGCCCCCTCGGCATCCTCGATGACGCGGCCCGGCGGCAGGCAGGGGAGATGGAGGCGCAACCGCTGCTCGAGCGTGCCGCGGTACAGGGACCAGGCGGTCGGCCCGAGCCAGTGGACGCGCCAGGCGCCGGCAAGGGTCTCGACGTGGAGATAGTTCTCGGCGCCGGCGAGAAGGCGCGTCTGGTTGAGGGTGAGCCTCACGCCGCTCGGAGGCGCCGGACAATAGGGGGGCGGCAGCTCGGCCGGAGGGGTCCCCAGGTCGTGCCGGCAATGCTCGCAAACCAGCTCGTCGCGCGACAGCTTGCCGCACCCCGCACATCGCAACGCCATGCCGCTTCCCGCCCTTTGCGCCATGTCCCGCTTCAGCATCGGTCAGCATGTCACATTTCTTCGCCCAATCCAACGCGTCCCCGGATTTTCCGCTCCACTTTTCCCTTGCATCCGCCGCGTCACGCACTACCCTCACACCATCACGCCTCGTTCGCTCCGCAAAAGGACCCCACCATGCGCCGCCTTCTCTCTTGTCTTTTTTTCGTGCCTTTCGTGTGTTCCGTGGTTCCTTCTTCCGCCCACGCCCAATCCCTCCCCGGCACGAAACCCCTCGAGACCAAGGACGACCTCGCCAAAGTCATGGTCGACGGCATCCACCGCTACCTCGACCGCGCCACGAAGGAATCGGTCGAAAAGCGCAAAGAGTACTGGAAGCCGGACTATTCGTCCCACGCGGCGTACGAGAAATCGATCACCCCCAACCGCGAGCGGCTGCGGACGATCCTCGGCGTCGTCGACAAGCGCCTGCCCGTCCCTGCCCTCGAATACGTGTCGACGACCGACCAGCCGGCTCTGCTCGCGGAAACGAAGGCGTACAAGGTCTACGCCGTGCGCTGGCCGGTGCTGCCGGGCGTCGACGGCGAAGGCCTCCTCCTTGAGCCGAACGGGAAGCCGAAGGCGTGCGTGGTCGCCATTCCAGACGCGGACCAGGTACCGGAGGAGATCGCCGGTCTTAGAGGGGGACTGTTTGCCGGCCCGACGCAAAACTCGCAGTTCGCGCGCGTCCTCGCTGACAATGGCTGCCGCGTCGTCATTCCGACCTTAATCGACCGGGACGATACGCATTCGGGCTGCGCCAAGCTCGGCCGCTTCACCAACCAGACGCATCGCGAGTTCATCTACCGGATGAGCTACGAGATGGGGCGCCACATCATCGGCTACGAGATTCAGAAGGTGCTGGCCGCCGTCGACTGGTTCGCCGCGAGCAAGGACCATCCGCCAATCGGGCTCTACGGCTACGGCGAAGGCGGGTTGCTCGCCTTCTACGCCGCCGCCCTCGATCCGCGCGTCGACGCGACGGTGGTGAGCGGCCATTTCGGTCCGCGCGAGGACCTGCATGCCGAGCCGATCTATCGCAACGTCTGGCGTTTGCTCACGGAGTTCGGCGACGGCGAGGTGATCCGGCTGATTGTCCCGCGCTCCCTCTGCATCGAGGTGGCCGAGTTCAAGACCAAGCCGGCGCCGGCCGAGCGGGGCACGCGGCGTGGGGCGGCGCCGGGCTCCGTGACGGCGGCGGGCCTTGCCGCCGTCAAGAAGGAGGTCGAGCGCGTCGCCGCGACCTTGCCGCCGCGTGAGAAGTTCGCGCGCGGCGGACTCAGCGCATGGTTCGGAGCGGAAATCAAAGGCGACGACAAGAAGGTGGAGGCTTACCGTGGCCCCGGGTTCTCAAAAACGTTCGAGCAATTCTTCCAGGATCTGGGCATCGGCGCGGCGCCCGATCTCCAGAAGGACGCGCCCAAGGCCGTCGCCACGGTCAATCCAGCCGCGCGCCACAAACGCCAGTTCGACCAGCTCGTCGCGCACACGCAGGACCTTCTGCCCGCGGCGACACCGACGCGGCAGAGCTTCTTCTGGTCCAAGCTCAACCCCAAGTCGCCGGGCGAGCTGAAGAAGTCGCAGGACATGCTGCGCAAGATCTTCCACGAGGACGTCATCGGCAAGCTCCCCGGCCGGACCATGCCGCTCAATCCGCGCACGCGCAAGATCCTCGACACGCCGAAGTGGACCGGTCACGAGGTCGTCCTCGACGTCTTCGACGACGTCATCGCCTTCGGCATCCTTCTCATCCCCAAGGACCTCAAGGAAGGCGAGAAACGGCCGTGCGTCGTCTGCCAGCACGGGCTCGAAGGCCGGCCCATGGACGTTGTCAACCCGGCCAAGCGCACGCCCTACTACAATTCCTTCGGCGCCCAGCTCGCCGATCTCGGTTTCGTCGTCTTCGCCCCGCAGAACCCCTACATCTTCGAGACCCACTTCCGACAGATCGTGCGCAAGGCCAACCCGCTCGGCCTCTCCCTCTACTCCTTCATCGTCGCCCAGCACCAGGCCGTCATCGACTTTCTCAAGACGCTGCCCTTTGTCGACGGCACGCGCATCGCCTATTACGGCCTGTCCTACGGCGGCAAGGTGGCGATGCGCATTCCAAGCATCCTTCTCGATTACTGCCTCTCCATCTGCTCCGGTGACTTCAACGAATGGATCTGGAAGAACATCAACCTCGAGTGGCTCGGCAGCTACATGTTCACGCGCGAGTACGACATGTACGAGTTCAACCTCGGCAACACCTTCAACTACGCGGAGATGGCGGCCTTGATTGCGCCGCGGCCGTTCATGGTGGAACGCGGCCATGCGGACGGCGTCGGCCTCGATGAATACGTCGCCTTCGAATACGCCAAGGTGCGCCGCTTCTACGCCGCCGCCGGATTAGCCGACCGCACGCGCATCGAGTTCTTCTTGGGCGGGCATGAGATCCACAGCGAGGGGACGTTTGATTTTCTGCGGCGGCATTTGCGGTTCGAAGGAAGATGACGTTCGCATCGGCGTGGCAAAGCCATCGCGCCTGGAATCGCTCGATGAACGCGGTATGATTCAGAAAACGCAATGCCTACCGTGGCCCCGTCGACACCCATCCCGGCGCAGGGACCCGATCCCTGCGGCGATACCGATCTTCTCGCTGAGACCCGCGCATGCCTATCGCCTCCGTGGCCGACTTCATCGACGACCTGAATCGGTTCCCGGTTCTCGACCGGACGCAGCTCCAGGAGGTCGCCGCATGGGACTCCTCGTATCCCAACGCCCAGACGTTGGCCGATGAGCTGGTCCGGCGCGGCTGGCTCACGAGCTACCAGGCGAACCAGCTGCTCTACAGTCGCGGCGCCGGCCTGGTCCTCGGCTCCTACCTGCTGCTGGAGAGAATCGGCGGCGGGGGCATGGGCGAGGTCTTCAAGGCGCGGCATCCGGTAATGAACAGGGTCGTGGCGCTCAAGGTTATCCGCAAAGATCTGCTCGCGAGTGCCGACGCAGTCCAGCGCTTTCGGCGCGAAATCCGTGTCGCGGCTCAACTCGATCACCCCCATCTGGTTCGGGCCTTCGACGCCTCCCAGGAGGGGGACGTTCACTTTCTCGTAATGGAATACGCCGAGGGGGTCAATCTTCAGGACCTGGTCCGGGGATCCGGGCCGTTGCCCATCGGCAGTGCCTGCGCCTACGTTGCGCAGGCGGCCATGGGGTTGCAGTATGCCGCGGAGCGCCGGCTATTGCATCGGGATATCAAGCCGTCCAATCTCCAGGTCACCAAGAATGGGGCCGTTGTCAAGATCGTAGACATGGGCCTGGCCCGAGTGCAAGACTCCGACCCCGATTGGCCTGACGGGATAACGCAGGCCGGCGCCACCCTGGGTACGCCCGACTACGTGGCGCCCGAACAGATCGTTGATCCGCGGCGTGTCGATATCCGCGCCGACATCTACAGCCTCGGCTGCGTCTTCTACTTTCTGCTCGCGGGGCGGCCGCCGTTTCCGGATCGCTCCTTGGAGGAGAAGCTGGCGTCTCATCGCCAGGAGGAGCCGGAGTTGATCGAGCGACTGCGCCCCGACGTTCCCGCCGCAGTCGCGTCTATTCTCCGCAGGATGATGGCCAAGGCGCCGCGGGACCGCTATGCGCCGGCCGCCGTTGTCGATGCGCTGCTCCCCTTCAGCGACCTCAGACTCGGATTGGCCGCCACAAGCGTGCGGGCGATCGGCGGCGCGGCTCCGACGGTCACGCAGCGGACGGAAACGATGACGGCTCCTGCCTCGGCGCCCGCGACTATGCAGGCGCCGCCGACAACCACGTCTTCCGTCGCCCCCTTGGCAGACCGTCCGACTGCCGAGCCGGACTGGTCGCTGCCCGTCAGTTCCTCGGTCCCCGCTCCACCCCCTACGGTTGTCGCAGCAAATGTCGCTGCTCCGCCGGTACCGCTGGCGTCGCGCCCACCCGCGCCACCCGCCTCGATAGCCGAGCCAACCAGGAAGAAATGGTGGCTGCTCGGCGCAGGAGTCGGTTTCTTGGGCGTCATCGCGCTGGCAGTCCTTTTCTGGCCCAAGGGGGACGGCGCGGCGAAGGACAAGGATGATTCGCTGACCTTGAAGGCGCCCCCCGCCAAAGAAAAGGAAGCGAAAGGGGCTGGCAAGAAGGGGATGGCCAGCGAGGCGGTCCTGGACGAAGACTTCCACGACCCGGAGGCCACGGGGAGCCTTCCCAAGGGCTGGACGGGCGACCGCCTTATTCTTGCGACCAAGGATGAGGCGGGGCGGGCCTGCCTGCGGCCCGTGTCGGCCTCAGGCCGGCACTTCGTGGGGCTGCCGCCGTTCAAGGTCGAGGGGAACTTTTTCTTCGAGGTGGAGGCAAAGCTGATCTCGAGCAACGTTCTGGGGCAAATGACCGTTCGTCTCTGGTCGAGCGTGGGTGGACCATCCCTTTACGTCACCGTTGACCCGAACGGCGTCGCCATCGCCAAGAACGAGCCGGCCGAGAAGGTCACGACGAAGCAGAAGAAAATGCTTCCCATCGTGGCGCATATGAAGAAGGCGAGCCGCTACGTCATCGTTCGCGAAGGAAAGGCGGTGCGCGTACTGGTCAACGATGAACCCGCCGCCGCAGAGACGTTGGACAGCGTTATCGAGTACGACATGGCGAGTATCTCTCTGACGCCTTCGCGTGACTATCTCCCGCGCATCTATCGCGTGAAGCTGGGGAAAGGGCCTTGACACCGGACACCGCTCGCCTTGACCCCGCGCGCGCATCGCACTAGACTTAAGCAGACGATTCCAACGTTTCGGTCGCCACGGAGCATGAGCAAGCCAGAGTCAGCCACGCACGCCGACGACAACGGTCACGAGCCGCGCCTATCCCGAGCCAGTGTCGCCCGCTTCAGCCTTTATCTTCGCCACCTCGATCGCTTCCAGGCCGAAGGCGTCCACAAGGTGTCGAGCAGCATGCTCGGCGACGCCCTCGGCATCACCGACGCCCAGGTGCGCAAGGACCTCGCCTCCCTCGGCAACCTGGGCCAGCCCGGCATCGGCTATCCCGCTCAGGAACTGAGCGACGCCCTGCGGCGCCGCCTCGGCGTCGACCGCCAATGGACCGCCATCGTCGTCGGCATCGGCAACCTCGCCCGCGCCCTCCTGCGCTACAAGGGCTTCGAGAAGCATGGCTTCCGCTTCGTCGCCCTCTTCGACGTCGACGCGGACAAGATCGGCAAGAGCGTCGAAGGGCTGCAGATCCAACCGCTGGAGCGGGTCCGGCAGGCGCTCAAGGAGGCCGGCGCCGATCTCGCCGTCCTGGCCGTCCCCGCCGAAGCGGCCCAGAGCGTGGCCGACGTCTTGGTGGAAGCCGGCATCAAAGGCATCCTCAATTTCGCCCCGATCGTGCCGCGCGTGCCGGCCGGCGTGAGCCTCGTCGGCGTCGATCTCGCGATTCAACTCGAGCAGCTCGCTTTTCTCGTGCACCTGAGCGCTCAGTAGCCGCTCCGAGCGGTCGCAGCCCTCTTTGGAACAGCGGTCCGCCGTGGCCGTGCGCTTCCCGCCATGGAAAGAGAATCCGCGCAGGACGCCCCGTCCCGGCCGAAATCCCCGGTATTCCCGGTTTTTTCACAACTTCCCTTGCTCCAAACGCGGAAAAGGTTTAAGGAAAGCAGACTCCCTTCTCTCAGCAGGCTCGCCATGACAAAGCGCAAGGGCTCCTGGCTCCCCGTCTCGCCATTTCGGCGGCTGGTCGTCGACTTGATGGACTTCAGCCAGAAGGTACCCACCGTGACCGCCGAGCGCTACCTCGCGCTCGGCGCCCTGGCACAAGCCCGCCAGGTCGTCTTTCCGCGCCCGACCTGGACCGGCATCTTCGCCAAGGCCTTTGCGATCCTGTCGCGCGACTATCCGGAGCTGTGCCGCTTCTACATGCCCTATCCCTGGGCCCACTTTTACGAGCACCCGACCAACGTCGTCACCATGAACGTCGAGCGCGTGGTGAACGGCGAGAACATCGTCCTTTACTGCCAGGTCCGTCGCCCCGAGAACCGCAGCCTGGCCGAGATCGACGAGATCATCCGCCATCACAAGGAAGACCCCATCGACCAGGTACGCTCCTACAAGCGCTCGATGGCCCTGGCCCGCTGCCCCCGCCTCATCCGCCGCCTCGTCTGGTGGGTGACCCTCAACTGCCTCGGCAAGCAACGCTGCCATAACTTCGGCACCTTCGGCATCACCAGCGTCGCCGGCCAGGGCGCGGGCCTCACCCAGCTTGTGCCCCTGCTGACGACGACCATCTACTACGGCCTGTTCGACGCCAACCACGGCCTGGACATGCGCCTCGCCTTCGACCACCGCGTCCTCGACGGCGCCACGGCGGCGCGCATCCTCGTCGACCTCGAGCAGGTCCTCAACCGCGAAATCCTCCAGGAGTGCCTGGGGCGATACAAGGCGGCCGCCTGATCCGGCCGCGAACGTCTGATCGCCGCGGCCCGCTTCTTCGGCATCCCCGTTGTTTTCGCTGTCGCCGCGCCCCCTTCCCCAGCTTCCGCCTCCTCACGCGCGTTTTCACTCCCCTGCCCGGCTGCCCCTGTCGATCTCGATATAAGATTGTTCGCGCTGTACCGCGGCCGGGTCGTATCGCCCCGGCGTCGGTCTTTGCACGTGGCCGAAGCCGCGGGACTTCGGCCAACCGCCACCATGACAGCTGAAGTCTCGCGACTTCAGCTATCCGGCTGAAGTTTCACGGCTTCAGCTACACCTTGAGACGCAACATGGATCCCTTCTGGTGCGTGGTCGCTTTCTGGGTTGACGGCGTGGGCATCGGACAGGCCCCCAACTTTTTCCTCGGCCGCGACTTCCTCGATCGCGTCAACCGCAAGCTGCACGGGCAGGTCCTCGACTTCACCCATAACCACGGCTGCGACCGCCGCATCTGGTCTCCCGCGCTCGGCCAGAAGCGCGACCTTTACGTTTACCTGCCCCCCGGCTTCGACCCGAAGCAGCGTTATCCCCTCGCCATCTTCCTCCACGGGGCCGGGCAGGACGAGCAGTTCTTCATCCAGGCCCAGGTCGAGCACTTCGACAAGGCGATCATGGCCGGACAGATGCCGCCCGTGATCATAGCCGCGCCCGACGGGACCTTGCACGGTCGCGTCTCGGCGACCGAGCCGGCCAGTTTCTTCGCGAACTCCAAAGCCGGCGCCTTCGAAGACTACGTGATGATCGACGTCTGGAACTTCGTGCACGAGACCTTCCCGA
Organism: Gemmataceae bacterium; assembly: GCA_046350295.1. GTDB lineage: Bacteria > Planctomycetota > Planctomycetia > Gemmatales > Gemmataceae > JAXMAR01. The sequence goes on from JAXMAR010000062.1 coordinate 20,694, forward strand.
TCAAGCCCGAGCGCGAGTCCCACGCCATCGTCGGCGTCTCGATGGGGGGCTCGGCCGCCTTCGCCTTCGCCATCAAGCACCGCGACCGCATCAAGGCCGCCATGGGCTTTTTCCCGCTCCTCAACCTCCGCTACGTCGATTGCGAAGGCAAGTACCGCTCCCGCTTCGACCCCGGCTGCTTCGGCCTGCGCGAGCGTTTCCACGGCCTGGAAAAGCTGGGCCGCCGCAAGCTCGTCCTGCTTCGCTTCCGCGATCTCTTCGAGCCGATCTTCGGCCGGGGCCCGGGCGCCATCGCCGGCATGAGCGCCATCAACCCGCTGGAGCTGATGGAGCGGACGGACTTGAAAGACGGCGAGCTGGATCTGTACGTCGCCTATGGCGGCAAGGACGAGTTCAACGTCGCCGCACAGGTGGAGAGCTTCCTCTTCTTCGCCAAGCAGCGTGGCGTCACGGTCACCGTCGATTACGACCCGAACGGCCGGCACGACCTGAAGACCGGCTTGCGCATGATGCCGAACGCCCTGCAATGGGCGGCGCAGAAGGTCGTCGTGCAAAACCAGAGAAGACTCGGCAACACGATCTTCACCAGCACGCCGCGCGAGCGGAAGTGAGCGGCCTGCGCGAAAGCCCTGACGCCCCGGCGCAAAGACCTCGAACCCGGTATTTGGGCTCGGGGATCCTTCCCTCACGCGGAGCTTGCGACAAGTCGTTGGTGGCGTCGCGTCAGCGGCGGATGTCCCCATTTGGGAGACCGCTTTGTACACGCGCTCCCGCGCCTGCGGCATTTCTCCACCCAGTGTTCTTGGGGAGGCGAACCATTTCATCTGCGTGGACGAGCTGCCTGGAGGCGTTGCCGGGGAAGGAGCGCCGTCGCGGCCGGTATTGAGGTGTCTATTGGAAGATCGTGGCGAATCGCCTTCCGACGACTCGACACGCCCGGGCCGTGTCCCTGGATCAGCACACTTCGATCTCGTTTGCCAGGATCGGCAGCGCCGTGGCTTCCATGACCGCGTGCTGGGCGAGCTGCTTGTCGTAGTACGTGCGCGCTTGTCCTGTCAGCACCAGGCCGCAGGCGCCAAGCCTCAGGGCAAAACGCCGTATCCGCCCGTTCAGCCGGGTTTGGACCTGAGCCTCGAGCCTTTCCATCTCGGCCGGATTCAGCAAAGGAAAACGCGCCGACGCATGGTCCTTCATGAGCTTTCCTCCGAAGGCGCCCGACCGGCGGCGCTTTCCTCGGCCTTCAGACACAGCTCCTCGCGCTGAATCGGAACATGCGCCGGAGCGGCGACACCCAGCCGGACCTGGTTGCCGCGAATTGCGAGCACGGTCAGGCGAATGTGCTCACCGATGACGATTTCTTCGCCGGGTTTGCGACTGAGCACGAGCATCGTTCACGCTCCTTCCTGGGAGAGGTTGGTCCAGGGAATTTGAGGGCTGACGTCATCGACGATCAGGCGCCGACCATCGCGGCGCAGCTTGTCGTGCAAGGAGTCCAGGACGCCGAGCGCCCCGCCGGTGAGATACTTGACGTTCGCCAGATCCAAACGCACATCCGCCTTGGCGGGCTCACCCGCCAGGGCGAACAGCTGGTGGCGGATGCGGCCGAGAGTCTCTTCATTGAGAGACACTTCGCAGCCTTGAAACCGGACCACGGTCACATCGCCGGCGCCAGGTTCTGTTGCGCCGACATGGTCGGAGCGTAGAGTCATTGTGTGCTTCCTTTCGTTAACGTCGCGCCGAGGCAAGGCCGGATGAATTCACATCTTTTCGCGCGACAGGATTTCAGCGGAGTAGGAAAGCGGACACGCTCATGGGCTGTTCGCGTGCCGGGAAAACAAGAAATCACGTTGGAGGGCGAGATGGCGTGAAACCAGCGCGCGCTAGCGGAGCAGAAGCGCCATCTCAAAGCTGCAAGGACATGAAGTGATACAGAGGCGACGGGGGAAGCGGCGGCGCCACGATGGGCTCGGCCGGTGGTTCGCGGAAGATCGATACGATACAAGCCTTGATCGGCAAGACGCCGCGCCGCCGCTCATGGCGGGCGAGGTGTCTTTCCTGCGGTGAGCGCGCCTGGGGAGGCAGAAACTCCTCTTCGTGGAGGGGAGCCGGCGCTTCGATATGCGCGAAGGTCAAAGCGTCAACCTGGCTCGAGAGCAGGCTGAGGATCAGAGCTGAGGCGAACCATTTCATCTGTAAGCAACGCTGCTTCCGCGGTTTTCGGGCTTCATGCCCGAGAATAAACCTTGCAGATTGTTAATATTCTATCTAGAAGCCATACCGTTTCAACCCCTCCCGGCTGAGTTCGACACCCAGACCGGGTTTCTCGGGGATCGGCAAATAGCCTTCGGCATCCACCTTGAATGGCTCGGTAATGATCTCCTCGATATAGGGGGAGGGGGTGAGGTACTCGACGTATCGCGCCACCGGCATCGCGGCCGAGAGTTGCAGATCGGCGGCCAACCCGATGGCGGTGTTCCAGCCGTGCGGGACCCATTGCACGTTGTGGTCGTAAGCCATCCAGGCGATGCGCCAGGCTTCGGAGATGCCGCCGCACTTGGTGGCGTCCGGCTGGATGACATCGACGGCGCCGCGCTCGAGGAAGGGGCGAAAGCTCTGGCGCCGGGTCAGCACCTCGCCCGTCGCGATCGGCAAGGGCGCGTTGCGGCGCAGCTCGATGAAGCCTTCGAGGTCGTCGGGCGGCAGCGCCTCCTCGAACCAGACAACATCGTGGTCGGCGAGCATCTTCGCCGTCTCCAGCGCCCACTTGTAACCGTGCGGCCAGAACTGCTCGCTGCCGCCGGCGTCCACCATGATCTCGACCTCGGGCCCGACCGTCTCGCGCGCCGTGCGGATCAAGAGTTCATCGGTCTTCGCGTCGCGCCGGCCGAAGGGGCGCCAGCCGAGCTTGATGGCGCGGAAGCCGCGTGCGACGGTCGCCTCGAGCTTCTTGCGGAGAGGTTCGGGCTCGTCGAACAAGATCGAGCCATAGGGCTTGATGCGCTGGCGGTAGGAGCCGCCCAGGAGGCGGGCGATAGGCTGGTTGCAGACCTTGCCGAAGAGGTCCCAAAGGGCGATGTCGATGCCGCTGATGGCGTGCTCGACGGAGCCGCCGCGGCCCTGCCAGAAGGTCGTCTGCCGCAGCCTCTCGGTGAGGCGGCCCGGTTCGTCGCAACGTTCGCCGACGAGGAAGGGTCGCAACAGCTGCACGGCGCCCTGCACGAGCGCCTTGCTGGTGAACACGCTCCCCACGCCCGTTAGCCCCCCATCGGTGAGGACCTCGAGGATCGTGTGGACGTCGTCTTCGGGCTTGAGCTCGTCGGCCCAGCCTCCCTCGACGGTCCCGCCGCGCAGCCCGGTGATGCGGATGTCGGTGATTTTCATGCGCTTAGTGTAGGGTGGCTGGGCGGACTGGCCTTCCCCAAACGGCGCATCGAAGGTATCAGTGCGGAAGCGCTACGCGGCGCACGGCGGGTAGCGGCGGTCACGGAGGACGGCGCATGGACGGTAAATCGTTATCACTCGTCATCCCGGCCTACAACGAGGAGGCGGGAATCGTCCAGGCGATCGCCGAAGCGGATGCCGCCTTGCCCCGTTTGACGCGGGCTTACGAGATCGTGATCGTCGATGATGGCAGCCGCGACGCCACGGCGGACCTGGTTCGCGCCGAGGCGCGGCGCCGACCCCGCGTGCGCCTGTTGCGGCACGAAATCAATCGCGGCTACGGCGCTGCCTTGCGCACCGGCTTCAAAGCCGCCCGCTTCGACTATGTCGCGTTCACCGACGCCGATTGCCAGTTCCACCTCGACGACCTGGCTTGCCTCCTCTCCCTCACCGACCAGGCGCCGATCGCCGTCGGCCATCGAATGGGACGCCAGGATCCATGGCGACGCCGTTTTTTCTCTTGGGGCTACAACCGCCTCGCCCGGATGCTGCTCGGGACGCGCGTGCGCGACGTCGATTGCGCCCTTAAGGTCTTCCAGCGCGACGCTCTCAAGCAAATCCTGCCCGAGACGAATGGCTTTTTCGTCAACACGGAAATGCTGACCCGTGCCCGCCTGCTCGGCCTCGACGTGGCCGAGGCCGGCGTGCGCCACCGACCTCGGCTCAAGGGAAGCAGCAAGGTATCCCTTCTCGACATTCCGCGCACGCTGCGAAAGCTGATCCCCTTCTGGTGGTCGAATGTCCTGTGGCGCCGCCCCGCGCCCCAGCCCACCGCGGAAACCGCCTAGCCAACCCCGGAACGCACGAAAAACACGAAGGTGAGGCCGATCACGCCTCTCCTTTCTGGTTTTTTTCGTGCTCTTCGTGCTTTCCGTGGTTCACTTCTTCTCATCGCGAATGGTCCAGAGATACAGTGTGTGCTCCCGGTGCGGGCCTTTGAACTCCACGATCTGATCCGGCTTCAGGTTCGGGAACGGGTAATCGTGCGCGACCAACCGCGTGCCCGGCTTGAGCTTCATCACCTGCGGTTCGAGCTTCTCCATGAACTCGGGCAGCATGTAAAAAGTGACGACGCTGGCCTTGTCGAGGTCCTTCACCTTGAGGGCGTCGCCGAGCCGGAACTCCGCTTGCTCCTTCGTTACCCCGTATTTCTTCATCGTCTCCTGGCAGTCCTTGAAGCGGGCCGGGTCGATATCGACGCCGACGCCGCGCGCCCCGAATCTCTTGGCCGCGATGCAGACGATGCGGCCGTCGCCGCAGCCCAGGTCGTAGACGACGTCGCTCTTGGCTTGCAGCGTCTTGAGCAGCGCGACGACGGAAGGGGCCGCGTACTCACTCTTGCCTGCCAGGACCTCAGCCATCGTCACGTGCGGGATTCCCTTCGTCGCTTCGCTATTGATCTTGTCGATCGCCTTGTTCACTCCCGCCAGCGCGTCGCTCAATTCCTTCTGCTGTTGCGGCGTGAGGCCGGCGACGCGGGCGCCGAAGACCTCTTTGAAGGCGAGAGGGGGGATCGTCTTCTTCTTTTTCTCGGCGTTGGCGAGGTCGATGACGCGGTTGATGGAGCGGACGACATCCATCATGTCCTTGTTGACCGCGGCCATGTCGAGCATCTTCTCCACGACCTCCTCCTCGGTGGGGACGTAGATGATGCGGCACGTCACCTTCTCCTCGCCGCCGGTGGCGAAGGGAAGGGTGGCGAGCAGAACGGCGATACCACCGAAGATTGCGCGCAAAGAGGACACGAGGATTCTCCGCCGGATGAAGAAGGAAGCCCGGGCGCCGGATGGGGCATCGTCCGGCATTATACAAGACGATGCCGAGGCAGGAAGCGGCGGGAAAACGATGGCCAACGGTTGACAGGCTGCTGAGAATCAAGGATAGAGGATGGCCCATGATTCTTCGCATTGCTCAGCTTGGTCAGCCGGCGCTGCGCCATGCCGCCGTCGAAGTGGCGGCGGGCGATATCGCCGCGCCTGAATTCCAGCGCTTTATCCGCGACATGCTCGCCACGCTCGACGCCGCGGGCGGTGTCGGTCTGGCGGCGCCGCAGGTCTTCAGCGACAAGCGCATCTTCCTGGCCGCGGTTCTTCCGCCGAATGACCCGGATGCCATGCCCGGGATCGAGATCTTCATCAATCCTGTGCTGACCCATGCGTCGAGCGAGAAGGCGACCGGCTGGGAAGGCTGCCTCAGCTTTCCGGAATTGCTTGTCAACGTGCCGCGCCACCGCGTCGTCCGCATGAGCTATCTCGATCACCAGGGCCAGTCCAGCGTCATCGATCTGCAAGGCTTTCCGGCCCGTGTCGTGCAGCATGAACTGGACCACCTCAACGGCATCTTGACCCTCGATCGCGCCCCCTCCACGCGCGACATCATCAAAGCGAGCGAGATCGACGTCGTCCTCAAGAAAACCGCGCCGCCCGTCGGACCGCACCCCGCAGAGTCGTAAATGGGACAGTCGCGCTGCCATGGGCCTACATCCGCCGCAGCGTGATGCGAAACCATGGATCGGAAAACACCATCGTCCTGCCGTCCACGTAGGTCACGCTGTAGTAGAGCCGATTGGGCCGACCTGCCAGGTAATAGTGGATCGTGATGATGCCGCCGCGCGAGGTGGCTTGCCAGGTCCATGTCCCGGTCACCGGCGCTCCGCCCGTGACCTGCACCGTGACGCCGCCGCCGGTGACGACGAGGGTGATGCCGCCCGAGCCATCGTCAAAGTTGCCTTTCCACACGCCGACGGGTGGCGGCGCCTCTTGAGCGGACGCGACGCCCTGGACGCCCAACAGACCGACGCAGGCCAAAAAAGCGACGAAACTCAAACACCTCATGACTTTGTCCCTTCAATCGGATTTGGTGGGACGCCGCGGCCGGAGCGGCGTTCCTATTGTTGGATCGCCACGAATAGCCGGTCGCAGCCGGTCTGTGACAACAAATGCCGGCCGACGCGGCGTCCGCGCGTTACCGATTTCGGGATGACGTCCCCTTTTTTTCTGTTAGAATCGCCCGTGTCGACAGTTTTATCTGTGCCCGCCGGGCGTCCCCCGGCCAACCTTTCCCTTGCTCCTTTCAGAGGGTCGATTCATGGCTGCCCCTCGTATCTCCCGTCGTGAGTTGATGCAGCTTTCCGCCGCCGGCGTCGTCGGCTACTCCCTTTCCGGCTGGCTTGGCAAACTTGCGGCCCAGACCGCCGAAAGCCCCGCCCGCCGCCGCGCCTGCATCCTCCTGTGGATGAACGGCGGCCCCAGCCAGATCGACACCTTCGACCCCAAGCCCGGCCACGCCAACGGCGGCCCGGTCCGCGCCATCGACACCAACGTCGAAGGCATCCGCATCAGCGAATACCTGCCGCGCCTCGCCCGGCACATGGACAAGCTCGCCCTCATCCGCTCCATGTCCACCCGCGAAGGCGACCATGGCCGCGGCACCTTCCTCATGCGGACCGGCTACCTGCCGCAAGGCCCGCTGCAATACCCGACCCTTGGCTCCCTCGTCTCCAAGGAACTGGTCAACGACGAGTGCCCCCTCCCCAACTTCGTCAGCATCGCCCCCTACCGCATCTTCAACCCCGCCGCCTTCGGACCAGGCTACCTGGGCCCGCGCTACGCTCCGCTGCTCGTCGGCGATCAACTCAACCCCGGCGGCGCCATCGGCCGCGGCGCCGACGGCTATCTCGACGCCCTCCGCGTCAACGACATGGAGGCCGCCCCCGGCGTCAGCCGCGAGCACTTCGACGGCCGCGTCGGCCTGCTCGAGGGCCTCGAACGCGATTTCACCGCGACGCACCCCGGCGCCGCCCCTGCCAGTCACATGACTGCTTACGAGCGGGCCGCCCGCCTCATCCGCACCGACGCCCGCACCGCGTTCAACCTCGACGATGAGCCCGCCCGCCTGCGCGACAGCTATGGCCGAAACCTCTTCGGTCAGGGCTGCCTCCTGGCCCGCCGCCGTCGAGCCGCGGCGTCCCCTTCGTCGAGGTCACCCTCGGCGCCACGCCGATGAACCCCGCCGGCTGGGACACTCACGGCCAGAATTTCGTCAACGTCAAGCGCCTCTGCGAAGTCCTCGACCCCGCCTGGGCCAGCCTGATGACGACCTCGCTGACCGCGGGCCTCCTCGAAACCACCACCATCGTCTGGATGGGCGAGTCGGCCCGGCACCCCCATCAACGGCGGCCAGGGCCGCGACCATTTCCCAACGCCTGGTCCACCGTCGTCGGCGGCGGCGGCATCCGCGGCCGGCCGCGTCTTCGGCCGCACCAGCGCCGACGGCATGGTGGTCGATACCGCCCACCGCTGCCATCGCCACCAAGGACCTCATCGCTACCGTCTGCTCGCCCTCGGCATCGACCCGCGCGGCACCAACATGTCCAACGTCGGCTGGCCCATTCCGATCGCCGACCGCGATTCGCAGCCGATCCGCGAGATTTTGGCTTAGGCACGGCGCCACGGAAGACACGAAAGATACGAAAGAAGACAGGAGGCGTGTGCCTCCCGTCTTTTTGTCAGCGCCATCGCCTGAACAGGGCGTTGACAAGGCTGTTCCCGGGCGCAACGCTTGGCGGTTTCGCCGGCAGCGACCCTCGCGGACGTATCACCGTCGCCGACCGCCTGAAACGCCCCGGAAAAAACTCGTCACATCTCCACCTTTGCCGCCAATTGGCCTGCGAGCGTTTCGCCCGCGGACCCATTTCACCTGTCAGCAAAGGATTTTCCCATGAATATTGTCCACCGTTGGCGCCGTCTCGTGGCGGTCAGCCTTTTCAGTTTGCTCTTTTTCGGCGCCTGTAGCCTCTCCGACGCCGCCGCCGGCAAAGTGCACGGCAAAGTGCAATACGAGAAGATCCTCTTCCGCAACCCCAAGACCGGCGCCGCCGGCCTGGATCTCGCCCATCCCGTCCTCCGACCCGTCGCCGGCGCCAAGGTCGAGCTCGTCGACGCCGCCGCCAAGGTCCTCGCCCGCGGCGTCACCGACGCGGCCGGCGCTTACACCCTCTCCTGGTCCGCCGCCGCCGCCCCCTCCGCCCACGTCCGCGTCCTCGCCGACGCCGATAACGCCGTGATCGTCGACCATTTCAGCCCGCACGCGACCTACGCGGTCAGCAGCGAGAACTGGACCCTGCCCGAAGGCGTCGCCAGCAAGGACATCGTCGCCAAGGACAAGACGCGCGACTCCGGCCCCTTCAACATCCTTGCCGCCCTGCAGATCGGCAACAAGATGCTCCGCGCCGCCGAACCCGGCATCGCCATTCCGCGCGTCACCATCTTCTGGACCACCAAGCATCGCGCCGGAACCAGCTACTTCATGCCGAGCACGAAACAGGCTTACATCCTCGGTGATCGCGCCGTCGACTCCGACGAGTTCGACGACGTCGTCATCCTCCACGAATACGGCCATTTCATCGCCGCCGTCTTCGCCAAGGATGACAGCCCGGGCGGCAACCACAACCGCGGCGAGAAGGTCGACCCGCGCCTCGCCTGGGGCGAAGGCTGGGGCAACTTCTTCGCCTGTGCCGCCCTCAACGACCCGCGCTACGTCGACACCGGCGTCACCTCCGACGGCTCCGGCGTCCGCATCCAGTACAGCCTCGACGACGACGCGCCCGCCTGGGACAATCCCGGCTACTGGAGCGAGCACTCCGTCGGCGGCGTCCTCTGGGACATCTTCGACAAGCGCCCCGGCAAGAACCACCTCGGCTGCGGCTTCGGCGAGATCTGGCGCGCCCTGCGCAGCAAGGCCTGGAACGACCTGCCCCCCTACCGCCACCTGATCGACTTCGCCGACATCTTCGTCGCCCGCAATCCCGGCATCGCCAAGGGCGTCACCGCCATCCTCGCCGCCCGCGGCATCAAGTACTCGCCCGGCAAGACTCCTTCCGTCCCCAACCCCTTCGTCCGCGCCTTGAAGACCGGCGCCATCGAGGCGGGCGACCTGGATAGCCGGCCCGGTACCAACAAGCAGGGCGCCACCGCCGTCTTCAGCTTCACGCTGACCGAAAAGAAGAAGGTCAACCTCCACCTCGACATCGTCTCGAGCAAGGACAAGAAGAACGCCGACCTCGATCTCTACCTGATCGGCGCCGACGGCAAGACCATCAAGTCCTCCCGAGCGACCAACGGCGTCGGCGGCACGGAGAGCATCGCCCAGGAACTGCCCGCCGGCCGCTACTTCGTCGAGGTCCGCAGCTTCTCCACCATGACCTCCGGCGCCACCGTCACCAACACCGGCTCGTTCAAGATGCGTGCCGACTATTGATGCGCCGCCCCGTTACCAACGAAGTCGAAGCGAGCCGCCGGCCCGACCGGCGGCTCGCGTTCTTGAGGCGATCCCTTCCCTTCTTGATCACTTTTCCACGCAACGGATCAAGCACGCAAAAGCGCCACAACTATCGGCCACCCTTGGACTTACTTAACCACCCAGCTCCCTTCTCGTTCACTTCGCCCCCGGCCACCCCCTATGCAACCGACATCGAAAACCGCCCATCCCCGCGCCCATAATGAAGGTTGGAGCCCCATCGTCCCATGGCCCACACCACCCACGACCGTCATCCAGCCAACCACCCCAAATTGGAAATTGCTAATCGTCAATTGCTAATTGTCAATTCCTCCGCCTGACCTGGTCCACCCGGACTTTGTCACCCAACTTGACACCACTCACCACTCACCCGGCGAAGCCATGCCCTTCCTCTCCCTCTCCCACCTCACCCCCCAACCCATCGAATGGCTCTGGCCCGGACACCTTCCCCTCGGCCACATCTCCCTCCTCGACGGCGACCCGGGCGTCGGCAAATCCATCCTCACCCTCGACATCGCCGCCCGCGTCACCACCGGCCGCGAATTCCCCGGTTGCAGGCGCACTCCGTGTGCCGTAGCCGAGCCCACTCCCTGCGCCGCCCCCGCCAACGTCCTCATCCTCAACGCCGAGGACAGCGCCCGCGAGCTCATCCACCCCCGCCTTGCCGCCGCCCGCGCCGACCTCGACCGCGTCACCGTCTGGCAGCACCACCCCGGCGAAGCCTGGCTCCGCCTCCCGGGCGACCTCGCCCAGCTCGACAACGCCCTCACCCGCCATCGCCCCCGCCTCCTCATCCTCGACCCCTTCACCGCTTTCCTCGGCCCCGGCCTCAACCTCGCGAGCGAGCACGACGCCAGAAGCGCCCTCGCCCCGCTCGCCGACCTCGCCGCCAAGCACAACTGCGCCGTCCAGCTCATCCGCCACCTCAACAAGTCCGGCGGCCAGAACGCCCTCTACCGCGGCCTCCACTCCATCGGCATCGTCGCCGCCGCTCGCCTCGCCTGGCTCGTCGGCCGCGACCCCCGCCTCCCCGGCCGCCTCATCCTCGCCGAAGAAAAATCCAACCTCGCCACCCCCCAGCCCAGCCTCGCCTTCACCATCATCAACAGGGCCCGCCACGCTCCCTCTCCCCCTCCGATAGTGGGAGAGGGGCCGGGGGCGCCGGGGTTCCCATCATCGAATGGCAAGGCCCCGTCTCCTGGAAAGCCGACGACCTCCTCGGCTCCAGCCGCCGCGACCGCCTCCGCATCCGCGCCAACGAGTTCCTCGCCACCATCCTCAAACCCGGCCCCCGCCCTGCCCACGAGATCACCCGCGCCGCCCGCCAACACGGCCTCTCCGACCGCGCCCTCCGCCGCGCCCGCCGCGACCTCCAAATCTCCTCCCAACTCGTCGGCAACTTCCACCACCACCGCCACTGGTGGCTCCTCCCCGGCCAGCAACTCCCCGACTCCATCCTCTCCCCCGAAGCAAAAGCCATCGACGAAACCTTCCGCAAAATCGAGGAAAGCTGGGAAGGCAAGATGGACCAACCCGCCGCTTGAACGCGTGCCGAGCGCCACATTCTCCAGAAAAACTCCATTTCCTTCTTGCAACAGCGCGAAAAAAGGCGAGAAACTCGTCTTGGTCAAGATGGAAACTCCTATGCACCCCGACAACCCGGATTACGGCGCCGAACTCGAGGGCTACCGGCCCTACCTCCACGCGATCGCGCGCATGCACCTCGACTATCGGCTGCGCAAGCGCATCGACCCGGAAGATGTGGTGCAATACGTCTTTTGCAAGGCGATCGAGAAGTGGGACCAGTGTTCCGGGTCGCGCAAGGCCTGGCTGCGGCGAATCCTGCTCAATCATCTGAAGGACCTGGTCGACAAGATGAGGGCTAAGAAGGCCAACGTCGATCTCGAAGTGGCGCTCGAGCATTCGTCGGTTCGGCTCGACGCACTATTGGCCGCGGAGCAGTCCAGCCCGAGTCAACGGGCGATGGCCAATGAAGAACTGGCTCGCCTTGAGGAAGCGCTGGCGAAGTTGCCGCTCAAGCAGCAAGAGGTGGTCATTCTCAATCGCTATCATCAGGTGAAGCTCGAAGACATTGCCGTTCAGCTTGGCATGACGCTGGGGACCGTCGGGGGATTGCTGCGGCGCGGGCTGGAAGGCCTGGTGCGCCATCTGACTTTTCCGGAGTAGACCATGGAATCGACGTTCGCCGAGGATGCCGTTCTGGACGAGGCCTTTGCCGCCTTTGTGCAAGCGCGGGAGAAGGGCGATGTCGAGGCGGCGCGCAAGCTGCTGGCGGATCACGCGGGGCTCGCGGAGCAAGCCGCAATGCATTACGCCTTCTGCCCGCCCTTGCCTGAGCCGTGGCCGCCCATCGATCTGCGCCCCGGAACGCTGAATGATCCGGGCCATCCCGACACGCCGCCGGCGCAGAGCGATTGGCCGAAGGTGCCGGGCTACGAGATTCTCGCAGAACTGGGCCGCGGCGCCATGGGCGTTGTCTACAAAGCGTGGCAAGTCGGGCTCAAGCGCTTCGTCGCCTTGAAGATGATCCGCGCGGGAGCGCTTGCGGACCGCGACCAGAAGGAACGCTTCCGCCGCGAGGCCGAGGCGGTTGCCGCCCTGAATCATGCGAATATCGTGCAGATTTATGAGATTGGCGAGCACGGCGGCTCCCCCTATTTCTCGATGGAATACGTCGACGGCGGCAGCCTCGCTATGCGGTTGATGGCTTCGCCGTTCTCGGACAGGTAAGCAGCCGATCTCGTCGAGTTGGTGGCGACGGCGGTCCACTATGCCCATGGGCGCCGCGTCGTGCACCGCGACCTGAAGCCCGCCAATATCTTGCTGACGAGCGGCGGGATTCCCAAGGTCGCGGATTTTGGACTGGCGAAGATCCTCAGCGAGGATAGTAGCGTCACGCGCACGGGCGGCATCGTGGGCACGCCAAGTTACATGGCGCCTGAGCAAGCCGATGGCAAAGCCAGGGAAATCGGACCGAAGATCGATGTCTACGCTCTGGGCGCCGTTTTGTACGAGCTGCTCACGGGTAGGCCCCCATTTCGCGGCGAGACGATTCAGGAGACTTTGCGTTTGGTCGTAGAACAAGCACCCGACCCACCTCGCAAGCACAATCCGCGTGTCGACCGAGCGCTGGAGGCGGTCTGCCTCAAATGCCTGGAAAAGGAGCCAAAGCAGCGCTATGAAAGCGCCAAGGAGCTGGCGCTGGAACTGGAACGCTTTCGGGTCGGCGATCCGGTGCAGGCCCGCCCGCCAGGCATTGGACGCCGGGCGGTGCAGGTCATCCTGCGGCACCAGTTCAAGGACGTACGCCCATGGGGTTGGATAACCCTTCTGTGCGGCCTCGTCTTCGGCGGCGGTCACCTTTTGAACGCATGGGCCATCGCTACCGAACAGTCCTCGTTGGTGCTCCTTTGGATCGCCCTCATCGGGGCCGTTCTGTACGTCGTTATCTGTGTCGTGGCGCTCCGTGGACGTACTTTTGCCGTCGGCGACCGGCACGGAGTCTCTCTCATCATCGGCCTCGGTCTCGCGTGTGCGATGCTACTCGGTGTTCACCCCCGTGACCCCGGCCTCGACCTCACTGCCTATCGGTTGTCGCTTTATCCGTTGCTCGCACTCCTATATGGCCTTGGTTACTTCATGATGGGGGCCCCCAGCTGGGGCGGCTTCTACGTTTACGGAGTTGCCCTCTTTGTGCTCGCGCTCGTGATGGCACTGGCGCCCCCGGTCGGGCCAGTCCTTTTCGCGTCTTTTTTCGGGATCACGCAGGTTTGGATCGGGGTGTACCTCCTCCGTTTCGACGCACGCCATCGATGACCGGCGCCAGAAACTGAAGAACCTCACATTCCGAGACAGCCAGGGCGACGCTCGTCGACCGCTTGCGACTGGAGCCGGAGCACTCCGCCAGGCCCTGGGCATCGGTGTACGTCAGCCCGGGGCTCCCGCTGAAATTCACTCTCTCGCGCAAAAAAACCACCCATCTTCCGTCCGGTCTCCTCATCGGCGTTCCACTTCGGAACACCGCTCAATTCCCGGGAGATCGGTCATGGCGCTTTCTCTCTTCTTCTTTGCTTTGTTTCTCCTTGGCCGCCGAAATTCGCCAGCGGGCGCAAAAGAGTGACGCCGATTCCGTCTGGATCCCCACGGTTCCAAACGACTCCTTCTCGAAACAAGTAAACTTCCGAGGCAATCATGACCAAGAAACACCTGGCTGTCCTGATTCTGGTCCCGTGCCTGGCGGGGTTGTACGGGATCGCCATCTCCTGTCGGCCTTCCGATCCGGATTCCGCCTTGCTCAGTTTCTTCCTGTTCCGGGCCCATTGCCCGACGCCGGATGCGGAACCCGCGCCTGCCGAGGTCGTGAAAAAAGACGAGCCTGTTCCACCGGCGCCGCCGATCTCCAACTTTGCCCTCAACGATTCTGCCGGGCATGAATGTTCCCTTGCGGACTTCAAGGACAAGAAAGCCATCGCGATCGTGTTCATTGGCACCGAATGCCCATTGGTGAACCTCTATGTGGGGCGCCTCGCCGAGATGCAGCGCGAGTACGGGCCCAGGGGACTGCAGATCCTGGCCGTCAACAGCAATGGCCATGATTCGGTCGAGGCCATCGCGAAGCATGCCGCGAGCCGCCACCTGCCGTTCCCGGTGCTGGTGGATGCGGATCAACGGGTCGCCGACCGGCTCAAGGCGGCACGGACGCCGGAAGCGATTCTGCTCGATGCGGGTTGGATCGTCCGCTATCGGGGCCGGATCGACGATCAGTATGCCGTGGGCGCGGATCGCCGCTCGCCGTTGCGACACGACCTGAAGGAAGCGATCATCGACGTCCTGGCGGGAAAGACGGTCCGCGTTGCCGAGACGAAGGTGGAAGGTTGCTTCATCAGCCGTGCGGTGGCGCCCGCCCCCCAAGAGCCAGAGCGACAGGTTACGTATTGCCGCGACGTGGCGCCGA
>JAXMAR010000063.1:0-34367 GCA_046350295.1 Gemmataceae bacterium
TGCCGCTGGGAACGTTGGCCCGCGTGCAGGAGATCGGCGGACCGGTGATGGTGACGCGCTACAACATGTACAACGCGGCGGCGGTGAGCGGGAACCCGGCGGCGGGGATCAGCTCCGGGCAGGCGATCAAGGCTATCGACAAGCTGGCCCGCGATCTCAACGTCGACTACGAATGGACCGAGATCACCTACATGCAGATCCTGGCTGGCTCCAGCGGCATCCTGGTTTTCTTCCTGGGCAGCTTGCTAGTTTACTTTGTCCTGGCCGCGAAGTACGAGAGCTGGTCGCTGCCGGCCTCGGTCATTCTCGTGGTGCCGATGTGTCTGCTTGCCTCCGTGGTCGGCCTGATCATCGCGCACCTCGACATCAACATCTTCGTCCAGGTCGGCTTCATCGTGCTCGTGGGGCTGGCGGCGAAGAACGCCATCCTCATCGTCGAGTTCGCCATGGCGCAGGAAGACGCGGGCATGGAACTGCACGCGGCGGCGGTCGACTCCTCCAAGCAGCGGTTGCGACCCATCGTCATGACATCATTCGCATTCATCCTGGGCGTCGTGCCGCTGGTCATCACGCACGGCGCCGGCGCCGAGATGCGGCATTCGATGGGCGTCTCCGTCTTCGCGGGCATGCTGGGCGTCACCGGCTTCGGCATCTTCCTGACGCCGGTCTTCTACTTCGTGATGCGCAAGTGGGCGGGCAAGAAAAAGAAGCCAGGGGCGACTGGGCCGGCAGTCGAGGGAGACGGCGCCATGACCGGGCAAGCCGGGGAGTTGCTCAAAGCGCATTGAGGCGGGCGCGGTTGATCCTGTCCGCGCCCCGCCCCTGTGCGAATTGGCACAGGGGGCTTCTGGGCGAAACATGAGAGATCGTGACTGCATCGAAAAGGGCGCCGTTTCTCTTGCGTTTTTCCCAGACATTTCCGCGTACAGGAAAAATGCCGGCGGTGCTGCGGCCGCGGCGCCGGAGTAGCAATGGGTGGGGTCGTCAGGTAGCCGCTCCAGGCCTCGTCGGCGGAAAGGAAGGACCATGAACACGCCATTCGATCTTCGGGACTATGGAATCACCGTGCCGGAAGTTCACCGCAACCTTCCCCCGAGCCGGCTTTACGAACACGCCATCCGCTACGAGAAGGACGCCAGCATCGCCGAGAACGGCGCTTTGGTGGCCTACTCCGGCGTCAAGACAGGCCGCTCGCCGAAGGACAAGCGCGTCGTCAAGCATCCGGACTCGCAGGGCGACGTGTGGTGGGGCTCGGTCAACATTCCGCTCGACGCAAGCTCCTTCGCCATCAACCGCGAGCGCGCCCACGACTACCTCAACACGCGCGACCGGCTCTACTGTTTCGATGGCTTCGCCGGCTGGGATCCGAAGTACCGCATCAAGGTTCGCGTCATCTGCTCCCGCCCGTATCACGCGCTCTTCATGCACACCATGCTGATCCGGCCGACGAAAGAGGAGCTGGACGGCTTCGGCAAGCCGGACTTCCTGATCTGCAACGCGGGCGAGTTTCCGGCCGATCGGCTCACCCCCGGCATCGATTCCACGACGAGTGTCTGCTTGAGCCTCGAGGATCGGGAGTTGATCATCCTCGGCACCGAATACGCCGGCGAGATGAAGAAGGGCGTCTTCACGGTGGCGAATTACTTCGCGCCGAAGCGCGGCCTCTTGTCCATGCACTGCTCCGCGACAGCCGACCGGAAATCGGGCCGCTCGTCGCTGCTTTTCGGCCTGTCGGGAACGGGCAAGACGACGCTCTCCGCCGACCCCAAGCGCGAGCTGATCGGCGACGACGAGCACGTCTGGAGTGACGACGGCGTCTTCAACATCGAAGGCGGCTGCTACGCCAAGGCGATCAACCTGTCGCCGGAGAGTGAGCCGGACATTTTCCAGGCCTTGCGCTTCGGCGCCGTGCTGGAGAACGTCGTGCTCGAGGAGGACCGCAGCGTCGACTTCACCGATACGAGCATCACCGAAAACACGCGCGGCGCCTATCCGATCAACTTCATCCGCAACGCCCGCATCCCGTGCATGGCCGGCCATCCGACCGATGTGGTTTTCCTCACCTGCGACGCGTTCGGCGTGTTGCCGCCGGTAAGCCGCCTGTCGCCGGCGCAGGCGATGTATCACTTCATCAGCGGCTACACGGCGAAGGTGGCGGGCACCGAGGTCGGCGTCAAGGAGCCGTCGGCCACGTTCTCGCCGTGCTTCGGCGGGCCATTCCTCGTGTGGCATCCGAACAAGTACGCGGAGCTGCTGGCGGCGAAGATGCAGAAGCACAACGCCCGCGTCTGGCTGATCAACACCGGCTGGAGCGGCGGGGCGCATGGGGTCGGCAAGCGGATCAAGCTCGCCCACACGCGCAGCATTCTCGACGCCGTCCACAGCGGGGCGCTGGCGAACGCCGCGACCAAGCGTGATCCGGTGTTCGGCTTCGACGTGGTCACCGCGTGTCCCGGGGCGCCGCCCGAAATCCTGTGGCCGCGCGATACGTGGGCGGACAAGGCGGCGTACGACGCGGCGGCGCAGAAGCTCGCCCGGCTGTTCGTGGACAACTTCAAGAAGTACGAGAGCGGCGCCAGCGCGGAAGTGCGGGGCGCGTCGCCTCGGACATGAGCGAGACCCTTGATGGCGTTTCTGAGACGTCCATGACCGCACGACGCCTGCATACCGAGCTCCTGGCGCACGCCGGACGCCTGTTGCTGGAGTACGACGAATCGACCGGGGCGATTCATCGCGCCCTCGAGTCGACCGCCAGCGCCCTCACGGGTGATCCGTGCCAGGTCACGGTGTCGTACGGTAGCGTGGCGGTGTCCGTGGCCGGGGAAATGGCGACGTTGCTGCTCGCGCCCGAGATTCGCTACAACACGGCCATCCAGGCGCGGGTCCACGCCATTCTCAGGTGGGTGCGGCTCGGCGCCCTCGATCCGGCCGCGGCCCTCGCCCAGCTGGATCGCGTGGAGATCGAGACGCCGCGGCACGCGCGCTGGGTCGCCGTCGCGGTCCTCGGAGTCGCCGCCGCCAGTCTCGCACGCCTGCTCGGCGCTGACGCCGGCGCCGTTGCGGTGGCCGGCGTGGCGAGCGGATTGGGCCTCCTGATCCGGCAGGAACTCGGCCGCCGCCATTTCAATCTGCTGACACTGCCGTTGAGCGCGGCCCTGATCGGCGCCCTCCTCGGGGGAGTGGCGCTCCGGCTGGATTGGACGACCACGCCGGAACTCGTCCTGATCGTACCCGCCCTCATGCTCATACCGGGGCCGCACCTGATCAACGGCATCCTGGACCTGGTGGAGAACTACATTCCGATGAGCATGGCGCGGCTGACCCTGGCCATCGGGATTCTGCTCGCGAGCGCCCTTGGCGTCATCTTGGGAGTCGAGCTTGTCCTGCCGGGCCCGTTACCCGAAACGGACAGTTCCGTGGTCCCGCTGAACCTCGTGTCGGATATGGCGCTCGCGGGAATCGTCACGTGTGGCTTCGCGGTGTTCTACAACACCCCCTGGGCGGCGGTGGCGATGGCGGCGGTCGGCGGCATGGCGGGTCATGGCCTGCGCTTCCTTGGCCTGGAGGCGGGCGCCAGCCTAGAAGCGGCGACGTTTCTCGGGGGCTTCGCAGTGGGCGCCGTATCGGGCTGGATGGCCCGGTCCGGGCGGACTCCAATCGCGGTCGTCGCTTTCGCCGGCGCCGTGACCATGATCCCGGGCTTGAATCTTTATCGCGCCCTCGCCGGCGCATTGCGGCTGGCGCGATCACCACAGTTGGCCGATCCGGGTGTCGCCGTCGGCGCGCTGAGCAACGGCCTGCAAGCCTGCCTCGTGATCAGCGCCCTGGCTTTGGGCCTCATCGCGGGCGCGAAAACCGTCGCGGCGCTGACCGGGGCGCCGGACTCGGCAAGGAAGCCGCCCATCGCCCCGAAGCCCGAGCAGAAGGCGTCCTTGGCCGGCCGAGAGGTTCGCTGATGGCGCCAGGAGAAACGTCATGCATACGCTCGTCCTGCTGCGGCACGGCCAGAGCGATTGGAACCGCGAGAACCGCTTCACCGGCTGGACCGACGTCGACCTGTCGGCGACCGGGATCGAAGAGGCGCACGCCGCTGGCAGGACGTTGCTCGCGGAAGGCTTCACGTTCGATGTCGCCTACACCTCTGTCTTGAAACGGGCCATCCGCACGCTCTGGATCGTCCTCGACGAGATGGACCTGATGTGGCTGCCCGTGCAGCGCTCCTGGCGCCTCAACGAGCGCCATTACGGCGCCCTGCAGGGACTCAACAAGGCGGAGATGGCGGCGCGGCACGCCGAGCAGCAGGTCAAGCTCTGGCGCCGCAGCTACGATGTCCGGCCGCCGGCGCTCGAACCGTCCGATCCGCGCTTCCCCGGCCACGACCGCCGCTACGCGAGCCTCGCCGACGCGGAGTTACCGCGCACCGAGTCGCTGAAGGACACCGTCGCGCGGTTCTTGCCGTACTGGCAGGACGTGATCGCGCGCGACGTCCGCGCCGGCCGCCGCGTCCTCATCGCCGCGCACGGCAACAGCCTGCGGGCGCTGGTGAAGCGCCTGGGCGGCCTGAGCGACGAGGCGATCATCGCCCTCAACATCCCGACCGGCGTGCCGCTGGTGTACGAGCTGGATGCGGAGCTGCGGCCGCTGCGCCATCACTATCTTGGCGACCCCGAGCAGGTCCGCAAGGCGCAGGAGGCGGTCGCTCGGCAAGGCCGCGCCGCGAAATGACCGAGGAAACCACGACCGAAATCCCACCTTTACCCAAGGAATGAACATGAGCACCGCAAGCGCTGAACCGAAACGGAAGGCCCGCGAAGGCTACAAGACCGCGGCGGGGCCGCTGTCCGCCGACGAGCTGCGGAAGATGGACGGCTACTGGCGCGCCTCGAACTACCTTTCCGTCGGCCAGATCTACCTGCTCGACAACCCGCTGCTCAAGGAGCCGCTCAAGCGCGAGCACGTCAAGCCGCGCCTGCTGGGTCATTGGGGCACATCGCCCGGGCTCAACCTGCTCTACGTGCACCTGAACCGCGTCATCAAGCGCGACGACCTGAGCATGATCTACATCATCGGCCCGGGTCATGGCGGACCGTCGCTCGTCGCGCACGCCTACCTCGAGGGCACGTACAGCGAGTACTATCCGAACATCGGCCAGGACGAGCGCGGCATGCGGAAGCTGTTCAAGCAGTTCAGCTTCCCGGGCGGCATCCCCAGCCACGTCGCCCCGGAAACGCCCGGCTCGATCCATGAAGGGGGCGAGCTCGGCTACGCCCTGAGCCACGCCTACGGCGCGGCGTTCGACAATCCGGACCTCATAGTCGCCTGCATTGTCGGCGACGGCGAGGCCGAGACCGGTCCGCTCGCCACCGGCTGGCACGGCAACAAGTTCATCAACCCGGCGCGCGACGGCTGCGTCCTGCCCATTCTCCACCTCAACGGCTACAAGATCGCCAACCCCTGCTTCCTGGCCCGCATCCCGGAAGAAGAGCTGCGCAAGCTCTTCGAAGGCATGGGCTACAAGCCGTACTTCGTCGAGGGGCGCGAACCGCAGGCCGTCCATCAGCAGCTCGCCGAGACGCTGGACACGGCCGTCGCCGAGATCAAGCAGATCTGGGCCGATGCGCGCAAGGGGGATGGAAAGAACGTCAAGCGGCCCGCCTGGCCCATGATTGTGTTCCGCACGCCGAAGGGCTGGACCTGCCCGGCCGAGATCGACGGCAAGAAGTGCGAGGACTACTGGCGCTCGCACCAGGTGCCGATGGGGGAAATGGACAAGATCGAACACATCCGCATCCTCGAGCAGTGGATGAAGAGCTACAAGCCGGAGGAGGTGTTCGACGCGGAGGGGAAGTTCAAATCCGAATACGCCGAGCTGGCGCCCAAGGGGCAGCGGCGCATGAGCGACAATCCGCATGCCAACGGCGGCTTGCTCCTGCGCGATCTCAAGATGCCGGACTTCCGCGACTACGCCGTCGAGGTCCCCAGCCCCGGCGCCACCACGGCCGAGTCGGCGCGGCAGATGGGCAAGTTCCTGCGTGACATTATGAGGATGAACCTGGACGCCAAGAACTTCCGCCTCTTCAGCCCGGACGAGAACAACTCCAATCGCTGGCAGGACGTGCTCGACGTCACCACGCGCTGCTACATGGCCGAGATCTATCCGGAGGATGACAAGCTGAGCCCGGACGGCCGGGTAATGGAGGTCCTCAGCGAGCATCAGTGCCAGGGCTGGCTGGAAGGCTACCTGCTCACGGGCCGCCACGGTTTCTTCTCCTGCTACGAGGCGTTCATCCACATCATCGACTCGATGTTCAACCAGCACGCCAAGTGGCTCAAGGTCTGCAAGCACATCCCTTGGCGCCGGCCGATCGCCTCGTTCAACTACTTCCTCAGCTCCCACGTCTGGCGTCAGGACCACAACGGCTTCTCGCACCAGGACCCCGGCTTCATCGATCACGTCGTCAACAAGAAGGCCGACGTCATCCGCATCTACCTGCCGCCGGACGCCAACTGCCTCCTCTCCGTCACGGACCACTGCCTGCGCAGCCGCAACTATGTCAACGTGGTCGTGGCCGGCAAGCAGCCGCAGCCGCAGTTTCTCACCATGGACCAGGCGATCAAGCATTGCACCGAGGGGCTGGGCATCTGGCCCTGGGCGTCCAACGATTATCCGGGCGAGCCGGACGTGGTCATGGCCTGCTGCGGCGACGTGCCGACGCTGGAAACGCTGGCCGCGGTCGAGTTGCTGCGCAAGTTCATCCCCGAGCTGAAGATTCGCGTCATCAACATCGTCAACCTGATGAAGCTGCAGCCGTCGAGCGAGCACCCGCACGGCCTGTCCGACCGGGATTTCGACGCTCTTTTCACCAAGGACAAGCCGATCGTCTTCGCCTTCCACGGCTACCCCTGGCTGATCCACCGCCTCACCTACCGCCGCACCAATCACAAGAACCTGCACGTGCGCGGCTACAAGGAGGAAGGGACGACGACGACGCCGTTCGACATGGTGGTCCTCAACGAGATGGACCGCTTCCACCTGTGCGAGGACGTGATCGACCGCCTGCCGCAGATCGGCGCCCGCGCCGGCTACTTCAAGCAGGCGATCCACGAGAAGCTGATCGAGCACAAGCAGTACATCACCAAGCACGGCGACGACATGCCCGCCATCAGCGGCTGGAAATGGGGCGCGAAGGAGCCGGCGAAGGGAGGCCGGCGGACCTCGACGGAGGGGGATAACGTGTAGGCTGGGCTTCCCGGACGCCATGCCCGCAAGCCGCGGGCATGGCGTCCGGCGGAGCCTTGCGAAACATTCATTGCATCCAGACCCAGACACCCGATCTGCAAGGCATTTTCGCGGCTCCGCACAAACAAAGGCGCCCCTTCTACTTAATTCGTTGCGGCCGATCTGCAATCCATTCCTCGTCGTCAACCGGTGGAGAGATAACGCATAGGAGATGTCATGGCCGATTTCACTGCGACGCAAGGCGGTATCAGCAGACGTTCCAGGTAGGAGGCGGAGAACGTGATGATGCATACCAATGACAAAGCGGTCGCGGCTCTCAACGACCTCATAGGACGGCGTGTCGCGCTTGTATATTGTGGTCCGGCCGGGGGGGCGGTATTGGATATCCATTTCGGACCAACCATGCGCAGAAAAAGGCCTCTCACGAGTCCGGATCTTTGCGCGGATGAGCGCGAGCTACAAGGTGAGAGGTCCTTATTCGTTGAATGCTCGTGGCGATTCCGCCGCGACGAGATCTTGTGTGGTTCTGGGGATTCACTCAACGACTCAGACAGGATCTACGAGCCAATTACGTCGCTCGTCGGCGCAACGTTGTGCAGGATCAGCCTGGTAGAAGGAGGTGGCGTTTTGGAACCGAGCCTGGAGTTCGACGATGGATCGACGTTGCGGGTGTTCCCCGACACTTCTTTTCATCCCGACGACAACCTAACAGTGTTTGTTGGGGACGATAGTGTCCCGTTCTACGGACCCCGCTCAATCGGCTAACCCATCGAGATCGAAAAAGGGGACCTGCTGACTTGTCGCGGTCATGACGCCTCGCTTGCGGTGGGGTAGAATGCGCATATGGCCACGAGCGAAACG
This sequence comes from Gemmataceae bacterium, assembly GCA_046350295.1. GTDB lineage: Bacteria > Planctomycetota > Planctomycetia > Gemmatales > Gemmataceae > JAXMAR01. Next base: position 8,102 of record JAXMAR010000063.1, read on the forward strand.
AGCGTTTTTCCGTTTCCGCCGAAGCGGATCTATTTCGGCGCGGACGTTCCCAAGCGTTTGATCCATCGCTACGCCGATGCCATCGCCGCGGAATTCCAGCCCGAAAGGATCATCCTGTTCGGTTCCCATGCTTACGGCACGCCGCACGAAGCGAGCGACGTGGATCTTCTCGTCGTCATGCCCACGCGCAATTCACACGATGCGGCCGTGCGCATTCAATATCGACTGACGGCGCCGTTTCCCGTTGATCTGATCGTTCGCACGCCGGCGCAGATGGCGTCCCGACTGGCGGAGAAGGAGTCCTTTTTGACGACGGTTGTATCCGAGGGAAGAGTCCTTTATGAAAAAGGCGACGCGCGCGTGGGTCAAGAAGGCCGAACAGGACTACGCCCTCGCCGTGCACGCCAGTCGAAGCGACGTGCCGGTTCATGACGGCGTTTGCTTCCATTGTCAGCAGTGCGCGGAGAAGTATCTGAAAGGGCTGATGGAAGAGCGCGGTCTCACCATTCCCAAGACACATGCGTTGGTTCTGTTGCTGGCGGCGCTCATATCTCACCATCCGAACCTGCGCCTTTTTCGCCGCGGACTGATCTTTCTCACGCCCTTCGCGGTGGATACGCGCTACCCGGGGGAAAATGCCAGCAAGCGTCAGGCAGTCGCGGCCCTCCGGTGGGCCGCGAAAGTGCGCGTCGAGGCGCGGAAACTGTTGGGCATCCGCGGGCGAGCTCCCCCGAGATAGGGCAGATTGGACGGTGTCGCTCTCAGGAAGGCCACGGGCGCCTCGTTGTTGTGAGAGGCCTACTTCGCCGCTTTTTCTCGCGCCAGGGACCAGAACACCGCGTCGCTCCACAGGGTCTCGACGCGCGGGCTGTCCTTGAGTTGCCTGGCCACGAGCGCCTCGTTCAAGGGGGGTGGCAGGCGCGACAGGCTATCGAGGCCGCGATGGAACTCGAGAGAGCGGATGCCGGCGGCGCGGGCCAGGGCGCCGGCGACGCCCGTCAATACCCTGGCGACCGGCTCGTAGCGCATGGCGAAGGGGTGGCTGCGCAGGACGCCGTGCAGCAGATTCGGTCCCTTGTCGGTCCACGGCTGTTCGGCGGGTTCGGGAATGAGCCAGTACCTGTCGGGGGCGCCGAGGCCCGCTTTCCGGAACGCGTCCTCGTAGCCCGGCGGCGTCTTGCAGATCGCTCGCAGCGTGGCGAGGTCGCGAGCGAGCAGCACCCATTCCGAGCTGAAGTGCTGCCCCTCCTCGACGCTCGACGGCCTCTTGCCGCCCCATACGGCCGGCGGCGTGTCGTGACCGCGGCGCACCTCGAGCTTCAGGTCATGCGCGATGGCCGCGAGAATGGGAGGCAGGTCGATGAAGCGGTGGGAGGTGTGCACGCACAAGACGCCGCCGGGGGCCAGATGCTCGAAGCACTCGGCGATCCCCTCCTTGGTCAGGAGGTCGAGGGCCAGCCTCTCGCCGTCCTCGCCGCTGCACGCTTCGAGGATCATCAGCCGGTAGAACGCTTTGGGGCCGCGCTCGCGCAGCTGCTTTCGCGGCGTGCCCTCGAAGACCCGGATGTCCGCGCCGCGGGCCCGGGCGTCGGCGAGGTAATGGAAAAAGCGCCTGCCGGCGGGGCGGTCGTTGATCTCGATCATTTCCCTGCTTGGCTCGTAGAAATGAAAGGACTGGAGCGGGCGGGCGTAGGCCGCGGGCGTGCCGGCCGCCATGCCGAGAACCGCGACGGGCGGCTCCGACCAGAGTTGGGCCAGGGGAGGGCCGGTCAGCGGCAAGGCTTCGGCGACCAGCGCGGCGGCGAGGCGGGCGTCGGCGTGAAAGGTGTTGACGCCGGCGGGGAACCAATCGAAGCGCCCGAAGGCCAGGCCGGCGGGTCCCTTCGGGTGGTAATAGGTCGTGGGCAGGCGGCGGAACTTTTCCTCCGCGATGCACTCGCCGAAGGCGATGCCGTCACGCATGAGAGTGAAAAGCGTCAACGGGCCGCCCGAACCGGGGTTCTCCACGACGCTCTGGCGGATTTCCATGCTGCCGGAGCGAAAGACCGTGTCCCGGTCCTGGCCGGCAGCCGCGTTCACGGCGCTGAACGCAACGAGAATAGCGAGAGATGAAGCGACTTTTCTGGACATGGGAGCCTCCGCGCACAGGGTCGTTGGCCGCCTGGCATTCTCCGCGATGCGGCGGGGAAAGCGAGAAAAAAATGGCGCATGCGGGCGGCTCGACGGAAGGAACGTCCTCCCTGCGGACCTTCCGGATCTGCCGGAAACTGAGATCGCAGGTCCGGCGCATCCATGGGATAATCGACAAGGATAGAGCATGCGTCTCTTTTGCGTCACGGTTGCGGCATTACCACTCATCCCGTCGTGCGCCTGGGCGGCCGGTGCTGCGCCGCTGGCGTTGCCGGTATGGAGCGTCATCCCGTTCGTCTTGCTGCTCCTCTGCATCGCGGTCTTCCCGCTGGTGAACGAGCATTTCTGGCACAACGACCGGAACAAGGCGATCATCATCGCGGTGCTGGCGGCGCCGGTGGTCCTCTATCTCGGCTACCTGCAACTGACGACCGGCGCGCCGACGCTCCAGCCGCTGGCGCATGAGCTGGGCAAGTACGCCTCGTTCATCATCATGCTCGGCTCGCTCTACACGGTGGCGGGCGGCATCGTCGTGCGCGGCGACTTCAAGGCGACCCCGCGCACGAACGCGACGCTGCTCGGCCTGGGCGCCTTGCTGGCGAACGTGATCGGCACGACCGGCGCCAGCGTTCTGCTGATCCGGCCCCTCCTGCGCATCAACGCGGCCCGCACTCACAAGGTGCACCTGCCGGTCTTCTTCATCTTCCTCGTCGGCAACCTCGGGGGCTGCTTGACGCCTTTGGGGGACCCGCCGCTGTTCATGGGCTATCTCAACGGCGTGCCGTTCCCATGGACATTCCAGCTGTGGCCCCATTTCTTGGTCGTCAACGGGCTTGTGCTGGCGGTGTTCGTGGTCTGGGACGCGCGCGCGCTGCGGCGCGAAGCGACGGCGGCCGTGGCAACGGGTGAGTCGGGAGCCGCCGCGCCGCAGCCTTTTCGCCTCGACGGCATGATCAACCTGTTGTTTCTCACGGGCATCATGCTCGCCGTCGTCGTGGAGGCGGACTGGCTCCCGGCGGGTCTCGACAAGCTGTGGGGACCGTGCGGCAGCGAAGCGTTGATGCTCGCGATGGCGCTTTTGTCGTTGTGGCTGACGCCCGGATCGCTGCGCGAGGACAACGGCTTCACCTGGGCCCCGATCACGGAGGTGGCGATCCTGTTCGCCGGCATCTTCGTGACGATGGTCCCGGCCCTCGATCTGCTCGAGGTCCATGGCCGGGAGTTGGGCCTTACGGCGCCCTGGCAGTTTTTCTGGGTGACCGGCATCCTGTCCGCAGGGCTCGACAACGCGCCGACGTACCTCGCGTTCGCGACCATGGCGGCCGGTTCGAACGACTTCAGTTTGCTCGTGGACAACCGGGCCCCTGGGCTGAACGGCCCCGTGGTGCTGCAAGCGATCAGTTGCGGGGCTGTCTTCATGGGGGCGCTGACGTACATCGGCAATGGGCCGAACTTCATGATCAAGGCGATCACGGAAAAAGCGGGGTACAAGCCGCCGTCGTTCTTCGGCTACACCGCTTACGCGTTCGCGATCCTGGCGCCGGTCAACCTGCTGGTCACCGTCCTCTTTTTCCTTTAGGATCGGGCGGGACCGCTCCGGACGATCAGAGTTCCGCGTGTGAGCGACGGTTATTGGCGTGTGCCCGGAAAGGGGGCGGAACATGAGCGACGACAAGGCGAAGCGATCAGAAGCCGATGCCGAGCTCGAACGAGAAATCCGCAAGGAGCGGAAGTTCAGCGTGGCCGAAGCCATTGGGCGGATGGCCGGGCCGGGCGCGCTGAAAGGCGTGTCGCCGATCACGCGGCGGCAGCAGGCCGTGGTTGAGATCGAGAACTGGTTGAGGACGCACATGTCGGGCGACGCGGAATTGCAAAGCGTATTGCTCCGCCACATCAACGAGAGCGAGCTCCTGCTCCACGATTATGAGAGCCCGCTCTTCGTTCTGGGCGTCTGGTGTCAAAAGGTTCTCGACTCGGAGTACCGGTTGAAAGAACTCGTTCGCGAAGCGGACGTCGAATGGGGGCGGGTGCTTGGCGAAAGGCCCCATTTCGAGAGAGAGGGAGCGCCCCCCGACCCCGACGATCCGTACACCTGTGAATCGGTACGCAAGACATTGACCGGGCTAATCGAGCGACTGGCCGCTCCGGAAGCATAGTCGACATGCCGAGGTCGGTGACCATAGAAGCGAACAGACCCGGGCCGGGCGCGTGAGCGACGGCCATGCCGAGGCGCCGATGCCTTCTTCCCGTATCCCCGACGACGTGCGCAAGGTCTTCACCGAGACCTTCAGCGCACGCGACATCGCCGAGCCGCTGGCGTCGTTCGACGCCGACGCCCCGGCGGCGGCCGTGCGCGCCTTCCTGCAGGCGCGGGACTTCGACCTCGTCGGCGTCCGTCGCGACGGCCGGATCGCCGGCTATGTGCAAGCGACGCGCCTCGCGGCGGGAGCGTGCGGCGACTCGCAAAGCGGTTTCGAAGGAGCGCCGGTCCTCGACGACGGCGCCCCCCTGCTGAGAGTGCTGATGACGCTGAATCAGGCGCCATTCGCGTTCGTGAGTTTGCTTGGCCAGGTCGGCGGCATCGTCACGCGCGCCGATTTGCAGAAGCCGCCCGTCCGCATGTGGCTCTTCGGCATCGTGACGCTGATCGAGACGCGTTTCGCCGAGCTGATCGAGCGGCATTGCCCGGAAGACGGCTGGAAGAAGCATCTCTCGGAAAGCGCGGCAGCAAAAGGCCCAGGCGCTGCTGGAGGAGCGGAGCCGGCGAAACCAAAAGCTGAACCTGGTGGACTGCCTTCAGTTCTCCGACAAGGGGCAGATCATCGCGCGGAACGAGGAGATCAGAAAGCTGACCGTCTTCGCGTCGCGCCGGCAGGCCGAGGAAGCGACCAAGCGTCTGGAGCAACTGCGCAACAACCTGGCGCACGCGCAAGATATACTGGTCTCCGACTGGGATACGATCATTCAGCTTTGCGAGTTTATCGCCAATGATGGAGCGGGACGGTGATCGGATCGACATCAGCCTCCGGTTGGCGCTCGCTCTTGCCGCCGCTCCAGTGGCTGCCCGGCTACCGGGCCGAGTGGCTGAAGTTCGATCTCATCGCCGGAGTCACGCTGGCGGCGTATGCGATCCCGGTGTCCATGGCATACGCGGGGCTGGCGGGCCTGAAACCCCACTACGGCATCTACTGCTATCTCCTGGGCGGCCTGGGGTACGCCCTGTTCGGCTCCTCGCGCCAGCTCGCCATCGGCCCGACCTCGGCAATCGCGCTCCTCGTCGGCGCCACGGTAGCGGGGATGGCGGGAGGCGACCCCGGGCGCTGGGCGACCATCGCCTCGATGACGGCCCTGCTCGTCGCGGGCTTGAGCGTGCTGGCGTGGCTCTTGCGGCTGAGCGGGCTGGTCAGCTTCATCAGCGAGACCATCCTGCTCGGCTTCAAGGCCGGCGCCGCGCTGACCATTGCGATGACGCAGCTACCGAAGCTCTTCGCGGTGGAGGGAGGCGGAGACAACTTCCTCGAGCGCGTCTGGATCCTCGCCGGCCAGCTGGGCGACACGAACCCCACGGTGCTTGCCATCGGGCTTGCCGCCCTGGCCCTTTTGCTCCTGGGCGAGACGTTCCTCCCGGGCCGGCCGATCGCGCTGGTGGTGGTGATCCTCGCCATCGTGGCGGTGTCGGTCAGCTCGCTGGAGCAAGAAGGCGTGAAGACCGTCGGCGTCTTGCCGCCGGGGTTGCCGGGAATCAGTTTGCCGGCCTTGAGCCCGCACGAGATCGACGATCTTTTGCCGCTCGCCTGCGCTTGCTTCCTGCTCGCCTACATCGAGGGGGTCTCGGCGGCGCGAACGCTCGCCGCCAAGAATGACTACGAGATCAACCCGCGGCAGGAGTTGCTCGCGTTGGGCGCCGCCAACCTGGCCGCCTCCCTGGGCCATGGTTTTCCCGTGGCGGGCGGCCTGTCTCAATCGGCGGTGAACGACAAGGCCGGCGCCCGCACGCCTCTGGCGCTGGTCGTCGCCTCGGCCACTCTGGCGGTGTGCCTCCTCTTCCTGACGGAGTTGCTCGCCAACCTGCCGACGGTCGTGCTCGCCTCCATCGTGCTCGTCGCGGTGCGCGGCCTGATCGATGTGCGCGCGCTGGTCCGGCTCTGGCGCGTGAGCCGCTTCGAGTTCAAGGTGTCGATGGTCGCCCTGGTGGGGGTCTTGCTCGAGGGCATCCTGAAGGGGGTGCTGTTCGCGGCGATCGTGTCGCTCCTGATGCTGATCGCCGGAGTGGCGCGGCCGCGCGTCGCCTTTTTGGGGCGCATCCCGGGCACGCGCCGCTTCTCCGATCTGGAACGCCACCCGGACAACGAAACCCTGCCGGGGGTTGTCATCTTCCGCGTGGAATCCTCGCTACTCTACTTCAACGTCGACCACGTGCGCCGCATCGTCTGGGAGAAGTTCCAGGCGACGCCGGACCTGCGCCTGGTCATCTGCGATCTCTCCGAGACACCGCTCGTCGACATGGCCGCCGCGCGAATGCTCACCGCGCTGCACGGCGACCTGGCGAAGCGCGCGGTCGCTGCGGCTCGTCGAAGCCCACGCCGCGGTGCGCGATCTGCTGCGGGCCGAGGGTCTGGAGGGAGTGGTCGGCTATTTTGGCCGGCACATGTCGATCGAGCAGGCCTTGGCGGAATTTGAGGCGGGCGGCGCGCCGACTTCTTCCGGCGAGGCTGGCCTGCGCGCGTCCGAGGAGGGGCGCCAATGAGATCGGGAAACACTCGTTGCCGACAACGCTTGCGTCGGTTCCTGCTGTCGTCTACCTTGGGTGACTGACGGGAAGAACACCCGACGCGAGCCACGCGGGAAATAGGGGTTTCCGCAACGGGATCAACGCCTCCGGGCTGCCGCAGGGGGCGGTCGAGGCCGCGGCGCGATGGGCTGGATGGGTTCTTTCGTCGAAGTAGGGGACGACTACGGACGGCGCGGCCAGACCTCGGAGGACCGCGTGCAAGGGAGACGTCGAACCATGCCCGGCAAAGAACCACCTCGCCCGCTGCGCCGTCCCCTGATCATCCTGGTGCTATTCGGGGCTGTCGTTGGCTACCTGGAATCGGCTACGGTGGTCTACATCCGCCTCCTGTACCAGCCTATCCACCAGCGTCTCTTCCCCGACAGCGCGCCCGACGACCTTTTCCCCGCCTTCTCGCTCGAGCAGTGGGAGCGGGAGGCGCCGCCCGCCGCCCGGTCACCTGTGCTGGAGGCGTCTCGCGAAACCGGCACCGTCGTGGCCGTGGCTCTCGTGGCGGCGGTCGCATTCCCGACGCGGCGTTGCTGGGCCGCGGCCTTCTTTCTTGTCGCAGGGGTTTCTGGCTGGTCCTACTACCTCGGCCTGAAGGCTCTGATCGGCTGGCCTCACACGCCATACGATTGGGACCTCATCTTCATGGTACCCGTGCCCTCAGCCGGCCCGGTGTGGGCCGCGCTGACGGGCTATGCTGCGATGGTGGCCGTAGCAGCCTGGTTCTTCTGGGGCGAGGCCGCCAGCCGGCCGCTGCACGCCGGATTCGTCGGCTGGGCAAGCCTGCTGGCCGGCACTGTGGTGACGGCGGCCCCCTTCTTCTGGGACAGCCGTCGCCTCATGGCCGGCGACTACCCGGGGCCATTCCAAGCCTGGCTGCTGGCTCCGGGTCTAATCCTGATCCTCCTGGGGATGACCTTCGCTTGCCGGCGTGGGCGACGCCTCGGCCGGGCGAAAAGCAGTGACGACTCGGTGAGCGCGGCAAAGGGGCTTGGAGCGGTCTGAAAGAGCTGGCGCCATGCTGTCACTTGGACCGGCGGTGTTCCGATCTTGTGACCGCTTGGCCGCGCCTTTGTCAAACGTCGTGGCGTTTCGCGACGGCGCCGGAGTCTCCGCATTCGCGCCGCGGCGATTCGCGCTTCGCCCGCTTCTCGGTTTCGCTTTCGCCTGTCTAAGGAGACGCACAGATGACACTGCCGAAGCGGTGGCGGTTGAGCCTTTGGGCGCTGGCGCTGGTCGTCGCAGTCGGTTCGGCGCTCGCGGGCGAAAAGCCCTCTCCCTCCCCCTGCGGCCCGACCGAGCCGCGCAAGGAGGCCGAGCGGCCCAAGTATCGCTTCTCCGAGATCATGGTGATTGTCTACGCCGACTTTCCCAACGAGCCGAAACATCAAGAGGCGCTGGCGCGCTACGTCGTCAGCAAGGGTTTCAACTGCGTCGAGGCGGAGATGGACAAGTTCGAGCCGTGCCGCAAGGCCGGGCTCAAGGTGCGCCTGGGCAGCATCGACATCGGCAAGATGCTCAAGGCGGCGCCGAAGCTGAAGGACGACCCGGCCGTGTTCGGTTACTTCATCTCCGACCGCCGCACGCGCTCGGCGTTTCCGGGTTTCGCGCGGATCGCCCGCGACTTCGAGGCCGCCGACCCCAACCACCCGACACTGTTCATCAACCGCGCCGAGTACAACCAGTTCCCGGAATTCGTCGATGTCGTCAAGCCGATGGTGCTCGACTACTACCACTATCACTGGTGGCCGAAGAACCACCCCGAGCGCTACTTTCTCTATCTGAAGATGTTCCGCGACCTGAGCGTCAAGCACGACATCCCGCAGATGCGCTGCCTCGGCTCCAACAACCCGCCCGAGAAGATCCGCCAGTCGATGTACTGTGCGCTGGCCTACGGCGTGCAGGCGTTCCACTTCTGGCCGCCGTGGTTCGTCACTTGCAAGATGGACAAGGACCGCAACGCCATCCTCGAGGACGGCAAGCCGGTGTTCGGCCTGAGCGACCAGGCGAAAACCGTGTCGCAGATTTGTGGTGAGTTGAAAGCCATCGGACCCGTTCTCGTGAAGCTCAAGAACGAGGCCGTTTACCATACCGACAAAGCACTCCCCATGGGCGCGGAGAAAACCCCAGCGGATTTCTGGTTCCAGCCGGAGGGGGAGAACCTCCTCGTCGGCGTCTTCCGCGGCGGTGGGGAGGATCGCTATCTCCTGCCGGTCAACCACGCCGTGGACAAGAACCGGGAGTTGACGTTGCGGTTCACGGACAGGAGCGTCGCGGTCGAAATCATGGACCGCACGAGCGGCCGCTGGCGGCCGCTGAAAACGGACGCGGATGGCCGTCAACCGGCGCTGAGAATGACGCTGGCGCCCGGCGACGGCGAACTGCTGCGCGTCCGCGGCTTGTCGAAACGGTAACACTGCGTCGAGGCCCCCATGGCGACTCTGTCGAACGTTGGCCGATCCTTCCCTCTCGGCGCCGCCGTTGTTGACGGCGGCGTCAACTTCAGTCTCTTCTCCCGGACCGCCTCGGGAGTCGAGCTTTTGCTCTTCGATCGGGAAGACGACGCCAAGCCGGCCCGCGCCGTCCCGCTCGATCCGGCTGCCAATCGAACGTACCACTACTGGCACGTGTTCGTGCCTGCCGTGAAGCCGGGCCAGCTCTACGGCTACGGTGTCCAAGGGACGGCGGCGCCGGAGCGCGGGCTACGTTTCGACGCCGAAAAGGTGTTGCTCGACCCCTACGGGCGCGGCGTCGTCGTCCCGAAGAACTACGACCGCGAGGCGGCGAAACGGCCCGGCGATACCGCGGCGACGGCGATGAAGAGCGTCGTCGTCGATCCAAGCGCGTACGACTGGGAAGGCGACGTTCCGCTCTGTCTGCCGTCCGCGCGTACCATCATCTACGAGATGCACGTCCGCGGCTTCACGCGCCATCCCAGCTCCGGCGTCGACGACAAGAAGCGCGGCACGTACGCCGGGTTGATCGAAAAGATTCCGTATCTGAAAGACCTCGGCGTCACCGCGGTGGAGCTGCTGCCCGTGTTCCAGTTCGACGCCCGCGATTGTCCACCTGGAAAGATCAACTACTGGGGCTACGCTCCGATCGCCTTCTTCGCGCCGCACCAGGCGTACAGCTCGCGCCAGGACCCGCTCGGGCCGATCAACGAATTCCGGGACATGGTCAAGGCCCTCCATCGCGCGGGCATCGAGGTCATCCTCGACGTCGTCTTCAATCACACCGCGGAGGGGGACGACACCGGCCCGACGCTCAGCTTCCGCGGCATCGACAATCCGACGTATTACATCCTCGAAGACGGCGGCGGCCGCTACGCCAACTACACCGGCTGCGGCAATACCCTCAACGCCAACCACCCGGTCGTGCGGCGGATGATCATCGACAGCCTCCGCTACTGGGTCGAGGAGATGCACGTCGACGGCTTCCGCTTCGACCTGGCGTCGATCCTGGCGCGCGACCACTCCGGCCGGCCGCTGCCCAATCCGCCGGTCCTCTGGGACATCGAGTCCGATCCGGCCCTCGCCGGGATCAAGCTGATCGCCGAGGCGTGGGACGCGGCGGGGCTGTATCAGGTCGGCAGCTTCGTCGGCGACGCCTGGAAGGAGTGGAACGGCCGCTTCCGCGACGATGTCCGCAACTTCTTCCGCGGCGAGCCGGGGGCCGTGCGGCGCGTCGCGGACCGGATCGTCGGCAGCCACGAGATTTATGGCCACGAGGGGCGCGAGGCCGAGCAGAGCGTCAACTTCGTCACCTGCCACGACGGCTTCACGCTCAACGACCTCGTCTCCTACAACGGCAAGCACAACGACGCCAACGGCGAACAGAACCGCGACGGCGCCAGCGACAATGCGAGCTGGAACTGCGGCGTCGAAGGCCCCAGCGACGACCCGGCCATCGAGAAGCTGCGCAACCGGCAAGTGAAGAACTTCCTGACGGCGACGCTGATGTCGCTGGGCGTCCCCATGATCCTGATGGGGGATGAGGTGCGCCACACCCAAGGCGGCAACAACAACGCCTATTGCCAGGACAGCGAGATCAGCTGGTTCGACTGGACGCTGCTCAAGAAGCACGCCGACGTTCACCGCTTCGTGAAGCTGCTGATCGAGCGGCGGCTCTTGCGCGACCTGCAACACGAGTGGCGGCGCCTGAGCCTGACCGCCATGCTGGAGCAGGCGAACAAGGCGTGGCACGGCGTCAAGCTGTTGCAGCCGGACTGGGGAGATAACTCGCATAGCGTGGCGCTGGAGGCGGAATTGAAGCAGGAAGGAATCCGCATCCACCTCATCCTGAACGCCTTCTGGAAGCCCCTCGAGTTCGAGCTGCCGAAGCTGGCGGGGGGCGAGCGCTGGCGCCGCTGGATCGACACGGGGCGGGAAGCGCCGCAAGACATCGTGCCGTGGCGGGAGGCGGCCCCAGTGGACGGGGACAAGTATCGGGCGGAGGCGCGGTCGGTGGTGATGTTGTTCAGCGGCGGGAAGGGTTGAAGCAGAAAGGGAGGACTTGTAAGTCCCCCCTCTCGTCTTCGGTCGCGCTCTGGGCGAGCGAGCCTCTCAGCGGGCCACAGGGCGGAAGAGCGTCAGGCTGCCGCCGGGCTGGAGATCGCGAAGGTCGATAACGCCGGTCTGAACATGGCGATCGCCGTTGACGTTCTGCTGCAGGATCGTGATCTGCGTGCCGGAGACGCGGTAGACGATGGCGGTGTGGTGGGGGAAGGAGTTCGTGGACCAGCTGGTCGCGGTCGTGTGCTTGAAAGTAATGTTCTCGAACTGCAAAACGTCGCCCGGCTGGATCTGCGCCGGGCTCAGCGCGACGCGGCGGCCGAATTCGTAAACTCTCAGGCCATCCTGCCCGGGGCGGCGGGCGCCGGCGAAGGCGAGAGCGTCGTGAGCAAGTGTCCAGCATTCCCCGTTGCCGACCTGCTTGCCGAACTTGCCCGTGGCGTAGGCGAGCACGCGCTGGTTGAGGACCGGCGTACGCGTGGAGGCGAGATTGGCCTGGGCCGTCGTGGCGATGGCGGCGATGGCGGTTGCGACGCATGCGACAAACGCGAGCTTGGCGGCGAAGCGGAACATGGTTCTCTCCGTGGCAGGCGGTGTAGTCGGGTCGGTTTGGGTTGGCTGAGGGTTGTCAGCAGACGCCTGGAGAGCATCAGCTTGCGCGGTTTTTTGGGGAGGGAGCGGTTTCTCCGCTTCCGATTTGCTCCACGGCCGCGTCCGCGTAGATTGCCGTAAGTGTTGAATTCTCCTCATTTCATTCAGAAAGCCATGACAACGCTTGCGAGGATTCCGAGGCCAACCGCCGATGAAGCGCTGGCGCTCCTGGTTGCGGGGAACGAGCGTTTCGTCCGCGGCAAGACGCGCTGGGGCGGCGTCCCGCTCGAGACGCTGGCCGATCTCGCCAAGGGGCAGCGGCCCTTCGCGACGATTCTCGGGTGTAGCGACTCCCGCGTGCCGCCGGAATGGGTCTTCGACGCGGGTCTGGGGGAATTGTTCGTCGTGCGCGTCGCTGGTCATGTGTTCTCCCCGGAGGTGGCGGGGAGTCTTCAGTACGCAGGCGCGCATCTCGAGACGCCGCTCTTTGTCGTTCTAGGCCATGAGGGCTGCGGGGCCGTCCATGCCTCCTTGGCGACGAAGCATGAAGGCGCCCAGCATCGCTCGCGTATTCAGGTTCTGGTGGATAGCATCGTTCCGGCGCTTTCTGGCCTCGATCCGAGCCTGTCGCCGAGCGAGCAGTTGGCAAAGGCGGTCGAGAGCAACGTACGCTGGACCGTGAGCCGAATCCTGGCCACTCCCGAAGGCCAGGCGCGGCGGGCGGAGGGACGGCTGAAGATCGTCGGCGCCGTGTATGAGATCGAGTCCGGTCGGGTGCGATTTCTCTCCCCAGGGGACGGGAGCTGACATGGACATCCTGTTGCTCAACGCCGGCTCGAGCAGCTTGAAAGCCTCGGTGATGGACGCGACCGCCGCTACCGAGTTAGCCAGCGCTCTGGCCGACTGGGCCGGCGCCGCGACGCGCTACGAGTTTGCCGGTCCGGACGGCGTCAAGCGCTCCGAAAATGTTCCCTGGAAAGGGCATGGCGTAGCGGTGAAGCGCTTCGTCGCCGACTTGCCCGCGGCGCTGCGCTCGGGGCTGGCGGCAGCAGGCCATCGGGTGGTGCACGGCGGGCCATTCACGTCGTCCGTGCGGATTACCCCGGAAGTCCGCGCGCGCCTCGCGGCGCTGGCCGATCTGGCCCCACTGCACAATCCGCCGAGCCTGGAGACTTTGGCGGCGGCGGAAGCGGAACTGCCCGGCGTGCCACAGGTGGCGGTCTTCGACACGGCGTTTCACGCGACACTACCGGCCGAAGCCTACACCTATCCCGTGCCCGAGCGCTGGACGCGGGAATGGGGCGTTCGCCGCTACGGCTTTCATGGGCTCAGCCACGCCTACTGCGCGCGCCGGGCCGGCGAGCTTCTGGGAAGACGCGTCGAGGAAATCCGGACCATCATCTGCCATCTCGGGCACGGCTGCTCGGCGTCGGCGGTGGTCGGCGGCAAGTGCGTCGACACGACCATGGGTTTCACGCCGCTGGAAGGGCTGATGATGGGGACGCGCAGCGGCTCGGTCGATCCGAGCATCATCTTGCACGTCGAGGAAAAGCATGGATTGACGCCGGCCCAGGTCGACACGGCGCTCAACCGCGAATCCGGTCTGCTCGGCGTCTCGGGAGTCTCCGCGGACATGCGGCAGGTGCTGGCGGCGGCGAAGGACGGCAACGCCCAGGCGCGGCTGGCGCTCGGTATCTACACGCATCGCGTGCGGCAGGCGATCGGCGCCTTCGCCGTGACGATGGGGGGCGTCGACGCGCTGGTGTTCACGGCCGGCGTCGGCGAGCACGCGGCGCCGATCCGGGCGTCCATTTGCGACGGGCTGGAGTGCCTGGGGTTGGAACTTGATCCGAAGGCCAACGTCGACTGCCGGCCGGATGCGGACATCGCCAGGGCAGGGTCCCCCGGCCGTATCCTCGTCGTAGCGACGAGGGAAGATGTGACGATGCTTCACGAGGTCGTTCGTGTGATCAGCGAGAAATGAGGGCAACCATGAGCGCGGAGAAGAATGGTCCTGTCAGCCTGGCGGACGAGGAAGGGGTCAAGCAGCTGCTCGTCAACACGGTCTTTGGCCTCTGGGACATCGTCAACAACCTCACGCGCCTCAAGCCGAGCAAGCGCGAGCGCTACCGCGTGACCATCTTCGGCTCGGCTCGGGCGAAACCGGGAACTTTTGTTTATGACGAGGTGAAACGCATCGCCGCTGCCCTGGCCGAGATGGGCTGCGACATCATCACCGGCGGCGGGCCCGGCCTCATGCAAGCGGCCAACGAGGGGGCGGCCGCGGTCAACGCTCCGGAGCGCGACCGCTCCGTCGGCATTCGCGTCGAGTTGCCCTTCGAGCAGGACGTCAACCCGTTCGTGGAGCAGGCGTTCGAGCACAAGACGTTCTTTTCACGGCTGCACCATTTCGTCCTCACCTCGGACGCCTACGTCGTGACCCCGGGCGGAATCGGCACGGTGCTCGAGCTGACGCTCATCTGGCAGCTGCTGCAGGTCAAGCACGTGCACGATGCGCCATTGATCCTGGTCGGCCGCATGTGGTCGGAGCTGGTGACGTGGGCCAAGGCGAATTTGCTCAAGCCGGAGCTGGCGCTGGCGAGCCCGGAAGACATGGACATCCCGCGCTGCGTGAACACGGCGGACGAGGCGATCGCGCTGTTGCGCGAGCATCACGCGCGCTGGCAGGCGAAGTGACCTCGTGGGCCGCGCCTCATTCCAGCTCGTGAACGTCCCCCAGAACGCCGCGCGGGATGCAAACGGTCAGCACGGTGAGATCCCCCTTCGCTTTGTGCTTGACGCCGCGCGGCACGTAGACAACGACCCCTTCGTGCAGCTCGATCTCCTCGTCGTCGAGGATCATCGTTCCCTGGCCGGCGATGACGTAATAGAACTCGTCGGTCCGCTCGTGGTAGTGGAGCTTGGCGTCCTGGATCCGGACGTGGTGTACCTCGGCGGCGGCCTGGTCTTTCTCCTCGACCAGGCAGCGGATCTGACCGCACGTCTCGGCCCAGGGGATGACATCGGCGGGGTCGCGGCGGAGGAAGTGAGCGGCGGTGGCGGGCATAAGAATCCCTCTTCGGGTGGGTCTGATCCGTTCAAAAGGAGATTATCCGGCGTCGGCAGTCCCCTGTCTATAATCTCATTGAATCCCTTTCGACACACCCAATCCTGCCATTTCGCCCTGGAGGAGCCGACCATGGAGCAGCAGCACACGGATCGCCGGCAGTTTCTGAAGACCGCGGCCGCGGCGGGGACGCTGCTTACCGCTACCAACCTTGCCGAGGGTGGCGAAACCGGGTCGCGGACCGGCTGCCCGACGCGGCGGCTGGGGCGCACCAAGGAGAACGTCTCCATCCTCTGCCTGGGCGGCTGGCACATCGGGGCCGTCAAGGACGAGAAGGAGGCGATCCGCATCATGCACGCGGCGATCGACGAGGGGATCAACTTCTTCGACAACGCGTGGGATTACCACGACGGGCATAGCGAGACGATCATGGGCCGGGCCCTGGCCATGGGGGGCCGGCGCAAGCGCGTTTTCTTGATGACGAAGAACTGCGCCCGCGACGCGATGGGGACGCGCCAGCATCTCGAGGACAGCCTGAAACGATTGCAGACCGACCATCTCGATCTCTGGCAGTTCCACGAGATCAATTACGACAACGACCCGGACTGGATCGTCGAGCGCGGGGCGTTGCGCGAGGCCCTCAGGGCCCAGAAGGAAGGGAAGGTCCGCTTCATCGGCTTCACCGGGCACAAGTCGCCGCATATCCACCTGAGCATGCTGCCACGGCATGACTGGGACACGGTGCAGATGCCGGTGAACGTCTGCGACTATCACTACCGCAGCTTCATCCGCAACGTGATCCCCGAGGCGGTGAAGCGCGAGATCGCGTGCATCGGCATGAAGAGCCTGGGGGGCGGGACGCTCAATGAAGGACGGCTGCCGTCACAGAAAGTGTGCACGGTGGAGGAGGCGCTCACCTTCGCGCTGAGCCAGAACATCGCCAGCCTGGTGAGCGGCATCGACTCTATGGACGTTTTGCGGCAAAACCTGGGGATCGCGCGGCGCTTCCCGGCGCTCAATCGCAAGCAACTCGAGCAACTGGTGGAGCGCGTGCGGCCCAATGCCACCGATGGGCGGCACGAGCGGTTCAAGTCGACGCAGATCTACGATGGGCCGTACCACCAGCGGCAGCATGGCTTCATGCCGCCGATGGGGTAGGGGGTTGGACTGTTGACCGCCAGGAGATTGGACGGGCGTCGGGCTTGGCGTCGGGCTGTGGCGTCGGGCTGTGGCGTCAGGCTGGAAAGCCGTCTGGAAAGGCTGACCTACGTGGGATTGTATGATCCAGTGGCGTCGGCGCTGGCCGTTGTGAGAGGGAGGACGTTATCGAGCTGAAGAAAGGGGCGCGCTCGTCGGGGCGGTCCCGGACGAGTGGATGGTGGGCGATGGGGTTGGCGTAGTCGTCGATGGGCCGGGCGCCGGTGAAGAGGAAGCTTTCGGCGTCGGGGCCCGCTTCATTCAACGGGAGGGCGCCGAGGTCGTCGAGCCAGTAGAGGATCCGGCTGCCGAGCTTTTCGTGGTAGGTTTCGTCGCGGGGGTCGTAGAGGAGGGGAATTGGCGTGGCGTGGAGGTGTTAGTCTTTTTGGATGGCTCTCGCGCGGCGTTCCAGAATCGCGCGGGCGACCTGGGTCAGGGGCTCTTCGGGGGCTCCGTCGGCCAATTCTTCTAGGAGGCGATGCGCCTCGTCGGACTGCGCATGCTCGAGAACGGCGAGCGCTCGGATGGTGCGCAGCCATTGAAGGGCCAACTCTTCCTCGTTCATCTTCTTGAGCAGCGCCTCGGCGCGGCGATGGACCTCGAGCGGGGGCTTGCTGTCCAGCACGCGGCGCAGCGCCAGGGCGGCCTTGTCGCCGAGTTTTTCGAGTTCCTGGGAGGCCTTTTCTCGCTGCGAGTATGAGTCGCTTCCAAGATCGCGCAGACATTGCTCGAGATGCTCGGCGAGTGCGCGTGGGATGGGCCGCAGGTGTTCCTTGAGGAGTGGGATCGAGGCGGGTGTCGCAGCAAGGCGCCAGATGGCGCGCTGGGCGGCGGTCGCGTCGGCGACCAATTCACCCGGGGCCGGCTTGGGCGTGGCCTTCAAGATACGCCATTGATCGTCAATGTCGGCGGGATCGAGCTTCAAGGGACGCAGCCGGCCGCGGTCGAGGAGGCCGCCGGTTAGGTCCCAGATCAGGATGGCGCCATCGGAGAGGGCGGTCGCCATGACCAGCTCCTGCGGATGGAAAGCGACGTCGAGGACATCGGCGTCGCCGACGTCGAAACTGTAGGCCCGCCGCTCGTCCGGCATCTCGCGGACATAGATCGAGTTGTGGTGAACACAAGCGAGTAGGCGTCCGCTGGGAGAAAAACGGAAGACGTTGCGAAGCTGGTCAGGGTCTTCCCAGTGCCACAGGGACTTCGGCACATGCGCGGCCGAGCTGAACAACACCTTAGGCCGAGCGGCTTTCGCCCCGCTTGCCTCCAAATAGGCTTGAAGGGTCTTTGGGTTGCGGCGATATGAATATCGGCCTAGCCGCCCAGTTTCCTTTCCATGTCGCAGATCAACGAAGACTATGTCCTCGCTATGCGCCAACCAGAAGCAGTTCTTTTCGTGAGCTGGCCCCGCTGCCCAAGCGAACGAGGGAAGGTCGTACTGAGAAAGAACGGTAGCCGATCGGCAATCCCAGAGCGAGAAAGCGGTCTTCTCTGCCTCTGATTTCCATTCCGCAGACAAGAGGTTCTTTCCGTCGGGTGTGTACCAGATGCCTTGTAACGGGTACTCGCGGTCCATTCCAGAAAGTTTGCACGAGCGGACCTCGCGTCCACTGCGCCAATCCCAAGATCGGATAGTGCGATCGGCGCCACCGCTTGCCAGAATCCTCCCTTCGGGACTGAAAGCAAGTACCTGCGCCAGTCCGACGTGACCCCTGGTGGGCCACAGCTCTGTGCCCGTAGCGACGTCCCAGAGACGGAGCCGGCCATCGCTTCCCCCAGAGGCGAGTCGCTTGCCGTCGGAACTGAAGGCGAGTGCCTTCACGGCGCCGCAAATCCACTTCTTCCTTACCGTGCCGGAGGTTGTGTCCCAAACGCGAACGTATTCGTCGACCGAGCCCGCCAACAACTTGCTATCGGACGAGAAGGCCAAGGCCGTCGCCGAATAACCCTTTTCGCAATCGAGAAGTCTCTTTCCGCTCGACCCGTCCCATAGTCGCAACAGGGAGTAGAATGAGCCCTTCCCGGCCTGCTCATCGAAGCGCGCTGCAACCATCTTGCCGTTCGGCGAAAACAAGATGTCCTTGTATCCCCAGGGGTGCGGTTTCCCCTCCAAGGGGCGTGGCGCGTCGTCGGTTCGCCATTTCCAAAGGAAATAGGAATGACCGGCAACGGCGAGCGTTTTTCCGTCAGCCGAAAACGCGACGCCGCGTAAGGCGCTCTCGCCTCGTGTCAGTTCGCGCAGTAGTTCCCCCGAGCTTGCTTCCCAGACGAACACCGCGCAGTTTCCTTGAGCGACGGCGATGCATCGGTTGTCAGGGGACCAAGTCAATCCGCCGGCCTGTCCCTTGTTTCCTTCGAGACGGGCCTTCTCGTCCCCGGTGGCGGTGTCGAGGAGTATCAAACTACCGTAGTCCCCTAATACGGCAATGGTCTTGCGGTCGGGCGAGAGGCAGGCGCTGCCCCGAATCGCGACCTTGATTCGCCGCAGCTCGCGTCCGGTCTCGACGTCCCACCAACGCAGGCCTGCCGGGCAGACTGTGAGGATCTTTTTGCCGTCGTCAACGAACGCCAGGTCGTGAATGGGGCCCTCGTGCTGAAAGCGCACGGTTCCGAGCCTGGCGACGGCGCCTTTGGGGAGGGGGTCGCCGTAGAGGTCAACCAGGGCTGTACGGGCCGCCTGGGCGAAAAGAAATGGATGCGCGAGCAGGACGAGTGCCGCGAGAGCGGGGACACGGTTATTCGACATGGGCAGGTCCTTGCCACCAACTCATTTCCTATGATCCCAGAAGAACTGGTCGATGGGAAGCTTTTTCGGAGAGCTTTGATCAAGTCGTGGGCGATTTTCAAGGTGGTTGTTGGGGGGGGTGTGGTGGCGGTTTGGCGTGGAGGACGATGGTGCGGCGGATGATGTTGGTCGTTGCTGGGTTGCGTCGAGGGGTTCCGCGCCAAGTCACTTGGCGCGGAGGTGGCGCGGAGGGAGACGGCGCCGGGGCCTCAAAGTGAGGGGGTGAACGAGTGGTTGGGAGTGGTCGGCGAGACGTGAAATGAATCAAGGGCGAGCGGCATCGCTGGTTGCGTCGGTTTTCGGGGTCGGTTTCAGCAAGGGGGTGCGTGTGAAACGTTGCAACGACCGGTGGCGCTGTTGGGTGGGTGTGCAAAACTCGCAAGCGCCGCGCAATCTATTTCGTGCGGGTTTGTGTGGGGCGCTAAACTTGTGTGCGCCGCGCAATCCACCCGTGGGCGTGGTCAGGCGGCGCGGCGGGGGATGTCGCTGGCGGCGTGTTCCTTGACGTATTTGAGGAGGCGTTCCCAGGCTTCGGCGTTGGGGGGGACGTCGGCGCCGGCGCGGTCCAGGTCTTCGAGCAGCGCTGCGGCGCTGGGGTAGGCGTCGGTCTCGGCGCTGAGGCGGTAGAGGACGGAGACGAGGCGGTCCGGCAATGGCTTGGTCTTGGCGCCGCGGCGGACGTTGCTGCACCAGCCGGAAGCGACCTGGCCGAGGCGGCGCAGGTCGTCGCGCGGGTCGTGGGTCTCGTCCTCGGCTTCCTTGCCGAGGAGCCAGGGGGGCTCGCCGAGGCCGAGGATCTTGAGCGTGCCGTCGGGCGTCAGGAGAAAGGCGGCTTCGTGGAGGTGGCCGTGGGCGAGGCCGGCGTCGTGGATGGCGGCGAGGGCGAGGGCGGATTGCGTGAGGAGACGATAGCAGACGCCGGGAGCGGCCGCGAGCGGCGGCCAGTCGGCGGAGGCGAGGCCGACGAGCCATTCCTGAAGGACGGCGGGTCGGCCGGCGATGTCGAGCGTCTCCCAGGCGCCGGCGACATGCGGGTGGTCGAGCGTGGCGTGAGAGAAACGCTGGCGGAACTCGTCGGGGCGGACGGGGTCCTGGGCGTCCTTCTCGGCGAGGTGGCGGAGGAGGCCTTCCCGGCCGCGGCGCGGATCGAAGACGCGGTAGAGAGTCTCGTGCGGCAGGACGGCGAGGCGGTCGATCAAGCGGACGGGACCGAGCATGAGGCCGGCGACGTTGCCCGCTTCGATGAGGGCGAGCTGATAGAGGGTGACGGCGCCGCTCTTGAGGAGTACCTGGCGGAGGGAGCGGCGCTGGCGGCGGGCTTCACCGAGCAGGGCGAGGAGCGTTTGCTCCTCGACGAGGTCGAGATCGCGGAGGAGATCGCCGAGGCGGCGGTCGCCGGGGTCGGTCAGGGCGAGGATGTTGGCGGCGACGGGGAGGATGGCGTCTTCGTCGCTCGTTGATTGAGGGGCGGCGGCTTGGGGCGCGTCGTCGAGCAGAGAGCCGCCGCCGACGCCGTGCAGGTCGACGCCGGCGAGGTCGCGCATCTTCTGGCGGTACCAGGCGCGCATTTCTTGCAGGTGCTCGTCGACTTCCTGGCGGCGCTCGACGAGCGCTTCCCGATGCTGCTGCAACTCCTCGGCTTTCTGGGCGAGCTGGGCGGAGGTTTCGCTGACCGCCTTGGCCTGCTCCTCGACCTCGGCCTTGCGGATCTCGAGGCGGGACTGGTCCTGGCCGAGGGCCAGCTTCATGGCGTTGATCTGGGTCTGCCAGGAGAGGAGCTGCTGCCGGAAGTTGGCGAGGGCGAGGCGGTGCTCTTCCTGGCCCTGCCGCAGCGACTGCTCTTCTTGACGGAGGCGCCGTTCGTCCGCGGCGAGGCGCTCGCCGAGCTGTTCGAGGTCGCGGCGGCTGGCGGCGACGAACTCGTGGACTTCGTTGAGGTGGTCGCGCAGCTCCTCGCGGGCCTGGGCGAGGCGGTCGGCGGCGGTCCCGGCGCGTAGTTCGAGT
This sequence comes from Gemmataceae bacterium, assembly GCA_046350295.1. GTDB lineage: Bacteria > Planctomycetota > Planctomycetia > Gemmatales > Gemmataceae > JAXMAR01. Next base: position 29,167 of record JAXMAR010000063.1, read on the forward strand.
TCGGGAAGCTGGCGCGCCAGCTCCTGGGTTTGGCGGCGGAGTTGGGCCTCGTCGTCGGCAAGGCGGCGGCGGGCCGCTTCCAGCTCTTCCATTCGCGCGACGGTTTCGAGTCGCTCTTCGCCGAGCGTTTTGCGCTGGGCGGCGAGCTGACGGCCGAGTTCCTGAAGCTGCTCGAACTGGCGCAGGTGGTGGGCCGAGCGTTCCTTGACGAGCTTTTCGCTGTCGTCGAGAGCTTGCTGTTTCGCGGCGAAGCTGGAGCGCACCTCCTCGACGGCGGCACGCTCGCGGCTCAGCTCGTCTTCGAGATGTTGACGGTTCTCGTGGAGGAGCTTGGCCTGGGCGTCCAGATCGTCAGCCTGGGCGTCGAGGACTTCCTGCTTGCGCGTCAACTCCTCGGCGCGGCGGCGCAGGCTTTCCTGGAGGGCTTCGCGCGTCAGCTCCCCCTGGGCGATCGCCTGAGTGCGCTCGCGGAGGGCGGCCCGTTCGGCGTCGAGGCGCTCCTGCGTCTGGGCGATCTGGTCGAGCCGGCCCTGGAGGAGGCCTTCCTGGTCGACGAGGTTGCTGAGGCGGCACGCCAGCTCCTCCTCCTGCCGCTTCAAATCCTCTTCCTTCTGGCCGAGCTGCTCTTGGGCTTGCCGCATCTGGCGGATGGCGGTTTCCATCTGGGCGCTGCGCTGCGACCAATCCTCGCGCTGGCGGGCGAACAGCTCTTGTTCCTGGGTCAGCTCGGTTTCCTTCTGGGCCAGAGCGTCGCGTTTCGCCTCGACTTCCTTGACGACCTCGACCTGGCGGGCACGCTCGCGCTCGAGGGCCTGCTCCTGCTCGCGCAGGTCGTCGCGCGTTCTTTCCAGCCGGGTGCGCATGCCGGCGAGGGTGGCTTGTTGACCTTCCAGGCTGGCGACGCGCTGGTCGAGGGAGCGGGCGACGGCCTCCTGCTCGGTCTTCTGCTTCTGGAGGCGGGCGATCTCGTCCTGAAGGCCGGCGCGCATCGATTCGAGCTCGAGGACCTGGGCTTCCAGCTCGGCGCTCGTGGTCTCGATTTCCTTTCGCTGCGCCTCGGCGGCGCGGACCTTGTCGACGAGGTCGCGCTCGCGCTCGTCGATCGTCCCCTGGAGGCGGTCGAGGCGGACCAGGTCAGCCTGGTATTGACGAGCCTTCCCTTCCAGGTCGGCGGCCTTTTGCGCGTGGAGCGTTTCGCGCCGTTCCAGCTCGGCGCCCTGGCGCGACAGCTCCTCCTCGACGGATCTCTGTCGCTCGAGGAGGGCCTTGCGATCGTCGTCGAAGCGGCGGCGCTGCTGTTCCAGTTCGCGCGTCTGTTGATCGAGTTGGGATTGGCGCTTGGTGAGCGTGTCGCGGACCTGCGACCACTCCTGCTTCTCGGCTTCGAGCGTGCGCTTCTGCTCCTGGACCTTGCGGCCGGCGCGGTCGACGGCTTCCTGCAGGCCGGAGAGACGGTCGCGGCGCTCCTGGTAGCGCTGGTAGAGCTGGTTGCGCAGGTCGGCCAGCTCCTGGCGGATGACGGAAAGCTCTTGCTGCTGGCGCAGGATATCGGCGGCGCGGATGTCGAGGTCTTTTTCGGTCAGCGTCGGGGCCGCGATGTTGGGGGCGGCGGCAGCGGTGGCTCGGAGGGATTCCAGCTTGGCTTTCTCTTCGAGGAGAGAGCGCTGCTCGGCGTCGAGGCGGCGGGCCTTTTCTTCCCAGGCCTGCTCGCTTTCTTTTTGCTTGCGCTCGAAGGCTTCGCGTTCCTCCTGGAAGCGGAGCATCTGGCGGCGGAACTGGAGGAGCTGCGATTGAAGTTCGGGGGCGGGGGCGTCGTCTTCGGAGGCGGCGGAGACGTGGACGACGATGTCGGTGGCGCCGAGGGTGAGGCGATCACCATCGGCGAGGTCGGCGTTCTGGACGGCGTCGCCGTTCAGGAGGAGGAGCTGGGTCGGTGCGAGCTTGCGAAGGCGGAGACCTTTGGGGTAGCGGGTGAGGAGGCAGAAGAGAGGGGGCAGGTCGGCGCCGGGGAGGCGGAGGTCGCAGCCGGGGACGCTGCCGATCAAGAACTCGAGGTTGGCGAGCTCATAGCGGACGACGCCGCGGGCCCCTTGGCGGACTTCGAGCAGGACCGCGGGGAGGGGGGCGGAGACGGCGGCGTCGCGGCGAGTCGCGGAAAGCTGAGCCATCGTGGCAACCTGGGCAGACCGGGCGGATCAGTTGCGCGGCTTGTGGCTGGGTCTGATGAGCCGGATGGGATAAGACACGAAACGTGGTTTTGGAAGAGGGATTTGCGAAGCCTGGCTAAATCCGCCGGAACGCCGCCGGTCCAGATCCTGACGCGTGAAGGCATGCATCGGCCGGCCCGTGGGGACAGTGGTGGGCGTCGGCGGCGAGATAGCGCGGCGAGGCAAGCGCCGTGGTCTCCTCCAGGCGTCGAGGTCGCCGGAGCGGACGGCGGCGTGGCGAGGCCATGGTGCTCAACAGGTCGTTGAGAAGGACTTCCTTGCTGGGGAGGCGCTCCTTGGTGGTGAGGTGGTCGACGACGGCCTTGAGGATCTCGACGGGGCCGCGCCGGCCGAGGAGGCTCGGGTAGCTGCGGACGAGGACCGTGCCGCCGCCGAAGTCCTCGACGACCAGGCCGAGCTGGGCGAGGTCCTCGCGCCGTTCGAGGACCTTGGCGGCCTGCTCGGGGGAAAGCTCGACGGGCTCGGGGATGAGGAGCTGCTGGGTCTCGAGCGTGCCGGTGCGGATGCGCTCCTGAAGCTGCTCGAAGAGGACGCGCTCGTGCAGGGCGTGCTGATCGATGACGAGCATGCCTTCGGGGGTTTCGAGGACGAGGTACGCGTTGTGAAGCTGGATGGCTTTGAGGAACTCGGTTTCCAGGCTCTTGTGGTATGGTTGGCGGTTCGGAGGCGGTGTCGCTTGCAGGTTGCGAAGGCGACGCAAGGCAGCCGGACCCCATTCTTGTCCGGTTGATCGGGGACTCGCCGGCGGCGTGGCAGCCGGCTTGATGGGTAGCGGGGTCTTGATGAAGGAGGGAAAGCCGGTTTGCGAGAACAGGGCGAGGTCGGCGGCAACGGCTGGGGCTGGAGCCAGTTCTGCGTGGAGCCGGCGCCGACACTGGCGCCGACCGGTATCGGGGCGCGGAGGCGAGCGGTGAGGTTCTCGGCCGAGAGACGCTGGCGGATGCTGGAGTGGACCAGGCTGTAGAGGGCGCCGCCGTCCCGGAAGCGGACCTCGGACTTGGTAGGGTGGACGTTGACGTCGACGTGGTCGGGGGGCAGGTCGAGGAAGAGGAAGGCGACGGCGTAGCGGCCGGTCATCAAGAGGCCGCGGTACGCTTCTTGCAGGGCGTGGCCGAGGCTGCGGTCGCGGATCCACCGGCCGTTGAGGAAGAGGTACTGCATGCGGGCGTGGCCGCGGTCGCAGGCGGGGTCGGCCAGGAAACCGTGGAGGCGGACGAGGCCGTTGCCGGCGTCGAGCTCGTAGAGACGGTCGCTGATCTCGGCCCCGAAGAAAAGGTGGATGCGGTCCTTGAGGGAGGTGGGGCTGGGGACGTCGTAGATCATCTTGCCGTTGTGGCGCAACGTCAGGTGGATGTCGGGGTGGGCGAGGGCGAGACGGGTGATCATCTCGCAGATGTGCCCCACCTCGGTGGCCGGGGTGCGGAGGAACTTGCGGCGGACGGGGGTGTTGAAAAAGAGATGGCGGACCTCGATGCGCGTGCCGGCGGCCCCGTTCCAGGCTCTTGTCTCGGTCAGTTTGCCCCCCTGGCAGGAGACCTCGGCGCCGGTCTCCTCCTCGGCCGGGCGCGACTGGAGAGAGACCTGGGCGACGCCGCCGATGGAGGCCAGCGCTTCGCCGCGAAAGCCCATGGTGGTGACGGCGAAGAGGTCGTCGGCGTTTTTCAGCTTGCTGGTGGCGTGGTTGGCGAAGGCGAGGGGAAGGTCGGGCTCGTGGATGCCGTGGCCGTCGTCGACGACGCGGATCAGTTCGGCGCCCCCTTGCTCGATGTCGACGTCGATGCGGCTGGCGCCGGCGTCGACGGAGTTCTCGAGCAGCTCCTTGACGACGCTGGCTGGCCGCTCGATGACCTCCCCCGCGGCGATCTTGGTGATGACCGACATCGGGAGCTGCTGGATGCGGGGCATGAGCGGGGTCCAATCCTTGGGTTCTGCGGAGCGCGTCAATCTGCTTGGTTATTCTACGGCATGACAAGCGGTCGCGGCCGGGAATCATCGGCGAACAAATCAGCGGAGAAAAAAACGAACCCCGCAAGGTATCGCCTTGCGGGGTCGCAATGGGCGCCGGTGTGGCGCCCGGGCTCAGTCGCGGGTGACATCCCAGACGCCGATGTCGTTGTAGTTGGCGGTGTAGTAGGCCGCGCCGTCGAAGGTCGTGGTGGTTTCCACCCGGTTCCAGGACAGGGTGTAGGTCCTGTAGACGCCGGGCTGTCCGGTGTGGAAGCGGACCTCCAGGTTCGGAGCGGCGCCGCTGCTGTTGAGCCGGAACCAGTGGGAGCGGGAGTCGTTGCCCTCGACGCTGTGGTTGTACCAGATGCCGCCGCCCCAGCGGACCGAGTAATTGAACTTGCCGCCGGTCGGGTTGCGGAGGACGACCATGGCGTAGCCGTTTCCGGTCTGGGCCTGAACGTGTCGCTCGCTCAACAGCAAGCCGGTCGTGGTCAGGAGGGTGAGGGTCAGGAACTTGAGGTGCGAGAACATGGCTGGTCCTTTCGAAGTGTAGTCTTCGGAGCGTCGCGAGCCGGTTGGTCGCCGGTGTTTCCTCTCGCGTCTGCGGTGAAAAGCGGACGCCGGCATTTGCGGCGGACAAGAAAAAAAGGCTCATCCGGGAAACGCGCGTTTTGGATTCCGGGTGGAGTCATTTGCCGGTATCCTGTTACGGGTTCCTCTTCTCTGTTCGGGTGAGCAGCAAGGCATGCCGGCCATCGACTTTCGCAAAGTTCGAGAGGCGGTTTCCATGGCGGATGTCCTTGGGCCACTCGGTTTTGAGGCTGCCCGATCCGCCGGAAGCCAGGTTCGGGGACCGTGCCCCCTGCATGGCGAAGAAGGCGGCAACTGCGTGTTTTCCGCCAATCTCATCAAGCATGCCTTGCGCTGCTTCAAGTGCGGAGCCGCCGGAAACCAGCTCGACCTTTGGGCGAAAGCGACCAAGAAGCCGCTCCCTGACGCCGCCCTTGAAGTGTGCGCTCGTCTGCA
>JAXMAR010000064.1:0-34273 GCA_046350295.1 Gemmataceae bacterium
GATAGACGATCCCCATCACCCCCGCCATGATTTCCGCAAGGATGAGGAAGCCGTACCGCGAGCGTGGCCGGGGTTCCTCTGGGTCGGAAGGCAGCAGCAGTGCCAGGGTCAGAAAGATGCCCGCCACGAAAAGGCCGGCGACGAGGCCGAGCCAGACGCCGATGCCGGCGCGGCTGAAGTCCGTGACAAGCTGGGCGAGCATCATGAGGAGAACGAAGAGGCCGAATGCGGCGGCGAGGGTGGCGCAGCGGCGGCGGAAGCGTGGCAATGGCATGGCGAGGCCCACCAAGCCTGCCATGAGGAGGCCGGCGCAGAAGAGGACCTTGCCATTGCCGTAGCGAATGCCGGGGATACTGTTGCGGACCAGTCGGGCCAGGTCTACCTCGGCGATGGCGCCGGCCGGTGTCCAGTGGGCCGAGCTGGCGCTGAGCCAGTTGAAGAATGTCGAAGCGACGAGGAAAAGAAGAAAGAAGAGACCGACGCTCAGGAGGATCCAGGCGAGCACGACATCGCCCCCGCCCAGCGCGACACGTGTGGGACGCGCGGCGGCCGCCCAGGCGGGCGGGATCGCCTGGGGCGGCGCGGGCGGAGGCGCATAGGCAGGGGGTGGGCCATACGAAAAGCCGCGCGAAGGCGGCGGCGCGGCCAACCCACCGGCGCCGAAAGCTTCGTCCTCCTCCGGCTCGAGCGACATCGTCGGGATGGGCGTTGGCGCGTGAGGACGGGGAGGCGGGGGCGCGGGCGGAAACGCCGCGGGACGCGGAGGCGCGGTCGGGCCAAAAGCCTCGTCTGGCTCTTCCGGCTCGAGCGACATGGTCGGAATCGGCGCCGGCGCGGCCGCGCGGTGAGGCGGCGGCGTTGGCGGAGACGGGGCCGGGGGCGACGCCGCGGGGACGGTCGAAACACCGGCGCAATGAGGGCAGCGGACCATGCGGCCGACCAGGTGATCCTCGGCCGCCATCGGCTTCTGACACGACGGATTCGAGCAGCGAAACGTGATCGGCATTGGATCGTGCCTACCCTCATCATGCTCTTGGGCCGACCGATGGTGGGTCCGCCGAGCCGAGGCGGACCTGCGGTCCAGACCGGATTCCCCGTTGCCGCGCCATGCCAGCCCTCTTCGGCTCACAGCGTCGGACGGTTCTGTCAAACAAAAGTCAGGATCACGAAAACAAGCCCCAAGATTCCGGCGGCGCCCACCGAACCCAGAAACGCGCCGTGCGAATTGAGAAAGCCCGGCGCGGTCGAGAGACCGAGGCTGCTCAGCTCGAGCGGGCGGGCGATGGCGAGGAACAGGAAGGAACCGAGCATCAGCAGCGTGGCGGGCAGGGCGATCCAGAGCCCCACTCCGGCGCCCCGGCGCTGCATGGACGTTGTCGCCACCTCGAGGGCGACCTCGGGCAGCTCGCGCAGGCTCGCCACCCCGGCGCGCGTGAGCGTGAAGGCGCGTCCCGGCGCCGCTTCGTGCAGCTTTCTGTAGAGCGGGAACAGACTTTCGTGTGTCACGATGTGAAGCTGGCCGATGTCGTTGAGGCGCAACTGGCGCCCCACGTCCTCGAACGACTTCATCTCCTTGTCCGGCATGTGGCACGACGCGTCGGTAATGAGGATCAGCACCTTGTTGGCCCGGCCGCGAAATGGCTGCCGGGCCGCGTACGCAACCGCGTCCAGCGTGCTCTCGGGCTCGTCGCCGCCCCCCTTGGCTTCGAGTTTCTTGACGGCCTCGCTGAATCGGACCGGGTCGCGCGTGAACGGATCGCCGTCAAAGAGCACCGGGTCGTACATCGGGGCCTCGGCGTCGAACTGATCGCGATAGGGAATGACGGCGATCCGGGAATCGAGGCCGCGCGAGAAAAGGACGCTGGCGAAGAGGTTGATGCCGTCCTTGACCGCGTCGATCTCGGGCTGCATGGAACCGGTGACATCGAGGACAAACACGACGTCGACGGGGGCCTTCGTGGCGACGCTGGTCGTCCAGAACAGGCTGGGAAAGACGACGAAGAAACAGTAGCCGCCGAACCCGGCGCCGATGACGCCGAGGCCCGGCCGGTAGCCGCGGAAGAAGCCGACGCCGATCAAGCCGGCCAGGAGAACGCACGGAAAGAAAAGGAGCGTGAAATCACCCAACCCCCACACGGAATGCCAGCGGAAAAACATGGCCCCGGCGAAGAGGACCAGCGAGGCAAAGGCGCTGATGACGGCAACGGTCACGCCGGCGCCGGGCCCGGCCGGGGCGCGATACGGCGCGGGCGGCGCCGGCGGCGCCGGCGGCGTCGGCGGCGGCGGAGCGGCAGCGCCGAAGCCGTGCGGGTCGTGAAAGGGAAGCACGGCGCCGCAGCGCGGACAGGTTCCCGTCATCCCCGCGTGCCTTGGATCGAGGGCGAGCGCCTGCCCGCAAGTGGGGCAAACGATGGTCGAAGCCATGGGTGTTTCCTGAAGGCGCCGGCGGCCGGCGCTAAGCGGACCGCGCCAAGCGAGACTTATCGTAGCGGCGGGTTGGTCCCATCGCAATAGAGGGCGCCCAGGCCTGCTCGGGTCGCCATCAACCAGGAAGGCTTCTCCAAGGCGTTCCCGGCCGGGTGACTTTTCAATGACAAGCGCCATTGTCCGACCGTTCACCCACCTTGTTGCGGCGGCGCCGTCGCGGTTATAGAATTGGCCGAGTGCGGGACCGAAGTCGAATCGGGCGCGTCGAGAAGGAGGGCACGAGTTTGTTCAAGCGCGAATTGTTCCTGGTCCGGCTCGTACTGATCGTAGCTTTGCCCTTATTGGCCGTTGGCTGTGGAGATCCGAGAGACAACGTCACTGACGAAGAGGCAAGAACGCTAAGAAGATCCCTTTCCTATGGAACCGAGATGCTCGCCGCGGATCAGGTCATCGATCGCCTGGAAGGCAAGACGGTCAGCGACAGGGTGAAGCTCTTCCGCGTGATGTACCACCTCAGAAGTGACAGCAGGCCAAAGGAGGTGGTGTACAAGATGGAAGACGGCAAGATTGTCGCGGACGCCTTCAACCCGTACGGCAACGACTGGCGCAATCATGTTGAGGATTTGATGAACACGCCATGGCCCAACGGCTTCAAAGATCATGGACCCAAGCTGCCAAAAGGCATGCCCAAATTCCCCTGACACCCGCACAATCGCGGCCCACCCGTGACCCAACCTCCGAGCGCTACATTCCTGACCGTCGGGGGCATAGACCTGCGGCGGCTCCTCCGATGCGACAACCGCTCCTCACCGACCGGCTCATCCTCCGCGATATCACCGAGGCGGACGCCGAATCTCTCTTCGCGCTCGACGGCGACCCCGAAGTGATGCGCTACATCGGCTCCGCGCCCGTCCCCGACGTCGCGTGGTACCGCGAGCGCATCCGTACCGCCTACCTGCCGCAGCAGGCGCACGCCTGGCACGGCATCCGCCTCGTGCTCGACCGCGCTGGGGGCGCCTTCCTCGGCTGGGTCTTCATCCGCCCGGCCACCGCCTCCAAGGTCGCGGTCGACATGGGCTGGAGCCGACCCGACGAGGTGGAAGTCGGCTACCGCTACGGCCGGTCGACGTGGGGTCGCGGCATCGCCACCGAAGCCGCCACGCCTCTGGTGCAGATCGCCTTGGCGGACCCGGCCACGACGGCCATCGTCGCCTGCGCCCACGCGGACAACGTCGCGTCCCTTCGCGTGCTCGATAAGCTCGGCCTGAAGCGCGTCGGCGAAGTGACGCTGCCGGAGACGGGCGAGTTGACGGTGAAGCTTGCCCGCCTCAAATAATGGCGCCGCGCCGGACGGGGCAGCGGCGCCGTCACTTTTCCACGCGCCCCACCAGCCGCACCCCATCCCCCGCGACGCTCAGCGCCAGCGTTGCCGCCCCGCCCGTGACAACGACGCGCACCAGCACCGGCGTCGCTCCCGCCGGAACGCGCAGCTCCGCCTCGGACGCCCCGCCGAAGTCGAGCATCTTCTTGCCGTCCACGATCACCCGCGCCGGCGCCTCGCTATCGATCCGCAGCTTCACTTTCTGCTCCTTCGGCGACACCAGGCTCGCCAGAACGTAGTACGACGCCGCCTTGGCCGGCGAGCGCAACGTCAAGGCGCCGGCGGCATCCGTCAAGCGCGCCTGCCAGCTCAGCTTGCCGGCCGCAGCCGCGCCCGGCTCGGCGTCGTAGCTCGCGTCGGGATCGAGCTTCAGCTCGGGGCCGAACGCCTTCTTCGTATCGGCGGGGAACGGTCCGATCACCTGGTACTCGACCATCCGCCGCATCTCCTCCTGCGCGACGCGGCTGCGCACGAAGGCGACCAGGTCGAGAAACTCCTCGTACTTCAGGTGTTTCACCGCGTCGTCCGGCATCAGCGACGTCTTGGCCGCGATCAACGTGTCGACCTCTTTCAAGGGAACGCGCACCGTCTGTCCGGTCGCCGTCCGCAGCACGATTTCCCTGGCGTCGTGTGCGATCTTCAGCCCCTGATGGACCAGGCCGGCCGCCGTCGTCACCTGGTAGGTCTGATAGCCTTCCTTGATCTCCTTGCTCGGGTCCAGGATCGCCTCCATCACCTTTTCGAGCGAGTGCGTCTCCCAGACGCGCGTCAGGTCCGGACCGATGTTCCCGCCGATCCCCTCCAGCTTGTGGCAGTTGATGCAGGCGAGGGCGCGATTGTTGAGATAGAGCGAGCGGCCGCGCCAGGCGTCGCCGCGCGTCCGCACTTCCTCCGACAACCGCGCGATCTCCTCCTTCGACTTGAGGGACAGCAGCAGACTGCCCTTGAGGACCAGGCCCAGGAGGCGGGCCGACTCGCCGTTCTCGGCGGCATGGCGGCGCAGCCCTTCGGTGACCTCGGACAGCAGCGGCCGCGGCAGCTTGTCTTCCAAGAAGAGCTTGCCTGCCCGGTTGGCGCTGCCCGCCTCGGCGCGGCAGGCGAACACGGCCGCACGCAACAGGTCGATGTCGCCTCCCGCCGTCAGCTGCTTCTCCGCGAGGGCCAGCACACCGCGTGGCTCGATGGCGGCGAGCGCGCGGAACGTCTCCAGACGCAGCTTGTCGTCCGCTTCCTTGGCGGCGAACAGCTTTTCGAGCGGCGCGTAGGAGCCGCCTTCCTTGAGCGTCCCGAGCGCCTTGACGAGGGCCAGCCGCTCGGCGGCGTCGCTCGCCTTGGGCAGCATGTCGATGAGAACCGGGGCCGCGCGCGTCAGCAAGATATCCTCAATGGCATGGATGACGCGCAGGCGCAACGCCGGGTCGGCGTCTCCGAGCATCTCCACCAGCGCGGCCCGCATCTTGTCCGAGTGGAGCGCCCCGCCGGACGCCAGCGCCTCAAGCGCCGCCAGCTTCACCGGCATCATCTCGACGGCGCGCTTGGCCTCTTTGCTTTCCGGCGGCGCGTCCTTGTCTACCTTGGGCAGGGAAGCGAGATAGGCTTCGAGGGTCGTGAGCGCGAGCGGCGGCTCGAGCTGATAGTTGCTGTACGAGCGAATGAGCCCCACAAGTTGCGGCGGCGTGACGTGGTAGTTCTTGAGCAGCCGGGCCAGTCCTTCCCCCGCTGCGCGCGACCGCAGCGCCGGGTAGACCTCGAGCACGCGCTCCAGGTCCCTGCCTTCGCCGGAATCGGCCAGGGCGAGGAGCTTGTCGATCCCCGCCTTGCCGGTGTACTCGATGGCCCGGACCAGTCCGTCGCGCCGGTAGGCGTCCCTGCCGTCGTCGAAGCGTAGCGCATTCACAAGGGCGTCCGCCGCCCCGCCGGCGTTGATCCGGCCCATGGCGATGTAGATCGCCCGTCGCACCGCCGGGTCGGGCTCTTCCAGCTCTGCCGCCAGCGCCTCGTGCGCCTCCTCGTCCTTGGCCGCATGGAGCGCCAGCGCGTCCGCCGCCAGCCGCTTGAGGTCCAGCCCGGCGCCGCGCACGCGCTGGATCATGGCCGCTTTCACCTCGTCGTTCCAGAGCGACTGCACCGCTCCGAGCGCCGCGATCCGCGCCGGCGTTGGCTTCCCCTCGTCATTCAGCAGCTTCAGCAGAGCGGGGCGCTGCTTGGCGCCGCGCTTCACCAGCTCGCGCTGCGCCCGCAGCCGATCCGAAAAGTTTTCGCTCTCCAGCGCCTTGAACAACTCCGCGTCGCTCCGCTTGCGGATTTCGACCCAGCTCTCGAGCGGCCGCGTCGCGATGGCCGGTTCCGCCTTCGTCCCGGCCCAGGTGATCCGGTAGATACGACCGTGCTTCGTGTCCCCCCAGAGCCGGCCCGCGCCGCCGGAATCGGTGCGCCAGTCACATACATACATGGCGCCGTCCGGCCCGAGGACCATCTGACAGGGACGGAACAATCCATCGGCGCTTTTCATGAAGTCGAACTCCTCCTTGACCTCGAACGTCGCGTCCTTGGGAACGACACGGTAGGCGCGGACGAGACGGCGGAAGACGTCCGGATAGAAGAGGAGGCCGCGGTAGTTCTCCGGGAAAAAGGTGTCGTTGTAGATGAGCAGGCCGGCCGGAGCGCCACGGCCGGTTTTCAGCAGGGGCGGCAGCTTGCCGGGCGCCTCGCCATAGACGGCCGAGCGGACGTGGTCGGGAACGCAGCAGCGGGCGCCGACGCGCAGCCGCCAGCCGAAGTCCGCCCCCTCGGGAATGTGCATCAATCGGCAACCGGTCCACTTGGAGCCGTCCTCGTTGTCGTTGTCCGCGTGGAACATGTTGAAGGCGGCGTCGAAAGAGACGTCCCGGTAGGGATTGCGATAACCGATGGAGTAGAGCTGCACTTTCGAGCCATCGGGCCGCATGCGGAAGATGGCGCCGGTGCGGAGAGCGACGGCCTTGCTGCCGTCGGAGCCTTCGACGACGTTGTCGTCGTCGCCGCTGGTGACATAGAGCCAGCCGTCATTGCCGATGCTGAGGCCGGAGACCTGATGGTGATGGAAGCCGCAGAAGCCCTGGGCGATGACCTCCGGCGCCGGCCGGCGTCGCTTCGCCGGGTCCCTCTCGGCGTCCGCAAGCGCAGCCCGCGCCTCGCTGAGCTTGTAGCGGCGCACCGTCCCCTGACCCGTGAGATAGATCCAGTCCTCGTGCACGAGGATGCTGGAAGGCAGCTCGTCCTCGAGCAGGACTTTGGGCGGATCGAACGCCTTCTTGTCGGCGTTCCAGCGAAACAGCTTCACCCAGTCGCGGATCGGCTTCTTCATGATCCACGCCTTGCGCTTCGAGCCGTCCTTGTAGGTGAACTCGGCGTGGTCTTCCTTCGTCCCCTCCGGCGCCGGCCGCCATTCGAGGACGTAGAGATTGCCCTCGTCGTCGAAGGTCATGCCGACCGGATTGATGACCGCCGGCTCCTCGGCGACGATCTCGATCTTGACCCCCTCGGGCGCCAGCATCCCCTTGAGCCGGGGATCGCCGGCGCCATGATCGATGATCTTCACCCATTCGGGGCAGGGCAGGGGAGGCGATTGCTGGAAGAGGAGGTCCGGCTTGGTCTGGGCGGCGAGAGGCTGCGCGAGGAAGAGAACGCCGGGCAGGAAGAAGCAGGCTTTCACCATTGGCTCCTTGAACGCGAAACGCAGGCGAGCGCCGGCTTTTTTTCGGCGGCCTCGCCCTCTAGCCGTTCAAGGTACACTGCGGCGCGGGATGGGACGAGACGAATCCCTCACCGCGGACGCCGTTGCGGCGTCGCGCGTTCTTCCGTCGTCTTGAAGACGCGGACGCGGCAGCCGAGAATATCAAAGAGATCGAACAACGAGCGGTGGAGGAATCGTCATGTCTTTCGCGTCGCGCTCTTTCATCCCTGTCCTCGGCGCCGCCTTGCTGGCGCCCGGCGAACTCTCCGCGCAGTCGAAGAAAGACTACGAGTACAAGGTGACGTTCGAGCCGGCTCGCCCGACGCTCGGCAAGAACTACAAGATGCTCATCCAGGTCTGGAACAACGACGCGCGCTTTTCACTCCGCTTCGGCGCCATCGTTCTCAAGCTGCCGGAGGGGGATCGGCTCGTGAGTGCCCGGAGCGCGGAGCAGCTGGTCCGGCCCGGCGGCTCCTACACGTTTCGCTTCGAGGTCGTTTGCGGCGCGGAAAGAGGATCGATCACGTACGATCTGTCGGCGCTTTGGGAGTAGTGAGCCGCCTCACCCCGCACGCTCGAAGACTCGCGTGCGGGCTTGGGAATGAGAAAAAGAAGGAGGCGCCGGTCGGGAGACCGGCGCCTCGCATTACAGCACGTTGACGACGCGTTCCGTCAAGCCCTTCTCCCCCAGGACGACGTTGAGCTTGGCGTTCGCGGCGATCTTCTCGAGCGCCTCCAGCTCGCGCAGCCGCATGAGCGTCGGGTTCTCCTGCAGCAGCTTGGCCGTGTTGGCCTGGCTGCGCATCGCCGCCGTCTCCTCGCGCCGCGCGATCAGGTTCGCCTCGGCCGCCTTCTTGGCTTCCGTCACCTTGTTGAAGAGGTCCTTCATCTCGCCCGGCAGGATAACGTCGCGGATGCCCGCCGTGACCACCTCGACGCCGAACGCCGCTGCCCGCCGCCGAACGCCCTGCTCCAGCTCGGCGATGACGCCGTCCTTCTCCGTCAGGAGCGCGTCCAGCTCGCGACTGCCGATGACGGCGCGGAGGGCGAGCTGCGTGTCGCGGTAGAGCGCCTGGCGAAAATCGTCGACGGCGCCCAGCGCCAGCCGCACGTCCGCCACGCGGTAGCTCACCAGCGCATTGAGACGCAGCGTCACCTTGTCGGCCGTCATGATCTCCTGGCCGGCCACGTCGATGATCAGCTCGCGCGTGTCGATCGGGCAGACGCGGCTGTCGGCCAGGCCCTTCCAGAAGACGTGCCGGCCCGGCGTCAACGTCTCGGCCAGGACGCCGTCCCGGTACCAGGCGCCGATCTGGCCCGCCGGCACGATGCTCGTCTCCAGCACCCGCTCCGTGAGCGGCGCCTTCAGGATGACCGGCACGTCCGCGTGCGTGAAGCGGATTGGCCGCGCATCCACGATCTCGACACGGATGGCGCGGAACGCCGTCCAGAAGGCGTGCAGGCCCGGCGGCAGCACGTGGCTGAACCGGCCATCGATCCAGACCAGCGCGCGCTCGTAGTCCTTCAGGTCGAGCACCTGCGCGCGGTCGCCCAGGACGCCGGCCTTGACGATGACGTCGAGCTTCTCATGTACCAGCCACGCCGTGCGCAGCGACATCACATCGACCTGCACCCGGCCGAACGGATCGAAGAACCAGTGCCGGCCCGTCTCGAGCAGGCCCCGGAACTCGCCGTCGCGGAAGTAGAGGCCGATCTCGTGGTCGTGGATCTTGACGATCTTGAAGAACAGCATGGGCGTCTCCGTCTCTTTGCGTTGAGCCCCGGTTCGGAGAACCGGGATGTATCGTCGGGTCATGTACCCGTCTCGGCGGTTCTGCGAACCGGCGCTAAACCGTCGGGGTATCCTCAGAAGGCGAGACGCTCTCGATCCCACGGAGCCCGACGGAGCGGCGCTTGAGCCGGGGCGGCCGTCCGGGGCGCTGCGACAGCCGAGCGGGGCGCCGTGGGCGTCGGCGCCTGTGCCGCTCGTGCTGCGGCATGCTTCCGGGGATGCGCCGGCGGTATCCGCGCGCTTCAGGGCCGGGCTGCGTGTTTGCCGCGAAGCGTCTCGGACCGCCGGCTGGGAAGCCGGCAGGACCCTGAGCGCTTGTTGGCGGATGCCGGAGCGTTCGCCTCCCTCGGGTTGGTACAACGCGGTAATCGCGTCGGGCTCGATTCGCATCGAGCGGAGTGGTACAGGAGTCGAACCTGCAACTGCCAGAGTCTCAGTCTGGTGCTCTTTCCCGTTGAGCTAACCACGCACAGAAGGCCGCCGTCGTCATAATCCGCTCGCGGAACGCACGCCGCCGACCCGCGATGGGGGCGACGGGCGCCGCCGGCCCGGGCGGTTCCTGTACTGCAAGGAGAGACCCGGCGGGGCGGTAAGGTTCGCGAGCCGCGTTCCTTGGCTGCACTGGGAGCGGCGCCTGCGGGGCAGCGGCCGCTCGTTCATGGACGACGCGCGCTCCCCATGGTAAACTGCCCGCTGCACGTTCGACCCGGTGGGAGCTGCGGTTCATGTCCATCATTCAAACGCGGAACCTGTCCAAGGACTACGGCCGCGTTTGCGCGCTGCGCGGCGTGTCGCTCCAGGTCGAGCGCGGGGAGATCTACGGTCTCTTGGGCCAGAACGGCGCCGGCAAGACGACACTCGTCAAGATCCTGCTGGGCATCGCACGTGGTTGGACAGGCGACGCCCTCTTGCTCGACAGCCCGGCGGGCAGAACGGAGGTGCGCCGCGACGTCGGTTACTTGCCGGAAGACCATCACTTCCCCGATTACCACACAGCCTACAGCCTGCTTCATTTTTATGGGCAGCTTTTGGGTCTGCCGCGGCGCGAGCGCAGCCGTCGCGCCGAAGAATACCTGGACCGCGTGAACCTCGCGCAGCGGATGCACTCCAAGATCCGCACCTATTCGAAGGGGATGAAGCAGCGGCTGGGTATTGCCCAGGCGATCTTCCACGATCCGGCCGTGCTGTTTCTGGACGAGCCGACGGACGGCGTTGACCCGGTGGGCCGCCGCGTCATCCGCGCCCTGCTCAAGGATCTCAAGGCCGAAGGTAAGACGATCTTCCTCAACTCGCATCTGTTGAGCGAGGTCGAGCTGGTGTGCGACCGCGTCGCCATCCTCCAGCGCGGCGAGATGATCCGCGAAGGCGACGTCGAGACGCTCACGCGCCAGCGCGGCGTCTTCGAGATCGGCCTGGCCGAGAAGCAGGAGCTGCCCGAGAGCGAGCTGCGTGAACGCGGCTACCGCGTGCGCCGGATCGAGGACCTGTGGCGGATCGCCCTGGAGGACGGCCAGTCCGTGGACGCCGTCGTCGATTTGATCCGGGCGCGCGGCCTCAGCCTGCGGCGCCTGGTCGAGACGCGCAAGACGCTCGAGGAGCTGTTCCTCGAGACCGTGGACGATGCCGAGCCCGGCGTCGACGCCCGGCGCCCGGACCGGCGCGAGGAGCGGGAGCCCCGCAGGACGGATGCGCCATCATGAAATCGCTCGCCATCTTGAAGGACTCGCTGCGCGAGGCCATCGACAACAAGGTCCTCTATGTCCTTGTCGGCTTGTCGCTGCTGGTTGTGCTCTTCATGCTCACCTGCTCGTTCGAGCCGCTGCCGGCCGAGGAGACGATGCAGCGCGTTTGCGACGGCAAGCTGATGGATTGGGTGGAGATGTTCGACCCCAGCAAGGCGAAGCGCGGCCGACGCCCCGTGGACGGCGAGCCAAAAAAAGAGGCGGCGCTTGGCGAGTTCCGTGTCCTGGCGGCGGAGCCGAGCGCGGGGGCGGCGGATTCCCCCACGAGCGCCTACCGGGTCCGTATCGGGCTGCGCGTCGCCGACGAGACGGAAGCGGCACAGGTGCGTCGCGACCCGGATGCCGCGCTACGGCGGTTGCGCGGCCGATTTACGCTCGCGGAACGTCTCGAGCTCTTCAGGGTCGGCGCGGTGCGCGTGGCGGAGGCGCCGAGGAGGGACGGCGCCGTGAAGGCGGGGGAGCCGGTCTTCGTCCACTTCGAGATCATGACCGAGCCCACGCCCAACTCGCGGCTGGTGTGGAACCATCAAGTCAGCTTGTTTCTCGGCGCCGTGCCGGTAGGGGACAGTGCGCCTTTGGGGTTGGTGCTGTTCTTCGCGACGATTCCGGTGCTCTGGTTCGGCTCGCTGGTGGCGATCCTGACCGGCGTGATCGTCACCGGCTTTTTCATCCCCAACATGCTGCGCAAGGGCGCCGTCGACCTGCTCCTGGTCAAGCCGATTTCGCGGCCAACGTTGCTCATCTACAAATACCTGGGCGGGTTGATCTTCATCCTCGTCAATACGTCCATCGCCGTGGGCGGGCTCTGGCTGGCGCTCGGCTTGCGCTCCGGCGTGTGGGCAAACTCCTTTCTGCTCATGATCTTCACTTACACTTTTTTCTTCGCCATCCTCTATTCGGTGTCGACGCTGTGCGCGGTCCTGACGCGGAGCGTCATCGCCTCGATCCTCATCACCTGCGGCGCCTGGTTCCTGTTCTTCATCGTGGGGGCGCTGCACGGCGTGTATGAACAGCAGCGCATGGTGGAGACGATCGACAACGTTCCGGAAGAAAAGCGCAGCTCCACCGCCCCCTTCTGGAGCGTCGTCCGCGTGCTACATTTCGTCCTGCCGCGGCCCAACGACGTGGAAAACCTCGGCACGCAGGCGCTCATGGCCCATTTCATCCCGTCCCGGCCCGAGCTGGCGCGGGTACGGGAGCTTTCCTCGATCACCTGGGGCGAAAGCCTCGCCGTTTCGTGCGGCTTCATCGTCGTCATGCTCGGCTTGGCGTCGTGGCGGTTCGCACGGAAGGACTTCTGACACGCTTGCGTCCCTTTGGCGCAAGCCTTGCTTCGGCGTTCGGCATTTAATCACCCTCTTGCCGGCGAATTGATAGGAGCATCCTGCCTGGTAAGATAACTGCATTCCGCTCGGTTTCTCCGGAGCCTGCCGATGCCTTCTCCCTTCCCGGGTATGGATCCGTTCATCGAGGCTTACGGCCTGTGGGAAGACTTTCACTCGCATCTGATCGAGGGGGTCTACGACGCTCTCGCGGCCCAGGCGCCCGAACGCTATGTCGTCCGTACGGGGGAACGGACCTACGTGGTGCTCTCCGAGGGCTTGGAGGAGCCACGCCTCTTCAAGCCGGACATCGCCGTGACCGACCTTGGGGGCCCGGGAACGGCGACCGCCACGAGCGTTGCCGAGGTAACGACGGCCATGGCGCCTGTCGTCATGCACGCGTTCCTGAAGGAAGAGATTCGCGAGACGTTTGTCGAGATCCGGGACGCTGAAAGGGAAGGGGCGATTGTCGCCTGCATCGAGGCTCTGTCGCCGACGAACAAGCGGCGCGGGGCGGACGGGCGGGAATATCTCGACAAGCGCCGCGCGTTCTTGAGCGGAGTCGCCAACTTTGTCGAGATTGACTTGCTGCGCGGCGGACACCGGATGCCGATGGTCGAGCCCTGGCCGGCGTCCCCCTACTATGTATTAGTGGCGCGGCGCGAGAGCGCCCCCGCCTGTCGCGTATGGCGCGCGAACTCCGTGCAACCTTTGCCGCACATTCCCGTGCCGCTTTTGCCGTCCGACGGTGATCTGACGCTCGACCTTCAGCCGATTGTCGACAGGATCTACGCGCGGTCGCGCTATTCCCGATCGATCAACTACGCCGACGCGCGCGGCCTGAAGCTGCAAGAGGACGAGCAAGAGCTGGTGCGGCAATTCTCGCAGAAATCGTGAATCCAGGTGGCGCGGTTGCCTAACCGCCGCGGTCTTGAAACGCCGCCGTCGCGCCGGCCGAAGGCGTGTCTGCCGCCTTCCCCGATGCAGCGCTCCCAGAAGCGACCGTCGCGGCCGCCTCCCGGTAGGACTGTTCGGCCCACCACGTCGCCGCCGTCGCCGTGGTCCATTCGCCGGCCACGGTGAGCGACTCCAGGTCGCGCAGCAGCGCCCCGGCGTCGCGCGGCCGCTCCGCCGGTTTCTTGGCCAGGCAGCGCAGCAAGAGCGCCTCGAACTCGGGCGTGATCGCCTGCCCGCTCCGCACGGACGGCGGCTCGGGCGCCTCCTTGCCATGCTTCATGCAGATCTCGAGCACCGTCTCGCCCGTGAACACCGGCGTCCCCGTCAGCAGGAAATAAGCCACCGCGGCGACCGCGTAAACATCGGCACGCGCGTCGACGCTATCCGGCTGGTTCACCGCCTCGGGTGACAGGTAAAGCGGCGTCCCCATGATCATCTGCGAGCTGGTGATGTTCGCCTTGTCGCTACGGTCGAGCGACTTGACCAGTCCGAAATCGAGCACCTTGACGAAGTCATGCATGCCGCCGCGCCGCGTCAGAAAGATGTTGGCCGGCTTGATGTCGCGGTGCACCAGGCCCGCCGCGTGCGCCTCCGCCAGCGAGCCGCACACCTGCCGCAGGATGAACAGCGCACGCGGCTCGGAAATCGGGCCCGTCCGCTTGATCAGGTCGTCCAGGTTCATGCCGTCGAGATACTCCATCGCATAGTAGAAGATGCCGTCGTCGGTGCGGCCATAGTCGTAGACGGCCACGGTGTTGGGATGCGTCAGCGCGCTGGTGAGCTGTACCTCGCGCTCGAAGCGCGTGACCAGCGCATCCGATACTTTCTCGACATCGAGAAGCTTGACGGCGGTAGGCCGGCGCAGCATGGCGTGCCGGGCCTTGTAGACCGCCCCCATGCCGCCCGCGCCGATCTTCTCCTCGAGCGTGTACTGCCCGAGCTGCTTGGCCGCGAGCGTCGCCTGTTGCAACGCCTTCTGTTGCCGTGTCATGTAGATCATCGCCAGGAAGATGCCGACCGCGGCCAGGGCCAGCAGCGCCATCAGGAGCCAGAAGGCGCGGCGGAGGATATAGACCGGCTGGAACGCCTCGGCCGTGTCGACCTCGGTTCCGATGCCGAAGTCGTACTCTGGCAGCCAGCGCCAGGCGCCGACCGACGGCACGCCGCGGTAATCCCGGTAGCCGTCGGCGTCGACGCCGTCCTTGCCCTGCACCGCCTCGGCCGCCAGCCGCGTCAGCGGTTGCTCGGCGCGGCGCGCCGTCGGCCGCTCGCCCGCGACCATGTTCACCTGTGGGTCCCTGATCTCGATGCTCAGGATCGAATGGACGTCCGGCCGATCCACGAGCAGGCCGAGCTGCCGGAGGTCGTCGTCGAACCGGCTCTGGCTCAGGAGCAGACCGTCCTTGTCGAACGCATACGTCTCGCCGGATTTCCCGAAGCGAACGACCTGCAGGATGCGCGTGAACTGATCCTCCGGCCGGATGCGCAGCCCCAGCGCCGCGATCGGCGCTTCCTTCTTGTCGCGCAGCGGGCCGATCGCGAACATCGTCGGCAAGAGAGCGCGCACTTCCCCCTTCTCGTCGGTCAACAGAAGCGGGCTGCGGAATGGCTTCGACACCACCGTCTCGCCGGCGTTCCCCCTATCGAAGATCTCTTTGCGATAGCGTTCGAGCGCCTTGCCGACGGCCGCGTCCTGATCGGCGGCGACGACGACGCCGTTCGGCGCGACGACGAAATAGCCGACGTAGCCGCTGAACTGCAGCTTTCGCTTCAGACGGGCGCGCAACGTCTTCTGGGCCGGCGCCTGGACAAGCCGCTGCTCCGCCGCGTCGGTCCCGTCGCCCAGGGGGAGCAACTCGGCCACCAGGGGCGCCAGCTCAGCGTCCTCCGCGAACAACAGCACATTGGTCTTTTGTTCGCCCAGCCAGACACGCACCGCGTTGACGCTCGCATCGACCATCGTGTTGAGATCGACGGCCCGCTGATCGCGCATCGCGTTATCCACCGCGCGATGGACCCACCAGCCGGCGCCCCCGAACAGGATCGCCGCGATGATCGGCCAGGCCCAGAGCTGCCCTCTCAAGAACCGGCCGGTCGCCTGAAGCGCCGCGGACCCTCCAAGCCAGCGCGACACGGCGCCGGAGACGCGGCCCACGGCCGAGCGCGACAGGCGGCCGGCTCCGTGAGATGGACTTTGCTGCGATGGCGCGGTCATGGTTCGGCTGGTCACATGACTCAAGGTTCCCCGAGTCACTTTATCCGTGGCAGCGTCACTTGCCCGTCCCCTCTTTGCCGCCGCGGCCGCCCCAGGGCCATCGTCCTTCGATCTCGACGACGAGCGACCAGCTCAAAAAGGTCCGGATGAGCACGAGCAAGCCGAGCACGCCGACGTTTTCCGGAGTCGGTTCCAGGGCGACCGTCCGGACGACATCGCCCGCGACAAGGAACTCCAGGCCGAGGAGGAGCGTCTTGCCCAGGTCATGCTTGTAGCTCTCATAGGCGCCGGGCGTGTCGAGGCGGAACAGGTAGCGCACCGTGCCGCGCGTGATCACGACGCGGATGACGCCCGCAATGATCACGACCGCGCCAAGGATTTCGATGATGAGCGACGTCCATTCGATCACCTCGCGAATGATTCCGATCACGGGTCCTGTCATGATCCCTCCCTCCACGGGCTCCGGTTGTCGCGCTAGTCCGCCCCGCCCATTCCCTGGGCGTCGGGCGCTCCGGCCAACGCCTGGTCCTCCGGTTCGGGGAAAAAGCGCTGGGCCGTTCGTTTCAGCAGCTCCAGCTCCAGTCGCAACGGCGCGGCCCGCTCCTCGGGAACCGTGTTGATCAGGTCCTCCAGCATGGCGCGCAGGCGGCGCAGGATCTGGATGCTCGAGCCGCCGAACTGCCGGATCTCCGTGACCGCCAGCGTGACGAAGTCCTCCCAGTCGGGGGTACGGTAGGTGAGCCGAACCCGGCCGGCGCCGTCGCGCACCTTTTCATCGTCGAGCCGGCGTCGGCCCACGTGCCGCAGCAGGTGATGAATCTGGTCGACGGCCAGGACAGCCGTGGTCGGATCGTTGATGGCCGGCGAGAGCCCCTTGGAGGCGATATCGACGATGAGCCGAAAGGCGAAGGCCGGATCCTGGGCCATGGTCCGCTCGGCGCCCAGGGCGATGGACGCGTGCAGGGCAGCGCTGGGGAGATCGGCCCCGCCGAAGACGCGGAACAACACATCGCCCGGCGCCACGAAGGCGCCGACCTGCGGCCCCAACTCGATCAGGCAATCGTAGCGCGCGCCGAGCGCGACGAGGCCGCGCACGTCGAAGGCGAGGACGACGCCGCTGCGGAGGCTCGGGAACGTGCGCGGCGGACCCGCGCGCACGATCGTCGATTCGGCCGACGGCGCCGGCGAGTCCTTGAGGCGTCGCGGATAGACGCTGTCGATGACCTGGTGGGCCTGCTTCGCGACCGAGCCCAAAGCGCCGCTCGGCCGCAGCAGCTTGCCGACATGGTCGATCAGGAAGACGAACAGGCCAAGGCAGGCCGCGGCGCTGTAGGCGGCGATTTCCGCGGTCAGGGGCGGCACGGTTGTCCCAATGCGGATGAGGGCCGAAACGCTGAAGGCGAAGGTGAAGACGAAGACGGACAAGGTGAGCTTGGTGATCCGGTCGCGAAACAGGATGCCGATGATGCGCGGCGTGAGCTGAGCGCTGGCAAGCTGGACCACCAGGAGCAGGGAAGAGCAGACGAAGACGATGAAGGTGAACATGGCGCCGGCCAGCGTCCCAAGCACGGCACGGGTGCTGTCCGGGTGCAGAGTGCTCTGCCAGCCCATCGCGTCTTCGAACCAGTGCAACAGCCGGACGAGGATCACGGCCGCGATCATGGCCAGAACGGGCATGATCCAGATCGAGTTACGCAGGTAATGCCGGACATGATAACGCTGTAGCCAGGTCATGGGCTATCGTCCTTTGCATTGGTCGCCGCGGCCCGGCAAGCCCGGCTCCGACCACGGCATGCCTAGCTCTTCTCCCGATCCTCGACGTGGAAGCGGTGCAGCACGCGGTGGACGATCGGCGCCAGGATGATTCCCGTCGCGAAGATCAATACCAGGCCGCTGTAGAGCGCGTAGATGCCGGCGAAGAGCTTGCCGGCTGTTGTTTGCAAGGGTCCGAGCGGCCCCATGCCGGACAGGATCATGGCCGCATTGGCGAAGGCGTCGATCCAGGGCATGCCTTCGAGAAAATGGTAGCCGAGCATTCCGGCCAGAAGCGAGACGCCGACCAGCACGCCCGCCATGAGCACGCTGCGGGCCAGACGCCGCACGAAGCGGCGCCGGCTCGCTAGCGGCTGGTGGCGTGATTCGAAGGTGAGGAAGCTCTTGGTCATGACGCAAGGCCGGGCAGAGTTCTTTTTCACGGACCAAAGCGAAGAGGCACGGGATGGTCCCGTGCCTCTCGGCGAGTCATGCCGGTTGTCGACTGACGCTCCCCCGCTGGGGTCGCGGCCGGACGAGGGTCACGGTCTCGTGCCGGAAACCGGGGTGACCCCGGTAGGGGCGCCCGCGCCGGCGCTGGTCCGGTACATGTTGTTCAAGGTCTGGATGATGGGCTCGGTGACGTTGACACCCGCCCCCATGAAGAGCGGGGTGGTGCTGCCCAGGTCCATGCCCTTCATCTTGCGGTCGATGTTCTCGACGGTGAACAGGTCCCCCGTGATGTCGCCGTAGCCGAGGACGAGCTGATAGCTGTTGGCCTTGGCGAAGGCGTCGATGGCGGTGTTCAGGTCCTTGTAAAGCGTGATGATCTGCGTCTCCTGCTTCTTGCCGATCTCGGCCTGGACCTGGCGCTGCATGTCTTCGAGCTTGCGGATGTTAGCGACGATCGCCTGCTCGTAGCGTTCCTTGTCCTTGGGATCGAACTTGGGATGCTTCATCGCATCCTGCCAGGCCTTGATCTCGTTCTTGAGCTTGTCGGCCTCGGCCTTGCGCGGGCCGACGATCTTCTCCAGTTCCGCCTTGTAGGAGGCGGCCTTCTCGTACTTCATGAAGACCTCGCCGACGTTGACGACGGCGACCTTGGTGCCCGTCTGAGCCCGGGCGGCGCCGGCGAAGCCGAGCGACAGGGCCAGGCTCAGGGCGGCGATTGTCCACTGTTTCACGTTCATCCTCCTCCATGAGAGCCGTGTTGGCCCGGCCCGTCCCGCGGCGAGCCTGGTTTGGCGACCACCGGCAAAAATCCCCGAATCGAGGCGGGGTTGTAGCGGCGTATTTGCGGCAGGTCAAGACGAGTTCCCGCCGCCCTGTTTAGCCCCGGTTCGCGGAACCGGGCCGGACGCAACCCTTCAGTCGACGCCCCCGCGCCACGCCGCGTGACGCCGTTTCTCCATCACCCCAAGAATCGTTTGCGTGATATCGAACGGTTCGCAAGCGCGCACGTCGAACTCCCACGGCTGCTCATACCCTTCGGGAGCGAAATCCAGTGGGGCGGAAGGAGTCGGCAGTTCCACGACGACCGGGTTGCCGTTGGCGTCTGGTGCGCCCGGCAGCGAAAGCTCGCGAGGCCAGTAGGGGATGATGCACACTACGCGGGTTTCTCTTGTGTAATCCTTGAATGCTTCACACATTTCCACGGCGAGGTCGATGAGCCAGGCCTCGTTGAGACGCTTGAGTTTTTCGTCCCGCACTGCCCGCACCTTTTCGAGTTGAACACGGTTTGCCTGTATTGCCTGCCTCAGCCGTCCCGCCATTTCTGGTGGAACGCCGCCGGTCTTTGGAAAGTTCGTGGCATAATCCAGGGCACGCGTCCAAGAGATAACCTCGTGTACCAGTCGCAACTCCACAGCATTCTGTGGGAGGGCGCCCCGCTCAAAGTGGTATCTCATCGTGGCTTCGGACTTGCCCAACGCGTCTCGCAACTTGACCATCCCGAATCTGAGCCTGGGCGGCATTTGCGCCTGAAGAACAGAGGACCAGCCGAAAAGGCACGCTAAGCAGGTAAGCCAGGCAAGGATTCTGAGCACGACGTGACCTCCGATGGGAGTACCGGCCGACCTATGCCCTGTCACGACACTCCCGTCAACGCCAGTAGACCACAGCAGCTCGCCTCGGCGCCCCTGGCGCCCCCTCACCTTGGCGCCCGTCGCCCCGGCGCCCCGCCCCGCCTTGTCCCATTTTTCCCCGCTTGGTAGCATCCCCACACCGGGACACGGATTGCCCCGGCCGCCCTCGCCAGGAACGGATTCATGGCCACCACCCGGCTTCTCGCCGCGACGCATGCCGTGCTGCTGACGGCCTTCTTGCTCGTCGGCTGCCGCCGTGGGCCCGAGCCGCTCACTCCCGTTCAAGGCAAGGTAACCTACAAGGGCCTGCCCGTCACGAACGGTACCATCGTCTTCACTCCCGACGGGGCCAAGGGGGGCGCCGGCCGCATCGCCTTCGGCAAAATCGGCCCCGACGGCGCCTATGCGCTGATGACCGGCGAAGCCCAGGGGGCGACGCCCGGCGTGTACCGTGTCACCGTGGTCTCGCTCGCGAACACCGACGAGCCGAAGGCGGGCGAGCGCTTCCGCGTCCCCCTCTCGCTGTTGCCTGAGAAATATCGCGATCCGGAGTTGTCGGAGCTGAGCTGCGAGGTGAAAGCGAGCAAGACGAACGTCTTGGACATTGCGCTACCGTGAGCGCGAGACAATGGTGTGTCACAGGTCAACAGGATTAGGATTAGGATTAGGATTAGGAGCGGTTGAGGATAAATACCCGCAAGGACGCGACATGAACTACCTTCTCCACGGCATGACCCGGGCGATTAGCGAGAGCTTCCACCTGCCGGGTCCGATCCTCGAGATCGGCTCCTACCAGGTGCCCGGCCAGGAGGACATCGGCAACCTGCGCACCCTCTTCCCCGGCCGTGAATACATCGGCATGGACATGCGCGAGGGGCCGGGGGTCGACCTGGTCGCGCGCGTCGAGGCGATCCCGAAGCCGGATGCGTCGATCGGCACGGTGATCGCGCTGAGCACCTTCGAGCACGTCAAGCATTTCTGGAAGGGCTTCGACGAGATCAAACGCGTTCTACGTCCCGACGGGGCCCTGCTGGTGGCGTGCCCGTTTTACTTTTACATCCACAACTACCCCGACGATTACTGGCGCTTCACCCCCGCCGCCCTCCAGGTCCTTCTCGAAGAGTATCCGCACAAGATCCTCGGCTGGCACGGCAGCAAGAACCGCCCGGCCAACGTCTGGTCCCTCGCTTTCCGCTCTAAGGCGGCCGCCATCGCGCCCGAGCAGTTCGCCAAGTACAAGCGGCTGCTCGATGAATACGCCCGCGAGCCGATGCCCTGGAAGCGGCGCCTGAGCTATCGCGTCGCCAGCTGGTTCCTCGGCCGCGGCCCGTTCGCCCCCTTCCTCGAGCAGAACCGGGTGGAGACGGTATGCCACAGCTCGTGACGGAGCGTGAATCGAGCCCGGCCCAGGCCCTCCGCGCGACGCCTCTTGCGGACACGTGCGCGCGGCCTGCCCGCTCTGCCGTGACGGGGGAGAGGAGCCCTGTCGAGGTTTCTGTTTGCATCGTCAATCGCGATTGCCGTCAGTTCCTTCGCGCCTGTCTTGTTTCGTTGTTGCGTCAGCCCCAGGGGACGCCGTTCGAGGTTATCGTCGTCGACAACGGCTCGCGCGACGGCGCCCCCGACATGGTCGAACGCGAGTTCCCCGAGGTGCGCCTCATCCGCAACAAACGGAACCTCGGCTTCTCGCGCGGCAACAACCAGGCGGCCGCAGTCGCGCGTGGCCGGCATCTGTTCTTCCTCAACAACGACACCGAGCTGGCGGCCGGGACGCTCGCCGAGCTCGTCGAGTTTCAGGCGAATCATCCGGAGGCGTGGCTGATCGGTCCCCGTCTGCGCGGCACGGACGGCAAGGAGCAAAGGGGACGACGCCGTTTTCCGACGGTCGCCACTTTTCTGCACCGCACCTGCCTCTTTCGCTGGACCGGCCTCTTCCGCCGCCGTTATCAAGAGTACTGTCGCCGGAGCGGCGAGCCGGGTTTCCGCGCTGCGGGTTCGCCACGCGCTGGTGAGAAAGTGGAAGTGCTGATGGGCGCGGCGCTTTTCGCGCGCCGGGACCGCTTTGCCCAGATCGGCGGCTGGAGCGAGGAGTTCTTTTTCGGCGGCGAGGACCTGGAGCTGTGCCTGCGCGCCAACGCCGCCGGCGCGGTGATCCATGTCCCCATGATCGAGATCCTGCACCACGGCCGGGCCTGCACGCGCCGCTTCATCGGCCAGGCGACGCGGCACATCGCGGCGGGCTTCGTCAAGTATCTGCGCAAGAAAGGCACGTCCCGCCTCGGAATGCTGGGCTACAAGACGGCGCTTACACTCGACACACCGCTCCAAATCGGCCTGAAGACGGGACAACTCGCCTGGCAGCTGCTGCGCGGCCGCTGGACGAAAGCGGGCAAGTGCTGGAACGACTTGAAGGGGCTGCTTGCCTTCTCGACGCGGGGGATGTGGGAATTCTGGCGGGCATGACGCCTCCGCTTAAGCTCGTTCGCCAAAACTGGCTTGGCCTTTTGATCCGTGTTCATCCGCGTCGGATCCGCGGCAGTTGGCTTATTTCAGCGTCTTCTCCAGCAGCGGCAGCGCGGCACGCCAGCTCCATTCATGCCCGCCCTCGAAGCGATCGAGGACCAGGCGATCCTCGGCGCCGAACGCCTTGTACGCCCGACGCATGCGGGTCAGCACTTCCTCGGCCCATTTCGGCTCGATCAGACTATCCTTGCTCCCCGCTTCCCAAACAGCCGGCCGCGGCGCGATCAGCGAGGCGATCTCCGGTACGTCCCCGTAGTTCAAGAGGCCCGGGATCACCTGAGCGCCGCAGCTATAGCGGACGGCGACGCGCTCCTGCATCACGTTCAATGCTCCGGAGATGACCGCGATCTTGATGCGCGGCTCCAGGGCCGAAGTCAGCATGGTCATGCGGCCGCCGTAGGAGAGGCCGACGCAGCCGAGCTTGTCGTTGTCGACTCGGTCATGCCGGCTGAGATACTCGAAGGCCCAGAGGCAATCACGCAGGTTCTCGGCCATCAGCACCTTGCCGAGAAGTTGAAGCCGCACGAAGGTCACCGCGCACGGATCCTGCTTACCGTACGCCTTGGGATCGCCGAGGCGCCGGCCGAACGGCGTCATGCACGGGGCGACGACGACGAAGCCCGCTTTCACCAGTCGCTTTCCTGCATCCCCCTTGGCGATGGCGTAGTGACCATTGGGACCGTGGCCATGAAGCGCGAGGATGCCGGGCCGCTTGCCTTTGAAAACACCTCCCGGAATCAGGACGCAGACAGGCAGCGGCGGATGGCCGTCGGCCGTCAACAGTAACTCTTCGAAGCGGTAGCCGTCCTCGTCTGCCGTGCGTTCGATCTCCACATTGCAGGTTTTCGGCGGCGCGTGCGGGCCGAGCAGGTCCCGCAGCTTGGCGGCGAACGTCTTCTGCCAGATGAGGCATTCCTTCGCGGTGGCGCCGGTGAAGCGCAGCGCGAGCGGCGCGTTTTTCGCCTCGGCGCGGATGCCCTCATCGACGGTTGGGCCCTTCGGCCCCTGAGCGGAAGTGGGCGCCGTGAGGAACAGCAGCAAGAGGAAGGAACGAGCCATCGGCGCCTCGGGTGAAGAAGTGCGACCGGTGGTTGTTATCATGCAAGGCCGCAGGATCATCGACCACGCCGATGGCGCCAACCTCACGATCGGCTCAATGGACCGGCGGAGAGGAGTGCGCGACGTCGGCGCAGGTCGTGGGCGTACGTGGAGCGCCAGTGCGAGTGGAATCAGCCGAAAGCCGCGGATCAATTCGCTTGAATGGTGATGACCGGAAGGGATTCTCTCGTGCCGGTGTCGGAGAAGGCCAGCAGTACGAGGACATAGCTGAGCGTCCGCTTGGACCGGAAGTCCGTCTTTTCCACCCAGAACCAGCGGCCCTCATAGCAGACGCAGATGTAGGGATCGGCCGGCTTCGTGGCGCCGCTCAGGACATGGAAGTCCGGTCCCGCCTCCCCCTCGACGGAGCCGATGGGCGGGGCGATGCCGCGGACCTGGTGTTCGAGCGGCACGTCGACGAAGGTCGCTAGCTCGGAGAGGATACGCAGGACGGAGCGGGACAGGATCGCGATCTCGTTGGGGTTCGCCGCCGTCGCGCCGAAAACGACCTTGAACTCTCCTGCCTTGGGGTCGATCTTCAGCATCTTGCGGACTTCCGCCAGCTCCTTCGCCAGCTCCGCATCGACGTCCTTGTCGCGGAAGAAGAAGGCGACCGTCTCCTTCGCTTCCCGTTTCTCCTTCGGATCGACTTTTTCTTTCTCGACGCGGATGCCGACGTGACCGGCGATCTGCGCCTTGCGCAGCGCCCTGGTGATGAACTCGAACTCGGGGTCCGCCGGCCGGAGCTGGCCGCCCGAGACCGAGCGGTTCTTCACGCCGTTGACCGACTCCACGGTCAGGTCGAAGACGAGATCGGCGGGATAGCCGGATTGGAGCAGGAAGAGGACCGAGCCGGGATTGATCGGCTGCGTCAGGTTGCGGATGAACTGGGAGTTGGTCTGCGGTTGATAGGAGATGGTGGGGCGGTCCTGATACGCCGCTTGGTAGTTCATGGTCAGGCCGAGCTGCTGGGCGAAGGAGGCGAGGTTGCTGACCGGTGGGAAAACGCCGCTGTTGACCGTGCCGACTTGTTGCAGAGTGTAGCCGCTGGTGATCTGGGGGACATCGAGGAAAAACGGCGTGTCCATGTAGCGGAGCTTGACGATGTTGAGCAGCGTCTGCTCCTTCCAGGAGACGGCGATGGCTTCGTTGTAGGGGAGGCGGTCGGCGACGATCGAGCGCGGCCCGTAGTGCTGGCAGCCGGCGAGGCAAAGCAGGGGGAGAACCCAGAGCGCCGGTAAGCGCGGCGCCATGGTCAGACAAACGCGGATTGAAGGGAGCCGCCGCGGCGCCACGTTGAAAGTCTCCACCCTCAAATCGGTCGGCTGTAGGGATTATTCGGCCAATAACCGTCGCGTTCTGAATGGAATCATTGGGAAACAGTCGCGATCGCGATGTGTGCTATGAGATCATGGGGGATTGAGGCGCCTATCTTTCGCAGTTGCTAACGATCGACGCGCAGCGCTCATTCGCACGCGTGCAAGGAGCCGTCGTCGTCAACAACAAGTCCTTGCTCCGCCGGAGGAACGCCCATGGGGAAGCTCAAGAAAGAAAAGGGAAACGGACAGCTCGACACGACGGGCATGCGGATCGCGTTCGGCTTTCATCCGACGCGGGCCGAGCGCTACCAGCAAGGCAAGGAGCTTCGCGACAAATGCCCGCGCGAGGGGCACGCCGCCTGGAAGCCGGCCGCCGGCCGCCCCGACCCGGTGTCCTTGCTCGAGGAATCGAGCAAGGGACGCATCTCCGAACTGATCCCGATCCGCTACGGCCGCATGATGAAGAGCCCGTTCATCTTCTATCGCGGGGCCGCCTTCAACATGGCTTCCGATCTGGCCAGGACGCCGGTGAGCGGCTTGCGCGTCCAGGCGTGCGGCGACTGCCACCTGTGCAATTTCGGCTGCTTCGCGACGCCGGAGCGGCGCGTGATCTTCGACATCAATGACCTGGATGAAACGCTGCCCGCGCCCTGGGAATGGGACCTCAAGCGGCTCACCACCAGTTTCGTCCTCGCCTGCCGGGACAACGGCTTCAGCGAAGATACCGCACGCGACACGGCCCTGGCGTGCGCTCGTTCCTACCGCGAGCGCATGCTGGAATGCAGCGAGATGCGGGCCCTGGATGTCTGGTACGCCAGCATGGATGTAGAGTCATTGATGGGGTTGCTCGAAGAGGAGGAAGCGCGGCAGCGCTTTGGGCGGCGGCTCGCCAAGGCGCGCGAGCGCTCCGTCGCCGAACACGACTTCCCCGAAATGGTCCACGCCGCCGGCCCGACGCCGACCATCCGCGACAATCCGCCGCTCATCTACCACTGGCGCGAAAAGGGCTACGAGGAGATGATGACCACGGTCCGCAAAGCCTTCGGTGACTATCGCGACACCCTGGCGGAGCACAAGCGCGTGCTGCTCGACCGCTTCAAGCTCATGGACCTTGCGATCAAGGTGGTCGGCGTCGGCAGTGTCGGCACCCGCTGCTTCGTCATTCTCCTGATGGCCGCCGATAACGATCCGCTCTTTCTGCAGGTCAAGGAGGCGCGCGCCTCGGTCCTCGAGCCTTTCGCGGGCAAGAGCCTCCACGCCAACCATGGCCAGCGCGTCGTCGTGGGTTGCCATCTGATGCAGTCGGCCAGCGATATGTTCCTTGGCTGGACCGAGGGGCAGCAGGGACGGCATTTCTACATCCGCCAGCTCAGAGACATGAAGCTCAAGCCGCTGGTCGAGATCTTTACCCAGAGCGTGATGCGTCAGTACGCCGAGTTTTGCGGTTGGTGTCTGGCCCGCTCCCATGCCCGCTCCACCGATCCGGCCCTGATGAGCGGCTACATGGGCAAGGGGGACGCGCTGGACGAGGCGATCGCCGATTTCTCCGTCGCCTACGCCGATCAGAGCGAGCGCGATCACGAAGCGTTGATGAAGGCCATTCGCGCCGGGAAACTGGAGATCTTTATCGAAAGGGATTAGCGTGAGCGGCGAGGCCGGGCCCCGGGAGCCGACAGCCCAGGACACCGCCGCGCTTCTGAAGCGGATCCTCGAGACCGTGGAAGGAGACAAGCGCGGCCGGTGGACGGAGATGGCTTGCGCCGTCCTCCTGGCGCTGTCGACGATGGCTTCGGCCTGGTGCGCCTACCAGGCGACGCTCTGGGGCGGCGTACAGACGTTTCGTCTTGCCGCCGTCGCCCGAACGGGCCGAGAGGCGACGCGCTTGCACGTCGAGGCGCTCCAGTTGCGAGCCTTCGACGCCCAGATGCTCATCGCTCTTCTGGAGACCAAGGGGCGCGGCGACGAGAAGACGGCGGCATTTCTTCAGGAGCGTTTTCGGCCCGAGGCGAAGCGGGCGGTCGACGCTTGGCTGGCCACCGATCCATTCACGAACCCGAAGGCCCCCAAGGCGCCGTTTCAAATGGCCCAGTACGTTCAGTCGGAGTTGTTGGAAGCCACGCGGTGCGAGCAGGAATCGGCCACGCATCAAGCCGCGGCCGAGCATGCCAACGAGAACTCGGACACCTATGTCCTGCTCACCGTTTTGTTCGCGACCGTGCTGTTCTTCGGCGGCATTGGCGCCACGCTCGATTCGCGCCGGCTGCGCTACGCGGTTTTCGGCATCGCCATCATGCTCTTCTTGGGGACCATGGGTTTTCTGTGGACCATGCCGCTGTGCAGAGAATGACTCCCTGGCACAGGCGCGCGGGAGAAGGTCTCATGGCGGCGCCCGACCATCCTCGACAGGCTTTCGGCGCCGCGGGCGCGGCGGTGGCCGGCGTCATCTTTTCGGTGCTGCTGATCCTTGGCCAGACGTTGATCCGGCTGTCCGTTCCGGCCGATCCCAGCGAACCAGGCGACCTGGGTGACCGACGCCGACCTCGAAGCACGGTCCGTCTGGGCCTCAATCTGTTGCCCTTCGCCGGCATCGCCTTCCTCTGGTTCATCGGAGTCCTCCGCAACCGTCTCGGCGCCCAGGAGGATCAATTCCTGGCGACGGTGTTCCTCGGTAGCGGACTGCTGTTCGTCGTCACGCTTTTCTGCGCCATCTCCATCGCGGTCGGAGTCCTGGACGCGATCGCCGACGGCCGCATCCAGTTGCCAGCCAGCGAGGCGTATTATTTCGCCCGCCGCACCATCTACACTCTCCTCAATGTGTTCGCCTACAAGATGGCGGCGGTGTTCATGTTCTCGACCGGGACGATCGGGCTGCGCACCGCTTTCCTGCCCCGCTGGGTGGCGGTGGTCGGTTATGGATGCGCCCTCGTGCTACTCCTGGTCATCACGAGTTGGCCCTGGATCGGTTTGCTGTTCCCCTTGTGGGTCTTGCTCGTCAGCGTGGCGGTCCTGGCGGCCGAGTTCAGAGGGCCGCGTGAGAAAACGGCGGATGATCCCCCGACTGCGACTGGAGGATGACGGCGTCCAGTGGTTCCAGCCAGGATCGCACGAATGAGCTTCCCGTGATCCACGTCGCGTTTCGGAATCGCGTGCGGCAGACGCCAAAACGGACGCGCCGCTGCGCCGTCGATCCAGCCGAGCCAACCGCGGGAAGCGCCGCCTGTCAGCTCGCATACTTGCTGACAATCAGCGTCACGTTTTGCCCGCCGAAGCCGAAGCTGTTCGACATCGTGTGCTCGACCTGCTTGCGCCGCGCTTGATTGGGCACATAATCAAGATCGCAATCCGGATCGGGGTTCTCGTAATTGATCGTCGGCGGCACCAGGCCGCGCTGGATGGCGAGCACGCAGATGATCGCCTCGACCGAACCGGCGGCGCCGATCAGGTGCCCCATCATGCTCTTGGTGCTGCTGATGGGGACGTTGTGTGCGTGGTCCCCGAACGCCTTCTTGATGGCGAGGGTCTCGACGCGGTCGTTGAGCTGGGTGCTGGTGCCGTGGGCGTTGATGTAGCCGATGTCCCGGGGCGCGAGGCCCGCGTCGGCAAGCGCTTCCTGCATGCAGAGGACGGCGTTGCGGCCTTCGGGGTGGCTGTCGGTGAGGCGGAAGGCGTCCGCGGTAACGCCGTACCCTGTTAGCTCAGCGTGGATGCGGGCGCCGCGGCGGCGGGCGTGCTCCAGTTCTTCGAGGATCACCAGGCCGGCCCCCTCGCCCATGATGAAACCGTCGCGCTTGGCGTCGAACGGGCGCGAGGCGCGTGCCGGCTCGTCGTTACGCGCCGACAGAGCCGTCAGGCGGCAAAAGCCGGTAACGCCCAGCGGATGCAGGATGCTGTGCGTGCCGCCGGTGACCATCACGTCCGCCTCCCCCTGGCGGAGGATCTCGAGCGCTTCGCCGATGGCCTGGTTCCCCGCGGCGCAGCTCGTCAGGCAGTTATAGTTGGGGCCTTCGAGGTCGAACTCGTGGGCCAGGTAGCCGGGCGTGGTGTGCAGTTCCTGCTCGTATTCCCACGTGCCGCGGTAAAGCTCCATCCCCTTTTCGACGAAAGCCCGGCCGTCGATGGCGCGGGTGTCGTCCCGGTAGCTGTAGGCGACGTTGGTCATGAGGACGTTGAAGTCCTGCGTGCCTTCGCCGCAACCGAGGTAGACGCCGATGCGTGAGCGGTCGACCTTGTCGTTGTGCAGGAGGCCCGCGTCGGCGAGGGCTTCCCTGGCGGCGGCGAGGCCGAAGCGCGTGTTGGGGCCGGAGTAGCGGTAACGCTCGACGCTGGGAAGGTAGCGGGCAAGGTCGAAGTCCCTGACCTCCGCGGCGATGCGGGTGGGGAAGGTGGACGCGTCGAAACGCGTGATGAGCCCGACGCCGCTCTTGCCGGCGCACAGGGCGTCGAACATGGCCTCGGGGCGATGGCCCAGCGGCGTGATGACGCCCATGCCGGTGATGACGATGCGTTTTTTCATTGGCTCTTTGGTTGCGGCAATGCATTGCCGCTTTTGCTCATGCGCGGTTGAATCATTCCTTGTCGCCACCAGCTTCCCGAAAAGCGGCGCTGAATCGCGGCGGCCAAGTCTAGTCAGGCCTTCTGACCACCAAAGCCGCGCACTGCCCCAACTCCGTCAAACTGATCTTCAGCGCGTGACGTTTCGTCAACGGCCGGACCGCTTGCGCGACATCGATCGGACACTCCACATCTGGATGCTCGCAGTTGAGCGTCGCCGGGACCTGGCCATGCTTCAAGGCCAGCAGCGTCGCCGCCAGCTCAACCGCGCCGCCGCCGGCGCCCATGTTGCCGAAATAGCCTTTGAGGGCGACGACCGGGACGGGCGCTCCGTCCAGGCCGGCGCGGATGCCGGCGGCTTCCCAGCGGTCCTCTGTCTTCGTCCCGTTGCCCTGGGCGTTCACGTGATCCAGATCGCTCGGCTTGATGCCGGCCTGCTCCAGGGCGATGCGAATGACGCGCGCCAGGCCTTTGCCGTCACGCCTGACGTCGACGCCGGAGGCGAAGCCGGCGACCTCGGCATAGATGGGGGCGCCGCGCTTCCGGGCGTAATCTGCCTCTTCCAGGACGAGGCAGCCGGCGCCTTCCGCTTGCACCGAGCCGTCGCGGTCGCGGTCGAAGGGGCGGCAGGCCTTTTCCGGTTCGTCGTTGCGGCGCGAAAGGCCGGCGAACTTGACGTGCCGCACCATGTTGACCGGGATCGACTGGTTGTCGGCCCCGCCGACGAGCATCACATCTCCCTTGCCGCGGCTCACCGCGCGTAGCGCCTCGCCGACGGCCAGAAGTGGGGCGACGTCGGTCTGCGTGATCGTGTTGCTCGCGCCTTGAGCGTTGTGCAGGATCGAGACGTGGCACGTCATGATGTTGGGGATGTGGTTGAGCATCCACATCGGCGGGATCAGCTCCAATCCCGCCGCGCCCCATTTGCGAAAGTCGACCTTGGCGGCGCCGATGTCGGTGGTCGCCTGCGCCGCCGGGCCGAGCTCGGCCAGTTCGCCGGGGAGGGTGCTCGAGCCGAGGTAAACGCCGAAGCGCGTCGGGTCGAGGGCCTCCTTGTTGATCTTCGCGTCGGCGACGGCCAGCTGCGAGGCGGCGACCATGAACTGGAAGCCGCGCGCGGCGGGGCCGAGGCGTTTGCGCTCCTTTTTGTCGACGTAGTTCTTGACGTCGAAGTCGTCGACCTCGGCGCCGATGTGCACCGGTAACGGGCTGGGATCGAAGTGGCGCAGACGCCGCACGGCGCTGCGTCCCTCGATCAGAGCGTTCCAGAAAGAAGCGAGATCGAGGCCGCTGGGGCAGATCAGGCCGGCGCCGGTGAAAACTGCGCGTCGTTGCATCCAGAGAATTGTAGTCGAAAAAACAGCGCACGGAAGCGTAGCCGCACGCGTAAGCGCCGGAAAACGGTAGGTCAGGCTTTCTAGCCTGACGCACGTGTCAGCGCCGGTAATTGTAGGTAGGCTTTCTAGCCTGACGCATCTGTCAGCCTGGAAAGGCTGACCTACGTCGCCGCTCCCACCGCGACGATTTCGCGCTTGGCGCGGCGCCGCATGTCCTGCTTGGTGAGGTTGAGCTTTTCAAGGATGGGCTCGTAGATCTCGGAATAGTAGATGTCGTAATCGAAGATGCGGAGCTGCTTCACCTCCTCGACGCGCATGCGCGAGTCGGCGAGCATGTGGACGGAGGGCATGGCGAAGTTGTTGACGACGCGCCTTAGCGCCTCCAGCGTCCCTTCCCGGTCATACTCCAGGTAGATGCTGACCAGCCGGCGGAAGAAGTCGAAGTGGGCCCGCTCATCGACGCTCACCAGGGTCAGGATGCGATCCAGGGCGGGATCGCCCCCCTCGGCCTGGACGATCTTCTGCAGCCGGTTGTAGTGCAGCCACGTGGCCAGTTCCTGCGTCATCGTGTAGCAGGCCATGGCGCGCGGGCAGCCGTGCGGCAGGTTCCATTCGTGGGCGAAGACCATCTGGTGCACGTCCGCCATCTGCTCATCGCTGCGGTGGCCGCTCCTGAGGAGCCAGTCCTCCAGCACCATCGAGTGCTTGGATTCCTCGTAGCCCCCAGTTGGCGAAGAACCAGGCCCGGCCGCCGTTGGCGCGGTTCTGCGGCACGGTATACGGCTAGGTAATCGGGCGGGTAAAGCTCGACGGCGCGAAGGTCTCGACCACGTCGGCGATGTGCACGGTTGAGCGACTTGTTGCACTGGTCCCAGGGGATGTCTCGCCGCATCGACCAGCGCGCTTCTTCTCCGCCTTGTCGAAGAAGTCGCGGAAGAGCTGATGAATCCGGCGCGGGATCTCCGGGTTCGGTTCTCCGGCTTGGGGGAGGGGCAGTGGTTGCTGAGCCATGGCGCTGAGTCAAAGTCCGTTCGGTGCCTATCGTTGACGAGGGATATTGTACTCCGCGTCAAACGGTGCAAATCTTTCTTCTTGAAAACGACACGCCCCCGACCGGCGGCCTTCGGAACCAATAACCGTCGCTATAATGCACCGAAGAGTTCTTCGAAGAGTTCCCATGCCGCGCGACCCGTATGAAGTCCTGGGCGTGAGCAAGAGCGCCTCGGACGACGAGATCAAGAAGGCGTACCGCAAGCTGGCGCGGGACAACCACCCAGACCGCAACCCGGGCGACAAGCAGGCCGAGGCGCGTATTCAAGGAAATCCAGGACGCCTACGACGTCCTCTCGACGAACGAAGCGGTCGCGGTAGACCAGTTCGGTTTCGCCGGGCCGCGCATGGGCGGAGGCGGCGGCCCGGGCGGCGGCACGTTTCACTGGGGGGACGGCGTCTTCATCGACCCCTCGCAGTTCGAGGACATCCTCAGCCAGGTGATGGGGGGCATGGGCGGCGGACAGTTCGGCGGCGGTCTCCTTTCGGCGCGAGCGGCGGCACGCGCCGGGGCCCGGCGGCCGTTCGCGCCGAAGCCGGGCCACACGCCGTCGAGACGGAGTTATCGGTCCCCGTTTCCTGCGCGCCGCCCTGGGCGGCAAGATATCGCTGCAGGTCGACGGCAAGCGCGACGCCATCCGCCGGCGTTGAAGAAGAGGAAAGTCGCTGCGGCTGAGCGGCCAGGGTCCGGGTGGCGCCGACCTACACCTCAAGATCAAGATCGAGCCGCATGCCGCAATCGCGGCGCCGATGTGATCCTCGACGTCCCTCTCGTGACCCCGGAAGCCGTGCTGTCCAGGACGAAGGTCGAAGTGCCCCTGCTGGACGCTTCACCCGCCTCGTCAAGTACGCCCGGCATCGTCGAAGACAGATCGGCTACCGCGGCAAGGGAATGAACGGCGGCGATCTCTACCTCGAGACGAAGATTGAAGCGTAGCCCACATCGGACCGCGCGCGCGACCTGATGGAAGAGTTCGCCAAGGTCCAACCATACAATGCCCGCGCCCCGACATCCCCTGGGCCTAAAAAAGGCCGTTCGGCGGCTCGCGTGACTTCGCGCAGCATCGCTCGACTGTCAACGTGTGCGGGAAGATTCTCCATGCCGGAGCCTTTTCGGCATCGTTCCACTTCAAGACGCAACCGCTTCTCCGCCCGAGCGGCGGGAAGCCTCGACCGCATGGCCCGCGTCCTCCGGCACGGCACTGCCGAGCGCTCGACACCTACTCGCCGGCAAACAATAGCGTCCGCATCGCCCGCATCGGTCTGTCCCACGTTCACCCCGTTCCCTGGCCGGCAGACAATCCCAAGTCCGCCTCCCTCGTCGGCGGCGTCCTGCATCCGCCGTTCCCCGCGGCGCCCGATCCGGGAAGCTCGTTGACGGATCGCGCCGCCGCATCACGCGGCTTTTTCGCGATCGCCCTGCATGACGGCCGCCGCACCTTGATCGCGGTCGATCGCCACGCGTCACTCCCCGTCTACTACGCCACCGCCGACGGATCGCTCCTGTTCGCTCCGGAAATCAAGGCGCTCGTACAACATCCGGCAGTGGCGCGCAACGTCGATCCGGCCGCATTGGCTAATTTCCTCGTCTCCGGCTTCCTGCCGCTCGACTTGACGCTCTTCCAGTCGGTAAGGCGCCTGCGCGGCGGGCAAGCGCTGCTCGTCGAGGATGGGCGACTTCGCGTCGCCGAGTACTGGCGCTACCGCCCCGCGAGCCGCGCCGGCGCCCGTAGCCGTCGCGAGCTCGAAGAAGCGGTGGGAGAACTTGTCGAGCAAGCCGCCGCGCGCAACCTCGGCGATCCGGAGAAGACGGTCCTTTTCCTCAGCGGCGGCTTCGATTCCCGCGCCATCCTCGGCGGTTGCGTCAAAGCCATGGGCGGCGACAAGGCCCGCCTGCAAACCGTGACGTGGGGCAAGGACCGCGGGCCGGACGACTCGGACGTCGCCGTCGCGCAGCTCCTCGCCGGCGAACTCGGCCTCAAGCACTGGTTCATCCAGCGCAGCACCGACGACTACGAGCCGCGTTTCCGGGAGGTCAACCACCTGCTGGACGCCCAGTCCGAGATCGCCGCGTTTCACCCGCACGAGTACGTCATCATGAAGGAGTTGCGGGCGCGCGGCTTCGAGCGCGTCCTGCGCGGCGATGAATGCTTTGGCTATTCGTACCACGTGAGCAGCTTTACCGGCGCGATGAATGTCGTCTGGATGCACCGCCTGCGCGACGCCGTCAACGGCCGGGATTTCTTGCGACCCGATGTTCACGCCCGACTGTGCGACGCCTCCGACGACGTCATCGACAAGGCGCGCGCGGAAGTCCACGGCATGTCGGCCGACGACGCGAAAGACTATCTCTACTTCACAACGCGGCTGCAAGGCTATCTCAATACCGCCTCCTACTACAAGCGCTGCCTCCTCGATCAGCGGAACGTCTTCGTGGATGAAGCGTTCCTCGATCTTCTGGAGGAGATCCCGAGCAAGTGGCGGATCGACAAGAACCTGTTTTGCAGCGCCGTCCGCCGGTGTTTCCCCGACCTCTATCGCTATCCGATGGCCCGGCTGCACAACCTGGAGGACTGGGCCGAATTGCTGGGCAAGGATTCGCCGGTACGAACGTTCGCCCTGCGCGAGCTGTCCGATACCAGGAGCGGCGTCTGGGACTGGTTCGACCGCGAAGCGTGCCTGCGCTTCGTGGAAGGACTGGGGCGTTCGGATGGGCCGAAGCGGCGCAGCTTGAAAAGCCGCCTTACCAGCCTGTTCCTGAAGCTGCCGCACTGGATGCAGGCCCCGGTGCAGGCCTGGAAGGCGTCCCGCCCCGCCTTCCGCATGCCGCCGGAGTACGTCCTCCTGCGCATCCTCACCCTCAAGGACTGGCACGATACCTTCTGTCCGACGCCATGATAGGATGCGAGATAGAGAAACCTATTTCGCGCAGAGACGCAGAGCACGCAGAGGCTCTTCTCTGCGTCCTCTGCGCCTCTGCGAGAAACATCTCGTCCCCATGCCCGAGC
>JAXMAR010000065.1:0-33910 GCA_046350295.1 Gemmataceae bacterium
AAAAGGCGCCGAGGTTGATGCCCATGTAGAAGATCGTGTACGCCCCGTCGCGCCGGCCGTCGTTGGCTGGATAGAGGCGGCCGACCTGCGTCGACATGTTCGGCTTGAAGAAACCGTTCCCCATGATCAAGAAGATAAGGGCCGCGATGAAGATGGGGTATTCCTCGAAGCCCATCAAGAAATGGCCGATCGCCATCAGCACGGCGCCAATGATGACGGCCAGGCGGTTGCCCAGCCAGCGGTCGGCCAGGAAACCGCCGAGGATGGGCGTGACGTAGACCAGGCTCGTGTAGATCTTGTAGTGGCTCGAAGCGTCCTTCTGCGACCAGCGCAGATAGTAGAGCATGTACAGCATCAGGAGCGCGCGCATGCCGTAGTAGCTGAAGCGCTCCCACATCTCCGTGAAGAACAGAACGTATAAGCCAAGAGGGTGACCGAGAAAAGTGCGCTGCCTGGGAAGGTCGATACCGTTTCCGGACGCCATGGTCGCGTTTCCTTGGTTGGCCGACGAGGTCGGAGCACTGGACACGGGTTTTTAGGCTAATCGGAACAGCGGCAAAAGACAACCGAAGAGCCCGAAAAAAGCTCGCTTGTTCGCTCGTATACTGAGCACAATCGCGCCTTCTCCCTAATCGAGGACCCCATGCCCTCCCTCGCCTCCCAATCCGCCCTCATCACCGGCGGCAACAAAGGCATCGGCAAGGGCATTGCCCGCGCCTTCGCCCGCGAGGGCGCCGACCTCACCCTCGTCGCCCGTGGCCGCGATCTGCTCGATCAAACCGCCGCCGACCTCGAGCGCGAGTTCGGCGTTCGCGTCCTCGCCTTGACGGCCGACGTCACCGATGAGCGGCAGGTCATGGACGTCTTCGCCCATCACATGGAGAAGTTCGGCCGCCTCGATATCCTCGTCAACAACGCCGGCGCCTTCGACGCCGGACCCATTGACGAGCTCTCCCTCGCCGCCTGGGAACGCGTCATGGCCGTCAACCTGCGCGGCCCCTTCCTCTGCACCCGCGAAGCCTTCCGCATCATGAAAAACCGCGGCGTCGGCCGCATCATCAACATCGGCTCCATCTCCGCCCAGCGGGTCCGTCACAGCTCCGCCCCCTACAGCGCCAGCAAGCACGGCCTCTGGGGCCTCACCCAGGTCACCGCCCTGGAAGGCCGCGACCACGGCATCTCCTGCGGCTGCCTCCACCCCGGCAACGTCCGCGTCGAGCGCCGCCAGGCCAGCGGCAAGACCGAGGATGAGGAGCCGATGATGACCCCCGACGAGCTGGCCCAGGCCGCCGTCGTGATGGCGAGCCTGCCGCCGCACGTCAACATGCTCGAAGCGATTGTGTTGCCGGTAGGGCAGCTCTACGTGGGGCGGGGGTAAGAGTCAGCGTCGACGCGAACTTCAACCGCAGCGTGCTTGCGCCCCGAACGCTGGTGTCCCGCGTCGCCCCCTCATAGAACAACCCGGTCGCCGGCCCGATCCCTCTCGCAGGAGCGCTCATGGCCACCATCATCCCCGCCAAGGAAACGACGCCGTTCCCTCGCGCGTCCCAATCCCTCCATGTCGACCCCGCCACCGTCGTCATCCTCGGCGCCACCGGCGACCTCACCTCGCGCAAGCTCGTCCCCGCGCTCTTTCACCTCAACGCCGCCCGCTTCCTCCCCGAGAAGACCGTCATCGTAGGCGTCGGCCGCCGTGACAAGACCGACCCCTCTTTCCGCGACGAATTGCGCGGCAAGACCAAGGTCAGCGACGACGCCTGGAACGCCTTCGCCGGCCGCGTCTTCTACCACCGGGCCGACTTCACCGCCGCCGAAGGCCATCGCGCCCTCAAGAAACATCTGGAGACACTGGAACAGCAGCGCGGCCTGCCCGGCAACCGCCTCTTCTACCTCGCCGTCGACCCCGATTACTTCCCCGTCATCGTCAAATGCCTCTCGGAGGCGGGCCTGGTCCACGACGGCGAGCAGAAGCCGTGGTCGCGCATCGTCATCGAGAAGCCGTTCGGCCACGACCTCGCCAGCGCCACCGCCCTCGACAAAGAGCTGCTTCGTTACCTGCATGAGCAGCAGATCTTCCGCATCGACCACTACCTCGGCAAGGACACGGTGCAAAACCTCCTCGCCTTCCGCTTCGGTAACGCCATCTTCGAGCCGCTCCTCAATCGCCGCTACGTTGACAACGTGCAGATCACGGTGGCGGAGACGGTCGGCATGGAGGGCCGCCGCGGCGCCTTCTACGACAAGGCGGGCTCGCTACGCGACGTCGTGCAGAACCACGTCCTTCAGCTGCTCGCTCTCCTCGCGATGGAGCCCCCCGCCGGTCTCAAGGCGAAGGACCTGCAAGACGAGAAGGTGAAGGTCCTCCGCAGCCTGCAGCCGCTGGTGGGGAAAAAAGTGCTGGAGGAAACGGTGCGCGGCCAGTACGGCGCCGGCACGATCGACGGCAAGCCCGTACCGGCCTACCGCGACGAGGAGGCGGTCGCGAAGGACTCGGTCACCGAGCCCTACTGCGCCCTGCGCGTCCACATCGACAACTGGCGGCAGGCCGGCGTCCCCTTCCTCCTCCGCACCGGCAAACGGCTGGCGCATCGCCTTACCGAGATCGCCGTCGAGTTCAAGCTGCCGCCGCTGAGCCTGTTCCGCACGGTCGAATGCGAAGGCGACGTCTGCGACCTGACCCAGTCGCGCCCCAGCGTCCTGGTCTTCCGCATCCAGCCGGACGAAGGCATCAGCCTCTCCTTCTCCACCAAGCGCCCCGGCATGAACATGGACCTCCACCCCGTGCTCATGCAGTTCGACTACAACAAGTCGTTCACGGAAAAGTTGCCCGAGGCCTACGAGCGCCTTCTTCTTGACGCCATGCGCGGCGACCATTCCCTCTTCATGCGCTCCGACGAGCTGGAAGCCGCCTGGGAATTCTGCACGCCGATCCTCGAAGCCTGGCGCGCCAACCCGCCCAAAGACTTCCCCAACTACGCCGCCGGCTCCGCCGGCCCGGAGGAAGCCAACCGTCTGATACGCGGCTGCCAGAGCGGGTGGCGGAAGATCTGAGCCTTCACTCCAGAACGAAGGGCGCCCCGCCCAGATACCCGTCAAGCGCCCCAACGGTCGAAAGCCGCGACGGCGGGTGCAGCGCCAGCGCGGAAGCCGCAGCGTGCAACAGCGCCACCTCCTCGCCGCCGATGAACGCCAGCCCGCCCAACAACTCGAAGCTCCGCGCCGTCGCCCGCTCCAGGGCGTTCTGCACGGCATAGCGCACCAGCAGCATGCGGGCCAGCGTGTCGTTCACCTCCGCTCCGGAATCCATCGCCCGAGCGATCCCCTCGAGCGCCGCCATCGCGCTTTCCAGCTCCAGCGCAACTTGGACCCGCTCGCTCGCGCTGCCCCTCTTCGATGCAAGGACACGCTCCGCCAGACCGCTCGCGATGCCGAGGTACGTCGCGCTGATGAGCAGCTCGAACCAGAGCAGCCCGACTTGCACCAGCATGCCTTCCGCGTCGAGATACGTCACCCAGTCCGCGGCGACCGCCACATCGCGCAGGATCACCTCGTCGCTCTCTGCCCCCGCCAGCGCCGGGCTCTTCCAGAACGGCCGCCGCTCGATTCCCGGCGCATCGGCCGGGATGGTGACGAACGCCAGTTCCCCGCCGTGCGGCCCATCCGCCGGTAGTATGACGCTCGCCGTCAAGAGATGCATCGACTTCGACAGGCTGCACGGCTTCTTGCTCCCGGAGATCAGCAAGTCGCCGCCGCGCCGCCGCACGCTCATCGCGCTG
Organism: Gemmataceae bacterium; assembly: GCA_046350295.1. GTDB lineage: Bacteria > Planctomycetota > Planctomycetia > Gemmatales > Gemmataceae > JAXMAR01. Next base: position 3,777 of record JAXMAR010000065.1, read on the forward strand.
GAGAGCATGCCCGCCCCCGACCGCCCCTCCGCGACCCCCGAGGCGACATACATGCGCTCCGCGGCGATCTGCCCGAGCAGCACCGCCTCGAGCCCCGGCCCGCGCCCCGCCAGGTGAACCAGCCCGGCCACCGAGAAGTGGTGCATCGTCGTCGCCACCGCCAGCGACGGCGCCCGGCTGCCGATCGCCCGCTGCGCCTGGACCGCCTCCAGCGCGGTGGCGCCGCTGCCGCCATACGCGGCGGGAATGAGCAGGCCGGGGCCCCCATGCTGCCGGAACGCCGGCAAAGCCGGATTGCCGGGTCGCTCCATATCGGAAAGCGGCGTGCGGGCCAGGAAGCCGTCGAGGCCGGGCAGGAAACGCTCAAGCGTACGACGTTCATTCTGAAGGAATGCCATCGCAACCTCCTTGAGACATTGTTGAGTCAGCGAGCCGCTCCCTCGTCCAGCGCCCGCGCGACCTCTTTCGAGCGTCGCACCCGCCAGATGCAGCCGTCGACCAGGTAATGGTGCATCGCCACGCCCCAGCCGAGCCCGAGCAGGACATTTCGCGCCAGGTCGTTTTGCACAAGCGCGACGCCCAGCACGCGCGGCCCATACCAGACCAGTCCCAACAGGATGCCGAGCAAGAGATAAGGGACCAGCCCGCCGGACGGCTTGCGGCCGTGGCCGCGCTCGTATTGCCAGACGATGCGATGATATTGCAGGTTGTGGAAGACGGTGAGCGTCGCCGTGATGGTCAGCAGGTTGTCGAGGAACGCGAACACCGCACAGTGAAAAACGAGGACGACGGCGAGAAACAGATGCTTGGGACCCGGCTGAAACGGCTCGACCCGGCCCAAAACCATGACGACGATGAGCGACGCCATCGTGACGGCGAAGCCGACATCCAGCAGCCAAAGTAAGCGGGCCGCGCATGTCCGCCGGGACCAGATCGGGCAAGCCGCTCTCGGCGTACGCCGGCGACAGGGGAAAACGCAAATACGGATAGAGGCAGCCGGTCCAGAGCAAAGCGGTGTCCAGCTTCGCGCCGCGCCGATCGTGCTCGCCCGCCCGGCGGCGATAAAGGACGAGGAAGCCGTAATGCTGCCGCACCAAGTGCCAGTACGCCCACAGATACGCGAAGACGAGGAAGGTGCGAAACAGCCAGCCAGCGCGGGCGAGTTGTGAAGGCTCATTCGGCAAGAGGAGATGATCCACAACGGCAGCGCCGGCCCGAGCGCGGCAGCGACCGCTCCACGCGCCCGGCAGCGCCGCCGGCGAGGCGTCGTCCTTCGCCAGGTAGCTCCGCGCGTACGTGCCCCAGACGTGCGTGCCGTCAAAGAACACACCCCAGAAAAGGATGAGCAGCACCACGCCGTTGCCGGCCTGGAAAGACTCGTTATTCAATGTCGGCGCCAGCGCGAAGACGACGAGCAGGAGCACGCCAATGATTACGGAGCCTTGAAACCAGACGAGATCCTCGCGCCGCGAGATGATCCAGCGCGGCGAGGCCGGCGATGGAGCGAGCGCGGACATCAGCGTGCTCCCTGTAATTCCGGCCGCGCAGCGACGCGCGCCCAGATCGAGCGCTGGAGCCAGCGCCCCAGCGGCGAGCCCCCCAGCGAGAAGACGCCGCGCCGCAGCCAGTCGCCGAAGGCGCCCGGCCAGGCGTAAAAGCGGCTCATCCAGTGCGACCAGCGCACCAGCCCGGCGTTCAGCGGCCGGCGCTCTGTCTCGTAGGCGAGCAACGCACGGTCGAGGTCGACATCGTTGTCGCCCGCTGCCAGGACCGGGCCGGCATGTCGCGCCAGGGCCGCGGCGTCCTCAATCGCCATCGTCATGCCCTGACCGGCCGTCGGGTTCGTGACGTGCGCCGCGTCCCCGATCAACGCCGCGCCGCGGGCCGTGTAGCGTTCCGCATGCGCGCGCGAGAGTCGATAAAGATGGAAACCGGGGAAAGGCCGCCGGCAATCCGTCAACAGCGGCGACCGGCGCCGGATCGCCGCCAGCCGCGCCTCGATCGGCGCCGCCCGGAACAGGTCCTGCTCGTCCGGCTGCACGAGCACCCCCAGGCCGATCCGCGCGCCGCTCGGATGCGGCACGATGAGAACCCCTCCCTTCGGATGCAGCTCGATCCGCATCGCGTCTCGATACGCCGCCGGCCTCTCCAACTCGATGACGAAAAAACTGTGATCGTACGGTTTCTTGACGAACGGGACGCCCAACGCCGCGCGGACCAGAGACGAGGAGCCATCCGCCCCGACCACCAGCCGCGCTCTCAGGATCGTCTCGCCGCCGCCCTCCCGCGGCGCCGCCACGCCGCGCACCCGTCCGCCTTCTTCAATCAACCGCGCCACCGTCGAGCGGTAGCGGATCTCGACGCGGCCCGTCGCCTCAGCCGCCTCGGCCAGCACGCGCTCGATGTCGGCGTGCGGCAACACCAGATACGGATGCCGCAGCGGCAGCTCGTCGAAGCGCGTCTCGAGCAACAACCCCGCCCGATGATGGAAAACCTGCATCCGCTCGAGCGGCCGCGCTCCCGCCGCGACGAATCGCTCCAGGGCGCCCCAGGCGGCAAGCTGTGCCGTGACCGCCGGCAACAGACTGTCGCCGCGATTGACCTTCCCCGGCCCCGCTTGCCGCTCGACGACGAGAACGCGCAACGGCCAGGCGTGCGCCAGTCCCAGCGCGAGGGCCGCGCCTCCCACGCCCGCGCCGACCACGATGACATCGTAATCCAGCGTCATCAGCGTTCCCCCGCCGCCTGCGCGAGCTCCGGATGCGGCCCTCGCCCGGTCGCTTTCGCTGGTGTCAGAATCCGCACGGCGCCTAGCTCGCAGCTCAACTTCACCGGCGTCGTCGCCCGCGGCAGCTCGCCGTCCAGCGTCACCGGCAAGGGCTCGGCGCCGTCAATCTTGACCCATAGGCTCTGCGCCAGGATCACTTCCCGCATCGCGCGGTGCGTCCCCTTGAGGATGCGCGGAAACTGCGTCAACAGGCGCACGCGGCCGGCCCGGCGGACGATGCACAGGTCGAGCTTGCCGTCGTCCAGCCGCGCCTCCGGGCTGACCATGAAGCCGCCGCCGTAGCTCCGCGTGTTCGTGACGGCGACGAACATCACCTCCCCCTCGAAGCGGCCACCCTCCCATTCGACGCTCGCATGCCGCGGCCGGTAGTCCCAGAGCGCCCGCAGCGCCGCATAGATGTTCAACGCCTTGCAGCGTGGCCAGCGCGAGCCGTGAATGACGCGCAGGGCAAGCTCGTCGAGGCCGACCGAGGCGACGCAGCAGTAACGCGTGGGCTGCAGCGAGCGACCAGGCCAGGCGGCGCACGCGACATCGACCGGACAGGGCCTTCCTGCACAAAGCACGTGAACGGCCCGGGCCAGCGAACCGGGCACGCCCGCGTGCCTGGCAAAATCGTTGCCCGAACCGATCGGCAGAATCGCGAGCGGCGCCTCGAGCCCCGGCGCGGCGTTCAGCGCCAGCGCCACCGTGCCGTCGCCCCCCGCGATCGCCACCGCATCCAGTCCAGCCGCATCGCTCTGGGCGACCAGATCCTGAAAGTGCGCCGCCGATCGGCTCGCCGCCGTCTCCAACTCCAGAACAGGGGCGACGCGGCGCAGCAGCGGCCCCAGCGCCTCCCACCCGCGCCCGGAGCGGGCGCTGGGGTTGATCAACAATCGAATGCGACGCCGGCTCACGGCTGCGCCTCCGCATCAAAGCGAGCGGGTCAGCAACAACAGGTCCCAGGCGGCCCGCACGGACAACGGCCGGCAGGCGAGGAACTCCGGCTCGATGTAGTCGGGCGCCCACTTCAACTTGTAGGCGACCTGGCTCTGCGCCGGATAGATGGCCCGGCCATGCCGCCACAGAAAACGCACGATCCACGACAACACGCCGCTGTCTGCCGCCGCGGCCTCCTCTTCCACGGCGAACGGGGTGAAGCCGAAGTGCAGATACGGCGCGCCTTCTTCGACAAAACGCTCGATGGCGACCGCGTTGCACAACTCCATGGCTCCGACCGGAGCGCCCGGCAGCCGTCGCGTCAAGTCGTGCAGATGACCAGGCCGACTGCCCCAGACCGGCACATACGTGATCAGGCCCTGCATCTCGTCCGCCGCGTCGACGACCACGAAGATGCGACGCTCCGTGTTCTCCGGCCCTCCTAGCTCGCCGATCATGAAGTCGAGTTCCTTCTTCCGCTTCGCTTCCAGCCAGGCGTCGCTGACCGCCCGCAGCCGCATGAATGTGAACTCATCACGCGGCGCCTCGACGCCGACCTCCCGCACACGCAAACCCGCCGCTCGGGCCTGCTTGACTTTCTGCCGCGCCTTCATCCGCTTCGTTCCCGCCAACGAGAAGCCGGGCAGCCGCACGCCGTAGGTGGCGCCGAACGGGTTGACGTTGAAGCCACGCGAGCGAAACAGGTCCGCCTGTTCGCCGCGCACCTGCACGAAAACGACGCTGCGGCGCCGTCGGTCCGCCTGGTCGACAAAAGCGTCCAGCAGCGGCCCACGATCCGCCGTCGCGGCATGGACGCCGCCGAAGCCGATCCAGTGCAGGCCTTGGGCACGATACGCGATGAAGCCGGATACGCCGGGTAGACCGAATCGGCGATTGCGTTCCGACAGCGCTAGATAGCCCGAGGGATGATCCACGACCAACCGCGGGTCGAGCGCTTGCCGTTGCTCGAACACTGCGACGCTCATGGCGCCCCCCGCGATAACGCCACCGGATTCGCCTCGATTTCCTTCGCCGCACGACCGCCCGGCTCGAACGGCAAGGACACCGGCTTGTAGGTGTTGCCGAAAAGACCTCGGTCGCCGGAGAGGTGGATCGGCAGAGCGAGCATCGCCCATTCGAAACCGCCGATGCACAGGGCCCACGCCGCGACAACGACGCCCGCGGTCAGATAGCTGTGCGTCAGGTTGTAGAGGTGGTGGTAGATCGGCGCGATCGGACCATCGGCCTTCCCGCGGTAAGCGATCGCCCCGGGAATGTAGCCAATCAGGTCGAGCGACACGAACGCGCTGACGAACGGCAGCCAGCGCACCTCTTCGCGGTGCAGAAAGAGCAGCGTGAGCAGCACGCCGATCAAGGCCAGGTGCTCGGCGCGCACCCAGAGCCAGGTCTCTTTGGTATGGAAGCGGTTCGTCGAATCCATCGCTCGCTCCTCACGGGATGGGCGCCGCCACGCTCAGATCTCTCAGCCGCGCGCCGCCCGCCAGGTAAACCCCCTGCGCCGCCTGGGCGCTCGGCTTTCGGACCAGCAGCGGCGCCGGCCGGAAACCGTGCCGCGCCGCCAAGGCCATCATCGCGTCGACCTCCTCGACGGGAACGTCGTCGCCGATGCCATGGTCGCGCGTCGTCGCCTCCAGGCTCAGCAGGATCGTCTCGGCGAAGCAGGCGAGCTGAATACCATCCGGCAGCCCGAGGATGTTACCCGCGCCGAAGCGGAGATTTGGGTCGGGGAGCGCGACCAGGCCCCCTTCGACCACGGTCACATCCGGCCGCTGCCGCAGGCGCACACTGTCCGGCGGCCGGGCGACGTCGCAGACGACGGCGCCCGGCCGGAAGGCGACGGCGTCCAGCACCGGCTCCATCGCGCCGCTGGCGCTAAGCACGGCGTCGACCTCGGCCAGCCTTGCCGCCTCCGTGGTCACGCCAACGGCGCCCGGTCGCCACTCGAGCTGTCGCCCGAGCCGCTCCAGTCCCGCCACGCCGCGGGCCGGGTTGCCCACCAGGAGAAGATGGCGCGGTCGACGCCGGCTCAGCAACCGGGCGCACAGCCGCCCGACCGAGCCCAGCGCGCCGACAACCGCCAGGGCGCAGCCGCGCACATCGAGCCCGCGCTCCTCGATGGCACGCTCGAGCGCCGCCACCGCCATGCCGGCCGTCAGGGCGCTGCCGGTCGTGATGCTCGGACCGCGGCCCACAACGGCGCGGCCGCGCCCGCTGTACGGCGTCGTGAACGCGCCGAGACCGACGACCCGCGCGCCGAGCCGCGCCGCCATGCCCACCACCTGCCGGATCGACTCGCTCGTCCGGCGCAGTCCGCGGCGGGCCATCTCCTGAGGCAGCAGTGGGACGCTCGCCAGCCAGCCCTCCGTGCGCCGCCCGAGCGCCGACTCGATCACCGGCGTCCGCAGAATGATCCCCGGCGGGGTCTGCGCCAGAAAATCGCAACACGCCTCCAGTTCGCCGCGCGAGTAGTGACCGAGCGCCGGATCGGTCAGCGGCACATCTTCCGGCCGAGTGTAGTGCACGATGAATGCGAAACGCCCGCCGTCCGGTTTCGCTTCGCGCGACGCGACCCAGAGCGGCCGAACGCTTTCAAAGTTCATTCCAAGAGACTGGTTGCCGGGAGGGCAAGGCTCCCCGTTCTGGCTCGCCGTGGCGGGCGCGGGCTTCGTCTCGAGCGCCCCCAGACCACGCACGATCGTGTCCGGGGCATTGTCCTCGAGTAATTCCAGGACAGACTCCAGGCCGTCGAGTCCCCAGTCGAGCTGCTCGCGCGTGATCGTCAGCGGCGGCGCCAGACGCAGCACCGGCGCCCGGCCCAGCGTCGGCAGCACCAGCAGCGACGCCAGCTCACCGATCACCCCGGCCACCGCGTACGCATATAGCCCCTGCTGGTGCAGAAAAGAGAGGAAGTAGCCATCGTCCGCATCGGGCGCCCGCAACTCGAGCGCACACAACAGCCCGCGGCCACGCGCGTCGGCGACGATTCGCGGGTAGCGCTCGGCCATACGCTCGAGGCGCGCGAGGAGATGCGCCCCCTGCTCGGCGACCGCTTCGCAGAAACCGGGACTCGTCAAGGCCCCCAGCGCCGCCAGTCCGACGGCACAGGCGACGTTGTTGTTCGCGAACGTGGACGAGTGCCGCAGCGCGAAGCCGTCGTCCCACCACGCCGCGGACGCCAAGCAGGCCCCCAGCGGAAACAGCCCGCCGCCCAGCGCCTTGGCGACCAGCAGAACGTCGGGCGCGACATCCTCGTGCTCGCATGCGAACAGGCGCCCCGTGCGCCCGAGCCCGGTCTGAATCTCGTCGAGGACCAGCGCGACGCCGTGCCGCGTACAGAGTTCCCGCGCCTGACGCAGATAACCTGCCGGAGGCAGGATCACGCCACCCTCGCCCTGAATCGGCTCGAGGACGAGCGCCGCGATGTTCGGCCCGTTCTCTTTCAGCCGTTTGGCGAGGGCTGTCGCATCGCCGTAGGGCACATGCTCGAACCCAAGCGGCAGCGGCCCGAATCCGTCCGCCCACTGACGCGCCCCGCTCAGCGCCAGCGCTCCCAGGGTCTTGCCGTGAAACGCCCCTTCCGCCGCTACGATCACTTTCCGGCCGCTCTTCGCCCGCACCAGCTTGAGCGCTGTTTCAACCGTTTGGGCGCCGGAGGTCGTGAAGACGCAGCGCGTCAGCTCGCCGGGCGCCAAGCGTTCCAGCTCGCGCGCCAGCGCCACGGCCGCGCTGGCCCGGTAAGGCTGCACCATCGCCGGCAGCCCCTCCGCCAGCGCTTGCTGGGCCGTCTGCGTCACGCAGGGGGCGTTGTGGCCGAGCGCGACGGCGCCGTACTGTGAGTAGAAATCGAGGAAGCGGCGCCCCGCGGCGTCCCAGAGGAAGACGCCCTCGCCGCGAGCCCAGGTCCGGTCCATCCGGCACAGGGTCAAGAGATGATGCAACGTCGGATTCAGCGGATCATCCATAATCGGAGCGCTCGTCCTGGAGCGGCAGCATCAGCTGCTGGATCGACCGTTCCTCCGCCTGACGCATCGTAGGCTAACAGCGCCGCCCGCCAAGATCAAGGAAATGACGGTCCCTCGTCCCTCGGTCCCTCCGGCCGTGGACGGCAGCACTCATAAAAGCCGCCCGGCGGCACGTTCCAGAACACCCAGCGAAAATCGGCCCGCTCGAAGTAGCGCCGGTACATCGGCGCGTGCACCCAGGGGATGTACGTGAGCTGGCGGAAGCTGCCTGAAAGAGTGAGACAGCGCCGCGAAGCGTCGAGCACCTTGTGCCGAGCTGCGGGCGTGAACCAGGGCAGCGCCAGCCCGGAAACGACATGATCGACGCGCTCGACTCCACGACTTCGCAACAGCGCATCGAGATCGCAAGCGTCCGCCTCCACGATCTCCGCTCGCGGAAAATGCTCGCGCAGCCGGACGCAAAAGTCCGCGTCGCGCTCGACGATCAGGCAGCGACAGCTTGCCGACGCCCGCCTCAAGAGCTCGCGCGTGACTGCCCCGGTGCCGGCCCCGAGTTCGACGACGCAGCGCGCCTGCTTCAGGTCGATTCCCTCCAGCAGCCGCCGCGCGAACCAGGGCGAGCTGGGCGTCACCGAGCCGACGCGCGTCCCCTGGCGCAAGAACTTCTGCAGGAATAGCCACCAGTCCGGCAAGCGCTGTCGGGACACTTCGCGGTCCTCATTGCCAATGACATGATGAGAGGGTTTTCATCATTTCCCTCTGGCGGAACTCCGTCACGAAGGTGACTATAACAAAAGACGCTTTCGCGGGACTCGCTGCCACCTCGTCAAAGCGGAAGTCTTCTTCCCCATCGGAGGAACGTGCATGCAACCATCCCATCCGCCACGAGGGCGTTTGCCCCTCCTGGCCGCCGCATTGTTGTCGTTTGCTCTCGCCGGCGCCGCTGACGCCCAGCCCAAGGGGGACAAGGGCAAGGGCGCCAAGGCTGGCGTTTCGCTCAATGACGCCAGAGCGTTCAAAGGCTATACGCTCATCGCCGGGCTCAACGACCACAAGACCTACCTCATCGACATGGACGGTCGCGTCGTCAACACCTGGGAATCGGACACCAACCCCGGCGCCAGCGCTTACCTGCTCGACAACGGGAACCTTCTCCGCTCCGGCTCCCTCGGGTCCAAGGCGCCTTTCAACATTCCCGCAGTCGGGGGCCGCGTGCAGGAGTTCACCTGGGACGGCAAGCTGGTCTGGGACTACACCTACTCCACCAAGGACCGCGTTCCCCATCATGACATCACGCCGCTGCCCAACGGCAACGTGCTACTCATCATCAGCGACCGCAAGAGCGCCTCGGACGTGCTCGCCGCCGGCCGCCGGCCGGACACCGTCCGTGATCACCTGCAAGTCGACGGCCTGATCGAAGTCAAGAAGACCGGGCCAAAGAGCGGCGAGATCGTCTGGGAATGGAACACCCTCGACCACATCATCCAGGACCACGACAAGACCAAGCCGAACTTCGGCAAGGTGTCGGCCCACCCGGAGTTAGTGGACATCAACTATGGCCAGGGCCTGTTCGGCAAGATCGTCGCCAAGAAGGACGAGGCCGACAAACTGCGCGGCCTCGGTTACCTCGGCGGTCCGGTGGGCAAGGGGGGCGGCTTCAATCCCCAGGCCGACTGGATGCACACCAACGCGGTGGCTTACAACGAAGAGCTGGACCAGATCATGCTCAGCATCCACGCCTTCAACGAGATCTGGATCATCGACCACGGCACCAGCAAAGCGGAAGCGGCGAGCCACAAGGGGGGCAAGCAGGGCAGGGGGGGCGACCTCCTCTATCGCTGGGGCAACCCGCAAGCCTATCGCAGCGGCACCAACGCCGACCAGCGCCTCTTCGGCCAGCACAACGCCCACTGGATCCCCAAGGGCCTGCCGGGCGCGGGTAACATCATCGTCTTCAACAACGGCATGCGCCGACCGGACGGTAACTACTCCTCCGTCGATGAGATCGCCCCACCGCTGACCAAGACCGGCGGCTACGAGCGAAAGCCCGGCCTCTCCTTTGGCCCCGAGAGCGCCGAGTGGTCCTACACCGCTCCCAAGAAGTCCGATTTCTACGCCATGGTGATCTCGGGCGCTCACCGTCTTCCGAACGGCAATACCATCATCTGCTCCGGAACCAATGGGACCGTCTTCGAGGTCACCTCGAGCAAGGAGATGGTCTGGAAGTTCGTCAATCCCTCCCCGACGCGCGGCGGCGGCTTCCCCGGCATGGGCGGCAAAGGAACACGGCCCCCGTTCGGCGGCTTCGGCACGCCGCCCGGAACGTTGCTCCCCACCTTCCTCCAGGATCAGCTCAAGCTCACGGAGGACCAGAAGAAGCAGCTCGATGAACTGCAAAAGGAAGTCACCGCCAAGCTCGACAAGATGCTGACCGAGGAGCAGCGCGATCAACTGAAGAAGATGCGCGACTTCGCCGGCGGTGGCTTCGGCCCCCCGGGCGGCGGCGGCGGTATGGGCCCGGGCGGCTTCGGCGGCGGCGGTCTGTTCCGCGTCTATCGCTATGGCGTCGACCATCCCGCCTTCGCCGGCAAGACCATAACACCGGGTCGCCGCATCGACGACGTTGAAATGAAGTGACGTTGGGTTGGGTGGCATGCTTTTGCGGGTCTAGTCGAGGGTCAGCACACTCTCGGCCAACACCGCAAAAGCATGCTTGACGCGTTCTCGAGCGTGCGACTTCGCCGGAAGTGGGATAAGGGTAAAGCATGCTTTTGCGGTGTGAGCCGGCGCTGCAACGACCTTCGTTCAAGGCCCGCAAAAGCATGCCACCCGGCGCGACGCCGCCGTCACGCATGACTCGTGCTTTCTTTTTGAGCATCTCAACCCAATGCGCTCTTTCCTCTACCTGTTCGGCATCGCCCTCCTGCTCGTCCTCCTTGCGCCTCCGCCCGCCGACGCCTACATCGGCCCAGGCGCCGGCTTTGCCGTCGGCGGCTCCTTCCTCGCCGTCTTCGCCGCCCTCTTCTCCGGCTTCGTGATGCTCATCTCCTGGCCGGTGCGCGTCCTCTGGCGCCTCTTCTTCCGCCGCCACCCGCCCCGGCCGCCGCGCTTCCAGCGCGTCGTCGTCCTCGGCCTCGACGGCCTCGACCACGGCCTCACCCAGCAGATGATCACCGATGGCAAGCTCCCCAACCTCGCCGCCCTGCGCGATCAGGGTTGCTTCCTGCCGCTGGGGAGCACGCTGCCGCCGATTTCCCCGGTCGCGTGGTCCACCTTTCAAACCGGGACCAACCCGGGCAAGCACAACATCTTCGATTTCCTCGTCCCCGATGAGCGGACGTACCAGCCCAAGCTCAGCTCCGTCGAGGTCCGCCCCCCGCGCCGCGCCCTCCGCATCGGCAAGTACCGTTTCCCGCTCGGCAAGCCGGACGTGCGCCTGCTTCGAAAAAGTAAGCCGTTCTGGTCTCTCCTCAGCGACTACGGCATCTTCAACTGCATCCTCCGCGTGCCGATCACGTTTCCGCCCGAAAAGCTGCGCGGCGTGCAGCTCTCGGCCATGTGCGTCCCCGATATCCGCGGCACCCAGGGGACATTCTCCCTCTTTACCACGCGCCGCACGGAGGACGGTGTCAAGACGGGCGGCGAGGTGCAGATCGTCGCGCGCGACGGCGCCACCGTCCGTGGCGACCTGCTCGGCCCGGAGCACCCCATCCGCAAAGACGGCGGCCCCCTCAAGGCGCCGTTCCGCGTCACCATCAAGGAGCGCGATCGCGCTCAGCTTTCGATCGACGGCGCCAGGTACGAGCTGCGCGTCGGCCAGTACACGGAATGGGTCCCCGTCACCTATGGCGCCGGCTTCGGCATCAAGGTCGCCGGCATCTGCCGTTTCCTCTTGCTGCGGACCGAGCCGGACTTCGAGCTTTACGCCACGCCCGTCAACGTCGACCCCGAGAAGCCCGCCCTCCCCATCGGCTATCCCGCCGTTTACCCGGTCTACCTCGCGAGCAAACAGGGACCGTACGCCACGCTCGGCCTCGCCGAAGATACCTGGGGCCTCAACGAGCACGTGCTGGCCGACGAGCATTTCCTCCGCCAGTGCGTCGACATCGACCGCGAGCGCGAGGAGATGTTCTTCGACTCCCTCGACAAGGTCTCGCGCGGCCTGTGCGTCTGCGTCTTCGACGGCTCCGACCGCATGCAACACATGTTCTGGCGCTACCACGATCAGGAGCACCCCGCCCACCCGACCGAGCCCGACCCGAACGTCGGCGCCCCGATCGAGGACCTCTACAAACGGATGGACGACTTGGTCGGCCGCACCGTGGCCAAGTGCAACGGCAGTGACACGCTCCTGATGGTCCTCTCCGACCACGGCTTCACCACCTTTCGCCGCGGTGTAGACCTCAACCGCTGGCTCGAGGAGAACGGCTATCTCTTCGTCGATGACGCGCGGCGCAACGTGGACTACCTGGCCGGCGTCGACTGGTCGCGCACCCGCGCCTTCTGCCTCGGCCTCACCGGCATCTTCATCAACCTCAAGGGCAAGTTCGAGCACGGCATCGTGGAGGCCGGGGAAGAGGCCGACGCTCTGCGTGCCGAGATCGCCGGCCGGCTCTCTGGTGTCGTCGACAAGGAGACCGGTAGCATTGCCATCCGCCGCGTCTACCAGGCTCAAAAAGCGTACCGCGGCCCGTACAAGGACCACGCTCCCGACCTGATCGTCGGTTACGAATCCGGCTACCGTGTCTCCTGGGACGCCGCCGTTGGCCGCACGACGAAGGCTGTCTTCGTGGACAACAATAAGGCCTGGAGCGGCGATCACTGCGTCGACCCGTCCGTCGTCCCCGGCGTCCTGTTCTGCAATCAACCGATCCAGACGGAGAACCCTCGCCTGCTCGACATTGCCCCGACGATCCTCGACCTCTTCGGCGTCCCGGCGCCGGATTACATGGATGGGAAGGCGTTGAGCGTGGGCGTCCCGACGGAAAAGACAGCGGAGCGCGAAGTGGCGGTTGCGTCGAGTTGAGGACGCCGCAAGTCGGGTGGCATGCTTTTGCGGATCCAAGACGAGGCTCGTTGAAGTGACGGCTCCCACCGCAAGAGCATGCTCGACGTGTCCTCAGACCGAAGAAGTCGCCCGACTATGGGATAACGTCAAGCATGCCTTGCGGTGGGAGCTAAGGGTTGCCGACCTCCGCATGGACCCGCAAAGGCATGCCACCCAGCGTGTCGCCCTGTGAGTGACAACATGGCCGAAGAGAAAAAAAACACCCGCAAAGGCGTCACCCGCCGCACCCTCCTCACCGGCGCCGCCGCGGCCGCCGTCCTCGGTGGCGCCGGCGTCTGGCTCGGCAGCGTCAGCCGCGTCTCGCGCAGCGCCGGCAAGAAGGTCATCATCATCGGCATCGACGGCATGGACCCGCGTCTCTCCGCTAGCATGATGGCCGCCGGCGAGTTGCCGAACCTGGCGAAGCTCCGCGCCGCCGGCGGCTTCAGCAAACTCGGTACCAGCACGCCGCCGCAAAGCCCCGTCGCCTGGGCCAACTTCATCAACGGCGCCGGCCCCGGCTCCCACGGCATTTTCGACTTCATCCACCGCCATCCGGAGGCCCCGACCAAGCCTTTCTACGGCGGCGCCGAAACGCTTCCCGGCGGCGAAGGCTGGGACATCGGCGAGCACACGCTCCACCTCGACTTCTGGCCTTTCAACCACACGCCCCCGACCACCGTCCTCCGCCGCCAGGGCACGCCGTTCTGGGACTACCTCGACGCCGCCGGCATCCCCTCGACCTTCTACGACCTCCCTTCCAACTATCCGGCCAGCCCGTCCCACCACGGCCACCACCGCTGCATCTGCGGCATGGGCACGCCCGACGTCCTCGGCACGTACGGCACATACCACTACTTCGCGGAGAACAATCCCGCCGAACCGTCCAGCGAGGAAGGAGGCAAACGCATCAAGCTGACCTTCGAGGGGGACACCGCGGAGGCGCAGCTCACCGGCCCGGACAACAGCCTTCTCCGCACCCCCAAGCCCGTCTATGTTGACTTCCTCGTCCACCGCGACCGCGACGCCAACGCTGCCGTGATCGAGGTGCAGGAAAAACGCCTCGCGCTCCGCCAAGGCCAGTGGAGCCGCTGGGTCAAGCTCGACTTCGAGATGGAGGCTCCCTGGTTCGTTCCCAACCAACATGTGAGCGGCATCTGTCGCTTTTATTTGCAGCAGGTGCGCGACAACCTCCGCCTCTACGTAAGCCCGATCAACATCGACCCGGCCGCCCCGGCCGTGCCGATCTCCGAGCCCAAATCGTTCACGCGCGACGTCGCGGAGCGCATCGGCCCGTTCTACACCGTCGGCTTCCAGGAGGACCACAAGGCGCGCAGCAACGGCATCTTCGACGACGCTGAATACCTGCGCCAGGCGACGATGGTCCTCGACGGCCGCCTCGCCCTCTGGGGGGACGCCCTGCAAAACTACGACGACGGCCTCCTCTTCTTCTATTTCTCCAGCAGCGATCTCCAGTCGCACATGTTCTGGTGGGAAGGCGACGAGCGCCACCCGAGCCGCTCCCGCCTCGCGGCGAAGGCCTGCCACAACCACGTCCGCGCGCTCTACCGCCGCCTCGACCGCGTCATCGGCGACCTCTACGACCGTTACGGCTCCTCCGCCACCATCATCGTCATGAGCGACCACGGCTTCGCCAATTTCGGCCGCCAGTTCAACGTCAATTCCTGGCTGCGCGACATGGACTACATCAGGCCGCGCGAGTGCTCCTCGATCATGCACGACGTCGACTGGGCCGAGACCGACGCCTACGGCCTCGGTATCAACGGCCTCTACCTGAACCTGAAGGGCCGGGAGCCGCACGGCAAGATCGACCCGGGAGAGGAGGCGGACAACCTGCTCACCGAGATTTCCAACAGGCTGATGGCGGTCCGCGACAACGGCAAGCCGGTCATCCGCGGCGTCTACCGCTCCAGCCGCATTTACACCGGCTCGGCGACCGCGCTGGCGCCCGACCTGATCATCGGCTACCACCGCGGTTACCGCGCTTCCTGGGACACCTGCCTGGGCGGTCTCAGCGAGGACACGATCAGCGACAACACCGCCGCCTGGAGCGCCGACCACTGCGCCGACGCCCTCGAGGTTCCCGGCGTCCTCTGGTGCAACCACAAGATCGAGGGCAATCCCTCCTTGATCGACATCGCCCCCTCGATCCTCGCGGACTACGGCCTGGAGCGGGGACCCGGCATGACCGGGCGCAACGTGTTTGGATGACGAGAGTCGACACGCAAGCGTCGACTCTGGTAAGCCGGCTAACAAGAAAGGAAACCCATGCCCAAGATCAACATCGAAAACGCCCTCTACGACCGGGCCAAGAAGGCGTCCGACGCCTCCGGCTACTCGAGCGTCGAGGAGTTCATCTCGCATTGCGTCGAAAACGAGCTCAAGAAGCTCAAGATCGAGGACGCCGAGGAGCAGGTCGCCAACCAGCTTCGCGGCCTGGGGTACATCGAGTGAACGACGCGCTCACGCAGGTCGTCGTCTGGCTCAACGCCGCCGCCAACGCGCTGGGATACCTCCTGTACCCCATCGCCTGGCTGCCCGGCTGGCTCTCCGCCACGCTCGTCGGCGTCCTGAGCGGTATCGGCCTCCTCGCGGTGTTCAAGTACACCTCGAATCAGCGCGCCATCAAGAATGTCCGCCGCGACATGCGCGCCAGCCGGCTCAGCGCCAAGCTCTTCGAAGGCGGCGCCGGGGCGGCTTTTCGCAGCCTCTTCGGCGTCCTCTGGGGCGCCCTGCGCCTGCTCTTGCTTGCGATCGTTCCTATCCTGGTAATGATCATCCCGGTGACGCTGCTCTTCGGTCAGCTCGCCCTTTGGTATCAGGCGCGTCCGCTGCGCGTCGGCGAAGAGACGACGATCACCGTCAAGTTGCGGGCCGCCTCGGAATCGACTTTGCCGCCCGCCAAACTCGAAGCGTCCGACGCCATCGAGGACCTTACCGGCGCGGTGCGCGTCTTCAAGAACGGCGTGGTGTGCTGGACCGTCGTCCCGCGCAAAGAAGGTAATCATGTCCTTCGCTTCCAGATCGACGGCCGGACCGTCGAGAAGCAGGTGGCTATTGGCCGCGGCTTCATGCCGGTAAGCCTGCGCCGCCCGGCCTGGGACTGGTCCGACGCCCTCCTGCATCCTCGTGAGCAAGCCTTTCCGGCCGAGGCCGTCGTGGAGTCCATCGACATCGAATATCCCGATCGCTCCGGCTTTAGCTGCGGCACGAACACCTGGCTCTGGTACTGGTTCATCGTCTCCCTGATCGCGGGGTTTGCCTTCAAGGGCGTGCTGAGAACGAACCTTTAGTTTGCCACGAGTCTCCGCCACAGAGCCGCTGTCGAATCGGATCGCGACACTATGTGACCTCTGTGACCTCCGTGGCCGAAGAGAATCCCATGAACGAAGAAGTGATTATCGTCTCCGGCCTGCCGCGCTCGGGCACGTCTGTGATGATGCAGCTCCTCTCCGCCGGCGGCATCGCGCCCCTCACGGACAACCTCCGCGTCGCCGACACGGACAATCCGCGCGGCTACTACGAGTTCGAGCGCGCCAAGAAGATCAAGGAAGACGCCGCCTGGCTGCCGGACGCGCGCGGCAAGGTGGTCAAGATGGTGTCGCAGCTCCTTTACGATCTCCCCGCGAGCGAGCGCTACCGCATCCTGTTCATGGAGCGCGACCTGGACGAAGTAATCACGTCGCAGGAGAAGATGCTGACGCGCCTCGGCCGGACCGCGGCGCCGCGCGAGCAGATCCGTCATTCCTACACCCTGCACCTGAACCGCCTGCGCCGCTGGCTTGGCGAGCAGCCGAACTTTGCGGTGCTGCCGGTTCGCTATGCCGCCCTGGTGGCGCGGCCGGAGGAGGAGGCGCGCCTCGTCCATGACTTTCTGGGCGGGCGTCTCAATGTGGTAGCGGCAATCGCGGCGGTCGATCCGAGCCTGTATCGCAATCGCGCGACGGTTAAGACCTAGCGCCGCCGTTTCGAGCCTCCGCGCATCTCAAGAGAGGCGGTTTTTCCCGGTTTCAATCGGATGTCTGCTTCGGCTTCCAGCCACTTCCCAGTGATTTCCACGCGGTAGGCCCCAGGCGGGAGCATGGTTTCAAAACGACCCTGTTCATCAGTTGCGCCAGTCGCCACCGTCTTCCCTGCTTCGTCGGTCACTTTCAACTTCGCTCCTCGCATTCGTTTCTTGGACGGGTCGTACGGCGGCGGTGATGGGTAGTCGTAGACGTCGTCGCCGAAGCAGACAATGCTTATTCCGCCGGGAGCGTCGGTCGATGGGCTGACCTTGACGTCCGGTTTGGCTGAGCGATCCGAACCACAGCCAGCAATAAACGAAATCGTCAGAGCGACGATCAAGGGCAGCGCTTTGGAAAAGAGAATCTTCTGCATTTTTCTACCGTCCCTCCCAAGGCTCGGCTTACGCCGTCCACTCGCGTCATCGCTTGAACACCCGCTCCGCCCCCCGCGCGTTCTTGTTCAGCCGGTTCTGCACGTGCAGCCCCTCCAGGATGAACTCCGCGGCGCTCGCCGTCAACGCCGTCTCCGCCTTGGGCGGCAGCGCCTTCAGTTCCGGCCGTTCCAGGAAACGCTGCACTTCCTTTTTCAGCAAGGGGATCTCGCTCAGCTTCTTGACGTACTCGGCCGAGGATAGCCGGTCCCCCGTCACGAACGTCTTGCCTCCCTCGAACCAGTCGATGATCGCCCGCAAGCTCTTGGGCTCGAAGTAGCTCTCGAACACGTTCTTCACCGCTTCGCCGATCAGCTTGTCGATGATGCGGTCCTCCTGGCCGTCCTCCTCGCTCAGGGTCAGCTCGATCTTGCCGCGCGTGCTCGCGCTCAGAAAGGCGAGATCGCTGACGCGGGGAACCACCGGGTCCTCGCCGGTCAGGAGGCCGCGCCGCTCGGCGTTGCTGATCATGTTCTCGTTGTTGGCGATCGACATGCGGACGCTGACGCCCGACGCCTGGTTGACGGCGGGGCTGACGCGGGCCAGCCGGGCGGTCTCCTCCAGCACCTCTTTCATGAAGCGGGGCACCAGCACCTCGATGGCGTCGCGCTCCGTCCAGCTATTGGCGTCGGTGATGGCGATGCCGGCGTCGCGCGTCATCGGATAATGCGTGCGGATCACGCTGCCGATGCGGTCCTTGAGCGGCGTGACGATCCGGCCGCGGTTGGTGTAGTCCTCCGGGTTGGCCGAGAAGACGAGGCACAGGTCCAGCTCCAGGCGGATCGGGTAGCCACGGATCTGGATGTCGCGCTCCTCGAGGACGTTGAAGAGGCCGACCTGGATCTTGGCGGCGAGGTCGGGCAGCTCGTTCATGCAGAAGATGCCGCGGTTGGAGCGCGGGATCAGGCCGAAGTGCATGGTCAGCTCGCTCGAGAGGTAACGCCCCTCCGCATGCTTGATCATGTCGACTTCGCCGATGAGGTCGGCGATGGTCACGTCCGGCGTTGCCAGCTTCTCGTGATAACGCTGGTCCCGGCCCAGCCACTCGATGGGCGTGTCGTCGCCGTGCTTGGCGAGCAGGTCCCGGCCATAGCGGCTCAACGGAGCGAACGGGTTGTCGTTGACTTCGCTGCCCGCGATGATCGGGATGGCGTCGTCGAGCAGGTGCGTGAGCTGACGGAGCATCCGCGTCTTCGCCTGGCCGCGCAGGCCGAGGAAGAGCATGTCGTGTTTGGAGAGGATGGCGTTCTGAATCTGCGGCAGGACGGTTTCGTCGTAGCCGATGATGCCGTCGAAGATCGGCTCGTTCTTTTGCAGCTTGGCGACAAGGTTCTGCCGCATCTCGTCCTTGACGGAGCGGACGTGATAGCCGGAGGCTTTGAGCTGGCCGAGGGTATGGGGAAGCTGGGTCATTGGCGTCTCGTGGATGCAAGGGGCGGAATACTTTATGATAGCCGGAGAGTAGTGAGCTGAATCTCACGTGGGTAATTTTGAGCCGGAGAAAGGAATCGATGAAATATCTGCTGCTCGTCGCCGCCTTTCTTCTCGCGTCGACCAGTCTCAACGCCGCTCCGCCCATCGTCACCGCCGTCTCCCCGCGCGGCCTGGAGCGCGGCAAGGCGACCGAGATCACCGTCACCGGCGCAAACCTCGGCCCGGACACACAGCTTCTCGTTCCCTTCGACGCCGCCGTCAAGCGCCTTCCCGACGCCAAGCCCAACCCCGCCCAGGCGCGCTTCGAGGTCACCGCGTCAGCGAAGACGCCCATCGGCTTCTTCCTCATCCGCGTCTACAACTCCGAAGGCGTCAGCTCCCCGACCTCACTCGCCGTCGATCCCTTCCCCACCCTTGCCGAGAAGGAGGACAACAACACGCTCGAAAAGGCGCAGCCAGTCCCGGTCCCCGTCGTCATCGACGGCCAATGCGCCGGCGGCGACATCGACTTCTTCCGCTTTGACGCCAAGAAGGGGCAACGCCTCGTGCTCGAAACCGAAGCCGCGCGACTCGGCGCCGGCGTCGTCCCGCAACTGCGCTTGACGGATGATAAAGGCCGGTTCCTCGCCGTCGATGACACGCAGCGCGTCCAAGGCGACGCCCGCATTCTCTTCGATGTCCCCGCGGACGGCGCCTACGTCGTCGAGATGGCCGACAGCCGCTACCGCGCCGCGGCCCCAGCGCATTACCGTCTCAAGATCGCCGAATACGACGTGGCCGACGAGGTGTTCCCCCTCGGCGTCCAGCGCGGCGCGTCAACCACGCTTGTCTTGAGCGGTGGGAACCTGAGCAAGGAGTTTTCCGTCCCCCTTGAACCGAAGACCGACAACCGCCTCCTTCGCCTTAGCGGGCCGTTAGGGTGGAGAGACGGGATGGCCCTGCCCGAGGTGAAAGCCGGTCCGCATCCCCACCGGCGGTATGAGACGCTCTCGAAGGCGGCCGATCCGTCCCTCGCTCCCCCCGCGAAAATTCAAGGCCGCTTCACCAAGCCCGGTGAAATGCATCGTCTCAGACTTCCGGTGACCGAGGGCCAGAAACTTCGCCTCCATGTCGAAGCCCAGTCCCTCGGCTCCCGGCTCGACGGTGTACTGAAACTCGTCGATCCCAAGGGGACGCAGCTCGCTCTAGCTGACGACACGGATGTTCCCGCCGGCGCCCCGGGCCAACCCGCTTTCAAGAGCGCCGACCCCGCCCTTGACTTCACCGTCCCCAAGGGCCTCGGCGAACTGACGCTTGAGTTGAAGGACGCCTTCGGCCGCGGCGGCGTCAACTTCGGCTACCTCCTCACCATCGAGTTCGCCCAGCCTGACTTCACACTGTTCCTGCAAAACGGCGAGGAGAACGTCCCACGCAGCGGCTTCGCCCTCGTCGCGGTATCCGTCCTCCGCCGCGGGTACGACGGCCCCATCCAGCTCGAAGCGAAAGGGCTCCCTTCCGGCTGGAAAACCCACGGCGGCTTCATAGAGACCAAGGGAACCAACGGCGTCCTTCTCCTCGAACCATCCGTGGGCGCGATGCCCTCTCCTCCGTTCAGCCTCACCGTCAGCGGCCGTGCGCTCGAAGGTCCGCCCTTGCTGGCCACCGCCGAGCACCCGTTTCTTCTCAGCAAGGAGGCCCACCCGGCCGTTAGTATGATCCGCCTTGACAGCATTCCGGTCGCGCTCACATCCTCGGCCCCGCTCCGCCTCTACGCTCCGCCGACCTTCGAACTCGTCAACGGCGTGACAAAAGCTCTGCCTGTCCGCATCGTGTGGGCCGTTGACGCGAAAGCGCCGCTTCCCTCCGTCGACGTGACCATCGCTGCCCCCGGCGGCAAACCACCACCCGGCGGTCTCGTCACGAAACCGGCCGTCGCCGCCAAGGACAAGGTCGAGCTCATCCTCACGGCCCCTACCACCATGCCCGACGGCCGCCACGATATCGTCCTCCAGGCCAAGGCCAAGGTCGCCGGCAAGGACATCACCGTCGTCGGCCCCCTCGTTCAGGCGCAGGTCAGCGCCCCTTTGAACTGACGCTCGACAGGACCGACCTCCTCAAGCCCGGCCAGACTTACCTGCTGAAGGGAACCCTGAAACGCCACCCCGATTTCCGCGGCGACGTGCAACTCAAGATTGACGCCTTGCCGAAAGGCGTCAGCGCCGCCCCGATCAAGCCCCTGCCCGCCGACCAGACCGCCTTCCAGATAGAGTTGAAAGTGGATGCCAAGGCCGCGCCCCTCAAAGCGGAAGCCACCTTCTCCGCGACCGCCACCATCGCCGCCATGCCCTACAACCACCCCCAGCAAAAACTAACGCTGGAAATCGCCAAGTAACCCTGGCCCCGATCTCCGAGTCCTAACTTCTGACCTCTGACCTCTGACTTCTGCATTTGTGCACGCCATGTTCACCGGCCTCATCGAAGCCCTCGGCACGATTCGCGACATCCGCCCCGACGGCCCGGGCCGGTGGCTCACCGTCGCAGAACCCGCCATCGCCGCCGACGCCCCCCGCGGCGCCAGCGTCGCCGTCAACGGCGTCTGTCTCACCGTCGTCGAACGCGGCCCCGATTGGCTCCGCTTCCAGGCCGGCCCCGAAACTCTCCAGCGCACCAACCTCGGCGAACTCACTCCCGGCGCGACGGTCAACCTCGAACGCTCTCTCCGCCTCGGCGACCGTCTCGGCGGCCACATCGTCCAGGGCCACGTCGACGCCGTCGGCGCCATCGAACGCCGCGAGCCGCAAGCCGACTGGGAAACCGTCTGGTTCACCTGCCCCCCGGAACTCACCCGGCAAATGATCCCCAAAGGCTCCATCGCCATCGACGGCGTCAGCCTCACCCTCGTCACCGTCCAGCCCGGCCGCTTCAGCGTCGCCCTCATCCCCCACACCCTCGCCGTCACCACCCTCGGCAAAAAACCCCCCGGCGCCACCGTCAACCTCGAAACCGACATGTTCGGCAAGTATGTCGTCCAGTACCTCGAACAACTATCCCTGCCGCGCCCTCGACCCTGACCGGCCGTCTTTTTGCCCTCCATTTTTCTGCTTCCCCCAGGCGCTCCCTATCGCTTCTCCCGCCCCGCGTGGTAAACTGGAATCACCATTGCCGGCGCCGACCCCGAGCTTGCCATGAACCCGTTCCAGTGGATCGCCGTCCCCATCCTCTTCCTGATCCTCCTCTTCGAGGTCTTCAACTTCCTGCGCCGGCCCGGCCAACGCGTCCAACGCTTCTTCCGCTGCCTCGTTTGGACCGCCGCCGCCGTCACGATCGCCCACCCCGACTACCTCCAGACCCTCGCCACCAGCGTCGGCATCACCCGCGGCGCCGACCTCGTCTTCTATGTCTTCGTTCTCGTCTTCATCGTCGTCTCCTTCTACTTCTATGCCCGCTACCTGCGCATGGAGCGCCAGCTCACCCAGGTCGTCCGGCACCTCGCCATCCACGAGGCACGCAAGGGTAAAACCGCCGATTGATCGCCCCCATGCCGCAGACTTCCACCGTCGCCCCGGTCCAGGTCACGGTCGGCCTCATCGTCCGCAATGAGGCTGCCTCCATCGCCGCCACCCTCCACCACCTCCTCCAGCTCGATTTCGATCCCGCCGCCGCCGAGATCATCATCGTCGACGGCGCCTCCACCGACGGCACCGTCGACATCGTCAACCGCTGCATCGCCGACCACCCCGGACGACGCATCCGCCTCATCCCCGAAACCGGACCACGCGGCCACGGCAACGCTCGCAACCTCGTCCTCGAAAACGCCCAGGGACAGTACGTCGCCTTCACCGACGCCGACTGTCACCTCCCCGCCGACTGGCTCCGTACCCTCGTGCGCCTCCTCGACTCCGCCCGCCGCGACGACCCCCACGTCGTCGCCGCCGGCGGCATCCGCTATCCCGCGCCGCCACGCCACTGGAAGGAACGCCTCCTCAACGACCTCCTCGGCTCCTATCTCGGCTCCGGCGGCAGCGCCGGCTTCGTCCTCGCCCGCTCCCGCTTCGTCGACTCCATCGGCAACTACAACGTCATCTATCTCCGCTCCGTCGCCGCCGCCGAAAAATACCTCCCCATCCGCTTCGGCGAGGACTTCGAGTTCAACCGCCGCCTCACCTCCAAGGGATACAAGCTCCTCCTCTCCCCCGACGCCAAGGTCTACCACCACCAGGACCCCAGCTTCCGCGCCTTCGCCCGCCAGATGGCCTCCTACGGCCTCGGCCAGGCCCGCGTCTGGAAGCTCACCGGACACGTCCGCCTCTTCGCTCCCCTCGTCGCCCTCTTCTTCATCGTCGTCGCCGTCGGCTGGGTCACGGCCTTCTTCTCGACCCCTCTCTTCCTCGCCTACCTCGCGATCCCCGCCTCCTACGCCCTCGTCGTCCTGGCCTCCTCCCTCGCCCTCGCCACACGCCACCGCAGCCCCAGCCTCCTCCTCGCCACGCTCCTCTTCCCCATGCAGCACGCCGCCTACGCCTTCGGCTTCCTCCGCGGCCTGTTCCAACCCGCCCGCCAACCGCCCGCCGCCCAGGCGTCCCCCAACCCGCCTTCTTGATGCCGTTCCCAAGAAACCATCTTCCATTTCTTTCATTTCGTTACGGCGTCGTTACTGAAACGAACTCTCTCACGAATGAGCTGGAAAACCACCGGCCACTTGATCCGGGCGACTCTTTTTTTCCGTGCGTTCCGTGCGTTCGGTGGTTGTCTCTCTTTTTCACCGCCGCGCCACGAACACCCCCTCCGCCAGCGCAACCGTCGCGCCCCCCGCCAGGTACGCCCAGGCCACCCCCAGGGCGTCCAGGTCCGCGGTCGCCAGCAGCATCCCCACGATCACCACGACGCCTGCCCCCATCGCCACCGGTGACCACGCCGTTCGCCCCTTCGCCACCAGGTACACCTCCAGCAATGGGTACGTCCCCGTACACACCCCCGCCCCCAGCAGCACCAGCATCGGGCCCAGCGCCCCCGCATACGACGTCGGCAACAGCCATGTCACGAATCCCCAACCCAGCAGCGCCGTCACCCCCGTCGCCGCAGCGAGAAACAGCCCGAAAAAACAACTTAGCTTGACAATGAACGACCGCTCGAAGCCGTGCGGCCCCGACACGTGCGGTTGCACCACCCGCACCGCAAGCGCGATCAACTGCGATTGCAGCCCCGATACCTGCACGCCGATCGCGAACAGCGCCGCCTCCGCCTCCCCCGCCCGCGCCACCAGGATCGCCAGTGCCGCGACCACGGCCAGGCCCGCCAGCCCCGTCGTCACCATCAGCGGCCACGATTCCCGCGCCAGCCGCCGGGCCAGCCCCCGCTCCACGCGCCAGCGCAACGGCTGCACCCGCGCGTGATACAGCCAGGCCTGCAATGCCGCCGTCACCCCCCAGCGCAGGGCGTAGCATCCCGCCGCCCCCGCCAGGTCCATTCGCTCCGCCCGCCACAACAGAAACGCCGTCCCCAGCGCGCACGTGTCCCCCGCCGCCATGCACAACCCCGCCGCCGCCTGCCGGTGCCGCACGTCGAAGAACGGCTGCAACTGCGTCGCTTGCAGCACGTTCCCCCCCAGCAGCACCAGCCCGGCCCCGATCACGTCCCAGCCGGCCCCGCTGAGCGCCAGGTAGCCCAGCGCCGCCACGCCCCCCGCCGCCGCGATCGCCCCGCTCACCCGCACATGCGCCGCCACCAGCGCATCCATGTCCTCCGGCCGCCGCGTCCCCTCGCGCACGACCACCGGCCGCGTTCCCACCGCCAGCAACAGGATGAACGCCTGCAAGCTGATGAGATACGACAGGAGCCCGTACGACTCCTGCGTCAGCCCGCGCGTCAGAAAAAACACCACCCCCACCGAGCACACCGTCGTCCAGCCGAGACACACCCCCAGCCATGCCAGGTTCCCCGCCGCCCGCCGCCCCGCCGGCGTCCAGTAACTCCGCAACAGCGCACGCAAACCAACCTCCAAGCCCTTCTGACTTCCGGCGCTTCCCTTCGGGTCGCGGAGCAACGGCCTTGCTGGCGGACGGTCCCGCGCTCCGATAGACTATACTTCACTACCCGGCAGAGCCTCGCCAGCACCGTCCATGTCCGAAACCCAGTTCTTCGAGCTCTTTCTGCAGGAACTCCGCGAGAATTCCATTCTCCGCGGCTACTACCACCTCCTCGATAGCTCCTGGGCCTTCGGCTTCCGCAAGACCTACTTCCTCCAGCGCCTCGCCTTCCTCGCCCGCCACGTCCCGCGCGATCCCACTCTCCGCGTCTGGGACTGCGGCTGCGGCTTCGGCACCCAGGGCATCTTCCTTTCCCTCAACGGCGTCTCCTGCCGCGGCTCCACCCTCGACTACTTCATCGGCCACATCCCGCCACGCCTCGCCTACTGGGCCCGCCACGGCGACGTCTCCCGCTTCCGCTTCCGCCACGAAAACCTCTTCGACCTCCCCATCGAGCCCGCCGCCACCGACATCGTCCTCGCCGCCGACACCCTCCACCACCTCGAGCCCATCGACGAAGCCCTGGACCGCATCGCCCGCGCCCTCCGCCCCGGCGGCAAGCTCCTCGTCTTCGAGGAAAACGGCAACAACCTCCTTCAATGCCTCATGCTCTACCGTCTTCGCGGCAATCAGCGCGTCGTCGATCGCTGGGACGACGGCCTGCAAAAGTTCGTCCGCTTTGGCCACGAAAACATCCGCCCTCTCTGGCGCTGGGAAAGGCTACTCGCGCGCCACGGCCTCATCATCGATAAAGCCTCGGTCGAATACATCCGTATGTTCCTTCCCCCGTTCTACCTCCTCTTCAGCGCGGATCGCCTCCGGCGGTGGGAAAACGTGCTGCGTCGCCTTGCCCTATTTCGGGAGTTGCTCTTTTTTGGGGTCAACTTCGCCGCCCGGCGTCGCGCCAGCGTTCCGTAACTCTGCAACGCTCGCAAGAGTTCCTTCTCACGATAACACCTCTCCGGCGCTTGCCAACGACCCATCTCCATGCGATGATATAGGCCAGCGCATTTTCGGTCATCGGTCACTCCTTATGCGACTAGCTCTCGTCCTCGGTACCAGGCCGGAGATCATCAAGATGACTCCGGTCATTCGAGCCTGCCGCGCTGAAACAATCCCCTTCCTCCTAATCCACACCGGCCAGCATTACTCCCATGAGTTGGACCGGGTCTTCTTCGACCAACTCGGCCTCCCGGAGCCGGACTTCCGCCTCAATGTCGGCTCCGGCCGCCACGGCGAGCAGACCGCCAAGATGCTCGCCCCCCTCGAAAACATCTTCTTCGCCGAGAAACCCGACTTCGTCCTCGTTGAGGGGGACACCAACTCCGTCCTCGCCGGCGCCCTCGCCGCCGTCAAGCTCCATATCAAAGTCGGCCATGTCGAGGCCGGCCTGCGCAGCTATGACCGCTCTATGCCCGAGGAAATCAACCGCGTCCTCGTCGACCACATGTCCGATGTCCTCTTCGCTCCCACGGAAGCCGCTCGACTCCTTCTCCGGAAAGAGAACATCCCCGACTCCCTGATCTACGTAACCGGCAACACTATCGTCGACGCCGTTCTGCAGAACCGCGATCTGGCCCTTGAAAACAGCGCCATCCTGCGCCAGCTTGACCTACGTCCCAAGGCATTCGTCCTCATGACCGCCCACCGCCAGGAAAACGTCGATGTCCCCGAGCGCCTCGCGGGCATCATCCGCGGCGCCGCTCTCATCGCGCGCGATCTCGGTCTCCCGATCCTCTACCCGATCCACCCACGCTCGCGCAAGATGCTCGACCGTTTCGGCGTCGCCACCGAAGGCATCCGCCTCGTCGATCCGGTCGACTTCCTCGATTTCCTCGCCCTCGAAGCCTCCGCCCGCCTCATCCTCACCGATAGCGGCGGCGTTCAGGAGGAGGCCTGCATCCTCGGTGTCCCCTGCGTCACCCTGCGCGACAATACCGAACGCCCTGAAACCATCGACGTCGGCGCCAATGTCCTCGCCGGCGCCGCCCCCGACGTCATCCTCGGCTCCGCCCGCGCCCAACTCCAGCCCCGCCCCGTCTGGAGCCAGCCCTTCGGCGACGGCCACGCCGCCCCGCGCATGCTCCGAATCCTCCGAGGTCTCGCATGCGCATCCTCATGACCCTGGAAACGACCTTCCCACCGCACATCCGCGTCGAGAAGGAGATGCGCTCCCTCAGCGCCTTGGGCCACGACCTCCATCTCGTGGCCTACGGTAAGCGCGGCCAACCCCGCCGCGAACACGTCCCCGGCCTCGGCACGGTCCACCGCGTTCGCTTCCCTGTCTGGCTCCGTCCCTTCCGTCTTCTCTATGGCGGCCGCTGGCCCTACCTGCGCTTCTGGCTCCCGCGCGTCCGCCGCATCGCCGACGACGTCTGCCCCGACGCTATCCACGTCCACGATCTTCCCATGGCCTGGGTCGGCTACCGCGTCGGCCGCCATTTTCGCATTCCCCTCGTCCTCGATTTCCACGAGAACTACCCCGGCTTCCTCGTCTGGGCCGCCAAGACCTTCCATCCCTTCATCCGCGCTTCCATCGACTACCCCGGCTGGAATCACTACGAGGCCCTCGCCGTCCGCTGGGCCGATCGCATCATCGTCGTCGACCCCACCAATCAGGAACGCCTCACCCGCCTCTACGCTGTCCCACCTGAGCGATGTGTCGTCGTCGGTAACTCTCCCGACCTCGACCACCTCCTTCCGCTCCTCGCGAACGCCCAGGCCCGCATCCACCCTGACCCCACCTTCGTCACCCTGCTTTACATCGGCGGCATCGACGCCGGCCGCGGCATCCAGACCGTGCTTCACGCCCTCAGCCTACTCCCCTGCCAGGTCGCTCGCTCCGGCCGCCCCGCCACCCTCCGCTTCGTCATCGTCGGTGACGGCCCCTACCGCCCCAAACTCGAAAAGCTCGCCCGCCAGTTCGGCGTCGCCGACCGCGTCCACTTCGAAGGCTTCCAGCCCTTCCACCGTCTTCCCGACTTCATTGCCGCCGCCGACATCGGCGTCGTCCCCCACGTCAAGGACCCCTTGACGCAGACGACCATGCCCAACAAGATTTTCGACTACATGCTTGGCGGCCTTCCTATCCTTGTGTCCGATTGCGCCCCGCTGGTTCGCGTCGCGCAGCGCGGCCCCTGCGGCGACGTCTTCGCCTCCGAAGACGCCGCCAGCTGCGCCGCCGCAACGCAGCGCCTAGTCAACACCCTCGGTTCTTCGGACTTTGGACAGCGCGGACACGAACTAGTGCAGACCGAATACAATTGGGCCCGGGACACGGCCCAACTCCGCGACGTTTTGAGCCGTCTCCCAGGTGCACATGGTAACCTCTCCTAAACAGACCATTGGGACAAGGCCGATCCACATCCTCCAGGTTCTCTTCGATCTGAACCGCGGGGGATCCGAGACGTGGCTGATGCACGTCCTCCGCCACGCCGATCCCGACCGCTTTCGTATGGACTTCCTCTTGCACACGGAGGAGAAAGGCGCCTATGAGGAAGAGGTCATCCAGCGAGGCTGCAAGATCTTTCGTTGCCCCCGGCCCGTCAAGTTCTGGAGCTACGGCCGCGCGTTTCGCCGCATCCTACGCGAGAACGGACCTTATGACGTCCTTCATTCCCACGTTACCTACCAGGGAATCGTCGCCCGCCTCGCCTACAAGGAGAACGTCCCAACCCGCATCATGCACAGCCACAACGACCGCGTCGCCTTTCTTGGCGCCGGCTGGCTCCGCCCCCTGATAATCTCCTGGACCAACCGTTGGGTCCACCGCTACGCCACCCACGGCCTCGCCTGTAGCGAGAGGGCCGCCACTGCCCTCTTCGGCGAGAAATGGCGAAGCGACCCCCGCTGGCAAATCCTCTATTGTGGGATTGACGTGACGCCTTTCGAGCAGACCTATAGCAAGGAGCAAGTGAGGACCGAGTTGGGGATCCCAGCAAATGCACTTGTGATCGGCCACATAGGCCGATTCCACGTGCAGAAGAATCACGCATTCTTGCTCGAAATCGCAGCAGCTCTTGTAAGGAAAGATCCCTCGGCGCGCGTCATCCTCGTCGGCGGCGGAGAATTGGAAAATCAGATTCGAAGCGCGGTCATCGAGCGGGGCCTCGCGGATCACGTGTGCCTTCTGGGCGTCCGGCCCGACGTTCCACGCATTCTCAAGGCCGTCGTGGACGTCGCCGTCTTGCCTTCGCGATATGAGGGTCTCCCGCTCGTGGCCCTGGAAGCGCAGGCCGCTGGCGTTCCGATTGTCGTTTCCAGTAACATCACATCCGAGCTTGACTTCTGTCCTGAGTTGGTCGCGCGCCTCTCTCTGGACGATTCCGCCGATGTCTGGGCGACAGAGATATTGGACCAGAAAAGAAAAAAGAGGCACGCGACACCTGCTAGCTTCCGCGCCAGCCCTTTTACCACGGAAGCGAGCGCCAGAGCACTCGAAGAACTCTACCTGAACCCGTTCTTGAAATAGGATCCGCCCATGAGCCGGCTGCAGGAACGACTCTACGATCTCTATTCCAAACATTACCAACGCGTCTTGCCCGAGACCGATCCGCGCCAGTTACGCTCGGTCGAGCGGTCTTCATTGGACAGATCGTTCGGGCATCTCTTACGTGACCGCCGCGCCCGCGGCCCTGTCCTCGATTTGGGCTGTGGGACTGGCCGCCTCCTCTATTGGCTCAGCAGCTACCCGGGGATCATCCCCGTCGGCGTGGATGCTTCAGAATGCCAAACGAAAGTCGCTCGGGAGTGCCTGCCCGGTTTTGACATTTCTTGTGCGAATGGCCTCTCGTTTCTGAAAACGCGACCTAATGCCTTCTCCGGTATCTTTTGTTTCGACGTCTTGGAACACCTTCCAGGCGATGATCTGTTGCTCGAATGGGTCGAAGCCTGTCGCAGCGCTCTCAAATCAGATGGCTTTTTTTGTTGCCGTGTTCCGAACGCGGGAAGCCTTATCGGCTCATTCGACCGATACGTGGATCTTACACATCAGCGAGCCTTCACCGGAAGTAGCCTACTTCAGCTGCTCGAAGCAGCGGGCTTTAGCGACCCGAGCCTTCTTGGCATCAAGGAAGGACGCGCGATTGGCAGGATTCGAGCGTTCCTGGGAAACGTTTTGAGCCGATCCATCTATTTCCTCGCAAGCGGGAGCGTCCCGAAGTTCTCCGTCTTCACGACAAGCGTCGCGGCAGTCGGACGCGTTGCGTCCAGCGACGACAACGGCGCGGTGCAAAAGTCTAATCCGTGAGGAATCTGCCGCCTGGAAGGAAATCCGCGTCCTCAACGCGAGTGTAATGGTCTTTGCGATAGATCTCTTCATCCCACAGCCCCACCAGAGCGCGAAGGGCACGCTTCGTCTGGCGCCACAACCGTTGCGCTGCCTTGATTGCAGCGCCTGAAGAATCTTTGTCCTTCCAGGCCACCTGATAATCGCTCTGTTGTGGTATCTGCGCAAAGATATCAGTCTTCAACTCCCTCCGGGCGACGACCACAACATAGG
>JAXMAR010000066.1:0-31195 GCA_046350295.1 Gemmataceae bacterium
CATCTCCCTCCCCCCTTGTGGGGGAGGGCTGGGGTGGGGGGCGCCTGCCAGCGCCGCGTGAATGGCGGCCGGCACGGCGTCGTCGCGCTGCCAGTTGTCGTACTTGGCCCAGGCGTTGAAACGCCAATCGACGGTCCCGACTTCACCCTCGAGGTTCTTCACGAAGATCGGCCCCGAGTCGCGCGTCCAGACGCGGTCGGTCGGGATGTGGAAGAAACGCACCTGCCGCAGATCGACGGCCGATTTCGACAGGACCGAACGCGCCCGCTTCTCCGCGCCGGCGTCGTTGACGAGGATGTGGACCTTCTCGCCCGTGTGCAGGTGACGCACGATGTCGGCATACACCCACGGGATCGGCTGGAACTTCCCCGGCCAATCCTCGGCGTTGTGCGGCCAGGCGATCCAGGTCGCCTCGTGCGGTTCCCATTCGGCGGGTATGCGGAAGCCACGGGCGGCGGGGATGTCGTGCATGGCGAATCATCAAATGAAGGCCGTAATGAAGATGGACTTGTCATATGGCGCGGCCGCCGCGCCCGTCCCGGCGGAAACAATCGGCCGGCCGGGCGCCTCAGCTCTCTTAATCCCTGCTTAACCTCCAGGCATAACGGCGCCGATCGCAGCGACGGATCCGCTCTCTCCGCGCTTTTCTGAAGTCATGAATCCGCAACGCTTTTCCAAACGCACGCGGCGCTCGGTCGCCCGTCATCGGCCCCTTTGGTATCAGACTTGCTCTTCCCTCCCCACCTCTCCCAGCGCCTGCCTGAGATCGTTCATTCCCTGCGACCCGAGCGTTTCCTTTGCCTGATCCCGGTCCTCTTGAGGAGAATCCATGACTTCCCGTATGCGCCGCCCTGGGTTCACCCTGATCGAACTCCTCGTCGTGATCGCCATCATCGCGATCCTCATCGCTCTCCTGGTTCCCGCCGTGCAGAAGGTCCGCGAGGCGGCCGCACGCACCCAGTCTCTCAACAATTTGCGGCAGATCGCCATCGGCCTGCATTCCTACCACGACCAGAGAAAACGCTTTCCAGCCGCCAACTTCAACACCGGCCTGATCGGCTCGCAGTGCTGGATCCGCGCCATCCTCCCGAATATCGAGCAGCAAGCGACCGTCCCCGCCTCGACGATGCTCTCCGTCTTCGTCGATCCCACCGATCCCAACAACGGCAAAATCTACGGCACGTCCTATGGCCTGACGAGCTACCTGGCCGTGACCGGCAGTGGCAACAGCAACAGCTCGAGCAACGACGGCATCATCGTCTACAGCTCGACCGTCAAGGTGACGATGACCAGTATTTCCGACGGCACGAGCAACACCCTGATGGTCGGCCCGCGCCCGCCGACCGCCGACAGCTACTGGGGCTGGTGGGACTCCTATTTCAATGACTGCTCCCTCTCCGTCGGCACGGGAACCGCCTACGGCTACCACCAGGGCAACCCCTCCAGCACCAGCGACATCTACGGCTTCTGGCACCCCAGCGCGGCAGGTGGCTGCTGGGCCTTCGGCGACGCCTCCGTCCGCATCATCTCCTACAGCGCCAGCGCGTCGATGCCGACCGCCGCAACCCGCGGCGGTGGTGAGCTGCCCGTCAACTTCGATAGCTGATCGGCTTGTCGTCCCGGAGGCCGGCGCGAGCCCGCCTCCGGGATTTGGTTTCTCGACTTCCAACCCAGGGAAAGAATGCGCACTCTCGTTCGTTCGCTTGTCTTCTCCGCTCTCGTCCTCGCGCCGCTTGCCGGTTGCGGCGGCGGCGTGGGCGACGTCTCCGGCGTCGTCGATTTCGGCGGCAAGCCCGTGAAGGTCGGCGATGTCACCTTCTACGGCCCCGACAATGTGCCCCACGGGGCGAAGCTCGATCGAGACGGAAAGTACTCCATTACCGGTGTTCCCGCTGGCAAGGCTCGAGTCGTTGTCGTCTCCCCCAACCCGAAGGGCATGCCAACGCTCGTCCGCGAGGGCAAGAAATTCGGACCGGACGAGGAGGACGTCAAGAATTGGGTCGCGCTTCCGAAGAAGTACGAAGACCCGGCGACCTCCGGCCTGGAGTTCGACGTGAAAAGCGGCTCGAACACGATCCCCATCAACCTCAAATAGCTGCCCGGAGGTTGTTCCGCCGCGGCACCGTGGTATGCTGGGACTGCCTCGCATCGAGGGAGTACGCCATGCCCACGGCCAAACAACAGCGATTTCTGCTCGCATCCCTTCTTGGCTGCGTCCTGACCTGTTTCGCCGTTCCGTCGGTTCGCGCTGGCGAAGCCGAGCCCGTTGCGAAGCGGCTCTTGCCCGAAGATATCTATTCCACCAGCCCGCAAAAGGACCTGAAGCGGCTCTGCTTCGACGACTTGGAGGAGAGCGACAGGATCGCCTACAAGAAAACCTATGGCCGCCATTTGGAGAGGATCCTCAAGGATCTTCAGATGGGCTCCTCCCAGGCTATCCTCGTCAACGGCTGGAATCTGACCGAAGCCGTGGGACGATCCGGGCGCCCATTTATCGGCGTTCCGCTGATATCCGACGAGGGCCGCGGTCGCGATCGGTGGCTGGTCGTCTATCTCGGCTTCGGCTCCGCGACAGAGCCAACTTGGCGCGTCCATTCGGTCGACGTGAGGAAGGAGGGCATTCGCTTCTCGTACTCAAGGACCGGAGTGGCAGCAGGTTCGCGTCCTTACTTCTTCTGGATCCCACTCGAGCGGCGCGACGCAGCCTCGATCGCGCTCGAGTTGTTTGACGAAGGTTTGAAGCGCGTCGCTTTTTCAAGGCTTGGTAAGGAGGCTTCTGCCGCGGAGAAGGCCGACCGGATCGTGCCGTTGCACGCCGTTTACGCGACCAGCCACGAGAGCGGCTTGCGCCATCTGTACCGCGGTGTTCCAATCTCTGGCAAGCCGGAACGGCCGTACGCGAAAGACCTGGACGCCCTGTACCACCGCAAGGGACGTTTGTTCGATGTGCTGCTTGCCGAAGGAGACGATGTGGCCGCCGCTCTCAAGGCGGGGAATACCATTTTTCTCGACAAGGCGCCGGCGGATGTCGCCGCCCGCCATCCCGCCAACCCCGCCGCGAAAAACCTTTGGCTGGTGGCCGACCTCGCATGGGACGGCGGCCAGCGGCATGTGGTGACGGTTGAGGTCATCGGATCCAAGATCCGATTTCGGTACGCCGAACCCAAGCCCATGCCCGGCGTGCCCGTCGCTGCGATCGTTGTCGAGCATTACTACTGGGCGCCTCTCGGCTCCCTCGCGCCGGGTTCTTATCACCTCGAGCTGTACGAGGACATCCGCCGAGCGCCCATCCTGTCCCGCCTTGTTGAGGTGAAGTAGAATACCCTCAAGCCCTGACAATTCCCCGCGCAAGTTTCCTGCCCCACCGCGTTTCCGGTACAAAGAGCCAACACCGAAGGAGCCGGTCCCATGACCCCGGAAACCCCCGTCCAACCCAAGCTGGGCGACCTTCTCGCCCGCTATCTCCAGCGGCAGCGCGAGGCCGAGCAGGCCGGACTGGCCTCCTTTACCCCAGGCGACGTAACCCCTTACGACGCCGGGCCCGTCCAGCCCATCGACCCCAAGCCGGCCTGGGACGCCGCCACCGCCGCCCTTTTGGGGGAGGGCCGGGGTGGGGGGGACAAGCTTCAGCCGCCGCCTCACTGGCCACAACTCGTCGCGGGGCATGAGCCCGCGGTCGCCCTCGCCTTCGCCGCCTGCAACTTCCCGCAGCTGGTCCGCAACTTCTATCACCTGCTGCACGAAGCCAACCTCGCCAGCTTCCGCCCGCAAGCCGGACGCCCCGTCGCCGCTCCCGGCCTGGAAGACTGGGCCGAGCAGGCCATCGCCAAGGGCCAATTCCCCCAGGCCATCGTCGCCCTCGGCGCCATGCGGCTCGCCAAGCAGTTCGACCTGGCCGAGGCGTTCATCGCCCGCCATGACGCCGCTGTCCCCGCCGCCCAGCGCGCCGCCTGGGAGAACGAGAAGGCCGCCCTCGCCTGGCACAAGGGGGACGTTCAAAACGCCCGCGACCTCTGGCACAAGCAGGAGGAGACGCTGCCCGTCCTGTTCAACCGTGGCATGGCGGACCTTTTCCTCGGCCATGTCGACGCCGCCCGCGCCGCCCTGACACGCGTGGTCGCCCAGCTGCCCGAGACCAGCGCCTGGCATCACCTCGCCCGCCTCTACCTGACACTGGCACAACCCGCTCAGGCGCGGTAGACTAGTCTTGCTCCTCCAGGAGCGTAAGGAGCCGGCCGCCGACGGTCCCCCGGACCGTCGGCGACCGGCTTCTCTTTTTCCGCCCGGTCCAGCCGCCGCGGCGTAGGGTGCGTGAAACGCACCTGGCGGATATCGTCCCTCCCCGGGGCCGGTGCGTTTCACGCACCCTACACGCGAGTCTGGCATGCGCTGGTTCTGTTTCACGCTTCTTGGCATCGCCGTGATCGTCCTCCTGCGCCTCTCCTTCTACACCGTCGACGCCGGCGAGTACGCCTACGTCACCGTTTTCGGCAAGCCGACCGTCATCCACGACGGCGCGGAGGAGGGGGGCGGCGGGCTTCACTTCGGCTGGCCCTGGCCCATCCAGGCCGTCCAGCGCGTCGATCGCCGCCTCCAGTTCTTCGACCTGCGCCCCATGGAGCTCCTGATGCCCGACTCCGGGGGCAAGTCGGTCGACAAGAACCTCAACGTCGAAGGCTGCGTCTTCTGGAAGGTCGCCGACCGGGACGCCGTCGATATCTTCGTCCGCCGTCTCGGCAGCGTCGACCAGGCCAGGAACATCCTCGGCGAGCGCGTCACCAGCCAGCTCGGCGCCGCCATCAGCCGCATGCGCCTCCACGACCTCGTCGGCACGGCGCCGTCGCCGCGCTTCTGGCTCGAGCGCGGCCGGGTCAGCGACCTGTCACTCGCCCTCCTGCAGTTTCCGGCGCCCGGCCTGCCGACCAACGCCGCCCTCGCCGAGCTCTTGGTCGAGCGCGATTTCGACGGCCGGACGCGCGTCGACGACAAGCTGGAAGAGCTGCGCCAGGGCCTGGTCCGCAATCTCAAGGCGCCGTTCCGCACCGACTACGGCATCGAGCTCGTGGACATTCGGCTGAAGCGCTACAACTACCCCGGCGCCGCCCGCGCC
This sequence comes from Gemmataceae bacterium, assembly GCA_046350295.1. Classification (GTDB taxonomy): domain Bacteria; phylum Planctomycetota; class Planctomycetia; order Gemmatales; family Gemmataceae; genus JAXMAR01. The sequence goes on from JAXMAR010000066.1 coordinate 5,111, forward strand.
GCCATCTTCGACCGCATCAAGAGCGAGCGCGCCACGAAGAAGAAGGAATACGAGGCGGAAGGGGACTACCAGGCGCGGAAGATCGCGACCGAAGCGGAGGAAGCGGCTCGCAAGCTGCTCGCCGAAGCCAGGCTCGAGGAGCAGCGCATCAAGGCGGAAGCCGACGCCGAAGCGATGGTCATCCGCAACCGCGCTCACACGCAGGACCCCGAGTTCTACGAGTTCCTCAAGAAGATCGAGCAATACCAGGCGATGCTCGGCGAAGGCCGCGGCACGCTCCTTCTCTCCACCCACCGCCCGATGTTCGACCTCCTCTTCGGCGGCCCCCTCAAGATGAAGGCCAAGACCAAGGAGGCGAAATGATCCGCTGGCTCCTCGGCGCCCTCTTCCTCGTCCTCTTCTTCATCACCGCCGCCACCTCCCTGACGCAGGTGCAGCCGGGACAGCGCCTCGTCGTGCGCCGCTTCGGCCGCATCCTCCCCGATACCCCCGGCCCCGGCCTCCACATCGGCCTGCCCTGGGGCATCGACCGTGTCGAGGCCGTCGCCGTGAACACCGAGCGCGCCGTGGTCCTCGGTTACAGGCCGAGTCCCGACGAGCGCGACGACGTGATGCCGCCCGGCCAGCTGCTGACCGGGGATCACAACCTCGTCAACGTGCAGGCCGAGGTGCGCTACACCGTGCGCGACACCGAGGCCGCCAGGTACGTGCTGCACAAGGACCGCGTCGACGCCGTCATCGCCCGCACGGCCGAAGCGATCCTCGCCGAATGGGTCGCCGGCCAACCTGTCGACGAGGTGCTGCTGAAGGGGCAGCATGCGCTGCGGCGCCGCCTCCTCGACGAGCTACCCGGCCGCCTCGAGCCCTACGAGCTGGGCATCCGCATCGAGGACGCGAGCTTGCAGCCCCTCTTCCCGCCCGACCGCGTCCGCGAGTTCTTCGAAGCCGTCAACCAGGCCGAGACCGCCATCGAAACCAAGAAGAACCAGGCGCGCGAGCGCGCGGACACGCGCCTGAGCGAGGCGAAGGCGGAGCAGTACTCGCTCGAGCGGCTGGCGGACGCCTACGCGACGGAAAAACGCTTCGAAGCCCGCGCCGACGCCGACAGATTCCGCACGGCTCTCGCCCAGTATCGCCTCATCAAGGCCAAGAATGAAAACTATCTCGACGTCCTCTGGCTCGACGAGATGACCCGCCTTTACGTCAAGATGGGAGAAGCCGGCCGCGTCGATCTCCTGGACAATGTCATGGACAAGGGCGGCCTGAACGTGTTCATGTCGCCGCTACCGAAAAAGAAATAGGCGCCGGCGTCGGATCGGCGCTTTGCGTTTGGATTCCTCGGTGATCGCGGATGGATGACGATGAAACAACCCCTTCGGGGTAGAAACCGCCTTCCGTCGCTTCCTCCCCAGGGTGCGCTCACGCGACCCTGGGCTCTGGGCAGCAACCCCTTCGGGGTAGATCACGGATAACGGTGAAAGACCAATTCCACGGATAACGGCAAAAGACCAATTCGAGGTAAAAGAGTCGTCCGACAGCTACTCCGAAGGAGTTATTTCGCAAAGCCCAGGGTCGCGAAGCGCACCCTGGGAACACGCGCCACGCGAGGCGGGCTACCCCGAAGGGGTTGGTTCAATGTGGCGCCCGATCGGGCGGCTCGGCGCGCGCCAAAGTCACCGCTCCTCCTTCGCCAGCGCCGCTCCGCGTATCATGCGGAACTGCGGGCTCCGCACGATGGCAAGCACCGCCGCCGTCACGCGTTCCTCGTTCTTCGCCAGCTGTGAAACCATGTCGTCGATCAGCGTTGCGTCCGAGAGAGTCGTCGCGCGTCCAAGGGCATAACCCAGCAGCCGCTGGCAGAAGAGACGCACGATGACGTCGCGCTTCTTCGTCAGCAAATAGAGGCGCAAGCCTTCGATCCCCTCGAACTCCGTGCCGTCCTTCAGCTTGGACCGGGCGTCGATCGGCAAACCGCCCGACTCCTTGGTGCGCCAGCGGCCGATGGCGTCGAAGTTCTCGAAGGCGAAGCCGTAGGGGTCAATGCGAACATGGCACACCGCGCAGGAGGCGACGGTCGTGTGCTTCTCGACCATCTGCCGCGTCGTCCGCTTGTCGGCGCCCCCTTCTTCATCGGGCAGGATCGGCACATCGGCGGGCGGACGCGGCAGCTTTTCCCCCAGGAGCGTCTCCACGACCCAGTTGCCGCGCAGCACCGGACTGGTGCGCGACGCGCCCGATTGCTTGGCGTGAACGCTCGCCAGGCCGAGGACGCCGCCCCGGCCGTACTTGCGCACCCCGTCGACCTTGCGCCAGGCCGGCCCCGACACGCCCGGAATGCCGTAGTGCCGGGCGAGCGTTTCGTTCAGGAACGTATAATCGGCGTCGAGGATGCGCGTGACCGGCCGATCGGACTGGAAGAGATCGAGGAAGAACAGGATCGACTCCTCGTAGATCACCTCGCGCAGCGCCGCGTTGAAGGTGGGGAAGAGCTTCTCGTTCTTCTCCTTGAGCCCTTCGAAGCCACGAACATGGATCCACTGCGTCCCGAACTCGATGGCGAGCGCCCGGGCTCGGTCGTCCTTGAGCATGCGCCGCGTCTGCGCCTCCAGGACGCTCAGGTCTCGCAACTTGCCGGCGCTGGCAAGACGGCGCAGCTCGTCGTCCGGAGCGGACGACCAGAGGAAATAGCTGAGGCGGGAGGCGAGCTCGTGATCGTCGACGAGGCCGGGGGCGGCGCCCGGCGGCGCTTTCTCGATGCGGAACAGGAACGCCGGGGAGACAAGGACGCGCGTCAGCACGCCGCGGAACGCCTCGTCATGTCCCGCCCCTTTCTTGCGGATCGCCTCGTACAACGCGAGCAACTCCGCCTTCTGCTTCTCCTGGAGCGGGCGGCGATAGGCCCGGCCGGCGAAGTCGAGCAGCGCCTCCATCTGCTTCGGGATCGCCGCCTCCTCTTCCGCAAGGAACGCGACCGCACGCTTCTTGAACGCCGGCCGCTGCCCCTCGAAGAAGGCCACCATTGACTTCGGCTGGTCCTGGGTGACGAAGCCGATGAACTGCGGCAGGTAATCGTTCTCGGCGACGGCCTGGCGGCTGACGAAGCGCTGCTCCGACCAGAGGCGCTCGAGGCGGCGTGCCTGCGCGTCGTCCAGGAAAAGACGGAGCAGCGGCTCGTCCTCGCGGTGGAACATCTTGAGCGAGACGACCTCGTCGGTCGGCACGACGACGGGGAAGCAAAGGAACAGCGGGAACACGGCGCGGAAGTCGGCGGCGCCCTGAAGCAGGCGCTTGTAAGCGCCCGACGCGGGCGACCCGAGCACGGCGCCGTCCCAGCGCGTCGTCGGCCCGGGAGCGTCGGCGGCGACGCGCACCTGGAACGCTTGCTCCGGCGCCGGCGTCTCGATCCGCGCCTCGACGACGAACTCGCGCCCCTGAAACAGCGCCGCCGGGAGCGTGACCCGGATGACCTCGTCCCCCGCGGCGCTCAGGCTGGCGGCGTCGACCGTGCCGGCGCCTCCGAAGCGCTCTTTCGCGAGTCCGAACTTCGTCCCGGTCGCGCGCGGCTTCGCGAGCTTTTTCACCTCGACGCCGGTGAAGAGCGGACTATCGACGCTCACCAGCTTGTCGTACAACAGGCGATCCGGAGACTTTTCGTCCGCCGGTCGCGGGCCGGAAAGCAGCGCTTGGGCCACGCCTGCCAGCTTCGCCGCCTCGGCCTGACGCTCCGGATCCGCTACGGCCCCGCGCCAGCGACCCAGCACCGAGCCGGGCGGGAGCAGCGGCGCCGCCTTGCCGCCGCTGGAGCCCTTGGACGGACCATAGGCGAAGCTCCAGGTGTCGGCGTTGCCGTGCTTGTCGGCGTGCGGATTGGCGGCGGTCACGGTGTCGACGACGTCCTTGGCAAGGTCCCAGGCCCGGCCTTCCTTCACGTCTTCCGCCACGCTGAACGCGATGTCGGTCATGTCGCATACGTGATCGCCGTCGCGCGCGTCGACCGCGAGCACCAGCACGTCCCCCTTTGCCACCTTGAGAATCCGTGCCGGCGCCGTGATCTCCTTGCCGAGATCGAGCGTCCCTTCACCCAGGACCGTGGCCGCGGCGCCGCGGCGTTGCTCGAGCCACCAGGCCACGCCGTTGCCGCAGGCCGGATGGGCGTGCGTCACCCGGAACGTGACGCGGACCGACCCCTCGACCGGGCTCTTCCAGGCGACGGCCACAAACTCCTTCGGCATCGGATGAACGCCCACACCGTGCCCGGAAATGCGGCCCGGGATCAGGACCGCGGCGTCCGCCGTGTTCGTCACCAGCACCGGCAGGTCCGTCCCCTTCTTGTGCCAGCCGAGGATCGTCGGTCGCTTCTCGTTCTTCGCGGTCCTTTCCTCGAGTAACGTCAGCGGGACGGCCGGGATGGTCCGGGGGCGCTCCGTCTTCCTGCGCGGCTCGAGGGCGGCGACTTCGATCCAGCGCTGGAGGAAGGCGGGATCGAGCGCATGCTTCCTGGCGAGGTCGACCAGTGTCACTCCGGTGTCAGTGGCGGCATCCTGGACGGCGGCCAGATACGTGGCGGCGTTCACAAAGACGGAGGGATAGTCCAGCTCGAAGGCGGGACCGAACTCGGCGTAGTCGCGCAGGAGAAGCGGCGGTTTGCCGGGGCCTTCGAAGCGCGGCCGCGTCCAGACGATGCCGCCCCTTTTTGCCGGCGCCAGCGGGCGCGCGGCGAGGTAGAGCGTGATGTCCGCGGCTCCGGGCGGCGGCTTCACGCTCACGCGCAGCGGGATGTTTTCGACAGCGGGCGGGTCATTCGGGACCTGCCGCGTCAGGTTCTCGACGTAGCCCGTCCCGGCGGGCGTCATGTACGAGCCGATCTTCGCCGTCTTCCACAACGCCTCCTGCCAGGCGACCACCTCGGCGGCGAGAGCGGGAGCCTCTTTCTCGGTGGCCGTGCGCCAGCGGGCGCGGATGGCGGCGAGCGGCTCGGACTCACCCTTGTCGGTGAGGGTCTGCCAGATGGTCTCCAGGTATTTCTTGTGCAGCTTCTCCTTGGCGGCGACTTCGCCGATACCGATCATGCCCGCGCGCAAGGCGTCACGATGCCGGATCGTAGCCGACAGGTAGGGTTGCACGGCGAGCTTGCCGTCCCCCGTCACATAGTCCGCATAGAACTTTCGCAGCGCGGCGAGGCTTTCGTCCGTCCAGTCGCGCCGTGTCTTTCCTGCCGAGAAGCGGAAGCCGTCCGGCAGGAGGACGGCGTGCTCTCCGATCTCCTTGGCCGCTTTCAGATAGCGGTTGAACAGGGCAGGGGTGACATCGGAGAGAGACTCAGCCGCGTTGGTGAAGCCCTCGCCCCCGGCGCCGTCGGCGGGGAACTCGCGGGCCGGTTTGAGGTCGACGCCGGTCAGGTCGCGGATGGTGCAATCGTATTCGGTATTGCTCAGCCGCCGCAGCGGCACGTGACCCGGATCGCCGCTGCGGGCCCGGGCCTCGGCGTCGAGCATGCCGCGCGCCCAGGCGACAAGGGTCTTGATTTCCTCAGGGCTCGGCTGCGGCTTCCCCTTGGGCGGCATCTCCCCCGCCTCGAGTTGCTCGATGACGTGCGGCCAGGGCTTGACATCCTTGCGCACCGCCTCCAGCGAGCCGAAGCGCTCCAGGTCCAACTCCCCCTTGTGCGCCTTGGTGGAATGGCACGCGTAGCAGTATTTCTGCAGCAACGGCCGCACGCGCCCGGCATAAACGTCCCCCGGCTCGCCCCCGGACACCGGCGCCTCCGGCCGCGACCAGGCGAGAAAGGACAGAGCGGCCGCCAGCCCGGCGAGCACGAACCACGCGGAAAAAGTTCTGCTTTTCAAGAGCGGTCCCTCTGCAACGCTTCGCGCCGCGAAAAGTAGCTGAATTCGTGAGAATTCAGACAGTCCGAACTCTCGCGAGTTCGGCTACGGCATATTCGGCTACCGCATAGTGTATCATGGACTCGCAGTCCGCCGAGAAGACCTGGTGAGCTGCGAAGCAGAAGGAGAGAGACGATGGTCTTTCAGGACCAGTTGCACCTGTCGACACGCGGACACGGTCACATGCAGGACCTCACGCACCTCGTTCAGGCGCTCTTGAGCGTCGCGAATGTCAGCGTCGGCGTCGCCCACGTCTTCGCCGTCGGCAGCACCGCCGCTCTCGGCGCCATCGAGTTCGAGCCGGGACTGCAAAAAGACCTGCCCGAGACGCTCGATCGCTTGCTGCCCCCGAGTCGAGAGTATGGCCACGAGCAAACCTGGCACGACGGCAATGGCCACTCCCATCTGCAAGCGACGCTGCTCGGTCCGTCGCTGTCCGTGCCCTTCCGCGCGGGCAAGCTCCTGCTCGGAACCTGGCAGCAGATCGTCCATCTGGAGTGCGATACGCGCCCGCGCGATCGGACCGTCGTGGTGACTATTCAAGGGGACTGACGCCTCGGCGGCCAAAGCCCCCGACCGGGGCGAGAGGAAGGCCTGACCAATTCGGCGCGGGGAAGTTTGCAGACGCTTCACTTGGAAAAAAGTTCCCAAAAATCTCTTTTGTAGGCGAAAAATCTCTTGCTCGCTGCTGCGCTCCGATTACAATGCTACTGTCCCGCTGAATGGTTCTTCGGTGACTGGGCGACATCGAAGCGACCTCAGCGGGACATTTCTTGCGCCTTCCTTTCTTATCCTCTCGCACTATCAATGACCTGGGGCCGGACGCAAAGGGACGGTCCTTCTCGCTTTGGCACAAGGCCCGGTACCCGATGCAACCCGTAGACCTTCCGCCGCTCGACGAAAGCGCCGTGCCGGCCGCGCCGTTTCCTCTCTTCGACGCCTGGATCAACCTCGCCGTCGCCGCCGCACTCCCCGAGCCTTACGCCGTCACGCTCGCCACCGCCCTGCCCGACGGCTCCCCCTCCGCGCGCCTCGTGCTGTTGCGCGGCTTCGACGAGCGCGGCTTCGTCTTCTTCACCAATTACCTGAGCCGAAAAGGCGGTGAGCTGGCGGCGAACCCGAAGGCGGCCCTCGTCTTCTTCTGGGCGCCTTTCAGTCGCCAGGTCCGCATCGAGGGACGCGTCGAAAAAACAACCGACAAGGAGTCGGACGCCTACTTCCATTCCCGCCCCGTCGGCCATCGCCTCGGCGCGTTCGCCTCGCCCCAGAGCCAGGTCTTGCCCGGCCGGCGCCCGCTCGAGGAGAAGATGGCCGAGATGGAGCGAACCTACGCGAATGGGGACATGCCGCGCCCCGACTGGTGGGGCGGCTACCGCGTCGTTCCCGATGTGATTGAATTCTGGCAGGGACAACTGAACCGCCTGCACGACCGCATCCGCTATCGGCGCGTCGGAGCCGATTGGGTCATCGAGCGGCTCGCCCCATGACCGTGGGGCAGCCGCCTGGCCTGCCGGTCCGGCGGCTCGACTCGCGTCGTGTCAAAACCTTGTCGAGCGCGGCGACGGCAGCATCGGTCCACCGCCCGGCGGCACCGGCGTGACCGTCTCGGATAGACCCACGAGCCGTCGCCGGGCACGGAAGCCGGTCGTCGTGCCGGGAGTCGTCTTGGCCGGATGGTGGCGGACGGGGTCGTCGCGGTATCCTTCGACCCGAACACCTTGTTCACTTCCTTGGAGATGTCGTTGCGGATCTTGGTCCTGGATCGAGGTCGATGCTGATCTCGCGATGCCGTGGAAGATCCTGGTCGCCGTTGATGCGTTGTACTGGTTGATGCCAGCAGGCCGAGGAAGGTGGCGCAGGGCCTTGCCGAGCAGCCGGGTTGCATGACGGGGTTCTCCTGAGTTCCGTTGCGAGGAAGCCCATAGCGGCCCCGAGCGAACGCGGTCCAGAGGAAAAATCGCGCAGGTTTGTTTTGCCGTCACGCACGAGATCACGCAACACGCTTCCGGGGCGGCCGTCGGACGACTCTCGTCTTTGCGGGTCCCACATTTCGCTCGAGGGCGTTGTGGTTCGCTCGCTTGCCGATCACCGAGGCGTTCAGGAAGCGTCGCCGCCCGAACTCTCACGAGTTCGGCTACAACCGCCGGACGATCGCCTCCGTCAAGGTGGTGGTGGTTTTCGCCGTCGCCGAGCAGCGTGCCGTCGGCTTCCCCAGGCAGCAGTTCTTGTCCAGTTGGTGCGTCGTCGTCGCTCATCCTGGCGCTTGTAGTCCGGACAGCCCGCCGAGATCGTTCCGCCTCGGCCCTGGCCAACGTCGTGAAGCTGGGCGGTAAAGTGGAGCGGACGCCACAGCTCGACGGGACCAGGGTTGTCTGCATGGCTGCCGCCTGATCGCTGCCATTGCGATCCCGCCTTCCCCATTCTCATCGCCCCGCCGCCACCGGCCAGTACAGCATTGCCGGTGTTCGCCGGCGCCACGCGTACGCTCGCGCGGGCTGTCTGCCGCCAGCGTGAACAGGATGCCGATCGGCGCCGCGCCCGTGGCTCTCCCAGCGCACGTTCAGCTCCGTCGCGCTTCGCCCATCGTCGCGGGAAGCCGTGCCCTGGCTCGAACGTCCAGGAACCACCCCTTGGCGAGATCGAAGGTCGCCTTCCCGAGCAGCCGTCTCCAGGCCGTGGTCGCGCCCGCCTTCCATGGCCGTGCGCGTCTCTCCTTCGAGGCGGAGCGCGACAGGCGTCCCCAGCGCCCGTCACCTCCGTGGTCAGCCGCGCTTTTTCACCTGGCGTTCCTCGAACAGGGCCGTCTGGCCGCGAACGTTGTCGATCAGGTAGGTAGACGTAGGCGATGCGGTGGAGCAGCGGCGCCGACGATCTGCTTGTCGCCTTGTAGCCAGGGCGGAAAAAGCGGCGCGGCGGGGGTTGGCGTTCGGCCGTCCTGCCGTCCGCTCGCCTTCGCCCTTGTCCGCGGCAGGTCGCAGGCGCTCCGTTGAGGACAGGCCGTCCTCCGGGTAGTGGCAACCAGGCCGCTTGATGGCGGCCAGCTGGTCGCGCGGGTCGGCGCCCAGGAGCCGCTCCTCGCGATTGAGGCCGCCCCACTTGGCGAGGGAGCGTTCCAGCAGGTTCGCGATGCGCTTCGGGTCGTTGGAATTGATGGAGCCGAGCAGCACGCCGCTCGGGCTGACGCAATACGTCCCCTGCCGCGTTCCGCCGGGGTTGCGGTAGTGGCCCAGCTCGGCGAACTTCTGGAATAGCCGGCACTCCGGGTCCGTGCCGCTCTTGAGGTTCTGCAAGCGATAGACCTCGTCGGCCGCCGGGACGAACTTCTCGGCCAGCTTCAGCACCCGCGGGTCGGACCAGACAGACTGTCTGGCGATGACGCCGTTGTTTCAGGTGCAGGCCAGCGGGTGCCCGTTCATCGCCCACAGAAGGATCGGTTTGTCCTCCTTCTGGGCCGTCATCACCCCATCCCAGAACGTCGGCAGCCAGTGGACCGTCTCGAGGCTTTACGCTCCTCCGCCTTGGGCCGGATGCGGTCGCGCCCACGCGGCGAAGGTCTTGTCGCCAGCTCCGCCGGCGGCCTTCGTCGGCCCCCAGCGCCACGACCCACGCGACAAACAGACCGAGCATCGCCGTCCCTCCTCAGCCGCTTGCGACATCGATCGCTCAATCGAATCCGCGTGCCACCGCCGCGTCCATCGAACACATCATGTTCCGACTGAATTGCGAAAGCAAGAGCATTTGTCCGTCGCGCCCTTGGGCAGAGCTAAAAAGCCGGCTGCGTCTGCCGGTCAACGCTCCTGGCGCTCGGGCATGGATTTTGTTCGTTCGGCGAAGGAACAGAGGACGCGCGTGGTGGCTCTTCTTCGAGCAAATCCAGCAGGCCCGGTGGACCCATTCGAGCCGGATTCGACTACCAGGATGATCTCTGATGAAGAGGCGGGATCATGGGCACGTCGGCCTCGGAGATGCTATCGGCCGCGATGACGTCGTTGAGCGGCGGCGGGGCGAGCAACAGGCTTGCCAGCGTCCCGCTTGGCGGCAGGTGCTCCAGGGGCGGAAGGCGAATTGCGAACGCCCGGGCGAAGATGAACTGGAGCGTGTCCTGGACCTGGGTCAACGTCTCGCGCAGCGCGCTCACCCGCTCCCACGTCAGCGTACCCGACCTCAAGACGCCGAGGACCGACTCCATCCGCCGTCGCTCCCCCCACATCCAGCCGACAAGCTCCTGCACCCGCAGGCAAAATCGTACAGACTCAGCAACTCGGATTCGCGGCCAGGCCCATGGCCGCGGCGCATTTCCTCGTCGAGCGGGGCCTTCGATCGATCGAACGCGGCCAGGTAGCGTAAGTCCTCCTCCATGTCGGCCCGCGCTTTTTCACGAGTATCTTCCGCCTCGGCGGCCGGGTAGCGCCGCCCCTGGTAATCGAAGTCGGTCGGACCGGATGCGCTCGCACAGAGATCCTCGAGGGCGTTCAACTCGTTCCGCCGGCGTTGATGGCCTTCCACCCAGAGCAGCTCATCCGAGTAGAGACAGGCGGCCGAATGTGCCACCGTCTCCCCATCGAGGAGGCCCGGCTGGACCCGCGCTCGGCCACGAGCAAGGGGAAGTCCCGAAGCTCGAGGAAGCGGCCGTCATAGACGCCGCGGTAGCGCGGATCGAAGCGCGTAGAGAGGCGTGCTCGGCGTCGATGAAGGCCTGGACCGGCTCCGGCGCGGTCAACGGGCCTTCGACGGTCGCGTCACGCGCGGCGTAAGCCCGGGACAGGGTTTCCTCGCGTAGTACATCCTGGTTTCAGAGGAAACAGTTTCCAGGCGGGCTGGCCACAGGGCGGGCTCGGAAAGTAGCGTCTTCGGGCGTTCTGCTCGCGGTCGAAGGAGGAGCGGGTGCTCCGACCACATCGCCGGCGTGCTCGTCGCTTCGGGCTTGAACACGCTCGGTCGCGCGGCGCCATCGCCGGGCGGCTCCGGCGTCCGAGGTTCGAGGTCGCCGGCTGCCGTTGAAGACGGGTTGCCGAACAGTTGCTGGTGGTAGAAGACGTCGCGGCTGAGGAACCCGTGGTCGGCCGCAAAGGCCAAGCTCTGATCGGCGTGCATGAGGCACGCATGCGCGTAGTCGCCCTTGAGCAGGAGGTGCGCGAGGGCGTCGCTGCCGGCGGCGCCGGCGGCCACCAGGTCCGCGTTGAACTCCGTTCTTCTTGGCGAGGGCCGACCAGGCGAGCACCTTCCGTTGCTGCTGGAAGGCGAAAGGCGGCTTTGAGGGCGTGCGCGCCAGCTCGGCGAAGGCGAACAGGGGGACGGCGAAAGCGGCGATCCAGGGTTGGCCCGTGGCGCGGAACACCCAGCGGTCCCAGCCGTCGCGCTCCAGCCATGTTGGCGAAGACCTGGTACGCCCATTTCGGCGGCGATCAGGCGCCAGCGCTGTTGCAGCCGATGAAGCCGTTGCCGGGCGCGCCGTTGACGGCTCGGCTCATTGAGCAGGCCCAGGCCGATGAGCAGATCCTTGCGCGGTGGAACCACGAGATTGACGATCGAGGTGGGGTAGACGACGGCGGCATTGGCTTCATGGTTGAGGAACACGCGGCTGGGCGCGGCAGCCGAGCCGCGGCACGGGAGCGGATGAGGACGAACAGGTCCGGCTGTTCGCGTAGGCATGGCCCATTGCGACAGGTCCTGGCCGGTGCGGTAGCGGCTGCTGGCCGAGCAGGAGGAAGAACATCGCCGCCAGAAGGAAGACGCTCGCGCGCCTGACGCCAAAGAAGACGCCCGCCCGCCATCCCTCCGGCGCCGCGGTCTGGCTCCAGGGCGCGACGGCCCGCCACATCAAGCCGACCGCTACAACGAGGAGCACGCCGTAGAAAAGCGAAGAGAAGGACCAGCGCGACGAGGACACGGCACGCGCACGAGCTGGTAACGCAGGCCCGGCTTGGCCAGGTCGCCCGGAACGCCGTCCGGGGCGGGCGGATAGAAGGAGGCGTCGGCTGCCATGAGAGGCTTTCCCGTTCGCGTCGTCGGCGCCTTATTCGTCGACACGCTCCACGGCGATGTCGGCGTGGGCGTACGCCCGCCCGGCAACGGACCGGGACGTGAATCGCGGCTGGCCCGTGCCATCCGGAAGGCACGGCCGGAAGGGTCGCATGATGGGGCTCCGCGAGGAGAGTGTCGGCTAGTTGTAGACGGCTTCGCACGGATGTCAAGGACCATGCCAATGAACGCAAAAGGGACAGTCCCCATTTGGGCTGGTGACCTCCTGACGGATCAACGGCCCCTGCAGGAAGCGGCGCAATTTCTCGTCCGGATAGAGACAAAAGGCGTAGTCGCGCCCCGCGCCGCGATCTCCGTTCTCGCGCAGCAGGCGGACGACGCGGCCCTGATCTTCCCGCGTCCGCTCGCGGCTCCAGCGGCGATGGTTTGGCGCCTCCGTTGATCTGCATCTGGAAAAGCGGTCGCCCGCTCGCCTTTTTGGGCGAAAACAGCACTATCGCTGCGCCGTGAAGAGGTCGTGCTCGTGGCGGAAACAATCGTCAGGCAATCGCCAGCGTTGCAGGGTTCGAGGTCAGGTCAACGTTATCCGGCTTCGGCTGGCGTCGTCGTCGTCGCTCATCGCCATCAGCAGCAGCAACTGCATCTGTCCACCTGAAGTAGGCATTCCGGCTGGAAGAAGCCGCACCTTCGGTAAATGCCGTCGGTCACCTCGTCGTACTTGCCGCCCCCCAAACCGTGAAAGAAGACGTCGGCCAGACAGAGTCGCGTGAATAGTGTCAGGCTCAAGGCGCGTGGCCGAACCTTGAAACCTCGTGGCTCCAACTCCAGCCAGGAACGCCGCACATCCGCCGGCGTATCGGCCTTGAGCGTCGGCCACGCGGCGGCGCCCGCGCGCAGCTCCAGTCCCGCTCCGGAGCGACGCGCCATCAAGCGGCCGCGCTCCGGCTTCTCCGAGCGCCAACCCCAGAACGGCGTTTCGATCCAGTCGCCATCGCGCGTAAGGTCGGGCGCCGGATGATTGCGGCTGCGCAAGCCATGACGCGCCCGATAGCCGGCCACCGCCGTGTTGTAAGCCGCCCGGAAGCGCTCCGCCTCCAGGACCACGGCGCCCGCGAAAGACGCGAACGCCTCCGTCCGGCACAGCCGGCTCACCGGGAGCTCGACCGGCGCCAGGCCGAAGCGCCGCTCCCAGCCGCGGCGGGCATGCACGAGACGCTCGGCGGCATTGCGCGTCCGGCCGGCCGCTCGCGCCACGTCGATCCAGAAATCGCCGAGGATCGGCTCGAACGGCCAGGACTCCGTGATCGCGCGTAGCCGGGCGGGAAACGACGCGAACGCGCTCTCGTCGACAACGTCCCGCTCCTCGAAGGGCACTTCGCCGTGCCAGTGATCGAAGGGGATGGTCTCGATGCGCTCGCGGGCGGGAAGGCGAAGGGCCGCGTGCCGGGCGCTATCGTTGTCGACGATCAGGTTGAGCGGGTTGGCGCCATGAGCGCGGGCGAGCGCGTGGAGCGTGAAGTTCTTGAGCCAGACGCCGGGGTGGAACAGCTCGGGTTGGTGACCGGCGACAAACCAGCCGTCGGCCGAGAAGCGGGGACGGGGCTCGTCCCGCTCTCCGAGATAGGCGTCGATTTGTTGTCGGATTTCCTGGTTGGCCCGAGTGCGAACTTCCGCGAGGGATAGATCGAGAAGAGAGACAGACGTGCGCCGCAGCGTCTCCCGGTTGCTCCCCGCCAGCGCGCCGACGCGGTTGACGGGAGGATAGATCAGCTTGCCGCCGTCGTCCTTGGGCGCCTCCAGGTCGTGTACGCTCACCGCTCGCTCCACGAGGCGGGGGCCATGCCGAGGCAATCCCAAACGTGCGGTTCTTCGCGGGGCAGAGCCGCGCACGCTTTGCGGATCACGCCGCGGTAATACTCGAGCCGCTGTGTCGCGTCGTCCAGAAGGCCGCCGAACGTGCGGTTGGCGTCCACGTAGATACGCGGCACGCCGACCTCCTTGACGCGCAGACCGAGCGCGGCTGCCTGCACCCACAGCTCGAGCGGCATGCCCCAGCCGGTCTCGGTGAGGCGGAACAGGCCGAGGACATCGCGGCGATAAGCCTTGAAGCCGCAGAAAGCGTCGGTCAGGTTGAGGCCGAGCAGGTCGTTGAGCTCGCGCGTGATGATCTCGTTGATCTGGCGCCGATCGGGGGGCGTCGGCAGCGATTGCTGGCGGAAGTCGCGCAGATAACGGCTGCCGCTGACGATGTCCGCGTCGTGCAGCGCTTCGAGCAGCACGGGGATGCGGGCCGGCTCATGCTGGCCGTCGCAGTCCATGGTGATCAGGACGTCGAAATCGCTCTCCTTGGCGAAGTTGAACGCGGACAGGAGAGCGGCCCCGTAGCCGCGATTGACCGGGTGCGTGATGACGCGCACATCGCTCTGCCGGGCGAGCAACTCGGCGGTGCGGTCGGTGCTGCCGTCGTTGACGGCGAGGATGTCGGGCGTGTAGCGGCGGACCTCCGCGAGCACCTCCTCGACGCGGCGTTCCTCGTTGAAAACCGGAATCGCAGTCAGGACCTTCATGCGGCGACGCCCCGGGTTAGAGAAAGATAACCCATTCTAGACAGGCGAAAACGGATGTCAATTTCGATGGATTAGAGGCGGCCGACGCGGCGACGGATTCATGAGAAGTAGTGCCGGATGGCGCGGGCGGGTCGCAGGCCGGCGCGAGACGGCGCCGCGGGTCGCCGGGATGGCTTCACTTCGGCTCGGGGAGCCTCACCTCGGGCGGCCGCAGCGAACGGACGTGCAGGTTGATGTTCTTGAGCGCGTCGTTGCTGTCGTCCACCTTCTTCAGGCGCGCGGCGTCGCCGAGGCGGACCGCCTCCGCGCGGAGCGCCTTGCTGCGCGCGATGACGTCCTCCTTCAGGCCGGCGGGCGGGGCGGCGGACTTGGGGAGGAAACGCGCCGTCTGTTCCAGGCCCTTGGCAGCCTCTTCCAGGTCTTTCCACGAATCGGCATAGAAAGCGTCGATCGCGACCGAGAATTGCGCGTGGGCCCGGTCGAGCAGCTCCTTGTAGGTGAAGCCGGCCGCGGACCCGTCTTCCGGGAGCGGCCGCAACGGCTCACGCTCGGGCGGCAAACGGCAGGCGATCGGAAGGAGAACGCAGACGCTCACGAGAAGCAGAAAGAGGCGTGGCATCGACGGACTCCCAGGTGGTCTATTCGTGGTGTGGCGCCGTCCTCAGCCTGTCGCGCCAGAGGACACGTCCCGCCGCCCCCGAGGGGGGCGCGACGGATTCATCGGGCAATGCCAGGCGGCTACGGCTCAGGCGTTTTGCTCGCTGATCGTGAGGCTGGGGTCGTCGACCGCACGGGGCTGCGCGGCTGAAACGGCCCGCTCACGCCCTGGCATCCCGCCAGAAAAACACACAAAATCAGTATACGACGCATCTTGCCTCTCTTCCGCAACTTTCCGGCGGCTCGGATGGAGCGAACCCCCCGGCCGTAAATAGTATCGAGTCTGCCCGCGAGCCAACCCGCTTCGAACAGGAAAAAACAGGAAAAAAGTGAATGGCAGCGGCGGCGCCCTTGGTTTCCGCGGCGCGACAGGGCGGTCGAAACCGAGGTCCGGATGGTCGGACACCTTGCCATGAGAGAGAACGCGGGCGCTGGACGAGATCGCGACACTAGGCCGTAGGCGCCTGGCCAAAAACCTCGGCCAGGCGATGATGAGTCGCCACGTCGAGCGTCTCGGCGCGGGCGGCGCCGTCGATGTCCAGGCGAGCGAGCTTGGCGTCGACTTCCTCCTTGCTGCCCCGCCCGCTCATGGCGGCCAGGGCGCCGCGCACGTTCTTGCGGCGATGCGCGTAGAGATCGCGCAGGAAGACGCGGAAGGCCGGCACGTCCCGAACCTGCGCCCGCTTCTCGGCGCTTGGCCGGATGCACACGATCGCCGACGCCACCTGCGGCCGGGGCCAGAACACGGCCGGGGGCAGCTTCCGCAGCACCTCGACGTCGGCCACGCTCTGCACCAGGACCGCCAGGGCGCCGAAGTCCTTGGTCCCCGGCCGGGCGATGAGCCGCTCCGCGATCTCCCATTGCACGGTGACCACCATGCGCTCGAACGATATCTCGCTGAGAAGGAAGTTGGCGATCACCGGCGTGGCGACCGCGTAAGGGAGGTTGGCGACGAGTTTCAGAGCGCCCGGGTGATATTGCCCGCGCAGCTCCTCGATGAGGGCGAGCACGTACGGGCTGAGGTGGTTCTTGTTGCGCAGGATGTCGCCATGGAAAAGGCGCACGTTCGGGCGGCCGGCGAGGGTTTCGCTGGCGAGTTGATGGAAGGAGGCGTCGATCTCGACGCTCAGGACGCAGCGCGCCGCCTGGGCCAGCTGGGCGGTAAGGCTGCCGGTCCCCGTGCCGACCTCGAGGACCATGTCCTCCCCGGTCAGCTCGGCGTTGCGGACGATGAAGTCGATGAGGTTGAGGTCGACCAGGAAGTTCTGGCCGAGCTTGTTCTTGGGCCTGAGGCCGCGCGCATCGAAGGGCCGCGCAGATAGGACTGCGTCTGGCGGCTGGCGGAGGGAGAGGTTCGCGTTCGTCCTGGCTCATGGGGCGCGGTCTTGGGAGAAAAAAGCGAGAGTGTTTACAGTACCGCGGCTTCCGCCGCCTGGACCAGCGGGATGCGGTTTTTGCTCGCTTGCCTGAGCCTGATGAAGCGCCTCTGCCTCCCATCCTCGACGATGCCCACCTCATGGACCTGGCCAACCTGCGCAGGCTGCGTTCTTGTTCGAGGACTTCCCCAAGAACCACAACTTGGTCCTCGCCGGCCGGCCCAACCTCCTCGCGGCACTGGACCTCGGCGTCAACCACGACATCAAAAGCCGCGGCGCCTACTCCGTCATCACCAAGCGCCTGAATGCCGATGGAGTTTATTCTGCGTGAACTCGCCGTCACAGAGACAACTCCACCTCATGCGCCGGCTGTCCTGCTTGGGCCGCTGTTTCGATGCTCGCCTTCAAATGGCTTTGCAACGCAAAAGGGGACAGTCCCTTTTCGACCTGGCAAAAGAGCCGGTTTTTCGCTCGAGCGAAAGGGACAGTCCCCTTTTGCGTTGCAAAGCCCCTTCAAATCGGCAAACACGTCGTCGAGGTTTTCCTGCTTGAGAAGTTCGAGTTCCTGTGCCATCCTCATGATGGGCCTCATTGGCGCCGTCACGAAACGTTAAACGATTCCCTCCCGAAGTTCTCCGCCATGAACCGCCTCACACTCTTAATCCTCGCCCTCCTCCTCGCCGCCCCCGCCCAGGCCGGCCCCAAAATCCCTGTCCTCATCGACACCGATATCGGCTCCGATATCGACGACGTCTTCGCGCTCGCCCTCGCTTTCGTCAGCCCGGAGCTGGAGGTCCTCGGCGTCACCACCTGCGCCGGGGAAGCAGAGGACCGGGCCTGGATGGTTTGCCGGATGCTGTCGCACGGCGGGCTTGGGAAGGTCCCGGTCGCCTATGGCCGGGCGCCGCAGTCGAAGTCGGATATCGATTGGCAGATTCAGTATCGCCGGCATCCCGCGGTCATCTTCAATCGAACGTATCGGCCCGTGAAGGAGAGCGCGGTCGAGTTGCTTGCGGCCAAGCTCAAGGAGCAGCCGGGGAAGATCACCGTCATCGCGGTCGGTCCGCTCACCAACATCGCCCGGCTCTTCAAGGAGCATCCCGAAGCGAAGGAGCAGATGCGGCGGCTCGTCATCATGGGGGGCTCGGTCCACGTCGGCTACGAAGGCGGCAAGCCGGAGCCGGAGTGGAACATCGTCTCGGACGCCAGGGCGGCCCAGGAGGTCTTCGCGTCCGGCGTCCCACTTACCGTCCTGCCGCTCGACGCCACCGCCAGCCTGCGCCTCGAGAAGAAGGAACGCGACCGCATCTTCGGCGCCTACACGCGGCTCACGATGCAGGTGCAATCGCTCTACCAGCTCTGGGACAAGGAGACGCCGATACTCTTCGATCCCGCCGCCGTCGCCGCGACGTTTGACGAGTCCTTTTTCACTTTCAAGGAGATGCGGCTCGAAGTCACCGACAAGGGGATGACTGTTCCGGCCAAGGGGAAGCCGAACGCCCGCGTCGCCCTCGCTGTCGACAAGGAGAAGTTCATCGCCTGGTTCACCGATCGTCTCGCCAAGTCGGGCGAGCCGTCGCTGCCGGCGCCGGCGAAGAACCTGTCCAAGCTGATCGAGCAGGGCAAGTTCCCGGCCAAGGTCCACGTCGCCGAGGACTATGACACGGACATCGAGAAGCGCTGGTGGATGAGCGGGAAGGCGGAGACCAAGGATATCCGGCCCGGCGGCGTCCGCGCAAATCGCTCCGTCGTCACGCAGGACTATGACGACCGCCAGGGGGACATGAAGACGATGTACTCGGCCGTCATCTTCAATCCCGTCCCCGGCCCGCCGATGGGCAAGAACACCCGCCTCGGCTTCCGCTACAAGCTGCTCGGGACCGACAAGCTGCGCGTGCAGCTCTACAGCCTCACCAACGGCTACCACCGCTATCTCTCGCTCGAAGGTCTGCCGCAAAACGAATGGCGCCACGGCACGGTCGACATGACGCAGATGCGCCGCCCCGACGGCTCCGGCGGCCCCCTCGCCGAGGACGAGCGCATCGACGACATCCAGTTCTACGTCGACCCGCGCGCCGAAGTCCTGATCGACGACGTCATCCTCTACGATGTCGCCCGCGACGGCGAGACGCGGCCCTTCCCGAAGCGCGTGATCTTCACCGCCTGGTTCGATACCGGCAAGCAAGGCAAGGAATGGCCCGGCGATTTCGAGATCGTGCCGGACGAGAAGCCGCGCAAATGGAAGGCGGCGAAATCCGTGCTCAACAAGGAGAGCGGGGAGCAGTGGATTCGCCTCGGGCTGCGTGGGACGCGGAAGCTGGGGGAGAAGACGGAGCTGACGTTCCGCTATCGCCTCAAGGGCGCCGACTCGATGACGATCGAGCTGGGACACAGCAAGAAGGGGATGGCGGCACGGACGACGGTCAAGGGATTAAAGGACGCGGGGGAGACGACGGTCGCGTTCGAGCGACTCGCGGCGGACACGCAGATAGATGAGGTCCGTTTCGTCCTGCCGCGCGGCGGAGAGTTGGTCATCGACGATGTGCTGTTGTATGAGCCGGGACGTTAGCGCCTGTTGATGGGCGGGCTGCCCTGGCCTGCGCCCGGTCTTTTTCAATTGCTATCGCAGCTCAAAACACGATAATCGCAGTCGAAGCCCAAACCTACCTCAGGCTCGTCTGCCATGAAACGCTTCCTCTTCGTCTGCGCCTTGCTTTCGACTCTCCCCTTGCTCACCCTCTTCGAGCGCCTCGACGCACGCGAGAAAGCCGGGGAGGTCGCCGACCTTATCCTCTACCACGCCAAGGTGCTGACGGTCGACGAGAAGTTCTCCGTCGCCGAGGCGGTCGCCGTCAAGGGGGACCGCATCCTCGCGGTCGGTAGCGACGAGGCGGTCCTCAAGCTCAAGGGCCCGAAGACCAAGCTCGTCGACGCCCAGGGCCGCAACGTCCTGCCCGGGCTTTACGACAGCCACACGCATCCCATGGGCGCCGCGACCAGCGAGATCCGCGAGCCGTTGCCGCGCTTGAAGACGCTGAGCGATGTCTTCGCCTACATCGAGAAGAAGACCAAGGAGCTGCCGGAAGGGGACTGGATCGTTCTCCAGTACGCCTTCCCGACCCGCCTCAAGGAGGCGCGTTTCCCGACGAAGGCCGAGCTGGACAAGGTCGCCCCCAAGCATCCCGTCCTTTATCACGCCGGCCCGGCGGGCATGGTCAACAGCAAGGCCCTCGAGGTCTCCGGCATCACCAGCAAGACGCCCAGCCCGCGTAACGGCCGCATCGTCATGGACCCCAAGACCGGCGAGCCGACCGGCATGATCCGCAACGCCTATGGCGCCCTCAAGCGCAAAGAGTCCGCCGCCGTCAAGATCAGCCCCAAGGAACGCCGCGAGGCCGTCAAGAAGCTCTTCGCCCTTTACAACGAGCAGGGCCTCACCAGCATCGCCGACCGCAGCGCCGACCGCGGCGCCCTCGACCTCTATTACTCCCTCGAGAAGAGCGGCGAGTTGACCATCCGCATCAACGTCGCCCGCAGCTTCGGCGGCGTCGGCGACCGCGACGCCATCATCGCCCGCCTCCTGGAACTCGCGGGCAAGGACGGCCTGGGTGGCCCCACCGGCGTCGGCGGCATCTGGGTCCGCATCGGCCCCATCAAGTTCTTCCTGGACGGCGGCATGCTCAACGGCACCGCCTACATGCGCACCCCCTGGCCCCCGGGCGATACCTACCAGATCGTCGAGGACGACTACAAGGGCCTGCTCTTCGCCGACCCCGAGCGCGTCAAGACGCTGGTCGAGGAAGCGACCCGCCGCAAATGGCAGGTCACGGCGCACACGGCGGGCGAAGGCGCCATGGACGTCCTGGTCGACGCCTACGAGTTCGTCAACCGCGCCATGCCGATCAAGGATTTGCGTCACTGCATCACGCACGCCAACTTCCCGTCGCAGGAGAACCTCGAGCGCTGCCAGAAGCTCGGCGTCTGCGCCGACGTGCAGCCCGCCTGGCTCTACAAGGACGGCGCCACCCTGAACCGCGTCCTCGGCAAGGAACGCATCCGCTGGTTCCAGCCCTACAAGAGCTGGCTCAAGTACACCACCATTGGCGGCGGCAGCGACCACATGATCATGCTCGACTCCATGGAGTCCGTGAACCCCTGGAACCCCTGGCTCGGCATGGCCGTCGCCATCGGCCGCGCCACCGAGCCCGGCCTGGTCCTCGTCCCCGAAGAAAAGCTGACGCGCGAGGAGGCGCTGCGGCTCTACACCATCAACAACGCCTACCTGCACCACGAGGAGAACGAAAAAGGGATGCTGAAGACCGGCATGCTCGCCGACATGATTGTCATCGACCGGGATTACCTGACCTGCTCCCTGGTCACTCTACCGGATACGCGCGTGCTGACGACGATCGTGGGGGGAAAGGTGGTGTTTCAGCGGAAGGAGTGAAGCTCTCTCCCCCAAACCCTTAGCGGAAGGAGTGAAGATTCTTCCCGCCAAGCCCGCAGGTGAGTCTTCGAACCTGCGGGGTGACGGCGCGGATCAAGAATTCGTTTTGCCGTCGTCCGGCGCCTGGCTCGGTCTCGTCCCCGCCTCACGCACCACCTCCCGCGCCCACTCCGCGTCCGGCTCCTTCAGCGGCAACCTGGGCGGCGCCGCGTAGTTCACCGTCTGATCGTACGGCCCTTGATCGTACGCCGTATTGAAGCATTCCTGCAGCGGTAGGCTGACGAAGCCATCCTCCGGCTTGAGCGGAATCGGAACATCAGGCAGAACATCGCGCACGCCGATCGGCCAGATTCCCATGCGCGGGAACTCGGCGGCCCGGCAAACCAGCACGTAGTAGTCCGCGGGTGGGGGTGTCGGGTCCCCCATCGGCATGCGCTCGCCGTGGCGCAAGAGATCGATCTCGACCAGGTTGGTCCCCGTCGCCAGGTATTCGTTGCGCTTGGCTAGATAGACCTCGCGATCGTCCCCTTCCTTGTTCGCCGGACTGAGGAGTTCGATGACGCTGATGATGCGATCCGTCGCCACCTCCTTGATCTTCAGGAACTTATTCCCTTCACGCCGGATGGCGGGAAGAATCGATGACGCTGGGGCCGTCAGTGTCGCGGTCGCCGCTCCGCCGTTTCCGCGCGACGCCACAAACACGTCCGGTCTTCCCATGCGGGTCAAGGCGTCCGGTTCGTGCAGCCAGATGTAGACATCGGACCATACCGTGTATCCAGGAGGAAGCCGGCGTTTCAGGGCCGCCTTCATGGCCGTGATCATCGTCGGCTGAAGGTCCTGCCAGAATGGTTGCGCCTCGAGATAAGGATCCATTCCAGGAAAGAAAGAGGCCATGGCGTTCCTCACATGCGAGACAGTCGTGCTGAAGACCATTTTACGTCGTCTCGGGACTTACCGGAAATAGTGCCGCGATTTCCTACTTGCCCGCTCCTTTCGCCCCCGCCGCGATCGTCGCCACCTGGCCGCGCAGCCGCGTGACGTTCCCCTTGCCGTCGGGATGCACGCGGTTGCTCAGGAAAATGACCGCGGTTTCGCTCGGCGGGTCAAGCCACAGGGACGTGCCGGTGAAGCCCGTATGCCCGAAGCTGACCCCTGGCGGGAACAGATCGCCGCGGTTGCTCGAGAACTTGGTCTTCATGTCCCAACCATAGGTCCGCAGCAAACCGGGCCCGACCTCGCGCGGGGCCGTCATCGTCGTCACCGACGCCGGGCTCAGCACTCGCTTGCCGTCGTAGACGCCTCCCTTGAGCAACATCTCGGTGAAGACGGCCAGGTCATCCGCGCTCGAGAACAGCCCGGCGTGCCCGGCGACGCCGCCCAGCGCATGCGCCCGCGGGTCATGGACTTCGCCCTGCATCCAGCGGCCCTCGCGTTTCTGTGTCGGGGCGCAGCGTTCTTTGAGCTTGGCCCCTGGCCGGAAGGCGGTGTCGTTCATTCCGAGCGGGCGGAAGATGTGCTCGTGGGCGAATTGATCGAGCGGCATTCCGCTGACGCGCTGGACGATGTCCCCCAGGACGATGAAGCCGACGTCGCTGTAGACGAACTTCTCGCCGGGCCTGGTCGCCGGTTTCAGCGCGTAGATCCGTTCGAGCGCCTTCTTCGGCCCGTCCTGATAGTCCTTGATGGAGTTGTCCGCGATCAGCCCGCTCGTGTGCGTGAGCAGATGGGCGATCGTGATCGGCGCCCCGCCGAACGGCTCGCCCGGAACGTGGCGCGACACGCGATCGGTCAATCTCAGCTTGCCCTCCTCGATCAGCAGGAACACGCTCGTCGCCGTCGCGATCGGCTTGGTGAGGGAGGCCAGATCGAAGACGATCTCCGGTCCCATGGCGCCGGCCGCCGCGTCGACGCCGCGCCGGCCATAGGCTTTGCGAAAGACGACGCGGCCCTTGTGTACTACCACGACCACGCAGCCGGGCAGTTCGTTCTTGCGCAGCGCCTCGGCGACGACCGCGTCGATCCGCGCCAGCGCCGCCGCCGACAAGCCCAGCTTCTCCGGCGCGACGACCGGCAGCGGCCTCTCCGCGCCCCAGGCCGGATGGCACGACAACAGAGCGACCAGGATCGCCGTTCGCATGGCCCGCGTCCCTTGTGTTTCCCCGCGCTTGCAAGAAGGCGCACAAAAAAAGCCCGCGGCAGAGCCGCGGGCCGAGAAATACGTGGTGGATTATTCCACGTCGTCCTTCTTCTTCTTCTTCTTCATGCCGCCGCCGAAAGGCATGATCTGGGTGATCTTGTCCCCTTCGGTGGTGATGCGGGCCGTGGTCCCCTTCTCGTTCTGGAAGAGTTTGTTCTCCAGGCCGCCCTCGATCGGGTCGCCGGCTTCGATCTTGAACTTGCCGTCGTCCCCCTTGCTGAACTTCGCCTTGACGACCTTGACGCTATCCGCGACGGTCATCGTGGTGGCTTCCTCGCTCTTGGTCCCCTTCTTGTCCCCGTCCTTCTTGGTGATCTTGTAGAACGTCACCTTCTTGCCGTCGATCTTCGTGATGCTCGCCGTGAACTCCTCCGCGGCGACGAACGCGAAACTGACGAGCAAGACACATGCGGCCAGACCGAACTTTCTCATGGATGACCCCTCTAGCGTTGGCGCCGCTCGTGGCCCGGACCCACGCCGGGCAGAGAACGACCGAACACGTGGCAGCGTTTTCTGCTCACAACCTAGCAATCAAAGATGAGGAACCCATTAGATGTGGTAGGGCCGGCGCTTTGTCGGGCGTTTCGAGGCGAGTTTCAAAAGGGGACGCCGCTTCAGGAGTCGCGTCCCCGCTTTGAAGCCGCCTCTGGCGAGTCACGCCCTCGAGCCAATCGGCGCCGGCTCCAACCGCCAGTGCGATTATCGCCGTCGAGGCGCCGAAGTCAAGCGCCTGTCATTTTTTGTCGCGGCTGGAGGAGAAGAAATCGTACTGCGCGTTGAGGTACAGATGCACGTTCGCGACGGTGAGGTAGGAAAAGAAGGGCGCGAGCGCGACGCCGCCGAGCAGCAGCAGCAGGTAGACTCTCGTCACGAGCGCCAGCCCGGTCTCGACACGGTTTTGCCACAACGGCAGGAGCAGCGGCAAAAGGAAGGGAAGCGTGATCAAGATAGCGACCGCGAGCGCCAGGGCCTCGCGCGTCAGCAACCAGCCCAGGCGCCCGCGCAGCAGGCGGCCCCAGCGGCGCAACAGGCCCAGGACGCCCTCGTCCTCGACCACCAGGATCGGCGCCAACAACAGTGCCAGCGCGAGCGCCGGCGCCGTCAATGCCTCGAGCACGAGCTGGACGCAGGCGAGAACGGCGCGCGTCAAGTCCGGCAGCGCCTGGCCTCCCTGTTCGAGCCAGCGTCGCGCCAGGAGTGGGATGCCGAGCAATCCGACGAGCAGCCCGATCACCACCAGCTGCGCCAGCCAGAGCAGAAACGCGCGGCGCAGCAGGGCGGGGGCCTCGCGCGGCCGGCTCGAGCGCAAGCCTTCGGCCTCCGTCACCGTCCGGCGCGTCAGCACCACGGCGGCGAAGGCGTAGCCCAAGAGCGGCGCCGGCGCCAGCAGAAGCAGGAACGCCGGCTCGTCGAAAAACGCCCGGCACAGATCGATCCCAAGGACGCCCAGCGCCAGCGCCAGTCCCATGCAGGCGCCCAGCGCCAGCTTCCTGGGTTCGAAGCTGCGTTCCAGCGCGAGCAGAAGCTCATTCAGCGTCGTGCGCATTCGTTCCATCTTGCCGCCCTTGGCCAGTTTCCGCCACCCCGCCCCGCCGCCTATCTCGCGCACGCCGCTGCAGGGTCCACGTCATAACCAGCAAGCACGGCAAGACCGACAAGCGCGGCAAGACCGGAAAGTGCGGGTGACCGGAACGCCTTGTTCGTTTCGCGCGGCCCTGTTAGATTCCCCTTCCGCCAGCGGCCGCGGAATTTCGCGGCGGCCGCGGTCGATCTTAGTGGGGACTCTCTTCCGCTCAAGCGGGCTTTGCAACGCAAAAGGGGAACTGTCCCTTTCGCTCGTGCGAATTACGCAGGCTTTTCGGCAAGGCGAGAGGGACAGTCCCTTTTGCGTCGCCAAGCCGGCCAGGCAGGGATTGCATGAACGCCTCGACCCTTCCCGCGACCACTCTCTTTCGCCAGCGCTGGTTCCTCGCCGGCCTGAGCCTGTTCTTCGTGGCGATCACCCTCCTCTATGTGTTGAAGGTCCATTCCGGGCACAGTCTCTCCGCCATCCTCCGCTGGCAACCCCAGATCCGCGAGATCGACGACGGCGTCAACATCTGGGCCAAGTACGGCTATCCCAATCCGCCCATCATGGTCCTGCTCCTCAAGCCCATCGCCGATTTGCCGCCGGCGCTCTGCTCCATGACCTGGCTCCTCTTGAAGGCGCTGATGGCCGTTCTCTCCATCCACTGGGTCTTCTCCATGCTCGAACGGGCCGATCGGCCGTTCCCGCTCTGGGCCAAGCTGCTCGCCGTCTTGCTGGTGCTGCGGCCGATCCAGGGAGACCTGATGCACGGCAACGTGAATCTCTTCATCCTCTTCCTGGTGGTCGGCGCTCTCTACGCGTTTTGCCGCGGCCGCGACACGCTGGCCGGCCTGACGCTCGCGCTCGCCATCGCCTGCAAGGTAACGCCCGCCCTGTTCCTCCCCTACTTCGTCTGGAAACGTTCGTGGCGGTTGCTCGGCGCCTGCGCCGGCGGCATGATCGTCTTCCTCTGGTTCGTGCCCAGCCTCTATCTCGGCTGGCGCCAGAATCAGCAGGGACTGACGAGCTGGTACGACAACATGATCGTCCCCTTCGTCGTCAAGGGGGAGGTGACGCCCGAGCATCAGAACCAGTCGCTGCCCGGTCTCGCCGTCCGCCTGCTGACGCCGACCCCCTCGTTCACGGAGTTCAACGGCGAGCGCTACGTGCCGGTCGAGTACCACAACTTCGCCAACCTCGATCCCGTCCTCGTTCGCTGGGGCATCAAGGCGGTGATGGCCGCCTTCGGCCTCGTCATCCTCCTCGTCTGCCGCACGCCCGCGGCCGACCGCTCCCACTGGCGTCTGTGGGCCGAGTTCAGTCTGATTGCGCTGGGCATGCTGCTCTTCAGCGAGCGGACCTGGAAGCACCATTGCGTGACGCTGCTCTTGCCCATCGCCGTCGCCG
>JAXMAR010000067.1:0-29141 GCA_046350295.1 Gemmataceae bacterium
ACCCCCCGGGAAGACCGAAGATGCCCGCAGGCCAATGGCCCTGAAAGGGCGAAACATGAAAGCCCAGGGCGCCGCCCTGGGAGAATACGCAGTCGGTAGGCGTAGCCCTGTAAGGGCGAAACAAGAAAAGGCGCCGCTTGCGTCAAGGAAAACCTCTCGACCCGTGGAAGCGGTGAAAGCCGGGCCATGAAGGGTGAGTCGCTGGTGGCCGCGAAGTCGTAGCAGACTCGCTTTGCCAAGACCACGAACGTTAGCGCAGCACCAGCGCCATCAAGAACAGCGTCAGCGCCCCGATCAGGATCAGGGCGCTGAAGACCGTCCCCAGGATCGCGAAGACCTTCTTGCGCTGCGGCTGGCACATGCCACCGATGCCCAGGCCGAGCGCGGTCAGGTCGAGAATACCACCGAGGATCATACCGCCGCCGATGAGAAACACTTCGGCGGGATTGGGACCCCAACCACGGCTGTTGGCCGCAATCACCGCCCCGAGCACGATCATCAGCGTGCAGATCACGAAGCCGCACATGACGATGATGAACGACGCGACCCCCAGCCCGGAATGGGGCCAGTTCCAGGGATCGTTACGCCGGCCTCGATTATCATAATCTTCGTCGTCCCAACGGCTCATGGGCGATCCGCCTTTCGCGTAGTCGGTTGTGTCTCGAAACGGTGAGCGCCGCGTTCAATCCTCCACCACGCGCGCTTCCACGTCCTTCGCCTTTTGTCGGATCAGCGTCTCCATCTCCGGCGTCACCGCCTCGCGCGGCACGACAAACTGGCCTCCGGTCTTCAGGCGCAAGATCAGGAAATCCGGCAGGAGCCAGACGCAGCTCAGCTCGTCCCATTCCGCCTCATAATGCTCGCCGCCGACCTTGAAGTCGAGCAGCGTCGGCGTGAAGCAGAGCCGCAACCGCCGCCCCGCCTGCCCGTGA
Source organism: Gemmataceae bacterium (assembly GCA_046350295.1). Lineage (GTDB taxonomy): Bacteria > Planctomycetota > Planctomycetia > Gemmatales > Gemmataceae > JAXMAR01. Next base: position 933 of record JAXMAR010000067.1, read on the forward strand.
AACGGCATCAAGAAGGCCCAGACCAGATCGCGGTGCAGCAGCAGGCGCCGGAACCAGGCGTAGCCGATCAGGATCGAGAGCACGACCAGCAGAAAACCGAACACCTCGCGTTGCAATAGCCCGATCGAAAAAAGAAGGATCAGCACGATGATCAGGCCGAGAACGACCCAGGGGGCCTGCCGCTGGAAGGAGTGGCCGTAGAAATAACGGTCGACCATCAGCCGGCCCAGCCGGTTGGCCAGCTCGTCGGTCAATTCGTACTCGACGGTGTGCTGCTCGTGCATCAAAGACAGCTTGAGCCCGAAACGCCCCGGCGTCAAGTGCGAAGAAGTCTCGTTCCCAGGCGGAGCCTGGGAACGAGATTAAGCCTGGGACGAGATTCGTCGCCTACTTCAGCTCGACGGACCAGTAGGCGTTGTCCAGGAAGGTCTTCCAGGACCGGTACTTCCGGTGGGTCAGCTTCAGGTTCAGGAGCGGGCTGCGCTTCGGCTTTTCCGGCTTGCGGATCAGCGTCATGTGCGCCTGCTTCGGCGTGCGGCCGCCCTTGCGGACGTTGCAGTTCACGCAGGCGCAGACGATGTTCTCCCAGCTCGACAGGCCGCCCTGGCTGCGCGGCACGATGTGGTCGAGGCTCAGCTCCTGTGTCGGGAAGCGCTTGCCGCAATACTGGCACTGGTTGTTGTCGCGGGCAAAGATGTTGCGGCGGTTGAACTTCACCGTGTGTTTCGGCATGCGCTCGTAGGACAGGAGGCGGATGACGCGCGGCGCCTGGATCTGGCTGGTCGCCGTGCGGACCCAATCCTCATCCTCGTGCAGGAAGTTCTTGAGCCGGTACTCGCTCACCTCGCGCCAGCTCTGGAAGTCGTAGGTCAGGAACTGACCCTCTTCCAGGCTCACGACCTCGGCCAGCTCCTTGCAGAGCAGGATGAAGGCGCGGCGGACCGACACGACATGCACCGCCATGAAGAGCTTGTTCAGAACGAGAACGCTGGCATCCAGTGCCGAATTGGTCGCCGTTTGCATGGAGCCTCCTGTCGCCGGAGAACGTCCCATGGGCGCCGCGGGAGGTGGCTTCGGGATGGTCCCGTCTGGGCGACGGCCTCCGCGCGGACACGGAACATCCAAAAGGACGCGTGCCGGCCTGGCCAGGTTCAGTGATGCGCTTATCTTAGCAGGCTGACAAACCGCCTTGCAACAACTTAGCCGGGCAAAACTTGCCAGACCGCCATCCTTCATCCACTTTTCATGACGGACTAGGGTTAGAGTTTGGCCCCCCTTCCGGTATGATGCTGGTAGACTCCGCCTCGTATGCCCGGGCTCCACTCCACGCGCATTCCGACCCGATGTCCGCCTCCGCCAAAGAACTGACGCCGAACCTCGACGCCGAAAAGCTTCGGCCAGCGCTCGAGCGCCGCGGCCTGATCACGCGCGAGGAGTACGTCCAGTTTCGCGCCCAGGAAGGAGAGGCCTGGAGCGATCTCGGCGTCGAGGCTGTCCTGGACCGTTTCGTCAAGGCCGGCCTCCTCACCGCCGGCCAGGGGCGCCGCGTCGCCTCCGAGCTCTCCTCCATCGTCAACCAGCCCATCCCCGGCTACCAGTTGCTGCAAGAGCTCGGCCGCGGCTCGATGGGCCGCGTCTACAAGGCGCGGCAGGTCAGCATGGACCGCCTCGTCGCCATCAAGTTCCTCCATCCCAAGCTTGCCGCCAACCAGGAGTACATCGAGCGCTTCTTCCGCGAGGCCCATCTCGCCGCCAAGTTCAGCAGCAACAACGTCGTGCAGGCCATCGACGTCGGCGTCGCGGGCACGTTGCACTATTTCGTCATGGAGTACGTCGAGGGCACGACGATCAAGGATGAGCTGGAGAAGGGCAAAGTGTACGAGGAGAAGGAGGCGGTCGAGATCGTCTTGCAGATCGCCCAGGCGCTCGACCACGCCCATCGCCGCAACCTGATCCACCGCGACATCAAGCCCGCGAACATCGTCCTGACGCGCGAGGGGGTCGCCAAGCTGGCCGACCTCGGTCTCGCCCGCGCCACCACCGATGAGGCCGCCGCCAAGGCCGAGAAGGGCCTCACCATCGGCACCCCGTATTACATCGCCCCCGAGCAGATCCGCAGCCGCATCGATGTCGACAGCCGTGCCGACATCTACTCGCTCGGCGCCACGCTGTATCACATGGTCACGGGCCGCCCGCCGTTCGATTTTGCCGATCGCCGTGATGTCTTGAAAGCGCACCGGGCCCAGGAGCTTGTCCCCCCGGACCACATCAACACCAAGCTCTCCGCGGGGCTGGGCGAGGTCTGCGAGTTCATGATGGCCAAGGACCGCGACATGCGCTATCCCTCGCCCGAGGGGCTCATCCTCGACCTCGAGTGCCTCCTGCGCGATGAGCCCCCCCGCATCGCCCGTCAGAAAATCGATCTTGCCATGCTCCAGGGCCTTCAGCACGGCGTCGACGACGACGAGGACGCGGCCGAGGAGAAGGCGGACAGCGAGGAGATGGTCCCCATCTGGTGGTTCTACGCCGCCCTCGGCGGCCTCGGGCTCAGCTTCCTGATCAACCTGTTCCTCGCGGTGAAGTAGCGAGGTCTATTTCCCGACGCGCAGGCCGTCCTCGTAGAGGGCGTCGAGGTCCTTGCCGGTCAAGGTCGGCGACGGGATGCCGTCGGCGGGGACGGCGAGCTTGGCGGTCCAGGCGACGGCGTTGAGGAGCAGTTTGCGGAAGTTGTCGTCCTTGAGGTTATCGAAGCGGTGGTAGCCGGTGAAGCCGAAGCCGCGGCCGCCGTCGTCGCGGACGAAGGCCCAGGCCATGTGCTGCGCCTTGCCGGCCTTGACCTCGGCGTAGACGTCGGGGTTGCCGCCGTGGGACGACGCCTTCACGCCGCCGCCCCCGACGGTCTTCAGGTCGGGCAGCGCGCTGAGGATCGGCGTCACTCCGCTGCGGAATCTCGCAACTTCGGCGACGAGACGATCACTTCTTGGGCAGTTCAAGACGGAACGCCCAGAATATGCCGTACAGTTTCGCGATGAAGCAGCCGTGCTCGCTGTCAAAGCAGAGCTGCATCCTGTCCGGTGCTTCACCCGCGCGGTGGCGGACCGGCGGTATGGGGTTCTCCGATTTCACTTCGCTCCATCTGTCCTTCTTCGGGTCATAGAAGAAGATGCCGGAGGGCTCCTCCTTCTTGCTGAAGACGCAGACGGCGAGGAAGACATCAAGCTTCGTATCGCGGGCGAAGTGCTGGGCGTAGAAGGCGCTGGGGCCATCTGCGAGGCGCGTCACTTCCTCGGTTTTCGGGTCGAAGGCGTACAACTCGCGGAACTCGAGGGCCTTATTCTTGGCCCAGGCGTCAGGCCGGCCGCCGCCTAGAATCAGCATGCGCTTCCGTGGGGCGTCATAGAAGATCGTCTGGCCCATCGACGTGCGCGGGGGCGGGCTATGTTTGGCCTTGCGCCATTCGTTCTTCGTGAGATCGAGGATCCAGATCTGTCGGTTCGTCCCCGCGTAGACGAGCGACTTGATGTCGGGGCAGTAAGCCATGCCATCGCCGAGTTGGTTAGGCCGGGGGTTGGGCGGGCCGCTGGGGCCACCTATCGCCTTCCAGTTGTTCGTTTTGAGGTCGAGGCGCCAGGCCCCGTTGCACATGGTTTCGTCGACCTCCAAGGCCGCTGTGTCGATCGCGCTCTGGTTGCGACCGTTGCAGATGAAGACGGCGTTCAACTCCGGCACGTGGTCGAAGGCGTGGTAGACATGCCGCGGACAGGGAGTTGGCTCCTTGTCGACCGGGATGGTGCGGTAGCCGAGGGTCACCGCGCCGCTCCTGAGCCAGTCCTTCTGCCAGTTGGCGATCTTGATCGGTGTGAGCTTGCCAGCCGCTGGGTCCAGGGCGAAGAGGCAGTTGCTGTAGAGCAAACTGCCATGCCAGTCGTCGACCCAGCGGTCGTAGAAGAGGATGCGCTTGCCCTCCGTATCGTAGACGATCTTATTAAATGCCGCCCCCCTGAAAGAGCCCTTGTGGAGTGGATCGGCAGGCTGGCTGGTGGCGTACTCGATCTTGACCCACGTGTTGGCGGGCAACCGCTTGAGGTCGGCGGCGGGAGTTGGGGCGGCGAAGAGCAATGTGAGGATGAGGACGCGGCGTCGCATGGGAAGCCTCCCGACCGTTCCCAGGCTCCGTTGGGAACGAGGGTGATGGCGGCACGTTTCCAACGTGCCGGGTAGAGCGGTAGAGCGCACTGCGGCGAAAACGAGTTACTTGGGCATGAGCACGGGTAGAGCGGCAACGATGACGGTCCGCCGATCCTCGAAGACGCCGTAGCGCATCGCGAGGGGGTGGACGATACCGATCCAGACTTGCCCCGACTCATGTTTCAAGTCAGTCAACGGCTCCCCGAATTGCGGATAGATGGACAGCCGCCGGTGAAACTCCTTCAACGCTGCCGCGAAAGCGGCGCCATCGCCGCGCTCACGGGCGATGTCCGCCAGAACCAGAAAGCGCTCCCGCACTTGCTCGGAGTATGCGACCCGATACGGATCCGGAGGAGGCAGTGAGCTGGTCACCTCGTCTTGGTCCTCGCTTCGACTTCATCGATGAAGTCCTCGAAGCTCAGGCCTCCGGCCCTCTCGATCTCGCGGACCTGGTTCAAGAAATCCTCTTCGTCGAATGTTTGCCGGGCCCACTCGAGAATCGCGGGCGGAATCTGCTCGCGCGGAAAGGGCTCCGATGGACTGGATTGCTCGTGCTTCATTGGCACTCTCCACGCCAAACAACTGCACCGCCGGACAATTGCATCGCCGTTGTCATCCTCGCCGAAATAGTGAGACAAATCAAGGCTTAAGGCTTTCGCCTCGACACACGCCAGAACAGTTCACTTCCCGACGCGCAGCCCGTCCTCATAAAGCGCGTCGAGGTCCTTGGCGGTGAGCGTCGGCGAAGGAATGCCGTCGGCGGGAACGGCGAGCTTGGCGGTCCAGGCGACGGCGTTGAGGAGCAGTTTGCGGAAGTTGTCGTCCTTGAGGTTATCGAAGCGGTGGTAGCCGGTGAAGCCGAAGCCGCGGCCGCCGTCTTCGCGGACGAAGGCCCAGGCCATGTGCTGCGCCTTGCCGGCCTTGACCTCGGCGTAGACGTCGGGGTTGCCGCCGTGGGACGACGCCTTCACGCCGCCGCCGCCGATGGTCTTCAGGTCGGGCAGCGCGCTGAGGATCGGGGTCACGCCCTTCATGTCCTTGACGAAGCGCATGTGATAGTACCACTCGTCGTTGACGCTGAAGGGCTTGACGCCGCGCGTCGTCTCGTGCTCGGGGATCTTGTCGTACTTCGGCGTCCAGAACGGGTTGACCGACCAGAACGGCTCGAAGTAGCCGCCGAGCCACTTGAGATACGCCTCGCCTTCGCGACCCTTGTTGACCTCGACGCCGTAGTGGATCGCCATGAAGCCGGCGCCCTTGTCCATCGCGGCCTGGGTGACCGGGTTGACGATCATGCCGCCGTGGTTCAAGAGGACGATGACGGCGTCGGCATGGGAGAGATCCTTGGGGAGGTTGGTGTGCGGGTAGACGACCGCCCAGGCCTTGCCCTTGTAGTGCTCGTTGATGGTGCGGGCGAGGAAGACGGCGCCGGGAACGAACTCGTGGTTGCCGCGCGGGCCGTGCGGGCGCTTGTCGGCGATGAAGACGATCTTCTTGACGGCTGCGGGGGCCTTGATCTGGCCTTCGTAGTCGAGGATGGACCAGTCCTTCTTGTCGCCGGCGTGGAGGGAGGGAACGACGGTGAGGAGCGCGAAAAGCGCGAGTCGTGCGAGCGGTTTCATCGGGAGAGACCTCGAGGAGGGAGTCGCGAGAAGGCGGGAAAAAAACTCGGTGGCGCCGCCGGGACGAGGCGTCGGGGCGTCGCCATCTTCCAAGAGCTTACACGAGATACGGCTCCGCTTCAACCGGTCCGTTATTTGAGCCGCCAGCGCCGCACCGTGCGATCGTGCCCCGCCGAGATCAGGCTCCCGTCCGGATGAAACACGAGCGCCGCCACGCCGCCGTCATGCCCGCGCAAAACGTGCCGCTGCTCGCCGCTAGCCGCGTTCCAGACGCGGATGACGCCATCGGCGCCGCCCCCCGCCAGCAGGCCGCCGTCGGAAGAAAACGCGAGGGACAAGGTTTCCGTGCGGCCTGTCTTCAGGTCAACGACGCGCAGCGGCTTCCGCAGGTCCCACAGCTTGACCTCTGACTTCTCGCCGAAGCCGGCCGCCGTCGCGAACAGCGGGGCTTTCGGGGCCGCCGCCAACACCCGCACGCAGATCGCGCCGTCCGAATGGCTCTTCCCCTGCAATTCTCCGGTGATCTTCCCTGATTTCAGGCTCCAGACGCGAATGCTCGGCCGCTCCCGGCCCGCCTCGCTCATCTGGCCGACCGAGACGAGCCGGTCCCCCTCCAGAAACGCGGCGGCGGTTACCTGCTCGGAGCCGACCTCGAGGCGTCGCGCCACTTTGCCGCTCTCCGCGTCCCACAAGTGCAACAAGCTGTGCCCCGCGCTGACCACCGATCTACCATCCGGAGAGAAGGCGACAGCGTGAACGGGCTGCCACAGCTCGATGGAAGAGAAATGCAGACGCGCCTTCCCCGCGGCGATGTCCCAGAGCAAGACATGGCCCGGATTCGCGCCCATCGGGATCGGATGCCCCCCGCCGATGGCGAGGAGCTTCTCGTCCGGAGACAGGGCGAGCGTCTCGAAATGCAGCCGTGGCTCCTGGATCGTTTTCGCCTGCTTGCCCGTCTCGAGGTCAACTTTCCGGATCAGGCAACCCATGCCGAGCCCCTGAAAGTCCGCCCGGCCAAGAAAGAGTGTCCCCCCATCCCGGCTGAGCGCCATCCGATAGTTCGGCCTTTGCTCTCGCGCCAGACGCGTTTCCAGGTCCGTGAGCGCGTCTTTGAAGACTACCTCCCCTGGGCCCTGCAACAGCATGGAAGCGACGCAACAGACGAGATGCATGGGTTCCTCGGCGCCTGATCGGTAGTGTGATGAGTGATGACAGACTACCTATTGAATGAGACGCATCAAAGGTAGCCATCGATTGCCTTCACCACCTACCCCTCCCCCCCTGGACTTCTAGAATGCCCAACGATGGATCGACCGGTCGGCCAGGAGGGCTCCGTGCGGTTATTCAGGGATGGAACGGGTCCGCATGAAGATCGGCATCACTTTCGACTTGAAGCAATCCGGGCACACCGATCCCGCGCTCCCCGACGACGCCCAGGAAGAATTCGATAGCCCGCATACCATCGAGGCGATCGCGGCGGTGCTGCGCGGCATGGGGCATCAGGTCGTCTTGCTGGGGGATGGGCGCGAGTTCTTGCAGAAGGTCCTGGCCGAGCCGCCGGACTTCGTCTTCAATTTCGCCGAGGGGACGGGGGTGAGCCGCAGCCGGGAAGCGCGCGTCCCCGCCGTGCTCGAGATGCTCGGCATCCCGTACACCGGAAGCGACCCGCTGACGCTGGCGGTCACCCTCGACAAGGACTGCGCCAAGCGGCTGGTCCATTCCACGGGCGTCCACGTGCCGCCGAGCCTGCTGGTCGGGCCCGGCGATCGTTCCGTCCTGGAGCGAGCGGCCCAGCTCACGTATCCGGTGGTCGTCAAGCCGGCATGGGAAGGATCGAGCAAGGGCATCCGGAATCGCTGCCTGGTTCACAGCGCGGATGAATTGCCCGCCGTCCTCGACGATTTGCAGCGCGATCAGCGCCAGCCGATCCTGGTCGAAGAATACATCGACGGCGACGAGGTCACGGTCGGCGTTTACGGGAACGAGCCTCATTCTCCCTCCCCCCTTGCGGGGGAGGGTCGGGGTGGGGGGGTGAAGATTCTGGGGATCATGCGCGTCGTGCCGCAGTTTCCGGTCGAGAAGTTCATCTACAGCCTCGAGATCAAGCGCGATTACCGCAAGCTGGTGAAGTACGAGTGCCCGGCGCCTTTGCCGGAGAAGACGGTCGCGGCGATCCGGCAAGCGACGGTCCTGTCCTATCGGGCACTGGGCTGCCGGGACATCAGCCGGGTCGATTTCCGGGTGCGGCAGGGCGTTCCCTATTTCCTCGAGGTCAATCCGCTGCCAGGGCTGAATCCGGACGACAGCGATCTGGTCATCATGGCGGGGCTGATCGGCTGGAGCTACGAGCGCCTGGTGACGACGATCGTGAACGCGGCGCTGGAGCGCTGCGGGCTGCGCTAGCGATCGTTTCGCCCAGGTTCGCAGAACCGAGGCGCTCGCGCGGGTCTGGGCGAATTGTCAGAGGATGCGGTCCGCCCCGGTTCTGCGAACCCGGGGCTAAACGTGGGAACGTCGAACTAACTCATGACGCGCGTCCTCCTCCTTTACAACGAACCGCTTTTGCCCCCTGATCATCCGGACGCCGAGTCGGAGCGCAGCGTCGTCGGCGTCGCCCAGAGCATGGCGACCATCCTTTCCGACGCCGGCTTCACGCCGAAGCTCTTCAGCCTGGCGCGCGACCCGGTCCCGCTGCTGCGCGAGCTGGACGAGGATCGGCCGGACGTCGTCGTCAACCTCTTTGAAGGCAATCTCGACAACACCGAGACGGAGTCTTACGTCTGCGGGCTTCTGGAGTGGAAAGAGGTCCCCTTCACCGGCTCGCCGATGCGGGCGCTGGCCTTGTGCCGGGCGAAGCACCAGGCAAACAGCCTGCTGCGCGGCGGCGGGCTGCCGACGGCGCCGTCGCTCGTGGTCGATTCGCTGCCGGCGCCGCGCTGCCCGCTGACCTTTCCGGTCATCGCCAAGCTGGCGTGCCAGGACGCCAGCGTCGGCATGGATCACAAGAGCGTCTGCTCCAATCAAGCGGAATTGACCGAGCGGCTGCGCTTCCTGCTCAAGACCTACGGGCCGCCGGTGCTGGTCGAGGAATATATTCGCGGCCGGGAGTTCAACGTCACGCTGGTGGAGATGCCGAAGCTCGCCTGCCTGCCGCCGGCCGAGATCCTGTTTCCGCCGGAGCGGCCGGGGCAGTGGTCGATCCTGACCTACAAGGGGAAGTGGGCGCCGGGGGATCCGGAATATGACGACACGCCGCCGCACTGTCCGGCGGATGTGTCGCCGCGGCTGACGAAGCGATTGAACGAGCTGGCGACGCGGGCGTTCCGGCTGCTGGGTTGCCGGGACTATGCGCGCGTCGATTTTCGCGTGCGCGGGCAGGAGCCGTTCATCCTGGAGGTGAACCCCAACCCGGACCTCACGCCGGACGCCGGCTTCTCGCGCTGCCTCAAGGCGGCGCGCATCCGCTATCCGCAGTTCATCGTCCGGCTTGTGAAGAACGCGCTGCGACGCCGCCATGGTCCGCGGCCGACGTTTGCGATGGACGATCTCTAACGTGGCGAAACCCGCCGCGCTCCCTTATCATTCGGGCATGAACGAAGAACTGGAGAAGCTCGTCCAGCAAGCGCGGCCGGGCCAGGGCGATCCCTGGCAACGGCTCGTCGACGCGCTGCGTGAAGAGGCGGGCGGCGACCCGAATGTGCTCGTCGACTTCCTGCGCTCCGAAGACGACGTCCGCATTCGCTCGGCCATCCAGGTCGCGGCGATGCAGAACCAGTCCAGCCCCGCGTTGGCCGCCGCGCTCGCCGCAACGGTCGGACATCCGACGCCGCACATCCGCCAGGAGATCGCTCTTGCCCTCTCCAACTATCCCGCCTGGCCCTTCGACGACCTCGCCGGCCGCCTGCTCGAGGACGTGGACAGCAACGTGCGTTCGGCGGCGGTCTGGGCGTGCAAGCCGCGGCCGGCCCTCGTTTCGCGGCTGATCGAGCGCATGCACGCGGACGACGTGCCGTGGATCCGGCAGGACATCGCGAGCATCCTGGGGGACGTCGAGCCGGCTCTCGCGCTGCCGGCGCTCCTGGCGCGCCTGGCCGTCGACGACGACACCTACGTACAGCAGAACTGCGCCGCGAGCCTGGAGCGGCAATTCAATCGCGCGGGAGGCGTAGCGGAGCTCGCCAGAGCTCCGGGGATGTTGAATGCGAACCTCGGCTCTCCGAGCAGCGCGACCTTGAGCGAGGTGCAAAAACGGGTCGTCACGCTCGGCGCCACGGCTTATCCGAGGCTGTCCAAGTGGCTCGGCGATCGCCTCGCCGATTTCGTCGACTATGACCAGCTCAGGCGCTGGGGGACGGTGCTGACCGAGGAGGCGGAGCGCGGCGATTTGCCGCGTGGCCACGGCGTGGACCGGGCCGTCGAGGACGTGCTGAAGATCCTGCACGGGTCGGCGCCGCGCGCCGCGGTGTTGCTCGGCGAAGCGGGGACGGGGAAGACGGCCGTCGTCAACGAGATCGTGCACCGCCTGCTCGAAGGGCCGGAGCGCGGCATCGTCCTGCGCATGTCGCCGCAGGACTTTTTGGTCGACACGAAGTGGATCGGCGAATGGGAGACCCGCCTGCGCGATCTGATCGGCGCCATCAAGCAGCCGCGCCGCGTCATCCTCTACGTGCCGAGCATCGAGCAGCTCACCTGGGTGGGCACGACGAGCAGCAGCCAGGCCAACGTCGCGACGGCGCTGGCGCCCTCCATCGAGCGGGGCGACGTGACCATCCTGGGGGAAAGTTCGCTCGAGAGCTTTCGCCGCGGCATGGGGGCCAACCGCTCGCTGCGCCGGCTTTTCACCTCGGTGGAATTGCAGCCGGCGACCCACCGCGAGACGCGCGACATCCTCGATCGCGTCGTCGCCGAGAGCGGAGCCAACATCGACGAGGCGACGATCGACCGCCTGCTCGAGCTGGCCGATTACTTCGTCTCGGGGGCGGCGAACCCGGGCCGGGCCGTCGGCCTGTTCCGGCTCGTCTCGGGGATGAAGGCGGAGAAGGAGCCGATCCGCGAGCAAGATATCCTCGGCGCGATCTCGCGCTCCACGGGGATGCCGCTCCAGCTCCTCTCCGACACGGTCGCGCTCGATCGCTCCGGGGTGCGCGGCTTCTTCGAGCAGCGAGTCATGGGGCAGCCCGAGGCCGTCGAGGCGATGCTCGATCTCGTCACGCTGGTCAAGGCCGGGCTCACCGATCCGAACAAGCCGATGGGAGTGTTCCTCTTTGTCGGGCCGACCGGCGTCGGCAAGACCGAGCTGGCTCGCGCCCTCGCCGAGCACCTGTTCGGCGATCCGACGCGGATGATCCGGCTCGACATGAGCGAGTTCGCGACCTACGAGTCGTACGAGCGGCTTATCGGCGGCGCCTACGCCGGGGCCGAGCCGGGATTACTGACGTCGAAGGTGCGCGAGCAGCCGTTCTCGGTATTGCTCCTCGACGAGATCGAGAAGGCGCACCCGAACGTCTACAATCTGTGCCTCCAGATCTTCGACGCGGGCCGGCTGACGGACAACCAGGGGCGGACCGCCGATTTCCGCCGCGTCATCATCATCATGACGTCGAATGTCGGCGCGGCCGTGCCGACCGATACCACTCTGGGTTTGCGGCCGGAGTTGCCGAAGCCGCCGGACCGGGAGACGATCCTGCGCGAGATCGGGCACTGGTTCCGGCCGGAGTTCCTGAACCGCATCGACCGCATCGTCACGTTCCTGCCGCTGGCGCGCGAGACCGCCGAGAAGATCGCCGAGCGCGAGGTGGAGCGCGTGTTGCAGCGGTCGGGCATCGCGCGGCGCGGCCTCGCCATCGACGTCGATCCGGCCGTCTTCCCGCTGCTTTTGGCCGAGGGCTATTCGGTGGCGTTCGGGGCCAGGCCCCTCAAGCGCACGATCGAGCGGCTGGTCCTCTTGCCGGTGGCGCGGGCGATCGCGGAGGGGAAGGCGCCGGCGGGATCGCTGCTGCGGCTGGTGGCCCGGGGCGGCCGGGTCGACATCGACGTGGAGCCGCCCGAGACCGGGGAGACGCCGGCGCCGGAAGCGCCGCGGGCCAAGCCGGTGACGGAGCGGGCGCTGGAACTACTGGAGAAGGCGCGGCGGCTCAGCGCAGAGACGAAGCCGCTGGCCGAGCGCAAGACGACACTGCTGGGGCAAACGGCGAACCCGGCGTTCTGGGACGACCGCCGCGCCTACCGGGCGGTGCAGGACGAGATTTACCGGCTCGACGGCATTCTCGGCCAGGTCGAAGCGCTGGAAAAGAAAGTGATGGCCGAGGCGGAGGTGGCGCAGCGGCATCGGCATTCGGAGCGCGACTTGCAGCGCGTCGACCAGCATCTCGACGGCCTGGCGAGCCAGATCGAGCACCTCTCGTTCCTGGCCCAGTGCCGGGACGCCCCGGCGCTGGGTGACGCGCTGGTGTCCCTGCGTCTGGTACAGCGGCAGGGGGGCGACCTCGACGCGCTGGGCCGGCTCGCCCAGCTCTACATCAAGATGGGGCAGCGGCGCGGCCTGGAGGTGCAGGTGATCAGCGACCGGCACGGCGACGGTCCGCGCGAGGACGCGATCACCCTCCTCTGCTCGGGCGCCGGGGCCTATGCGCTCCTGGCCGGGGAAGGCGGGTTGCACCAGTTCAGCCGGGGCCGGCGGCTCAAGGGGCGGGAGGCGCTGGAGCGGGAGATCGTCAGCGTGGAGGTGCTGCCGGTCCCCGCCGGCGACTGGCCGACGGACGCGAAAGAACTGGCGACAGAGGTTCGTCCCCTGAGCGGACGGCGCGGGCGGTTGTTGCCTCGGGTGAACCAAGAAGTGCGGCTGTTCCACGCGGCGAGCAATCTCTCGGTCCGCGCCTGGTGCGACGGCGGCAAGAACGAAGCGATCGAGCGGACGCGCCTGATCCTGCACGCGCGGCTGGAGGCGCAGCGGCGCGGGGAGCCGGAGGGGGAGACGCGGACGGTGGTGCGGCGGTATCGTCTAGGACCGACGACGCTGGTCCGCGACTTCCGGACGGGGAAGAGCACGGGGCGATTGGATCTGGTGCTGGATGGGCATATTGATGGGTTCTTGGGGCGGGGGGAGGGGGAGAGGGCGTAAGGAGCGCGGGGACCGCGGCAAAACCCGTGGAGGTCAAAATGCTCGTGAGCGATAACGAAACATGGGTGATCGATACGGGCGACTGGGTCATTCGGAAAAAAGCGCGTGACGGGAAGGAATCGCTTTCCCCTTGGGAACGACTCATCTATTGCCTTTGGGTAGCGGACTACGCGATGCGGAACGGCGGGAGTTTGGACGGCGCGAGGGAGTTCTTCGGCGACGTTTTCACGGAGGGAAAAGACCTCGCCGAACAGCTTGCTTACCCACGGACACTCAATCTCTTCTCAAAGCCGCTGCTGGGGTTTGAGAAAGCGTACCTCGATGCGTTCGACTCCGTTTGTGCGGAGATTCGGGCAGGCGAAGTGCCCGCAATCCGTAATTGAAGAGAGCGGCGGGCCGCAACGCGGTTGAGGGTAACATGTGGGTCGGTTCGTTTGGATTCGGCGCTGATTGTTCCCCAAGTCTGAGCCGGCTTCGCTCCGGCGCCATGCTCGGCTCGATCGTGCATGCGACGGTCCAGCCGCGCTTCGACATGTTCTTCGAGGGGTGGGCCGGCAATGTCTATCAGTTGAATAATTGGGAGGGGGCTTCGGGCGCCGTCGTCTTCCTCGCCGACGCCGCTGTCGGCGCCTTTTACGACGTTCATAGCCGATACCCGACCGCATGGCTCCTGGGGAACCAGGGCTTTTTTCTCCGAGGCATGCCGGCGGATCTCAGGGCGATTGTGGAGCGGATGGTGTTTTCCTACCTCCGGCGCGAGGTGGACGGCAGAGTCGCGCCAGTGACGACAGCGGTGTTCTGGTCCGCCGGCGAAACGCTGGCCGCCGCGGTTCCGTGGGAGGAGTTCATGGAGGAGGGCGGGCACATTTTGCGCACACACCTCCTGGACCGCGCGGCGGCGCTGGCCGAGTGGGCGGAGGGATACGGGATGACGGCAGACGAGGTCGCCTTTGCCGAGCACGTCTTCGAGCGCAAGCAGGGCGCGAAATCGGCGTGGCTCGACCTGACCGAGGACGAGGCGAGGTGGTTGGAGGCGCGGGCCGCAAAGCCGGGAGGCATGAAACAGTGTCGCAAGTCGTTCGCGGAGATCGGTATTCTTGTGCCGTGTATGGAGCATGGTATGGGTCGGCCCTGACGCGGTGAGATGTGGGGCTCCGGCGAGGCGCGGCGCGTCGGCGAGATGCGGCGGCGTGGAATGCTCGCCTGGATCAAAGCCGTTGAAGAGCCGGCCTGCGTTGCGACGAGTCGGGCGCAGTGATAAGATCACCCCGGAGGCGAACCATGGACGCGATTCAATTCAATGCCATTGTGAGCGAGGAGCAGGTGATCCGTCCGCCTGCCGGCGTTTCTCTGCCTGAAGGGGAGATTGAAGTCACCGTGCGGCGCCGAGAGGCCGCTGCCTCGGAGCCAGGCGATCTCGCCGCGACGCGAAGTTGGCTCCTGGCCCTGGCCGCGGCAGCCGAGCAAGCCGCGCCTGATTTGCCGGCCGACCTTGCTGAGAACCATGATCACTACGCGCACGGGAAGCCGCGCTCATGAGCGAGGTCTTCGCGGATAGCTTCTGTTACATTGCGCTGCTCAATCCCAAGGACCGATTCCACACGGCCGCGTTGCAGGCGACGGCGTCCCTGCAAACGCGCATCGTTACGACGGGCTGGGTCTTGATGGAAGTCGTTGATGCGCTTTCCGCCCCGGTCATCCGCCAGCATACCTTTCGCTTCTTGAACCAGATCAGCACGGATGCGAACACGACAATCATCATGGACAGCTCCCCCTGGCATACGCTCGGCCTAGCGCTTTATGGCGACCGCCACGACAAGGACTGGTCTCTCACCGATTGCATCAGTTTTGTCATCATGGCCGAGCGCTGCATCGCGGAAGCGCTGACGGGCGACCATCATTTTGCCCAGGCGGGGTTCCGGCCTTTGCTCCAGGGTTGAAGCTCGATACTTGCGGCGCACAGCAACAAGGGAGCAAATCCGATGATCCTCCATCCGTCTGCCCTCCTCCTGGTCGTGCTGGCCGGCCCCGCGCTCTTCGCCGGCGATCCGGAGCCGCGCAAGCTCGCCGGGCACAAGGGCTCCGTGCTGGGCGTCGCCTTCTCCCCGGACGGCAGGACGCTGGCGAGCTGCAGCCGGGACAAGACCATCAAGATCTGGGACGCGACTTCCGGTGAACTGAAGCGGACGCTGATCGAGCACAGCGCGGATGTCTACCACGTCGCCTTCTCCAAGACAGGCGCCTGGTTCGCCAGCTGCGGGCGGGACAAGACGATTCGGCTCTGGGATGGCCGGTCGTTCAAGCCGGTCCGGACGCTGGAGGGGCACACGGACATCGTGCGCTGGGTCGATTTCGCTCCGGACGAGAAGACGCTGGCGAGCGGCGGCGTCGATCAGACGGTGCGGCTCTGGGACACGGCGAGCGGCGAGCTGAAGCGGACGCTCAAGGGGCATACCAAGCGCGTGATGGCGGTGGCGTTCGCGCGGGACGGGAGCACGCTGGCGAGCGCCAGCTCCGACGGGACGGCGCGGCTCTGGGACGCGCGGAGCGGCGAATTGAAGCGCGTCCTCGAAGGGCACAAGGGGGGGCTGGAGTGCATCGCCTTCTCACCCAACGGCAAGCTGCTGGCCAGCAGCAGCCAGGACGCGACCGTGCGCCTCTGGGACGTGGAGACCGGGAAGACGCTGCACGTGATGAAGGGGCACACGCTGGAGATCGACTCGGTCGCGTTTTCCCCCGACGGCAAGACCGTGGCCAGCGGCTGCAAGGACACGACCATCAAGCTCTGGGACGCCGAAACCGGCAAGCTGCGCCGCACGCTCACCGGGCCAAAGAATCGGCTCGAGTCGCTCGCCTTCTCGCCCGACGGCGCCGTGCTGGCAAGCGGCAGCGGCGGGCCGGAGGCGCTGGTGTGGCTGTGGCCGATGAGGGCGGGGAAGTCCGGGCCCAGATCTTTTTCACCGAAGAACGGAGGACGTGCTTCGAAAAGTCGCGGACTTGCTCGAGTTCGAGTATCTTGAGCAGATGATTCGCGAACTTTCGGAGGCGAGACTCGACACTTCCGAGCGCGAAGTCGCCTGGTATCAGTCCTTCGTGAAACGGCTCGGGAATCCGAAGCGTGTTTGAAGCCAGGCAGAGGGATCGTCTCATGCTCCACGCGTTGATCATGGCGGGCGGCGGCGGGACGCGGTTCTGGCCGCGGAGCCGGCAGAAGAAGCCAAAGCAGTTCCTGACGCTGACGGGGGAGCGCACGCTCCTCCAGCAGGCGCTCGACCGGATCGAGGCGGTCGTGCCGGCGGCGAAGACGTGGATCATCACGTCGACGGCGCACGAGGAGGAGGTGCGGCGCGAGACGCCGGGCCTTCTCGGCGATCACATCATCGGCGAGCCGTGCGGGCGGGACACCGCGGTCTGCATCGGCCTGGGGGCGGCGCTGATCGAGCGCGAGGACCCCGACGCGGTGATGGTCGTCATGCCGGCGGACCATGTCATCGAGCCGGCGCAGGAGTTCCGCCGGGCGGTACACGTCGCGGAGCAGATGGCGCGCGAGCATCCCAAGGCGCTGGTCACGCTCGGCATCCCGCCGACGTATCCGGCAACGGGCTACGGCTACATCCATCGGGGCAAGCTCCAAGAGCAGCGGCAGGGAATCAACGTCTTCGCGGTGCGGGCGTTCCGGGAGAAACCGGGCGTCGAGGTGGCGGAGCAGATGGTGGCGAGCGGAGAGTACTTCTGGAACTGCGGTATCTTCTGCTGGAAGATCGGGGCGGTGCTCGGGCAACTCGAAAGCCAGCAGCCGGAGCTGGCGGCGGCGGCGCGGCGGATCGCGGCGGCGTGGGACGGACCCGAGCGGCTGGAAGTCTTGAGCCGGGAGTACGAAAAGTTGCCGCGGGTGAGCATCGATTACGCGGTGATGGAGCGGGCGCCGGAGGTGATCGCGGTCGAGGCGCCGTATCAGTGGGATGACGTCGGCAGCTGGCTGGCGCTCGAGCGCTTGCATCCGCAGGACGCGAATGGAAACACGGTGCTGGCGAACCACGTCGGCCTGCACACGCGCGGCTGCGTCATCGTCGGGGCGAGCGATCGCCTGATCGCGACCCTGGGGGTCGACAACCTGCTCATCATTCAGGATGGGGACGCGATCCTCGTGGCTGATCGCCGCGAGGAGGGGACGATCAAGCAGTTGGTGGAACTGATGAAGAAGAAGGGGTTGGAGAAGTATCTGTGAGCACGCGGGTGCTGGCGATCGACTTTGGACGCAAGCGGCTCGGCCTGGCGATCAGCGACCCGGAGCGGAAGATCGCGTCGCCGCTGGCGAATTACACGCGCACGAGCCGGGGGGCGGACCTCGCCTATCTCAAGAAGGTGATCGCGGCGGAGGAGCCGGGGACGCTCTTGATCGGCCTGGCGCTGCACAACAGCGGGGCGGAGAGCGAGCTATCGAAGGCGGCGCGGGCGTTCGGCAAGTGGCTCGGTGAGGAGACGGAGCTGCCGGTCTGCTTCTGGGACGAGCGTTACAGTTCGGTGATGGCGGAGAAGGAGCTATGGCAGGCGGGGCTGACGCACCGGCGGCGGAAGGAGCGGCGCGACATGGTGGCGGCGCAGATGGTGCTGGAGGCGTGGCTGGAGGCTGGGTGTCCGGCGGGGCGGGAGGAGTGAAGCGGCTGCCGCAGAGCGCCTACCGCGGAGCGCGCAAAAAAAAGGGGGAGAACCGCGTTCTCCCCTGATCCGTTCATCCCTTTTTGGACGCTGTCTCCCGCACCCAGCCAGGCCCGTGGCTCCAGGCAGAAAGCCTGCGTGGGTTGGGGAAGGTTTCGCCCTTAGCGGCTGGCGACGCCAGTGCTCGTGAAGTTGAACGGGACTTCCGTCATGGCGCCACCGCGAACGGTGACGGTCTGGGTCTCAACCATGGTGCGGCCGTCGCGAACGACTTCCGCGCGGAACGTGTAGACGTATTCGCTGTTGAGGTCCAGGTTGGGGGTAACGAAGGTGCGGCGAGCCGAGGTCTGGCTCGTGGTGTTGCCGTCGATCGTCACGCGGGCGTCGGCGGGAACGTTGACAACGATGGTGGCCGGGGCGCTGGTCTTCTTCTCGCCGCCCTTCGGCAGTTCCTTCTTCTCGATGATCACGCCGCCGCCCATCGTCCCACCGGGGACAACGACGCCGGTGCAGCCCGTGCAGCCGGTGCAAACCGGAGCGCAGCAGCAGCCGTGGCTACGATGACGGAACAGACCGCCGTGGCAACCGTGGCAGCCGGAGCAACCGGTGCAGACGTAGCCACCGCAGCAGCCGCTGCAGCCATGGCAACGACGGCTGAACAGACCACCATGGCAACCGTGGCAACCGCTGCAACCACCGAAGCAGCCGCTGCAAACGTAGCCACTGCAGGAACAGGAGCAACGATGGCCGAAGTCGGGGGCCTCAGCGCCGCCCGTCAGAGCCATCATGAGAACCACACTGTACATTGCAAAACCTCCAGCAAAGTAAGGGAAGCCAACCCACGCAGAAAGTTATGGTCGAACCGTTTCGGCCTGGAGCCTGCCGTCAAGGAGGTGTTCCATCCCCGTCCGGCCGTTGCGCGCCGGAGCCAGTCCGTTGCGAAGAGCAAAGTTAGCTGGGAAAAATTACCGTCTGAGTAGGATAGTAAAGATAGGGGAAAGAAGTGTCAACTGTAAAAATGGAGAGGCTGCGGTATTTTAACACACCCCTTGGCACGCTTTTGACGAGTTTGACGGTTCCTTCGATTACGCAGCCTCCGGCGCTCATCCTCCCGCCAGTGGGGACAGGGGCTGCGGCATGCCGTTTCGCGCAAGTTTCTTCATATTCCGGCGTTCTTTAGCTAACGAACCCCTGCCGCATTTGCAACGTGTTCCTTTTGCCCTTAGCGTGGGCCGCGCGATTGAGTATCATTGCGGAAGAACCCTTCCGCACAAGCCAGGGCAGGCGCTCGGTCGCAACTTCGTAGCGCTGAAAAAGGTGCATCATGGCAACCGCCGACATCAAGGCGCCCGCGCGCGAGGATTGGGTCCTCGCCAATCCTTGGCCCTATGCCGCCTTCGGCCTTGTCAGCGCCCTCCTCGCGCTGCTCCTGACGCGCCTCGCCCCCGACAGCCTCGATTTCCCGCGCGGCTTCTTCCTGCTCGCAGCCCTTGGCGCGGGCGGTCTCAGCCTCGTCCTCCGCCTCAACTCCGCCCGCTCCGCCTTCATCGATGACATGGCGCCCGCCGCCCGGTCGCTGGTCCTGCAAACACTGGGCGTCCTCTTCGCCCTGATCGCAGTCCTGCTCACCGTTTTATGGATCGGCAGCTGGTTCGGCGCCCGCTTCGTCCCCTGGCGCCCCGGCAGCCTCACGGTCGTCTGGATCGTCATCGCCCCCATATGCTTCTTCGCCGCCCGCGCCTGCCTCGGCGCCCGCGGCCCGGACAAAAACATCCCCTGGGGCTACGAGGCGGCCTGCCTCCTGCTCCTCTTCGCCCTCACCTGCATGGCCGGCTCGTGGTCCCTGTATTTCGGCAAGGAATCGTTCCATGATTGGCGGACGATGCGCCTGTTCCTGAGCGTCGCCGCCTTCGCCGCCTTCGCCGCCGCCCCGTTCTACCTGGTCGGCGCCGGCCCGCGCCGCATCGCCCTCGTGCTCCTCTTCCTGTTGCACTTCGGCGGCATCATGTCGGCGGCGCTGAGCCAGCCACCCTATCCGTGGATCGTCGGCCAGCTCTGGGTGCGCATCTATCGCCCGTACCTCGAGTTCATGTACCTCAACAACGCCTACCATTTCTACGCCCCCGAGCCGGATGCCGCAACCTACATGTACTTCCGCATGATCTACGAGGACGGCAAAGGCCGGACCGACGGTGTCTGGTACAAGATCCCGGAGATCGACGACAAGGGCTGGCACAAGCACACGGTCGCCCTGGAGTACCAGCGCTATCTGTCGTTCACCACCAACGTGGCCATGGCGTCGAGCCTGACCATTCCCCTGGTCGACAACAGCGCCAGTCCTTTCGGCAACCCCGACGACGACGCCATTGTCACCTACGGCATGACCGGCCCCTACAAGGCGCGCTGGCGGAAATCCCCGTTCGCGGTCTATTTTCAGAAGATGCGCGACGAGCTCGAGAAGGAGGCGAAAGACGCCGGCGTCAAGAAAGAGGCCAAGGACGACAAGGACAAGAAGGACCAGGACAAAACCATCCTCGGCAAATTGAAGCCCGAGAACGGCAAGGACCTCAACGAATTCAAGCTCCCGGCCTTCAACTTCGAAGATTACCCCGGCCTCGTCCCCTTCCATCCGAGCGTCGCGCTGACGTCGCAATACGCCGCGCCCACGCAAAACGTCCAGCACCTGGTCGAGTCCTTCGTCCGCCACATCAGCACCCGGCCTCACCCGGACCATCCGGACTGGAAGCTCCGCTCGGTGAAGGTCTACAAGGTCAAACACGAGCTGTTCGGTTGGGACCAGATGCTCGCCAAGCGCGACCCCACCGATCCGGTCACCTTCTCCCCCTGGTACATGGGGGAATACGATCCCAATGGCGTCATTGTGAATCGCAAGGATCCGTTCCTGTTCTGGATGCTGCCGATCCTGCGCAACAACTATTCCGATCCTTCGTCCCCCCTGTCGTTGACCCTCAGCTTCATGCACCGACATGCGGGAGACCCGAAATGGGCCGTCGGAAAAAACGCGGCCGGCGAATGGGAATGGTACGCGCCGCGCCGCGAGCTACTCGAACAGCCGCGCTAGAAACGTGGCGTGCTTCACCAATAGGTCCGGCGAGCCGAGCCGGACGTGCAGTAGGTCCGGCGAGCCGAGCCGGACGGCAGTAGGTCCGGCGAGCCGAGCCGGACCTGGCGTGAACACTCGCCGCAACCGTCATGACTCTGTCCGGCCCCGCTCGGCTCGCGGGGCCTACAGGGGCCTTGCCCTGGGCCAATCGCCATGAAGTCGACTCTCCTCCATGCCGACCTGAAGCAGACGAGCTGGTTCTCCGGCTGGAACCGCTTCTGGTTCACGCCCGCCGACCCGACCCTGCTCGGCCTCATCCGCATCTGCTGCGGGTTGATCACCCTTTACACCATGATCGTCTACAGCTTCCGGCTGCAGGACTTCATGGGGGAGCACGGCTGGCAAGACCTCCAGATCCGGCTCAAGCAGGTCTACGATGAGCCGCGCGTCATCGATAACCTCAACTGGACCGGGCTCGTCATTCAGCCGGCGACCGACGAGGAGCGCGAATACAACGAGGCCTATTTCAAGAAATGGGGCAGCGGCCCGCCCCTGCCCTACACCGCGAACCGCGAGGCGCAGCGGCTGGTCGACGACTTCATGGAAATGACCCAGCACGCGCGGGCCAAGGAACTGACCCGAGGCATGAAGGAAGCGGACGCCCGCGAGTACATCAAGGAGTTCGTCAGAAGGATGCCGGCGACGGATCCGCGCGTCAACGGCGCCCGCGCTCCCGAGACGGCCACGGAATACAAATACGCCGTCGCCTACTATCTGAAACACGGCGTGCCGCCGGCGGTCTATCCCGATTTCACGCAGTCCCCTCGAGGACCTCGCCGACGCGGAAGCCGCTACATCGACGAGTACTACGACGCCTACCGGCGCGACCCCAACACCGTCTACGCCCGCGGCCTGCCCGTCTGGTCCATCTGGTTCGACGTCACCGATCCCGCCGCCATGGCCCTGGTCCACGGCCTGGTCGTCCTCGTCGTCTTCCTCTTCACCATCGGCTTCTGCACCCGCATCACCGCGGCGCTCACGTGGATGACGTGCCTCTGGTACATCCACCGCACCCCGGTCGCCCTGTTCGGCGTCGACAGCATGCAGACCATCGTGCTCCTGTACCTGATGATCGGCCCCGCCGGCGCCGCCCTCTCCGTCGACCGCCTGATCGCCCGCTGGTGGAGCAAGAACAAGCTGCGCGTCGTCAACGCCTGGCGCGGCTTCTGGAAAAAGCCGGCGCTCGACGCCGGCCGGCTCGTGCCCGCGTCCTACTCCCCGACGCCGGCGCCTTCGATCTCCGCCAACGTCGCCTACCGCCTTCTCCAGATCCACACCTGCATCATTTATCTCATCGCCGGCCTCGCCAAGCTCCAGGGCTCCGCCTGGTGGCAAGGCACCGCCGTGTGGGGCACGCTCTCCAACTTCGAGTTCGCCCCGATGCAGTTCGGCGTCTACATGTGGGTCCTCAAGCAGATCGTCGCCGTGCAATGGATCTTCTACATCCTCCTCACGCTTGCCACCTACTTCACGCTCGCCTTCGAGATCGCCTACGTCTTCCTGATCTGGGCGCCCCGCACACGCTGGTGGCTCCTGGGTGGCGCCATCATCCTGCACGGCTTCATCGGCCTGTTCATGGGCCTGAAGACCTTCTCGCTCATGATGCTGGTCATGAACATGTCGTTCCTCACCCTCGCCGAAACGCGCTGGCTCCTCGCCCGCCTCGGCGTGACGTTCCCCATCGAGCCGCGCAAACCCGTGGCGCCGGGCGATCGTCCCGCCGACGCGGAAGTCCCCCACACCGACCGGACAACGGTCGTAGCCCCGGCCACCGGCATCAAGGAAAGCGCAGGCGCGAAGATGAATCGCTAGATTCGCGCGCCCTGTAAAGTAGGTCCGGCGAGCCGAGCCGGACCGGACGTGAACTCTCGCCGAACCGTCGTTACTCTGTCCAGCCCCGCTCGGCTCGCGGGGTCTACTCCTTCTTCGGCGGCCCCATCGGCCCACCCGGCGGGAAGCCCGGTGGTCCCATGGGAGGTCCGCCGGGCGGGCCAAAGCCCGGAGGCGGCGGGAAGAGCCGGTTGATCGCGGCGGCGACGGCGGCTTCGTCGAGCTTGCCGCGGTTCTCCTTGTCGCTTTCCTTGAAGAGCCCGGTCGCGGCGGCGAGCAGTTGTTTCTCGGTCACCTCGCCGTCCATCTCGACCCCGGCGCGTTTCAGGATGACGCCGGCGAGCATGCCGCCCGGGCCGCCGCCGAAGAAGAACGGTCCCTTGGGGGGCCCCTCCTTTGGCGGCCCCTCCTTGGGCGGTCCGTCCTTCATCGGAGGGAATCCCTTCGGGGGCCCGAAGCCGCCGGGCGCGGGGAACAGGCGGTTGATGCCTTCGGCCAGGGCCGGGGCGTTGAGCTTGCCTTTCTTCTCCTTGTCGCACTCCTTGAAGAACGCCTTGACCGCGGCCGTCAGCTCGTCCTGCGAAAGCTTACCGTCCTTGTCGGTGTCGGCCGCTTGCAGGACCGCCTTGGCGAAGAACATGCCGGGACCGAAGCCGGGACCGCCCTTGCCTGGCCCAAAGCCTTTGCCGAAGCCCATGGTGGGGACGGTACCCTTGCTCTTGCCCTCGGCTTGAGCGATGACGGAGACGACGCGTTTGTCGATGAAGGTGCGCATGTCCGTGCCGCCGAAGCCGCCCGGAGGACCGCCCGGCGGGCCGAAGCCCGGCGGGCCGAAGCCGCCGGCGCCTTCCTTCCGGGCCGCGACGGCGGTCTTCTCGCGGGCCAGCGGCTCGCGCGTCGCCTTTTCCGCCGTGTCGAGCATGGCGAGGAGCTTGTCCTTGGTGAAGCACGTCGCGGTCAGCTCCTTGAGAATGGTCTGGTAGCGCTCCTTGACTTTCGGCGCGGCCAGGAGGCGGTCGACCAGCTGGTTCGGGCCGGGATGCGGATGGGTCATGCTCAGGTCCAGCTGCTGGTCGGGCGTGCCGCCCATCATGGGGAAGCCGCCGAAGGAGAGATCGAGGTCCCAGGGGATGAAGATGAACTTGCCGTCCGGGCGGAGGTAGAGGTAATAGTTGTGCCCCATGGTCAGGAAGCTGTCCATGTTGACGATGAAGGCGTTGACGGCGAGGAAGCGGAGGAACTCGTCGACGTCGAGGTAGGCGTCGATTTGTTTGTCGAACTGGGCCTGGTCGCCGCTGTTGACGAGCTTGGCGAAGTCGATGACGCGGCGCGCCTCCCTCTTGGAAGGCTCGCGCTTGGGCTGGAAGCGCTGCTTGTAGGCCGCCCAGTCCTCGCCGAGGTACTCGATGCCGCGGACGCGCTCGGGCTTCATCAACAGGCCCTTGCTCGACCCCAGGCGATCCTTGAGGAAGGTCTTGTCGACGTGCTCGACGAAGGTGTACAGGCCGAGCAGTTCCTTGTCGTACTTGCCGGGCACGGTCAGCGTGACCTCGGCGAACGCGGTGCGCGGCGCCGGGACGCCGGCGGCGCGGAAGACGGCGTAGCCCAGGGCCTCGCGCAGCCGCAGCGGGTCCATGCCGCCGGCGTTGAGGCTGATGGTCTTGAGGCCGCGGAAGCGCAGCGCGTCGTCATAGTGATCGATCTCGACCTTCAGGTTGCGCTTGAGGCCACGCGCCGACGCCATGTAGCTGGCGTTCCCCTTGTAGCGCACGCCGACCCCCTTGATGGTCTCCCCTTCCGCCGTGAAGGACGCCTTGGCCCAGGGGAACTCCATGCCGAAGCCAAGGTTCTTGTGCACGTCCCGCTTTTCGGCGTCGGCCTTCGCCTCGGTTTTCTCGGCCGGTTTCTCCGGGATCTTGTCGAACTTGGGCGGCCCCTTGTCGTCCTTCTTGCCGAATTTCCCCGGGCCGAACCCCATACCGCCGCGCACGTCCTGCATCTTGGCCCATTCCGCAACCGTCAGCTCCAGATGGAAAGAATGGACGCGGCCCAGACCGAACAGATCATCGGCCTTGGTTTTCGTGGCCTTCTTCTCCGGCTGCGCGGAGGGGAGCTGGGCCGCGCCGAACAGTAGCGCCGCGCAAAGCGCCGCAAGAAGCGTGCGAGGACGAGTCGAAAGCGTCATTGGTGAATCCGTGAGAGATGAGTGGAAAAGAGCCGTTGGCGAAAACGTGTGGCAAAAGGCCCGGAGGACGGGCGATCGAGTCCTCCGGGCCGTGCATTAGTTTAGCGTTTTTCGAGAGCTTTGCGGAGGGCGTCGAGAGCGCGCTGGAGATCGTCGAGCGCCCGGCTCACGTCGTCCCCCTTGCGGGCCTCGGGCGGGCCCTTCCGGTCGCCGCCGCGCGGGCCTTTGCGCTCATCCTTGCCTGCCTCGCCCTTTTCACCCTTTTCTTTCTCCCCCTTCTCGTCCTTGCCGCCTTCGAACGGAGGCCGGCCGAAGGGACCCTTGCCGAAGCCCTTGCCGAAGCCCTTGCCGAACTTGTCCTTGAACTTCTTGTCGAAGTCCTTGAAATCGCCCCCCTTTTCCTTGTCCTTCTTCTCCGGCTCGGTGTCTTTCAGCCGGCTTTCGAGTTCCTTGATCTGCGCCTTGAGCCGCTCCAGCTCCCGTTCCAGCGAGCCCTTTTCGTCCTTGGGCTGCGCGGGCGTTTGCCCGGTTGCCGTCAGCAGCCAGGCGGTGGCCAAGAAAAGGGCGGCAGCGGCCAGGAATCGTCGTCCGGTCATTGGAAGTCTCCGTTGCATGAACACGTTTCGGTTACGCCGGGTGTCATCAATCGATCGAGCAGCGCTTCGAAGAGAAAAGGCTTGAGAAAAACCTCGTCCACGCCCTGAACGCCCGGTGGCGCCGGCCAGGGTGTCAGGGCGATCACGCGCGAGCGGACCCCGAGCCCACGCCAGGACCGCACGGACGCCAGCTCCTCGTGCAGGGCGACATCCAGGATAATCGCCCGGTAGGGAAACGCCAGCACCCGGCGCCACGCTCACTCTCCACGACGTCGTGATCGGCGAAGCCTTCTTCGGCAGACCGCGCTCCAGGGCCTTGAGGGAGAAGAGGCCGGCCGCCGACGAGCAGGAGCCGCGGCCTAGGGTTTTGCTGGTTCCATGACGACGCACTCGCCCGATTTTTGGCCTAGGGAGCCAGTAACGGCGCGGGCGGCGATACCGCCGGGGCCCAGGCTTTTTCTTTGACAGAACGATGAAAAACGAGCCCAGTCAGAAATGAGAGACGCCACGCCAGAAATCAGAAGGCTCTTTTGACCTTTCTTGCCGCGCCTTTGCGATCTTTGCGCCTTTGCGAGAAACAGCTCAGATCTTCGGCCCGGGCGGCCCGCCCTTCGGCGCCGGCCCCACCGGCGGGATCGGCAGCGGGCCGAGGGGGCCGGGGAAACGGAAGGCGATGCGGCCGCGGAAGGGTCGGCCGATCATTTCGTTCCAGCGTTCGATCTGAGCGGGGTTGAGGATGGCGATGATGCGGGCGTTGGCCTTGTCGAGGGCGTTGTCCTTGCCCTTCTTGTCGATAGGCTCCTTGCGCCAATCGTCCTTGCCCCCCTTGCGGTCCTTGCGGAAGTCCTTGAAGAACTCCTTGCCCTCCTTGCGCGGCTCATCCTTGCTGAAGAACATGTCCATGCCGATGCCGCGGATGCGCTCGCGCTGCGCCGTGGTGAGCTTGAGGGCGGCGGCGATGTCGGGCTCGCACAGGGCAAGCGGGCCGCGGCTCTGGAGGGCGACCTGGCGCAGGCGGATGATCTGCTCCTTGTCGAGAATGTCGGCGAGATCGGCCTCGTTCTGGCGGGCCATGTCGACGAACTTGGCGCGGCGCTCCTCGGCCGTCAGCTTGTGGAAATCGCGGAAAACGTCGTGGCGCAGCTCGCCTTGGCGTTTGAGCAAGTCGCCGATCTCCTTGCGCTGCGTGGTCTTGGCCCCGAGGTCGTCGAGAACATCGCGCTCCATGAGCAGGAAGAGATGGGAATCCCCTTCGAGAACGGCGAGGTCGGTGAGGATCTTCTGCACGCGGTTGCGCGTCGCCTCCAGCTCGGCCTGGGCGCCAGGGTTATCGCGGCGGCGCTCGATGAACTCCTGGTAATAGGCCAGGGCCGTCTCGAGCAGGCGTTTGCGCAAGCCCTGCATCTGCGGGTTGTCCCCCAGCTCCTGCTCGGCGAAGTCGATCATCTCGTGGACCGAGCGCCTGGCCAGTTGAAACTGCTCTTCCGCCTCCTCGGCGCGCTTGCGCTCCGCCTCGTAGGCCTTCTGCGTCTTGTCCTTTTCGGCGCCGATGAACGCCGCGCTGACGCCCGCGCCGATGGCGACCAGGAGCGCCAGGACCATCCCGGACACCAGCACCGCCGGATGGCGCCGCAGCCACTTGCGCGTCCGCTCCAGCAGGCTGGGCCGCTTGGCCTGGATCGGCTTGTCCTCCAGGTACCGCCCCAGGTCGGCGGCCAGCTCGCGCGCCGACGCGTAACGCTCGGCCGGGCTCTTCGCCACCGCCTTCAGGATGATCGTCTCCAGCTCCACGGGAATCGTCGGCTCGATGGCGCGCGGCGCCTTCGGCTCCTTGTGAACGATCGCCTGGAGAATGGCGTGATGGCTATTGCCCGCGAAGATGGGGCGCAGCGTGGCCAGCTCGTAGAGAGTGGCGCCGAGAGAGTAGACGTCCGTCCGCGCGTCGGTGAGGCCGCGCTGCCCGGAGGCCTGCTCGGGGCTCATGTAGCGCAGGGTGCCGAGCACGTCGCCGGTCTGTGTCAGCCCCGCCTCGGCATGGAACTGGGCGACGCCGAAGTCGGTGATCCAGAGCCGGCCGTGCCCGTCGACGAGGAGGTTGGCCGGTTTGACGTCCCGGTGGACGATGCCGAACTGGTGGGCGTGCTCGAGCCCCTCGGCGGCCTGCACGATCAGCCGGGCGGCGCTGCGGAAGAACTCGCCGCGCTTGGTCGAGCGCTGCGTCGTTAGCGCGACGGAGATCTGCGATAGCGTGTCGCGTGGCTCGTCGGCCGACGAAACGCCCCCGCGCTCCGTCGACCCGGCGTTGTCCGCGCGCTGGACCGGCGCGCCGGCCCGGATGCCGTTCGCGCCGCCGCGCGCCGACACGGTCAGCGCCGCCGCGGCGGCCGAGCCGGTCCGACCGACCGTGAGCGCGGACGCATGGGCCTCCGACTTGTCGTCGTCCAGGCCCGCCTCCTGCCGCATCTGCTGGATGACCGCCGCCAGCGATTGCCCATCGATCAGCTGCATGGCGTAGAAATGCACGCCGCGCTCGCAGCCGACCGCGTAGACCGGCACGATGTTCGTGTGATGGAGCTGAGCGGCCGCCTGCGCCTCGTTGCGGAAACGCTGAAGGTGCTTGGCGTCAAAGGTCGCGGCCAGCGGCAACACCTTGACGGCGACGCGCCGGCCGAGCGACAGCTGCGTCGCCTCGTAGACGACCCCCATGCCGCCGCGGCCGATCTCGCGCAGGAGCTGGAAATCGCCGAGGGGCTCGGCAGTCGGCGCTTCGAGGGGGGAAGCGGCCCGCGACGGGCCGCTCAGATGGAGCCGTTCGCGTGCCGCCGCCTTGTGAACCAGCTCCAAGCCATCAAGGCACTGAGCCAGGGCGCCGGCGATGTCGGCGT
>JAXMAR010000068.1:0-25781 GCA_046350295.1 Gemmataceae bacterium
CTGAAAACGGTCGCACACGCGTCCGGCTCGGATCGTCCTATCCCAAGGGCACGATCTCACGCTGCAACTCCCCTCCCGTCACGTGTACGGCGGCGTCCTTGTCCACAAAAACGTTCGTCTCGCTGCGCACGCCGAACTCCGGCAAATAGATGCCCGGCTCGACGGAGAAGCAGGTCCGGCGCAACACGCGCCGCTCCTCTTTCGTCTCCAGACCGTCCATGTTGGCTCCGTTGCCGTGCGTTTCCTGGCCGATCGAGTGGCCGGTGCGGTGGACGAAGTAGGCGCCGTAGCCCGCCTTGTCGATGACCTCCCGGGCCGCCTGGTCCACCTCCCAGCCCTGCAGCGGCCGGTTCTTCGCGAAGGCGTCCTTCACCCGGGCAATGGCGGCGTCGCGCGCCGCGGCGACGATGGCGAAGATGTCCGCATACTTCTTGGGCACGTCCTTGCCGACGAAGCAGGTCCACGTCAGGTCGCTGTAGACAGCGCGCGGCCGGTCGCACTTGGCCCAGAGATCGACGAGAACGAAATCCCCCTGGCGGATGACGCCGTCCTTGCCCGGCTCGGGCGCGTAGTGCGGGTCGCCGGAGTGGGGGCCGACCGCGACGATGGGCGGATGATCGGTGAAGAGCTTGTGTTTCTTGAAGTGATCGAGGATCACCTGCTGGCACTCGGTCTCGCGGACGGAGCCGCCATTTTTCGTCCTGGCGCGGATGAAGTCGAAGACCGCGTCGTATGCGGAGCGCGTGTGCGTGGCCGCTTCCAGGTGGGAGGCCCACTGCTCGTCGTCCCAGGTCGCCTCGAACTGCTGCACCAGATCGCCGGAGGAGACGATGTCCACCCCGAAGGAGCGCACCAGCTCGATGGTGCCGGCGTCGACGCGCGAGACATAGGGATTGGCGTTGCGCGGCACGTATTCCATGGCGACGCGCTTGGCGCCCTGCACCAGAGCGCCGACCCCCGCTTCCAATTCCTGCCAGCGCAGATAAAGCGATGCGGTCCCCGGTAGATGATCGAGCGCGTGCGGCTCGATGCGATGCATCAGCTTCTTCGGCTCCCCCTTGGCCGGGACGAAGCAGAACCAGCGCCGCGACAGGATCGCCTCACCGCCGAGGCCGACGACGCGCCGCGCCAGCACGTTGAGCCCCCGGAAATCGTAGAGGAGCCAGCCGTCGAGACGGTTCTCGGCCAGGGCGGCTTGAACTGCGGCGAGGTCGAACATGGGAGGCCTTTCGAACTTGACACCAGATGTCCGTCTGCTCTCGTTTTATGGAGCGCCCGGCGAGTTGCGACATAGCCCTGACCGTTCCGATCCGTACAATCTCCCCCGAGCGGCGGCTCTTGGCCGTCGGACATCGACCTATCGCCCCAGCAGGATATCCATGCCCAAGATCACCTTCGTCACCGAGAAGCGCGAGATCGAGGTCCCGGCCGGCTCGAACCTGCGCGAGGAAGCGCGCAAGGCCGGCATCAACGTCTATCCCGGCCTCGCCAAGTATGTCAACTGCTTCGGCCACGGGCAGTGCGGCACCTGCAAGGTGCTCGTGAAGAAGGGAATGGAGAACCTCAGCGGCAAGGGACTCATGGAGCGGTTCACGCTGTTCCGCATGCTCAGCGCCATCGGGGCCGAGGATGAGATGCGCCTCTCCTGTCAGGCTAAGGTCAACGGCGATTGCACGATCGAGACCCGTCCCGCCATGAACCTCAGCGGCGAGAATTTCTGGCAAAAACCCTATCCGAACAAGTAGTTGCGGCTGTGGTTTCCCGCTCGCCGCGAAAAGCGTCTGCCGTCTGAAAAAGGACGCGGGTTCCTGCCCGCGTGCCACATTTTCCTTGCGTTCCGCCCGCCTATCGCACAAAATAGAAAAATACGGAACCACACCGCCGGAGGCGTCGACCAAAGGCGGGGTGGTGTCTTTGCCCTGCTGCCGGGGATCCAGCGCTCGTAAAGCGACCGCTAACGTCCCGGTTGTGAAGTATCCGAGGAAAAGCCATGTCCGCCGCGAACTCTCGGGCTCCCGTGGTGGTGCGACTGCAAGAACCTTATAGCGGAGCGCACGACCTGCTTCGCCTCGTGCCCGCCGCCATCGCGAGCATCATCTTCCATGCGGCCCTGATCCTGCTGATCTGGCTCTTCCCCTGGGGCGACGGCGGCAAGACGGAAACCGTCGCCGATGCCGCGCCGCCTCCCGGCCCCAGCTTCACCGCTCCTCCCAAGGATCCTTTCGTCACTGAGGACGTGAACCTCCTCTCCGATGATTTTTCCACCGATATCGTCTACAAAGGCGAGCGCGTCGAGAAGGAAAGCGTCCCTGGCATCCACCTGCCCAAGGAAAAGCTCGGCTTCGAAGGCGGCGATCCGCTCGGCGCCGTCCGCACCATCGCGCCGCCCGCGGGCTTCGGCGGCCCCGGCGCCGGCGGCACCACGCTGACGAGCGACTTTGGCTCCGGCCTCGCCGTAGCCGCCGGCGGTTACGGCCCGCGCGGCATGCCCCTGGGCGGCACCTTCTTTGGCCGTAGCGGTTCAACCAAGCGTCTCGCCCTCAAGACCGGCGGCGGCACCGGCGCCACCGAGGCCGCCGTCACGTCCGGCCTCAAGTGGATCCTCACCATCCAGTCACCGGACGGCAGCTGGCATCTCGACAGCTCCAAGTTCAAGGACCAGGGTATTCACAACGACTGCGCCGGCACCGCCTTCGGCCTGTTGCCGCTCCTCGGCGCCGGCAAGACCCACAAGATGGCGGCCCCGGACCCGCAGGAAAAAGAGAAGTACAGCGCCGAGCTGGAGAAGCAGTATTCGCAAGCGGTCTACAAGGGCCTGATGTATCTCATCCGGACCCAGGACAAGAAGACGGGCTCCTTCGACAGCAACATGTACGCCCACGGCCTCGCCACCATCGCCATGTGCGAGGCGTTCGGCCTGACGCAGGACCCGAACCTGCGCCGCTATGCCCAGATGGGCGTCAACTATATCGTTTACGCCCAGCACAACGAAGGCGGCTGGCGCTACGGTCCCAAACAAGCGGGCGACACCTCCGTCGTCGGCTGGCAGGTCATGGCCCTCAAGAGCGCCCAGATGGCCGGCCTCGACGTCCCCGACGTCACGATGAAGAAGGCCATTTCCTACCTGGAAAAGGTCTGTGATCAGACCAACGAGGGCTATGGCTACACCGGCCCGGGCTCCACCCCCACGCTGTCGGCCGTCGGCCTCCTGTGCCGGCAATACCTCCAGTCCTGGGGCCCCAAGAACCCGCGCATGCAGAAGGGCATCCTCAACGTCCGCGGCACGCCGCCGCAGCTCGGCAACATGTACTACACCTATTACGCCACCCAGGTCATGCACCACTTCGGCGGCCAGGAATGGGATGACTGGAACGCCAAGATGCGCGACATCCTGGTCAACGGCCAAGACAAGACGACCGGCCCCCTGCGCGGCAGCTGGTCCGCGGGCGGCGGCCATGTCAGCGGGCGACTGATGCAGACCTCCCTCTGCCTCTGCACTCTCGAGGTCTACTACCGCCATCTGCCACTTTACTTCCGCGCCTCGGATGAGATGGCCAAGGAATAGCCGCTCGGCTCGGCCAGAATAGCTCTAGCAACGCCGGGACGTGTCCCCCGGCGTTTCTCTTTTTCCGCTTCGTTCTGCTCCTCCAAATCCGAAATCGGTCGATCCCTGGCCGCGCCTGCCGCGTATTATGGAATAGCGGCCGCACGCTCCGATGCACGTCGGGCCGGCGGCCGGACCCGAAATCGGTTTGCGCGGAATCACCTCCGCGCATTCGGAGGCGGCATTTTCCGCGCCGACTCTTCCGCGCTCCCGATCCGTTCGTCCATCCCGCGGGGCTCTGCCCGGCCCCGGCTCACCGTTCCCTTTCCAAGGAGCAATCCATGAAACGTGGGGCAGCCTACCTAGGGGTTCTGCTCATCGGCCTGACGGCCGGCAGTTTTGTCGTCAACAATTTCCTGCGCGGCGACACACCGGCGCCGCGAGCCACCGGCCTGGCGCCCGAGACCGGCTCTTATCGCGCCATCGTGAAGAAGGTGCTTCCCGCCGTGGTCAGCATCGAAGCGCGGGCCAAGGTGGTCCATACCAAGCTGAAGAAATCGGACAAGGCCCCGCTCGATCCGCGCGTGCCCGAAGAGTTCCGCCGCTTCTTCGAGGAATTCAACATCCCCGACATGCCGGAGACTCCCCAGGGGGGCATGGGCTCCGGCTTCATCGTCGACCCGAAGGGCGTTGTCGTGACCAATAACCACGTGGTCGCCGGCGCCGAGAGCGTCACCGTCGTCTTTCCGGACGGCCGCAAGATCGCTTCCAGGGACATCCGCACCGATCCGCGGACCGATCTGGCCGTCGTCATCCTCGACAACAAGGCCGGGGCGACGTTCCCGTATCTGGAATTCGGCGACTCGGACGCCATGGAGATCGGCGACAGGGTCCTGGCGGTCGGCGCGCCCTTCGGTCTGACCGGCACGGTGACGCAGGGCATCGTCAGCAGCAAGGGGCGCGGCCTCAATCTCAACATGTACGAAGATTTCATCCAGACCGACGCCGCCATCAACCCCGGCAACTCCGGCGGCCCCCTCATCAGCCTCGACGGCAAGGTGATCGGCATCAATTCGGCGATCAAGAGCCGTTCGGGCGGCTTTCAAGGGGTCGGCCTCGCCGTCGCCAGCAACCTGGCCAAGGGGGTGGTCGACAAGCTGAAAACGGACGGCGTCGTTCATCGCGGCTACCTCGGCGTACAGATCCGCGACCTCGATCCGGACGTGGCCAGGCGCCTCGGCATCGAGGATCATGGCGTCGTCGTCGGTGAAGTCTTTGCCGATACGCCGGCGGGCAAGGCCGGCCTCAAGCCGGGCGACATCATCGTCGCCATCAACGGTAAGCACATCGACAACGGCAAGGCGCTGCAGCGGCTGATCGCGACGCTGCCGCTGAAAAAGGCCGCGGAGTTCTCGCTTGTCCGCGACGGGGCCGCGCTCAAGGCGCCGGTGACGATCGAGGAGCAGCCGAAGGATTTCGGCACGGCGCGCGTGCCGGCGCCGCGTCCGCCGAGCGAGCGGAGCGAAGGCGTCTCCATCGACAAGATGGGGCTCGAGCTGGGCCCGTTGACGCCGGCTGCCGCCGAGGAGCTCGGCTATCGAAAGGATGCGAAGGGCGTGGTCATCATGCGCGTCGAACCCGGCAGCCTAGCCGACGCCGCCGGCCTTAGGCAGGGCATGCTGATCACGCGCGTCGAGAAAGAAGCGGTGAGCACGCCGGAAGCGGCGCGGGGGGCGCTGGACAAGGCCTCCCTCTCCCACGGCGTCCTGCTGCAGGTGCAATCGGCCCGCGGCGGCGCCAACTTCGTCGTGATCCGCTCGACCGACGGCGCGTGACAGGCTGTGCCAGCGGACGCTCTTCTTTCCGGCAAAGATGCACGTAGGAACAGGCGAGCCTCATTCCACCCGGAATCGGGCTCGCTTTTGTCTGCGCGGCCCTTCGGGGCGTTACGGCCTCTCCGCGCTGCGCCCGTCTTTGCGGTTTGGAGACGTCCTCAGTGAGGAACCGCCGCGCCCTGGCGATGGCGGCAAACAGTAGCCGGCGCGCTCGAAGACACAGATGCCGAAGCGATCAACATCCCGAAGCGATCAACATCCCGAAGCGACCAACATCCCGAAGCGACCAACATCCCGAAGCGGCCAACGTCTGAAGCGGCCAACGGTCTGAAGCGGCCAACGGTCCGAAGCGACCAACGTCCGAAGCGACCAACGTCCGAAGCGACCAACGTCCGAAGCGACCAACGTCCGAGGCGACCAACGTCCGAGGCGACCAACGTCCGAAGCGACCAACGTCCGAAGCGACCAACGTCCGAAGCGACCAACGTCCGAAGCGACCAACGGTCCGAGGCGACCAACGGTCCGAGGCGACCAACGGTCCGAGGCGACCAACACCCCGAAGCGACCAACATCCCGAAGCGACCAACATCCCGAAGCGACCAACATCCCGAAGCGACCAACATCCCGAAGCGACCAACATCCCGAAGCGACCAACATCCCGAAGCGACCAACATCCCGAAGCGGCCAACGTCCGAAGCGACCAACGTCCGAAGCGGCCAACGGCCCGAAGCGGCCAGCGGTCCCTGAAAGGGCCAAACAAGAAAGCCCAGGGCAACGCCCTGGGAAAACACGCGGTCGCCGAAGTAGCCCTGTAAGGGCGAAACAAAGAACGGCGTCCCTCGCGCCATGGCACGATTTCAATCCCAGAGGTTTCCTTTCGGTGACGCCCAGCCCCTCTTGGTCCCGCCTTGTTTTGCCCTTTCAGGGCGCCGCGGCTTGGGACGGCGTGGCCCCAGGGCGCCGCCCTGGGCTGTCTTGTTCGGCCCCCGTGCACCGTTTCACGGCCGCTTCGCCGCCTGGAGCATGGAGAGTTGAGCGCTGATCTCCGGATCGCCCGGTCGCAGCTCCGCCGCTCGCTTCTGCAGCGCCAGCGCCTCGTCGATCTTCCCGGCCTGCTGCAAGGCGGCGGCCAGCCAGTGCAGCACCTTCGCGTCCTGATGTTCGGTCAGCTTCGCCGCCTGCAACAGATCGTCGATCGCCCCTTTTTCGCCACGCTCCAGGCGCAGCCGGCCGCGGACGCAGAAGGCGCGGGCGTCGGCGCCGAGGCGAAACGCCTGCTCGAGATCGGCGCTCGCCTTGCGCAATTGACCTTGCTCGAGGGCGACCAGCGCGCGCAGGCCATACGCCGGGGCCACAGGCGCCTTCTCCGCGAACGCCTTGTCGAGAAGCGCCTCCACCAGCTCCCGCGGCTGTTTCTTGCGCAGCGCCAGGTCGGCGCAGAGATAGAAGTTGACCGCGCGCTGCATTTGCGGCGACGCAGGCATCGTCGCCGTGTCGGGCCGCAGCGCGAGCACGCGCTTGTATTCCTTCGCCAGGCCGCGCAGCTCCTCGACCCATTCCTTCAGCGCCGCGGGAACGACGGACAGCCTGCCCACCGCGTCGACGTTGCGGTACGCCTCGGCCAGCTCGCCGCGCCAGGCATGGGCTTCGATCAGCCCCTGGAGCACCGCCGCGTCGACGTCGCCGCGCTCCAGGTGGAAGATCGCCTTTTCGTGATCGCCTTTCTGCAGGTAGAGCAGGCCAAGGACGCGCTGCACCCGCCCCTGGTAGCCCGTCTCGCGGGCTCGTTCGGCCATCTCGAAAGCGTCCTCGAAGCGGCCCAGCTCGTAGTAAATCTCGGCGGCCTGGGTCAGACGGGTCACGTTGCCGTCGGCGGCCAAAACGAGACGGCGCAGGTGATCGAGGGCGGCGGCGGATTTGCCGGCCTTGACCTCCAGGCGAATGAGTTTGGTCAGCGTGTCCGCATTGTCCGGCTCCAGCTTGTGCGCGAGCTGGAACGCCTTGATCGCCTCCACGATGTCGTCCCGTTTCTCGTGGATCGTGCCGGCAAAGAAGAGCGCGTCCCCGCTGGCGACGGCGACCTGATCGGTTTGCCAGGCGGCCTCGAAGCTGAGCAGCGCTGGGCCGGTGAGGCCCTGCTTCATGCAGAGGCGGGCCATCTCGAGGTACGCCTGGGCGCGCACGTCCCGGGCGTCGCTGCGCGTCAGCGGCGCGAGGATGGCGCGTGCTCCGGCGAAATCGGAACGGCGGACCCGCGTGTGGGCCAGGGCGAGCGCGTGCTTGGTCTCGGCCGGGAAATAGCGAACCAGCTTCTCGTTGAGCGCTTCGGTATCCGAGAGGTCGCGCGCCGCCTTGAGGCGCATGTCCCAGAGCGTCGCGTCATCCGGGTGATAGAGCGTCGCCTGGTCGAGCACGCGGCGGGCTTCATCAGCCTTGTCGCTGTCGAGGTAAAGCCGGGCGAGAGTGCGGGCGGCAAAGCTGTCGGCGCCCGGCGCCAGCGCCAGCAGCGTCTCCAGGAGGGGGATGTCGTCGGTCTCCGTTGTCGGCTTGATGTTCAGCCAGACGCGATACGCTTTTTGCAAATCTTCCTGGAACTTCTGGAACTTGGCGAACGCCTCCGGTCCCACCGTCACTTCCTTCAGCTTGGTGTGCATCACCAACTCGACGCGCCGCGGGTTCTTCGCGTCCGTCTTCACCTGCAAGCGGAACGAGCCCCAGGCCGACTCGATCTCCTGCTCGCGCGGCAGGCCATCGAAGCGAAACGCCGGCGGCAAGTTGACCACATACAGGTGCAGCGACTCGAACGGCGAACCGAGGTTCAGCGGCAGGCGCCGCTCGGCGTCGAGATTGAAGCCGAGGATGCGCCCGTAGACCTGGCTATCCGTCACGCTCGCCTCGCGCGTCGTCTCCCCCAGGAAGTGGCGCGGTATGACAAACGTCATCTGCGCCTGCACCGGCTTCTCCCAGGCGCGGAGCGAGCTATCGGGGATGTCGATGCTCTCGATCCGGCTCTTGGGGTAGGCGTCTTGCAGCTCATTGTTGAGGTAGCGGCGCCGCTCGCCGGGAGTCGCCTCGATCCAGGCCTCGCGCCGGCCCAGCGCGACGCCCCCGTGATAGAACATGCTGCGGCGGCAGATGGACGTGCCATCCCCTTGCACGGAGACGATGGTGCTCTGCTCAACGCGGTTGTCCGCGAGAGTGTACGCGGGCGTGCGCTTCAGCTCGATGGCGCCGCGGCGCGTGAGGTAGGCGAGGCGGTCGCGGTCGGAGCGCGGCAGCCAGTCCCAGGGCGCCATCGAGACCGTCGTGTCGATCCAATGCTCCTTGGCGTCGATGGGAACCATGAGGATGGCGTGCGTGCCCCAGGGGCAGGGAACGTCTTCCATCACCTGCCCGTCGTCAAGCACGCCGAGGGTGACGAGGTGCGGATCGAGACCAATCTCGCGCAGCATGACGGCGAGCAGCTGGGCCTGGTCCTTGCAGTCGCCGAAGAGGTTGCCGAGAACTTGCCCCGGTTTGTGCGGCGTGTAGCCGGTACCGGCCGGACCGCGCGACAGATAGCGGATGTTCTGCCGCACCCAATAGGTGAGGGCCTTGGCTTTTTCCTCCGCCGTGGTCTTTCCCTTGGTCACCTCGCGAACAGTCTTGCGCACGTCTTCGGCGCACTCCCAGCAATCCTTGCGCAGCTTTTCCTTCCAATCGGCCACCGCCTGCCAGTCAGGGAAGGTGGAGCAGGCCAGGCGCACGCTCAGCGCCTCGCGCGATGGCTTGTCTTCCTCCTTGGGAAGCGGCAGGCGATCGCGCGTGTGCCAGTGGTAGTGCTTGCCCCCGTCCTTGAGCGCCCGGATCACCGGTTCGACCTTGCCGTTGGACGTGCCCCAGTGGAACGCTTTTCCTTTGGGAAGGACGACGTGTACCTCGTCCAGGGCGACCGGCACGGCATCGTCGCCGAACGTGTAGCGCGAAAAGAAATGCCCGGCGAACTCGGGGTTCTTGCCGCGGACGGTCCATTTGACCTCGTAGCAGTCGCCGACTTCGAGGTTCGGAAAGGAGATGACGAGCTGTTTCTCGGCATCGTAGACCTGATAGTCGGTGCCGACGTCCCGCAGCTGCAGGTGCCGGTTCTGCACCGGGACGATGCGGCCATCTTTCTTCAGCACGCGGGCCTCGTTGAGCACCAGCTTCTGGTAGCTCGGATCGTAGGAGATGCTGCGGTATTCGCCGTACTGCTCGATGCCTTTGCGGCCGTTGAGACGGGTGATTTCGTGGGTCGTGGTTTCAATGGTCCCGTCCGGTTCGATGACGTGGCTCGTGCCCGAATAAAGGGTGACGGCTGGAAACTCCTCGAGGAAGGGTTTCGGCAGAGCGGCGAGCGACTTGGGCTCGTACTTGAAGGGCTTGGGCTCACGCGCCGGGCCGCGGGCGATGACCTCTGCCGCCGGGGCAAGGGCCGGGGCGGCGTGGCAAAAGACCAGGGCGCAAAGCAGCGGACGGACCATGAAGCCTCCTCGACTCCGAAGCGGGCGCTCGCCTTCCATTGTGAACGGGGCCGGGCCCGGCTACAAAGAGGAGACGAGTCGGGAAGGAGGGGCAAACTGGGCGGGATGGTCCGGGCAGGAAGGGCGGGAACTGGGCCGGAGAATCGTTCGCCATTGGTGCCACGTGATGAGCGGCCCGGCAGCCGGCAAGTGGGATGATAAGAAATCGGGGAGTTTTGCTTGGTTTCTGCGTGGCGCCCGTTTTGCGATGCGTAGCCCACCTGTCTGGTGGGGCAGGTGTGTGACCTGCGGGGGTGGGCGGCGGCCCACCCCTTTTTGCTGCGATCAATGTGCGGCATCGGGCCGCGGCGCCTTGGCCGGGCCAAGGGCGACCGAAGCCGATGGCCCCCGGGGCAACTGGCTGGCTCCGGGCTATCGGAGGGATTGCCGCC
Source organism: Gemmataceae bacterium (assembly GCA_046350295.1). Lineage (GTDB taxonomy): Bacteria > Planctomycetota > Planctomycetia > Gemmatales > Gemmataceae > JAXMAR01. The sequence continues at coordinate 10,310 of JAXMAR010000068.1, forward strand.
TCCGCCACCTCCGCCGCCGCCGGGGTCCGTGGGGCCGCTCAGGTACCGCCGGTATTGTCGACCTGCTTGTCCTTTCCCGGATCGATGACGCCGGTGGGAGGGATTGTTATCGATGACGTAGCCGCCATAGCCGCTGGCCCGCGAGGCGAGATGCGGGGCCAACAGGGCGGCGAACACCAGTATCCCAAGAAGCGTGCGGGTCTTCAGCATTCCTCTAGTCCTCCATGACCTACGGGCGTGGGCGGGCCGGATTCTAGCGACCGCTTCGGTTTTTAGAAAGGCCATTGTGACCTTGGCTGCTCAACAACCTTTCCCATCTCCCCTCTCTTCGCGCGTCGCGTGCCCGACCCGCGTCAAACCAGGTAAGCCGCGGTCACCTTGAAGCCTTTGCCAACTGCTCGGTTGGCGCCCCCTTTCCTTTCGTGCCGATTGTGTGCCGTGTGCCGACTGTTCCGGTCGAATCCATAGAGGTGTAGTTCTACCGATTAAGCGCGAAGCGCGCGGTATGGCGATGCGCCGGCCTGAAACGGCCGGGCGGGATTTGACGCGCTTCGCGCTTCGCAGCGCCCATCGGTTCCGGCTCGAGGTGGATCATGCGGCGAACGATGGCACTGGTTTTCTGGTCTGTTGCGGTCCGGTTTGGCCAGGACGTCATCTGGCGCAGAGCGGACCGAAACCCTCAAGACGGCTCCGCGCCCGGCCGCTTCCCCACCGGGCCGGAAACGCCGGCCTTCCGCCGCGTCCGCGCCCAGACCGCCGACGAATTCGCCGGACGCCGGAAGTCGCGGGTCGTCGACATTCGGCAAGGATGCCAAGCCAGTCTCAGCGCTACGCGAGCAGCTTTCAAGAAGACGGCTACGACCAAGCCCAGGCCGACGCGTCCAAGGAGCGGGCCGCAGTTCTCCCGGCCGTCTTCCTCACCGGAAACCGACAGCCCGACAAGAAACCCGCGAAGAGGAAACCGCCGCGAAGGAACCGCCTGAGAAAGCCAAGAAGGATGCTGCGCGGAAGGAAGCTGCCAAGAAGGAGGGCTTGAACCCCTGGACCTTCCAGCCGTGGGACGCCGCCTTCGGCCAGATCCACCAACAGCCCATGGGGGACTGGCTGGTTCCCGCCCCCGAAATGTTCCGTCCACGCGAGCGTCTCGAGGTTCGAGCCGAGTACCTCCTCTGGTGGACACGCGGCAGCAACTATCCGCCGCTGGTCACCACCGATTCCCCCAACGCGCCGCAGGTCACGCAAGGCGCGCTACCTCCGACCGGGACCGCCACCGTCCTCTTCGGCGGCCCGCAGGACCCGCGTCTCCAATCCGGCGCCCGCTTCGGCTTCACCTACTGGCTCGGCGACTGCGGCCTCTGGGGCCTGGACGCCAACTACTTCTTCCTCGGCAGCCGTTCCGATCGCTTCGCCGCGAGTTCCGATCAGTTCCCGGTGCTCGGCCGCCCCTTCATCAACGCCATCACCGGCCAGGAGAATCGCCAGCTCACCGCGACGCCGGGAACCAACCCGGGCGATGTCTTCGCCCTGCGCGGCGCCGTCAGCGTCGACGCCCCGAGCCGACTCTCCGGCTGGGACATCGGCCTGCGCCGTTGTCTCTGCTCCGACTGCTGCTGGAAGGTCGATGTCACCTTCGGCTACCGCGAGCTCGACCTCTTCGACGGTGTCGACATCCATGAGGACATCGTGTCCCTGAAGGCGGTCCCCGGCGCCGGCGGGCTGCTCGATCCCGGCAACCGCATCCAGGTCCTCGACTCCTTCACGACCCACAATCATTTCCACGGCGCCCAGGCCGGCCTGCGCGGCGAGTACCGCTGGAACGACTTCATCTTCGAAGGCAAATTCAACCTCGCCCTCGGCTACACCGACCAGAGCGTCAACATCCTCGGCGGCCAGACCATCACCCGCCTCACCGGCCAGCAGCAGACCTTCGTCGGCGGCCTCCTCGCCCTCCCCAGCAACATCGGCTACTTCTCGCAACAACGCTTCGGCGTCGTCCCCGAGGTCGGCGTCAAGATCGGCTACCAGCTGACCGACAACCTCCGCGTCTACGCCGGCTACGACTTCCTGTTCTGGAACAGCGTCGTCCGCGCCTCCGACCAGATCGACCGCCGCCTCAACCCCTTCCTCGTCCCCGGCCTCATCATCCCGCCGCAACCGGTGCAGGGACCGATCCTGCCGCGCGTCCCCATGAGCACGACAACCTACTGGGCCCAGGGCGTCAGCTTCGGCCTGGAGTGGCGCTACTAACCGGACGGCGCGGCCTCACGGCGGACCATGGTCACCTGGAGCGATCCGACTCTTGGTAGCGCTCGGGCGCATAGCGCAGCGCCAGCAATCCGGTGGCCGCCTCGATGTCGATTTCTTGCACGAGCACGCCCTCCTGCCCGTAGGGCAAGCGCGCTTGACAATCGCCCGAGGGCGCGATCAGGCTGGTCGCCGATTCCTGGAAGCGCAGCGCATAGTTGACGCTGGCGAAGTAGATCGTGTTCTCGCGGCTGCGCATCATCATCGCCTTTTCGTAGTAGGGCGAGTCGGCGGCGCCCCATCGCGTCAGGCGGACGCCTTCGTGGTCGCTGCCCGAGTGCTGTGGGTGGAAGACGACTTTCGCGCCGCGGACCGCCGCCCAGCGCACCGTTTCAGGATAGCGCCAGCCTTCATGGCAGATCGAGATGCCGAACTTCAGGCCAGCCACCTCGAACAGGCGGCGGCCGCTCGCGGGGACGTAGAAGCGGTCCTCGGAAGGGTCGATCTGGCATTTGCCCTGATAACCTTGGACCTGCCCTTGGGCGTCGATGACGCAGGCGGCGATCTGCCGCCCCGCGGACGTCAGGCGCTCCGTGCCATGGATGACGGCGATCGCGTGCGCCTTCGCCCACTGGGCGACCGTCTGGATGACGCGGTCGTGCATCGTCTGGTCGAAGGGGAGGACTTCAAAGTCCTGGCCGCGCAGGCCGGGGAGGTAGGCTTCGGGAAAGCAGACAATCGCGGCGCCCTGGCCGGCAGCCTCGGCGACGAGGCGCTCGATCTTCGCAAGCCCATCGTCTAAGGAGGATGCCGGACGCGGGGAGGCGAGAGCGAGGATCATGAAGCCCTCTCTGAATCATGTGCGGCGCCTATGTCAGACCCTTCCCCATCTCGGCTTCGATCCGGTCATAGTCCTCGGCGCCGACCGAAAGGCGGATGAGGCCGTCGCTGATGCCCTGGCGTTTTCTCTCGGCGGGGCTGACGTAGCGATGGGAGGTGGTGGCGGGGTGGCTCAGCGTGGTCGTGGTGTGGCCCAGCGAGGGGCTGAAAGGGATGCCGGGCGCCCGTTTCAGGAACCGATTGACGGCGCTCCGGCCCCCGTCCAACTCGAAGCAAAGCATGTTGCCGAACGCGCCGCCAAGGAGGGACCGGGCCAGCTCGTGGTCGGGATGGTCCGTGCGGCCGGGGTAGATGACCTGGCGGACGCCGCGCTGGTCGACGAGCCAGTCGGCGAGGCGGGCGGCGTTGACGGAGGCGGCGCGGATGCGGAGGTCGAGGGTGGCGAGGCCGCGCTCGGCAAGCCAGCAATCGAAGGGCGCCGAGGCGAAGCCCCAGATGCTGGAGCAGGCCTGGATCTGCGTGAGCAGATCGGAGTCATTGCCGGCGAGGAAGCCAAGAGTGACATCGCTATGCCCGGCGATCATCTTGGTGAGGCTTTCCATGACGACGTCGGCGCCGAGGTCGAGCGGGCGGGCGAGGCAGGGGGTGGCGAAGGTGTTGTCGACGATGAGACGGCAGCCGGCGGCGCGGGTGAGCTGGGCGAGAGCGGCGATGTCGACGAGGCGGAGGAGCGGGTTGGACATGGTCTCGACGAAGAGGAGGCGCGGCTTCTTGTCGAGGGCCGCTTCGACCTGTTCGAGATCCGAGGCGTCAACGTAGTCCGTGACGACGCCGAACCGGCTCAGTTCCTGGGAGAAGAGCTGGCCGGTGCGGCCGTAAAGGCGATTGCCGGCGAGGACGCGGTCGTCCTTCTGGAGGCCGGCAAGGAGGACGACGCTGATGGCGGCCATGCCGCTGGAGGTGACGACGCCCCACTGGCCGTGGTGGAGTTCGGCCAGCTTGGTAGCGAGTAAGCGGGCATTGGGATGGGCGTCGCGCGCGTAGATGAAGCCCGGCTCCTGGCCGTCGAGGACGGTGTCGAGCGCGTCGAGGTCGGGGAAGACGTAGACGGCGGAGGGGTAGAGAGGGTGGACCAGCGGTTGCGTGGCGCCGAGAAGAGGGTTGCGCGATCGGTCGGACACGTGGAGCCTCCTTGGCCGCCGCGGTTCTCCCGCAGCGGTAGAGGGAGCGTCGTTTTTTGCGGCTTGTTCGAAGGTAGTTTAGAGACCGGCGCTTATGCAGTAACGGGGCGCCGACTTTTCGAAACCGGCGGCCAGGTCTTACCGGATTAGGCGAGCGGCGCCCCAGTTGGCGACGCCTTCGACGATGGAGCGGCTGCCGGGTTCCACGCGAAGCGTTAGTGTCTTTGCTCTGGAGACGTCGATACGAAACTCCCAGGGGCCGCTTGCGAATGTCAGCTCCTTGGCCGGAAGGGGAGCGGGTTTGCCGTCCACCAGGATGAATGGCCGGACGGCGCCGCGCTTGCCGTCGAGCGGGTCGAGGCCCAGGGAGGCCTCGAACCAGCGAAACTTCCCGTCGAGAGCGTAGGTCGCCTGTCCGCCGGGGGGGATGCTGACGCCTTTCGCATAAATGCCGTCGCTGAGGCGAAGGGCGCGGCCCAGAAAAGTGAAATCGCGGCCCAGGGGCGCCGGCCAGGGAAGGCCGGGGGTTGGGAAAGTCTTCGCTGATGTCGGAGAGGTAGACCGCCTTGCCCATGCCGGCGCGGATGCAGACCAGATCGGCGAAGGGGAACTCGAAGGAGGCGCCCCAGCTGGTCTTGCCGCTCCAGACCGAGCGGTCGCGGACGTAGTCGAGGTTCTGGAAGGCGATGCGGGCTCCCTGCCGCGTAGTCGAGCGAAAGACGACCCCCTTGGTGCGCGGCGGGACGAGCCGGGTCGAGCGGGGCATGATCAAGGCGAGGCGCGAAACGGGGATGGTCACCGTCCGTCCGCCCGTTTCAATCTTGCACTCCTTGCCGATGATGCTCAGGACGTGTCCCTGTACCTCATCGCCGTCGTTGAGGAACACGCGGTCGAAGCTGCGCGGCGTCAGCAGCATGCGGCCGAGGCGACGTTCCAGCAGTTCCTGGCCGGCGGGATAGTCGAGGCAGAGCGCGGCGACATAAGGGAGCGGCACGCGTAAATCGTCCGACTCGACACGCAACGGGAGGGCAGGACGGGCGTGGAGGCGGTTCTCTTTCCATTCGACCGCGCTTATCCGGATCGAGCGGCAACCGCTCCGCGCTGGTGAGGATCACAAAGGGGGGGCGTGGGTGTTCGGGCAGAGGCACGTCCTCGCGCCGTAGCTCGATCACGGTGGCGGGGAAGATCTTGTCGGCCGGACCGGACAGGTGAATCAGGCCGGCGGACGCGGAATTGATCGAGGCGCATGCCGCGCACGAGGCTGTCCGGGGTGCTCGCGCGGAACGAAGGAGACTGGGCCTCGGCAGTGGAGCAGACAAGCAGCAGAGCCAGCGTCGCGACGCGGCGGCAAGTGACGTCTTTCATGCGGAAGGCGAGTCAAGGGAATGAGTCACCTGTCAATATACAGAAGGGAGCCGTGAGAAGCCAATGCTTGGCGACGGAAGACGTGGCCGGGGTCGCGGAGGAACCCGGTTGAGAACGAGGACTTGAGAGGCGCCGGACGAGCGGCGCCGATTTCAAAACGGATTCGTCTCACGCTTTTTGGAGGCGCGATGACCATAAGGCCTTGAGGGGGCATGAGTTAATTCGTCCCATCTCACGACCCCCTCACACCAGCCTCGTTTTGAAACCGTCCAGGGCCGCCATCAGCCCGCGACGGCCATGCGGCGGGCCTTGCGCGTCGAAGCGCGGGGGGCGGGCAAATCGTGGGCGTCGATCAAGGCGCGGAAGACCTGGATATCGAGCCCGGAGGCGGAAGCGGTGGCGGGTTGCCACTGGATGCCGAGGGCGAACCAGTCGCGCGGCGCGTTCCATTCGATGGATTCGATGACTCCATCGAGGGCGACGCCGCCGATGCGGAAGCCGGGGGCGACACGCTGCACCGCTTCGCGGTGCTCGCTGTTGACGACGATCTCGCCTTCGCCATAGACATGCGCGAGGAGCGTTTGCGATTGCACGTTGATGGCGTGACGCAGGCCCGGCTCGGGCGGATGGCGGTGTTGCAACGCCTCGGGCAACTCCTTCGGCAGATTGGCGTAATTCAGGCCACCGCAGGCTGCGTTGAGGGCGAGCATGCCTTGATCGACGCCGAGGACGGGGAATTTGTTTTCGCGACACCACAGGCAGAGGGACTCCAGATCGCCGCGTTGCGTCTGCCCGGTGAAGCCGCAGACGACGACACCGCGCATGTCCTCGAGCAGTTCCGACCAGGAGGCGTCCCCCTCCGCGGGGTCGAGAAAGACGGGCTCGGCGCCGGAAGCCTCGATGGTGGCTTGATAGCCAACGTTCCACAGGCCGATGCCCTTGCCTTCGAGGGAGACCTCGGAACCGTAGATGGCGAGGCGGATAGCGGGCTTGGAAACGACGTTGAACATGGAGGAACTCCTTTCCTCTGAGAAGGGAAGCCAAATCCATTGGCTTGGAGAGATTCTCAGCGGAGAGGGATTCTAAGCAGCTGCACGGCTGATTTCAAATGAGAAAATGAAAAAAAATGGTCGAGTCGGCAAGGGCGAGTCGCCTTTACCTTTCCGCGGCGACAGGCGATGATACACAGAGGAGGCGAACCATGGTCGTTCTTGGCGTAATTCACGGCAAGCGAATCGAGTTGGAAAGCGACGCAGGATTCCCGGAAGGGCAACGGGTCCGCGTTCTCGTTCGCCCTGGACATCCCTGCGGATGCGCGACGCGAAGCGATCCTACGCAGTGCCGGGGCTTGGTCGGAGGACGGAAGGGAGTTGGACGCATACTTGGAATGGAACCGGACGCAGCGGAAGGAATCCAGGCGATCAATCGAATGAGCTTCTTGCTCGATACCGACATCTGCTCAGCTCATTTCAAGGGAAACCGCTTGGTTACGGCGCGGTTCTTGCAATATACCGGCCAGCTCTATCTCTCCACGATCGTTTGCGGCGAGTTGTATACCTGGGTGGCGCGTAAAGCGGCTCCGCTTTCCCGCCTTCAGTCGTTCAACGATCTCTTGATCGAGGCACATGTCCTCGACATCGACCAGTCGGTGGCCACCAAATTCGGGCAAGTGCGAGCGGGACTGTTTGACCATGGCTTGAACGTTTCCGAAATGGACCTGTTGATCGCGGCAACAGCCCTCGTCCACGATCTGACGCTTGTCACACACAACATCGCCGACTATGTGAAAGTGCCAGGGCTACGTCTCGTCGATTGGTTGGTTCCCTGACGCATCAGGGCGGCCCTGGGGCCGCGTCGTACGGAACCGGCGTCCCCAATCGTACCGCGCCGACCAGCGACGCGGGTTCCCAATGCGTCACCGGCCGGACCGCCGGCGGCGTTTTCCCCGTCGGCCGCCACAGCGCGGGCGCGGCTTCGGGCGTCTTCGCGGGTGGGGGCACGAGCGCCGGCGGTGGGCCCAGTTCCGGCCCTGGCAGAAATGGTCCCTCCGGGGGTAGTGGCGCCACCGGCTCACGCACGGATTTCCCCGGGACCGGCCGCACGCGGATGTCCTTGTCCGCCTCGAAGACGCGCTCGTCCGGCAGGATCAGGCGTGCGATGACGCGCAAGTTCTCCGTTCGTGGAAAGACGCGCCAGGGCAGGCGCAGAGAATAGCCGCTGCTCAGGAGGGCTTCGCGATAGCTCTGCCGCAGCTGCTCCGGGTTCAACTCCCAGCTGTCGAGCGGGCATTTGAGCCCGTGCGCGTCGATCTCCAGCACGATGACCACGAGCCGGCCGCCCGGAACCTTGATAATGTGATCGTCCGCGTCGCGCGGTTCGACGAAGACCGCCAGCGCCTCGTCCCCCGGCATGCCGTCATCGTCGATGCCGCCGGTGCTGCGGCCCAGGCTGATGCGGCGTAAGCCGAACGTCGAAGCGGCTTCGGGCGGGACGGGGACCCCCTTGCGCAGGACGTCGACTTCGCGGCGCAGGGCGTCGCCGCGCCACTCGGCCTTGCCCAGTTCGCTGACCAGCTCGCGGAGCTGGGCGTCACGTGCCCGCAATTCGCTTTCGAGGAGTTCCTGGCGCGTGTGGTTGCCGCAGCCGGAGAGGGGAGGGGCCGCGAGGGCGCAAAGGAGCAAGAATGAAAGATGGCGGCGTGCCGGCATGAGTCTCATCCTTGACCCGTCAGGGCGCCTTCCCCCGTTCGTGGGAGGCGTCCGCCCCGGTTCTGCGAACCGGGGCTAAGAGGCTGTTTCAAAACGGGGACGCGACTCTTTGTCTTTTGGAGTTTTAGGAGTCGCGTCCCCGTTTTGAAACAGCGTCTAAACAGACTTAGTCGCTAGCTCTCCTTGACGGCATGCGGTATGTGCTGGACGCGTTCGAGCACCTTGTCGACGATGCCGTAATCCCGCGCCTCGTCCGAGGAGAGGAAGGTGTCGCGGTCGGTGTCCTTTTCGATCCGATCGAGCGACTGGCCGGTGTGCCGGATCAGAATCTCGTTGAGCATCTTCTTGAGACGCTGATACTCCTTCAGACGGATCATGATCTCGGTCGTCGTTCCCTCCATGCCGGCGAGCGGCTGATGGATCATGATGCGCGAATGGGGCAAACTGTTGCGCTTGCCCTTGGCGCCGGCCGTCAGCAGCACCGCCCCCATGCTCGCCGCCTGGCCGATGCAGTAGGTGGCCACGTCGCAGCTCACGTACTGCATCGTGTCGTAGATGCTCAAGCCGGCCGTGACCGAGCCGCCGGGCGAGTTGATGTACAAGTGGATGTCGGCCTTGGCGTCATCGAACTGCAAGAAGAGCATCTGAGCTACGACGAGGTTGGCGCTGTCGTCATCGATCGCTCCTTGCAGGAAGATGATGCGGTCTTTCAGGAGCCGGCTGTAAATATCGAAGACGCGCTCCTCGCGTCCGCTTCGCTCCACGACATAGGGAACCAGGGGCATGGCGTTTCTCCGCAGCGCCCGGCGCCTCTCCTCAAGAGATCGGCAGGCGGGCAGGTGGAACATGAATGGAATGAGCAAACTGCGCTTTTTGCGGGACGCGGGCAGCGGCGCCGCGTTCAATCTTCCGTTTTTTGGCTCAAGCAGACGGGTCGCGGCCAGGCGGCGTCACTTCTTTTTTTCCTCGGTGATCTTCTGGATCACTTCGTCGACCAGGCCGAACTCCTTCGCCTCCTGGGCGTTGAAGTAGCGATCGCGGTCGGTCTCCTTCTCGATGCGATCGATCGGCTGCCCGGTGTGCTTGGCCATGATCTCGTTGAGGCGATGCCGCTCCTTGAAGATCTCGGTCGCCTGGATTTCGATGTCGGTGACCTGGCCGCCGACCTGGCCCCAGGGCTGGTGGATCATGACCTTGGAATTGGGCAGGGCATAGCGTTTCCCCTTCGTACCGGCGCACAGGATGATCGACGCGCCCGAAGCGGCGAGGCCCATGCAGTAGGTGGCGATCGGGCACTCCATGAACTGCATGGTGTCGTAGATGGCGAGCGTCGCCGAGACCGAGCCGCCCGGGCAATTGATGTAAAAGTGGATCTCGGCGTTCTTGTTTTCGTATTGCAAGAACAGGAGCTTCTGGATGGTGACGTTGGCGAGGTAGTCGGTGATGGCCGATTGCCCGCCGGTTTCGGGCGAACTGCCAAGGAAGACGATACGGTTCTCGAGGAGGAGATCACCGAGCGTCATCTGGCGTTGGCGGGCGTAGTCGCGGAAGCGTTGTGCCTGGGGATCGAACAAAGGGCCCATGTGCGTCGACATCGATAATCCTTCCCAAATGACAGGCCTCGGTCACCGGACGGCGGGAACGACGAGAGGCAAGAAAGCGGGGAAAACAAAGGCCACTGCTCCATTGTAGGAAAGCAGGCAAGCGCGGTGGTAGGGAGGGGCACATGGCTCCCCTGCAGCGTCCCCGTGTCCGTTGCGGTTTCGCGGGCAGAGTCCCGCGTCCTGTCATTCGAGAACGGGAGGCACGCTGTAGAAGTCGCCGCTGCGGCTGGGGGCGTTTTGCAGCGCCTCGTCCGGCGTCAACGACGGCGTCGGCTCGTCGGGACGGAAGACGTCGCGGATGTCGAGGGGGTGAGCCAAGGGCTCCACGCCGTCGGTGTTCAGCTGTTGGAGTTGTTGGACGTAATCGAGAATGGCGCCGAGCTGCCCGGCGAGAACGGCCAACTCCTGCTCCGGCACGTCAAGACGGGCCAGATGAGCGACCCAGCGGACGTCGTCGAGGGAGAGGGACATGGCGTGGTGAGGTGAGTTGTGAGTGGTGAGCTGTGAGTTGTCTCCCCCCTACTCACCACCTACCACCGTCAAATGTTCGTCATCGAGAATGGCTTCTTCTTGACGGGCCGCTGCACCAGGCCGGAGCGGATCGCCTTGACGGAGACACGGATGGTCTTCACCTGGCCGTCGACAACCGCCTTGATCTTCTGCAGATTCGGCTTGAAGACGCGGCGCGTCTTGCCGGTCACCTTCTTGCCGACGCCGCCGAGGTACTTCGCCTTGCCGCGGCGAGCATACTTGAAACCACGAACCGGCTTGGCGCCGGTGACTGCGCACTGCATGCCCATGGGCGGGCTCCTTTCTTGCCAAACGGAACGATCATTATAGAGGCCGGGTTGCGAAGGGACAAGCCTGGCGCACATTGAAAGGCGCTCCCTTCAGTATAGATTGACGAAAGCAGACGTCGCCGCGGCGCCTTTCACGCCGTGGCCAAACGGGAACGGGATATGGTTGAGATCACCGTCAACGGCGAGAAGCAGGGCGTTCCCGGCGACGCCACCATCGCCGATCTGTTGCGCGACATGCGCGTCGATGAGCGTCGCCTCGCCGTCGAGGTCAACGGCGACGTCGTGCCACGCTCCTGCCACGCCGAGCGTCGCCTCGCCTGCGGGGACGCCGTCGAGATCGTGACACTGGTCGGCGGCGGCAGTCCGGTTGGACCTCCGGCCGACAAGCCGCTGCGCGTCGGCCCCTTCACCTTCAAAAGCCGGCTCATCACCGGCACCGGCAAGTACTCCAGCTATGAGGTGATGCGCGACGCGCTGGAGGCGAGCGCTTGCGAGGTGACGACGGTCGCCGTGCGCCGCGAGCGATTGGTCGACAAAGAGGGGCGCAGCATCCTCGACTACCTGGACCTCAAGAAGCTCACGATCCTGCCCAACACGGCCGGCTGCTTCTCGGCGGAGGACGCGATCCGCCACGCCCGCCTCGCCCGCGAACTCTTGACCAACCTCGGCAACCCGGGCGCCCAATGGGTGAAGCTCGAATGCCTGGGGGACACCAAGACGCTGCTGCCCGATCCGGTCGACACGCTCAAGGCGACCGAGCAACTGGTGAAGGAAGGCTTCAATGTCCTCGTCTACACGACCGACGACCCGATCCTGGCGCGGCGACTCAAGCAGGCCGGGGCGGCCAGCGTCATGCCCGCGGGGAGCCCGATCGGCTCCGGGCAGGGCATCCTCAACCCGAACAACATCCGCATCATCCTCGAGTACCTCAAGGACGGCGACCCTGACTACCCGGTGATCGTCGACGCCGGCGTCGGCACGGCCAGCGACGTGAGCGCCGCCATGGAGATCGGCTGCGACGGCGTGCTCCTCAACACCGCGATCGCTCACGCCCAGGACCCCGTGCGGATGGCATTTGCGATGCGCTACGCCTGCGAGGCGGGTCGACTCGCGTACCTTGGGGGACGCATTCCGCGCAAGCTCTACGCGCAGGCTTCGAGTCCGATGGAAGGACTGATCGGCGCCGCCCAGCGCGGATCGCCTTCGTGAGATATGGTTCGCCTGGAAGGGACCGGCGGGATCGTCATCCCCTCCGTCCCTTCAACCAGCTCCAGAAGCCGCCTTTTTTCTTGGTGGGCTCGGTCGGCGCCGCTTCCGGCTCGGGGGGCGCCGGCGTCCGCGCCGCGGTGCGACGCTCCGCTTCTTGCAGCGTCAGCAGCCGGCGCAGCCGCTTTTTCACGGCGGCGGGCTCTTGCGGCAGCGTGATGAAATCGTCGATTCCCGCAGAGCCTTCGGCGGCGAGCGCTCCGCGCGGGGGCGCCGCGTGGGCGAGCGCCGCGGTTTTTCGGAAGTCCGCCGACTTGGGCAATTCGCCGAGCCAGGGCGGGCACTCCGTGCTTCCCTCGAAATCCAGAAGCAACAGGTCCGGATCGGTCCTGGTCAACGTCGCGTGCAACGCGCTCAGGTCCGCCGTGACCTCGCACAGCAAGCCGAGCGATGTCGCCGCCGCCTCCACCGCCTCGGGCATCTCGCCGGACGGAGAGAAGAACACAGCTCGCCGCCCGCTCGCCTCCGCGTCCGGCTCCATCTCGCGCGTCGCCACCGAAACGCTCGTCTCTTCACCCGCTTCACGCAGGGGAATTTCCTGTGGCCCGATGAACTCCTCCAGCGCGATCATCAACTGCCGGGGCGTCTGGAAGCGGTCGGCCGGATCGAGGGCCATCATGCGGGCGAGGAGGGCGTCGAGGCGCGGCGTGACCTTGTCGTTGAGAAACTGGGCCGAGGGGGGGGGCGCCGTGCGGCGGCGCTGGATGACCTCGTCCAGGCGTCCCTTGGCGCAGAACGGAGGCTGCCGGGTCAGGGTGAAATAAAGCGTGCTTCCCAGCCCGAAGATGTCGGCGCGGATGTCGGCGGACGCGCCGTCGAGACCTTGCTCGGGGGCGGCGTATTCGAGAGTCCCCAGCGGGACGCCTGGCTGGGTGTGGCGATGGGACATGCCGCGGGCGAGACCGAAGTCGAAGAGCTTGGCCTGCTGGTCCTCGGTCCAGAGAATGTTCGCCGGCTTGATATCCCGGTGGACGACGCCATGCCCGTGGGCACAATCGAGGGCGCTGGCGATCTGGTAAGCGAGGCGGCAAGCGAGATCGATCGAGAGCGGACCGTGTTGAAGGACATAGCTCTCCAGGTCGACCGCCGGTAACAGCTCCATGGCGTAGTAGTAGAGCAGCGGCGCGTCCGGATCGGAGTTCTCGGCCTCGCCGGCGTCAAGCATCTTGACAATGCTGGGATGATCGAGCTGCCCGATGGAGCGGCGCTCGGTTTCGAAGCGCAGCAGCAGGGTATCGTCGCGCTGGCCGGGAATGAGGATCTTCAGGGCGACCCTGGCCCGCGTTTCGATATGCTCGCCCTTAAAAACGACGCTGGAGGCCCCGGCGCCGAGACGTTCCAGGAGCCGATAGGGCCCGAGCAATAACCCGTGCGTCTGGCCGCTTTGCAGCCGGGCGGCCTGGTAGGCGGTGAGGATGCGGTGGTCGACAAGGCGGAGGAGAAAACGGTCGAGGTTGGTGAGCCCCTTCAGCTCGAGCTTGGCACGCGGATCGAGGCGATCCCAGTCCGCACGGGCGACGATGCCGCTCTGGAAAAGTTGCTCCAGGTATTTCAGCACGCGGCTTTCGCGCTCCACCCCCACCGGCCTCATGCAGTTGAGGTTGTCGCGTCGCGCGGAGGGCGCTTTCATGCCGGTCTCCCCCTGAACGGCGCCTGACGGGGGAAGGCGCCTGGAATCGCTTACTATTTCCTTAGCTCACAAACACGGAGGATGTCGTAGCGTCCTCCGACGCTTCGTCGCCAATCTTGACAGTTTTGGTCGGCGCTCTGTCAATTTGGCAGCGGAACGCCCTTCCATCCATATGCCGCAAACAGCTAATTCCCAAGAGATTGCGCTGTTTGTTCCACCCGGCACGTCTGTTGCTATTACGCTTCGTTCTCCAAGGAGATTCCCTGGAGTGACCGCGCTTTCATGCATACAACAGACTCTTCCGACGCCGTGCAACGGCCGGCGGGGAACCTAAAGCAGGACGAAAGGAGATTCGATGGCAGCCAAGCAACTGGTTTACAGCGATGAAGCTCGCCAGAAGCTGTATGCGGGCGTCAGCAAGCTCGCCCGCGCCGTCCGCGCCACCCTCGGGCCGCGCGGCCGCAATGCCGTGATCGACAAGGGCTGGGGCAGCCCGAACGTGACCAAAGACGGCGTGACCGTGGCCGAGGAAATCGAGCTCCAGGACCCCTACGAGAACATGGGCGCCCAACTCGTCAAGGAAGCGGCGAGCAAGACCAGCGACATCGCCGGCGACGGCACCACGACCGCGACCGTCCTCGCCGAGGCGATCTACCGCGAAGGCCTCAAGCTCATCGCATCCGGCGCTGATCCGATGGCGCTGACCCGCGGCATCCAGAAGGGCGTCGATCGCGTCGTCGAAGAGCTGAAGAAGATGGCCGAGAAGATCGACGACAAGGACGACAAGGAGATCACGGAAGTCGCGACCATCGCCTCCAACAACAACAAGGAAATCGGCTCCAAGCTGGCCGAGGCGATGAAGAAAGTCGGCGCCTCCAACGGCGTCATCACGGTCGAGGAAGGCAAGACGGCGGAGACCGAGGTCGTCGTGGTCCAGGGCATGCAGTTCGACCGCGGTTTCCTCTCGCCGCATTTCGTCACCAACCAGGAATCGGTCATCTGCGAGCTGGAGAACCCTTACATCCTCATTTACGAGGAGAAGATCAGCGCCATCAAGGACCTGATCCCCCTGCTCGAAAACATCTCGCGTGAGAAAAAGACGCTCCTGATCATCGCGGAAGACATCGAAGGCGAGGCGCTCGCGACTCTCGTCGTCAACAAGCTCAAGGGCATCCTCCAGGTCTGCGCCGTCAAGGCGCCGGGCTATGGCGATCGCCGCAAGGCTCAGCTCGAAGACATCGCCACCCTCACCGGCGGCAAGGCCATCTTCAAGGACCTCGGCATCAAGCTCGAGAACTTGAAACTGACCGACCTGGGCCGGGCCAAGAAGGTGAAGATCGACGCCGAGAACACGACCATCACCGAAGGCGCCGGCGACAAGAAGGCCATCGACGGCCGCTGCGAGATGATCCGCCGCGAGATCACCACGACCGACAGCGAATACGACCGCGAGAAGCTGCAGGAGCGGCTCGCCAAGCTGGCCGGCGGCGTGGCCCAGCTCAAGGTGGGCGCCGCGACCGAAACCGAGATGAAGGAACGCAAGGCGCTTTATGAGGACGCCCTGCATGCCACCCGTGCGGCCATCGCCGAAGGCATCGTCCCCGGCGGCGGCGTGGCGCTGCTCCAGTCCCGCAAGGTGCTCGACAAGGCGGAGGCGGACTTCAAGGGAGACGAGGCGCTCGGCGTCCGCTGCCTGCGCAACGTGCTCGAGTTCCCGGCCCGCTACATCGCCGAGAACGCCGGCGTGGACGGCACCGTGGTCGTCATGATCGTCCGCCGCTGAAAGTAATTGAACTACGGCTTCGACGCCCTCAACCTCACGTACCCCGAGCTG
>JAXMAR010000069.1:0-23887 GCA_046350295.1 Gemmataceae bacterium
CCGGTCCTACGAGGAGATCAGCAAGGAGCTGGAAATTCCGGTCAACAGCATCGGCCCGATCCTAACGCGGGCGCGGCGCAAGCTCCGCGGCGCGGAAGATGAGGCGCCCCACAAGGTGGTCGAGGAGGAGGAGAAGAAGTAGACGCCTCTCCTCGAAAGCCCGTCTCATCGGCTATAATGTCGGCGAAGAACCATGGCTTTCTGGATCCGACAATGCCATCCCCTTTTCCGGGCATGGACCCCTACCTCGAAGCGCCCTACATCTGGCCCGACTTCCACAACGCGCTCGCAGGCGAAATCCGCACCGCTCTGAATCAATCACTTCCCCGGCCCTATTACGCGCGGCTGGAAATGCGACCCGAGGTCGGCCTCCGGGACGAATCCGAAGGTTCACGCTCGATCATTCCCGATGTGGCGGTGGCGCGCCTGCCCGGTGGGGGAACGACGGCGCTGGCCGAATTGCCGCGCACGAGCATTTCTCCGTCGCTCGAGGTGACGGTGGAGGCGCCCCAGTTTCGGCATGCGTTCGTGGAGGTTCGTGACCCGGACCGAGGGCACGACTTGATTACGCTTGTCGAGATTGTCAGTCCCTCGAACAAGCAGTCAGGACCGGATCGCCGCTCCTATCTGTTGAAACAACAGGAAGTGCTGGAGAGCGACGCGAACCTCGTGGAGTTGGACCTTCTTCGCGGGGGCGCACGGTTGTTGGCGCTCGCCACTCTGGAAAGGTTCGTCGCCGGCCTTGAGCCAGCGCCCGACTACCTGGCGCTAGTGAATCGGGCTTGGCGGCGCTTAAGTGAGCGTCTGGCTTATCAGGTTTTTCCAATTCTGCTTACCGAGTCACTTCCTTGTATTCCGATCCCGCTTCGGGAGGGAGAGAAGGAAGTTCCGCTCGATCTTCAGTTCCTGTTCAATCGCGTCTACGATGGCGGGCCTTATCAGCGCGGCGGGGTCAACTACGACGAAGCGCCAACGCCGCCGTTAACCCAGGCCAAGGCCCGATGGGCAGAGGAGCTTCTGCGGCGCAAGGTTTGAGCCTCACTCCGCGTGCCCTTCCAGCGTGAGTCCAATGGCGAACGTCGCGTCCGCCTTCTTCCCGCCAGACGTGATCGGCCGCCGCACGTTCAGCACCCATTCATTACGCGGCCGGGCCACAACCTCGGCGTCCTTCCCCTTGGCCGGCGTCGGCACGAGCATCAGGACGCCCGGATGGCCGGTCTTGATCGACGCCATGCTCATCTTGATCAGCGCATCCTTTTCCAGCGTCTTCGGCGATGTGTCCTTGCTCGCATCGAGAAGCAGGGCGTAGTCTTGGAATTCGCCCATGCCCATGTGATCGCCGTCCATCGGCTGATAGGCCAGCCGTAGCGTGTAGGCGCCGGCGGGGACCTTTTGCTTGCGGTAGTCGTGCCACTCGGCGGGGAAGTTGACCACGCCGAGCAATTCGGTCTGCTTCACCTCGCGATACGTGATGCCGTTCTTGATCTGCTCGGCGGTTCCGTCGCTGGGGACTTCGGCGCGGATCCAGACCTCGGCGACAATTTTGCCGCCCGAATCCTTGAACAGGAACGCCTTGGGCCCCATCAGCTTGGCGATGGCGGCGTCGACCTCCTTGGGAGGAGCGGCGTCCTTGACGTCCAGGCTGTATTTCTCCTGGGCGGAAGCAGAAACGGCAAAAAGCACGAGAACGAAACAGGAAACGCTCGACTTCATTGGAAGCTCCAGGTCGCGGCTTCGCTGATCGGAAATCAGCGCCACAGGGGCTTTGCAACGCAAAAGGGGACTGTCCCTTTCGCTCGAGCGAGAAACCGGGTCTTTTGCCAGGTCGAGAGGGACTGTCCCCTTTTGCGTTGCAAAGCCGCGCCACAGAGATTATAGACGCCTGACGCGTGTTGGCTCGTCGAACAAGGCGCCTACAATTCCAGAGTGCCTCTCTCGCCTCATGGAGGATCCCCACGCCTCATGGCTGTCTCATCCTCGGACTCCAACGGCTTCCTTCACCCCTTTCGCTGGGTCCCCGAGTTCGTCAAGATCAGCCAGCGCCGGCTGCGTACCCAGGGGCGTCTCCTCCTTGCGGCGATGGCCGTCGGCGTCATTGCCGGCCTGGGAGGCGTCGTCTTCACGGTCACCTGCCAGGCGGTCGTCCATTACACGCTGGAAGGGATTGCAGGCTATCACGCCGCCGGACCGGCCCACGAGGCGCATGTCGACTGGTTCATCCCCATCGTCCGCGCGTTTTCCCCCTGGCTCCTTCTGATCGTCCCTACCGTCGGCGGCCTCATCAGCGGCTGGCTCGTCTTTCGCTTCGCCCCGGAAGCCGAAGGCCACGGCACCGACGCCGCCATCGCCGCCTATCACCAGCATAACGGCATCATTCGGCCGCGCGTCTCCCTCATCAAGCTGGTCGCCAGCGCCGTCACGATCGGCACGGGCGGCTCGGGTGGCCGCGAAGGGCCCATCGCCCAGATCGGCGCCGGTCTCGGCTCGACGCTGGCGCGCTGGCTGCGCTTCAGCGTCGCGCAGCGGCGCATTCTGCTGGTCGCGGGCCTCGGCGCCGGCATCTCCGCCATCTTCCGCGCTCCGCTCGCCGGCGCCCTCTTCGCGGCCGAGGTGCTGTACCGCTCGCCGGAGTTCGAGTCCGAGGTCATCCTTCCCGCCGGGCTGGCGAGCGTGGTCGCCTATTGCACGTTCGGCGCCTTCTTCGGCTGGCAACCGCTTTTCGAGTGCCCGCCGCTCACCTTCAACGACCCCTGGCGACTCGTCCCCTACACGATTCTCGCCCTGGCCATGGCGTTTCTGGCCATGATTTATGTCCGCACTTTTTACGGCGTCAACTACCTGTTTCATCGCCTGCGCCTGCCGCGCTGGACCAAGCCCGCCCTCGGCGCGTTTCTCACGGGCGCCATCGGCCTGTTCGTCTACTACGCCAGTTTCCAAGACCCGGATTCCCTGTCGGTCCTCTCCTTCGGCTACGGCATCCTTCAAAAGGGACTGACGAATGTCACGACGTTGTCGATCTTTGTCCTCCTCCTGGTCGCCGTCGGCAAGATCCTGACGACCAGCCTCACGATCGGCAGCGGCGGTTCGGGCGGGGTTTTCGGACCATCGATGGTCATCGGCGGCTGCGGCGCCGCGGCCGTCGGTTTGGTGATGCACGAATGGTGGCCGGGGCTTATTCCCAATCCGGAGAGTTGCGTCATCCTCGGCATGGCCGCGTTCTTCTCGGCGGCGGCCAAGACGCCGTTCTCGACGCTCATCATCGTCACGGAGATGACGGGGGACTATCAGTTGATCCTGCCCGCCCTTTGGGTCTGCGTCACCGCCTATCTCGTCTCCGACGATAGCTCGCTTTACCTCAACCAGGTCGCGAGCCGGGCGCTATCACCGGCGCACAAGGGGGGGTATGTGCGCGAGGTGCTCGCCGACATGAAAGTGGATCAGTTCGTCGTGGAAGGCGTCCCTTTTCCGGTGCTGCACCCGCAAGATTCGCTCACCAATGTGCTCGATCGCTTCGGCGCCAGCAGCCTGACGGTATTGCCCGTCGTCGACGAGAAGAAAAAGCTGCTCGGCATCATCGACCTGGAGGAAGTGCACCAGGCGACGCGCTCGCCGCACATTCAACAGTGGGCGATCGCCGCCGACCTCATGCGGACGGACCTGGAGCCGCTGACGCTGGACATGCGCCTGGATCGGGCCATGGAGACGTTCATCGAGGCGGACGTGCTGGCGCTGCCCGTCGTCAGCAGCGACGACGCGGCGACGGTGCTGGGCGTCATCCGCCGCTCGGATATTGCCCAGACCTACCTGCGGCACGTTCATGGCCAGCCCGTCGACAGTTTGAGCGGGGACGGGGTCGGAATCGCTCAAGAAAAAGCAAACGGGCAAGCGCATTGAAAAAGGCACGGAATGTCGTCCCGTGCCTTTCAAGTGATTTTTCTTCAGGCGGATTAACGGATCGAAAACGTGCCCACATACGCCCCGCGGCGATCGTAGTCGCTGTAGGTTCCATCCAGCCCCGCGCCCCGATAAAGGTGCTCGACGGCGGCAGCCGGACGGGCGATGACGCCACGTGCCAGCGGCGGATAGAAGGCGCTCTCGTTCCCGCACGCCTTGTCATGCTCTTTGCTGATGCAGCGCGTCTTGATCTTGGCGACGCCCGCGTCCAGTTCCACGCAGCCGTTCTCCTTGCAGGGGCAGGTGGTCATCTGCACCTTGGCCGCATGCGTGGCGACGATGTTCTTCACCAGATCCCCCGCTTGTTTCTTGACGAGAGCGACCAGCGCCGCGCGCTGTTGCGAGGTCGCCCGCTGATCGACGATCAGGACCGCCTTGCCGGGGGCGTTCTGCTCCAGGCCGAGCGTGTTGGCGGCGGAGATGACGGCGACCACGCTGAGGCCGTCGAGGGAGACGCCGTCGATGCTTCCCTTGTCGACGTTCCAGGCCATGACGGCGTTCTTGCCGCCGAGGTTGAAATCGGCGTTGGCGAAGCAGGGGCCGGTCCAGACGTCGCAGGTGCGGGCCTCGACATAGCTGCCGCGGATCTCCGACGCCGACGCGACCGAGGCGAGCAAAAGGGCGGCCAGGGCAAGCAGGGAGCGCTTCATCGATTCAACCTCCGCTGGTTGGTAATGCGTTCAGGATTCACCCATTGTCAAACGCCGCGTGGCGGGGGTCAAGGTGAAAAACAGTCTCAGGAGTCAGGAGTCTGGAGTCGGCACGTCGCGACAGTCGGTGGCCAACCCAGCTGACCGCCACCGCGGGAGCGACGAAGGCGCGGATTGTCGCAACTTCCCTGCTCCGTGTCTTTGCATATAAAGACGCCGTCTACACTTTGCCGTACGAGACCGCTCATGGCGCTCCGCACTCCGCTCTACGATTGGCACGTCGCTCACGGCGGCCGCATGGTCGACTTCGCCGGCTGGGATATGCCGGTGCAATATACGACCATCGTCGAGGAGCATACCGCCGTCCGCACCGCTGCCGGCCTTTTCGACATCAGCCACATGGGCCGGCTCTCCTTCGGCGGCTCGGGCGCCCTCGACCTGATCCAGCACATCTACACGAACAACGCCGCGACGATGAAGGACGGCCAGGCGCGCTACGGCCTGGTGCTCAACGACCTGGGCGGCATCCGCGACGACGTCCTCGTCTACCGCTGGCCCTACGGTTGGGCCATGGTCGTCAACGCCAGCAATCGCGAGAAGATCGTCGGCTGGATCAACGCATCCAAAGGCGGCCGCGATGTGCAGATGATCGACCAGACCCTCGACACGGCCATGATCGCCGTGCAGGGGCCGAAGGCGGTCGAGCTGTGCGCGGGGCTGACGGAGGCGGACGGCTCCAAGCTCGCCTACTACTTCGCCACGCCGACGCGTTACGCCGGCAGCCCCTGCGTGGTGAGCCGCACGGGCTACACCGGCGAGGACGGCTTCGAGTTCATGGTCTCCAAGAAGCTCGGCGTGCAGCTGTGGGAGGAACTGCTGAAGCGCGGCGCCAGGCCGTGCGGCCTTGGGGCACGTGACACGCTTCGTCTCGAAGCCGCCATGCCGCTCTATGGCCACGAGTTGAGCGAGGAGATCGACCCCTTGCAAGCCGGCCTCGGCTGGGCGGTGAAGATGGACAAGGGAGACTTTCGCGGCAAGGCGGCGCTGGTGAAGCGGAAGGAGGACGCGTCGCGACGGCGTCGCGTCGGCTTGCAGCTCGACGGCAAGCGCATCGCTCGCGAAGGCGCGGCCGTCAAGATCGATGGCAAGCAGGTCGGCGTGGTCACCAGCGGCACGTTCGCACCGACGCTGCAGAAGACGATCGCGATGGGCTATGTCGATCCCGCGAGCGCTGATGTCGGAACCGCGCTCCAGATCGACATCCGCGGCAAGGACGAGGCGGCGAGCGTTGTCCCCTTGCCGTTTTACAAGCGTTCCAAAGGATAACGACAACGTTCGATGCTCGCGCCGAGACTTCGAAAAACACGACCGCCAGCAGCACGAGGAACCCATGCCCGCGAAGGATCTGCCCCCCAAGGACCTGCGTTACGCCCCGACCCACGAATGGGCCAAGATCGAAGGCGACGTCTGCACCATGGGCATCACCCAGTTCGCAGTCGAGCAGCTCACCGACGTCGTCTTCGTCGAGCTGCCGGACGTCGGCGATCCGGTCTTCAGCAATGACGACTTCGGCGAGATCGAGTCCGTCAAGGCCGTCAGCCCGCTCTACGCGCCGGTCGAAGGCGAAGTCGTGGCGATCAACGACGCTTTGACGACGGACCCCGCCCCCATCGCGCAGGATCCCTACGGCAAGGGCTGGATGGTCAAGATCAAGGTCAAGCACGGCACGACGCTCGACAAGATGTTGACCGCCGAGCAGTATCAGAAGCAGATCGAGGGCCAGGCGCATTGACAGCGCTTGCATCTCACGACATGCGGCGGAGGGGGAGGGCGAGCTGACTCGCCTTCTGGCGCACCCTTCTCAACGAACACGCGCCATTCAGGCCACCACTCACCCACTTGCCTAAGGGTCAATCCGATCGATTGCACGCGAGGATAGTCCAACAGGCGGCGCAGATGTGAAACTGGACGCTGACGTAGAAATTCCACTGTCTCTCGGTTACCTCGGCCGCGGGTTCCACCATTGGTAAGCCGTGCAAAGGATCGTTGACTACACCTGCCAGGAAGCTCATCTTCCGTCTCTTACCTCCGGCGAGACGGCCGAGCAGACTTGGCCGGCACTCGGGATTAGGGCATTCGAACGTCTCCTCACACCAGCTACGTTGCAAGGGTGGGCCGCCAAACTGGTGATGAAAAAGATCCAATTGCCATTGCGCGGGATGCCCAAAGAAGCTGGCGAGGGCGGTTGTCGCTGCCTCGGAAAGCCCTTCCCCGAATGAATCGTCCTTATCCCAGCGCGAAAGAATTCTACGCACCTCTGCGGGTACAGCGCTTGTCAACGCGAGCGGCTGTCGGGGAAAAGTGGACGGATAGGGCTCGTATTGGAACGTCGGCCCCGCATGCTTCTGCGCGCTTATGGTCACGATCTTCGATGAGTCGATGATCCGATAGGCCAAGTCGCTGACGCACCCCCAGCAGAAATAGAGAGGCACGCGTTCGATTGCTCCAAACTTCCTGCGCGGAAAGCGCGGGTCGCGAGCGTTGATGTCCCAAAGAAGCAAAAAAGGAATTGAACACGAAGGGCAGAGAGCGCCCCGATGTTGCGGGGCGCCGCCCTGGAAATGGCCACCCTCGTCCGCCTTGCCGGGAATCGCGCGATACCGGGTCTTCAGGAAGGCGCGGGCAGGCATTCGTTTCTCCTCGTCGGGTGGGGACATCACCTGTAGCGGAGTCTTTTTAGGCTCATCCGGTTTTCGCGTGTTGTTTTCGTCGGTCGCCACGCGCAGTCCCGTTACGGGTTCCTCTTCTCTGTTCGCTTGTGCAGCCAGGGAACCTCTCGATGCAGACGAGCCCACAATTCAAGGGCCGCTTCAGGAGCGGCTTCTTGGTCGCTTTCGCCCAAAGGTCGAGCTGGTTTCCGGCGGCTCCGCAGCAGCGGAAGGCATGCTTGATGAGATTGGCGGGAAACACGCGGTTGCCGCCTTCTTCGCCGTGCAGGGGGCACGGTCCCCGAACCTGGCTTCCGGCGGATCGGGCAGCCTCAAACCGAGTAGCCCAAGGACATCCGCCATGGAAACCGCCTCTCGAACTTTGCGAAAGTCGATGGCCGGCATGCCTTGCTGCTCACGCGAACAGAGAAGAGGAACCCGTAACAGGATACCGGCAAAGGACTCCATTCGGGATCCAAAACGCGCGTTTCCCGGATGAGCCTCTTTTTGGGCGCTGAAGACGTGTTGCGCATGACGACACGTGAGTTGCCCGGTCCGGGCAAGTGCTCGGCGCAATCTCCGCCGGCATTGACGCGTCTTGGAGCGGCTTCCTGACCGGCGCACGCCGCCTCAAAAAAAGGGCACGAAACATGGCGGTCATCGAAGGCCGTTTTGAGAAGGACTACGCCAGGGCAAGAAAGCCTTGACCAACTCTCGTTGGCGTTCCATTGAAGCCGGCGAAGCCTTTGTCCGGGCAAACGATATCACTGTTCGCTCGTCGTTGAAGTAGAGCCACCCGCTCTCCAGAACCCTGGTCTCCACCCACCCGAGCGAGCAGGACCATGAAACGCTCCCTGTTCCTGGCTTTCTTCGCCTTCCTCCCAACTCCCGCCACCGCCCAGCCGCTCGCCCTCCTTCCCAATGAGTTGCACTGGTTTACGCGCTCGCCGCAGGAACCGGTCGACAGGAAGGAGCTCAACGTGTTGCTCGGCAGGGACGCCAGGAAGGAGACCAGGGAGCCCTGGAAGGACGAAATCCTGGTCGTCGGCTGGGCCGGATTCGGGGACGCCGATCTCAAAGACGTCGTCCGCATGACGAAGCTGACCCATCTCTGGCTTCGTCAGTCGGGCGTCCCGGAGAATAAGGGGCGTTTCCGCATCAGCCCGACCGGTTGGAGTCGGTTGCGCGAGTTGAGAGATTTGCGCGTCCTGGGCATCAGCGACGCCGACCTGGATGACGCCTCCCTGGCCGAGATCGGCAAGCTGACGAACCTCACCGCGCTTTACCTCGACTGCAAGGGCTCCGACGGCAGCGTCAGGAAGCTGGCCGACCTCAAGAAGCTGGTCCATCTCTGGTTGAACGTTCGCGGCGCACGCCTGACGGACGACTGCGCCCGGGACATCGCCGCCTTCGCGGAGTTGAAGGACCTGGTTGTCGCCAACTCCGCGATCACCGACGCGGGCGTGAAGGAACTCCGCACGATCCCGAATCTGCGCTCGCTGGAGATCGGCTCCAGCGGCCTCACCGACGCCGCGTTCAAAGAGGTCGCCGCGATGAAGCGGATGGTCGCCGTCGCCCTCGTTTCGCCGCGGATCACGCAAGACGGCGTCGACGATCTCTGGCAGGCCCGGCCCGACCTCTTGATGATCAACGGCGCCGGCATCCCGCCCGGTCCCGAGTCGACCTGGACCATAGAGCAGGACTTTCTCAATCCCGGCCCCGGCATGTTCGGCGCGGCGAATGAGGTCGAGCTTGCCCGGCTCACCGACCGCGCCGCCGGCTTGCGGCGCCTCGCGATCGGCTGGCCCGGCATGACCGGGGCCGCCATGAAAGACGTGGCGAAGATCAAGCGCCTCACGCATCTGCACGTCGCGCAGGCGATCGAGGTGGGTCCCGGCGGCCAGAAGCGCGAAGTGAAGATCGACGCCGGCGGCTGGAAGCGGCTGTCCGAGCTTGCGAAGCTGCGCGTCCTCATCGTCAAGGATTTGCCGCTCGACGCCGATTCGTTCGCCGAGATCGGCAAGCTGACCGAGTTGAGGACGCTGCGTCTCAGCGGAACCAACGGGATAGACGACGCCGTGCGCAAACTTGCCGGCCTCGAGAAGCTGACCGGGCTCGACCTGTCCGGGTCACGGCTCACGGACGCCGGCCTCAAGGACCTCATGCGCTGCAAGAATCTCCGCTATCTGTCCCTCAGCGAGACCGGTGTCACGGACGAGGGCGTGAAACAGCTAGCCGCGCTTCCGCTCCTGTCCCATCTCTACCTCGACGGCCTCAAGATCAGCGACGCCAGCGCCAGGCGCCTCGCGCGGATCAAGAGCCTGCGGTTCGTCAGTCTGAGCGGGGCGACGCTTACCGACGTGGGGCTGCGAGCGCTGAACGAGCACACGATGTTGAGTGTCCGGCGCTGAGTGGGACGGGTCCAACGAGGGAGCAGAGCGGAATTCGACTCTGTCTTGACACCAGAAACCCGGCGCCCGTAGGGACTCGCTCGTTCAACCTGGGCGAACGATAACGTTTGGCGTGGTTTCTGGCGGAGCGGCGAAGGAACAAAGGCGAAGACATCGTTGTGTGTGGAGACGATTTGACGGCAAACAGCGCCCTCGCGCGCGTTATCGAGCAAGCGGCGAACGGCAGGTGGAAGCGCAACCCGCCGCAGGCTGGAGCCAATTCGCTGCCACACTACCAACCCGACCCGAGGCCTCCGGCAGGACACAGCTTCTATGAAACCGCCAACCGCAAAGCACTCTGAGCCACGGATGCGGTTTTTCACGCCTGAACTGTACCTGCGGTTCAATTCCTCGGACGAGGACGAGGTCGTTCGTGCGCGCGAGGAATGGGAGGAGGCGATAGCCCGTTACCGCGGCCGCCTGGCCACTCTGCGGGAAACTATGCCGTCTCAGGTGCAGAAGCTTACAGAGCTTTGTTTTCACGATGCGGAAATTGCCACGCGGTTTGCGGACACGCACGCTCTTCCCTTCCTACCCCCCGCTCCGCTCTGGACCGCGGTGGCTGTCTTCGTCCTGCGGAACGAGGATCAATTCTCGGAATTGATCTACAGCCTGTGGGATCAGGTCACCGAAGCGAAGGCGCCAAAGAGATGGCGGTTCTCGAAGGAACGTGTCCACTGGCTCTACGATGAAATCGACCAGCACGCGCCCGGCCAGTTCTTCTCCCACACCATCTTGTTGAGCGACGGAAAGGTGGTGCGCGTTCCGTTCGTCTCCGTGATATTTCACGATCTCGGGACGCTGACGGAAAAGACGGCGTCATGGCAAATCGCGTGAACGTTCCCTATGGGAGCGAACCACGAAGGGGCCAAGAAAAAATCGTAAATAATCGTGGCGCCGGCGATGCTGGGCTTGACATCAGCTGCGAACCCGCCAAGAATCATGTCATCGGGTCATGCAGTACGTGGCATGACGGGCTAGAGCCCAAAGCGGTTCGATTGGTTATCCGATCGCGGCGGGGAAACCTAGTCTCCAAAGGAGGTGATCCGTGAGTAATGGTAACCAGGTGCGGCTCGCCTAGGGCCGCCGACGGGCTGCCCGTTGGCGCAGCCGCAATGATTTGTAGGGCGTCGCGGCTCGTATCTGGCCGCGACGCCCCTTCGCTTTCATAATGACCTTCATGGCGCGGCATTATTACTTTTGGCGGTTTTTTTTTGAGCCCTCCTGGGGTTCCCGCTGAAGGTGTTGACGCGACTTCGAACACAAAGACACCAAAGCCCCGGAACCCGCGTGGTTCCGGGGCTTTTTTCGTCGACGCGGCGGGTTATGGCCCCGGCCTGGCCGCGGTAGGTTAATCGGGGAACGCGGAGAATGCGGAGAATCCAACCATGATCGTCGTCATGAAATCCGGCGCCACCCAGAAGCAGATCGACCACGTCATCGAACGGATCGAGCAGCTCGACCTGCGCAGCCATGTCATCATCGGCACGGAGCGCACCGTCGTCGCCGCGCTTGGCGAAAAGCGCGACGGCGCCAAGCAGGCGCTCGAGAACGCCGAAGGGGTCGAAAAAGTGGTGCCGATTCTGGCGCCTTACAAGATGGCCAGCACCGAGGTCAAGAAGGAGCCGACCTGCGTCGTCTCCCGGCGCCTCAAGATCGGCGCGGGCAAGATCGGCGTCATCGCCGGGCCTTGCTCGGTGGAGAGCAAGGAGCAGATCCTCGAGGTCGCCCGCATCGTCCGCGACGCGGGAGCGGCGGGGTTGCGCGGCGGGGCGTTCAAGCCGCGCACCAGTCCGTACAGTTTCCAGGGACTCAAAGAGAAGGGCCTGGAATTGCTAGCGCTCGCACGAGAAGAGACGGGGCTCGCGATCGTCACCGAGGTGATGGCCCCCGAGCAGGTCGCCCTGGTCGCCCGCTATGCCGATGTCCTCCAGGTCGGCGCCCGCAACATGCAGAACTATCCCCTCCTCGAAGCCGTCGGCGAGACGGACAAGGCGATCCTCCTCAAGCGCGGCCCCAGCGCCACGATGGACGAGTTCCTCCTCGCCGCCGAGTACATCCTCAAGACCGGTAACACCAACGTCATGCTCTGCGAGCGCGGCATCCGCACCTTCGAGGATCACACGCGCTTCACTCTGCCCCTCGCCAGCGTCCCTTTCCTGCATCAGACGACGCATCTGCCGGTGGTCGTCGACCCGAGCCACGGTACCGGCAAGGCCAGCCTGGTGGCGCCGATGGCGGTGGCGGCCGTCGCGGCGGGGGCGGACGGGCTGATCGTCGAGATCCACCCCGATCCGGAGAAGGCGCTTTCCGACGGCTTCCAGGCGCTGACGCCGCAAGCCTTCAAGCAGATGATGCAGGAATGCAAGAAGGTGGCAGCGGCGCTGGGACGGCAGATGTGATTCGAGCCTGATCTGGAAAGGGGCGACGAGCAGGCGCTTTGCGGCTTCCTCAATACAGCTCGTAGATATGCTCGCCGCCGTGAGCCGGGTTGCCGATGAGGGAACGGCTGCGCAGGTCGACCACCAGGTCGAGATGCTCCAAGGGGAGTTGGCCGATGAGAGGCGGGACCGTGTCCGGGACTTCCATCACGTCCATCGTGCAGCTTCGGCCCTGGATGGTCAGGCGCACCGCATCGTAGAGGTTAGCCACGCCGAGGCCGATGCTGCTCGTGACGCGCTTTTCGGAGGTCTTCTTCAGACCGAGTTCCTGGATGAGCCGGGTAGGCAAGGACAGCAACGTCGCGCCGGTGTCGACCAGCGCATCGGCGATGGTGATCTTGCGAGCCTTGTCCGGCGCAATGGCGGCAGTCTCGACCGCCCACAAGTCCTTCAGGTTCTCCACCGTCGCTTCGGTCAACACCCTTCCCATGTCCCTCTCCGCGGGCGCCGGCCGGCCGTTTGCTGAACTGGCTTGCATGGCTCACCTCCGACGTGATCCTAAGCGTTCGTGAACCGCCTTGCAAGGCATCGATTGTGCCAGCCGTCTGTCAATCGCATCTTTGGGAGAACTTGAAGGGAATGGGTCCGACGAGATCAACGCTCGCGCGGCGGTATTTGGCGAAGATGGATGACGGATCTTCGAGCCGTGCCAGGCGCAGCCTCTGCAAGAAAAGCGCGAGTCCGCTGAGATCGGGGTCGAGGATCTGGGAGACGTCCAATTCCGAGTAGGGGACGCCGAGATCAAGACAATTCATGGCGGGATCGGAAAAGCCCTGGCAATAGGTTTGGATCGGCTCTTCGAAGCCACTCAAGATACTCCGTGCCTTTTCGAAGTCGGTGAACGGCGTCGTTTCTTTCCAACCTCGGCGCGGGCCGCCGTGCATCCACGTCCACATCGACTGTTGAAGGGTGCGTCCTGTGCGCGGAGAATCCAGCGGCTCCACCAAGGAACCGGCGGCCGCGACGGAACAGAAAATCAACGAGCAAAGTGGGAGAAGACGCATGACCACTGCCTCCACACGGCGAATAACGTGGCATACCGTTCTCGCCCATGCCACGCAAGCCCGAGGCGCTACGTTTTCCCGCCGATCTCCATAAAAAGTCCACTGATTCCTGACTCCCGACCCCTGACTCCTGGACCTCCCTCCCATGCCGTACCAGCACTCGAAAGTTCCCGTCGGCGACAAGATCTCCATCTCCGGCGGCAAGCTGAAAGTCCCCGATCACCCGATCGTCCCCTTCATCGAAGGGGACGGCACCGGTCCGGACATCTGGCGCGCCTCCGTCCGCGTCTTCGATGCCGCGGTGGAGAAGGCGTATGGCGGCAAGCGGAAGATCGCCTGGATGGAGGTCCTCGCCGGCGAGAAGTCGTTCAACCAGCTCAAGACCTGGCTGCCGGACGAGACGGTCGACGCCTTCCGCGAGTTTTTGGTCGGCATCAAGGGACCCTTGACCACGCCGATCGGCGGCGGCATCCGCTCGCTGAACGTCGCGCTGCGGCAGATGCTCGACCTCTACGTCTGCCTGCGTCCGGTCCGCTGGTTCAAGGGCGTTCCTTCGCCGGTGAAGCATCCGGAGAAGGTAGACATGGTGATCTTCCGCGAGAACACGGAGGACATCTACGCCGGCATCGAGTTCGAGCAGGGCTCCGAGGCGAACAAGAAGTTCCTTCAACTCTTCAAGGAGGCGTTTCCCAAGGAGTATTCCAAAATCCGCTTCCCCGAGACGAGCGGCATCGGCATCAAGCCAGTCTCGCGGGAAGGAACCGAGCGCCTCGTCCGCTCCGCCCTGGAGTACGCGATCGCCAACAAGCGCAAGAGCCTGACGATCGTCCACAAGGGCAACATCATGAAGTACACCGAGGGCGCCTTCCGCATCTGGGCCTACGCCCTCGCGGAAAAGGAGTTCGGCGCCAAGGTCTACACCTGGGAGCAATGGGAGAAGACGAAGAAGGCCAAGGACGAGGCCGCGGCAAACGCCGAGCAGAAAGCCGCCCTCGCCTCCGGCAGAATCCTCATCAAGGACGCGATCGCCGACATCACGCTCCAGCAGGTGCTGACGCGGCCGGACGAGTTCGACGTGATCGCCACCATGAACCTCAACGGCGATTACCTCTCCGACGCGCTGGCGGCCCAGGTCGGCGGCATCGGCATCGCCCCCGGCGGCAATATCAACTACATCACCGGCCACGCCGTCTTCGAGGCGACCCACGGTACCGCCCCCAAGTACGCCAACCTCGACCGCGTCAACCCCGGCAGCGTCGTCCTCTCCGGCGAGATGATGCTCCGCTACATGGGCTGGACCGAAGCCGCCGACCTGATCATTAAGGGCATGGACGGCGCGATCGGCGCGAAGACGGTGACCTACGACTTCGCCCGCCTGATGGAGGGGGCGAAGGAGGTGAAGTGCTCGGAGTTCGGGACGGCGGTGATTGGGGCAATGTGACGTCCGATCCAGGGGTACGAGACATGATGCCCCATGAAAAAGTCGCGGTTGACTTTGCATACACTCTGGTGAACGCGGAGTTTGAAGGCGCACACGCTTTGCTGGCTCCTTCGCTTTCCGGCAAGCTAACCCCAGCCGACCTATGCGACAAGCTGTTTGGCATGTTTCGCCTGTATGCCGAAGGCAAGCCCAAACGAATTCACTTTGACGAGCAGTTTGCCCAAACGAACTGGCCAGGCAAGCTTCCAGGCGATGTCGGCTGGGTTTATGTCGGAATCGAAGGGGATGATTTCGTCGAGGCCGTTACGGTGATTGTGGCAGAAGTTGAAGGCAAGCACCTCATTCGTGAGATCGAGTGGGGTCGGCCGTAACGCATTTAGATCCTAGTGCTTTGTCACAGCTAAAAAGTCGGATTGGCTGATTCGGGCAAAACGGCAATGCTGCGTGGCACAAGGAGGTGTGCCATGCGGAAGTTGTACGTCGTGCGACTGACGAAGCAAGAACGAGTCGAGCTTCAAGGCGTAGTCAAGAAGCTGAAAGGGACCGGCCAGAAGGTTCGGCGGGCCCAGATTCTTCTCAAGGCGGATGCCGGCGGTCCGAGTTGGACCGATGAGCGTATTGCGGAGGCTTTTTCCTGTCGTACCAGAACAGTGGAACGACTTCGCCAGCTGCTTCGTCGAGGAGGGATTTGAGGAGACGCTCAACCGAGTTGAACGGAAGCAACCACCCGTGGAAAAGCTGCTGAGGGGCGATCAAGAAGCCCGCCT
Organism: Gemmataceae bacterium; assembly: GCA_046350295.1. Lineage (GTDB taxonomy): Bacteria > Planctomycetota > Planctomycetia > Gemmatales > Gemmataceae > JAXMAR01. Next base: position 15,416 of record JAXMAR010000069.1, read on the forward strand.
CATCGCGACACGCCTTGGCCCGCCGCCGAAAGGTTACAACAACTGGACGCTGCGGCTGTTGGCGCGCAAGGTCGTGGAATTGGAGATCGTGGACTCCGTGAGCTACGAAACGGTTCGGCGCTACTAAAAAAAATGGCATGACGAACCGGAAAATCGAATACTGGGTGATTCCACCGGAAGCAGACGCCGAGTTCGTTGCCCACATGGAAGAAGTGCTGGAAACGTACGAAAAACCGTACGATTCAAATGCGCCCGTCCTGTGCATGGACGAGCAACCGGTGCAGTTGCTGAAGGAAACACGCTCGCCCATTCCCGCCACGGCCAAGCATGCTCAGCGGGTGGACTACGAATACGAACGGGCCGGGACGGCGGCCATCTTCATGTTCGCGGAGCCGCTGGCGGGCTGGCGTGAAGTCGCCGTTCGCGAACGGAAGACGAAGATCGATTGGGCCGTCGAAATGGCCCGTTTGCTGGAGGGCCGCTATGCCGCCTGTGCCAGAGTGATCCTGGTGTGCGACAACCTCAACACCCACACCAAGGGCGCGTTCTACGAGGCTTTTGAACCCGAGCGTGCTCGAGCCCTGGTTCGACGCATCGACTTCTGCTACACGCCGAAGCATGGCAGTTGGCTGAACATCGCCGAGAACGAATTGAGTTCATTAACGCGTCAATGCGTCTCGGATCGTCGCTTCGAAGATGTCGAGACGCTGCGAAGAGAAACCGCAGCATGGTCAAACGACGTCAACGCGACCCAGCGTGGCGTTGACTGGCAAATGAAGATCGACGATGCCCGGACGAAACTAAAGTCGGTCTACCCGACAATTAAGCTGTGACAAAGCACTAGCCGCCCGTTTCACGAGGCGCCAAATCGCTGTTGCACCCACGCCCGCAGCGCCTTGAGCCACTCCACCCGCGTCATCTCTTCCCGCTTCGCCAGCCAGCTCTCGATCTCCTTCGCCTGCAAGCCCGGCAACGCCCGCGATTCTTCCGACGCGACATACTTGCCGTCCGTCAGCAACCAGATGCGAACGCGCCCTTCCTCCGCCTGCCAGACCTCTCCGACCCCGACCGCGGCGAACGTCGGCAGCTTCGTGACCGATGAACGAGAAACGTCGACTTCCATGACGACATCAGGCGGCGGATCAATCCTCAGATCGATTTGCTTTTTGCCTCGCACCGCGGCCGCATGCTCGACGTAGAAGGCGGTATCCGCTTCGAAACCGCGGCTCAGGTCCTCGTCCTGGTAGGTGGTCGAGCCGGCGTTCTCGAAGTCAATCTCCCGTTCCTCGGCCACGACCTCGAACAGCGTCGCCAGCAGGCGGTTAAGGGATTCGTGCTCGAAGGAGAGGACCATGATCTCGAGCATCCCCCGATCGTAGAAGAAATGAGCGGCGTGGCTGTCCGCGCAGTCGGCCGCCAGCTGCCGGTAGGTGTCCCAGGAGACGCCGCGCAGCACGACGCGCTGATCGACCCTTGCAAGCTCAGCCGTTGCCATCGCGAAAGCCCTCGGGGAAGTCGCTTCGAGGACATTGTACATTGGCGCCAGGGAGCGAAAAACGACGGAATCCTGTCGCCCCTCTTTTCTCCGCGTCCATTCGCGATTACCATGGGACGGATTCGAGACACAGGATCAAGCCGCAACTTTGTCTCACCATGCCCTGGGCCGATTTCCAACGCGCCGTTGACGCCACGCTCGCCAGCAAGCGGCTGGGCGTCCCGGTCTTCGCTCGCCTTCTGGTGCAGCACGCCGCCACCGCCAAGGGCGCGGCCGCCCTCCTGGCCCATCTCGTCGCCGCCGCGAACGGCTGGCTCGACCAGCCGCTCCAGCGCATCTACGCCCTGGGCGCAATCAAAAACCGCAATGTCACGCTCACCCTGGAGTACCAGCGCGGCGCCACGGCGCAGATCACCTGGACCGGCGCCGCGCCCCACGGCTCCGCGGTCGACCTGATGCTGGTCGGCAATCACGGGGCGGCGTACCACGACCTGGCGGCGCTCGCCTGGGATGCGCCCGCCGCCGAGCCCCCCAAGGACCTGCTCGCCTGGGTGCAGCGCGCCCTGGAGAGCGCCCGGCCGGTGGAGGCGCCATGAGCACCACGTTCGGCATCCTCCTGGTCACCGGCGGACAGACGCATCAGGAGACGTACGCCGCCGCCTTCGCCGCCGACAAGCGCTGCCGCCTCATCGCGCTCACGGATGAAGCGACCGTCGACAAGCGGCGCCGCGGCCTCAACGAACGCCTCGCCAAAACGCTCGGCATCCCGTACGTCGCTGACCTCGAGGAGGCGCTCAAGCGGAAGGACGTCGACGTCATCAGCGTTTGCGCCCCGCCGGAGCGGCGCGGCCGGATCATCGTCCGCTGCGCCCGCGCGGGCAAGCCTCTCTATCTCGACAAGTCGCTCTGCCCGGCCATCACGGAAGCGGACGAGATCGTCGCCGCCATCGCCCGCGCCAAGGTGAAGAGCCACATGTTCAGCTTCATCAGCCAGCCGTGGGCGCGGCGAGCCAAGGAGTTGGTCGAGAAGAAGGCGATCGGCGAGCTGCGCGCCATCCACGCCGACACGCTCTTCGCCAAGGGCCGGCCCGGCTCGGCGAAGCTGGGAAGCCGGCGCAAGGAGGAGTTCCCGCCGCGCCGGCACCAGCTGGTCGAGGCCAAGCGCGAACTGGACAACACCGGCGTCTATCCGATCACGCTGATCCGCTGGCTCACCGGCCGGCGCTTCCAGAGCGTCTACGCCGTCACCGCCAACTACTTCTTCGCCGAGCACCAGAAGCACAACGTCGAGGACTTCGGCCTCGTCGCCGCCACGCTCGAAGGCGGTCTGCCGGTGAGCATCGCCGCCGGCCGCTTCGGCTGGCAAACCCATCCGGCCTTCGGCGCCAACCGCCTGGTGCTGGTCGGCAGCGAGGGAACGCTGGTGGTCGACGCCCACAAGCCGCGTCTCGAAGTCTACAGCGACGAGGCGCCCTGGACGCCCCCGGCCGTCCACCCGGAGGATCCGATGGCCTTCTGGGACAGCACGCAGCAAGAGGTTCACACGCGACCCAAGCGCGTCTGGGTCCCGCTGACTCCGACGCAGACCGACGCTTCCTACTTCATCGACCGCCTCGTCGCCGGCCGCGACAGCGAGATTCCCGCCGCCGAAGCCGCCCATGCGACCGAGGTGCTGGTCGCGGCGTATCGCTCCGCGTCGCGCGGCGAAGTCGTGAAGCTGCCGCTGCCGCGGAAGTAGAATGACGCAGGAGAGTCGGAAGAGGTAGGTCAGCCTTTCCAGGCTGACTTGATCGAGCCTATGTCAGGCTGGAAAGCCTGACCTACATCAGGTTTTTCATGGCACGCTGCGACGAAGGCTATCGGTGCGCCGTCTGCGGCGCCTACGTGGAAGAGGTTGTCGACTCCGATCTCTACCTGCGCTATGTCCTGGGCGAAGTCGAGCCCCTGAAACTGCCCAGTCAGCCGGAGCGACACATCGTCTGCGATCCTGTTATGGCGCAGTTCATCGTCGATCCGGCTTTCCCACCTGTTACCTGCCCGGGAGCCTTCGACAAGGCAAATCTCGATCCGGAGTTTGTGCGCGAGGAGGAGGATCGCATCACGCGCGGCTGGCGGCGGTTGCAGGATGTCGTGCGGCGGGGTGTGCCGATTCCGGAGTATCCGTTGCCGGAAGCGCGGCAGAAATGGCGGAAGGCATGACCCGCAGCGCCAAGATTCGAGGGGGAGCCTGGGAGCGAGAGCGGTAGGCCTGGGAACGAGGCCAGCGCGTAAAAAAAACCTCCACCTGTGCCGTTTTCAAGCGCTTTTGAGAACCCGCAGATTCAGTCGGGCGCCGCAGGCCTGGATTTGGGATCCCACTACAGGGTGGGCTTGCCAGCACCAAAGCCGAATAGGTTCTTAGGCTCCCAGCGGGTACTCTATCGGTTCGTCAAAAGTATCGCTTGGTGACGCACACCGCAGAGGTTAAGGGGATTATACCCTCGCAAACGGGAATCTCAAGACAGGATGCGCCATTTGCCGCAAGTGACTGACGAGGCAGGCGGTTATCACGCGTCTTACCCCGCAGGCTCGAAGACTCGCCTGCGGGCTTCCCGCCTTTATTCATAGAGCCGCCGCACGGGTTCGACGCCTTCGAACAGCGGCGCGGCGCGACCCTGTGGATCGGTCTGGAAGGTCGGTACGCCGAGAAGGGTGAGAATGGTCATCAGGATTTGTCGCGCCTCGACGGGGTCCTCAGCCGGCCGGGCGCCGGTACGGTCGGACTTGCCAAAGAGCAGCCCACCGTGGATGCCGCCGCCGGCCATCAGCAGCGAATAGCACTGCGGCCAGTGGTCGCGGCCGCCGTCGGCTTTGACGTTGGGAGTTCTGCCGAACTCCCCCATGGCGACGACGAGGGTTTCGTCGAGGAGGGCGCGGTCGGCGAGGTCGTCGAGCAGGGCGCCGAGGCCGGCGTTGAGCTTGGGCAGGAGATGGCGTCCCAACGTTTCCGCGCCGCGGCCATGGGTGTCCCAGCCATAGCCGTTCTGCGTCACGAAGCGGCAGAAGTTGACCTGCACGAACCGGGCGCCGCGCTCCACCAGTCGGCGGGCGAGGAGACAGGATTGGCCGAAGGCGTTGGCGCCATAGCGAACGCGGCGGCGGGCATCCTCGCGCTCGAGGTCGAAGCCTTCCTTGATGCGGTCGCTGGTGAGGAGGCTGTAGGCGCTGTCGTAAAAGGAGCCGAGTTCGCGTTCCGAGTCGTTCTGCATTTCGCGGCGCTGCCCTTCGACGACCTGAAGGAGCGAGCGGCGTTCGCCGAGACGCTCCGCTGTCACTCCCGGCTGGAGGGCAAACTCGGGAATGCGGAAGACGGGCATGCCGGGGCGCTCGGGCGAGCGCGTGTCGGTCTCGACGAGTACCGGGTCGTACTGCCGGCCGAGGATGCCGCCTCCCATGCCGCCCGACGCGCCGGAGCCCTGATCGGTGGCGATCCAGGGGAGCATGACGGTGGAGGGAAAGAGGCGGCGGCGCTCGCTCAGGTGTTTCTTGGCGAGGCCGACGAGGCCGGGCCTGTCGTCGGCGCGGGCGGGCTGATCGGCGTTGCCGGGGGCGGGGAAGCCGGTGAGGGCGTAACGGTGGCCGCCGAAGTGGCCGGTGTAGCGGTGCCAGGCGGAGCGGATGATAGCGCAGCGATGGGTCTGGCGGGCGATATCGGGGAGGTGTTCGCAGAGCAGCGTGCCGGGGACCGAGGAGCGGATGGTCCCGAAGATATTGCGGACGTTGCTGGGCGCGTCGGGCTTGGGGTCGAGGTTTCGTACTGGCTCGGACCGCCGGCGAGGAACAGGAGGATGCAGGATTTGGCGCGGGCCACCGGACGCGCGTCATCGTATTGCGCTGGGCCTCGAACAGGCCCGGCAGAGGTAAGCCCCAGGGTCGAGAGACCGCCGACGCGCAGGAACTCGCGGCGATCGAGGCCGAGCGCGGAAACCGGCGCACCGTCGTGGAACGAACGCATGATTTCCCCCAACGAAAACGGGTGACCCGGTGGGTCCTGGCAAGGCGAGCGGGGATTCGACCCCGTGGCGATAGACAAGCAGGCGGGTACGGGCCTACACTCAACTCTAACCCGCACGTTCAGTTCCGGTGCAACCCGAAAATGTCCCGCACGACACCGTGTGCGGAATGCCGCAAGGCATGAGCGGAGCCGGACATCGGAGTTCGCGAGTGTTCACGCCGGTCCGGCTCGGCTCGCCGGACCTACCCCGGCTCGCCGGACCTACCCCCGGCTCGCCGAGACCTACTCGCCGGACCGGAACTCAGGCTTCATGATGGCTATCCCGTTTTGACCTCTTTCACCAGCCCTCCGGCCACCCCTTCTCACGGCGAACATCCCCGGTACGGGGAGCACGTCAAGGCGGCCAGCGGAGGATTTCGGTCAGGAGATACGCGTATCTTCCGTCCGGTCAGGGGAGTTCCTGTATCTCTGGGTCGAGAAACGCGGGCTCGGCGCGGCCTACTTTCAGCGTCAGGTCGCGCAGCGGCTCGGCATCGGGCCGGGGGACATCGGCGCCGCCGGACTGAAGGACCGCCACGCCGTCACCCGCCAGTGGATCTCGGTCCCGGCGGCGGTCGAGGACAGGCTCGGGGCGTTGGAAGGCGACGGCATCCGCGTCCTCGCTGTCAGCCGGCACGGGAACAAGCTGCGGCCAGGACACCTCCATGGCAACCGCTTCCGCATCCTGATCCGCGGCGCCACGTCTCCCGATCTGGCGCCGCTTCGCGACAGGGGCATGCCGAATTTTTACGGCCCGCAGCGCTTCGGTGTCGGCGGCGAGACGCTGAAAACCGGCCTCGCAGCTTGCTGTCGGGCAAGCGGGTGGGGCGGTTGAGTCCTTTCCTGCGCAAGCTGGCACGAGCGCGTGCAGTCGGCTCTCTTCAATCTTTATCTGGCGGAGCGGCTGCAAGACGGGCTGCTGCACACCGTCCTGGCGGGAGACGTGATGGCCAAGGTCCCGCGCGGCGGCATGTTCGTCGCTCAGGATGTGGCTGCCGAGCAGGCGCGGTTGGGCAACCGGGAGATCGTCAGCGCCGGCCCGATCTTCGGTTTCAAGACCTACGCCGCGCGGACCTCGCCCGCCAGCGCGAGGAGGCATTGCTGGGGCGCGTCGGCCTGGGCGAGCCTCCTTCGCCCCGTTCAGAAGCTCATGCCCGGCACGCGGCGTCACAATCCTCGTCTACCTGAGCGACCTGGAGAACAACGATCGAGACGGAAGGGGTTCGGCTTGCCTTTACTCTACCGGCCGGGAGCTATGCGACGGTGCTGTTGCGCGAGGTGATGAAGAGCGAAGACGCGGAAAAGGGGGAGGAGTAATCGGAGTTTCTCGCAAAGGCGCTAAGGACGCAAAGGAACGGCGAAGAGGCTAGTGGGGGTAGTTGATTCGGAGTACCTGATTTGGGCCGTTGATTCGAGACGTCCAATCTCTGCTGTGCTCTTTGCGTCCTTTGCGCCTTTGCGAGAAGCGGATGTGTTTCTCAAGCGAGTCGAGCCGCAGGCGAACGCGGGGATCGCGTTCGCCTGCGGCTGTTGGGGCTGTTCAAAACCTGTCCCTGTGGTCCATTTCGGCCTTAGCGGACATCCCAGAGGTCCGCGGTCTTCTTCAGCGTGTCGATGAAGTAATTGATCTCGCGCTGGAGAACGTCGGGAGTGATGTTGCGGTTGTCGAGGGGCAGGCCCAGGTTGAGTTGCCGGGTCGCGGGCTGATAGGTGAAGTGGGCCGGGCCAAAGTCCAGGTTGGCCTTGAGCAGGGCGCCCAGCTCGCCGGCGTTCAGGTCGCGCGGCAGGGCGTTGAACCAGCACGAGAGCCACACCTTCTGCTTGTTGCCGCTGACCGTCACGTCGAAGTCAAACGTCCAGTCGTCCTTGCGGATGGTCATGTGGGCGACGTCGGCCGTGCCCGAGCGGCGGATGGTCGGCTCGTAGCCGAGGCCGCGAAGCATGTTGATCAGGCTTTCGTTCGTGAGCTGATCGGCGGCGGCAGGGGAATCGGTGCGGTCGGCGGGACGGCGACCGGTACGTACCTGGGCGTCGCTGCTGGCGACGAAGGCGAGGGCGGCCGCGCAAACGGCGAGAGACAGGATGCTGGTGGTGATGAGGCGCTTCATGAGTCTTCTCCTATAGGTGGTTGTTGTTTTTTTTTTTGCGATCGTGGTGATCGTTTCAAACACGAATAGCCAGGCGATCAAGAGATGTGACGAAAAAAAACCGCTATTATGGTGGGCGTACTTGTAGAAAACATGACTCATGCAGATTTGTTCAGGCGCCACAAATCTTCAAGGGGTGCCCCATGGCGCGGCTTCGCATACGCGGGCCTGACGGTGAGCGAGAACTGCCGCTGCGGGAACGTGCCGTCATCGGCAGGCTGGGGGAGTCGGAGATACCGCTCAATTCCCTGGAGGTAAGCCGGCGGCACGCCGTCATCAGCGCCGCGGCGGGCGGCGGGCACATCCTCGAGGATCTCGGCAGCAGCAACGGCACCTATGTCAACGGGACGCGCGTCACCGGCTCCACGTCCCTTGTGCCCGGAGACATCATCCGGATCGGACCCTGGGAATTCACGTACCAGGCGCCCGCAGCCGCCGAGCCGAGCATTGTCATTCATGGCGAGTTGACGACCCATTCCGGCAACCATCAGCTGTTCGAGCAGGACGCGACGCGCAAGCTCCGGACCGTGCTCGACATCGCCCACCATCTCAGCCAGTTCAGCAGCCTTCAGGAGCTTCTCGACCGCATGCTCGAGCATCTGCTTGGACTGTTCGGCAAGGCGGACCACGCTCTGGTGCTGCTGCGTGAGCGCGCGGGCCTTGCCGTTCGCGCCGCTCGGGCACGCACGCCGGCTGCCGATCTGGGGGTGGTCTACAGCCGGTCGGTGGTGCGCCGTGTGCTGGAGGAGGGTGTGGCGGTGGTCGGGGCCGAGGACTCGGTGGTGACCGAAGGGGAG
>JAXMAR010000070.1:0-23263 GCA_046350295.1 Gemmataceae bacterium
CCTGACTTCCTTTTCTCCTCGCGAAGGAGCCTTGTCCATGAGCTACGGCTACGCCATCGACCAACCCCTTGCCATCCACGCGGAACGCAGCGAACGGGCCGCGTTTATCCGCCGCACCTATCTTCATCTGGCCGGCGCCATCTTCGGGATCATCGCCCTGTGCGCCATCCTGATGAATGTGCTGCCCCTGCAGGCGCTCAACGCCATTACCGGCATCGGCGTCGGCAATCCGATGGTCTTCCTGCTGGTGTACATGGTGGCGTTCATCGGCATGAGCATGCTCGCCCGCTACTGGGCCTATAACGGCACGTCGCAGGCGGTGGCTTACACCGGCTTGGTCCTCTACACCGTGCTTCAGGCGATCGTGACTCTGCCGCTGCTGCTCATCGCCAGCTTCTACCTGCGGGCGCCCCACCTGATCGCCGAGGCCGGCATCATGACCGGCTGCCTGTTCGCCGGCCTCACTGCCGCCGCCTTCATCACGCGCAAGGACTTCTCCTTCCTGCGGCCGATCCTGTTCGCGGGCATGTTCATCGCCATGGGCATGATCATCTGCGGCGTCGCTTTCGGCTTCGGCTACGGGCTCTGGTTTTCCTTCGCGCTCGTCGCCCTCGCTTGCGGCTTCATCCTCTATGATACCTCGAACATCATCCACCACTTCCGCACCGACATGCACGTTCCCGCCGCTTTGGAACTGCTCTGCTCGGTCGCGTTCCTGTTCCGCGAAATCCTCTGGATCCTGATCCAGACCCAAGCCCGCCGCGACTAACGGCGCCCTTGAAAACAAAAAGGCCGGCGGCTCGCGAGCCGCCGGCCTTTTTCCTTCTGATCGCTTTAACCTCGATCAAATCCAGGGCTGAAACTCCGGCAACGATTCCCGCAGCTGGAAGATCTCCTCGTACTCCGGTGATTTGAAGAATGCGTCGCGCTCGGCTCGTTCCGGGAACATCTGTCCGAAGCGGCCGTTGATGCCGAAAAACGCGTTGTGAAAATCGGTGGCAGTTTCGGAGTCCTTCGCGATCTCCTTGGCAATGCGAAGCGCCTCTTGGAACTTCTCCTTCAGCGTCATAGCGGTAGCCTCCGTCATCCCTGAGGGATCTCAAGGATTTGGACCCCGTCGTAATCGCGGACCTCGAAGTACATGGCCCGCTGCCCCAACTCAGTCCCTATTCTAACGATGGCCTGCTGCGCGTCCCAGAGCAATCGATTGTCGCAGACGACGGAAATACGTCGCGCCTGGTCGTTGTAGCCGCGCGAGTCTTTCGGGTCGATCCAGTGCCCCTTCGTCATCCCCTCGTCGGTGTATCCGCGGAACTGCCGGGCCAGCTCATCAAGAATGCGACGAAACTGCGTTCTCGGCACTTTCTTCCCGTCGTTCAACCGCGTCGGAATCAGCGTCGTGAATTTCATGATCGTCCCTGGACGAAGGACTGCGCTTACGCTTTCTAACCTGAAGCAATTGTATTCACCACCCTTTCCGCCGCTCTCGACGGAGATACGACAATCCTCCTTGTTCCGCTGCTCTGGCTCATTCTCGCCGCCTTCGCCGCGGGCGCCGTCAACGCCATCGCCGGCGGCGGCACGCTGCTCACCTTTCCCTCCCTCATGGGCGCCCTCACGCCGCTGACCGGCGACTCGGCCCTTGCCGCCGTCCTCGCCAACGGTACCAGCACCACGGCCCTCGTTCCCGGAACCATCGCCGGCGCCTGGGGATTTCGCTCCCAGTTCCGCGCCATGTGGCCATGGTTCCTCGCCCTGATCGGGCCCAGCCTTGTTGGCAGCGCCCTTGGCACGCTCCTTGTCATCCTCTATCCCAGAGCGTTCGACAGCCTCGTCCCCTGGCTCATCCTGACTGCGGCCGTCCTCTTCCTCGCCCAACCGCTCGTCCGCAAGCTCCGCCGCGGCCGGGACGCCGACCCGCCCCGAACCTGGGGCCGCGTCCTCGGCATCGGCCTCTTCCAGTTCGCCGTGGCGCTGTACGGCGGCTACTTCGGCGCCGGCATCGGCATCCTCATGCTCAGCGGCCTCGGCCTGCTCGGCATCTCCAATATCCTCGAGATGAACGCCCTCAAGAACGTTCTCGCCGCCGCCATCAACGCCACGTCCTGCGTCCTCTGGATCGCCAACGGCCAGGTCGCCTGGGAGTACGCCGCGCCGATGGCGCTGGCGTCGATCCTCGGCGGGCTGTTGTCGGCTCATTTCGCGCAGAAGGTTCCGCCAACGCTGGTGCGCTGGCTGGTGATCGCCATTGGCTTCGCGCTGGCGGGGTACTATTTCTTTCGCGGGTGATGTAGAGCGTGTCGACTGCGGACAGACAAGCGTGACGCCTTGTCGCGGCCGACGCCTTTCAGACGTCCGACGCGTGGTACCGATCGTCGACTTGCCAATCGCCGACGCCGCCCAATCGGGTGAGGGCGCGCCGGTGCCGGAGGAGCTCGGGGATCTCGGTCAACAGACGCACGCGGCCCCACAAAAACGGCCAGAACGTCCCCTCGCTCCAGCGTCTCAGCCCCTTGCCGATCAGGACGAGAAGATGACGCGGCAGCGCCCCGGGCAGCGACGCGAGCGGCATGTTGCGCCAGAAGACGCGTTCCTCGTTGAGCGATTGCCGGCCGAGCAGCCGCCGTTCCGGCCGATGGGAGGCGCCGCCGTGGTGCAGGACGCGCGAGGCCGGCTCGAACATCGCGCCATAGCCGGCGCGTTGCAAGCGAAAGGCGAGGTCGACGTCCTCGAAGTAGCTGCCGAAGGATTCAGGGAACAGGCCGACGCGCTCGAGCGCCGCACGCCGATAAAAGGCGCTGGAGGCGCTGGCGCCGAAGACCGGCCGCGCCTGAAGGAAGGAGGCATCCAGCGGTTGGCCGTGGCCGCGCTTGGCGGCGACGCCGCCGCGGTAGTAGCGGTCGCCGGCGCTGTCGATACGCGTGCCGTCCGGCCAGGAGAGGACGAGCGGGGCGACCGCGCCGATGGTGGCGTCATCGAAGTGCGCGAGGGCCGCCTCCGCCCAGCCGGACTGGACTTCGGTGTCGTCGTTGAGCAGCTCGACAATGGCGCCGGTCGAGGCGCGGATGCCGGCGTTGGCGGCGGCCGCGAAGCCGAGGCGGCGCGGTTGGCGGAGATGGGCGGCGTGTGGAAAATCATTGACGACGTCGACGACCACCCTGTTCGGCGCGGCGTCATCGACGACGATCACCTGTGTGGCCGGCGGCGAATGGAGCGTGACGGTCTCCAGGCAGCGGCGCAGCAAGTCGGGGCGGTTGAACGTGGGGATGACGATGGAGAGTCGGGGAGTGGCGGTCATGGGGGGCTCAGAGGCGACGGCGCGGGCGCTAAGAGCGCTGTTTCAAAACGGGGATCAGACGCCGACGCGCACATCGATGGAGCGGACCGCTGCGTCGAGGCGGGCGCGGGCGGCGGCGGCGTCGCCGCGCACCAATTCGCGCTTGAGGTCCGCCAGCGCCGCGAACAGCTTTGTCTCTTTCGTGTCGCCGCGCCACCAGGAGGAGAGACGCCGCAACCAGGTCTCGACGCCGACCACGCCGGCCAGCACGCGGAACTGCCAGCGCGGCCAGTGCTTGGCGGCATACGTGAGGAGCGAATGCCGGGTGACCAGCCGCAGCGCGGCGGGCACGGCCCGGCGGTGCAGCGGATGATGGTGCACGACCGCCAGGTTCGGCTCGTACGAGACGGTCCAGCCGCGCTCCCTGGCGCGAAGGCAGAGGTCGACGTCCTCGTAATAGAGGAAGAAATCCTCGTCGAGCCCGCCCAGGTCCTCCAGACACGCCTTGCGCAGCAGCAGGCAGCAGCCGGTGACCCAGGCGACCGGCGCCCGCTCCGGGCTGCGCGGCCGGTTGTATTTGCGGCGCACCCGCTTCAAGAACAGTCCTGTCAGGGTCGACCAGAGCGAGGGAAACGGCCCCGTCGAGAGCTGCTGCGAGCCTTCGCTGTTGCGCAAGTGAAAGCCGACGACGCCGGCCTTCGGCTCCGTCGCGACCAGTTGGTCGGCCAGGGCCAGGGCGCCGTCGAGGAATCCCTCGGAAAGGTCGATGTCCGGATTGAGCAGGAGGAACCAGTCGCCGCGGCTGAGCCGGCCCCCCTCGTTGACCGCTTTGGCGAAGCCGAAATTGCGGCTCCAGCGTCTCAAGGAGACACCGCTCATGCGCCGCAGCTTTCGGGCCACCGGATGAAAAGGCGAATGGTTGTCGACAACGACGACTTCCGCCGCCCCCGAACGGAACGCGGCGCTGGCTTGCAGCTGCCGCACGAGGCGAGCGGTCTGCTCCCACTGGCGATAGTTGACGATGATGACCGAGAGTCGCGGCGCGGCGAGCGCGGGCCTGAGACGCCGGAGCGGTTCCGGCGTGGAGCCGACCGCCGGGGAGGCGAGAGAGGCCGTCGGGAGCTGCGCAAGCTGGGTCGACCGGGCCATCCAGGGCTCCTTCCCACGGGCCGCCAGACACAACGACCGGCGCGCATCCTGGCGGCCGGGTGTCGCGAAGTATAGAAGCAAACGGAAAAGAGAGGCAAGGCGAAAGGTCGGAGGGTCGGAGGAGACCCACGTCGGCAGGTCTCGTCGACAAAAAAAACCGGCCTTTCGGCCGGTTTGTAGCGATCGCATGACGCCCAGGGAAGGCGGGCTCATGTCTTCGGCTGCTCGCCTTCGGGCTTCTGCTCGGCCGGAGCGCCCTCGGCCGAAGGCTGTGCCGGCGTTTCGGGGTTCGTCTCGACTTTCGGCTCCTCGGGTTTCGGCTCCTCGACCTTGGGCGCCTCGACGCGGGGAGCGGAGGGCGCCTTGGCGCGCGAGCGAACCTCGCCTTCCTTGAGCAGCTCCAGAAATGCGGTCTTGCCGCCGTCCCCCAAGCGGCGCTCGTGCCGCTTGATGACGCGCGTGTAGCCGCCCGGCCGCTCCTTGAAACGCGGGCCCAGCTCGTCGAAGAGCTTCTGGAGAACCGTGCGGTGATCCTGATCCTTCTCCTCGCCGTCCGGTTTCACCTCGGCGTCGGCCATGGGGCCAAGACGCGAAGCGGCCAGGCGGCGGTGGTGCAGGTCTCCCTTGCGCGCGAGCGTGATCAACTTCTCGACAAAGGGGCGCACTTCTTTGGCCTTTTCGAGCGTCGTGATGATCCGCTCGTGGCGAATGAGCGCCATGCTCAGATTGCGGAACAGGGCGAGGCGATGCGAGGCGTTTCGGCCGAGCTTGCGGCCTGCTTTCATGTGTCTCATGGGACTACTCGATATTTGTAGCCGCAGGCTTTAGCCTGCGGCGAAATCGCACTAACCAACTCCGGCTACCGCCGCAGGCTAAAAAGCCTGCGGCTACCAGGGCGCCACTACGTTGAGCGCTAGCGCCGTGGGGCGGGGATCTTCATCCCGAGGCTCAGGCCGCGCTCCTGCAGCTTGGCCTTCACCTCGCGGAGCGTCGTCTCGCCGAAATTGCGGACCTCGAGCAACTCGTCGTCGTTGCGGCTGACGAGGTCGCGCACGGTCGTGATGCCCTCGGATTCCAGGCAGTTGGTGGCGCGGACGGAGAGGTCGAGCTCGGCCAGGCTCATGTTGAGCTTGCGCTCCAGATCGCTGTCCATGGAATCGCCGCTCGCGGCGGCCTCCATCCGGTCGTCGAGCGGCATCTCGGGGCCGGGCTCGGAAAACTGGATGAACGGGTTCAGGTGCTTGCGGAGGATCTTGGCGCCTTCGACCAGGGCCATCTGCGGCGTCAGCGTGCCGTTGGTCCAGATGTCCATTACCAGCTTGTCGTAGTTGGTGCGCTGGCCGACGCGCGTCTCCTCGATCTCGTACTTGACGCGCACCACCGGCGAGAAGCTCGAGTCGACCGGGATGACGCCGATCTCGCGCTCCTTGCCCGCGTTCTCGTCCGCGGTGCGGTAGCCGCGGCCGTTCTCGACCGTCATCTCGACCACGAACGGCACGTCGTCCGTCATGGTGGCGATGATGTGCTCGGGATTGATGATCTGGACGGATTCATCCGCGATGACGTTGGCCGCGGTGACGACGCCGCGCTCGTGCCGGTCGATGCGGATGGTCTTGGTGCTTTCGCTCAGGTTCTTCACCACCAGGCTCTTGATGTTGAGGATGATGTCGGTGACGTCCTCCACAACGCCGGGGATGGTGGTGATCTCGTGCTGCACGCCCTGAATCTTGACGCGCGTGATGGCGCTCCCTTCTAGGCTGGAGAGGAGGATGCGCCGCAGGCTGTTGCCGACCGTGACGCCGAAGCCGCGCTCGAACGGCTCGGCATGGAACCTGCCGTAGGTATCCGTCAGGGTGTCGCGATCCGCGCTCAGACGGTTGGGCAGTTCCAGTCCACGCCACTTGATACGCATAAACTGGGTCTCCTGATATGGGAACGCGTCCGTGCCGTCGTTTTCGTATGTTGCGCGAAAGGCGCCGGTACTGCCAAAAGGCACTATTTCTGGGCCAAAAGGTGCGTTGCACGCACCTTACCGGGCGCAGATTTCGATGATCAGCTGCTCGTTCAGCATGCCGTCCTTGAGGCCGAGGCGCGGGTCGATGTCGCCGCGTGACGGGATGCGGATGAGGCGGCCTTCGGGGGGCTCGGAGCCGGTGATCTCCAGGAAGTCCGGGATCGGCTGCGGATGGCCCTGCTGGTTGAGCTTGACGAGCTTGACGCTCTCGTCGACGGCTTTGACTTTCACGGCGTCGCCGGCGCGGAGCAGGGCGCTCGGGATGTCACACTTGAGACCGTTGACCAGCACGTGCCCGTGGGCGACCAGCTGGCGGGCGGCGGCGCGGGAAGACGCGAAGCCGAGACGGTGCACGACGTTGTCGAGCCGGCATTCCAGGAGGCTGAGCAACACCTCGCCGGTGTTCTCCGTCGAACGTGAGGCGATGGCGAAGTAGCGGCGGAACTGGCGTTCGAGGACGCCGTAGAAGCGCTTCAGCTTCTGCTTTTCGCGCAGGCGCACGCCGTACTCGGATTGCTTGCCCCGGCGGGTGTGCATGCCGGGCGGAGCGTCGCGCCGCTCGATGCTGCACTTGGGCCCGTCGCAACGGGTCCCCTTGAGAAACAGCTTCATGCCTTCACGGCGGCACAGCTTGCAAACGGAATCGATGTGACGAGCCATAGGTCTTTCGGTTGTCCCTGGTTTAGTCCCGGTTCGCAGAACCGGGAGCGGCTCACCCCGGTTCTGCGAACCGAGGCTACACGTTAGACGCGGCGTTTCTTGGGCGGACGGCAGCCGTTGTGCGGCAGCGGCGTCACGTCCTCGATGACCTTGATGTTGAGGCCGGCCGATTGCAGCGCGGTGATGGCGGACTCGCGCCCCGAGCCGGGGCCCTTCACCCGCACCTCGACCTCGCGCAGACCGAACTTGGTCGCCTTGTCGGCGGCCGTCTCGGCGGCGCGCTGGGCGGCGAACGGCGTGCTCTTGCGGCTTCCCTTGAAGCCGACGGTGCCCGCCGAAGCGAAGCAGAGCGTGTCGCCGTTGGCGTCGGTGATCGTGACGATCGTGTTGTTGAAGGTCGACTTGATGTGAGCCACGCCCCGGCTCACATTGCGACGTGCCTTGCGTTTCTTGCTTTTTGCCATGTCGGTTCAGAAGTCAGGGGTAAAGCGTGAGCGGCGAGCCCACGTCCTTTGGCCGGAGCGACGAATGACGGGCCTTGCACAGCACCCGTTGCCCGGATTGTCAAAAACAAAAAGAGGCCAGCCATTCACTCGGGAGCGGCCGCCTCTTCCGGAATCAACGCATTTCCTTGACGCTCTTCTTGCCGGCGACGGTTTTGCGCGGTCCTTTGCGGGTGCGGGCGTTGGTGCGGGTGCGCTGGCCGCGAACCGGCAGACCGCGGCGATGGCGCAATCCCCGATAGGAGCCGATATCACGCAGGCGGGCAATGTTCTGCTGAATCTGCCGGCGCAACGGGCCTTCGACCGTGTATTCCCGATCCAGGATGGTCGCCAACCTGGCCACTTCTTCTTCGGTCAATTCCTTCGCCTTCCGCTGCGGATCGACCTTGGCCTTAGAGCAAAGCTCCAGGGACGTCGTCGGACCGATGCCGTAAAGGTAACGCAGCGAAATGTGCGTCGGCTTGTCGTTCGGAAGGTCGATACCCAGGATACGGGGCATGCCAAAAAACTCCTGCGTGCGGAACCGTAGCTGAACTCGTGAGAGTTCAGAACCTCACCGAGATCAACCCTGCCGTTGCTTGTGGCGCGGATTGGAGCAGATGACGCGCAGCTTGCCGTGGCGACGGATCAGCTTGCAGTTCTCGCAAATACGTTTGACGCTTGATCTTACTTTCATGGCTCACCTCCAGGCGGAGGAAGGGCTTTCGAAGCAAACCAACATTCTAGCGACACGCTCTCTCCGAACAAGGGAGAATTTTTATTCTAGCACGGCGCCGGATTTCGACAAGCGGCCCGCGCCCGACGAAAGCCGGGCAGTCTTCCCGCCAAGAACTCCACACACGATGAGGGCCGGAAAAGGGCCCGGTTCGCACCCTTCCCTCAGACTTTTTCTTTTTTCTGCGCAAGTCTCCTCAGCCTGCGCGTTCGCTGGTGTCGGCGAGGAAACGAGCAGCGCACCTTCGCCGCCGGAAACGCGGACCGGCTCCGGCAAACGCCGGCCGGTACGAACCCAGTTTTCGTCGCGACCCTGCCTCGGACGCGCGCCGCCCGACGCTTCCGCTCCGGTTCGCGTTTCCGCTTCCCCCGCTGCGGCGGGTTTCAACCTCGGCACCAACTCTTCCCCAATAAAGAAGAGGCCCGGCGACGGTCGCCGGGCTCTTCTTTTTTCTTGACGCCAAAGTGCGCCAAAGCTACCGTGCGTGGAAGGTCCTATCCGGAGGCTTGTGTGGCATTTTCCGGCGATCCCCGTTTTGGAAGAAGCCGGGTTGCAGTGTGCGCTCCGCGAGGCGCGAAACGGCAACCGCGCCGTCCTTGCGCCTGCGGATAGCCTGGCGCCCGAAAGGAGATCGGTGTCACTCGTTCGCCCCTGTGGGAACCGGGTGCAGGCGACGCGCTCCAGGCGCCCAAGGCTCGCGCCGAGTCGGGGGAGCGAAGTCGGGCACGTCTGTCGCTTGGGCCAACGAGGAAGTCGGCGGCTGAAGAGAGTTGAACCGCCTCCCAATCAAGGGCGGTGGGTTCATTGCAGTAACGGCGGCGCGTTGAAATAAAAGAAACGAACGCGCGTCGGGCGTTCCTCCGGGGGCTTACGCCGCCCGGTTCGCCGTTGACAGGGCTCGTCATGCGAAGCCGACGCGTCTTTCTGGCCGATCTCGGTATGGGGTTCACGGGCCTGGCCCTGTCCGCCATGCTCGCGGAGGACGGCGTCGTTCGCGGCGACGCTCCGGCCTGGGCGCCACCCGATGGCCGGCCGCACTTCGCTCCGAAGGCGAAGTCGGTCATCTGGGTCTTCCTCTCCGGCGGCTACAGCCACGTCGAGACGTTCGATCCGAAGCCGGCGCTCAACCGCTATGCCGGGATGACGTTCGACCGCACGCCGTTCGAGAACCCGCTCCACTCGCCGCTGCACCGGATGCGCTTCCGCTCGGTGCCGGCCGAGGAGATCAACGTCCGCGACGTCTATCCGACCATCTAACCGCTGCAGATCGGCTACCGGCCGCAGGGCAAGAGCGGCATCGAGATCACCGACTGGTGGCCGCGCCTGGCGAGCTGCGTGGACGATCTCTGCTTCGTCCGCAACATGTGGACGACCGATAACGACCACGCCGCCGAGAACCAGATCCACACGGGCCGGCATCGCCTCGACGAGACGCAGCCGTGCATCGGCTCGTTCGCTCACTACGGCCTGGGCGCCCTGAACGAGAACCTGCCCAAGTTCGTCGTCCTGGGCGGGCCGACGAACTCGACGACGCGGCCTTCCATCGACGCCTACTACCTCGGCCCGCAGCACTCTGGCGTGCCGCTCGCCCTCGATCCGCGCTCGCCATTGCCGTTTGGTCGCCGGCCGGCCCGGCAGAGCGAGGAAGAGCAGCGCCGCGAATACGGCCTCATCGACCGGCTCAATCAACTTTCGGCCGCCGAGTACCCCGAGGACCAGGAATTGCGCGCCCGCATTCGCGCCTACGAGCTCGCCTTCCGCATGCAGGCCGCGGTCCCCGAGGCGGTCGACCTAACGGCGGAGAGCGCGGCGACCAAGCGACTGTACGGCCTCGACCGGGACGTCACGCGCCTCGCCGGGGAGCGTCTGCTGGTCGCGCGGCGCCTGGTCGAGCGCGGCGTCCGCTTCGTGCAGGTCTATCCGTCCGCGTACGGCGCCTGGGACTCGCACCAGAACCTGCGCGCCAACCACGAGCGGCTGTGCGCGACCATTGACCTGCCCATCGCCGGCCTGATCCAGGATCTCAAGCGGCGCGGGCTGCTGGACGATGTGCTCGTCGTCTTCTGCACCGAGTTCGGCCGGACGCCGGGCATGGAGCTGCGCGGCGGCGGCCGCACGGGCCGGGACCACCACCCCAACGGCTTCACCGTCTGGCTTGCCGGGGCCGGGATCAAGAAGGGGCATGTCCATGGCGCCACCGACGAACTGGGCTACCACGCGCTGGGAGAGGGGCACTACGTCACCGACCTGCACGCCACCGTCCTCCACTTGCTCGGTCTCGACAATCGGCGCCTGGAAGTCCCCGGCCGGCGGCGGCTGGAGATCGATCATGGACGCGTGATCCGGGACATCCTTATCTGAGCAGGTAAAGCGTCTGTCACGACCGGGAATCGAAGGCGCCATGAAGACCGATCTCTTTGATCTGCAGGGCGAAGTCGCCGCGGTGCTGGGCGGCACGGGGATTCTGGGCGGAGCGATGGCCGAGGCGTTGGCCAGCGCCGGCGCGCGCGTCGCCGTGGTCGGTCGCAACGCCGAGCGGGGCCTTGATTGCGTGCGCCGCATCGAAGCCGCGGGGGGCCAAGCGATCTTCCAGGCGGCGGACGCGATGAGCCGCGACTCGCTTCTGAAGGCGCGGGACGCCATCGAGAAACGCTGGGGGACGGTGTCGGTGCTGGTCAACGGCGCGGGCGGCAACAAGCCGGAGGGGACCATCGCGCCGGGCGGTGACTTCTGCAAGATGTCGCTGGAAGGCTGGGAAGGCGTATTCGATCTGAACCTGATCGGCGGCGCGCTGTTGCCGAGCCAGGTCTTCGGCGAGACGATGGTGGCGGCGGGGCGGGGCAGCGTCATCAACATCGCGTCGATGTCGTCGATCCTGCCCTTGTCGCGCGTGGTCGCTTACTCGGCGTCGAAGGCGGCGGTCCTCAACCTCACGCTCTGGCTGGCGCGGGAATGGGCGACCAAGGGCGTGCGCGTCAACGCCATCAGCCCCGGCTTCTTCCCCGCCGAACAGAACCGGCGCATGCTGCTCAAGGACGACGGCTCCTACACCGAGAGAGGCGAAGCGATCATCGGCCACACGCCGATGCGGCGCTTCGGCGAGGCGCAAGAACTGGCGGGCGCCGTGATCTGGCTGGCGTCGCCGCGGGCGTCTTCGTTCGTGACGGGGCAGAACATCGTTGTCGACGGCGGGTTCTCGTCGGTGACGATCTGAGTTAAGAATAGGCTGCTTCCT
Organism: Gemmataceae bacterium; assembly: GCA_046350295.1. GTDB lineage: Bacteria > Planctomycetota > Planctomycetia > Gemmatales > Gemmataceae > JAXMAR01. The sequence goes on from JAXMAR010000070.1 coordinate 11,554, forward strand.
CACCCGATCCGACCGGCCGAGGCGCCGCGACAGGGGCGCTCTCGGCGGTCGCATCTTGCGGGAAGGCCTCTTCTTGCCGCAACGCCAGGCGAGCGGCCAAGAGACCAACGGCATAGACGATGGCGCCGCTCAAGAGCACGGTGTTGAAGCCGTGCAACATGGCGATGAGGATCGCGAGGATGCTGCCATAGACGGAGGCGCAGCCGTTGATGCCCCAGGCCCAGGGGACGAACCCCGGCGCGACGCGGCGGACAGCCTGCAGGCCGCTGGGGAAAAACATGCCCATGAGCAAGCCAAGCGGGAGATTGACGGCGACGACGAGCGCCATGCGCAGGCCGAGCGGCAGGTGCAGGGTAGCGTAGAAGAGCGGATTGAGACCGAGCGTCAGGGCGAGGAGGAGGGCGCAGACGAGCGGCCCGGCGACGGCGTTGACGCGGCGGGCGTCCCAGCCGGCGGCGGCGGCGAGACTGCTGCCCAGGCCGGCGCTGACCAGGAGCGAGGCGAGGACGACCGCGAGGGAGTACATCGGGTTGCCCAGGAAGAGCACGCTCTTCTGGACGATGCCGATCTCGACGAGCATGAAGCCGAGGCCGACGGCGGCGAAAAGACGCTCCACCAGCCGGCGGCGGGAAGCGGATGCCCTGGCGCGGAAGCGCCAGCGCGGCCAGAAGACGGCGATGAGGATGAAGAGCGTCGACTGGCCAAGGATGAGGTAGATCGTCAGGGCGACGTTGCTGCCGCCGCGCAGCGTGTTGCGGAATTCGTCGTCGCCGGTCGGGACGCCGAAGGCGTTGAGGCGGTGATACTCGAAGAAGAACGGGGAATCGTCGGTCGTCGGCGTCACGTTGTAGACATAGCCGTCGAAGAACTGGCGCTCGGAACCTGCGCGGTAGGCGCCGATGCATTGCGCGAAGACCCGGCTACCCTCCACGATCCGCTCGGGCGCGGCTTGGTAGTACGTCTGCTCGAGCCGGCGCTGCTCATCGGCCGGCAGGACCTGGGGCCAGAAGAACACGTGTCCGCCGAGCTTCTTGGTCCGCTCGGCGACGGTGGCGACCTCCGCCTGCGTGAACGGCTCGTTCTTGAAGAGGCTGACCGCCCAGTCTCCCTTCCCGAAAACCATGATGCGCGTGTCGACGTCGCGGACGCCTTTTCGTTTCCAGGCTTCGCAGGCGAGGGCGCTCAGGCGCAGCGTCTCGCGCGGCGGCACGAACAGCCAGCGATGCACCGACAGGACGCCGTTCTCCTTGAGCCGGCCGAGCATGTCCTCCAGCGCTTCCACCGTATAGAGATGGTTCTCGCTCAGGACGTAGGCGCCGGAGCTGAGGGCGGCGAAGGTGTCGATGGCGTTGATCTGAATGACGTCGAAGCGCTTCTCCGTCGCGCGCAGCACGCTCCTGCCTTCTTGATTGAGCAGGATGACGCGCGGATCGCTCAGGAGATGGCCGTTGTACTCGGCGTAGATGTGGCGGGAGTTCTCGTAGATCGCCGGGTTCAGCTCGATGCCGAGAACGGACCGAGCGTTGTAGGCGAGGGCGTAGGCGACATCCATGCCGCCGCCGACGCCGATGACCGCGGTCTCGGGCTCGGTCTTGAGGTGATAGACCATGTTGAAGAGCTGCGGATCGCGGCCTTCGCGCACTTCCTTGCTCATCTGGTCGAGCGCTTCCTTCGAGAGGAGGCGGGTGTGCGCCGAGCCGTCCTGGGTGATGATCTTGTAGGAGCCGAGGGGATGCTCGGGATAGTCGAGCAGCATCGCGTTGGGGTTACCGACGACGTCGATGCGGGCGAGCGAAGTCCAGGTGGTCCGCTCGATGGTGGTGTCGGGATGTCGGCCCGCGTTCATCATGGCGCCCATCTCCTTGTAGTCCTCGCTCAGGAAATCGAGGAAGCCGGGCAGGGCGACCTTGACGCCGGTCATGAGGAACACGACCGCGAAGCCGCCGCGCGCCAGGGCGCGGGCGTCGCGATCGCCCGCTTCGGCCCAGAGGTGGCCGAGGAGCAGGGCCAGCGCCATCAGCACGAGAACCAGGAACACGGCCCCCAGCGCCGGCAGCACCCAGAAAAAGAGGACACAGCCCAGTCCCGCGCACAGGAGATCGACGGCGTAAAGGCGGCCGACGCGGCGGCTGGCGGAGAACGTGACGGTCAGGATGGCGCCGGAGAACACGAAGGGAAAGACGAAGACGAGGTAGCAGAAGGCGAGCTTGGCGGGCGTCGGCAGGGCGTGGAGCAGGGGCAGAACCCAGGCCGTGAGGGCCACGGCGGCGAACATGCTCAAGCCGAAGCCGCACCAGAGCCGGGCCATGATGCGCGGGGTGAAGAGGTCGCGTTTCGCGGAGAAGACGGCGACCAGGGCGCCGCTGATGCCGAAGCCGAGCAGCGCGAGGGCGACCGTGAGGTAGACGATGTGGTTCCAGAAGATGTAGGAGAGGATGCGCGTCTGTGTCAGCTCGAAGAGGAGCGTGCTGAGTGAAGCGAGGGCGACGCTGGGATAGATGAGATGACGTTTGCCTTCCACCGGTTCGCCTCCAAATGCCAAAGGGCATCCTTCCCGGCTGTGTTGCGGCCTTCGCGGACGGCGCGAGCCGACGACGAAAACCGGAACGCCAACGACGGGGAAGTCGTTCCTGGGTCAGGGAATCGAACGTAGTTGGGGCGAAGCGAGCACTTTGACGGGCTGGGCAACTCTAGCATCTTTTTTCCGGCGTCCGGGAACATTCGGGACGGTTGCAATGTCTGGCGCGGGAAAAAGAAGGAAGCGACGGGGTGGCTGGGCCGCCTCGTCGCGTCGTTTGCGACAACAAGAGCGTGGACTAGGCTGGGCGGCCACTTCCACCACCACCACCGCCGCCGCCGCCGCCACCGCCACCGGCCCCGCCGCCACCACCGGTCGCGGTTCCGGCCTTCACGCTAACGGCCCCGCTGGCTTTGAGGGTAGCGTTGGCCAGATCGACGACGGTAAACGTCTGGTTGCCGGCCGTGTTCGACGTGACCGAGAAGCTCGCCACGCCCGCGTCCAGGCTGGTGAAGGTGTAGTCGGCGGGAAGACCGGCGAGTCCGTCCGTGCTGCTGAAGTGGATCGTGCCGAAGTAGTTCTTGACCTTGTTCCCGTAGGCGTCGAGAACGGTGACCTTGAGCGTGAACGGGGCGCCCGTGGTGGCGTTCGTGGGCGCGGACAGGACGAACTTCACCGCGGCCGCGTTCACCACTTCGAAATTGGTGATGGTCACGAGCGTGGCGGCGTTCGAAGCGTCCACCACGTTGATCGACCAGACGACGCCGTTCGGCGTGGCCGTCTTCAGCGCCACGGTGAACGTGTGCACGCCGCCGTCGGCCGCGGTGAACGTGTAGTCGGTCGGCAGGCTCGCCAGCGTGTCCGTGCTGCTGAATTTCGCCTTGCCCTTGTAGCCGGTGACAGCGTTGCCGAAGACGTCCACCGCCTTGACGGTCAAGGAGACGGCGTCGCCGGCCGTCAGCAGGACGTGGCCGTGGCTATCGGTCGGATTGGGGACGGACAGCCGGTAGCCCACGAAGGCGGCCGGGGTCACGGTGATTCCCATCTGCGAACCGGACAGGGCGCCCGAGAGATCGCGCACGTTGATCGACTGCGTCCCCGCCGTTCTCAGCGTGGCCGAGAAGGTGTGAACGCCGGCGTCAGCGGCGCTGAAGGTGTAGCTGGCGGGCAGGCCGGCCTGCACATCGGAGCTGGAGAAGTAGATGGTTCCGGTGTAGCCGGTGGCGATCTGGCCGATGGTGTCGCGCACCGAGACCGTGAAGGTCTGGGCGACGCCGGCCGTCGATGTCGGGAAGCCGGCGACGTTGAACAGGGCGGCGACCGGCGGGGTGGCGTCGCTCGACATCGTGCCCGTCAGGGCCGGCGTGAGGATGTCGGTGGCCGTGATCGTCTGCGTGCCGACGGTGAGCAGCTTCACGTTCACGGTGGCGACGCCGTTCACGAGGGCGGCGTCGGGCGGCAGGACCGCGGCGGCGTCCGAGCTGGTGATGTGGACCGTGCCGGAGTAGCTGGTCGCGATGTTGCCGTAGATGTCGGTGGCGACGATCGTGATCGGGCGGCTGACGCCGATGGCGCCGCCGGCGCCGGCGAGGTTGAGGCGGGACGCCACGAGCGGGCTGACGTTGACGGACGCCCCGCCGTTGACCGTGCCGCCGACCTCGCTCACGCCGACAAACTTCGATCCAGCCGACTTGAGCGTGACGCTGAACGTGTGCACGCCGGCGTCGGCGGCGGTGAACGTGTAGTCGGCGGGGAGCCCGGCTTGCGCGTCGGAACTGGAGAAGTGGACCGTGCTGGTGTAGCCGGTCCCGACAGCGCCGAGCTGGTCGATGGCGGTGACGGTGATGTTGAAGGTATCGCCGGCGTTCGAAGCGGTCGGCGCGCTGACACCCAGGCGGCTGACCGCGGGCGTCACCGTCACCGTGCTGCTGGCGGCGGTCATGAGCGGCGACGCCACCGTGACGATTTGATCGCCCAGAGTCACCAGGCGAATGGAGCCGGTGAACGTGTGCGTTCCGGCGTCCGCCGCCGTGAACGTGTAGGCGAACGTCGAAGTGACGGCCGGGTCATTCGTCGTCACGAAGACAGTGCCGAGGAAGCCCGTCGCCGGATTGCCGGCGGCGTCCAGAGCCGTGATCGTCATGGGGAGGGCGGAGCCGGAGGTCGTCGAGGCGGGCGTGGCGACTTTGAAGGCGACGGCGCCGGCCTGATTGGCGGCGGTATCGTTGGCGTTCATCACGACGGTGACGCCGGCGTTGCTGACGTAGGCGAGGTCGATGGCGCCGTCGCCGTTGAAGTCGCCGTGCTGCGAACCCTTTTCGAACTGGCCGGTCGGGGTGTTGAAGTTCAGCGACTGGTAGAAGGAGCCGTCTCCCTTGCCGTACTCGACCATGTATTCGGTGGAGCCGCGGACGGCGAAATCCTGGTTGCCGTCATTGTTGAAATCGGCGACTTCGATCTCGTAGCCCGTCTGCGGGATGCCGTAGAGGACGGGCGCCGCGTACGTGCCGTTGCCGTTGTTGAGGATGACGCTCATCGAGGTGGCGGCGTAGGAATTGGCGACGGCGAAGTCCTGGTTGCCGTCGTGATTGAAGTCGCCGGACGCCACGTAGACCGGAGCCGAATTGGCGGCGATGTTGACGGCCGGATCGAACGAGCCGTCGCCATGGCCTTTCAACAGGGTGATCGTGCCGACACTAAGAGTGTTCGAGGTGACCAGGTCGAGCTTGCCGTCGTTGTTGAAATCGCCGGCGATCATGTTGGTGTTGCCAGGGAAGGCGGCGTCCAGGTGGGCCTGGAATGTCCCGTCGCCGTTGCCGAGCAGCACGCTCGCCGTGCCGGAGTTCGTGGTGGCGATATCGAGGTTGCCGTCGCCGTTGAAGTCGCCCAGGACGATGGCGCGGGCGCCGAGAGGGATCGTGTAGGCGGCGGGGGCGCCGAAGGAACCGTCGCCGGCGCCGAGCAGGACGTTCACGGCGCCGCTCGAGTTGACGACGGCGAGGTCGATCTTCCCGTCGTTGTTGAAGTCGCCGGCACGAACGTCGAGCGGGTAGTTCCCCGCGGCGTAGTCGACCTTCGCCTGAAACGTGCCGTCACCGTTGCTGAGCATGATGCCGACCGTTCCCGCGGCGGCGTTGTTGAGCACGGCGATATCGGACTTGCCGTCGCCGTTGAAATCGGCGACGGCGACGCCGGTCGGGTTGAGGCCGGCGGCATAACTGACGGGTGTGAGGAAGGCGGGGACGGTACGCTCTTCGAGACTCTCGACGGCAAGGGCGAATGAGCGACGGCGGATGTCGCGGCGAATCGGCTTGACGGGGCGGTTGAACCACTTCCTGAACCAAGAGAGGAACATTGTGCGACTCCTGAGGGAAAGACATGCGACGCAAACCGCCGCTGTCTGACTCATCAGGAAGGGCCGGCAAATGGGACAAAGAAATCCGGAAACCTTTTTTTGCCGTTTTTCTGTCCCATGGACGTGCCGTTGTTGATCTTTTCCAAGGGTACTGGCGCTTCCCGCGCGTTAGGCGAAAGGAAGCGTGATGTGAGGGGCGCCTAAAATTGGATTTAGGAATCCGATTTCAAGGCGGCCGCGGTACAATCCGGATATGGCGATTTCTTTCCCCGAGAGATAATCGTGACGCCGGATAACCAGTTTCAGCAGCTCATGGGCCGGGTCCGCGCTCGTGATGAGGAGGCGGCGGCGGAGTTGTTGCGCCGCTACGAGAGCGTCGTACGCCGCGTCATTCGCATCAATCTGCGCGACGCCCGCATGCGCCGCCTGCTCGATTCCATGGACGTGTGCCAGTCGGTCATGGCGACCTTCTTCGCTCGCACGGCCCTGGGCGAATATGAGGTGGAATCGCCGGAGCAACTGCTGAACCTGCTGGCCTCGATCGCTCGGCACAAGCTGATCAACCAGGCGGCCCGCCTCAAGGCGCGCCGCCGCGACATCCGCCGCGATGATTCGCTCGGGGACGACCACGATCGGGCCCTCGACCCGGCCTCCGACCCCAGCGAGCAGGTTTCGGCCAAGGAGATGCTCGAAAAAATTCAGGCCCGCCTGGACCCCGACGAACGGTACCTGGCCGAGCAACGGGCGCTCGGCCGCGGCTGGCGCGAGCTGGCCGGGGAGCTGGGTGGCACCGATGTGGCGTTACGCAAGAAGTTCACGCGGGCACTCGATCGGGTGATGTGCGAACTGGGACTGGACGACACCAAGTCATGAACACTCACGCTGACGACCGGGTGCCCGCCTTGCTCGACCGCCAGAAACGGGCCTGGGAAGATGGCGCGCGCCCCAGCGTCGAGCAGCTCCTCAGCGACGCCGGCCTCGAAGGCGACCCCGAAGCCTTTCTCGATCTCGTCTACAACGAAGTCGTCCTGCGCGAGGAACGGGGCGAGGGACCATCCCTGGCCGAATACGTCGAACGCTATCCCCAGCTCGCCGACGATCTGCGGCTGCATTTCGAAGTCCACTCGGCGCTTTATCCGCAGCTGGTCACCGAAACGCGACGCCTCGACGGCGACTCGCTGCCTGATGGCTACGCCGATCCGGGCTCGGCCCAGCCCCGGCTCGACAACTACGAGCTCGTCTCCCGCCTCGGCCAGGGGGGCATGGGCGTCGTCTACAAGGCGCGGCAACGTCTGTTGCGGCGCTTTGTCGCGGTCAAGATGTTTCAGCCGGGCCGGGTCCCATCCAGGCGCGATCGGGCGCGCTTCAAGACGGAGGCGGAAGCGATCGCCCGCCTGCAGCACCCGAACATCGTGCAGATCTTCGAGATCGGCGAGAGCGACGGAACGCCGTTCCTTGCCCTCGAGTTGGCCGAGCACGGCACGCTGGCCGACAGGCTGCAGAAACTGACTTACGCCCCACGCGCCGCCGCCGGTCTGGTCGAGACGCTGGCGCGGGCGATCGCCCATGCGCACGATGAGGGCGTTCTTCATCGCGATCTCAAGCCGGCCAACATCCTCTTTGCCCGCGATGACACCCCGAAGATCACCGATTTCGGCCTCGCCAAGATGCTCGAAGACGACGCCGCGGGCGGCCGCGACACCACGCGCAGCGGTGAGCCGATGGGCACGCCGCGCTACATGGCGCCGGAGCAGGCGGCGGGCCGCACGGGCGCGATCGGCGTGGCCACCGATGTCTACGCCCTCGGCGTGGTGCTCTACGAATGCCTGACGGGCCAGGCGCCGTTCGTCTCGTCGAGCGCGGTGGAAACCATGGACCGCATCCGCACGGAGGAGCCGTTGCCGCCGCGCCGCCTGCAGCGCTCCATCCCCAAAGATCTGGAAACCATCTGTCTGTGCTGTCTCAACAAGGAGCCGGGCCGGCGCTATCGTGGAGCGCAGGATCTCGCCGATGACCTGCGCCGCTTCCTGGACGGCGCCCCGATACGGGCCCGCCGCACCCCCGCCTGGGAGCGTGTCTGGAAATGGAGCCGGCGCCGACCGCTGCACGCCATCGGCGGCGCGGCCGGCTTCCTGTTCATCGCGGGCATGCTGGTCTTCTTGCTCGTGCGCGATCACCTCGAGCGCCTCCGGCTCGACGCCCTGCGTCAGGAGGTGATCGGGCTGATCGAGGAAGGACGGCAGGCGCTGGACGCTCAGGATGACCGAACCGCCCAGGCGCGTTTCCTCTCGGCCTGGACCAAGGTGCGAACCGAGCCCGCTCTCGCCGATTTCCAGACGGCGGCCTCCGGCTGGCTCGATCACGGCCGGCGCGTGGCGGAGAAGGAGCACGCCAAGAAACGCCGTCCCCCGCCTCTCTTCGATGAGCTGCGCGACGAGGCGCTGCTGCAAAGCCTCCTGGCCGAGGTCGGCCGGCCCGAATCGCTTGCCGCCACGCGCTTGACGATCGAAGCCGCCCTCGATTTGACGGTCGCCGACGACCCGGCCTGGGAACAAGAGCGCGAGCTCTTGACTCTCCTCGACGCCGGACTGCTCCTGCAGGAAGGAAAGGCCGACGCAGCGCTCGATCTCATGGACCGAACGAAGGGCGCCTCTCGCCTCTGGCGCCTGCGGCGGGCCGATTGCCTGGAGCGCCTGGGCAAAAAGGATGACGCGGCCAGGGAACGCGCGGCAGCGGAACGCTTCCCGCCCCGGAGCGGCTCGGAGCTGGTGCTGAGCGGCGTCGACCGCTTCCAGCGCGGCGACGCGTCCGGCGCCGCTGGAGAGTTCGACAAGGCGCTGCTGCTGGAGCCGGCCAACTTCACGGCCCGGCTGTTCCAGTCCGTCTGCTTCTTGCGGCTCAAGCGGCCCGCGGAAGCGAAAGTCGCCCTCACCGCTTGCCTCGGCGAACGCCCGGCGTTCGCGTGGTGCTACCTGCTCCGCGGCCGGGCCTGCCTGGCTCTGAAGGACCCGGACGGCGCCGAGCGCGACTGGGCGCTCGGCCTCGAAGCCCATCCGAGCGAATCCGCCCGACTCGCGTTGCTCGAAGCTTCGAGGATGCCGTTAGCTCCGTAGTGGATGCTGTTAGAGGCTGTTTCAAAACGGGGACTGTCCCTCTCGTTCTGTCAGATTACCCAGTTTTCCGGGCGATGGTAAAGGGACAGTCCCCGTTTTGAAACAGCCTGTTAGCTCCGTTTCCCGCTCGAGCGGGACCAAGAAACAGGCTCGCGGAACATTGGGCGGATTTGCCCGACCGGCCCCGCGGATAGGACTCGACAGGCGAGGCCACCTCGCCAGCCGTACCCATGAACGTTTTGAGGACTCGCTTGATGTCTCTCCCCGCGCAGGCGCCGAAGTTCGGGACGAACCGTCGCGCCGCCTTCACGCTCATCGAATTGCTCGTCGTCATCGCCATCATCGCGGTCCTGATCGCCCTCCTTCTGCCCGCGATTCAGAAGGTACGCGAGGCCGCGGCCAATACGGAATGCCGCAACAACCTCAAGAACCTCGGCCTCGCCTGCCACGCTTTCCACAGCGATCAGAAGTATTTCCCGCGCAGCACCGTCCGGCCGCGCGGCGTCACGCCGCTCTTCGGCGAGCCGCCGGGCAACCTGTCGCGCTGGCAAAGCGGCACTTACGAGTCCTGGTCGCGTCAGATCACGCCTTACGTCGAGCAGAAATACGCCAAGACGCAGGACGCCATCCCTCTCTTCGGCTGCCCGTTCGATCCGCGCGGCCAGACCTACGCCGTTCCGCAGTACGGCTTCACGTGGTATGTCGGCGTCTTCTCCAATTCGACGACCGTCAACAACGGCATTATCGTCGACGACTCCATCCTGCGCAGCAAGTTCACCGTCAGCGCGCTGGCCGTGACCGATGGCACGAGCAACACCATCCTCCTCGCCGAGCGCCCGCCGCCTCCCGACGGGCAGTGGGGCTGGTGGGACTCGCGCTGCTGCACCGAGGACAGCATCTCTCCCACCGTCGGCGCTCCGCGCATCTACAGCTCCGGCATCAACGGCAACTGCGCCAATCCTGCAACCTATCGCCAGGGGAACATCACCGACAACTGCTATTTCAACGCCATCTGGTCCAACCACTCCTACGGCGGCCCCTTCTGCATGGGGGACGGCAGCGTCCGCGTCATCTCCTATAGCGCGGGAACGCAGTCGCTCGGCGCCATGAGCCTGGTCGAGGCCCTGGCGTCACGCAGCGGCGCGGAGACGCTGCCGGGCGACTGGTGATCCCCGCGCGGAAACTGGTCGGAATATGACGGTTCTGCGAGACATGCCGGCCTTCTCAGCCGGAAAGGCGCCTGTTTCCGCGGCGGCCGCTCGTCGATCGGACGATACCCAATAGCAAGACTCGTTTTTCAAGGACAGGGATGTCCCATGAGCGCGCGGCACTGGACGTTACTCGTCGGTCTTCTCCTCGCGGGCGACGGACGGGCCGCCGATCCAGACCAACCGAACCGCTCCGCGGCCTCCCTTGGCGCGCCCGTGGACGTGGCGCCCCCTGCGGCTTCGGCATCGCTGCGCCTGGTCAGCAAAGAAGAGGCGCCGATCCGGGCCGCCCTCCAGGCGATCGGGCAGCCCGCCACTCCGCTTGTCCCAGAACCGGCTTTCTCTTCCCCCCCCGCTTTCCGCCTGCCCGAGCGGCCGCCCCACATGATCGGCGACCTGTTCGCCTTCTGCGTGCGGCAGAACCTTGCCGTGACGCGCCTGACCACCGTTGTCACGACGACGAAAACAACGGTCGAGGACTCGGAACTCGAGATCTTCAAGCAATCGCAGACGACCACGACCACGACGACACCCCTCGTCGACACCGTGCCGGTCTGCAACCCGTACGCGTTCCGCCTCGGCTACAAGATTGGCGACAATGCCAGCCCCCTGCCCCTCGATCGCGTCTACTTCACCGGCGCCTACCTGCGCACGCCCTTTACCCCAGGCTTTTCGCTGCCGGCCTCCGCCACTGGACCGACAACGACCACCACGGTGAAGATCGACATCACCACCGTCACGACGACCGAGGTCACCACCTCCTCCAGCACCACCGGCGCCACCGTCCTGGGCCGCCGCCTTACAGGGAACGCTGAGATCTTCGGTTTCGAGAAAACCTTCTTCGACGGCTACGCTTCGCTCGGGGTGCGCCTGCCGATCTTCCAGATCCACGGGGACGACGGCATCGGCAGCGACGGCATCGGCGACGTGAGCGTTCTGCTCAAGGGGATCATCCTTGGTAGTCCCGACGGCGACTACGTCCTCTCCTCCGGCCTCATGGTCACGGCGCCGGCGGGGGGCCGCATCGTCACGCCGCTGGGCGATCTCAACTCCACGCTACTCCAGCCCTTTGTCGGCGGCCTCTGGGCGCGCGGCAGCTTCTATGCGCAGTTCTTCACCTCGACCATCGTGCCGACCGATAGCCGCGATGTCGCCTTGCTGGTGAACTCGGTGGGAGCCGGCTGGGTGTTCAGCCGTCCGCAGGCGACCTTGGTCACCTGGTTGGCTCCGACCGCCGAAGTGCACGCGACGACCAGGCTCAATCACCGCGGCGCCGACGAAGTGATCGACGTTCCGGACCTGATCAACATCACCGGCGGCCTGCACATCGGCATCGGCCGCGGCGCGATCCTCACCTTCGGCGCCACGACGCCCGTCTCCGGCCCCCGACCGTTCGACATCGGGGCCATTGCGCAGCTCAACTGGCGGTTCTGACCAAGTGACCCCCTCGTCGAGTCGGACCTCCGCCATGAGGTAGCGCGCTGAGACCGATTCGTTGCATTCAGACCCAGACCCG
>JAXMAR010000071.1:0-22502 GCA_046350295.1 Gemmataceae bacterium
CCATATCGCCCGCTCCTTTGGGCGGCTGGCGCTGGCCGTACAGCGAATACAGCAGCGGGATCAAGTTCATCACGAGAAGCGTGGCCAGCATGCCGCCGACCACCACGACGGCCAAGGGCCGTTGCGACTGCGCGCCGATGCGGGTGGAAAGGGCGGCGGGCAGCAGGCCGAGGATGGCGGTGAGCAGGGTCATCATCAGAGGCCGGACGCGCAAACGAACGCCAGTGAGGATCGCCTCGCGCAGGGGCACGCCATGGGCGCGCAAACGGTTGAAGTAGGAGAGAAGGATCAGTCCGTTCATGACGGCGACGCCGAGGATGGAGATGAAGCCCACGGCGGCGGAAATATTGAAGTTGAGCCCCGTCAGCACCAGCGCCCAGACGCCGCCGACGCCGACGGCAAGGACGTTGGCGAAGACAACGGCGGCATCGAGCGCCGAGCGGAGCGCCATGAACAGCAAGAGGACGATGAGCACGAGCGTGATCGAGAACACCTTGGCGAGCCGGCTCTCGGCCTCCTCCATTTCCTGAAACTCGCCGCTCCACTCGGCGCGGTAAGGGGGCTTGAGCACCGGCTCGACTTTTGCCTGCGCCGCCGCCACCGTGCCGGCGAGGTCCCGACCGCGCACGCCGAACTTGACCGCGATGAAGCGCTGCCCGTCTTCGCGATAGATCATCGAGGCGCCCGGCTTCACGAAGGTGCGCGGCTCGCCATAGGTTTGGGGCGTTTTGCCGCGCGGGGAGACGAGGTCCCCCAGCCGGCGGCGCGGCGGGGCGTTGAGCAGGACGGGAGCGTTGAAGATGTCGCCCGTGAGCGCCGGCATCGTCACGGAGGAACCGGTCGGCGACACGGCCGAGACGCTGCCGGTCAGCGGCGTCGGCGCGGTCGCGACGCCGGTGGCGGGCTTGACCTGGTTGTTGGCGACGTCCACGGGAATTTCGAGGATGGCGCCCTCATCGGCGCGCAGGCGCGGTGGAAAGCGCAGCATGATGTCGAAGGACTTTCCCCCCTCGGTCATCTGCGTCACTGCCTTGCCGCCCACCGCCGTCTGCACCACGTTCTGCACGTCGGCCACGCTCACGTTCCAGCGCGCACACTTGTGGCGGTCGACCGGGAACTCGAGGTTGGACTGCCCTTTGATGCGGTAGACGCCGACGTTGACGACGCCCGGCACGTCGTTCAGGATTCCTTTCACTTTCAGGGCCAACTCGTCGAAGCTGTCGAGGTCGGGGCCGAACAGCTTGATGGAGTTTTTCACCCTTCACGCCCGAAAGCGCTCCATCATTGTCCCGGATCATCTGCGAGGAAGTCCCAGTTGATCCCGGAAAGGTGCCGCTCGAGGTCCGCGTTCATCGTGCGGACCAGCTCATCCCGCGCGGTTCGCGGCCGCGGCTTCGCCCGGCGGCGTCGTAGCGTTCCTCGGGCTTGAGCGGCACTGATCTCGACGTTGTAGCCGGTCGGATCGGTGCCGTCGTCGGGCCGGCCGATCTGGAAGACAATGGCCTGCACCTCGGGGTACTTTTGCAGGGGCGCCATACCTCTCGCGTTCGGGCGGCTCCACCTCGTCGAGGGAGATATCGATGGGGAACACCGCGCGCAGGTAGAGGTTGCCTTCCTCCAGCTCGGGCATGAATTCGCGGCCAAGTTGCGAAGCGACGACTCCGGTACCGACGATCAACAAGGCAAATAGGGCCAGGGCGAGCCACCGAAAGCGCAGAACCATCTTGGCTTGCCAGAGATAGAGTCCTTGAAGCGCCCCGGACCAGGATATTGTCGCGGCTTTCGGCTTGAGCCCGCTTGAGGGCCAGGCAGCAGAGGACGGGCGAAACCGTCATCGCCAGCAGCAAGGCGCCGCCGAGGGCGAAGGCATAGGTATCCGCCATGGGGCCGAAAATCTGCCCCTCCGGCCCCTTCATCGTGAAGAGAGGCAAAGAGAGCGCGGAGCCATGATGATGGTCGAGAAGAAGAGGCTACGCTCCACCTCGCCACACGCCGCGGACACGCGGCTCTTCGATAGGTTTTCCCGCATTTTCATTGGCGGCAAGGTAGCGATAGATGCTCTCCACCATCGATGACCGAGGAATCGACGATGATGCCGAAATCGACCACCCGATGGAAAGCAGGTGGCCGATTTGCCGCGCAGGAACAGGAGACCGAAGGCGAACAGCAGCGCCAGCGGGATATTGACGGCGACGATGAGGGCGACCCGAACGTCGCTGAGGAACATAAGCAGGATCATCGACACGAGGGCCATGCCGACCAGCAGGTTCTCGCGCACCGTTTCGGTCGTCACGTGGATCAGCTCGGTGCGGTCGTAATAGGGAACCAGCTGCACGCCGGGCAAGAGATGGCCCGGTTCGTTCAGCTCCTTGATCTTCGCCTCGACGTCGTGGAGCGCCGGCAGCGACTCCTGCCCCTTGCGCATGATCACGATCCCCTGCACCTGCTCGTCCTCGTCGGTCCACGCCGTGCTTCCGTCCGGATTGGTCTTCGGTCGGGAGATACTGATCTTCCCCTGCCGTGTCTGGTTCGAGACGATGACGCCGCGTTTCGTGAGGTCCGCGTCGGACACCTTGGCGGCGCCGTCGGTGGTCAGGAGCGGGCCGCCGTCGACGAGGTGGTCGACGCGAATGGGCACATTGTTGACCGAGGCGACAACGGTCTGCCGGATCTCGCGCCCGCGCCGCGTCTCCTCGGCGCGAAGATACGCGGCAGCCTCGGCCGGATCGCTCCAGCCGAGCACCTGCAGCATGGGGTCTTCGCCGTCGCCATAGAGCCCAAGGCTGCGGACGACGAGGTTCGCTTGCCCCAGCGTCAGGTTGTCGCCGCTACCGTTGCCGTTGCTGTCCCCCACGGCCTTTTGCATCTGTGCCAGGGAAATGCCGTACTGGAAAAGCCGATCCGGGTCCGGCTGGATCTCGTAGCGCTTGATGAGACCACCCGAGCTGACGACGCCGCCGATGCGCGGCACACGGAGCAGCTCGCGCTGCACGAGGTAGTCCTGCAGGCTCTTGATGTCGGCCCAGGAATAGATCAGGCCGCCCTTGGCGTCGCGCGGAACCGAGAACGTATAGCGGAAGATCTCGCCGATGGGCGAAGCGGGCGAGATCATGGGCTGCACGGTGGGCGGCAGATTTACGTTCGCCAAACGATTGATCACGTCCTGCTTGGCCTGCTCATAGTCGCGCGCGTAAGTGAACTGAGCCCGGACATGGGCCAGTCCGAAGCACGAGCGCGTGCGCGTCACCTGCAGGCCGGGCATACCCGAAAGAGCCACCTCCAGCGGAATCGTGACCTGGCGCTCGACCTCCTCGGCGCTTGCCCCCGGGTCGATGGCGACGACCTCGATGATCGGCGGCGCCGGGTCGGGATAGGCCTCGACGTTGACGTTGAGGAAGGCGTAGCCGCCGATGATCACGAGCGCCCCGGCGGCAAGCAGGACGAGGATCGGGTTGTGGACGGCCCAATCGAGCAGTTTGCGAATCATGGAAGCAGATCACGAACAAGCGCGGCGCGCACCGCGTACCGGGAGGCGACACTCTGAATATGAGCGCCGATCAATGAACGATTGGGGCACGACAAAAGCAAAAGAGGCGCCAGCAAAGCACGACACCGAGCGACAAGGAGTTGCGCCGACTGTCTGAACGAAAGGCAAGCGACGCCGAACCGCGATCGGGCGCCGGATCGGGCGCCGCATCCGGCACGTGTTCAAAGTGAGGTCAGGCTGGAGTCAAAACGATCAGCGCCCGGATGACATGATGATGTCACTATGGAAAGAGCCCGCTTGCCTGTTGGTCAGGGCCTGCGATGTCGCAAGAAAAGAGGTTTCCCGGTTTCGCGCCAAGAACCCTACTCCCGAAACCAGGACGGGGTTACGAGCCATTGCAGCGTTCCCATGCCGCGGCGCGGGTCGGCGCCACAGGAGATGTGGGCGACGCCCGCCTTCGCCATGTCGATCTGCGCTTTCTTGCTGCCGATCAGCCAGCTCGCAAACGTCGTGATGTGGGGGATATGGCCGACGAGACCGACGCGTTCCCCCCCCAGCCGGCGCAAAAAGCGGGCCAGCCGCTTGGGCCGCGCGTCGGGCGTCAACTCCTCGCACTCGATCACCTCGGGCGCCGGGCCGGTCCAGTGCTCGAGCATGAGCTCGGCGGTGCGTTTGGCACGGACGAATGGGCTGGTTGCGATCTTGTCGAGGCTGAAGCCAAGACGCTGCATGCCGCGCGCCACCAGCGCGGCCTGATGCTCCCCCTTCTCGCTCAAGGGACGTAGCGCGTCTTCGGTGATGCCGCGTTCTCCGAGGGGCAGCGCATCCGCGTGGCGAATCAGGAAAAGTTCCATGGCGAGCGATCCGTTCGGTTTAGCCGCGGTTCGCAGAACCGGGCGGACAGCGTCCTCAGTCAACCAGCGCTGCAAGCCGGACGCTCTTTGAGCTTCGACCAACCTTTTCTATAATCAATCGAAACGGAACAGCAAGCAAAACTATCGCTTAGAGGCTGTTTCAAAACGGGGACTGTCCCTCTCGTCTTGTCAGATTACTCAGTTTTCCGGCCGATGGTAAAGGGACAGTCCCCGTTTTGAAACGGCCTCTTAACGCAATCTTCACACATCGCATGAAGCGCCCAAGACATACGTAACGTCGCCATCATTGCGCGCGTCGACCATGGCAAGACGACGCTGGTCAGATCCAGATGATGCGCTGAGTCCGGACTCTTCCGCAGCGAGGAAACCGATCGCCTCGTCGGCGGGCAGCACGGCCTCATCCTCGATTCCAACGACCTCGAGCGCGGCGACATCACCATCCTCGCCAAGAACATCGCCCTGCCACTCGGCGCCAAGGTCAACATCATCGACACCCCCGGCCACGCCGACGGCGGCGAGGTCGAGCACTGAAGATGGCGGACGGCTGTCTGCTCCTGGTCGACGCCGCGGAGGTGCTGCCGCAGACGCGGCTTCGTCCTGCCGCAGGCGTTCGAGAACAAGCTGCGCCCCATCGTGGTCATCAACAAGATCGACCGCGCCGACGCCCGGCCGATGGAGGTGCTCAACGCCGTCTTCGACCTCTTCTCGTCGAACTGGACGCCGACGAGGCGACGCTCGATTTCCCGCGATCTACGCCGCGGGCCGGCAAGGCGTGTCGACGACCGATCTCGCCATCCCCGCCGTCGACTTCCACCGCTCTTCGACGCCATCCTCAAGCACGTGCCGCCGCCGGACGTCCGCCCCGAAGCCCCTTTGCAGATGCTGGTCGTCACGCTCGACTGGAGCGACTTACGTGGGCCGCATCGGCATCGGCCGGGTCGTCGCGGGCAAGATCCGCAAGAACCAGCGGATCGCACCATCACGCACACCGGCGAGCGGATCAACACCCAGGTCAAGCAGCTCTACACCTTCGACCGCCTCGGCCGCATCGAAACGGACGAGGTGGGGGCCGAACGACATCTGCGCTCGTCGTCGGCCTGGAAGGGGTGGACATCGGCGCCACGCTTGCGGACTTTGACAACCCCGAGCCCTTGCCGCCGATCACGGTCGACGAGCCGACGCTCGACATGATCTTCCGCATCAACGACTCGCCGTTCTCGGGCCAGGACGGCTCCTACGTCACGAGCCGGCAACTGCGCGAGCGGCTTTTCAAGGAGCTGGAGTCGAACGTCGCTTTGCGCGTCGTGGAGAGTGAAGAGCGCAAGGACGAGTTCCACGTCTCCGGCCGCGGCCTGTTGCACCTGTCGATTCTGATCGAGAACATGCGGCGAGGGCTTCGAGCTTCGGTCGGCAAGCCGCGCGTCATCACCAAGGAGATCAAGGGGCAGGGACCGAGCCGGTCGAGTACCTCGTCATCGAGGTGCCGAACTCGCATCTAGGGCGCCGTCATGAGCTGGTCGGCAACCGCCGCGGCGAGCTGATGAAGATGGACAGCCGCAAGGCCTGACGCACGTCGAGTTCACGATCCCGGCGGGGCCTGATCGGCCTGCGGACGCGGATGCTCAACGCCACCGCGGGCCAGGCGATCATGCACCACAACTTCTATAGCTACCAGCCGGTGCGGCGGCATCCCGGCCCGCGCCCTTCGTCATGATCTCCACCGAGCAGGGCCGCACCACCGCCTACGCCCTCGACCGGTTTGCAGGACCGGGGCACGCTCTTCATCGGCGCCGGTGAGGATGTCTACGAAGGCCAGGTGGTGGGAGCACTGCCGCCGACAATGATCTGGGCGTGAATGTGTGCCGCGAGAAGAAGCTGACGCGAACATCCGCGCGCCAGCGCCGACAGAGCATCATCCTCAAGCCGCCGCGCGCTGGAGCAAGCGGCAGGTACATCGAGGAGGACGAAAGCTGGTCGAGAAGTGACGCCGGGATCGGTGCCGTCCGCAAGATCTTCTTGAAGGAAAACGACCGGAAACGCTTCGCGCGGGCGGCGGCGAAGGCGTGATAGGATTGCACGATGACTTCATCGGGCCGCTATCTGAAAGGTTCCTCGCGGCTGCTGACGCTAGCCGGCCAGTTGGGGTCGACCTTGCCGCCTACGAGGCCGATTCCCCTTTTCTCGAACTCGGTCGGCTTGCAGGGCAGGACGGCGATGGCCGACCCTGCGGACCTGGACACGTGAGGCAAGGTCCATTTATCCATCCTCTTGCAGACCCCGCCAGCGGCAGTCAGACCATATCATCACCGAAGCCCTTTTTCTGTTGGAGACAAAAACGTTCATGAGCGACACGAACGAACTACCGGAAACCAAGCGGCGCCGAGATCTTCCAGGCGCTTGGTCCTGGCTCAGGATCGCGTCAGCGTGGCCCAATCACGCAACGAGATGGCACGGCAATTTGGCGTCACCGAAGGACAGATTCGACAAATCGAGCGCGAAGGACTCGACCATGGCTGGCCGCCTTTGTAACCAGCCCAAGCCCAGCCGATGATCCGCCGCGTCTCGGCCGGAGCGAGTGCCGCGCTGAACCTGGAGCAGGCGGCAGTACATCGAGGAAGGACAGCTGGTCGAAAGTGACGCCGGGATCGGTGCGCGTCCGCAAGATCTTCTTGAAGGAAAACGACCGGAAGCGCTTCGCACGGGCGGCGGCGAAGGCGTGACAGGATCGCACGATGGCTTCATCGCGCCACTATCTGGAAGGCTCCTCCTCGGCTGCTGACGCGGGCCGGCTGGTTGGGGTTGACCTTGCCACGTACGAGATTCCGATCCCTATTCTGGAACTCGTACCGGAAGGTGTGGCGCGGGAAAACGTCGTACTCCCGCTCGGCTTGCAGGGCGGGACGCTTGTCATGGCGATGGCCGACCCGCTTCGGACCTGGACACGCCTAACCAAGGTCCATATCCTGAACCGAGATATCATCCCCATACGGGCTCGACGAGATGCGGCGCCGAAGCGATCAAACGCCATTATGATCGCGCGGAATTGCAACCCGTCCTTACACACGTCACTCATTGCGCCTGATTTCCGTTTCGACCTCGACGTTGCGCTGAAACACTTTGCCCAGTGGCTCGGCTCGTCGACTTAGTCCTGGCGGAGGCGTTCGCCGATAACGCGACCGAAATTCGGATCGTGCCGGAAGCGGATCGGCTGCGGGTTCAGTATCTGATCGGGGGACGGCTCGTCGACCCGTGACACGCCGCCGCGACCTGCTCGACCTCATCGTCGCACGCATTCAGCTCCTTTCCGGCATCGAAGATTCCGACGCACGGATCGAGCAAAATCGGTCGGATGACAGGGAAATCTGGGAAAGTGGAAACTGACATCGGAGTTGTCATCGATCGCCGCTCGGGAGAGCCGCACGTCACTCTTCAACTCCGATCAAAAACATCAGCAAGTTGAGCTATCACGGTCGCCGATGCACACCCGGCGGCGTCAACGGCAGCGGGTGTTCAAATCCCCGCCCCCATCCCCTCCCCCACGATCATCGCCACGAAGTTCGGGACCAGGAACGGGTCGAAGGCCGCGCCGCGCCCCTCTTCCAGCAAGCGCAGCGCCTCTTCCGGCGCCAGCGCGGCGCGGTAGGCGCGGTTGCTTGTCAACGCGTCGAAGCAGTCGGCGATCGTCAGGATGCGGGCCAGCACTGGGATCTCCTCGCCGCTCAGACCATCCGGGTAACCCAGGCCGTCGTAACGCTCATGGTGGCCACGGATGGCGGCGAGCGTGTCGGCGTTGCGGATGATCGGGGACAGGATGCGCTCGGCGAGAATCGGGTGCTCCTTGACGCGATCGTACTCCTCCGGTGTCAACGGCTCCGCCTTGTTGAGGATCGCCTCGGACAGGCCCACCTTGCCGATGTCGTGCAGCTTGGCGGCGAGGCTGAGGCGGCGCCGGGCGCGCTCGTCGAGGCCGAGACGGACGGCGAGGCGGCCGGCGTAGCCGCGCACGCGGAGCGAATGGCCGGAGGTTCCGGGGTCGCGGGCCTCGAGGGTGCGGACAAGGCTGTCGATGGCGTTCAGGAAGGTGCGGCGCAGGCGGTGCGTCTGGCGCGAGACGGCGTGTTCGAGGCGGCGCCGCTGCGTCTCGTGCTCGCGGCGCTGGCGCTGGCTGCGCAGCGTCGACTTCAGGGCGTGGTGAAACTCGTCGAAGTTCACCGGCTTGAGGAAGTAGTGATGGGCGCCGGCGTCGAGGCATTGCGGTAGCGCGTCGATGTCGTGGCCGCCGGTGACGACGATGACGGAGATATCGGGCCAGCGGCGGTGGATTTCGCGCACCAGCCAGACGCCGCCGCGTCCGGGCATGGTCAGGTCGGTGACGACGACCGGCGTCGGGTTTTGCTCCAAGAGTCGCAGCGCCTCCTCGGCAGACGCGGCGCCCTGGCACTCGAACTGCCAGGAACGCGCGGCACGAAGGAGGACATCGAGGGCGGACGGCTCGTCATCGACGACAGTGACGGCGGCGCGAGCGACCAGAGTTGCAGGCAAACCCCACCTCCAGGACGTTCCGGCATGCGCTTGTGCTTGGGATCATGCGACTATAACGGTTCGGGGCCGCAAATGAAATGGCCGCGCCGCCGGCCGGGAGCTGGGAGACTGGGAAAGGGCAGTGGAATGTGCGGGCCGCGCTGGTTGTGCGGCCAGGTCGGGCGTGAGGTTTTGCGAAGGGCGTGGGGTTGATCGCGCGGGGCCCACGCCCTTCGCAAAGCCTCAGGGCGTGCCACCCGGGCCACCCGTCGCAAAGCCTCAGGCGTGCCACCCAGCGCCGTCTCCGTCAGGGCGCCTTTTCGCCCACCAACGGCGCGGTCCCCGTTTTCGCCGCGAACTCCCGCTGCTGGGCACGTCGGCATTCGGCCTCCTCACGCTCCTTTTCCACGTACGGCTTGCGGTAGAGCCACCAGAGCAGGCCGAGGGCGACGGCCACCGAGACGCCGATGAAGTAAGGCCAGAGGGTCGCTAGGTCGAAGGACAGCGAGGCACGCAAGCGCGGCAGAAGGTGGATCGCGACCAGGAGCAGGCTGTTGTGCAGAAAATGCAGGAACATCGCCGGGACGATGCTCTTGCTCCGCACCGTGACCAGGCCGAGGACGACGCCGAGCAGGAACGCCGGCAGGAACTGGAAGACGTTCAGATGGTAGAGGGCGAAGAGCAGGCTGCTGAGCAGGATGGCGGTGCGCGGCCGGAAGCGTTTGTGCAGCCCGGTCAGGATGAAGCCGCGAAAGGCGATCTCCTCGCACAAGGCCGGCAGGAGGGCGAAGGCGAACAGGAAGGGCCAGAAGTCGCGCAGCTCCTGTCCGCCGTGAGCCGCCCAGAGTTCCTCCATCAGCGGTTGGCGGTCGCGCAGGAGGTCGATGACGCTGGGAAAACGCTCGAAGACGAACTGGGCGCCGGCGGCCAGGGGAGGCAACAACAACAGAGCCAGGGCCGCCGCCCGGGCCAGGTCGCGCCCGGTCGGCCAGCGCCAGTAGAGGGAATCGCGTGGCCGCGTGTTGAGCATCAGCGCCATGAGCAGCGCCGGCGTGGCGACGAAGGCGAGCAGCGTGACCGAGTGCTGCACGGCCTGCGACAGTGGTGAGCCGAGCGTGCTCGCCAGCCAGCGCAGGGCCAGGAGCGTGGCGAAAAGGAAATAGGCCTGGCCGAGCGTGGCGGTCGGCTCCTTGTCGCGGAAGAGGCGTTGGAGCCAGAGCTTGAAGTCGAGGCGCTCGGCTTCGCGGAACAGCACCTCCTCGCGCTGGAACTGATCGATGGCCCAGCGCAGGGCGATCCAGCTATAGAGCACGATCGGGGCCAGCACCGGCACGAAGTAGAGCCAGGGGACCTCGGCCCCGCCCGTCATCAGCTTTTGCATCAGGAGCGCGACGCCAGTCACCGGGACGAGACTGTAGAACGGATTCAATTCCACGCCCGGCGCCAGCGTCAGGAAGATCAGGGGCATGGTGATGAGGAAGAGCGGCATCAGGTAATACTGCCCTTCCTTGGAGCTGCGGGCATAGGCGCCGATCGCCAGGCTCACGGCGCTGAACAAGGCCGCCAGCGGCGCCGACAGAACGATGCACCAGAAGAGGGCCGTGAGCGGGATCGGCCCGACGCCCAGGCCGGAGCCGAAGAACATGGTCGTCATCCCCATGCTGGCGAGGTTGAGCAAGGCCGAGGCGAGGCTGAAGACCCAGATGGCGCCGAACTTGCCGAGGACGATCTCCTCGCGCCCCGCCGGCGTGATTAGCAGCGTCTCCATCGTGCCGCGCTCCTTCTCGCCGGCGCAGAGATCGACCGCCGGATAAAGAGCGCCCGCCAGCGACCACAGAACGAGCATGAACGGAAACAGCTTGAGCAGGAGATCGATGAGGCGCGGCGCCGTTGCACGCTGCTCGTTGGTTCCCGGCTCCTGCACGGCGAAGGGGATATCGAAGAGCGGCGACATGCCGCGCCGGGCCAGGCGCACCGTTTTCAGGTCCTTGCGCCATGTCTCCAGCAGGGGCTCCAGGCGTTTCTTGGCCTGCTTCGAATAGTCGTCGTTGCGGCCAAAGATGTTCAGCAAGGGGGGCCGGATGATCGGCGCGTCTTCCTCGCCGCGCTGGAGGTCGTCATAGAAGTCGGCATCCGCAAGGGTGACGATCACGTCCACCTTGCGCTCGTCGAGCAGCGCTTGATCGAAGCGATCGATGAACTGTAGTCGCAGCCGTTTCTCATTGAGAAGGCGACCGGCCTCGGGCGGCAGAGTCGTGTCGGTCACGGTGAAAGCGCCGTCCTCGACGAGATAGGGGTAATCGAGCAGACGCCGCTCGGCGTAAGCCAGAGCGACCGGCGCGAAGACGTCGGGCCCGGAGGTCAGGGCGGCGAGATAGGGCGCCACGCTGCGCCCCGCGAGCGGCATGGACCGGGGGGGAAAGGCGTCTTTCTCCGTCGAGACAAAGGCGATGACGCTGGGCCGCTCGCTGAAGCCGAGGGCGAACTTGAGGACGACGTAGCCGAGGATCGGATAAAGCAGGAGGGGCAGCACCGCGATCATGAAGAGCGTGCGCCGGTCGCGCAGTTGATCGCGCAGCTCGCGGAGCCAGATGAGGCGAATGATGGACCAGCGCATGTATGGATGACAAGCTGAGGGGGGTGGCAACGTGACAAGGTGAGGGTGACATTGCCACACGGAGTTTAGCCGGCGCCTCTTCACCCCCTCACCTTGTCACCCTGTCACCTTGTCACCCCCTCGCGTTTCGCAAGTATAGCTCACCTTAAACCCCGGCCGCCCCACATTTCTTCCTCCGCGAACGGATGGGCCGCGGTCGCCGGCTTGGGCTTGGGCAACGACTTGAGGATCGCCTCGGCCAGGGGAATGTCGCCGCGCGTCGTCACCTTGATGTTGGTGGCGGCGCCTTCGACGACGTAGACCGCATGTCCTGCCGCTTCAACAAGTTGCGCGTCGTCCGTGATGTCGGACCCCAGCTCGCCGCGGCGGGCGTAGGCGTCGACGAGCCACTCGCGTTTGAAGACTTGCGGCGTCTGCGCCAGCCACAGCCCCTTGCGCGACACGGTCGCCTCGACCCGCTTGTCGCCGCCCACGCGCTTGAGCGTGTCGCTGACAGGTACCGCGAGCAGCGCCGCGCCCTTCTCCTTCGTCTTGGCGAACACGGAAGAGACGAGCGCTTCCGTGGCGCAGGGCCGAACCGCGTCGTGAATGGCGACGAAATCAACGTCTTCCTGCACCTTCTCCAGCGCATTGGCCACCGACTCGAAGCGTTCCCGCCCACCGAAGACGATCTGCACGTTCATGAACGCCAGGTTCGCCCCGAAACGCCGGCGAAACAGCTCCTCATCCTCGCGCGCGATGACGATGAGGCATTGCACCACGTCGGGCCGTGTCACGAACAGTTCCACGGCACGCAGCCAGATCGCCCGGCCATCGAGATTGGCGAACGGCTTTTTCTCCTTATCCTTGAAGCGCGACGATTTGCCGGCGGCAGGCAGGATGACGGCGAACTTGCTCATGGCGGCCTCCTTCAACGACGACCCGCCGTCTATCCTATCGCGCGGCCCGGCCGGAGGTCAGGCGACCCAGGCCGCGAGCAGCGCCAAGCCATCAACTGCCGCGCAACGCCTTCGCCGCCTTTTGCAACTGCTGCGCCTGATCCTCCACCGCTCCCAGTTCGCCGTCCAAGCCGCGCAGCCGCTCCTCGAGCGTGCCGACCCGCTGGGCCAGCCCCGCGTAAAGGCTCGCCATCTTCTCGCCGAGGGGGACCATTTCCCCGCCTCGATAGGTGCGCTCCGCCCAGGCTTGAGCGCTCACGTCCGTCTGCTCGAGCAAGATCCCCAGGTTGGTTTCCACCTGGTCGAGAAATAGACGCCAGTCCGCGGGCAAACTCTTCCGCTCCATGATCCGACTCCTTCGCGCAAACCTCCGTATACCACCCGCCCGGTAACCGGTCGAGTCCCCTTTCGTCGTCCGCCCCTTCTACGCATTTGCCCCGTCGGCGGGGAAATGCGGCCTGTCCGGACCCGCGCGATCTGCTATCTTGAAGAAATGGTCTTCGAAGGAGTCACGGCGGCCTTTTGGCACGCCGCCGCGGCGCCCCAGGATTTGAGGACGGTTGAATGCCTGCCCCCCGCGAGCAGAACCCCAATCAGCGCAACCGCCGACGCCAGGAAGCGATGCCCGGCGGCTGGTTATGGATCATCATCCTGCTCCTCCTCGCCGCCGTCATGTATTTCACCCTCGGCTTCTCCGGGGACAACGTCGTCAACTACACCGATTTCCTCGCCGCCGCCAAGAGCCAGCAATTCAAGCTCGTCATCTTCAAAGGCTCCAACCGCCTCATCGGCGAATTGAAGGAAGGCGAAGAGGCCAAGCTGCCCGATCCGGTCAAGAAAAAGGTCCGCGGCAACAAGATCGAAACCTACGTCCCCGAGGCCGCCATCAAGAGCGGCTCCATCGATCACTTGCTGCGCGAGGAATACAAGGTCCCGGAGATCCGCGTCGAGGAAGAGTCGGGTTCCTGGCTCGGCAGCGCCATCTTGTTCCTCCTGCCGACGCTCTTGCTCGTGGGCTTTTTCGTCTTCTTCCTCCTGCCGCGCTTCCGGGACCCCCTTGGCGGCGGCTTCCTGAGCAACTACGTCAAAAGCCCCGCCAAACGCTACGACAAGACCAAGACCCGCACCACGTTTGACGACGTCGCCGACATGACGTCCGCCAAGTACGAGCTGCAGGAGATCGTCGAGTTCCTCAAAAACCCCGAGAAATTTCAGAAGCTCGGCGCCCAGATCCCCAAGGGCGTGCTCCTCATCGGCCCCCCGGGCACCGGCAAGACGCTCCTCGCCCGCGCCGTCGCCGGCGAGGCCGGCGTCCCCTTCTATTCCATCAGCGGCTCGGAGTTCATCCAGATGTTCGTCGGCGTCGGCGCCAGCCGCGTCCGCGACATGTTCAAAACCGCCAAGGAAAACGCCCCCTGCCTCCTCTTCATCGACGAGATCGACGCGGTCGGCCGCATGCGCGGCGCCGGCCTGGGAGGCGGCTCCGATGAACGCGAGCAGACCCTCAACCAGATTCTCAGCGAGATGGACGGCTTCACGCCCAACGAGTCCGTCATCGTCGTCGCCGCCACCAACCGCCCCGACGTCCTCGACTCCGCACTGCTCCGCCCCGGCCGCTTCGATCGGCACGTCACCGTCGACCGCCCCAACGCCAAGGGCCGGCTCGACATCCTCAAGGTCCATACGCGCAACAAGCCGCTGGCCGAGGAGGTGAACCTCGAGGACATCGCCAAAAAGATGATCGGTATGACCGGCGCCGACCTGCGCAACCTCGCCAACGAGGCCGCCCTCGTCGCCGCCCGCGACAACAAGACGCGGATCGAGCGCACCGACTTCGAGCGCGCCGCCGACCGCATCATCCTCGGCGCCAAGAAAGACTCCGTCCCCACCGAAGAGGCCAAGCGCATCACCGCCTACCACGAAGCCGGCCACGCCCTCACCGGCTACTACGTCCCGCGCGCCGACCCGCCGCACAAGATCAGCATCGTCCCGCGCGGCATGACCGGCGGCGTCACCTGGCTCCCCCACGACGAGGACCGCATCCTCGAAACCGAGGACTACCTCAAGGCGCGCCTCATCACCGCCATGGGCGGCCGCGCCGCCGAACGCCTCGTCTTCGGCCACGTCTCGAGCGGCGCCCAGGGGGACCTGAAAACCGCCACACGCCAGGCCCGCTACATGGTCACCCACTACGGCATGAGCGAGCGCCTGGGCCCCATGTCCTTCCGCATCGGCGAGGAGCACCTCTTTCTCGGCAAGGAGATCCAGGAGCCGCGCGACTTCAGCGAGACCACGGCCGCCATCATCGACGAGGAAGTGCAAAAGCTGCTGCGCGAGGCCGACCAGTCCGCCTACCGCCTCCTCCAGGAGCGCCGTCCCGAGCTGGAAAAGCTGGTCAAGGCGCTGATGGAAAAGGAAGAGCTCTACAAGGAAGAGATCGAAGAGATCCTCGGCGGCCCCCGCGCCAAGCCCGCCGGGGAAGACCGCGCCGCCGCCATCCACGAGCCCATCAGCAACGGCCCACCCCCTGCGGACACCAGCATCCCCCGGCCGCAGGGCGATGAGCCGCGCTAGAGTTGCCGCCCATAGACCCCATGTCAGACGACTGAAACGGAGAATGTCCGCCGCGTCCCCTTTTTTGTCTGAAGGTCGGGGGGGAAGGGCAATTCGTCCTCGATCAGGCGACGATGCGCGTTACGACGGCACATGGGTCGTTTCCTGCCGACTTCAAAGCGAAGGTCGTCCTTGACCTCTTGAGTCCGAAACCTCAGCGCCCTGGAGGGTCATCGTCCGCGTTCGGTGTCCAAGAACGATTGCAACCGCCTGTTGCGCGGGTACAATAGGAATCGGGTTTTTCCAATCCACCAGCCCGTTATCGGCACAGCAAGCCGCCTTGACGACGGCCATTCTCCTCCAGGGAGGGGGTGAGTTGGCCGTGTTAGGGGTCCGTATGCCGGAATCGTCCACCCGAACCTTCATGTCCGCGGACGAGTTCGCGCAGGTCCTTCTCCAGAGTGGTCTCGTCTCCAGCGAGGAAATCAACGAGGCGCGGGGCGTCCTCTCCCCTTCCGAGGCTGACGCGAACGCCCTGGCGCGGCGCCTTGTCGAGTCCGGTCGTCTGACGGAGTACCAGGTCCAGCTCCTCCGCGAGCTCCGCTTCGCCGACCTGGTGATCGGCAATTACGAAGTGCTCGACCGCATCGGCGCCGGCGGCATGGGGGCCGTCTTCAAGGCCCGGCATCGGCGCATGAAGCGCGTGGTCGCCCTCAAGCTTCTGGCGAGCAATCGCGTTCGCGATCCCTCCTTCGTCCAGCGCTTCCAGCGCGAGATCGAGACCATCGCGCAGCTCAGCCATCCCAATATCGTCATGGCGTTCGACGCCGACGTGGCGGACGCGGGGCACTTCCTGGTGATGGAGTACGTCGCCGGCCGCGACCTCGACTCGCTGGTGACGAAGGGGGGCGCCTTGAGCGTGGCCGCCGCCGTCGACTGCGTGGCGCAAGCGGCGCGCGGGCTGGAATACGCCCACGGCCGCGGCTTCATCCATCGCGACATCAAGCCGGCCAATCTGCTCCGCGATGCGGCGGGCGTTGTCAAGGTCACCGATCTGGGACTGGCGCGCCTGCGAAACACGGGGGAAGCGGGCGGCATTACCCAGGCGGGCGGCATCCTCGGCACCGTCGACTTCATGCCGCCCGAGCAGGCGATCGACGCCACGCAGATCGACTATCGCGCCGACATCTACAGCCTCGGCGCGACGCTCTACTTTCTCCTGACCGGGATGCCCCCGTACCCGGAGCGGTCTCTGGCGGCGGCGCTATTGAAGCACCGTGATGCGCCGATCCCCTCGCTCACGAAGGTACGCGCCGAAGTCCCGGCCGCGCTCGACGCCCTCTTTCGCCGCATGATGGCCAAGGCGCCCGCCGATCGCTGCCAGTCGATGACGGAGGTCGTCCGCACGCTGGAGTCCGTGCTGGCGACTACCAGCGACCCGGCCGCGCTGCACGCTACCGGTCCTTTGCCAGCCGCGGATGGAGCGGGCGCGGAGACGGTCGTGCCGGGGCCGAAGACGCCGGCCGGCGCTGCTCCGATCCAGGAGGAGACGGTCCAGACAGTCGTGGCGGGCAAGCCGCGGGTCGCAAACGGCGGCGCCGGGAAGGTGCTTCTGGTCGAACCGTCGCGTGTCCAGTCCGGGATCATCCGGCGTTATCTGGAAGGGCAGGGGAGTCCGCAAGTCGTGGCGGTCGCTTCGGGCAAGGACGCGCTCGCCGCGATCGCCGCCGAGCAACCGGCCGCCGTCGTCTGTGCCATGCATCTCTCCGACATGACGGGGGTGCAACTGGCCCGGCAGATCCGCGCGGAAGGCCGGGCCGCGCCGGGTTTCGTCCTGATCTCCAGCGAGGCCGATGACGCCGAGGCGGACTCGCTCAGCAAGTACGGCAACGGCATGGTCCTGCGCAAGCCGTTCACGCCCGAGCAACTGGGCGAGGCCTTGAAGCTCGTCGCTGCGCGGCCTGCCGCCAAGCTCGCGGCGGGACGGGACAGGCTGCGCGTGCTGATCGTCGACGACAGCGCGGCGGCGCGGTTGCACGTTCGCGCCGTCCTCCAGGGGCTTGGGCTCGAGCAATTCCTGGAAGCCGTGGACGGCGCCCAGGCGGTCGCCCTCGTGGCCCGCGAGAGATTCGACCTGATCGTCACCGACTACAACATGCCCTTCATGGACGGCCGCGGCCTGGTCGGCTACCTGAGGCAGAATCCCGCCACCGCGGGGACGCCCGTCATCATGGTCACCACCGAGACCGATGCGGAGAAGCTGGATGGCGTGCGGCGTCTGGGAGTCACGGTCTGCGATAAGAGCTTCCCGGCCAACGTGGTCGAACGCGTCCTGGACAAGCTCTAACTCTCCCCGCGCCGCCTCCCGCCACGGGAGAGGCTGCGGGTGAGGAAGTTCCCTCGACAATAGCGAGTGCCGCATGAATGAGGTGATCCGCGAGTTTCTGATCGAGACGCACGAGAACCTGGCGCAGCTCGATCTCGACCTGGTCACGCTCGAGAAGGACCCGGGTGAGGCCGAGACGCTGGCCCGCGTCTTCCGCACGCTGCATACCGTCAAGGGGACGGCGGGCTTCCTCGGTTTGCAGCGGCTTCAATCCGTCTCGCATGCCGCGGAGAACTTGCTCAGCCGGCTTCGCGATGGGGCCCTCGTCTTCAATCCGGCCATCGCCGGCGCTCTGCTGGCCGTCGTCGACGCCATCCGCTCCATGCTGGCGACTGTCGAGGCCTCCGAGACGGACGGCGCTGGCGATTTCTCGCCCCTGATCCAGAACCTCGAGCGCCTGCGCGCCGGCGATCCCGGCGCGACGCCACCGGCGACGCCGCCACCGGCGACGCCGCAAGCGGCGCGCCCCGCCGCACCCGTCGAGCCGTCGGCCGGCGCGGTGACCCGTATCGAAAACACTCCGCTTCAGGCCCCCGCCGTTTCCCTTGTGCCTGCCATGCCGTCGACGGCGCCGTCGACGGGCGAATCCGGGGAGCACCGGGTCGCCGCCGTTTCGGACAGCTCGATCCGTGTCGACGTCGGTCTCCTCGACAAGTTGATGACCCTGGTCGGCGAGTTGGTGCTGGCGCGCAACCAGGTGATGCAGCTCAGCGCGTCTCAGGAGGACGGCGCCTTCGTGAGCACGGTGAAGCGGCTCAATGTGTTGACGTCAAGCTGCAGGCCGGCGTCATGGAAGACGCCCATGCAGCCGATCAACACGATCTGGAGCAAGTTCCCGCGCGTCGTCCGCGACCTGGCCGTCGCCTGCGGCAAGCAAGTCCGCCTGGAGATGGAGGGGCAGGAGACCGAGCTGGACAAGACCATCATCGAGGCCATCCGCGATCCGCTGACCCACCTGGTCCGCAACGCCATCGACCACGGCATCGAAGCTCCGGCGCAGCGTCTGGCGCAGGGCAAGCCCGCCGAGGGCCGGCTCGCTCTCTACGCGTTCCACGAGGGGGGCAAGGTCGTCATCGAGATCGCCGACGACGGCGGCGGTATCGACCCCGGCCGCGTCCGCGCCCGCGCCATCCAGGCCCGGCTCGTCACCGCCGATCAAGCCGACCGTCTCAGCGACCGCGAGCTGATCGATCTCGTTTTCCTGCCGGGCTTCTCCACAGCCGACAAGGTGACTCAGTTCTCCGGCCGCGGCGTCGGCATGGACGTCGTCCGCACCAACATCGAGAAGATCGGCGGCACGGTCAACATCGAGAGCAGGCCCGGACGGGGCGCCACCATCAAGATGAAAATCCCGCTCACGCTGGCCATCATCCCCGCCCTGACCGTCACCAGCGACGGCGACCGCTACGCCATCCCGCAAGTCAGTCTCCTGGAATTGGTCCGCCTCGAAGGCGAGCAGGCGCAGCGCGGCATCGAGCGCATCCATGATGCTCCGGTGTACCGTCTGCGCGGCAATCTCCTTCCCCTCGTTTACCTGCAAGAGCAACTGCAAGGGGGACGCCAGAAGACGGGCGCCACGAGTCACAGGCCGCGCGACGAAGTCAACATCGTCGTCTTGCAAGCCGACGACCGTTCGTTCGGCTTGATCGTGGACGCCATTCACGACACGGAGGAGATCGTCGTCAAGCCGCTCCAGAAGCAGCTCAAGGGGATCGGCGTCTTCTCCGGCGCCACCATCATGGGGGACGGCAGGGTCGCCCTCATCCTCGACGTTCTGGGTCTGGCGCAAAGGGCCCACGTCGTCGCCGCGGTGCGCGAGCGCGCTCTGGCCGAGAAACCAGCGGGCCCCGCCGAGTCCGCCGGCGACCGCCAGGCGTTGCTCCTCTTTGCCACGCAAGGCGGTGGCCGCATGGCCATGCCGCTGTCGCAGGTCGCGCGGCTGGAGGAGTTTCCCCGCTCCGCCATCGAACGCGTCGGCCCGCAGGAAGTGATCCACTATCGCGACGAGATCATGCCGCTGATCCATGTGTCCCGGGCCCTGCGCGGGCGCCGCACGAGCCGCCGCCGCCCCGTCGCTCGTCGCTCCTCGTCCCTTACCCCGCGCGAGACCGTTCAGGTCGTCGTGCATGCCGGCGTCGGGCAACGCGTCGGCCTGGTCGTCGACAGCATCCTCGACATCGTCGACGAGACGCCGGCCGCGCGCTCCCCGGCGCGCCGGCCCGGCGTCCTCTTCACGGCCGTTATCCAGGGCCGGGTCACCGAGTTTCTCGACGTTCCCGGCATCCTCGGCGGCGCCGACCCGGCCTTCGTCGAAAAAGGTGTCAGGACCCTTTCTCCGCAACACACGCCGGTGGCGCCGCCATGACCGAACGCCAGTACTGCACCTTCTTCGTCGACGGCTATTATTTCGGCCTCGAGGTGCTGAGCGTGCAGGAGATCATTCGCTACCAGGAGACGACACGCGTGCCACTGGCGCCGCCGGCGGTGCGCGGGCTAATCAATCTGCGCGGCCAGATCGTCACCGCCATCGACCTGCGCCGCCGCCTCGATCTGAGTGAGCGGCGGGCGGATCAGCAGCCGCTCAATGTCGTCGTGCAGACGGAGGATGGCGCGATCAGCCTGCTCGTCGATGAGATCGGCGACGTGGTGGAAGTATCCGAGACGCTATTCGAGCGCCCGCCGGAGACTCTGCGCGGCACGGCGCGCGACCTGATTCGCGGCGCTTACAAGGTCAAGGACCGGTTGCTCTTGATCCTCGACACCGAGCGGACGGTGAACCTCCCGGCGGATGAGACCGGGGACGGCAAGAATTGATGCGACGTTGGAGCAAAAGGAGATTCTCGTGAGAGCGACACGCAACGGCACCCGCGCCCCTATTTCCGCGCAGGAGCTCGCCGATTATCGAGGTCAGATCGCCGCCATCAACAGGTCTCAAGCGGTCATCCAGTTCGAGATGGACGGGACGATCATCACGGCCAACGAGAATTTCCTGAAAGCCATGGGGTACACCCTGGACGAGATCAAGGGGCGTCATCACGGCATATTCGTCGACGACGCCTATCGCCAGAGCGCCGATTACAAGCAGTTCTGGGCCGGGCTCGGTCGCGGCGAGTTCATCGCCGGCGAATACCGGCGGATCGGCAAGGGAGGCCGTGAGGTCTGGATTCAAGGAGCGTACAATCCGATTCTCGACGGCGCCGGCAAGCCGCTCAAGGTCGTCAAATACGCCGTCGACGTGACCACACAGAAGCTGCAAAACGCGGATTATGCGGGGCAAATCGCCGCGGTCGCCAAATCGCAGGCGGTGATCGAATTTGGCCTCGACGGCACGATTGTGGCGGCGAACGAGAACTTCCTTCGGGCCATGGGCTACACGCTCGACGAGATCAAGGGCCGGCATCACGGCATGTTCGTCGACGACGCCTACCGTCTCAGCGCCGAGTACCGGGAGTTCTGGAACAGGCTCGGTCGCGGCGAGTACATCGCGGGGGAATACAAGCGCATCGGCAAGGGGGGGCGCGAAGTCTGGATTCAGGGGGCCTACAATCCGATCCTCGATCTCAGTGGCCGGCCCTTCAAGATCGTCAAGTATGCCAGCGTCGTTACCGACCAGGTCAAGCTGCGGATGAGCCTGCAGGCGCTCCTGGAGCAAGTCTCCAGGAGCGCCACCGTGCTCGCGAGCGCCTCACACGAGCTGATCGCGGTGAGCCAGCAGATGGCCGTCAACGCGGAGGAAACGGCGACGCAAGCGAACGTCACGTCCGCGGCCGCCGAGCAGGTCAGCCACAACGTGGCCACGGTGTCCACGGCCGCCGAGGAGATGGGGGCGAGTATCAAGGAGATCGCGAAGAGCGCCAACGAGGCGGCCCGCGTCGCCACGTCCGCGGTCAAGGTCGCCGACAAGACCAACGGCATTGTCGCCAAACTAGGGGAGAGCAGCGGCGAGATCGGCAACGTCGTGAAGGTGATCACGTCGATCGCCCAGCAGACGAACCTCCTGGCGCTCAACGCCACGATCGAGGCGGCCCGCGCCGGTGAGGCGGGCAAGGGCTTCGCGGTCGTCGCCAACGAAGTGAAGGAGCTGGCCAAGCAGACCGCCAAGGCCACGGAAGATATCAGCCGCAAGATCGAGGCCATCCAGGGGGACACCAAGGGGGCCGTGGAAGCGATCGCCCAGATCGGCGCCATCATCAACCAGATCAACGATATCCAGAACACGATCGCCAGCGCCGTCGAGGAGCAGACTGCGACCACCGGCGAGATCAGCCGGAATGTCACGGAGGCCGCCAAGGGGACAAGCGAGATCGCCCGGAACATCACGGGTGTCGCCGAGGCCGCGCGCGGGGCCACCGAGGGCGCCGGCAATACCAAGAGCGCCGCCGACGAGCTTGCCCGCATGGCGCTCGACCTGCAGAATCTCGTGTCGCAGTTCAAGTGTTAGGCGGCTGTTCCACCACGGGGACTCCAAGAACCCCAAAAAGAAGAAGTCGCCTTCCCGTTTTGAACCAGGAGCGTGAGCGACGGTAGGCAAGGCGTCGCACCGCTCCGGCCCGGAGTAGACAAAGCTTTCGTCGCGGTGACTCAGGAGCCTGCATGAACAACCGTCCCCGCCGCGCCTCCGCGCCGGCCGCCAAGAGTTTGCTGGATGTCCCTGCGTTCGTACGGGCGTCGCTCGACTGCGTTCAGACCAACATCTTCATCGCGGACCCGCGCTTCAACATCATCTATGCCAACGACCGGGCGCTTCAGACTCTCCGCGGTATGACCGACGTTCAGCGGATTTTCAACGTCGATGTCGACCGCATCGTCGGCGGCTCGATCCACCGTTTCCACAAGGACCCGCGCGACGTGGAGCGCATCCTGCGCGACCCCGCCGCCCTGCCGCACGCCGCCGAATTCAGCTTTGGCTCTGTCACTCTCCAGACGCGGATCAACGCCGTTCTGGGTCCCGGCCGTGACCTGCTGGGTTACATCGTCAACTGGGAGGACGTGACCGGCAAACTGGAAGCCGAGCGCCAGAGCCGGGAAGCGGGCGAGCGCGAGCGGCGGCAAGCGGAAGACCTGCGCGCCAAGGTGGAATGCATCCTGGAGGTCGTCAACGACGCCGGCCGCGGCGACCTGACCC
>JAXMAR010000072.1:0-22196 GCA_046350295.1 Gemmataceae bacterium
AACCTCCAGGGCATCCGCGACATGAATCGCCTGCCCGACGCCATGGTCGTCATCGACCCCAAGCGAGAAGACATTGCGGTGAAGGAAGCGCGGCGCATGGGTGTCACCACCGTCGCCCTCATCGATACCGACAGCGACCCGGATGAAGTCGACCTGCCCATCCCCGGCAATGACGACAGCATCCGTTCCATCGAGCTGATCATGGCGAAGCTGGCCGACGCCGTGCTCGAAGGCAAGGCTTCCCTGCCGCCCGAGCAGCAGAAGGCGCGTCCCGGCGCCGCGAACCCGAAACCCACGCCGGGCGTCTAAGATAACGAGACCAACTGAAGAAGATTCTTCCAAGCCCACGGGCGTCCGTCCGTGGGCTTGGACATTCCATACGAGGAACGACCCATGAGCGTAACGGCAGCCGAGGTCAAGGCCCTGCGTGACCGCACCAACCTGCCCATGATGGACTGCAAGGCCGCCCTGACCGAGTGTGGCGGCGACATGGACAAGGCCATCGAATTCCTGCGCAAGAAGTTCAAGGATGCGCAGGTGAAACGCGGCGACCGCGAGACCGCCGAGGGCCGCGTCGCCGTTTACATCGACCACGCCCAGAAGATCGGCGCGATCCTGGAGATGCGCTGCGAAAGCGCTCCGGTGGTCAAGAGCGACCAGTTCATCAAGCTGGCGAACGAGATCGCCAAGCAGGTGACGCTGAAGGTCCCGACCGATGTGGACGCCCTCCTGGCCCAGCCGTCGATCGAAGACCCCAAGCATACGGTCAACGACCGCATCGCCGAGGTCGTCGGCACGATCCGCGAGAACATGAAGCCCAAGCGCTTCACCCGCCTCAGCGGGCTTCTCGGCGAATACTGCCACCACGACGGCTCCGTCGGCGTGATGGTCCAGGTCGAAGGCGAGAAGGCCGACGCCGCGCTCTTGCGTGACGTGTGCATGCACATCACCGCGCGCAACCCCGTCGCCGCCCGCAAGGAGGACGTCCCGGCCGACGTGGTCGCCAAGGAAAAAGAGATCGCGCTCGAGCAGGTCAAGAACGACCCGAAGAACGCCAGCAAGCCGGCCAACATCCTCGAGAAGATCATCGAGGGGAAGCTCAAGACGTGGTACCAGGAGAACGTGCTCCTGGAGCAGCCGTTCGTCAAGGACGACTCCAAGACGGTTGGGCAGCTTCTTCAGGGGGCGGGCCTCAAGCTGGTGAAGTTCGTGCGGTACAAGGTCGGCGAAGTGAGCTGACCCTGTGGGCGAAGTGAGCTGACCATCGAGTTGATATCGGGGCGTTCCACCTTGAACGAGGTGGGGCGCCCTCTTTTTTTTGCCAAAGACCGGCGTTCGGAAACAAGTCAAAGGGCCGAAGTGCATACACAATGCGCCGAACAGTCTCCATTTACGCTTGCGGCTCTGAGTCCGAGGTGAGTCCCAAGGACTGCAGGAATTGCTCGGAGGAGAGTCCGCCGTCACGTATCAGTTCGCGGAGCAACCTTTCCTCCTCCTCAACCGGCGGTAGTCTCAGCGAGGATTTGGGTCTTCACCTCCGGCGGTACGCGCGTTTTGTCGATCCCCGCCAAAAGCCTCTCGGCGAAGCCCGTCCTGGTCATAGCCACCCCATTGCGCGCTTGCGCCGGGTCACGGGGTTCGCTGCTGTCAATGGTCTGTTTCGCGTTCTTGTTCATGATTCGATTCTACATGAATACACATCTGTCGAGATACCAGGAAAGGGTGAGAATCCCTCCCATCGTTGACTCATGAAGCGACAGTTCCCGTAGAATGCGACTTGTCGCCTTCCTCCTGAGTAACACTCATGGACACGACCAAGGGAAACAGCGCCGCCGGCGTTTGCTGGGACCTCGCCGATCTCTACATGGGGCTCGACGACCCGCGTCTCGAAGCCGACATGGTCGACGCCAAACGCCGCGCCGAGAGCTTCGAGGCCAGCTATCGCGGCAAGATCGCGGCCCTCAAGCCGGACGAGGACGGCCATCTGCTGCTCGCCGTCAAGGAGTTGGAGAGCCTCTTCGAGCTGATGGACCGGCCGCTCATCTACGCCATGCTCGTCCACTCCGCCAAGACGGACGACCCGAAGCACGGCGCCCTCCTGACCAAGACGCGCATGGAGCGGACCGCGGCCAACAAGCATCTCATCTTCTTCGAGCTCGAATGGGTGCAGGTCCCGGACGAGATCGCCAACGCTTTGATGAAAAAGACCTCGCTCGAGCGCTATCGCCACTGGCTCGAGCAGAAGCGTGTCTGGAAGCCGCACTATCTCAGCGAGCCGGAGGAGAAGGTCCTGGAGGAGAAGTCGATCACCGGCAAGGCGGCATTCGGCCGGCTGTTCGAGGAAGCGACCGCGACCATGCGCTTCCCGTTCACCGGCGGCGTCACGCTGACGCTGCAAGAGATCCTCGCCAAGCTCTACGATCCGGACCGGGCCACGCGGCAGGCGGCCGCGGCGGGCATTTCGGAGGGGCTCAAGAGCAACGCGCATCTGCTGACGTTCATCTTCAACACGATCGTCCTCGACCACGATTCGGACTGCCGGCTGCGGAGCTATCCCTCCTACATTTTCTCGCGCAACCTCTCCAACGAGATTCAGGACGGCGTGGTCACCGCCCTGATGAGCGCCGTCGAGACGAACTTCGGCGTCGTCCAGCGCTACTACCGTCTTAAGCGCGGCCTGCTCGGCCTGGACAAGCTCTACGATTACGACCGCTACGCCCCCATCTTCTCGGATCAACCGTCCTGCGACTGGCCCACGGCGCGGCAGATCGTGCAGGAGAGCTACGACGCTTTCAGCCGGCGCGGCGGAGACGTCATCCGCCTCTTCTTCGACAAGAAATGGATCGACGCCGAGCTGCGGCCGGGCAAGCGCGGCGGAGCGTTCTCCTCGAGCGCCATTCCCTCGGTCCACCCGTACATCCTGATGAACTTCACGGAACGGCTGCGCGACGTGATGACGCTGGCCCACGAGCTCGGGCACGGGCTGCACCAGTACCTGTCGCGCGGGCACGGCTATTTTCAGTGCGACACGCCGCTGACCACCGCGGAGATGGCAAGCGTCTTCGGCGAGATGCTCACCTTCCGCCGTCTCCAGGAGAAGTACCCCGAGCCAAAGTTGAAGCTGGCGATGCTGTGCGGCAAGATCGAGGACGCCTTCGCCACCGTCTTCCGCCAGGTCGTGCTGACTCGCTTCGAGTTGGATTTGCACGAGAAACGAAAGGAAAAGGGAGAGCTGGCCGCCCACGACATCGGCCATCTGTGGATGCTCACCAACCAGGCGATGTTCGGCGCCGAGGTCGAGCTGACGGAGGGGTACGCCTGCTGGTGGTCCTACATCGGCCACTTCATCCGCTCGCCGTTTTACTGCTATGCGTATGCGTTTGGGGAATTGCTCGTCCTGGC
Organism: Gemmataceae bacterium; assembly: GCA_046350295.1. Taxonomy (GTDB): domain Bacteria; phylum Planctomycetota; class Planctomycetia; order Gemmatales; family Gemmataceae; genus JAXMAR01. The sequence goes on from JAXMAR010000072.1 coordinate 3,403, forward strand.
GCTCTTCCAGAAGTACCGGCAAGAGGGAGAGGCGTTCGTGCCCAAGTACCTCGATCTCCTCTCGGCCGGCGGCTCGGACGCGCCACACGTTCTGCTCGCGAAGCTTGGCGTGGACGTGACCGACCCCAATTTCTGGGCGCTGGGGCTCAAGCTGCTCGAAGACATGGTGGGCCAGGCCGAGGAGCTGGCGGGAAAGCTCTAACGTCCCCGCGCAGGGCGACCCGGGAGGGCAGGCTCCCGGCCACGCAAACACCTTAGCGAAAACGAGGCGCGTGTCCCATGCTCGTCGATTTGCTTCGTGTCCAAACCCGCGACGGCGTCTTTCTGGACGGCATGCTGCAACGGCCGGCGACATCACGGGCCGCGGCGCCGCAGTCGGTCCTGATGGTCCACGGCACGGGCGGCAACTTCTATGGCTCGACACTCTTCGATTTCCTCGGCGAGAAGCTGCTGACGCTTGGCTTTGCCGTCCTCCGCGCCAACACGCGCGGCCACGACGGCGTCAGCACCGCCGCCACGTCCAAGGGCGGCCGTCGCCTCGGCGCCGCTTACGAGACCGTCGACGACTGCCGCCACGACCTGCTCGCCTGGACACAATGGCTCTGCGACAACGCTGGCCCCGACGTCCTCCTGCTGGGACATTCCCTCGGCGCCGTCAAATGTCTCTACGCCGCCACGCACGAGCCTTCGCTGCTTGGCCCGAGCGACGCGATCGTCGCGCTCTCGCCGCCGCGTCTCTCGTACGAATGGTTCTGCTCCGGAGCGAAGCGGGACGAGTTTCTTGCCACCTATCAACGTGCCGAAGAACGGCTGCGGCAGAATCAGCCGCACGCCCTGCTCGAAGTGACGATGCCGTTGCCGTTCGTGATCAGCGCCGCCGGCTACGTGGAGAAGTATGGCCCGGACGAGCGCTACGATTTCGCCAAGCTGTTGCCGGGCCTGGAGGCGCGGACGCTGTTTCTTTTCGGCGCCGTGGAGACCGAGAACAATGTCGCCTTCCAGGAAGGGCCGGCGCTGATCGAGGAGAAGAGGAAGCGTTATCCTAACCTCGATGTGAGAGTCATTGCCGGCGGCGATCATTTCTACACGGGCGTGCGCGACGACGCATGGCGCGCGATCGATGATTGGCTCCCGCGGCAGCGCGTGGACTGAAGTCCACGCTACGGCCTCGCTATTCCCAGTCCTCGCGATCGAGGTTTAGCCGCTGCCGTAGCTCCGCCTCCTCGCGCTCGCCGGCGGTGTTCTCCGTCATCGTCTGGCCCCAGAGGACGTAGTGGAGGAAGCCGATCAAGCCCATCGCGATGATGATGGCGCCGACCCACATGAAGATGCCGAGACTGATCAGGTTCATGAAGAACAGGAACAGCCCGCCCAGGATGACGACGAGCGAGATGGTCAGGATGGTCTCGCGTCGCTTGCGGCGCGGCTGAATGTCTGTGTCCATGTCTTGCCTCGCAAACAAAAGCCTCTCCCGCCCCTTCCTCATCTATTGTACGATGTGCGCCATGGAGCCACGCAACCTCTCCGCCTTGTTCCACGAGACGGCCGATCGCCTCGGCCCGAATGTCGCGCTGCGGACGCGGCGCCTGGGTCTCTATCAAGATCGCTCCTGGTCGGAGTATCTCGAGATGGTCCGGTCGGCAGCCGCGGCCCTCATCGACGCCGGCGTTCAACCGGGAGACCGCGTCGGCGTGCTGGCGGACAATCGTGTCGAGTGGCTGGTCGCGGATATGGCGATCCTGTGCGCGGGCGCCGTCAACGTGCCGCCGCACGCGCCCCTGCCGGCGGCGCAGGTCGAGTTCCAGTTCGCCGAGACGCAGACATGCTGGCTTTTCGCCGCCAACGCGGCGCAGCTCGCCAAGGTCAATCCTGCCGCCCTGCCGCATCTTCGGGGCGCTGTCGTCTTCGACCCGGCCCCCGGCGCGCTCTCGTGGCGCGCCTTCCTCCAGCGTGGCCGTGCTGCGCGGGCGAAACATGCCGCCGAGTTGGACACTCGCATCGCCCGCGTCGGCCCCGACGACCTCGCGACCATCATGTACACCTCCGGGACCACCGGCAATCCGAAGGGGGTGATGCTCACGCACGGCAACCTCCTCTCCAACGCCCTGTCGTGTCATCAGGCGGCGCGGCGCGGGCCGGACTCGGTCCTTTTCAACTGGCTTCCCTTCAGCCACATCTACGCCCGGACCGTCGATCACTACCTGAGCCTCGTCACCGGCGCCGCCCTCTGCCTCGCCGAGAACGTCGACACGCTCGTCCGCGACCTCATGGCGATCCAGCCGACGCACCTTTCCTCCGTGCCGCGCTTTTATGAGAAGCTGCTGGCAAGCGTCGCCGTCCTGCCCGACGATATTGCCCGCAAGAAGCTGCACGCCATCTTCGGCCCGCGCATGGATTGGCTCGGCTCCGGCGGCGCTCCCCTGCCCCCTTTTGTCGCCAACGCCTTCGCGCGTCACGGCCTCCTCATCCTCCAGGGTTACGGACTCACGGAAAGCTCACCGGTCATCAGCTTCAACCGCAAAGAGGCGTACAAGCTGGAGTCGGTCGGCCAGGCCATCCCCGGCGTCGAGGTAAAGATCGCGGACGATGGCGAGGTGCTGACGCGCGGGCCGCACGTCATGCGCGGCTACTGGAAAAACGCGCAAGCGACCGAGGATGCCATCCACGGCGGCTGGCTGCACACCGGCGACCTCGGCCGCCTCGACGACGACGGCTTCCTCTTCATCACCGGCCGCAAGAAGGAGCTGCTCGTCCTTTCCAGCGGCAAGAAGCTGATCCCCAACCAGGTCGAAGCGCTGCTTCTGGAGGACCCGTGCGTCGATCAGGCGGTTGTCCACGGGGAGGGGCGCAGCTTCCTCACCGCCCTGATCGTGCCGAACTGGACGAATCTGCGGCGCGAATCCGGCATCGAGGGGGCGCCGACCGATCTGGCCGGGCACGACGGCCTGCACGCGTTCCTGCTTGCCCGCTTCGACGAGCGGCTCAAGGATCTGGCGCCCTGGGAGCGGGTCAAGCGGCTCGTCCTTGCGGCCGAGGCGTTCAGCGTGGCAAACGACGAGTTGACGGTCAGCCTGAAGCTGCGGCGGGGGGTGATCTTTCAACACTACCGCGCGGAGCTGGAACGCCTGTATCAATGAAAATCCAGGCGTTCTGGTGGTTCTTTTCCAGTCGCCGCGGCGGCTCGCATCCATAAGATATTTTGAACTCGCGGACCCTCCTATTTTCCTGACACTCCCGGAAAAACGATCACAACGGTCCTGCCGTTCGTAGCTGATGAACATCTGCGGCTCCTGGAATCTGGCCGCTCCTAATCCAAGTTGTCGCCCGTTTCCGCCTTGCGCCTGGGTAAGATTGGGAAGACTGAACAAGCTTTGCGGCCGCGCTCCCGCCGCGCGTCGCGGCGCCGTCTTTTCGAGTAATCCCATGCGGCGTGATCTCAAAGGTCGACGTGTCCTCCTCACCGGCGCCTCCAGCGGCATCGGCCTCTGTATCGCCCGTTTGCTGGCGGCGGATGGCGCCAGGCTGGCGCTCGCGGCCCGTTCGGAAGACAAGCTGCGGGCCCTGGCGGAGGAGTTGCAAGCCAAGGGGGCGGACGCGTTCGCCATTCGCGCGGACCTGACGAACGACGACGAGCGCCGGCGGCTCGTGGACGAGGCGGCCGCGCATCTGGGCGGGCTGGACGTGTTGCTCAATAACGCGGGGATCGGCAGCTGGGCCCATTTTGCCGACGGTACGGAAGATATCCTGCGCCGGATCATGGAGGTCAACTTCTTCGCCCCGACCGAGCTGATCCGCCTCGCCATCCCCCACTTGACGCAAGGGGAGCAGCCGGCGGTGATGAGCGTGGCTTCCATGTGCGGCCGCAAGGGAATGCCGGCCTGGTCCGAGTACTCGGCGAGCAAGTACGCCCTGTGCGGATTCATCGAGGCGATGCGCGGCGAGCTGGCCCGCTTCGATATCGATGTGCTGGCGGTGTTGCCTGGCCTGACGAAGAGTGAGCTGGCGCAACATCTGCTGAAGAGTGAAGGGCGCTATCCGATTGATTACTCGAAGGCGATGCCGCCCGAGCGGGTGGCCGAGACGGTGGTCTGGGCGCTCAAGAAGAACAAGACCGAGACAGTGGTAGGCAAGGACGCGCGCTGGCTGCTGCGGTTCAATCGGCTCTTTCCGCGGCTCACCGATTGGCTGATCGCGCGACGCGTGAAGAAGCTGTACGCCTGAGAGTGATCAGAGCCGGAAGCGTGAGCGACCGCCCTCAGGACCGTCGCTCACGCTTCCGGCTCCGAGGAGATTCCGAAGAAAACATGTGTGGTATCGCCGGCATCGTGAATCTCTCTGGCGCGGCGCCCGCCGACTCGGACGCGCTGCGCGCCATGGCCGATGCCATCTACCACCGCGGCCCGGATGAGGACGGCTACTTCTTCGGTCCCGGCCTGGCCCTCGCCAATCGCCGGCTGAGCATCGTCGGCCTCGCCGATGGACAGCAGCCGATCCATAACGAGGACCGTTCCGTCAGCGTGGTCTTCAACGGCGAGTTGTTCGACTATCCGGAGGTTCGCGAACAGCTCAAGGGCCGCGGCCACGTCTTCCGCACCCATTGCGACACCGAGCTTCTGCCGCACCTGTGGGAAGACCACCAGGAGGCGATGCTGCCGATGTTGCGCGGCCAGTTCGCCTTCGCTCTTTATGACGAGCGCCGGCGGCGGCTAACGCTGGCGCGCGATCGCTTCGGCATCTGTCCGCTCTACTGGACCCGGCGGCAAACGCCGCAAGGCGAGCTGTTTCTCTTTGCCTCCGAGATCAAGGCGCTGCTCGCTTCCGGCTACGTCGTTCCGCGCCCGGATCCGCGCGGTGTCAACCACGCCTTTACCTTTTTCGCTCTCCCCGGCGCTGTCACCTGCTTCCAGGGTGTCAACATTCTCCTGCCGGGGCGCTACCTGACCCTCGATCTCGGCGCCAGCCGGGTCGAAGAGAAGGTTTACTGGGAGATCGATTTCCCCGATCGGGGCGAGGAGGAGTGGCGCGACTTTCGCTGGCTTGGCTCAAACGCCCACGCCCGGACCGTCGATGAGTTCGAGGCGATCTTGCAGAAGGCCGTCGAGCGCCGGCTGCGGGCCGACGTTCCGGTCGTCTCCTACCTCTCCGGCGGCGTCGATTCGAGCGTCGTGGTCGCACTGGCCTGTCATCAGCGCGTGAAAGAAGGGAAGAAACCGATACCGACGTTCACCGTCTCGGTGCAGGATGAAGGATTCAACGAGCGCAGCGAAGCGGCTCAGGTGGCGCAGCACGTCGGGGCGCTGGAGAACTTCGTCGTCGATTGCGGGCGACAGGAGGTCCTCCAGACATATCCGGAGTTGATTCGGGCCGCGGAAGGGCCGGTGATCGACACGTCGTGTGCCGCCCTGTTGATGCTGGCGCGGAGTGTGCACGCCAAGGGCTACAAGGTGGCGCTGACGGGGGAAGGGGCCGACGAGTGGCTGGCCGGTTATCCATGGTACAAGGTGCAAAAGCTGCTCGGGATGATGGACGTGATCCCCGGGCTGCCACTGAGCAACGTGGTGCGGCGCGCTTACCTGAAGCTGACCGGGGCGCCAAGCTATTCGCGAGCGGCGATGCGGCGGGTGCTGGACGCCGTCGGCGGGCCAAACGCCTGGCTCAATATCTATGGCATGTTCAGCCTGTCCAAGCTGCGCTTTTTCAGCCGGGAGATGTGGGCCAAGCTAGGGGACCATTTGCCCTATGACGACCTGAAGCTGAACCTGGATCGAGCGCGCCGCTGGCATCGCCTCAACCGCTCGCTTTACCTCGGCGCCCGAGTGATGTTGCCCGGCCTCCTGCTCGCGTCCAAGGGAGACCGGGTGGCGATGAACTCCTCGGTCGAGACGCGCTATCCCTTCCTCGACGAGGACGTGTTCGATTTCCTCGCCAAGCTTCATCCGGTGTGGAAGATGCGCGGCATGCGCGACAAGCTCATCCTCCGCTATGTCGCCGATCGCTGGGTTCCCAAGAACATCGCCTGGCGGGCCAAAGCGATGTTCCGTGCCCCGCTCGACGGCTTCCACACCACGCGCTTACCGACCTTCGTCGACCAGCTTCTAAGCATGGAGTCACTCAAGAAAACCGGCTATTTCGACGCCGCCCTGGTCCACCACTGGCGCGACGCCTTCCGCGCGATGCGGGTCGGCAGTAACCAGCGCACGATGATCGAGATGGGCCTGGTCGGCGTGGTAGCCACGCAGCTTTGGCACCATACTTTCATCGACGGAACCCTGGCCGACCTGCCCCACTGGACGCCTCCCCGCTCGCAGCGTAGGGAAGAGGGATTCCAGGCTCCCATCGTGGCAGCCGCAACGAGGTGAACGGATGTCCTATGCCCTGACGACCCTGTGGCACGAACGGCAGCGCTTCCTGCCCGGCATCCTTGCCGTCGCGTTCAGCGCCCTGTTGATCGCCCTTCAGTGTGGCCTCCTGCTCGGCTTGTTCTCCATCACCTCGATCCCGATCGACATGTCGAACGCCGACATCTGGGTCGGGCATCCCGAGGTGCCCAGCGTCGACCTGGGGCGTCCCATTCCGGAGTCCTGGATGTCCTATCTGGCCATGCCGGAGGTCGACCGGATCGAGCCTTTCATGGAGGGTTTTGCGTACTGGGACAAACCGACGGGCGGCATGGAGCTGTGCGTCGTCATTGGCTCCCGGCTCGGGCCGCAGGCGCTGGGGGCGATCAAGCAGCTTACACCGGAGCATCGAACGGCGCTGACCGAGTTAGGCTCCGTGGTGGTGGACCGGGGGGAGTTCGGCCGGCTGGGGCTCAGCAAGGTGGGGGACTACGCGGAGGTGGCGGGCCGCCGGGTCCGCGTGGTGGGAACCGTGACGGGGCTCAAAAGCCTCGCCGGTCCCTACATCTTTTGCTCGATCGAGACGTCGCAGATGCTCCTGCGGCCGCCGCAAGAACAGGTAACCTTCCTCCTGGCGAAACTGCGGCACAAGGGGGAAGCGAAAGAAGTGGTGGAGCGCCTGGAGGCCTATCCAAAGAAGATCGCCGCGTTCACGGCTGAGGATTTCTCCCTGCGCAGCCGGCTGCACTGGCTGCTCAAGACCAAGGCGGGCGTCGCCTTGGGGCTGGCGGCGCTCCTGGGTCTTCTGGTCGGCGCCGTGGTGACCAGTCAGACGCTCTACGCGGCGACGGTTTCGCAGCTCAAGGAATACGCCGTGCTGCGGGCGATGGGCATCCCGCGCTGGCGGATGGCGCTATCGGTCCTGGCGCAATCGTTCTGGGTGGGCATCGCCGGCGTCGCCATCGCGCTGCCGATGATTTTCGGGCTTGCCGAGGTCGGCAACGAAGTGGGAGCGAAAATCCTACTGCCGATTCAGCTTCTGGCCGGCGCGGTCGTGGTGACGATGACGATGGCCATGCTGTCCGGGCTGTGGGCATTGCGGAGTTTGCGTCTGGTAGAGCCGGTCAACCTGCTTCGATAGGTCGGCACAACGGCTTTGGCGAGCGCTCCGGGCCGCAATGCCCGAAGACAACAGGTGGGGCAATCTGGGAAAGCGCCGGGATATGAGTCGCTGTCGTCGTTAGCCGGTCCGAGATGCCGACCAGGGAGACTTTGAGGACAATGACGCGCTCGCTTGACCTAACGCCAAGGGGAACAGGGAAAAAAGGGACGACCATGGCCTCTGCCCCGAATATAATGAACCTTTCGATGAAACCCGCCGAGGGACCGCTGCGCATGTTCACCGATGGGCCGACGTCCGAGCCGACCCTGAAAGCCTGGGGCCTCAACCGCACGTTCGGTTCGGGTGAAACGTTGACCACTGCGCTGCGTGATGTCAGTATCGAACTCCACGCCGGCCAACTCGTCCTCCTCATGGGGCCCTCGGGCAGCGGCAAGTCGACTCTTCTCGCCGTCCTCTCGGGGTTGCTGCGGCCTGATTCCGGCAAAGTGATCGCCAACGGCCAGGACGTTTGGGCCCTGTCCCAGAGGCAGCAGGAGGCGTTCCGCCTCAAGTACTGCGGCTTCATTTTTCAAGGGTACAACCTCTTCCCTGCCCTGACCGCCCGGCAACAACTCGAAATGGTGCTGCGCTGGGGAGGCGGGCTTCCCTATCGGGAGTCGCGCGACCGCGCCACGCAAATGCTTGGCCTGCTTGGTCTTTCAAAAAAGGCCAACCTCCGGCCCGCACAGTTGTCCGGCGGCGAGAAGCAACGCGTCGCCATCGGCCGGGCCCTCATCAAAGATCCCATCTTCTGTTTCGCCGACGAACCGACAGCGGCTCTGGACTGGAAGCATGGCGAGCAGGTCATCGACCTGCTGCGGGCGGCGGCACACGACCACGGGTCGACCATCCTGGTTGTGGCCCACGATGCCCGCATGATCCCGCACGTCGACCGCGTGCTGCACCTGGAGGACGGCTGCCTGGTCGAAGGGACGGAGCGCCCGATCGCCGTCAGCGGCCATTCGGAACTGTCGGGTTATCAAGAGGAGCCTCTGCGATGAGCGAATCACGCCGCACCCACCGCTGGCCGTGGCTCCTGGGGATCCTCGTTCTCGCCGTATCCGCGATCGGCGCACGCTGGGCGTTACAGGGAAGCGAGGCGGACCACGCCAAGGACCCCAAGGAAACCGCGCCGCCGGGCATGATCGCCATCGGCTACGTCGATGTCGAGGCCGGAGTCGCTCACCTGCATCCGGCGCAGCAGGGGATCATTCTCTCGGTGGCGGAGGAAGGGAAGGACGTGGCGAAGGGCGCCGTGATCCTGCAACTCGATCCGACGCTGGCCCAGGGAAAACTCGCTGAGGCGCAGGCGGCGCTCGATGAAGCCAAGCAGAAGCTCGCGCAGGCGGAGAAGCTGCCGGAGCAGAATGAGCTGAAGAAGAAGCAGCAGGAGACGGCGATCGAGGAAGCGACGGTAGCACGCGACAAGGCCCAGGCCGCCTGGCAGTTCGCGAAGGAAGTCCAGATGGCGGGCAAGGCGACACTCGACCTCTTGCAGCAGGACGTCGAGAAAGCGAAGGTCGCCATCAAGCGCGAGCAGTACAAGCTCGATGAGTTGAAGCTCTACGAACCGGCTCAGGACCTCGCCCGAGCCAAGGCGGATGTCGACGCCAAGAAGGCCCAGCGCGACCAGGCCAAGTGGGCCCTCGATCAGTGCTCGCTCAAGGCCCCGGCCGACGGCACGGTCCTCCGCGTCAACGTCCAGAAGGGAGAAGTCCTCGGCGCCAACCCGCCGCTTCCGGCCGTCGAGTTCGTGCCCAAGGGGCCACGCATTGTCCGCGCCGAGGTCCTCCAGGAATGGGCCAGCAAGGTGCGCATCGGCCAGAAGGCGATCGTCCAGGATGACACCTTCAACGGGGAGAAGTACGAAGGCGAAGTCATCCGCCTTTCCCCCTGGTTTTCCAGAAAGCGCCATCCGGTCATCGAGCCGTTCATGATGAACGACGTCCGCACGATGGAGGCCCTCGTCAAGCTTCCCGAGAACCAGGACCTCCGCATCGGCCAGCGCGTGCGTGTGCGTATTGTTCTGGACGAAATAGGGAAGAAGTGACTGCCACCGCGTAACGTCACACCCTGAGGTTGAGCGCAGGCTACTGGACTCGAAGCCGGGTCAATGCTTCGCCGACGATTTGCAGCCCGCGCTGAACGTCCACCACGTCGATTGATATGTCGCTTTCGCTGAGAGCGACGGCCGTACCGCTGCCCGTGATCTTTCCCATCTGGGCCAACGCCTTCTTTAGCTCGTCCTCGATCGTGTAGCGTTCTCGCGGCTGCATTCCGGGCCTGAACACCACGAATAGGGAACGCTTCGGGCCGCCATCGCCTGACGTCAGTTTCGCAAGCGGAACAGCGCGATCCTCGAAAGTCGCGAGAAGGCGAATGCCCTCATTGCTGCTGCGGCTCATCTAGCACCACTCCCTTCGAAGCTCGCCTTGAGTCGAAGTGGCGCTCCTCGATAAGGGTTTACCATTCGGGAATCTCCCACACCTTGAGTTCACCCGACGTTCGATCGCCGCCTCCCACCGACGCGAGCAGTCTTCCATTTCTGCTGAAGGATACAGAGAAAATCCATCCGTTGTGTTCCTTGAGCACTGCTCGTGCCTTGCCGGTCGCCGTGTCCCAGAGTCTGATGGTCTTGTCGTGACTGCCCGAAGCCACGACCTTCCCATCGGGTCTGACCGCGACGGCGTGCACCCATCCGTCGTGTCCCTTCAGGGTCGCCGTTTCCCGGGCTGTCATCGGATCCCACAGCTTGACAGTTCCGTCGCCGCTGCCAGAAGCGAGTACCCTTCCGTCCGCGCTAAACGAGACGGCGAACACGTCCTCTTTGTGCCCCGCAAGTGTCCCATGCGCTCGTTCCTTCTCCATGTTCCAAAGACTGATCTCGTGGTAATGTGTCCCTACCGCAAGCGTTTTCGTGTCCCCCTGAAACGCCACAGAGTGAGCCGTCACTCCTCCGCCTCGAAACGTCATACCGATCCCTCCGACTTTCTCCGACTTGTCGACATCCCAGATGATAACCGCATGATTCTTCCCTCCTTGGCCGAAACCACTGGAGGCAAGCAGTCTGCCGTCATGACTGAAGGCCAATGATTCCACGCCGCCAGGGCCGCTCGGTCCGATGAAGCTGTTCGCCACCGTGCCGCGTGGCAGTTCCCAGGTATTTACGCTCCCGTCCGCGCCGCCCGTCGCGAGCAGATATCGACGAGGGTGGAAAGCGAGCGATCTGACCTGTCCCTTGTGGCCCTTTAGATCCAACTCAAGGGCGCGCGTGGTGATGTTCCACACCTTGACAGTGCCATCCCCGCTGGCGGCTGCCAACAGCTTGCCGTCGTGGCTGAACGAGACTGAGAATAGCATACACTTGACTTCGCGACCAAAAAGGAGCTTGGGCTCCTGCGCCGTGGATTCGCTGTTGATGATTCCCAGCAGAAAGAGAAACGCCAAGCAAGGCCGCCGCAATTCTCTGTTGAATATCCTAGGCCTCATCCGCGCGCTCCATTGAAGGAAAGGGAAGGCAGGTCTTGTCGCCGCGTACTATCCCGTCACCGCCCCCTCCGACGCTGAATGTACCGTCCGCGCATACTTCGCCAGCACGCCGCGTTTCTCGCGGATCTCCGGCTTCACCCACGCCGCCTTGCGTTTGAGCAGTTCCGCCTCCGTCAGCGCCACCGATAGCTCCTTGCGGTCGGCGTCGATCGTCACCTGGTCGCCGTTCTTGAGGAAGGCCAGTGGGCCGCCGGTCCAGGCCTCGGGGGCGACGTGGCCGACGACGAGGCCGCGGGTGCCGCCGGAGAAGCGGCCGTCCGTGATGAGGCCGATCTGCTCGCCGAGGCCCTGGCCGGAGAGGGCGGCGGTGACGGAGAGCATCTCGCGCATGCCGGGGCCGCCGACCGGCCCCTCGCCGCGGACGATGACGACGTCGCCCGGCTTGATGTCGCGTTTCTGGATGGCCTGGAAGCAAGCCTCTTCGCCGTCGAAGACCTTGGCCGGGCCGGTGATCGAGCGTTTCTTGAGGCCGGAGACCTTCGCCACCGCCCCTTCCGGCGCCAGGTTGCCCTTGAGGATGACGATGTGGCCGCGGGCGTGCATCGGGGCGTCCATCGGCTTGATGACCGTCTGCGGCCGCTTGTAGACCGAGTCGACTTCTTTCAGGTTCTCGGCCAGCGTCTTGCCAGTGACGGTAAGGCAGTCGCCATGGAGCAGGTCGGCGTCGAGCAGGGCGCGCATGACCGCGGGCGTGCCGCCGACCTTGTGCAGGTCGAACATGACGTACTTGCCGGAGGGCTTGAGGTCGGCGAGGTCGGGGACCTTGTCGGCGAGGCGGTCGAAGTCGGCGAGGGACCATTCGACTTCCGCTTCGCGCGCGATCGCCATCAGGTGCAGGACGGCGTTGGTCGACCCGCCCAGGGCGAGGACGACGGTGTAGGCGTTCTCGAGCGCCTTGCGCGTGATGATGTCGCGCGGCTTGATGTTCTTCTCGATGAGCTTGACGAGTTGCTGGCCGGCGAGGAAGGTCTCGCGGTCCTTGGCGGCGGAGACGGCGGGGTAGCTGGCGTCGTAGGTGAGGGACATGCCCATCGCCTCGATGGCGCTCGACATGGTATTGGCGGTGTACATGCCGCCGCAGCTGCCGGCGCCGGGGCAGGCCTCGCATTCGATGTGATGCACGCCCTTTTCGTCGAGCTTACCGGCCTGGAACTGGCCGACGGCTTCGAAGATGGAGACGATGTCGATATCGGCGCCGCCGGGGCCGGTGCCGGGGAGGATGGAGCCGCCGTAGACGAAGATGCTGGGGATGTTGAGGCGGGCCATGCCCATCAGGCAGCCGGGCATGTTCTTGTCGCAGCCGCCGATGGCGAGGAGGCCGTCGTGGTTCATGCCTCCCGACACGACTTCGATGGAGTCGGCGATGACCTCGCGCGAGACGAGGCTGTAGCGCATGCCCTGGTGGCCCATCATGATGCCGTCGGTCGCGGTGGGCGCCCCGAAGCGCTGGCCGACGCCGCCGCCGGCGCGGATGCCTTCGAGGGCCTTGAGAGCGAGGCGGTCGAGGTGGACGTTGCACGGGGTGATGTCGCTTTGCAGGTTGGCGACGCCGATCATCGGGCGGTTGAAGTCGTCGTCGTGGAAGCCGACGGCGCGGAGCATGGCGCGGTTGGGAGCGCGTCCCATGCCTTCGGTGGTGAGCAGGCTGCGGCGGGCCATTGAAGAGCTCCTTTCCGTTCCGTTTTTCTTCTCGTTAGGACGCGGCAGGAGACAAAATACAAAAAACGGGTCACGCCGTTTAGCGGCCAAAGTCCCGAAGAAGGGCCTTCGGAGAGGATTAATTGCTTGATCCGAACGATGAGATGTGCGCCGCTTTTGAACGGCGCTTTGCCGGCCTTCCCGGTGTACGGCGTCATCGGGGCCGCTTCGTAAAAAGCGGCAGGTTGCCCGGTAGCCCTCTCTCGTTAATACCCATTCCAATACCCATTTAAATAGGTAGTACCTATTTCCCCTTCGACAGGCGCTGCCACTCGGCTTGTGGTCCGCGTCCCAGACATTCCAACTCGCCCTTGGAGCGCAAGTCTTTTAGCACCTTCCGGATCCAATCAAGGCCTACGCCCGGACAAGCCCGCTGAAGATCGCTGATGCGAAACGGACTCTTGAGTTGGCGGATGGTTGACAGCAGTAATTCCGTTTTTGTCCCACGCGGGCTTTTTACCTGGCCGGCCCGTTCCTCGAAATGGACGAAGGCGCGGCGGATGATTGCCAGGAAATAGTTCAGCCAAGGAAGGAGGTCGTGTTTGCCGTCGTGCCAGCCCGTAGAGCTCGCGTGGAGCACCGCGTAGTAATCCTCCTTCGACTCTTCGATGAGGCGTTCGAGGCTGATGTAGCGACCGACTTCAATGCCGGCGTGGTAGAGGGCTAGGACGGTGAGCAGGCGGGAGACGCGGCCGTTGCCGTCGCGAAAGGGGTGAATGCAGAGAAAGTCCAGGACAAGACTGGCGATCGCGACTAGAGCGGGCACGTGCTCCTGATCGAGGGCGTGGTGATAGAGCAGGCACATTTCCTCGACCGCCTTGGGCGCCTTCACGGGCCGCGAGCGTGCAGCGCAAAGGCGGCGGCGCCGGGACGAAACTCGATGATGTCGTTATTCGCGGTCTTCCACTCGCCGGCGTCGCCTCCGCCGGCCTGGATGATGCCATGCAACGTGCAAAGTCTTGGACGCGGCGGGCAGGTCCGCCGCGCCGGCATGGATGCGCTGTAGGGCGTTGCGATAGCCCTGGATTTCTTCCTCGGAGCGATCGCGCGGACGTGTGTTGCTCAAAACCAGAGGGCGCAGCCGGTCGGGGGCGACGGTTACGCCTTCGATGCGGTTCGATGACTCGACGCTCTCGACCATCGCCATCTCGCGCAGGGCTTTCAGAAGTTGCGGCGCTTGCTTCGTGTACAGTTCCTGCCGGCCCTTGGCTTCGGCGATGTCGCTCATGAGCCAGACCGTGCTCATGGGCAACTTGAAATCGCGCAGGCCTCGCCGGAAAGTCATCATTGGCAAACCGCGTGTTTGCGTCCTCGTTTCCCAGGTCGCGTGCGTGCCTACCGACACACTACGGGAAAACCGGCGAGGGCAAGAACAGTCGGCTGGTTCCCGGTTCGACGGCCGGGCGCGGACGTTGACCTTGACGTCGCTCTGGACATCGAATCGACTGGGGCAGCGATCCTGCGAAAAATGGATTCAGAGCGCGCCGCATGTGGAATGAATCGAACACACCGATGTCATGTCGAGGCGTCAGGCGAAGAGGCGGAACAGCATCACGACGCCAAGGATAGAGGCCAGCGCGATCTGTGTGGTCAACCACACGTTGATCGAGGTGAAGCCGTTTACGAGGTGGATCTTGTCGTAGCCCTTCGTCTCCGCGATGTAGCGCATATCGGTTGCGGTGGACAGGAGCACCAGGCCCAGGAACACCGTACCGGCGCCGATGACGATGGCGAAGAGGCCGCCCCAGAACGAGGTCCAGAGCCAGAACCAGAGGACTAGGCCGGTGAGTATGCCGAGCGCGCCGAGGGCGAGGCTGGCGCCCGCCGCGTATTGAATGTAGCGCGCCAGGTCGAGGACGACGCGGTCCTGGGTCTCGGTGAACTCCAGCGGAACTTCAGGGGCGGCGCCGGGAGGCATGGTCCTGTCCTCTTCCTTCTATTCGTCACCATCAACCACTCACCACTCACCAGCTAGAACAACGGCACTCCAAGCAGCGCCCCCAGCACCTGGATCAGAATAAGGACCACCAGGCAGGAGAAGAAGCCGCGGAGCTTGAACAGCGCGTTCATGATGTACGACATGTCGGCGCCCTGCGTCTGGATCAGCTTGGCCGCCGAGGCGGGCTTGAACATCAGGACGCCGATCGAGAGCGTGGCGATCGCGGGCAGAAAGCGGATGAAGAGCCAGAGGGTGAGAGATTGCAGGGCGGCCCCGCGCTCGCTGTTGGCGATGGCGATGAACTCGCGCAGACCGACCAGCCCCTGGAGCACACCCAAGACGATCAGCACAACCCCCGCGCCCGAGAGTAGCTTGCCGAGGCTGGCGATGACCGCCTTCTGGTCATCCGCGAACGTGACGACCACGCCGGTCGGCGCCATCGGATTTTCCGGCTCCAGCTCGCCGCCGCGCTGCACGTCGAGGAAGTCCTTGACGCGCGGCGTGAGAAAGAGGGCCACGGAGAGAATCGAGTAGCCGATCAGCTTGACGGCGGCCATCCAGAGGACGGGCAGCGCCAGGTGAGCCGTGGCGTGTTCGGCCTCGGGGCGAAAAGCGAGGACCAGGAGGATGACGAGGCTGAGGACGACCTGGAAGCCGGACCAGACCGAGGTGACGGTGTAAGCCGTGCGGTTGCCGGTGTAGATGCGGTTGGCGAGGCCAAGCATGAAGAACGACGAGCCGACGCTCCAGATCACCCCGAGCCAGGAGAACCGGATGTTGGCGGCGAGGATCGTGAAGAAGCCCTCGATGCCGAGGACGGCCATGACGGCGAAGACCAGGAACTTCTCGCCCTTTTCGAGCCGTTCATCGCGATCCATGGAAGGGCCGGAAGAGGTTGGGGGAGTGAGCGTGGAAGCCATCGGATCCGATCCGGGAAAGATTTCACGAAGTCGAGTGGGGATACTGTAGTCGGGCAGCCAAGAGGTGACAAGCGGGAAGCCGATGGTTGGACCGCGCGGAGAGTCAAAACAGGCGCCAACTGGCGAGGAAGGGCATGAGGAGGTACCCGGCCACGCCGGCCGCGGCGGCCGCGAGGATGAGGCCCACCCACTTGACCCACTCCGGAGAGCCGGTCCCGGCCGCCAGCGCGATGTGCGGAGCGTGGGAGGCGTCGGCCCGGGGCGGGGTCAGGATGGCCGAAGCGGCCAACATGCCGGAGGCGGGCGCGAGGGCATCGGAAGACCGGACGGCCGGTTCCGGAAGCGGCGTTTGCCTCGGGTCGGGTAGGGGAGTTTCCCCCAAGCCCACGGGCCCGGAAAAACCGCCGACGGCGCTGCCGGCGCGATTGCGTTGATTTCCGCCCGCAGGTTGGGCGCCGCGCTGATCGAACAGGACGTCGCGAAACTCCGGGCGCTGCCTGAGTCCTTCGAACGGCCCCTCCTTGGAGCGGCTGAGGCGGATTTGCGTGGCGTCTCCCAGCAGCCCTTCCTTGAGGGAGCGGCGAATGCCGGCGGTGCTCCCTTTCACGGTATGGATCACGCCGTCGTCATCCTTGTAGACGAGATACCAGATGTCCTTCATCTCGACGTTGGTGGCGCTGCCGCCGATCCGCCGCGTCGTCTGGCCGGTCAAGTCCTCGATGAACTCGCGGCAAGTGGCGGCGCGCTGCCCCGGGTCGGCGCTCATGGAGCGGCGAATGGCCCAGTCGAGGCGTTCGGAAAGGCCGGGAGCGAGCTGCCGCGGTGAAGGGATCTCGTTGTTGATCTTCTTCATCCAGGCGTCGAGTGGGCCGCAGGAGCGGAACGGCAATTCACCGGTGACCATCATGTAGAGGGTCGCGGCCATCGAGTAGATGTCGCAGCGAGCGTCGGCATCCTTGGCCCGACGAAACTGTTCGGGCGCCATGAAATGAGGCGTTCCCAGCCCGCGTCCGGTGCGGGTCAGGTTGAGGTCGGAGTCGGCGTCCTTGACGAGCCCCAGGTCGGTCACCTTGACCTGCCCGTCGGGCGTCAGCAAGATGTTGTCCGGCTTCACGTCCCGATGCACCAGGCCCAGGCGGTGCGCCTTTTGCAGGCCTTGGGCGACGTGCTGCATGATGCGGATCGCTTCCGCCTCCGGCAACTTGCCTACGCGCTCCAAGCGCTGGCCGAGGGATTCTCCCTCGACGAATTCCATCACGAGGTAGGGAAGGTCGCCCTCCCGGCCGAAGTCCAGGGCGCGGACGATGTTGGGATGATCGAGCGCCTTGGCGGCGTTGTATTCTTTCTCGAAGCGGCGCAGGAAGACGGTGTTGCCGGCGAGGTGTTTGGGAATGACTTTGACCGCCACGTATTCTCCGCTGACGGCGTGGCGGCCCTTGTAGACCGTACCCATCCCGCCCTCGGCGACTTTCTCGACGAGGTCGTAGTCTCCGGCCTTCGCTAGGTCGAACTTCGAGACTTCCACGGGCGTCCCGGTGCTCATTGGCCGTGGGGGTGTTGGTCGGCAGGCGACGGGTCCGTGCCGAATACCCATTCCCTGGCATCTGTATTGTGCGTCACGGACCGGGAATGTCAAAAAATGCCGATCGGAAAGGATGGGCTTCTTTTGCGGGGCTGAGCGGGGACATTGCTTTGAGCGGGAGACCTTGCCATGAGCCACGACTCAAAACTTGCCGGGAAACGTTGGAGGCGTGGGAGGGCCGGTAGGTGTCGCCGAAGGCGGCGGGAGAGGATCGGGCGGTGGGACGACGAGCGGTCCTGGGCTCGGTGTTTCGACGCCGGGGCCGACGGTGACGGCGGGTCCGCCCGGACCGCCGACGGGTCCCTGGGGTTTGCAGACGCCGCCGTACGGAGGGACCGTCCCTTTACCGAGCTTGCCGGGGAAAAGGAAGTCGCGCGTATCGGCAACGGGATGGAGGGTGCAGCCGGCGAGGAGGCACAGCAATAATGGCCAGCGGCGTTTCATGGCGGCAACATCGACGCGTGCGCAGGCCACGCGGCCTGCTTTTTCGAGCGCGCAAGTATACCCGCGGCGCGACCGGCAGGCCGGGCGCGGCCGGTCTATTTCCCGGCGGAAACCGGCGCGGAAGTCGGGTTTTCCTCAAGAATCCGGATGGACGCTTCGACGACCCCCTCGAGCACCAGGCCGATCTGGAGGTAGAAGCCGATCTGCTTCTCGGCTTCCAGCCAGCGTTCGAGCAAGTCCATGAGCTTCTCGGGGCCGGCCCGGCGGGCCAGGGCCTCCAGGGCGGCAAGCTCGTCAGATTCGGCGCCGCGCGCCGCCTCGCCGACGGCGCGGCGGAGCGCGTCTGTCCAGGCGGAGACCAGCAGATCGAGAAGGACGCCGGCCTTCTTCCGCTGCACCGACGCCTCCTTGCCCGCGTCCTCCACCGTCTGGATCAACGCCTTGGCGAGCTTCGCGCCGTCCGGCCGCGGCTTGGTGAAGTCGAGGATGAACCGGCGCCGGAACTCCCACAGCTCCGCTTCGGCCAGCGCCAGCGCCTGACCGGGGCTTCCCTGTCCGGCCCGGACCAGCCGCCGCCGCAGCGCCGCCTCTTCGACGCCGTTCCTGCGTAACACCTCGTCGACCTCAGCGTCGCTCAGCGGCGCGAAGCGGACGACCTGGGAGCGGGAGCGGATCGTCGCCAGCTGGAGATCGGGGCTGGAGCCGATGAGGATGAAGGTCGAGCGCGGCGGCGGCTCCTCGAGCGTCTTGAGAAAGCAGTTGGCCGCCTCGGCTTCGAGGTCATCCGCGTCGACGAGGATGGCGACCTTGCCCTTCCCGCGCGCCGTCTTGAGGCCGAAGTTGGCGCACAGCTCGCGCATCACGCCGATCGGCACCACGTTCTTCTCTTCGGGACGGCGCACGGCGAAGAAGTCCGGATGCGTCCCGGCGTCCATCAAACGACACGCGGCGCATGCGTCGCATGCTTCGAGGTCGGCGTTCGCCTTCTCGCACAGGAGCGCCTTGGCCAGCTCGTGGGCGAAGGCGTTCTTGCCGACGCCGTCGCGGCCGACGAAGAGATAGGCGTGCGCCAGCCGGCCGCGGCGGACGATATCGCGGAAGGAGTCAATCAGGTGCGGGTGACCGACGATGCGTGCCCAGGACATGCGGAGATTCTAGCTCG
>JAXMAR010000073.1:0-20232 GCA_046350295.1 Gemmataceae bacterium
GCCAAGAAGTGGGCGACCGGCGTCGCCACCTCCACCGACCTCATTCACTGGGAGAAATATCCCGGCAATCCACTGCAACCGATCGAGGAAAACAAGTCGAGCGGCATCGTGGTACATGATGGCAAAGCATTCCGCTTCTACACGATGCACCCTGAAGTCTACCTGCACGTCGCGGCAGAACCGAAAACGACCGACAAGCGCGGCGAAGTCGTTCTGACCGACGACGCGCTCAAGATTCACCGCGAAGCCCTCGTCTTCGACGGCCACAACGACCTGCCCTACAAGATCCGCGAGAAGGACGACCCCTTCTTCCGCCGCTACGACCTGACCAAGCTTCAGCCCGCCCTGCACACCGATATCCCGCGCCTCATGAAGGGTGGCGTCGGCGCGCAGTTCTGGTCCGCCTATGTGGCCGCCGAAACGGCCAAGGACCACACCGCGGTCAAGCAGACGCTCGAGCAGATCGACACCATCCATCGCTTGATCAAGACCTACCCGGACACCTTCGCCCTCGCCCTGACGGCCGACGACGTGGAGCGCATCCACAAGGAGGGGAAGATCGCCTCCTTGATCGGCCTGGAAGGGGGCCACTCGATCGACAACTCACTCGGCGTCCTGCGCATGCTGCACCGGCTCGGCGCCCGCTACATGACGCTGACCCACTCCGACAACCTCGACTGGGCTGACGCTGCCACCGACACGCCACGGCTCAAGGGCCTCAGCCCGTTCGGCGAGCGCGTCGTCCACGAGATGAACCGCCTCGGCATGCTCGTCGACATCTCCCACGTCTCCGCCGACACGATGCGGCACGTCCTCAAGGTGGCCAAGGCCCCGGTCATCGCCTCCCACTCGAGCGCCTTCGCCCTCGCCGACCACCCGCGCAATGTGCCGGACGATGTCCTCAAGCTGGTAGCCAGGAACCGCGGCGTCGTCATGGTCAACTTCTACCCCGGCTTCATCACGCCGGAAGGCGCCCGCGCCATGAAATCGATGTTCGAGAGCTACCGCGAGCTACAGAAGAAGTACCCCAAGAAGGAAGAGTTCCAGGAAGCCTGGGGCGCCTGGAAGAAAGCGCATCCGTTTCCGCGCGGGAGCGTCCACGATGTCGTCGACCACATCGAGCACATCATTAAGACCGCCGGTATCGACCACGTCGGCCTAGGCTCCGACTACGACGGCATCGGCTCGACGCCCAAGCAGCTCGATGACGTGTCGTACTACCCATACATCACGCAGGAGCTGTTGAGCCGCGGCTACAAACGCGATGAGATCGTGAAGGTGCTCGGCGGCAACACGCTGCGCGTGATACGCGAGGCGGAAGCGGCGGCGCGGACGTTACGAGATGCGCGGAAGGAGTGAAGAAAAACGAAGGCGATTTTGAGCACATCCGCTCGGCCATTAAGCAGCCGGTGAGTTTTTTCCGACCCCCTTATGGGATCGCCTCCGCCCTTTCTTTGAAAGGTCATTTTGCAGTATCTTTTGCACCCACAGAAGATCCTCCAGGACCTTCGGGTCGGCTTTGCCCGCCGGCTCCGTTGCGATTTGCTCTCTCACCCAGAGATCCAATTCTGCTTTGTTTTTTCTGAGCGCTCGCGCTAGCTCGCGCTTGATTTCGCTCAGCTTCTTCGGTCCGATCATAGTATTCTCCCCAACAACTCGCGCAGGCTGTGAAGCAATCGTATCGCGTGAGCTGATTCCATCACTGTGAAGTGGACCCCATTCTCTAGACCACGAAATGACCATCCAAAGGTAGAGGCGAAGCCTCTTTCTTCGTCGGCCCCCAGGGCCGACCGCTTGAGTCAATTCCTCGCGGTGATCCCTTCGCCACGGGTGCGGGCTGGGCGGAGCGTAGCGGCCTGGAGCGCAGCGACAGGCCGCGGAGCGGAGCCCAGCCCGCACCCGTGCGCTCGATACGATCCCCGACTCACGCCCTCCTCCTTTGTCCCCTTCGTCGCCGAGCCGCCCCGGTAGACCTCGAGCGGCGTTCGATAGGCCAACGCCTGATGCGGCCGCTCCTCGCAGTAGAACTTCAGGTACGCCGCCAAGCCAGCATGGCACTCGGCGCCGTTCGCGTAGTCCTTCAGGTAGACCTCCTCGTACTTCACCGATCGCCACAGCCGCTCCACGAACACGTTGTCCAACGCCCGCCCGCGTCCATCCATGCTGATCGCCACCCCGGCCGCCTCCAGCCGCCCCGTGAACTCTCGGCTCGTGTACTGCACCCCTTGGTCGGTGTTGAAGATCGCCGGCCGACCCCGAGCGAGCGCCTCGTCCAGCGCCTCCAGGCAGAAGTCCGTGTCCAAGCTATTCGACAGTCGCCACGCCAAGACACAGCGGCTGTACCAGTCGAGAATCGCCGTCAGATACAAGTACCCCGAACGCAATGGCACATAGGTGATGTCGGCGCTCCAAACGTGATCCGGCCGCGTGATTTCCAGGTTCCGCAGCAGGTACGGATACTTGTGACATAGGACTGTCACTGTCGTTCGCGGCTTGGGATAGATCGCCTCCAGACCCATCAACCGCATCAGCCGCTGCACACGCTTGCGATTGACCGCCTCTCCCTCACGCTGCAGCCACGCTGTCATTCGCCGGCTGCCATAGAACGGCGTGAGGAGATACTGCTCGTCGATCCGACGCATCAACGCCAGGTTCGCCGCCGTCTCCGCCGCCGCTTCGTAGTACAAGGTCGAGCGATTGAGCCCCAGCAACTCACACTGCCGCCGCACGCTCAGCCACGCATGCTTCGGCTCGATCAACCCACGCCGGGCCTCAGCCGAAACACGCAGCTTTTTTTTTGATCCACTCCAGCTCCATCTTCAGCCGACCGATCTGCTCATAGAGTTCGGCCACCTCGCTGTCGTCACGCCGCTGACTCTCTCCCGGCTTGGCGAACAACTCCTCGGCGCCATCCACAAGCCGCCGCTTCCACTTGGCGATCTGCGCCGGATGCACGCCGAACTGGCTCCCCAGCTCGGCCATCGTGTGCACCTCCTTCACCGCCGCCAACGCCACCTTCGCAATGAACTCCGCCTTGTGCTTCCGCTTCCGAGGCATCCCTGTCCTCCTGGCCCACGGCCTTCCCAGGCTGGCTCTCCACCAGCCCTTTTTCTATCCATTCCCGTGGTCCAGTTTTTGGGGTCCACTTCAACTGCCTCGAATGCGTCAAAACACGCCTTGGCGAAAAGCGACTCGCGATCTCCCTCCATCTCCGCGAGCAGCGAACCGATCAGCGATGCGAGAATCTCCTCCGTGCGCGGGTGCAGTGATCGCTTGGAGATCCGTCCCACACGAGCGTCGCGAAGCAACAGTTGGTGTCCCCTCTCGTGCGCCATAGCGGCAGCAAGGGAGAAGTCATCCGGGTCGGCATCTCGCTCGAACGCCTCTGCGAAGACCACAATCCGGTCCTCAGTCTCCTTGCTCGCCTTTTGATACTGCGCCCCGCCGCTTCGGCTTCTTTCATGACGATACTCTACCGCGCCCGTGAATCCAAGCGCGTCGGCAAGGCGCCGGATCCGAGCAAGGCGGCCGCGTCTCTCGGGCGCCGAAATGGGCGGGAGCGGTAGCTTTTCCGGCATGCCGATATTCTACTGCGATTAAGCCGGAAGTCGCAGCGCGTGACAGCGGAGATCGAGGTTCAAATAGAATAAGCTGAAAGGCCCGACTCATGCCACCCCTCCTCATCCTCAACACTGTCGCCCTCCCCCTCAAGCACCTCTCGCTCGCTCCGCGCCTCGCCGCTCTCGCCACCGAAACCGGCCAGCGCCCTCTCGCCGAAACCATCCCCGCCGTCACCTGCTCCGCACAGGCCACCATGCTCACCGGCAAGTCGCCGCGCGAGCACGGTATCGTCGGCAACGGCTGGCTTTACCGCGACACCATGGAGGTCCGCTTCTGGCAGCAGTCCAACCGCCTGCTCCAGGCCGAACCGGTCTATGCCACCGCCCGCCGCCGCGCGAAAGAACGTGGCCGCTCCTTCCGCTGCGCCAAGCTCTTCTGGTGGTTCAACCAGGGAGCGGACGTCGACATCAGCGTCACCCCCAAGCCCCACTACGGCGCCGACGGCAACAAGGCCTTCGATATCCTCGCCTCCCCCGAAGACCTCGAAGCCCATCTCAAGCAGAAGCTAGGCCGGTTCCCGTTCCAGACGTTCTGGGGACCGATGGCGGGCCTCGCGTGCTCGGAATGGATCGCCCGTTGCGGCGCCGAAGTCCTCAACCTTCCCCCTGCCCCGCCCGATCTGACGCTCGTCTACCTGCCGCACCTCGACTACGACACGCAGAAGCTCGGCCCGGAACATTGCGACTGGGCCAAGCTCCTCGGCGAACTCGACCGCGCCTGTGCCCCTCTTCTGGACGTCGCCAAGCAGAAAGGTCTCCAGGTCTGGGTCGTCAACGAGTACACCCATTTGCAAGTCGATGGCCCGGTCTACATCAACCGCTTCCTGCGCGAGGAAGGCTGGCTCAGTTCCCGTCGTGGCCCCTTCGGCGAGCAACTCGACGCCTTCGCCAGCCGCGCCTTCGCCGTCTGCGACCACCAGATCGCCCATGTCTACGTCAATGACCCGGCCGACGTCCCGCGCCTGCGCGATCAACTCGGGGAGCTTTCCGGCGTCGGCCGCATCCTCGCCGGAGACGAGCGCGCCGAAATCGGCCTCGACCATCCACGCGCCGGCGACATCGTCCTTCTTTCCGAGCCGCGGACCTGGTTCGCCTACCCCTTCTGGCTCGACGACCGACTCGCGCCGGACTACGCCCGCACCGTCGACATTCATCGCAAGCCGGGCTACGACCCATGCGAGTTGTTCTTCGATCCTACGCTGTGGTGGCCCAAGGGCCGCGCCATGCGCCGCTTGCTTCAGAAGAAGCTCGGCTTCCGCACCCTCTTCGACGTGATTCCGCTCGACGCCTCTCTCGTCAAAGGCAGCCACGGCCTGTCGGTCAGCGCGGATAGCGATAAGCCGGTCTTGATCGGTCTCGGCGCCGGAGAAGCGATGGGTCAGGCCGCCGTGCGCGACAGAATCCTGGAGGCTCTTGACCTGGGATAATGGGCGCCTGCTTTCGAGTTCAAAAACGGTCTCAAGACGATTCGTCTCACGCTTTTCTGAGGCGCGGACGACGCAAGGCGATGAGGGAGCATGAGTTAATTCGACTCATCTCACGACCCCCTCACACCCGAAAACGGTCCGTTAGCGCTTGCCGATGCAATAGAGATGCTGGTCGTTCCGCAAGAATAACTGCCCGTCGCTGACCGCGAGCGACGCGTTCGAGCGGCTTTTGTCGTCGTCGAACACGTTGTGGGCCAGCGGCTCGAACTTCTCCTTCGCCCCGACCCTCTTCGCCGCGACGACGTAGACCCCCTTGAACTGCGACACGAAGTAAAGCTTGCCATCGGCCAGGATCGGCGACGCCCAGATGCGGCCCACGTCCGGGCCGAGGCGATGCTCGACGCTTTTGCCCGTCTCCGCGTCCTGGAAGTGCAACGCGCCTCCCGATTCGCTCACCCAGTAGAGAGTCCCGTCGAGGTAGATCGGGGAGGAGGCGTTGGAGCCCTTGGCGGTGCGCCAGAGGACATGGGTCTTGGTCACGTCGCCGCGCCCGCCCGCCTTGATCGCCAGCGACGTGCCGCCACCGCCGACCGCGTAGACGATACCGTTGTGGGTCACGACGCTGGGGACGACATAGCCGCCGTGCCCCGCCGCGGCTCCACAGTTCCTTGCCTGAGTCGGGATCGAAGCCGGCCACGCGTCCCTGCATGCTGAGCGCCAGCTCCTGGCTTCCGTCAGGTGTCGTCACCAAAATCGGCGTACCCCAGGCGGCGCCGACCTTGGGCGCCCGCCATTTCTCTATGCCGTCCGCCTTGTCCAGCGCGATCAGGGCATTGCTCTCGATGCTGGCGTTGATGATCAGCAGGTTCTTGTAGAACATGGGCGACGCGCCGGAGCCCCAGCCGTTGATCCCTTTGCCCACCAGCACGTGCCAGATCTGCTTGCCGTCGAGGTCAAAGCAATAGACGCCCGATTTGCCGAAGAAGACGTAGAGCTTCTCCCCATCCGTGATCGGCGTGCTCGGCGCATATCCCTGATAGGCGCCTTCGCCGGCGTAGTTGTGCTCGGGCAGGATCGGCTCGAACTCCTTGGACCAGAGGACCGAGCCATCCGTCCGGTCGAGGCAGACGATATGGCGGCGCAGGTTTTCCTGCTTGCCCGGGTCCTTCGTGTCCAGGCCATAGCCGGAATAGCAGGTGACGAAGACGCGCTTGCCGAGGATGATCGGCGATGACGCTCCGGCGCCGGGGAGCTTCACCTTCCAGGCGATGTTCTCTTTCGCGGACCACCTCACAGGCAGACCGGTTTCGGCGCTCACCCCCTGGCCGGTCGGGCCGCGGAACTGACGCCAGTCGGCGCTGCTCGCCGCACTGGTCCCGACCATGACAAGAAACACACCTGTGATGCGCTGAAAGAATCGCATGGAACTCCCCCCGGAGTGGCACACGCGGGCCGAACATCGGCGCGGTTGTGCCCTTCCACGAATTCTATTCGGCGCTCTCGGCTCCGATTTGGATTTCTGGTCGCGGGAAGACTACTTGGGCAGGGCGCGCGGCAAGGGACCGGTCGGGATGGCAGGAATCGTCGGCGCGGCTGCGGGCAGTGTGATCGCCGGCAGCGCGCATTCCGCCGGTTGGCCCAGCGCGGTGTAGAGGGCGAACTGCGCCTTGTTGTAGCGGATGACGGCCGCCAGCAGCTGCGTTCGCGCGTTGGCAAGCTGTTGCTCGGCGATCAACGGCTCGAGGGGATCGAAGCGCTTATCGCGGCCGCCCAGGCCGAACGAGGCGAGCTTCAGGATGCGCCACATGTCGAGCGCTTCCTTCACGCCTTTTTCCGCCTGGCGAAAGCTGCGTTCGCTCGCCAGCGCGATCTTGGCGGCGGACGACACTTCCGCACCGACGCGCGCTTCGACGCCCCGCAGGTGGTAGGTCGCCTCGTCATAGAACGACCGATTGAGGCGGGCCTCCGCGATGTTTCCGAGGCCAAGGTTCTTCAGCTCCCAGATCGCCTGAACGCCGCCGTCCCCCCGGCCGCCGATGTCCTGGGTGTTCTGGGTCAGGCCGCCGCGAAAGCTGCCGGCCGAGTAGTACGTCTCAAGCCGCGGAAACAGCGGGGCAAGCCTGGCTTGGCGCCAGCGCGCATCGGCAGCGCCGATCAGAGCCTGCGAGCCCGCCACCTCGGGCCGATTCGCCAGTCCGAGGCGCACCAGTTCGTCGAGCGCCGCCGGTAATGGAATGATCTCCATCGGCGCCAGCCCCGAAATATCGGGACGAAGGTCGATGGTCGGCGGCAAGAGAAGAAGTTCGGCGAGGCGCGCCGCCACCTGGGCCGCTCGCGCCTCGAGCTCCTGCCGTTCCACGATGCGAGCCTGCACTTCCGCCCGAGCCCGCTGCGCGTCCGCCGGCGTCTTGCCGGTACCGGCGATTTGTGCCTTTTCGGCCACGTTCGCCATCTCGAGCGCGTTGCCGAGCGCTTCGCGATTGACCGCGAGGCGACCATAGGCCTCGACGAGGTCGAAATAGGTCACGACGACGTCGAGCTGGACGTTGTCGCGCACGGCACGCGCGTCCGCCACGCTGGCCCGGGTGAGCTGTCGTGTGACGAGGGGAACGAAATAGGCGTCGCCGGTTTCCAGGCGAAGGGCGGCGCCGCCGCCGTCAAAAAAGTTCCATTTGCTCACGGAGACTACATCGCCGCGCGAGGTTTGCAAGAGCCCGTCGTGCCGGTTGTAACTCGCGCCCCCCTGCAAGTCAGGCAGCCACATCACCTCGGCACGGCGCTGCCGATAGTAGGCCTGCTGGGCGCGCTCGCGGGCAACGGCGATCGTCGGGTTCGCGGCGTTGGTCAAACGCAGGGCGGTGGCCAGATCGATGGGGAACGCCCCGTCTCCTCCCGCCTCACGCGCCGCGTCCGCACCGTCAGCGATCTTGTCCACTGCGGGGGGACCCAGGCGGGCGTGCAGAACGCTTCCGGCGGGGGGCGCGATGGCGACGGGAGGCAGCAGCGTCTGTGCCGCCGCTTGGCCGAGGACGTCGCAGAAGAGAAGAAACGCCAGGAAAAGGTAGCACCCAATCCTCAGGACTTGCGTTCGCATGGCAAGGGACTCCTTTCCCTTCACCGCCGCTTATTTGGTCGGCGCCGTGTGAATCTCTTCTCCCTCGACGAGGTCTGTCAATCCGCTGGCGATGATCTCTTCGCTGCCGTCCAGGTTTTCCAAGCGCTCGTCCTCGCCGGTTGCCGGGTCCGCTTCCTTGGTTACGAAGGCGATGCGCGAGCGGGCCCCGTCTTCCAAGAGGACGCGCACCTCGCGCAGATGCGCCTTGCCATGCTGCACGACCCAGACGTACGTCTTTTCCCCCCTGCTCACGACGACGCGGCTCGGCACGATGTTGGGACCCGTGAACTTCTCCAGGACCAGACGCATCGATCCGTACATGCCGGGTTTCATCAAACCCGGGCGCCCCGCTTCCGCCTTCCCGGTCGCGATCAGCGTCACCGCGCTCAGGGGGCTATCGGACGCTAGCGGCGTGACGAACGCCAGAGCGGCGCGGTCCACCGCCTTCTTGAAGTCACGCGTGGGCGGGTTGAACAGGTCCACCTCGATCCGCATGGTACGCCCCTTCTCATGATCCAGATAGGGCGAGAACCGCGTGATCTTGGAATGGAGGTTACGGATCGGCTTGCCTGGCTCTACCTCTATATTGATCTCGGCTTCGGTGCTCGGCCGGACGAAAGGGGCGAAGCGCTCGGGCGCCATCGTCGAGATGGTGACGATGTCCGACCGGATCAGGCTGAGCATCGGCGTGGTCCGCGCCGTCGTGGCGTTCTGTACGAACGCTCCGGGGTCGACCAGGCGGGCGATGATCACGCCGTTGAACGGGGCGCGGATCTTCGTCAGGCCCAGGAGAGCGTCCGCCTTCTCCTTCGCCTTTTGCGCAACGTCGACCCTGGCTTCCTTCACCTTTATATCGGCTGCGGATTCTGCCAACTTTGCCTTATATTCCTTGTATTCGCTTTCCGCCGTGAGTATCGCAACTTCCGCAAAGTTCAGCGCCGCGACCGCGACGCGCACGTCCTTCTCCCGCTCTTCCACCAGATCCGGCAGGGCCGCCCCTTGACTCGCCAGGTATTTATAGCGCTTGAGCTCTTGCTCGCGCAAGTCCCGGATGGCCTTCGCCTGGTCCACGGCCGTCTTCTTCTCGTTCCAGCGATGCCGGGCGGCCTGCACCGCTTCCTCCATCGTCTTCTCCTTCGCGCGCGCCGCCTGCGCCTCGCTGCTCGCCTGCTTGACCAGCACTTCCTTTTGCAGGACGTCTTGTGCCAGCTCCGGATCGTCGACTTCTATCAATACCTCACCCGCCGTCACCCGGTCGCCGATGTTCTTCTCGATGTAGGTCACCTTGCCGGCAACCTGGGCGTACAGGTCGACCTTGTAGTAGGGCTCCACATATGCCGGCGCCGTCACCTCGCGCACAAACCGAATGTCGTCGTGCGGGTACAGGGTTTTGAGCGTGACTGTGTGGTCGCTCTCGTCATCCGATTCATCGAGATCACCCTCCTTCACGGCGTGGGCCGGGTTGTCCGGACGCCCCTTGCGGCTACCGAAGAGCGGTCGCACCAGCAGTATAGCGCCCACGACCACCAGCAGGGATAACGGAAGAACGATTATCTTATTCTTGTTGAGAAAGCTCATGAGTGTTCGCGCGGAAGAGGTCATCGGACTGTCTCCTATACAACAGTCTACCCGAATGCGGCCTGACATGCTGTCACGCGGCGTCGCGCTATCGGATCGACTTTCCTTACGCCAGGACAAGTTCGCCGTGGTCTTGCGTTAGAATAACGGCGGCGTCTTGATTCCAGCGACAATCCAAGAAACAGGGATCATATGTTCGCTCCAGGCATCGTTCTCCACCCGACAGATCTCTCCGAACTCTCGAAGGGTGCGTGCCGAACAGCTCAGGACATCGCAACACAATACAAAGCGCCGCTCCTGTTGCTGCACGTCGTCGAGACGCTGGGGCCCGAGAACATCACCTTTGGCGAGGCGGCCAGCGCATTGGAGCCCGAAGGTTACCGCAAGCGACTCCTCAAGGAGCTTCAGGCCTGGGCCCACCTCATGGGGTTACCCACGGCCACGCGCCTGCTCATCGCAGAGGGAGAGCCCGCCGCGTCCGTCGAGCAGGTCGCCAGGGCGGAAAAGGCGGACCTGATCGTGATCGGAACCCACGGCCGCACCGGCGTCAAGCGTCTTTTCATGGGCAGCATCGCGGAGCGCATCGTTCGCCTCGCCCCTTGTTCGGTGTTGACGGTAAAGGGCGCTCCGTAAGGGAGCGTCTCCTAGTTGTGAAACCGACCTAGTTTCTTCCTAGCCGCTCGGCGCTTCGTGTTCGGGCGCCTGTCGTACGTGCATCTCCGGCCCCCGTTCAGCGGGCGTCTCTCCGGGAAAATCGGCCCCGTGCAGCGCAAGCGAGCCGCCGCCATCGACCAATGCCACCCCGCCATGGCCCGCCTCTCCCCTGTCATGTTCAGGGCCGGCGGCCTCTTCTTTGTCCCAATCCGGCTCCTGTTCCGGAACGTCCTTCACCAGCAGTGTGTACATGATCGGAACGATGATCAGCGTCAAGAACGTCGAGGTCAGAAGGCCCCCGACCACCGCCCGCGCCAGGGGCGCGTTCGCCTCGCTGCCGCGCCCGCCCATCGCCATCGGCAATAGATCCAGAAAGGTCGCCAGAAAGGTCATGAGGATGGGCCGGAAGCGGATGGCGCCCGCCGTCGTGATCGCCTTGCGCACGCCGGCGCCGAGCTTGCGCTGCTTGTTGGCGAAATCGACGAGCAATACGCCATTGGCGACGACGATGCCGACCATGAAGATCACACCCATCATCGATTGCACATTGAGCGAGGTGCGCGTCAGGAAAAGCATGGTCACGACGCCGATAAGCCCAAGCGGAATCGCGAACATGATGATGAAGGGGCTCAGGAACGAGCGGAACAGGGCCACCAGCAACAGGTAGACCAGCACCGAAGCGGCGAGCAAGCCGAAGCCGAGATTGCCGAACGATTCCTGCATGCGGCTGTATTCCCCCATCAGCTTGACGCGCATGCCTGCCGGTGGCTCGTGCAATTCGGGCAGGAGCGCCTCGATGTCGCCGGCGACGCTGCCGATGTCGCGTTTCTCGGTGTTCACCGTGACGCTGATGACGCGCGCCAGGCTGACGTGGTTGACCTCGACGGCGGCGTTGCGCTTCTTGAACTTTACCAGGTCGTTGAGCTTGACCGGATACTTCGCCTTGACGCCGGTGGCGGAGATGTTCTGGATGTCCTCCAGCTTGAGGTTCGGGTTTTCCGGGTACTGCACGCCGACGAAGTACTGGTTGCCGCTCTTGCTGTCGATCCAGAAATTCCGGCTCAGCGACACGCTGGAGTTCATCGCCGTCG
This sequence comes from Gemmataceae bacterium, assembly GCA_046350295.1. Lineage (GTDB taxonomy): Bacteria > Planctomycetota > Planctomycetia > Gemmatales > Gemmataceae > JAXMAR01. The sequence goes on from JAXMAR010000073.1 coordinate 11,486, forward strand.
TCACCTGGGCCAGCACCTCGTATTCGCTCAGACCGACATCGGCCGCCTTGACGCGATCCACCTCGATGACGTACTGCGGCGCGTTGTTGCGCTGGAGGATGCGCACGTCTGCGGCGCCGCGCACGCTCTTGATCCGCTGCTGGACGTCCTGGGCCAACTCCATCGCCTGCCGCGTCGTCCCTCCCTCGATCTGCACGATGATCGGAGAGCTGGCGCCGAAGTTCAGAGCGGCGGAGACCATGCCTCCCGTGTCGAAGCTGAAGCGCATGTCCCGGTTGAAGCGCGGGCTGGCTTCCAGACGATGCCGCAGTCGCATCGCGTATTGCTGGGCGCTGAAGCGGCGATTGTCATTGAGCTGGATCTTCACGACCGCGTCTTGCGAGCCGGAGTTGGCGGTGTAGGCGGCGGACCAATCCGGTACCAGGCCCAGCTCGGAGATGATCATCTCGCGCTCGTTGGCGGGGATCTGCTCCTTGATGAACTTTTCGAGATCGGCGATGCGCCGCTCGGATTCCTCGATATTGGTGTCCGACGGAGAGCGAACGTAGATGGTGATCTGACCCGCGTCAATCTGGGGAAAAAACTCGCGACCCAGGAAAAGGGCGAGGCAGAGGCTGCCGACAAAGAGGACGCCGACGATGGCCAGAACTTTGCCGCGGTTGTTGAGAGCGAATTCCAGGATGCCCTGGTACCGGCGCGTGAGCCAGTGCAGGCCCTGGTCGATGCGGTTGTGGACGCGGCGGAACAGGCTTGGCGCGGCATGTTCGTGCCCGGCGCGCGTTTCGTGCCCCCCCATCCAGCGATGGCACAGGACGGGGACGAACGTGCGCGACAGCAGGAAAGAGCCGCCCATGGCGAACGCGACCGCCAGTGTCAACGGCCGGAACAAGAAGCCGCCCATGCCGGGCATCATCGCGACCGGGCACAGGACGATGATGGTGGTGCAGGTGGCGACGAGCACCGGGATCGTCACCTCGTTGGCGCCGTCCAGCGCCGCCTTGTAAGACGATTTGCCCAGCGCGTGATGGCGATGCGTGTTCTCCAGGACGACGATGGCGTCGTCCACCAGCGGGCCAATCGCCAGGGCCAGCCCCCCCAGCGTCATGGCGTTGATGGTATTGCCGGTGGCGTAGATGCCGATGAAGGCGCACAGCACGGCGAGCGGGATCGACATGCAGGCGATGGCCGTCATGCGCGCGTTGCCGAGGAAAATCAAGATCATGGCGGCGACGAGCAAGGCGCCCATGATTCCTTCGTGGATCAGGGCATGGATGGCCTTGCGGACGTACTCCGACTGGTCCATTACCAGGTCGAGCTTGGTCCCCTTGGCCAACCGCTGTTCCATGTAGCCGATTTCTTTCTTGACGCCGTCAACCACGGCCAGGCTGCTCGCCCCCTGCTGACGATAGACGGGGACGTAGACCTGACGCTTGCCGTTGATGCGCACCAGGGCGGTCTGGATGGCGGCCGAATCCATGGCGTAGCCGACGTCGCGCAGATAAATCGTGTTGCCCGGCTCGATGCGGAGTGGGATGTCGTTCAATTCCTCGACCTTGTCGACCATGGCGTTGGAATCGAGCTGGTACTCGAATTTGCCGAACTTGGCGACGCCGGGCGTGATCATGAAGTTGGCCTTCGCCAGGGCGTCGACCACGTCCTTGCTCGAGAGATGCCGGGCTTCCAGCTTGTCCGGATTCACGTAGACAAGGATCGTGCGCTGTTTGCCGCCAAAGACGACGGGCGCGACCACGCCGGGGACGCCGCCGAGCATGTTGCGCACGTCGATGCGCGCGAGGTCTTGCAAATCCTTCTCATCCAGGTCCCGGTTTTGCACGCTGAGCACGGCGAGGGGCAGCGTGCCCGTCGGATCGAAGGGAAGCACGACGGGCGGCAGTGTGTTCGGCGGCAGCGTCGGCAGAGTGCCGAGGGCCAGCGAGTTGACCTGCGTCAACGCCGCGGCCGGATCGATGTCATCGCGGAAGAACAGGCGCACGACGCTGACGCCGAGCGTCGATTTCGATTCGACCAGCTTGCAGCCGGTCGCCTGGTTGGTCCAGCGCTCGATCCGGTTGGTGATCGTCTTCTCAACCGAGCTGGTGGGCATGCCTTGATAGAAGGTCATGACCTGGACTGCCGGTGAGCGGAAGACAGGCAGGATGTCGACCGGCGTGCTCGTCAGCGCAATCGAGCCGACGAAGATGATGATGAGGACCAGCACGACGATGATGTACGGGCTGCGTAGCGATGCGCGGACAATGTTCATGGCGTGCTGTTCCTCATACGCGCCTGCGGAACCCAGGCGGAATCGGCCGGCAAGCAAGTTCGCTTCGGAAGCTCGAGCGCCGCGTGGCGGGGCAGTGTCAGGATCGGCCGACCCGCGGCGGCTTCGCGCGCCCGGTCCAGCGGATCGCCGCGCAACCGGAGCCACCACGAAGTCGGTCTGTCCCGCTCGATCACGATGTGAGAGCAGTTCCGCCAGGACGCCACCTGCCCGAGCGCCGTCGTAGCGTTGGACGTCACCAGAGCGTCCAGATCAGCGCTGACCCCAAGCGCGTCGAGAAGACCCTCGACATAGCCAAGGCGAGCCGTCTGGCGTTCCGTCCTGCACACGAGCAGGACGACGGGACGAGTGTCGAGCGCCTGGCACAGCCGAGCCACGGAGACCAGAAAGGGGTTGTCCGGAGCGAGGTCCTGCACGACGACGAGCAGGCGTCGCAGCGGCGCAGGCCGGTCGGGACATAACAGGAGTGGAGCGCCAGCCCGCGCGGATTCCAGAAGTAGTTCGGGATTGGCGTCGGCCACGACGTACAAGGCTCCGGCCACACACGGGAGACGGGGCTCGGTCCGCCATGATGAGGACTCGAACGTGGCGTCTCCTGTTACGAAACCCTGCTGGGCCGGCTGCGCCTGGGCGTCTCCTGCCACGCGGTTGTCGATCAGGCCGCGCAAAGGGACGTGCAACCGTTCCGCCCAGTCCAGCGCATGCCCGAAGGCGTGCTGCCGCCAGGCGGGAGCTTTGAGGTAGACGACAACCTTTTCCAGAGCGAGCGAGCGCATGGGGAAGCGAGTCCAGTAGACGTGTCCCCTTGTCGCAATTTGGGCGCCAACCGTTTTCCCTGCGTGTTTACTGGGCATTTTCTAGCACGAGTCTGGGAGCGCCTGGCACGAGGCCAGGGAAGCGGCGGAAAAACCATCGTCGCGGCGTGTTTTTCGTCATTCCTTCGGGGCGCGGCGCCGGCATGCGTCTGTTATCATCAAGAGCAGAGGCGATCTGTGCCAAAGGATGTTCTCGCATGAAACACACGCTGCCACGGTTGACGATCCCCGCCATTGTCGTAGGCGCGCTTTTCCTCGGCGTCTGCCTGGTCAGCATCCGCTACATCCACCGCTTGCAGGCCGACCTCGCTGACGTGTTGGCCAAGAACGTCGCCAGCTTGCAGGCGGCCCAGGAGCTCGAGATCCGCGTCCGCCAACTTCGCTTCCATAATTTTCTCTACCTGCTCAACCCGAAGGACGAACGCCTGACGCGCATCGACCAGGACCAGAAACGCTTCGAGGAGGGCCTCGAGACGGCCCGCGACGCCGCGAGCACGGCGGAGGATCGCGAGCAGATCCGGCTGATCGACGAAGGCTACCGTGAGTACAAGCGCGAGCAGGACAAGCTGCGCGAGGAGACGCACGGCAAGCCTTTGCCGGAAGCCTACAAGGCGGTCGAGTCGCACCCCGTACAGCTGGTCGTCAATCCCTGTCAGGAGTTGCTGCGCATCAACAAGGACCGGATGAAAGAGAGCGCCGACGAGAGCCAGCGCGTCAGCCGCGAGGGCTATCTGGCCCTCGTGCTCCTCGCCTTGGCCGGGGTAGTCGGCGGCTTGATGATGGGCTACGCGGTCACGCGCGGGTTACGTCAATCCGTCTACCGCCTGAGCGTCCGCGTGCAGGACATCGCCCAGCATCTCGATCGCGACGTCGGCTCGGTCAGCGTCGTGGCGGACGGCGATCTGGACTCGCTGGAAAAGCAGATGAAGTTCATCGTCCAAAAAGTCGAGCAAGTGGCCGAGCAACTCCAGCGCCAGCAGCGCGAACTCCTCCGGGCCGAGCAGCTTTCGCTGGTCGGCCAGCTGGCGGCGGGCGTGGCCCACGAAATCCGCAATCCGCTCACCGGCATCAAGATGCTCGTCGAAGCGGCCGCCCGGCCGAACACCCCAAGGCCGCTGAACGGCGACGACCTCCAGGTGATCGTCCGCGAAGTGCGGCGCCTGGAGCAGACCGTCCAGGGCTTCCTCAACTTCGCGCGCTTGCCCCGGCCAAAGACGGCGCCCTGCGCGCTGCAGGCGATCATTCGCGACGCCTGCGATCTCGCCCAGGGCCGCGCCAACGAGCAGCGCGTCAACCTCACGATGCACATGCCCGACGAGCCGGTCATCGTCACAGTCGACGCCGACCAGATCCAGACCGTTCTGGTCAACCTGATCATGAACGCGCTCGACGCCGTGGGCAGAGACGGCCGAATCGAGCTGCGCCTGGACGCTCCCGAAAACGGCGCGGTGCGCCTGAGCATCAGCGACAGCGGGCCGGGCATCCCGGCGGAGATACAAAACAAGCTGTTTCAGCCCTTCACGACCACGAAGCCTAACGGCACCGGCCTGGGACTCTACCTTTCAGCGCGCATCCTGGACGAGCACCACGGCTCGATCGCCGCCCGCAACTTGCCGGAAGGGGGGAGCCGCTTCACCATCGCCCTGCCCATGGCAACCAAGGAGACGGCGCCGCGTGAGAACGTTGCTAGTAATTGACGACGAGGACAGCGTTCGCTACTCCTTTCGCAGCGTCTTCGGCGGCGCTGGAACGCGCGTCCTCACCGCCGGCTCCGCCCGCGAGGGGGTCGAGCAGATCCGCCGCGAGAATCCCGACGTGATCGTGCTCGACCTGCAGCTCCCCGACCGCTCCGGCCTGGAGGTTTTTGCCGACCTCCACGCTCTCCACCTCAAGCGCCCCGTCATCTTCATCACGGCTCACGGCACCACGCAGACCGCCATCGAGGCGATGAAGCGGGGCGCCTTCGATTACCTGATCAAGCCTCTCGACCTCGAACGCCTCAGTCAGGTGATCGAGCGTGCCTTCGAGGCGGCGCGGCTGATGTCCGTCCCGGCGGTCTTGCCCGAGGAGGATCGCGGCGACCAGATCATCGGCCGCAGCCCGGTCATGCAGGAAATGTGCAAGGCGATCGGCCGCATCGCGCCGCAGGATGTGAACGCGCTGATCCTGGGGGAGAGCGGCACGGGCAAGGAATTGGTGGCGCGGGCCCTTTATTTTCACAGCCGGCGGGCCGACCAACCGTTTCTGGCCATCAATTGCGCCGCCATTCCGGAGACTTTGCTCGAGAGCGAGTTGTTCGGGCACGAGCCCGGCGCGTTCACGGGGGCGGCGCGGCGGCGCATCGGCAAGTTCGAGCAGTGCGCCGGCGGCACGCTGTTTCTGGACGAGATCGGCGACATGCCGGCTCTCTTGCAGGCCAAGATCCTGCGCGTTCTGCAGGAGCAACGCTTCGAGCGCGTGGGCGGTAACGAGATTGTGGAGACCCGTGTCCGTGTGCTTGCCGCCACGAACCAGGATCTGGCACGCCTGGTCGCCGAGGGACGCTTCCGCAAGGACCTTTACTATCGCCTCAACGCCGTCACGATCCATGTCCCGCCCCTGCGCGTTCGCTCGGAAGACGTCGCGGAGCTGGCGCATTATTTCCTCTTCCGCTTCAACCGCGAGCTGGGCCTGGACCTGCGCGGCTTCGCACCCGAAGTCCTCGATCGTTTCCAGACCTATTCTTGGCCCGGCAATGTCCGCGAGTTGCAAGGGGTCGTCAAGCAGGCGATGCTCAACGCTTCAGGCCATCTCATCCTGCCTGAATTCCTTCCGGAGCATCTGACAACGTCGCCCGAAAAACAGGCGGTCCAGGCGGCCGCGGATCCGGCCGCGGATCCGGGCGCGGCGCTCGACGTCGACGCGTTGATCGATTCCCTGCTTCCCGTGGCCGGGGGCTTGCTCCATGACAAGGTGATCGCCGCGGTCGAGCGCTTGCTCTTCTTCAAGGTCCTCCAGCACGTGCATGGCAACCAGGCTCGCGCCAGCGAGATTCTCGGCCTGAATCGCTCCACGCTGCGCCATCGCTTGCGGACGCTCGGCCTGACGCTGGACAAAGTGCCTGTCGATTCCGCCAAGAAGGACGAGGTCGAGTAACACGGCCCATGTCCCTCCCGGCGCTGAATAAACCAGTCCATTTCTTACAATGGCTCAGATTCGAGCCGCCCCCGGCCGCTCCGGTTTTCTCTCTCTCCGTCCGCGTCGGGATCGTGTATGACCACGGAAGAAAACGCCCAGCTGCGCCGCAAGCACTACAACGCGACCATCACGCGCTTGGCCAAGGCCCACGAAGACCTGATGGTCATGCGGGTCACTCCCGACTACCTCCTCCCCAAGCACCTGCCCGGCCAATACTCGACGCTTGGCCTCGGGAACTGGGAGCCGCGCCACCCCGGCGCCCAGGAGGAAACCCCCAAGCCGGGCGAAGGCCCCAAGCTGATCCGCCGCGCCTATTCGATCAGTTGCTCGATCCTCGATGACGATGGCCGCCTGCTCGATCGGGACGGCGCCAACTGGCTCGAGTTCTACATCGTGCTTGTCCGCGAAGCTGAGAAGGCGCCCCCTGCCCTGACGCCGCGCATTTTCCTCCTGAACGAGGGGGACCGTATCTTCCTCGGCGAAAAGATCACCGGCCATTTCACGCTCGAAGGGGTCAAGCCGGACGACAGCATCCTCTTCCTTTCGACCGGTACCGGCGAGGCGCCCCACAACTACATGCTCTGGCAGCTCCTCGGTCAGCGCCATCCTGGCAAAATCCTCAGCGCATGCTGTGTGCGCTACAAGCGCGACCTCGGTTATCTCGGCATTCATGAAGAGCTGATGCGCCGTCATCCGAACTACACCTACCTCGCCCTTACCACTCGCGAGGCGATGAACGTCGGGCATAAGGTTTACATCCAGGATCTCTTGACCAGTGGCCAAATGGAGGAACGCCTCGGCGCCCCGCTCGATCCGGACCGGACGCACGTCTACCTGTGCGGCAACCCGAAGATGATCGGCGTGCCCGAAGTCGACCGGCCAAGCGGGCGAACGGTCTATCCGCAACCGCCGGGCGTTGTCGAGATCCTGGAGAAGCGAGGTTTTCGGCGCGACCAACCCGCTCTCAAGGTGCGGGGCAACGTGCATTTCGAAGAGTACTGGTAGAGCGCGGTCTGTCGCCCTTCTCTTCGCGCGCGGGATGGTCAACGAGCCGCAAGTCGAGATAAGGCGTCCGGCCATTGCCGTGTTTCCAGACAGGTCCTCACATCAAGCAGAATCGCCGTCGCCGCCGGGGTTGGCGGGACCGCGTCGCCAGGGACGGGCGCTCGCGGCACAAGCGCGGCGCTAATGTGCCGGCGCAGGTCTTCGATCCCCTCGCCGGTCCTGGCCGAGACGCGCAGCGCCTCGTCTTCCAACCTCCACACGGCAGGCAGATCGATCTTGTTGATGACGCGCACCAATCGTGTGTGGGGCCGGTCCTGCTGCTTCTCGACCGTATCTGCCGGCCAGACGGGGGGCGCCGCCGCGTCGACCACCCACAGACAAAGGTCGGCTTCCGCGAGCGCGGTCCGGGCCAGCAACGTCCCGGCATGCTCCAACTCGTCCTCCGCCGCGCGCAGCCCGGCGGAATCGATCAGCGTGATGGGCCAACCGTCGAACGCCACCTTGGTCGTCACTAGATCGCGCGTGGTCCCCGGCAGCGGCGCCACGACGCTGCGTTCGAAGCCCGCGAGCGCATTGATCACGCTGCTTTTGCCGACGTTCGGAGCCCCGGCGATCACCACCTTCCACGGCTCCGCCAAATGCTCGGCAAGCGGCGCCCAGGCGAGACAGCGATCGAGCATGGGGAGCGCGTCCGGCGCGCGAGCTTTGATCTTTTCGCCCAGCGATGCCAGCCAGGGCCCATATGTCGTCGCGAGTTGATCCAGCAGGATGTTCGCCGTCCGCAAGGTCGGCGCGCGACTCAGCGCCGCCATCGCGTCGCACCGCCAGGCGGGTACGCGAAGCGACGCCTGTTGTTCCTCCCAGGAGCAAACGGTGGCGCCTTCTCGAACCAGGATCTGACTGAGAAAGCGAAGAACTTCCGGGCCGCCATGGCAGTGAATCTCAATCCGCTCAGCGTCTTTCACGCCGACCACGACTTCATCAGCGAGTGCGCTGTCGCCTTCTCCTAGTTTGCCGACATATGAGCGGCCGCACGACGCTTCGTCGGGGAGCGGAGCGCCGCGCGTGCGAAAATGGCGGCGCAGGAGGCGCCACGCCTCCGGTCCGGCGAGAACGAGCGTCGCAACGGCGGCCCGGCCCGGCGGTGTCCAGACGGCGATGGTGGTGGCGCAAGGCATTGTGGTACTGAGACTATCGATTGTCGTCCGAGACGTCTTTGAGCGCCGTCAAGCGGATGCCTTCCAGCGTCATTTCGGGCCAGACGGTTGCGGGAGCGACGAGCGTCCTGTGGAGCAACGCTGCGTCGCCGCCCGTGAGAAAGAGCCGCGCGTCTGGATGGGCCGCGACGGCCTGGCGCCAGATCGCCTCGATCCCGCCTTCAACCGCGTGCAATACCCCTGTCGCGATTGCGGTCTCGGTTGAGGTGGCCGGCCATGGGCACGGCGCTGAAATCTCGATCCGAGGTAGCT
>JAXMAR010000074.1:0-19499 GCA_046350295.1 Gemmataceae bacterium
TGGACGGGGCCGCCAAGACCAGCGACCACGACTACGTCGCCAAGACCGGCACCCTGACCTTCGCCCCCGGCGAGACGACCAAGACCATCACCATCGTCGTCAACGGCGACAGCAAGAAGGAGGCCGACGAGACGTTCTACCTCGACTTGTTCGGGCTCAGCAGCAACGCGCTGTTCACCAAGAATCGCGGCGTCGGCACGATCCTGAACGACGATTGATCAGACGGATTGAGGCCGGGCATCGGGCATGGATCAAGTCGTCGGCGATTTTCCAGGCGCGTTGTCGGGGGTGTGGTGGCATTTTGGCGCGGAGCCCGGTGTCAGGCCGTAAACTGTTGTGTCCGTTTTGGTTGTATAGGGATGGTCCGCGCCAAATCAGTTGGCGCGGACATGGCGCCGGCTCGCTGGTGGGCGTTGTCGAATGCAGCGAGTGTTACGCCGGTTTGAGGAAGATGACGCCCAGGGGCGGCAGGAGCAGGTTCAGCGATTGCGGGTAGCCGTGGCTCGGCTCCGGTTTGGCGTCGACCATGCCGGCGTTGCCTGTGCCGGAGCCGCCGTAGTATTCGGAGTCGCTGTTGAGGAGTTCGCGCCAGAGGCCGCCCCAGGGGACGCCGACGCGGTAGTCGTGTCTTGGCACCGGCGTGAAGTTGAGGACGACGAGGAGCCAGTCGCCGGCGCGACGGCCTTGTCTCAAGAAGCAGAGGACGGACTGCTCGACATCGCTGCCTTCGACCCACTGGTAGCCCTTGGGGCTGAAGTCGAGTTCGTGCAGGGCGGTCTCGGTCTTGTAGAGATTGTTCAAGTCCGTGATCCAGCGCGAGATACCCTGGTGCGGCGGCCAACTCAGAAGATGCCAGTCGACGCTGCCTTCGTGGCTCCATTCGTCCCACTGACCGACCTCGCCGCCCATGAAGAGGAGCTTCTTTCCGGGCTGGGAGAACATGTAGCCGTAAAGGAGGCGGAGGTTGGCGAACTTTTGCCAGTCGTCGCCGGGCATCTTGCGGAGGAGGGAACCCTTGCCGTGGACGACTTCGTCGTGGGAGAGAGGGAGGACGTAGTTTTCCGTGAAGGCGTAGATCATGCGGAAGGTGAGCTGGTTGTGGTGAAAGCGGCGGTGGACAGGGTCGTGGGCCATGTAGGCGAGTGTGTCGTGCATCCAGCCCATGTCCCATTTCATGCCGAAGCCGAGGCCGCCGATGTAGGGGGGACGGGACACCATGGGCCAGGCGGTCGATTCCTCGGCATAGGTCTGCACGTCAGGCTGGGCCTTGTAGATCTCTTCGTTGAGGCGGCGCAGGAAGTGGAGGGCGGGGAGGTTTTCGCGGCCGCCGTATTCGTTGGGGATCCATTCACCTTCCTTGCGCGAGTAGTCCAGATAGAGCATCGAGGCGACGGCGTCGACGCGGAGGCCGTCGATGTGGTACTTCTCGAGCCAGTAGAGGGCGTTGGAGATGAGGAAGCAGCGGACTTCGTTGCGGCCGTAGTTGAAGATGTAGCTGTTCCAATCGGGGTGGAAGCCGAGGCGCATGTCGGCGTGTTCGAAGAGGTGGGTGCCGTCGAAGAAGGCGAGGCCGTGCTCGTCGGTGGGGAAGTGGGAGGGGACCCAGTCGAGGATGACGCCGATGCCGCGCTGGTGGAGGGCGTCGACGAGGAACATAAAGTCTTGCGGTGTGCCGTAGCGGCTGGTGGGGGCGAAGTAGCCGGTCGTTTGGTAGCCCCACGAGCCGTAGAAGGGGTGCTCCATGAGGGGGAGGAACTCGACGTGGGTGAAGCCGTGTCTTAGGACGTGGTCGATGAGGTGGGGGGCCATCTCGCGGTAGCCGAGGGAACGGTTCCAATCTTCGGGGACGCGGCGCCAGGAGCCGAGGTGGACTTCGTAGATGGAGATGGGGGCGTCGAAGGCGTTGCGCTTTTTGCGTTCACCCATCCAGGCGCCGTCACTCCAGGGGTAGTCGAGGTTCCATACGATGGAGCCGGTCTTGGGAGGAAGCTCGGCGGCGAAAGCGAAGGGGTCGGCCTTGTCGACGCGGTAGCCGTGGTAGCGGGATTCGATGTTGTACTTGTAGATGGCGCCGGGACCGAGGCCGGTGACGAAACCTTCCCAGATGCCGGACTGGCCGCGGGAATGGAGGGCATGGCTCCATTTGTTCCAGCCGTTGAAGTCGCCCATGACGTAGACGCGCTCGGCGTTGGGGGCCCAGACGGCGAAGAAAGTACCAGACTGCCCATCGATGGTCGCGGGATGGGCGCCGAGCTTGTCGAAGAGGCGGAAGTGGCTGCCCTCGTTGAAGAGGAAAAGATCCGTGTCGCCCAGTAGCGAGCGGTCGTGGCGAACGGAGTAGTCGGGCAGGCGCGAGGCGAGCGTGGTTTCCTGCATGGGAAGCCCCGTGTTTTTCCTCCATTATTCGCGATGGAGCGCGGCAAGGCGCGGCGAAAGTGGAATATCTTGCCCAGATTGGCGGGGTGAGGGCGGCGTTGGGCGGCACAACCGGCGTGGCTGACCTTCATGGCGTCGCCGGCTTCTGGTAAACCACGTTGGGTTAAGGAGAGAAGGCATGGCACGATCGCGAAGCAACGGGCACGCGAAGCTGGACGAGGCCTTGGCGAATCTCATTCAAAACCAAGCGATTCTGGTGCAGAATCAGGTCGCATTTGTCGCCGAAAAGGCGGCCATGGACAAGGAATTGGCGGAGATTCGCAAACGCATGGAAACAACGGATCGAGAGAACTGCGAACGCTTTGCGCGCATCGAGGCGCTCCTTCTGGAACACAACCGAATGCTGACGGCCCTTCCCGATCAGCTGCGCGAAGAGATCGGCTTCAAGGCGCCGCCGAGTTGACTCCCTTTTGTGTTTGCATCTCCTCTCCGGCCTCAGTACTCTCAGGCCAGTCTCAGGAGATGCCACATGTCTCGCGCCGCGCTCGCATTCGTCGCCGCCGTTACCTGTCTGAGTCTCTCTCCCGCCCAGGCCGCCTCTCAGGACAAGCCCAACATCATCTTCATCTTCGCCGATGACCTCGGCTACGCCGACGTCGGCTGCTTCGGCGCCAAGGGCTTCAAAACGCCCAACATCGACCGCATGGCCAAGGAAGGGATCCGCTTCACCAGCTTCTACACCGGCTGCCCGGTCTGCTCCGGTTCCCGCGCCGCGCTGCTCACCGGCCGGCATTACCAGCGCGTCGGCGTCAAGGCGGTCCTCTTCCCCAAGGACACCACCGGCATCGGGCCACGCGAGATCACGATCGCCGATCTGCTCAAACGCCTGGGCTATGTCACCGGCATCATCGGCAAATGGCACCTCGGGCACCTGTTCGCCTTTCTACCGACGCGCCATGGCTTCGACTCCTACTACGGCATCCCCTACAGCAACGACATGTCGCTCGATCCCGAGCACGCGACCTTCGCGAAGGACGTGGTCTTCCGCGAGGGCATGACCGAGGAAAAGGCGCGGACGGAGAAGCCGAAGAACGGCAAGGCGCCGCTGATGCGCGGGGAGGAGATCATCGAATACCCGGTCGACCAGACGACTTTGACCAAACGCTACACCGAGGAGGCGGTCCGCTTCATCGCGAAGAACAAGGAGAAGCCGTTCTTTCTTTACCTGCCGCACGCCATGCCGCACGTGCCGCTGCACGTTTCCGCGAAGTTCAAGGGGCGGACGAAGACGCTGTTCGGCGACGTGATCGAAGAGTTGGACTGGTCGGTCGGCGAGGTGCTCAAGGCGGTGAAGGACAACGGCATCGAGGACAAGACGCTGGTCGTCTTCACCTCGGATAACGGGGCGCATCAAGGTTCCGCACTGCCGCTGCGCGGCAAGAAAGCGACCATGTACGAAGGCGGCTTCCGCGTTCCATGCGTCATGCGCTGGCCGGGGGTGATTCCCGCGGATATCTCGAGCGACGAAGTGACTGCCACCATCGACATGCTCCCCACGTTCGCACGCCTCACCGGAGCAACACTGCCGAGAGATCGGCCCATCGACGGCAAAGACATCCGGTTGTTGATGCTAGGAGAAAAGGGGGCGAAGTCGCCGCACGAGTTTTACGTCCTGGCGCACGATGGCGGGGCGGTGCGAAGCGGGCCGTGGAAGTTCTATCCCTGGCCGGAAGGGGCGGACAAGAAGGCGAAAAAGGACGAGAAGCCCGCGCCGCTCAAGGGACCGCGCGTGCAGCTTTACGACCTGTCGAAGGACATCGGCGAGACGAAGAACGTGGCGGAAACGCATCCGGCGGTCGTGGAGCGTCTGGAGGCGGCGTATCGGCGTTTCGTCGAAGAACTGAAGGGGGCGAAGACGCCCAAGAAATAAACGCTACGCCTTGTTTCGTGTCGCTTCAGTTTCAGTGCGCCGCTGCAAAGAATCGGCGCAGTCACGTTTCTCATGCTCCGGCGCCCCTGCGCGGGTAACGGGCGTCCACGAGGGGGGGTCGCTCGCGGGGAATGACTCCTCGGAACTCTCGTTGACAATGTCTCTCTCTTCGTCAGCATGCCGGGATCCTGCGGCGCCCGTCGGCGTGTTCGGGCTGGCGCCTTGTTCGGTTGTTCTGGTCATCGCTCATCCCTCCTTCACGGGCGTGCAGAGGAATGGTGTGCGAATCGCTTGCCGAACGGACGTCAATAATCGGTTTTCGACAACTGATAGGCGGACAGGGCCAGCATCAGGCACACGAAAACCACCGTGGACGCGATCGCCAGGGAGGGGTCGAACTGACCGATTTCCCGCACGACGCGGAATTCGGAAAGGCTGGACAGAGTCGCCTTGACTTTGCTCGCGCCCACCCCCTCTTCCAAAAGCAGAAGCATGTCCGCCGGCTTGGGAAGGACCGAGTAGCTAAAGTTGAGCAAGAAAGTCGAAAAGCCCGGCAAGTGGGCGGTCGGCTCGAGGATGGGCATGGCGACCGCGGCGTGGCGGCCGTAGTTGAGGCCAAGGCAAAGGGCCCAGAAGAGCAAAACGCCGAGGACACACGCGACCGTGCTCCGTGTGGTGACGGCAAGGAGGACGGAGAACGCGTACAGACCGGCGAACTGGCACACCAGCAACGGTATGCCGGCCAGATAGCTGGCATGCCAGACGTTCGTCTTGATGCCGAGCGCAAGCCATGTCCCGAAGAAGAAGACAGCGCTTTGTAGGGCGACGAAAAGGAGCACACCGAGGTACTTGCCCACCAGGAACGCCCAGCGCGGCAGTGGCTTGGCGAGCAGCACGGCGGCATTGGCCGGCTGGAGGGAATCAGGGAGAAAGCCCGCGGTCCAGACGAGCGTCAGCAACAGGCCGATCGTACCGGCGACCCAGGTGGCGAGAATGACCTGGATGAGGTGGACCTCTTCCACCTCGCCGCGCGCAATCTGGACGCGGATGGCGCCGAAGAGCAGGCGCAGCGTGCCGGGTTCCGGGTTCGGGCCGGTCAGATCCTTGCCGCTCTTGGTATAGAGGAAGTCATACTCGCGCTCGACGCCGGCCTCGACCGAGACGCCGAGGCAGAAAACAATGGCGAGCGCACTGACGGCCAGCAGGATCCAGAAGACCTTGCCCGCGATGGCCTGGCGAAACGTGTCGCGCACCAGCCAGCGGAGCGCGTAGAGCAGCGCCGGGCTGTCCATGGTCCCGGGGGTCGCGGCGTCATTAGCCGGCAGCGACGTCGCCTCAGCCGGCTTTGGCAAAGTACAACTCTCCAAGGACATCCTCCAGCGGGCGCTCGCTCCCGTCGACCGCTCGCTTGAGATCGACGACGGGGCCATGGTAAATCAAGCGACCGGTACGAACGACCGCGATACGGTCGCAGAGCCGCTCGATTTCGGGGATCAAGTGGGAGACGAAGAGGACCGTTTTGCCCTTCGCTTTCTGCTCGCCGATGATGTCGCGAACGAGTTGGCGGCCGGAAAGGTCGAGGCCTTCGCTCGGCTCATCGAGCACGAGGAGATCGGGGTCGTTCAGGAGCGCCTGGGCGACGCCAAGGCGCTGCACCATCCCCTTGCTGAAACGGGAGATCGGCTCATCGGCGCGGTCGGCGAGCCCGACGCGTTCGAGCAGCGCCGGGACGAGGTCCTTTACGCGTGGCTGGGCAAGGAAGGTGAGGGCGCCATAGTACTCCAGGAGCTGGCGCGCGCTGAGATAGCGCGGAAAGGCCTGGTTCTCATGGACATAGCCGACCCGGCGGAGGGTGTGGCGCTGCGCGGCGGGGGCGCCGAACCGGAAGACGGCGCCACTCGTGGGCCGGCACAGGGACAGGAGCAGCTTGACGAGGGTGGTCTTGCCGGCGCGGTTGGGTCCGACCAGACCAAAGACCTCGCCGGGGCCAATGGCGAAGGAGACGGAATCGAGAGCGCGGAGCTTGCGCCTGCCGATGAGGCCGAGCGGATAGTCCTTGGCGACGGACTGAAATTCCACGAGGGGAGTGGACATTGTCGTCTCGGGATCGTTTGGCCGCGGCCCCTGGTCCTCGTGCGGGGACACGAGGACCAAAGACCCGTGGCCAATGCGGTCTACTGAATCAATGACACCTGCACGCCGCTTTGCATGATCTTGGTGAAGGCGGCCTGCATGCGGTCGATGCGGTCGGTGTTGGTTCCGTAAATGCGTTGCCAATCGGGGAAGTCCGCGCCTGCGGTCGTCGTGGCGGTGTTCCCCTTGTTGGCCACGTTCTGCAGGAACGTAAGGGCGTTGGTCTGCGACGTGCCGGCGTTGCCCGGTTCGAAAAGGCTGCCGTAACCAATGGGATAAACCAGGGCCGTTTTGCGCGTCGTCGAGTATCCGGGATTGGCATCTGTCTCCAGGTTGCAGAGGATGTCGACCACATCGTACACCTCGCTGGAGGCATAGGTTCCGCCGGACGGGAACTGGTTGCTGGCGTCGGCGAGATTATCCGGGTATTTGATGCGAATGGGATAGTAGGAATCGCTGCCCGAACTCTGGAAGGTGGCAAAGGCGCGGGTGTTGGGCACGCCGTCGGTTTCGAAGATCACGAGCCGGTTGGCGCCCCGCCGGCCCAGGCCGCCGGCGAAGCCCCGATACTGGGGTTCGGGCAGCGAATAGGAACGCAGGGTATGGCTGGAACTGAGGAGGTTGTAGGCGATCATGAAGCCCATCGCCGGCGCCGTGCCTCCCTTGGCGCGGGGAACGTTATCGAAGTCGGCGTCGTAGGGCGTGACCTCCGTGGCGGACCCGACCACGGTGCTGGGCGGGAACCACAGAGAATCCTTGAGCTTTTGATAGTCGCGACCGAGCGGGATGACGGACTTGTTCCACTGGCCGCCACCGGCAGTGGACGTGCTGGGGCTGCTGAAGTAGACCAGACCGACAAAATCGCTCGGATGGTTGTTGCGGATATCGTCGATGGCGGTCTGGATGCCGACCTTGCACGCCCAGGCCTGCGCTTCGTGGACATTGCCCGGCCAGGCGAACTTGCCGGTGTTGTAGTTGCCGAGCCAGTCGACCCAGGTCATCGGGCCGAACCAGAAGTGATACTTCGGACGTTTGACGTCATCGGTGTAGTTCATGTAGGGGGAGAAGATCTGGACGGTGGCGCCGCTGACGTTCACGGCGGAGGCCAGACCGGGGGAGATGGTGAGGATATAGGCGCCGCTGCCGAAGCTGGTGGCGGCCGTGATCAGGTAGGGATTCGTCGTGTCGCCGGCGAGGATCAGGTAATCCGAGTTGGCGACCGGCGCGGAGGCCAGTCCGGTGACGGAGATTTTGGTAGCGCCGGCGGCGCCGTTGGAGCCGTAAACCTGCACGCTCGTGCCCGAAACGCTGGCCGCTGCCGCGAGCCCCGAGCCGAGGGTCAGCTGGTTCGTCGTGCTGTTGGTCACCTTGTACAGGTTGGCGGTGCTACCACCGAAGCCGACATAGTCGGAGTTGGCGGTGGTGGCGGCGCCGAGCGCCGGCGAAAGCGAGACGGCGGTGGCGCCGGCCGCGTTGTTCGAAGAGTAGAGCTGAACTCCCGCGCCGCTGGCGACGGCGGCAGTCAGGGCCGGGGCTACCTTCAGTGTCGTCGCGGTGCTGCCGCTGGCAGTGTTGTAAACGCGGGTCGTGTCCGCGGGCGTGCCGAAGGTGACATAGTTGGTGGTGGCGGGGGCCGATCCCAGGGTGTTGACGGATACCGTGGTGGCGCCGACGGCCGCCTTGGCGCTCGTCGTGCTGGTCTTGAAGGCGCCCGTGGTGCTCGTCTGGTGCGGCCCGGTGGTCCCGGAGAGATAGGGCGTGGTCGGATTGCGTGACGGCGAGGTGGGCAGGCGGTCCACGTGCTGGTTCACCGCGATGGTGCTGCCGGACCAGGTGAACATGTCGCCGTTGCCGATGTAGGCGCGGGCGTTGGAATAGGAGCTGGCCGTCGTCTGGGACGCCGTGTAGCCCAGGACGAAGTCAATGTATTCCTTCCAGAAACGCTCGTTGTTGTTCAGAGTGTTCGGGGCGCTGGTCCACCAGCGGTTGTTAAGGCTGTTGTCCGTGCCGTCCGGCATCGAGGTATAGAAGCGGATGCGTCCGGCCTGGATGGTCGACGGGAAGTGCTTGGGGCTCTGGCTGAGCCAGTAGAGGATGGCGGCATAGTTGATGCGGAAAGTGAGCGTTGTGCTCGCGCCGCTCTGAGTCACGGTGGTCGTGGTCCCAGGCGTCTTCAAGTTGCCGGAGGAGTCGAACAGGATGCTGTTGTGCTGGATGACACCAGGCAGGTTGGTGCCGGTGTTGACGGAGACATAAAAACGCTGGCGCCAGTCGCGCGGATAGCTGTCGTTCCAGGTGCACCACTTGTAGCTGGTGTCGGTGAGCGAGCTGGGCGCCGACCAGTTGCCCGGAGTCGTGAACCCGGGGCTGGGCGGCCAGACGAAAAATGTCTTGCCCCAGTAGCCTGGGCCTTCGGTGTACCCGTTGAAGGTCGCGTAGTTGGCGTAACCCTTGACCTCGAATTTGGGAATCGTGGTCGAGCTGGACGGACTGTTGAGGCCGGCAACCGTGTGCGTATACGTGGCGCCGGTGTTGCCGGTGATCTTCAGGTAGTTGTCGCCCCCCGGAGTCGTGCTGTAGCCGCTCGAGGAGCGGGAGAACGCGCGGTTGCCGGCCCCCGGAGCGACGCCGGAGGCGTTGGCGTAAAAATCCTCGATGATGGGCGGGCCCGAGTTGGTGGTCGTGGAAATGTTGGCCGGGTCGTACATCTCGCCGGTACCGACGGCGATGCTGGCGTTGCCGTAGAGCGCGGCGCCGGCCGTATCCGCGTAGTGGCCGAACTTCGGATAGTCGGAGTCCGGGTTCATCGAGGTGGTGCGGTTGCCGTTGAAGGGGGTCCCGAGCAGGCTCTGGAAACGCATGGAGCCGGACAGGTCCATGATGATGACGACGTCGCGCGGCCGGTGGGCGGCGACCGCCACGGCGCTGGTGTTGAAGGTGGAGAGACCGAAGATACGGCCGAACGCATAGTTGTTGGTGTTGCCGACGGTGCAGCGGACGGCGCTGTACGGCTCCGTGTCGTCGGTGCGCGGGATGACGATGTTGAAACCTTCCTTGGAGGCGTCGGTGTCGTTGTAGACGTAGCTGTAGGAGCCGACCTCGACGGTGACGTTCTTGCTGTTGTAGGTGTAGGCGTTCACCGTGCCGACGTTGGCGGGATCGGTGCTGACAGCACTGCCGAGGACCCGGTTGTAGCTGGTGGCCGTGATGGCGCGGCCGGGAACCGAGCTGTAGTTGTAGTTGTTCGAGGAATCGCCCGTGATGGTGCGAGCGCCGGCCATGGCCCCGGAATCGGCGGCGTTCTGGCACTGACTACGGGCGATCGCGACCATGCCGATGTCGATGGCCAGCGCCACCATGCCGATCAGGGCGATCATGCAGATGACGACGAGCGGCAACACGGCGCCGCGGCGCGACGATGAATCGAACTTGAAAGTCATATGCGTTCTCCCCGCGACGGGACCTTCACTTGCGTTGATCTGCTCCGAAGTCGCGCGACTCCGGCTTCTGAGATATCAGTTGGCCTCGCTGTACATCAGCGCCTTCGAGCTAAGCTTGATCGTGCTGTTCATCAGCAAGAACGACGGCAGGATGGGGGAGTAGTCGGCGCTGAGCTCGACAGCGATGTACGTGCCGAAAGCGGCCGTATCGGGCGTTCCCAGGTTGGTACCGGCGGCGTCGGCCGCGTAGACCTGGGCCGAGTAGTTCTTCAGGTTCTTGTCCATGCCGGCCATCACGGTCGAGACGCGTGCCAGCGTGTCGGCGGTGACGGTGCTCGACGCGGTGTTGACGACCGCATAGCGGGCGCCTTCGCGCGCCGCGTTGTCCATGATTTGCTTAAAGAACAAGAAGCGGCAGTACTCGAGGATGCCGAAGAGGAGCATCAGGAAGACAAGCGCGACGAAGGCCATCTCCACGAGGGCCGCGCCCTGTCGCCTTTCAGCCGTTGTGCTGCGCCGGCGCATGAGTGTCTCGCTTATTGAAGAGGAACCGAGTCGTTGACGGTGAGGGGCAAATCCGCCACCGAATACCAGTCGGCGCTGGCCGTCATGTTGGAGCCGCTCGTGAGCCGCGTGAGCAGCACCCAGCGGACGTTGTTGGCCGGGATCGACAGGGAGATCTGAAAATGATCCAGCTGGTTGGCCGTGGTCGGATCGCTGCGCGCCGAGGAGGTCAGGTTGGTGACCGTTACCATGCTGACGTCACAGTTGGTGATGCCGAAGCGATTCAGATAGGTGATCACCGTCTGCTTGACCTGGCTGATCGTCTTGACGCCGGTCGACGCCTGGCGCCCGCCCTCGCGGCAAGCGTTGGTCATGAGCTGCTGCACTTCAACCATGCGACCCACCTCCCAGATCCCCGTGAGCAAGAGCACGAGAATCGGCAGGCAAATCGCCAGCTCGACCGCCGCCACTCCGGTTCGGAGTTTCCTTTTTCGCATGCGCATCGCCTTGGCCCTCCGCTTCGGCAGTTCGACGGGCGCTCACCCCAGGCGCAGGCGGCCACGGACGGACCGCGCCCAACGGTAAGCTGCGCAACTATAGGTCGAGAAAATCGAGATGCCAGTTATTCCGGATCGATTCCCGGATTTTTTCGGCCAAGCCGGTTTACAGCGAGCAAAACGGCGCCCTACCAGGAGAACATGTGGAAATCCGCGCGCCGACACCCGATAATGGCGCTCTCATGTGGCGGCAGGGCTAGCGGCGTCATTCGAATCACCATGAATCCGATCATCGGCATCGACCTGGGAACCACCAACTCGGCCTGCGGCTACCTGACCGAGGCCGGGCCTGACCTTGTTCCGAATGCCCTGGGGGAGCGGCTCACGCCTTCCATCGTCGGCATCGACGGCGAGAGCAAGCTCGTCGTGGGACGCGCGGCGAAGGAACTCCAGGTTTTGGAGCCCGAGCGTTGCGTCGGGCTCTTCAAGCGAAAAATGGGACAGGAGGAGAAGATCGAGGTCGGCGGCCGCTCGTTCAGTCCAACGGAGCTGTCGAGCCTGGTATTGCGCTCGCTCAAAGAAGACGCGGAGGCGTTCTTCAAGGGACCGGTGGAGCGGGCGGTGATCACCGTGCCGGCGTATTTCAACGATCAGCAGCGCAAGGCGACGATCCACGCCGGACAGATCGCGGGGCTCAAAGTCGAGCGCATCCTCAACGAACCGACGGCGGCCGCGCTGGCATACGGCTTTCACGAGGCGGGCACGGATCAGGTGCTGCTCGTCTTCGACCTGGGAGGGGGCACGTTCGACGTCTCGCTGGTCGAGGTCTTTGCCGGCGTTCTGGAGGTGAAGGCTTCGTGCGGCGAAGTCTTCCTGGGCGGAGAAGATTTCACGCGCGCCTTGGCGGCGCGCATCCTGCAACGGCGCGGGCAGATGTTCGAGCGCGCCGAGCTGGAAGCGCCGCGGCTCGTCTCGCGCCTCATCCAGCTTTGCGAGAAAGCCAAGTGCAAGCTCTCGGCCCAGGAGACGGCGGGAGTCCGCGTCCCCAACGCCAAGGGGGAACTGGGACCGCAAGCGCCCGAGGAGCTGATCAGCCGGGCGGAACTGCAAGCTTGGACGCAGAACATCCTGGCACGCGTGGAGACGCCGATCCGTCGCGTGCTGGGCGACGCCCGGTTGACGCACGACAAGGTCGACGAGGTGCTGCTCGTCGGGGGCGCCACGCGCATGCCGATGGTGACGGCGCTGGTGCAACGACTGTTCGGCAAGAAGCCGCAGTGCCGGTTGCACCCCGACGAGGTGGTGGCGCTCGGAGCGGCGGTGCAGGCGGGACTCATCGGCAAGGATCGCCGGGTCGAAGAAATGGTCGTCACCGACGTCGCCCCGTTCACGCTCGGCATGGAGGTCAGCAAACAGTTCGGCACGGAGAAACGGCATGGCTACTTCCTGCCGATCATCCACCGCAACACGACGATCCCGGTCAGCCGCGTCGAGGTGGTGGCGACGATGGCGCCGAACCAGCCGGATGTGATGGTCAAGATCTACCAGGGAGAAAGCCGCCGCGTCGAGGACAATCTGTTTCTCGGCGAGTTCATGGTCGCCGGCATCCCAGCGGGACCCGCCGGGCAGCCGGTCGAGGTGCGCTTCACGTACGACCTTAACGGCGTCCTGGAAGTCGAGGCGACGGTGCTGGCGACGCAGAAGAAATTCAGTCACCTGATCACGCGTCATGCCAAGGGAATGACGCGGGAGCAAATCGTTCGCGCCGTCAAGGACATGGCCAAGCTCAAGACGCACCCGCGTGAGGAGACCGCGAACCGCTACCTGTTGCGCCGGGCCGAGCGTGTCTATCAGGAGCTGACGGCCGAGCAGCGCGATTTCCTCAGCCAGATGCTGGACGCGTTCGAGGCGGCGCTGAGCCGGCGCGATCCGAGCGAGATCGAGAACACGCGAACGCTCCTGGACCGCTTTCTGAGGCAGATGGAGCCGGAAGGGGAAGACTACCCGTGGAAGACCGACGAGGATGACGACTGAAACCCCGTCCAATCTGAGCGGCTGGGCGCATCGCAAGCTGGTGCTGATGCCGCCGGCAAACCCAGACCACGTACGCCGCGCGTTTGTGGAGCGGTTGGTCCGTGCCGACTTCGCGCCGCAGCCGGACCACCAGGCCGCCTGGCTCTTGTTGCGCGATACAACGCTGCCGGCCGGTAGCTTCCTCCTGGAGGAGGCGCTCGTCGATGCGGAGCTGGGACTGCGCCGCGAGATCGACGACTTCGCCAGAGAGTTCTTCTCGCTCGTGCCTGCCAAGCGCAGGGCCCGCCTCGATTTTTTCCGCTCATGCTGCGCCGAACAGCCGGCCCTCTTGACGCGCGTCAACAGCCTGGCGTCCGGAATCAACATCAGGCTCGACTCGTTCCGCGGCGATGACACGGTCGCCGAGTTGGCAGGCCGTATCGCGGAATTGTTCGTGCTGCCGCCCGCCGAGCGCGCCGCACGGCGGCGTGAATTGTTGTACGCGCCTCCTCCCGGGTTCGCCGCGGCGGCACAGCGGGTCGAGGCGCGACAGCCGGAGCTGGCCGGGCTCGAGCCTTTGCTCATCGCGGGATTGCAACCGGCGGCGGGTCGTGCCGGTCACGTGGGCCGCCTGACGCCCGGAGCCAAACAACCGCTCCGCTTCGTCAGCGTGCCACCCGGCAGCGCGGCCCGCGCCGCGCCGCAGCCGGCGTCGCGCCCGTCCGGCAATGGCCCAGCCTGGGGCGGCGGCTCCGTCATGGTCCTTCTCCTCATCGGAGCGATCTTGCGCGGCCTGGCCGGCTCCGGCTCGAACCGGGAGCAGCAACGGCCGCGCTTCGATCCGGCTCCGGTTTTCCCGGCGCCGGTCTGGAGGCCCGGTGAGGACCCATGGAAGGAGCGGCGCCTCGAATTCAAGCTCCCGGCCAAAGAGGGCCGCCCGGGCGAGCTTCCCCGGAAAGAACCGGTCTTCGATTTCAAGCCTCCCGCCAAGGAAATCGGCAGAGGGGAGGCGTTCCGGCGACTCCTTGATAAGGCGCCGCCAAGAGAAGGACCTGCGCCGCGGGATGGACCTCCGGGCAAGCCGGGCAAATAGAGGGCGGTCATGAATGACGCCGAGCTGCCTGACGACGTCAGCCGCTGGCCGAAGGACCCGTTTCGCCTGCTCGGCGTGTCGCGTTCCGTGAGCGAGAAAGAGCTGCGCAAGGCGTATGCGCTCTTGATTCGCCGCTTCAAGCCCGAACATCATCCCGAGCAGTTTCGTCGCATCCGCGAAGCCTACGACATCATCACACGCTATCTGCCCTGGGCCGCGCCGCAGCCGGATCCGCCGGCCCCGACCGGCGCGCCTTTAGGCAACACGGGTCCCAGCCCGGCCGGGGTCGAGGACGAGCTAGGCGAGATCGACGCTGCCATCCGCGGCGAGCGCGAAGACGAAGCGCATCGGCGACTGCGCGAGCTGATCCAGCGGCAAGGCCCGCGGCCTGCCCTGGCGCTGCGGCTCTACTGGCTCTTGGAGCTGTGGCCCCATTTGAGCCCACGCGAGCCGGCGGCCGACGGCCTTGTCCGCGCGCTCAAGGAGCAGCCGCACGACTTCCGCTGCCGCGAGGCCTACCGGAGGCTGATCGACGCCCGTCCCGAAGAGGCGTTCAGCCCGCGTTTCCTGGACTGGCTGGATGCGCTGCCTCCGGGCCCGTTGCTACTCGAGGCGGTCGCCTGGCGCTGGCAGGCGGCGGCGGCGCTCGAGCGCGTCAACATTCCGGCGGAGGACCTGGCACGCCTCGCTCCCATCTGCGCCAAAGACGATCGTCTCTGGTCTCGCCTCGTGTTCCTGGCCCTTGACTATCTGATGTGGGCGCCCGAGCGCTACCTCGAGGAACGCTGCGCGAAATGGCTGCGGGAATTAGAGGAGCGGCATGACGTGCACAACGAGCTGCAAGGCGATTTCCACCGCCTGGACATCCTGCGCGATCTCAAGCGCGGTCTGACGCTGCTGCCGGTCGAACCCGGGCGCGATGACTTCGTCCGCCTCATCCGCCTCTCCTGGGTCCGCCCGGTAAGCGAATATCGCGCGGAGTTGTTGTCGTTCCTCGAGCGCTTGCTCGCGGACCCGGAAACGGGGTTGTACTTCCTCGACCGGGTGGCCGAGCGAGCGCCGGTGGTGCTGGGACAGTTCGTCAACATGCTGGAAGCGTTGCGCGTGATGCAGCGGCGCTGGGCGGAGCCGCCCGCCGCCGCGCCGCTGCTCGAGGCCGCGGCCCGCCATTTGGCTGCGGCGCCGGCGGCATCGTACGAGGCGTTCCGGCTAGTGCTGATGCAAACGTGCATGACGGAGTTCGTCGAGGTCCCCCACCTGATCTCGTCGTTGCCGTTCAAAGACCTTCACCAGAACGACCAGTATTTCCTGGCGCACGCCTACGACGACGGCCCCTTGATCGGCGTGGTGCGGGCATATCTGTTGTTTCATGGGTGAGCCTTTGGCGACGATGGGAAGCACGACGAAGCGAGGCCGGCCCGATTCGTTTGTCGCCTGATAGGTGGTTGATGCGCGCGGTTCGCGCCAAGGTGTTGAAGTGTTTGGAATGAGCAGGAAGGGACGCCGCAACACAATTCGGATGGCCGGACCAACCTCACCCCGTCAACCGCCCCGTGTAGGCAAAGTCCAGCGCCAGCGACGTCAAGAGCGCCAGCACATCCAACACCTTCGCCCCCTGCTGGCTCTTGGTGAATTGCAGACCGAGGACCAGGGCGCGGTCTTCCAGCTTGTCGAGAATGGCTTCCACTTCCTCCTGGTCGAGGCTGGACCAGCGCGTCACCCGTTGCACCAGCTCCGCGCGTTTCTTGCGCAGGAGGTCGCAGGCGAACACGATGTCCCGGCCGCGCACCGGCGGGAATATCTCGCGCAGCTTATCGTCGACGTAGCCCTGCGCCTCCTTGCGGTAGCGCTCGGCCAGCTGGCCGTAATGCTCGGCGAGGAGGTTGTCCATCCCCTCGACCGGCGTGCAGAGCTTTCCCTTGCCGAGCCGGGGCGCCTTACCCTTGAGGGAGCGCATCAGGCGGTCGACGTAGCGCAGCTTTTTGAGGGCGGGCCAGTTGCGGTACTTCTCGCGCCAGCTGCCGCGCGGCGTCAGCCAGACGGCGAAGGTCTCGGCGAAGTCCTCGTCCGGATGTTTCTGGGCGTAGGTGCGCCCATTGCGATGATGATCGATGTGGCGGACGAACTGCTTGCTGAACGGCTTGGGCTGGTAATGATCGCGATAGGGCTTCTCGAACGGGCCGAACATCTCGAGCCAGCCGGCGTCGTTGTAAAGGCGGTAGGCGTAATTGACGGCATGGCCGGCTTCGTGGCGGAGAAGCATCATGATCTGCTCCCCCTTCTCCACCTCGCCGGTCTGCTCCTCCTCGATGCGGGCGAGCCGCTTGTCGGCGAGGTAAAAGGGAATGCCGATCACGGGTACCATGTCGGGGCAGCCCCAGCTATCGCTCAGGTAGACTTCCGGGTTGAACTTGAGGCTTTTGCGGTTTAGCTCGCGATAGAGACGTTGGACGTAAGGCTCGAGCGGTGAGTCCTCTATGGAGAGGCTCATTTCGCTGATACGGGTGTTCAGTAACTCGTACCGTATCGTTTCCCAACTGTTGACGAACTTGAGAGCCAGTGCCGCCATCGGAGTCGTCCAACTCAAACCGCTGCGACGAGCAAGGTTGCGGAAGCGAGCGGTGGTGCGCGAAGGAAGGAGGCTGTGCCGCGGCGCCGTTATGGCGATGCCCGCTTCGTCTGCCGTGGACTTGGGGGAACAGACGGGCGGAGCGCCTAACCGCCCTCCAATTGTATCATCCCGGCCACCTAGTTTGAAAGACTCGCTTCCAAGCCGGATTGCAACTGCATGCCCCGGCGAACCTTGGGTTCGGCAAAAAAAAACGGTCGCCGCCAAGAATACGCGCCGCTGCGGCGACCCGGTCGCCGTATGATTCGTAAACTATTTACAATAAAGGACTAACGTCACCAACGGAACGTCGATATGTCGGAAACTCGATTTTCCCGACGGGTCGCCTTGAGACCACGACAGGTCATCCTTTCCCCTTGTCACCCTTCTTCGGTCGCGGGGGCAGTGACCCCGGAGGGATGAGCGTGCGCCATGCGGCAACTGCCCGCTGCCTTTCTTCAGACGTGTCCCAGGCCGAATAGGGGATATTCGTCGGCACGGCGCCATAGAGCCGGAATGCCGCGAACTCGCGGATAACCGGGTTGGAGCGATCGTCGAGCGAGTCGATCAGGTACTCGTACGTCACCGGCTCGGACAACTCCTTCGGGCTCAGGCCGTGAATGAGCTTCATGATCTTGTCCGCCTGAAGCGTGCGGTACTTTTCGTCGAGCAGCTTGTAGAGAACGTAGTCGTTGTCCCGTTCGGCCGAAACCCAGGAGACGAGCGCGTCGCGCGCCGTGGGCCGGACCACGTCGTTCATCGGCGGGTCGAGCAGTTCCAGTAGGTCGCTGATGTTCTGCTGATCCCCCAGCGCGGCCATCGCGCGCACGGTGAGTCGGGCCAGCATGATTTTGGTCAGCCCGTCGACCTTGGGATCGAGCCGCTTCTTCGGCTCGGTCGAATCCAGGACCTCGGCGAGGCCGACGCGCACGTCCCCGGTCACGCGATGGCCCAGGCTCGCCCGCGCCTTCTTCATCGCCTCGCGGTAATCGACGAGCACTTTCTTCGTCTTGGCATCGAGCTTCTCGTCGAAGGGGGGCTCCTGCGCGGCGAAGCCGGCGTCCGTGATCGGCACGGGGGGACGCGGGCCGTCGATGCTGCTCCAGATGAGCTGATTGACTGGAGAGACGCCGTAGGTGACGTCGCCGAAGCGAATGTTGGCATACCCCTTGAGGAGTACGCATACGGCGATGTTCACCGGCCCCTTGCGGCGCCGGTCATCCTTGTCCGCGATGAACGGCTCCGTCAGGAAGCTGTTCAGGCCGAAGAGGATCTCGGTCCCCTTGCTGTGCAAGAGCACGTCGTAATGCTCCGGCTTGTCTGGGAAGAACGGATTGGCGAAGCGGACGCGAATCTGCATCGGCTTGTCTTTGAGCGACGTGATGAGGAACTGGCCGCGCTGGAGTGTCAGGTCGAGGTCGAGCTTGTCGTGCCGGTGCAACGTGACCTTGCTCTCGAAAATCGGCAGCGGCGAGATTTCCGGCATGTTGCCGCACAGGGTCAGGCGCAGCCCGCGCGGCAGGTAGAGGGTCGACCAGCTCCCCGGCATGCTCAGGATGGCCTGGGCCGTCTTCACCTCGCCGTCGGCATTCTTGAGCCGCTTCCATTTTTTGGGCTCGGTTTCCAGCAAGCAGAGTATGCTGTCCTTCGGTTCATCGGATTGATAACGACCGATGACTTCGAGCGATTTCATGTCCGGCTCGGCGAAGGCGATGTCCTCGAACCTGGGCGCCTCCTTCGTTTCCCCTTTTTCCTTTTTGGGAGACTCGCCTTCCTTCTCTTTCTCTTTGCCCCCCGTCTTTTCCTTCTCCTTGTCGTCCCGCTTCTCCTTTTCGGGGGTCTCCTTTTCCTTCTTGTCGCCCGTCTTGTCCTTCTCCTTGTCGTCCTTGTCCGCGTGTCTTTCCTTGTCGTCGATCTTGACCACGTCCTTGGGCGTCTCCTCTTTCGTGCCGCCCAGGTTGAGCACCTGCCAGACGGCGACAATCAACAGGCAAGCCGCGATGAAGCCGCCCCCGAACAGGAGCAGCTTGCCCGTCAGGCTCCCCTTGGCGCCCACCGGCGGCAGGCCCAAGCGCAGAGTGTCGTCCACCTCGCGGCCGACCGCTACCGTTGCCGGTTCCTTCACTGGCGGAGCGGGCGGCTTGCGGAACGGTATCGCCTCCGGCCCCTTCACCAGGCCGTACATGCGTTGCTTCGCCGTCGGCGGAGGCGAGAGCGGTTCTCCCAGCACTAGCGTGAGAATCTGGTGGCAGGCCGCGACCTCGGCAAGGTGCACGTCGGTCGCCAGGCAGATCGCCTCGACCTCCGCGGCCGTCTCCGGCGAGACCTCGTTGTCGAGATACTCGGCGATGGTATTGGGATCGAGCTTGCTGGCGCCGCCGCTGGCGGGGGGGGCGGCGAGCCGGCGCCGCCGCGTCACCTGCTTGAGCCGCTCGACCAGTTCGCGGGCGGCGTCGCTCTCCGCGACCTTCTGCCCGATCTCCTTCGCCTTGGCCGGTTCCAGTGTGTCGTCCAGGTACGCCAGCAGGGTCCGCAGGGTCAAACGCATGGGAAGCTCACCGTTAACGCCGTTTTGGCGCGACATCGTTCGCGACAGACATATATGTGGGCGGATCAAGCATCGTTCGTTCAAGACGGCCAAGAAAAAGTGACGGTCTGTGCGGGACGTGCTGGGCGAGTCTCTCTGTCGCCTGTTATAACAGCAACGGTATAAGAGACTTATGCCATCGGAGCCTTGCCGCGCAAATCTGGCAAGTCCCCCGGCCGCCCACGCGCAAGCGGCCGCTTCCTCTTCCAAAGCCTGACCTGTTCGGGTAGAAGGCGCCGCGAGGAGGGTCCCGCATGACGTTCCGCGTCTCCGCGCTGCTTGCGTTGCTTCTGCCCACCATCGCTTCTGCCCAGCTCC
>JAXMAR010000075.1:0-17616 GCA_046350295.1 Gemmataceae bacterium
GGGCGTCGTCGACAGGGATGCGCAGGCGTCGTTTCTCGGCGGCGTAATAGAGAACGGCCGCGGGGACGGTGTACCCGTGTTCTTCGAGGAGGATGGCTTGGAGGGCGACCTGGACGCGATCGGTTGGCCAGGGTTGAAGCGGTGTCGCGGCCGGCGCAACGTTCTCGCCCCGATCGTCCTCTTCGTTCATTGCGGCCGGAAGGGGATGGTAGGGGCGCCCCTTGCGGTATTCGACGGGGATAGCGCAGCCATCTTCGATCTCGGCAAGATCGAGCGTGGCGGTGAGGCCGAGGGTGGAACTGGTGAGGGCGAGGCTGCGGACGGCGCGCGGGCGGTCGGGGTCTGAGGCCACGCCGCTGTCGGTGCTGGGGGCATTGACGCGCCGGTGGACGGCCTGACCCTTTTCGGTGTCGGCGCTGGAAATATGGATGCCTTCCACCTCCATGAGGTAGAAGAGGCGCGGACAATAGGCGTATTCGGCGATGTTACGCGCCGGCCAGAGGTACTCGTCCACGGCATGCACTCCCGACGGAAGTCAGGAAGGCATTCCGACTGTGTAACCTGGGCCAGGGGCTGGCGCGTCCGTTTCCCTGGGTCCTACCTGCCACCCTTAGGAGCGTCGTCCGAGGTATGCATCCGGCGAAGGGCGCCCGAAAGGAGAGTCGATTCTCCCGCAGTCGAAGCTGCGATCCCCTGTGCAAGACAGCCCCCATGATAAACGGATAAGGCGCTAGGTCAAGGGTTGAAGGGCCGGCCGGCAAGTGCTTTCATCGCGACGCGACCACACGCTGGCCCCCCTGCCGTCACGTCGCGGTGTGACGTCCGGCCTTCGGGCCGGACGTGGATTGAAACCATACGACGCCTTCCTCCTTGAAGGGTCACGATGCGGTGACGCCCGGCATTTGTCTTGTCCCATCGAGAGCGGGCGGCGGGAAGATGCGTTGCGAGTGGCTCTGCGCCTAAGCCGCGGCTTCTCGCCGACAGCCTCGAAGCTCCGACCCGCTCACCACCGCGAAGACGAAGCCGCCACCATCACGATCACCACGACAAAGATGATCAGGAAAAAACCGCCGAGGACGAGGCCGACGATCAGGCCGGTATAGTCGGCTTCCGGCTCTGGCTCCGGCGCGGGCCTCGGGCGGCGCTCGCGCGGCCGCGGCGGTTCGTGGGCGTGGTAACGGTGATTGCGAATGCAGCCGGACGAGCAGAAGGTCGAGCCGCAGTCGGGGCAGGTGAAGAGGTTCTCCCAGCCGGTCACGTCGCGGCCGCATTCCAGGCAGCGCTCTTGCCGGGCGGGCGCGTCGGGGACGGCCTTCGCCAGCGGCAGCTCGGGCTCGGTCTGGCCTGGCTCGGTCTGGCCCAGCATCGTCTTGTTGAGGGGCGCGGGGGCGGCCGCCGGCGCCGCGGCCGGCACCTGCACCCGCTGGCCGCAGTGAGGACAAGGTTTCTTGGTCCCGGCCTCGCTGGCGGGATCCTCCAGTGGCTTCTTGCAGCGGGGGCAGGAATAATGGATGGGCGGCTCGATCTCGCCGAGCATCGTCTTGTTCAGCGGCGTGGCGCCGGCCGGAACGGCCGCGCCGGCCGGTTGCGACGCCAAAAACGGGGAATTGCAGCGCGGGCAGGTGAGCCGTTTGCCCATCTGCCCTTCCTCGACCTTCACGGTGTTATGACACGCCGGGCAGTTGACGTAGGAGATCATGGGCGTCTTTCAGGAAGGATTGGTTCAACGGCGCCGGTCGTGGGCGTGGTAGCCATGGTTGCGGATGCAGACCGAGCAGCAGAAGACGGAGCCGCAGTCCGGGCAGGTGAATACCTTGGCCCAGCCGCGAACGTCGCGGCCGCATTCCAGGCAACGCTCCCTGCGCGTGGGGGCATCGGGCAAGGGGATCGCTTGCGGCAGAGACGTTTCCTGCTCTGGAGGGAGAAACAATTCGAAAGCGGAGGCGGGACCAGGGGTGGGAACCTGGACCCGTTGGCCGCAATGGGGACACGGCTTCTTGGCGCCAGCCTCGTTGGCGGGGTCTTCAAGCGGCTTCTTGCAGCGCGGGCACGTGTAACGGATGGTTTCCTCAGCGCGGGCGAGGGGCGTCGCTCCGACCGGCGTCTGTCCCCTCGCGGCGGCCTGCCCGAGGCGCTCCTTCGCTCCGATTGGCGTTGAGGGCGGCAGCGGCGCCGAGGAAGCGGCAGCGGGCGGCGCGGCCGAAAGGGCCTGCGAAGCCCCGGCGAGGAAAGAGGCGCCGCAGCGCGGACAGACGTGCTTCTTTCCCATCTGCCCTTCGTCGATCGTCAGGGTGAACTGACACGCCGGGCACGTCACGTAACAGATCATTGCGCCCCCTCCGCGAACAAGCCTACGGCTATTCCAGTCGAAATCCGCATGCCCGGCAAGCGAAAAGCCCGACGTCGCACCCCCAGGAACCCGTAGCCGCCGTAGCGGTGTCCGTGACTCACGAAGTTAGCTTTTCCTGAGCGAATCGAACGAAGCGGGGAATCGGCGCCCAGACGGCCGAAGAGCTGGTCGCTGGCGGCTTCGGCTCGCTTGCCCGGGGCCAAATGGTTGAACCCGCGCAAGAGGCGGGGCTCAGCGGTTCACCAGCCAGAGGACGAGCGGCGGCAGTCCGATCAGGAAGAACCAGCCCATGAAGGCGACGATGGAAGGGTGCGAATCGCGCATGGGGTGATTGAGGCGTTGGCCGGGTTCGTCGTAGGTTCCGAGCGTGGTTTTCTTGCGGTCGATGCCGCTGCCGCCGAGGATTTCGGGGAGGAAGATCAGGGCAAGCGGGGCCAAGGCGCCGGCGACGACGCTGAGCGCCATGGCGGGGCTCGGCGCGAGAAGGAGCGCAGCGATGGCGTAACCGAGGGCGATGAGCAGGGCAAGGATCCTGGTCCAGGTGATGGCCATGGCGAGACTCCGAGCGCCGACGCCGGTGAGTGCACGCGGCGGAAAGGCTGCTGCTGAGTATAAGCACGCGTGGATGTAACGCAACCGCCGGGCGGAAAAAGCGTGGAGATCCCGGCTGTGATCCGCTACTTTGGATTGCAGTGTTTTCCTTCGGATCGCGCAGGATTGCCATGATCTCCGTTCTGATTCTCGCCACGCTTTTCGGCGCCGACGCGTCGGCCGACGCCAAGGTCGACTACCTTCGCGACATCAAGCCGATCCTCGCCGCGCGCTGCTACGCCTGCCATGGGGCGATCAAGCAGAAGGCGGGGCTGCGCGTCGATACGGGAGCGTTTCTGCTCGAAGGAGGAGACAAAGGGCCGGCGATCGTTGCGGGGAAGGCGAAGGAGAGCCTGCTGCTCCGCCGCGTGCTGGGGCAGGACGGTCTGAAGCGGATGCCGCCGGAGTCGGAGGGGGAGGCGCTCAAGCCGCGCGAGGTGGACCTGATCACGCGCTGGATCGAACAGGGGGCGGTGGCGCCGAAGGATGAGCGGCCGGAGACCGATCCGCGCGAACACTGGGCATTCAAGAAGCCGGTCCGGCCGGCGGCGCCGAAGGTGAAGAACACCGCCTGGGTCAAGAACCCGATCGATGCTTTTCTTGCCGCGGAGCATGAGCGGCTTGGGTTGACGCCGCAGCGGGCTGCCGAGAAGTCGCTGCTGTTGCGGCGCGTCTATCTCGATCTCATCGGGTTGCCGCCGACGGCGGAGCAGCTCGACGCTTTCTTGAAGGACGAGGCGCCGGACGCGTACGAGAAGGTGGTCGATCAGTTGCTGGCCAGCCCGCTATGGCGAGCGCTGGGGCCCACTGGATGGATATCTGGCGCTACAGCGATTGGTGGGGGCTCGGGGCGGAACTACGCAACAGCCAAAAACATATCTGGCACTGGCGTGACTGGATCGTCGAGTCGCTCAACAGGGACAAGGGCTACGACCGGATGATCCTGGAGATGCTCGCGGCCGACGAGCTTTATCCGACGGACGACGCCGCGCTGCGCGGCACGGGCTTTCTGGCGCGGCATTACTTTAAATTCAATCGCACGACCTGGCTCGATGAGACGATCGAGCACACGAGCAAGGCGTTTCTCGGGCTGACGATGAACTGCTGCAAGTGCCACGATCACAAGTACGACCCGGTGACGCAGGTCGATTACTATCGCTTTCGCGCCTTCTTCGAGCCTTATCAGATCCGCACCGATCTGGTTCCCGGCGAGACGGACTTCGAGAAAAACGGCGTGCCGCGTGTCTTCGATTGCAACCTCGCGGAGCCGACGTTCCTGCACATCCGCGGCAACGAGGGGCAGCCGGACAAGGGGCGGAAGATCACGCCGGGGCTGCCCACGCTACTGGCGCCCGAGGGATTGGAGATTCATGACGTGAAGTTGCCGGCGGAGGCGTTCAATCCGGGCTTGCGCGGCTTCGTCTTGAAGGACCAGATCGCGGCGGCGGAGAAACAGCGGATGGCGGGGAAGGAGGCGTTGGCGAAAGCGAACGCCGCGCTGGCGCCGGCGGTGAAGAAGGAGAAAGATGGGCTGAAGAGCCCGGGTGTCGGCGTGAGCAAGCCGCTGATCCGCGACGGTTTTCGCGGGCTGGACAAGGACGTGTGGGACATCGGGCCCGGAAAATGGGAAGTGGACAAGGCCGGCGTGACACAGCGGCAGGACGGGCCGATGCGAGCGGCGCTCACGCTGAAGGGCGCGGCGCCCGCCGATTTCGAGGCGAGCTTCCGCTTCTCGATTCTCGGCGGCAAGGAATACAAGTCCGTGGGGATCGCGTTTGACGTCGATGGGGCGATGGAGACGATGGTCTATCTGACGGCGCACGCTCCGGCGCAGCGTGTACAGGTCGCGTTCAACAAGGGCGGCGGACACGTCTATCCACCGGAGGCGAGCCAGGCGCGGAAGGTTCCGCTCGATGCGACGCATGAGATGACCGTGCGGGTGCGCGGGTCGCTGCTCAATGTTTCCTTGAACGGCACGCATGCCGTCGCCTATGCTTTGCCGCACGGACGCCGGGCGGGGAGCGTAGCTCTGGTCGCGTTCGACGCGGTTGCGCGATTCGAGTCGTTCACGCTCTCGGAATTGCCGGCAGGCGCGGCGCTGGTCGCGGCCGGAGGCAAGACCGCGGGACCGTTGTCGGTCGCGGAGGCGAAGGCGGCGGCGCTGGTCGCCGAGAAACAGATCGCGCTGGCCGACGCGACGATTGCCGCGCTTGAGGCGCGGGGCGCGGCGGATCGGGTGATCGCGTCCGATGGCGACGCGAAGGAGGCCAAGCGGGCGGCCGCTCGAGCCGAAAAGGCGCAGGCGGTGACGGCGGCCGAAGTGGAGTTGGCAAAGGCGAAGGGGGACTCGGCGCTATCAAAGAAAGCGGAGGCGGCGCTAACGGCGGCGCGCAAGGCGCTGGAGACGCCGGGCGAAAGCTACACGCCGCTCGTCGGCTCGCTGAAGACACTGGAATCCAACCTGGAGACCGAGGCGAGCCGGCGAAAGCCGTTTCCGAAGACCAGCACGGGACGCCGCTCGGCGCTGGCGAAGTGGATCGCCTCGCCGGACAATCCGCTGACGGCGCGGGTCGTCGTCAATCACATCTGGGCGCGGCATTTCGGGCAACCGCTGGTTGCGACCGTGTTCGACTTCGGCCGCAAGGGAGCGGCGCCGAGTCATCCAGCGCTTCTTGACTGGCTGGCGACCGAGCTGATGCAGCCCACGTTTAGCCCCGATTCGAAGAATGGGGCTGAACCCTGGTCCATGAGGCATGTGCATCGCCTAATCGTGACTTCGAACGCGTACCGGATGAGTTCGTCTGTCGCGGACGTTGCCGCCGTCAACAAGGAGAAGGACCCGGACAACCGCTATCTGTGGCGGATGAACCCGATACGGGTGGAGTCGCAGGTGGTGCGCGACAGCCTGCTCTACCTGGCCGGCGACCTGGATCTGACACTCGGTGGGCCGTCGGTGGAGATTCCGCAGCAGGAGACGTCGAAGCGGCGCAGCCTTTACTTCTTCCATTCGGCCATTGATCGCAATCGCTTCCTGACGACGTTCGACGAGGCCGATCCGCTCGACTGCTATCGCCGCCGCGAGAGCATCGTGCCGCAGCAGGCGCTGGCGCTCTCCAACAGCAAGCTGGCGCTGACGGCGGCGGAGAAGATCGCGGCCAACCTGGCGAAGAAGGCGCCGAAGGCGACGGATCGCGAGTTTGCGAGGGACGCGTTCTTCTTGGTGCTGGCGCAGACGCCGAACGAGGAAGAGTTGGCGGCGTGCGCGAAGGCGCTGGGGCGGTGGCGGGCGATACATGCGGAGGATGGGGGGCGGCGGGCACGGATGTTGCTCGTGCACGCGCTGCTCAATCACAACGACTTTGTGACCGCGCGGTGAGCGATGATGTCGCCAAGTAAGCTTTGTGAGACGACCAGATCATCGATCTTGCGAATTCGCGGTATGACTCCGCTGGTCAAATCGGCATAAAGGTCGCGCAGATGTTCTTTCAGATCGCCCAGCGTTTCGCCTTGCGTCCAATAATCGGCGTAGTCCTGAAGGTAGCCCAACCAGGCGTCGTCGTCCTGCCAGTACACATACTTGACCGTCTGCATTGTTCCTTCTCCGCGCCTTGGCAACGCCGTTCATTCTATGCGAGATGCGGTCACGGGCACGGATGCTGCTGGTGCACGCGCTGTTGAACCACAACGATTCTGTGACGGCGCGGTGAGGCAGG
This sequence comes from Gemmataceae bacterium, assembly GCA_046350295.1. GTDB lineage: Bacteria > Planctomycetota > Planctomycetia > Gemmatales > Gemmataceae > JAXMAR01. The sequence continues at coordinate 6,655 of JAXMAR010000075.1, forward strand.
TCCTGAAGGTCGACACGCTAATACCCCGTCGCTTTCCGCAGGCCACCACGGACAACAATCAGGCTCTCCTCGTCTTGCCCGTATCGGACAAGGAACAGAAAGCGGTACTCCGTCAGCCGGTCCTGTGGATCGATCATGGAGAAGATGTAGTGCATGCCGTCGAACGGCTCACGCAGGCGCATGAGCTTCTGCGCCGGTTCGTCCCGCAACTCTTGAAGGCGAAGATAGACATCGACCAGGATGGGATCGGGAAGCGACCAGGCGATCATGCGGCGGCGAAGAGAGTCACTGACGCGAACTTTGAAGCTCACGGAGGATCTCCTCAATGGGCATCGAGCGGCCCGGGTCCGTAGCGACACTCTTTTCGTCGTCAGCGCTTGCCCAGGGCCGAAGCGAAACACCCTCGTCCTGCCCGTGCTTTGGCGAGGACGGCGGCGGCTTCGAACTCACCTAGCGCCGCCGGAACCGCGATCCCGCACTTCTCGAGGATCACCGCCCATTCGCGGAAGTAAGCGATCTCGTGAAGCACCAGGTCCCAGAAATGGAAAACCGTCTCGCCCGCGGCTTGCAGGTCCTGCACGGAGCCGTCTTCGATACCGGCCCAGGTGTCGCGATAGAATCGCTCCGGCGCCTTCGCAAGCTCGACCATGTCGTTCATCAGCTTCCTGAACGCGCTTGCATTCTGGGCCGCCGGGTCCTTCACGGCGGTGAATAGCCGCGAGCCATCCGCCAAGACGCGGCCGGCTTGCGCCGCGCGTTCAAATAGGTCGTTCGCAATGCTGCTTTCGTTCATGATGAAGACCTCGGGCCACCGCTATTCTACCGCGTCTCACGGATGCCGCCACGGAAACACCGTCGCCGGCTCCTTCAGCCCCGTGCTCGGCCGGATGACGCCGCCGATGCCGAGCGACTCCGGGTGGCGGGCGATCTTGTCGGAGAAGATCTCGACGTCGCGCAGGATGCGGTCGACGCGCGGCAGGAGCTTCTGCACCATGATCGTCGTGTCGTTGAGGTTCTGGTAGAGGGCCGGGTCGGAGAGAAGTTTCTGCAGGGTGCCGTCGCTGCGGGCGAGCACCCGGAACGTCTCGCGCACCTCGCCGAGCATGCGGTTGAGCTTGTCGGTCGTCTCCTCCACGTTCCGGAGGATCGGCTCGCTGTGCTCGGCGAACGGCCGGCTCGCCTTGTCGACGTTGTCCAGCACCTTGTCCGCCTTGAGCAGCGACTCGTTGAGACGTTTGATCGCGAGTTGGCTGTCGCGGATCAGGTCCTCGGTCCCCTTGGCGATCGATTCGAGCTTGTCGCTGCCGACCTTGGCGTTGCGGAGGATGTCGCGAAGGGCGCGCTGGTTCTCGTCGCTCAGGACGTCGTTGAAGCGGCGCAGCGTCTCCTCGAAACGCGTCAACGACTTGCTCAGCTTCTCCTCGTTGGTCTGCACGAAAAGGTCCATGCGCTCGCCGAGCTTGGTCCACGTGCGGGCGAAAAGCTGGAACTCCTCGTTGGTGCGCTTGAGGTCGGGCACGCTCGTCCGCACCGACTTGACCAGCTCGCGAATCTCGTCATTCGTCTTGCGCAGGTCGGGCACGGCGTCGCGCGTCGCGCGCGCCAGGTCGCCGAGATCGGCCGTCGTCCTGCGCAGCTCCGGGATCAGCTCGCGCGTCGCCCTGGCCACGTCACGGTATTCCTTGAGCGTTTCCTCCATGAGCGGCGTCAACTTGTCGAGCTTCTTGAACGTGTTGCGGATTTCGGTCATCGCTTCCTTGGCTGGACCGATAAGGTCCGCCGTCTTCTTCAGCAGGGCGGAAGTGTCGCTGGCGGAGAAGCCGCGGATGACGGCGCCCGGCTCGACGCGCTCCGCCTCCGCCTTCTTCACCGGCGGCGGGTCCTTCTTGCCGGGCTCCTCCTTGACCTTGCCCGGGTCCTCCTTCCCTTTCGCGGGGTCGTCTTTCCCCTTCGGCGCCGGCGGCTCCTCGGCTTCCTCTTCGGCGCCGAGGATGGAGATGGCGGTATCGCCGGAAAGGAGGCCGGAGCTGAGGGTGGGGCGGTCGGACTTGCGCAGGACGAAGTCCTTCTCGACCTGGATGACGACCTGGACCTTGCCCGTGGTCGGGTCGAGCTTGATGGACTCGACGGAGCCGACCTTGACGCCGCTCTTGCGGACGGGGGCGCCGACGCTGAGACCTTCGGCGTTATCGAAGACGATGGTGTAGTGATCGACCTGCTTGAAGTAGTTGGGAAAGCCGCCGAAAAGCGTGATGAGGACGGCCAGGACGATCAAGACCGCCAGGACGAAGATTCCCAGGCGAAAGCGGATGGCTTGATCGTTCATGGTTTCACGAGTTCTAACCACAGAGACACAGAGGCGCCGAGAAATGCAGAAGGGAGATTTCAGAATGGAGAATGAGTGGCGGCTCCACGGCGCGTCGTGCATTCATTCCGCATTCGTCATTTTGCATTCTGCATTTCTATGGCCCCCTCGCGCAATCGGTCGCCCGCTTGCCCTTCGATGAACTGGCGGACGCGGCTATCCGCGCTCTTTTGCAGCTCTTCGGGCGAGCCGTCGAAGATCAGCTGGTTCTCCCCATCCGGGACGCGGGCCAGGGGGAAGAGCATGACGACGCGGTCCGCGACCTTGAGAGCCGTTTTCATATCGTGGGTGACGACGATGCTGGTGAGCGGATGCGCGCGGCGCGTCTGCACGATCAGCTCCGCTATCACATCGCTCATGATCGGATCGAGGCCGGTGGTCGGTTCGTCATAAAGCATCACTTCCGGGCTCATCACCAGGGCGCGGGCCAGCCCAACCCGCTTCTTCATACCACCCGAAATCTCGACCGGTTTCTTATCTTCGATACTTGCGGAAAGGCCGACCTCCTCGAGCTTCTGCCGCACCTGCGTGCGGATCTCCTCCTCGCTGCCCGCGCCGCGCTGGCGCAGGCCGAAGGCGACGTTGTCGTACACCGTCAGGCTATCAAAGAGGGCGGCGCTCTGGAACAGGAAGCCGAAACGCACCCGCTCGCGCGTCAGGGCGCGATCGTCGAGCTGGGCGAGGACCTTGCCGTCGAAGGTGACTTTGCCGGTTGTCGGGGTGAGGAGGGCGACGATGAGCTTGAGGAGCACGGTCTTGCCGCAGCCGCTCTCGCCGATGACGGCAAGGGTCTGCCCCTTGGGCACGTCGAAATTGACGCCGCGCAGAACGGCGTGGGCGCCGAAAGTCAGGGAGACGTTGTCGAACTGAATGAGAGACATGGCAACCGCGCGACACCTTTCGCAGCCTTGACACCGTAAGAACGCAGATCCCCGACGGATGAAACCTGTCGCCGATTGACCGGGTTACACTTCGATCTCAAGGACCCATCGGCCACGCGAGAAGGAACCACGCCAGAAGGAACCAAGAGAAAAACGCAGAATAAACCACTGCCGTGACAAAGCAGGCGAGAGCCCTCTGCTTCCACGTCTGTAGCCCGATCATGCAGGCGAGGCAGCCAGCCATCAAAGCTGCGAACCCAGTCAAGAGGCTCAAGGGCGACGCATCCTCTCGAAACTCCCAGGCCCGCACGATCTTCCATCCGGTAAAACCAGCGAGGAAGCCTCCCGCCAGCCAAAGAATGAGCGACGTAGCAGAGAATCGTCATCTCCGTTGGCGCTGGTGTCCCTGCCTGGTAAACCCCTCTTCCATGAATCACCCCTCTGAGCCTTCCTGGCTCGACGAGCGCTCTCTTGGTAGCAGATTCTGCCTTATCTCTTCAGCACGCGCACCTCAATCTTACGAAACTCGCATGGGTGGCTCTCGGCCTGAAGGGCGATGTAGCCCTCCTCCAGCAGCAGCTTCCCCTTCGCGGCCTTGATAAGGGCCGCGCCGTCCGCGTCCTTGGGATCGAGCTGCGGCTGCTCGAATTCCATGACGACCTCGCCGTTGATGATGTGCTTGACCTTGCCGGAGCCGCGCACCTGGAGCTCGGCCTTCACCCACTGGTCGCCGCGGAAGGTTTTGGACTTGGAGTTGACGCAGTGCTGCGTGATGAGCTTGCCGCCGATGACGACGTTGGTACCCGGCGAGCACATGCTGCCGGTGGGACGTTCCCCCTTCTCCGCCCCGCCGAGGAACTGGAACTCGATGGAGACGGGAAAATCCTGCTCCTTGCGCATGGTCTTGGGTTCCTGACAGTGGAACATCAGGCCGCTGTTGCGCAGGGCCCAACCCGGGGCGCCCTTGGCCTGCTCGCCGAGGAAGCGGTACTCGAGGCGGACATCGTAGTGGGAGAACTTGTCCTTGTAGAAGAGGTGGCCGAACTTGCCGCCGAACTCCTTGTACTTGTCGTAGGCGACCTTGATGACGCCATCCTCGACGCGGAAAGTGTCGAGATAGTTGACGCCCGGCGCATGGCCGGTGAACTTCGGCGTCCAGCCGTCGAGGTCCTTGCCATTGAAGATGCTGACCCAGTCCGCCTCCGCTTTCTTGCCCCCGGCGGCCAGGGATTGGACCAAGAGGAGGGATGCGAGGACGCTCATGGACAGGCAGCGAGTCATTGGAATCTCCAGAACAAATATTGGATTGCATTGCGCTTACGAAGTTTTGCACCCCGCTTGTCTCACCCCAGCAGCGACGGCCCACCACCCTCCCCCCAGAAATACTGGTACAGGTTAACGAGGAACATGCCCAGGAAGAAGTCGATCACCAGGATGATGATGAACGAGGCGACGAACGTTTCCGTCGAGGCCCGGCCGACGCCTTCGGCCCCCGGCTGGCTGTTGAGGCCGCGGTGGCAGCTGATGAGGCCGATGAACGTGCCGAAGAACCAGGCTTTGATCAGGCCGGAGAAGATGTCGTAGAGCTGCACGTAGCCCTGGCTGTGCTGCCAGTAGAAGTGGGCCTCGACGCCGTAGAAGCGGGTGCAGATGAGGGCGCCTCCCATGATGCCCATGAAGTCGGCGAAGATGGTGAGCAGCGGCACCAGGATGCTGCACGCCAGCAGGCGCGGCACGACGAGGTAGTGGATCGGATTGGCGCCGAGGCACGAGAGGGCGTCGACCTGCTCGGTCACCTTCATCGTCGCGATCTCGGCGGCCATGGCGGTGCCGATGCGACCGGCGAGCATGGTAGCGGCGAGGACGGGGCCAAGCTCGCGGACGAGGGTGATGTTGATGAGGGAGCCGAGGCGCGTGGCGAGTCCCATGCGGTCGAACTGGTAGAAGGTCTGCACGGCCATCACCATGCCGATGAACATGCCGGTGATGGCGACGACGGGGACGCTGCGGACGCCGACAAGGTAGAAGGCGGGCAACAGCGTGCCGCGGGCCGGGCGGCGGCGGAAGAGCCAGCCGAAGGCGCGGAGCGAGAAGAGAGTGAAGTCGCCGAGCACGGCGACGGCATGGATGGTCAGGTCGCCGAGGCCGGCGATGGGGCCGCGCGTGGTGGATGCTGTCGCCATGTGTTTTCGCAAATGTCGCGGAGGCGCTTTGGAGTGCGGCGATTGATCGCCGCTTTCGAATCGCCATGTCCGCCGGCAACAAGACTCATCCGGCGTCGCCCGGTCGCTCGAAAGCGGTAACGAGTTACCGCACTCCAAAGTAGACTATGGCAAAAAGGTCACAAAGATTGAATGGCGAAGGGCGGGGTCCGCGTCTAACATGACGTGACTCATGTCAGGCCCGGCGTGGCCGGGGCGAAAATCCAGGACTTTCTCTGGGAGTTGTTCAATGCGCAAGGCGATCGGTTGGGCGTTGGCAATCCTCGGCTGCACGGCTCTGTGGCAGGCGGGCTGGGCGGGCGAGGCGAAGAAGATCGAGTTGACGCCGGACAACACGAAGATCGAATGGACGGGGACAAAGCCGGGCGGCAAGCACGTCGGCGGCTTCACGAAGGTCAGCGGCAGCGCCGAAGTCGCGGCCGGCGCCGTCAGCAAGATCGCTCTCGACATCGACTGCAACTCCCTGACTTCCGATACGCCGAAGCTCACCAAGCACCTCAAGTCGGCCGATTTCTTCGAAGTCGTGAACCACCCGAAGGCGACCTTCGTGACGACCAAGATCGAAGCCGGCTCGGACGTGGCCAAGGCGACCCACACGATCACCGGCGACCTGACCATCCGCGGCAAGACGAAGTCGATCGTGATCCCGGCCACCGTCAGCGCCAAGGACGGGCTGACGCTGAGCAGTTCCTTCACGATCAGCAAGAAGGACTTCGGCATGACCTACGGCGAAGGCAAGATCGACGATGCGGTGACCATCAAGGTCAGCGTGAAGGCGAAGTGACGCGAAAGGTCTCGTGAGGCCCAGTATTCAAGGCGACTCGCTCGCGCGAGTCGCCTTTTTTGACAGCGCGTTCTCCAAGGCGAGCAATCCAGTCAACGCTGCGTCGCCTTCCCAACTCGGCGTTTTTCTGTTACGGTTGTCTTGGTGAGTTATGGCGTCGAGCATTGTGGCCCGGACTTTGCGCCATGGGACGACGCGCCAGCGCGCGGAGGCAATCCTGCGGGAAGGACCGAACCCTCACTTTGTAGAACCTGGAGGCGTTGGGACCGCAGAGGGCTTTTCTACCTATCCCGTCGGAGCGCCCGCATCGGTAGGCACGGCGGAGCAATACGCGGTCGGGAAGGCGAAGAACTTTCCCTCGGAGGGCGGCGTCGCCGTCATCGAGGTCGAAGTTCCTTTGCCGATCGCCGACCTTGCCATCGACGCGGGTGGCGAAATCCGCTTCGAGGCGGGTTACGGTTTAGAGGAGCTCTTGGAAGCCTGGCCGCAGCTATCGAAGAGGATCCTATGAAGACATCGACGCCGAAAGTGGAAGAACTCGCTCTGGCGAAACTCAGCGGCCGAAAGATCGATGTGGCCGGCTTCGTGGACGAACTGCTTGATCTCGTCGCTGACCTGGGCGAGGTGCGCTGCTCCGTGGCCGGAAGCGACTTCCTGCGGTTTGATTTGCCGAACGGCGCCTCTTGCGAGGTGCCGCTCGACGCGTGCCGTGGGAAACTCCGGATGCTCTGTGCTCGCATGGCGGCGCTGTGCAATGAGTCTGGCTCCTCTGTTTCTCCCTACGGGGGCCAGGGCATCGTGAAGAGGGCCGGCACAAACGGCACGGCGTTTTCTCAACGCAGCAATGAGTGGAAAGTGATCTTCATGAACACGCCGGACGATCACCATTTCGCCATCTGCCCTGCCCCAGCAAGAAGCGCGAAGCCTGAGAAATCGCCGAACGTCTGAGACGTGTTCTGCCTTTGGCGCGTTGAGGCGAGTCATGTCGAACGAGAACCTCACCGATCGTGCTCGCAAAGTCCTGGAGTTGGCCAATGCGGAAGCCTGCCGTTTTTCGGATGAATCGGTCGGCCCGGAGCATTTGCTGCTCGCCTTGGTCGCTGAAGGAACGGGCGTCGCTGCGAACGTTCTCAAGAATCTTGACATTGACCTGCGACGCCTTCGGCGCGAAGTGGAACGCCTTCACTCCCCCTCCGATCTTCCGCTGGACCCCGATCGACGACGCGTGTCCTTCGCGGCCGGCCGCGCGATCGCGCGGGCCAGGAAGGAAGCGAAACGGTTGGGGCACGATTACGTTGGCACGGAGCATCTGCTTCTGGGCCTTCTCAAGGAAGAGGACACGCCGGCGGCACAGATCTTGATAGGGCAAGGTCTGACCCTTCACTCGGTGCGAGACGAGATTCTGAATCTTCTTGGTGTTACCCCGGCCCCCTTCTCCGGCTCGGGCAGTGTTGGCGTCACGCCGGACGACGGCGACGCTGATTTGCCTGAACCGGCGCGGGCCATTCTCCTGGAGATTCAGCGACAAATCGGCGCCGCGCGCGAGCGCAAGGCCGACGCCGTCGCGGCCCTGCGCTGGGAAGATGCCGCCGCTCTCCGCGCCTTGGAAGGAAAGCTAAACCAACTCCGGAACGCATTCATCCGGCAATGGCGCGGCGCCTGAGACCTTTCGCATGGACCGCTTCACCACGGACGCCCTGATTTTCGGGTTGGCGCTCCCCGCGGGCGTCGGAATGGGCGCTGCGGTTGTGGCCGGGCTCCTGTCTCGCTGTCGTTTCGGCTTTGTCAGCGCCGCGTTTCTCGCACTCGCTCCAGCCGGCGCCTTCCTCCTCAGCATGACGCTGTTCGGCTGGCTCGAGTATCCACCCAAGGCGACGCAGGATTGGATCGTCTGGCTCGGCCTTGCCGCCGGCGTGGCAGAGTGGCTGGCATCGCCGTTGGACGACGTGGAAGGGGGCGCCGGTCCGCGCATCGCCGCCTTCTTTCGCTGTTCGATCGCGCTGGCGGTCGGCGTCGCGGCGGCGTGGTTCTTGTTGCCGGACTTTTCATGGGCGCAGTGGCTGCGCGAGCGGCCGTTCTGGCTGCTTCTCGTACCGCCTCTCATCTTCGCGCTCTGGATGTCGATGATGCTGGTCTTCAAGAGCGGCGGCGCATTGGGCGCCGGCGCGGCGTTGACGTTGGCGGCCTGGGGTGGAGCCGTGGCGGCGCTGTGCGTCGTCGCGAGCAACGCCCGCTTCGGCCAGGAAGCGGGCGTCATCACCGCGACGGTGGGTGGGGCAGGCGTCGTGGCGCTGTTGTGGCGGCGAGTCCCGTACCTTCACCTCGCTCCGGCGGCGCTGGCGATGCTGGGCGGCCTGGCGCTTCAAAGCTACATCCACAGCCGAACGGACTGGAACGAGGCGCCGAGCCCGCACGATGTGCCGCTCGTCTGCTTCCTGCTTGTGCTGGGGGCGCCCCTCTCCGCCTGGCTCTTCGAGGCGCCTGGGATACGGCGCTTGCCGCCATGGGCGCGCCGGCTCGGGCGCAGGCGGCGTGGTGCTCGCGATCGCGGGGCTCGGCGTGGCGCTCGGGTTGTTGTTGCCGGAGGCGATGCCGGGGGACGAGTGGGAGTAAGCGGGCGGCAGGGCCGCTCTGCTCGGGGACGCCGCCCGCCCCGGTTCTGCGAACCGGGGCTAAACGAAGAGGCCGTTACACCAACTCGCTCATCACCCGCCCGTCCTCGACCATGTACATCGGCCGGCCCGAGGGGTGGGTGTACTGGATACGCGGGTCGATGCCCAGGACGTGCAGGACCGTCGAGAAGAAATCGCCCGGCGTGATCGGCCGCGTCCGCGGCTGGCCGCCACGGGCGTCGCTATCGCCAATCGCTTGCCCCATGCGCAGTCCGCCGCCGATCAGGAGCGCGTCGTTGAGGGGCGCCCAGTGGTCACGGCCGGCGTTGGCGTCGCTGCCGACCCGCGGCGAGCGGCCGAACTCGCCGGTGACGACGAGGAGGATATCATCCGAAAGGCCGCGGGCCTCGACGTCGTCCATGAACGCCGCGACCGCGTGATCCAGCGGCGGGCACAGACTGTTGCAGCCGGGAATCAAGCCGCTATGGAAGTCCCAGTAGCCGTTGTTGAGCGTGACGAAGCCGGCGCCCGCCTCGCAAAGACGCCGCGCGAGCAGCAGTTCCTGTCCCAGGCCCGGCCCATAGCGCTGCCGCACCGATTCCGGCTCGCGCGCCAGATCGAACGCCTCGCGGGCCCGGCCGAGGACGACGTCGACGGCCTGCCGCTGGAAGCCGTCGAGCGCGGCCGACATGCCGCTGGTATCGATGTCGCGGTTGAACGTGTCCAAGGCGCGCAGGAGGGTGCGCCGCTCGTCGAGGCGGCCGCGGTCCATGCGCAGCGCCATGTTCTCGAGCATCGTGTTGCCGCGGTTGAGGCCGACGCGGAACGGCGAATAGGCCTGGCCGAGCCAGACGGCGTCGTCGCCCGGGTAGCCGCCGTGGTTGGAGAGGATGCGGCAATAGGTGGGGACGCCGGTCTCGGCGTTGACGGCGCCGCGGGTGCGGGCGACCGTCGAGCCGACGGACGGGCTCTGCTGCGGGATGATCGCCGCCTTGCCGAACGCCTCGGGCGGCCAGGGGTGGCTCGTCTTCATCCAGTGGGTGGCGCCGCCGTGATCGCCGTCGCGGTGGGTCAGCGTGCGCAGCACTGACATCTTGTTGGCCCGCTCCGCCAGCTTGGGAAACTGGCTGCCGAACAGGACACCTGGCAGCCGCGTCCGCGTCACGCCGAAGACGCTGCGATACTCCACCGGCGCATCCGCCTTGCCGTCAAACGTCTCGTGCTGCGGGGCCCCGCCATCGAGAAAAAGGAGGATGACCGACTTGCGGTTCGTTTCTCGTCCCGCCTCGGTCGCCTCGGCGCGGGCGCGAAAGAGATCGGTCAGCGTCAAGCCGCCCAGAGCGAGCGTGCCGACCTGCAAGAATTCGCGGCGTGTGGACCCGTCGCACTTCGGGCGAACCGGATCGCGCGAGATGAAGTTCAGCATGATTTCCCCCCTTGGAAACCGGCGAACGTTTATTGGATTTATCGACTATAGACCGGGGCGGCGGATAGCTCAAGCGGAAAATCAGGCCGGGCCTTTCCCTTCTCCGCTGTTTGGTTCCGTAGTTTGCACCGCCCGACCGCCTGGTCGAGTTCTGAGCAGCCAGGCGACCGTCCCGACCGCGCAAATGGGCGCCCCCATCAGCCCCGCCCGCGCCGTCCCGAAGACGATCGTCGCGTTGACGAACACGAAGAGAAACACGAAGTGCACGCACGCATCCAGCCAGAGCGGCCGCGACTCGTAGGCGCGTCGCGCCAGCCACCACCAGGCCGCGTCTACGAGCCACAGGGCCAGGAAGGCATAGTTGACGTAGAGGCCGCCACCCCAGTCGAGACCGGTTTTCGCATAGGTCTGGAGAGCGACCGCGCGAAAGGCCGCGTCGTGGTCCCAGCCGTGGACCACGTGAAAGGCGAGCAAGACATGACCTGCGAGCGCCAGAGCGCCGCACGTCCACGCGAGACGCGCGGCGGGCAAATGCCGGCACGCACGCAGAACATTCGCCGCCGCCCAGGCCGTGAGTGCCACCCAGGCCGCGCCATACATCACCGTCATGTCGCAACGCCTCGCAACATTACCTGACGGCCTCGTGCCGCGCGATGAACCGATGCCGCGTCG
>JAXMAR010000076.1:0-15349 GCA_046350295.1 Gemmataceae bacterium
TTCCTCCTGGGCCATACCCTGGCGCACCTGGACGCGCAGCCATCCAAGCTCGCTGGGGCGAAGCCGCCCGAGGAAGCTATCGAGGAGCGCTTGCGGATCTCCCTTGGCCGGGCGCCAGGCGAGGGAAGTTAGGGGAGACTGGGGCAAGGCGGCAGGCGCAGCAGGACCAGTGGAGAAGAGAACCTGGCGATTGAGGGCGCCGGTCACGAAGACGACAAGCAAGGCGAGGAAGGGGAGCAGGGATTTCCGTCTCTTGGACATGGGCAAGTTTTTCCGGTTTTGACGAAAGTCCGGCCTGGAGCGCCGCCGACTATAGCGTCAGGCGAGGACCAGAGAAAGCCGAAAGGGAGAACGTCCATGAGGCGAAGCGCCTGGACCGTCATGGTGGTGAGTTTGCTCGGGGGCTGCATGTCTCCGGGCCCCGAGACGGGCGGCGGCCCGATGATGCACTACGGCAAGGTCCCGCCGCCGCCGTCGGTTCCGGGCGTCAAGGGGCCCTACGGGGAGAAGGTCGCGATGGCCGCTCCCTACGCTTATTCGCCTCCCGCCAATGAATGGGCGGCGCGGATGATGATGGCCAACAATCTGCCGCTCGGCATGGTGCAGATGAATCCGGGCGGCATGCCGGGACCGGGCGGACTCTCCGGGATGATGAATCCGATGATGCCGCCGGGCGGACTGCTCTCGCCTCCGGGCCTGCCTGCGGCGCCCGGCGCGCCAGGTTCGCCTCCGCCGGGCCTGAATCCGGCCAGTTTCCCCGGCGCTGCGGGCGGCGGCGTCATCAACGCCCACATCGCTCCAGGCGAGATGCCTCCGGGCGGCGTCGTGCCCGCGCAGTACTGTCCGCCGGGCAGCGACCTCATGACCGCCATGCGCTTCCCGACCTCGCGCTCCCAGGTCCGCTTCACGCGCCCCGGCATGCGCATCGCCTGGTACACCCGCGGGCCGGACGGCAAGGAAGCCTTCTCCGCCACGCCGATCGAGACCCCCGGACGCTACAACTTCGCCCCCGGCGTCTACCGCTTGAAGCTCTCGAACCTGCCGGGCCGCCCGCTCGTCGACCTCTACCCGACCCTCGAAGTGGTCCCGGCCAACGCCAAGACCGAGGCGTTCCTGGCCCACAACTCGGTACCGCTCAACTTCAGCGACTACGACATCAAGCAGGTCACCGAAGGCAACTACCTGGTGAAGGTGATCTACCTGCCCGATCCGCAGTTCCAGGATGTCGCCGGAACCGGCACCGACGAGATCGTGAACAATCCGCTCGAGCCGGGCATGGATCCCATCCAGGAAGCCCTCCGCCGCGGCAGCATCCTCTTGATCATCCGCATGGGCAACGTCGACCAGGACGCGCCGGGCACCCCGCCGCTGACGGCCCCGGGCGCGGGCGTTCCGCCGGGTATGGGCCTTCCGCCGGGCGGCGCTCCGGGCATGGCGCCTGGCCTGCCCGGCATGGGCATGAGCCCGCCGTTCGCTCCCGGCATGGGCGGCGTACCGCCGGGGATGCTGCCCGATCCGCGCATGATGCCGCTCTTCCAGTTCCCGATGTACGGCGGGCCGACGCCGCCGGTCCCGCCGGGTCTCTCCGGCGCTCCGCTGCCGGGCGTGACGCCGTTGCCTCCGGGCCTGGGCGCTCGCGACATCCCGACGGCGCCGGTTCCCGGCAGCCTGCCTCCGGGTCTGGTCGCCCCGCCGCCGACCACTTTCCCGCTCACCCCGGGCAAGGACGACAAGACGAAGACGACGGACACCACCAAGCCGGTGATCCCGACGATCCCGACCGCCCCCGCCGTCGCGCCGCCGCCCGCCATCGCCCCGCCGCCGACCACGAAGTCGAGCGTGCCGCCCGCGGCGACGACAGCAGGCGAAGCCACGTCGCCTCCGACCAAGCTCGACGCGGCCCCGATCATCCCGACGCTGCCGCCGCCCGTCCGCGAGACGGCGCCGAGCCTGCCCCCCGCCCCGCTGCCCGCTGGGCCGCCGAGCCTGGGGGGCGACCCGGCCCTGCCCGGACCGCCGCTCCCGGCCACCGGCCCGCGCCTGCCGACGACGCCGGACCCGCTGCGCCGGCCCTGAGCGAAGGTAAGAAACGCGAGGGACGGGGAGCGCCAGTCTCCTCGTCCCTCGTCTCGTCTCCAAGACATCCGGGGGCTCACGCCGCCCGGCTCGCCTAGCGATCGCGAGGTTCGCATGTCCATCCGCCGCACGCTGCTCTTCGGCCTCCTGCTCGCCTCGGCCTCCTCTGTCGTTCTCGACGCCAGCGCCCAACCGTCGCTGGGGCCGGCGCCGCGCCCCGTCCTGCCGCCGCTTCTTTACCTCCGCATCGACGGCCCCAAGGGCATGCGCGTCGCCTTTTATCCCGGCTCGCTCAAGGAACGCACCCTCGAAACGCCCGCCCTCGTCGGCCTGCGTCCAGGTTACTGCTATCGCTTTGTCATCTCCGACGTCACCGGCTTCCCCAACAAGAAGTTCGCCGCCACCATCGAAGCGCACGCCAGCCTCATCCTCGATACCACGCTCCGCAACGCCGATTTCCCGGCCACCCTTCTCTTCGCCGACGGGGACTTCCGCAAGACCGAGGCGGGCGTCTCCATCAAGAAGGCGATCCTGCTCGAGCGGGCCGACAATGCCCTGCCCGTCGCTTCCTCCAAGGACGCGCCGCTCGAAATCACGTCCCCCAATCGTGATCTCCTCCGCGAGACACGCCACCTGTGCTCCGCTCCTCCTCTGCACATGGGAGACCGCAAGCTCACCCGAGGAGATGGTCAGCGTCCCCGGCACGCTCCTCTACCCGGCGACAAAACGCTCGCCCCCGCTCTCTCCGCCGTGCCTCCCCTGGGGCTGCTTGCCCACCTTCGATCCGGTCCGGCCCCATGACTTCCAGCGACATGTTCGGCCTGCCCGACGGCGGCGACGTCGGCCTCCGCGCCGGCATCACCCCAAGGGCAAGGGCAAGCTCTTCCTCGGCATCGACCGACACCGTCGCCGGCTACACCGACAAGCGCCGGCCGCAAACGCATCGCCGTCTCCAACCGCGTCGTCCTGTGCGTGCCGCGCTTCCTCGTGGCCCGCGTCGAGACGGCCCCCGCCGGCCATTCCACCACCCTCGCCCTCGGCGACACCCGGGCCGCCCTCGGCGAAGCCAGCGTCGCCGGCCGTTACGCCACCGACAGCCGCCGCCTGGCGAGCAACCCCGAGGCCATGAACAGCAGGATCCGCGCCAGCGCCGCTCAGACCGAGATCGGCCTCGCGATCAGCGGCGAGGTGAAAGGCGTGAAGGTCACCGTCGTCACCCAGGCCCCCGCCGGCGTCGACGCCATCTGTCCCAAGGCCGTCGAAAGCGAGAAGGACGGGCCCCTGCAAGTCATCAAGTGGCCCGACAAGTGCGGCGTCAACGTCGGCGACATCGTCACCTTCTTCGTCCGCTACACCAACACCGGCGGCCTGCCCATGAGCGGCATCGTCATCGCCGACAGCCTGCACACCCGCTACGAATACGTCCCCGGCAGCGCCAAGACCGACCGCGCCTCCACCTTCACCACGCAAGTCAATGAAGCCGGCTCCCTTATCCTCAACTGGCAAATCCAGGGCGACCTCGGCCCCGGCGAGCAGGGCATGGTCAGCTTCCAGGTCCGCGTGCGCTAGGAATCCTAATCCTAATCCTAATCCTAATCCTAATCCTAATCCTAATCCTAATCCTAATCCTAATCCTAATCCTAATCCTAATCCTAATCCTAATCCTAATCCTAATCCTAATCCTAATCCTAATCCTAATCCTAATCCTAATCCTAATCCTAATCCTAATCCTAATCCTAATCCTAATCCTAATCCTAATCTCCTTCCCTCTCCCTTCATCGATCCCACCCTCGTGCGCGCACCTCGCCCCCCGACGCCTCCTCGAGCGCCCTCTCCACCCCTCCCCGCAACCCCTTCCCTCGCGCCTCGAGCGCCCCGAAGGCCCTCGATACGCCTCGCGCCCGGCGCTTTAGCGCTTCCCGCGCTTCCCGCCCCCTTTACGCCGTTTGTCCCGCGCTTTCTTCCCAACCAGCGGCTGCCCCGACGCCACCGCCCGTATCTCCTCCGGCGAGCGCAGGAAATCCATCGACCCCGTCTTCTACCACGTGACCCATCAGCCGGGCCTTCCCATCCGTGAGCCCAGGCCGCATCTCGCGCACGATCGCCAGCGGCAGCGACGGCTCCATCCCCTTCAAGATCGGCATCATCTCGTCCATCATCGGCTGCTCCGCTTTGTACCCCTTCCACTCGTCCACATCGACCCGATCCGGTTCCACCCCCTTCGGCATCACATACGTGAACAACACCCGCGCCCGCCGCCACGTTCCCCTCCCGCGCCAGCGCCGCCAGCTTCTTCCCGATGGCGATGATGTCCTCCTCCGTGACCGCCTCGATCAGCAGCCTCTTGTAAAGCGCCACCCGCCGGTTATACGGATTCCCGGGCCCTGCCTTGCATCCCTTCAAAAACTTCCCCGCCTCATCCCGCTCGGGCTTGTCCCCCAAGCCCTGCGAACCTTCCAGACCCTGGGCGCCCTCCACGCCCGCAGGCGAGTCTTCGAGCCTGCGGGGTCCAGCCGCCCCCTCAGAACCCTTCTCCCCCACCCCCGACGCCACCCGCAACCCCTCCCACGGCTCCGCATGCCCCGTCCCATTGCCCAGAAACCCATTCGAAGAAAAACGCAAAGTGGCCATCGACGTGTCTCCAAAAGAACCGCGCAGGATGTGATGCAACGACGAGCCGCGCGACCGCCCGCCGCCGGGGAAGACATCTCCCACACTCCACCGTACCACGCCCCATGCCCGATTGACATGTCGGTTGTCGCACGCTCCATGCCCACGGCCTTGCGTGTGCACGTGTGCCATGCCCACGGCCTTGCGTGAGCATGGGACGCTTCGGTCTCGTGGCCACCGCCCGCGCCGACGCCTCGACCCTCCAGTTCCTCACCCCTCAGTCCAGCGGACTCCGTACCCGCGCCGCCGCCTTTTGCATCACGTGCGTGTAGATCATCGTCGTCCGCACGTCGTTGTGACCCAGCAGCTCTTGAACGGTGCGGATGTCTTGACCCATCTCCAGCAGATGCGTCGCGAACGAGTGCCGTAGCGTGTGACACGTCACGCGCTTGGTCCAATGCAGGGTCCGCGCCGCCATCGTCACCGCTCGTTGCACCCCCGCCTCATGCAGATGATGCCGGCCAATCTCCCCCGTCCTCGGACAGCGCGACAGCCGGCTCGATGCGAACACGAATTGCCACGCCAACTCCCGATCCGCCTTCGGAAACTTCGCTTTCAGCGCCGTCGGCATCTCCACCCGCCCCTGTCCGTTCGCCAGGTCCTTCGCGTGCAGTGTCCGCCGCCATTCCATCTGGGCGCGCAGCCCCTCCTTCGTCGCGCTGGGCAGCATCACGAAGCGGTCCTTGTCCCCCTTCCCGCCGCGCACCGTCAACTGGCCGCGCTCCAGGTCGATATCCTTCATCCGCAGCCGGCAGCACTCCATCAAACGCAGCCCCGCCCCGTACATCAGCCGCGCCATCAGGCCGTACGGCTCCGTCGTCTTGAGCCCATCGATCGCGGCCAGCAAGGGGCCGATCTCCTCGCGCGACAACACCATGGGCGCCCGCGTCGGCCGCCGCGCCCGCACGGCGTCCAGCTGCCCGATCTCTTGCTGCAGCACGTCCCGATACAGGAAGAGCAGCGCCCCGAGCGCCTGGTTCTGCGTACTCGCCGAGACGTTCCCCTGCACGGCCAGGTGCGTCAGGAACTGCTCGACCTCGGCCGCTCCCATCGTGTTCGGATGCCGGATGCCGTGGTGGCGAATGTAGCGTTCGATCCAATAGACGTAGCACTGCTCGGTCCGGAAGGAAAAGTGCTTCACCCGCGCCGCCGCCCGCACGCGCTCCAGGAGTTCATGGCTGATGCCTCATTGGCCTTTTCCCGCTTCAAAGCGGGATAGACAGCTGAAATCAGCTTCTTGCTGCTTTTGCTGAAACGGTCCGTCTAGCTCCAAATATATACGCCCGTCCACTATCGCCCGTCAAGTAAAAAGCTGGCATTTTGTTGAACCCGGCTTGATGCCTGTTACAATCCAGCCCATAGTCGTTCAATTATTGTTAGGCCCCCAAGATGTTGCAACTATGGCGTCCTCACGAACACCGGAAGGACCGCTGAACCTTTGCCCGGTCTGCGGTAAGCACTGCCGGATCGAGCCGTCGCCTGATTCGCTGGACGCAACATGTCCTCGATGCGGCTCCTTGCTGTGGCCCGATCCAAATGCCGGTGATTCTCGGCCCTTCTCGCCAGCGCTCGTCCGACCGGTGCAGAGCGCTATTGGGAATCTTGGACGTTGCAGCAGCTCGGCTACCAAGATCCGATGGTGATTACTTGGGCGGACGTTAGCGCGTGGGAGGGTAAGTTCGGGGTCGAGTTGCCCAGCTCCCTGGCCCAGGCTCTCGTAGTCCAGAATGGCGGGCGTTTGCTTGGCACGGAAATCGATATTCTTCCGATCCAGCGTTTCGGTACGCTTGATCAAGGTGAGTGGGTGGGCCTGCTTCGTAAGGAATTGCCGTCGCCTTCCGACAGGGCGCTCATGATTTACGTCGGTTGGCTGCCGGGTGGCAGAGCTATCCTTGACTACCGGCGGCATCGCGAGCCGCGGGTGCGCAACATGGACCCGATCTTTGATGGCGAGCTTCGGCGTGAGTACAGTTCGTTCGACGAGGTTGTGCGGTTGAGCCGAAAGCAACGGGCGGGGGCCTAACAAAGCGTTGCACTTGACGGGCCGGCATGACGGTTTTTCGAGACACCACGTTCCTTGCAGCCGGCCCGCAAGTGAACGCAATCGTTCGCTGGCTGAGGTTCTGAATGTGCCTGAGCTGCTCACCGAGGTCGATCGCTTCCGAGCGTGGGCGAAAGGCTACCCGGAAGAACAACGCTCTGGCGAGTGGGAATGTGGCTACAATTTCTGGGGCGACATCTATGACGCCGTCCTGGAATTCACGAATGTTCGGCCATTCGAATCCTGGTCGGCCGTAGAACTTGAGACGGTACTGTACGCGATTGCGCGAGACAATGAACTTGAACACCTCGCGGGAGAAATTCGCCGTCGTCATCCGGACCTGTTGTTGAAGCTTGCTCGCGAAGCGATCCGCGTCGGTGAGAAAGACAACCGTTGGCAGCTCGCTGAGGAACTGGGCCACATTAGTGAGCGTGCCGAAGCCGAGAGGCTGCTCTTAATACTGGCGCGCGACGAAGCCGAATATGTTCGTCGTCGATCACTGAAATCGTTGGCCCGTCACCGCTCGCCTGCGGTCGAAGAATTGGCGATGGAAGCGTGGCGTCGCCCCGACCCGGCGCAGGAATGGGCGCGAATGATGGCACTGGACTGTTTGGAAATGATTGATTCTTCGCGTTTGGAACCCTTGCTTGCAGAGGCTGAAAAGGACGACAGACTATACTTGTCGCAGTTTGCCAAGAGCATGCGGGCAACTCTGTCTTCGGAATGAGCGAGCCGCCATCGAACCCATTAATTGCCTCCCTCGTCAATAGCGCGCACCTCGGACGGTTGAAGTTTGTCCCTTCTTTTTTCCGTGGCCTCTCAGGCTGATGGACGAGGCTAACTTCCTTGGCCGCGTCGGGGTCGTTCGGAAAGCGGCGTCCGCTCGAAGCGGCGCCAAACACATTAGCAGGGTCGGCCGAAGGCGCCTTGGCCGGGTCATGGCTCCATCGCTACCCACAGCCCGTTGCCTCATCGCGTGCAATTACAGTCGTGTGCCATGCCCACGGCTTTGCGTGGGCATGGGGTAGTCTCGCGTTTGCTCGGTCTCTGGCAAAGGTCTCGGTCCTCGCATGCCCACGCAAAGCCGTGGGCATGGCACACTACACCTTCAACCCCTAGCGCCACCCTAGCGCCTTCGTCTCGTCGAAGACCTCCTTCTTGCGCAGCATGTGGTACACCCCCGTGCTTGGCGTCGATCCCCACCCCAACCCTCCCCCAGCTTCGGGGGAGGGCAACGAGTCGGCCTGGCGCTGCGTGTCGCGTATCGCGCCTCTGTTTCCTGCCCGACCACTTCGATCTCCTCAGCGCCATCAGCGTGCCTGGTATGGTCGCCATCATCTTGTCCTTCCCTGGACTTTGCGAATCCGGGCGACTCTATAATAACTCTTGTACCCACCCAACCAATCCCACCTCTCGCACGATGGGATACCGCAACCTGCGCGAATGCCTCGGCGACCTGGAACGCGCCCGCCGGCTCGTCCGCGTCGACGTCGAGGTCGATCCCCGTCTCGAAGCCGCCGAGATCCAGCGCCGCGTCTATCGAGCGGGCGGGCCGGCGCTTCTCTTCACCCGCGTCAAGGGTTGCCGGTTTCCGATGGTCTCCAACCTCTTCGGGACCATCGAGCGCACGCGCTTCCTGTTTCGCGACATGCTGCAGGCCGTCCGCCATCTCATCGAGCTGAAGATCGATCCCGCGGCTTTCTGGAAGAATCCGTGGCGCTACCGCGATGTGCCGCGCGCCCTCTGGCACATGCGGCCCAAGTGGGTCCGCTCCGGCCCCATCCTCGACCACGAGACGACCGTTTCGCAACTGCCGCAGCTCGTCTCCTGGCCCGACGACGGCGGCCCGTTCATTACCCTGCCGCAGGTCTACACCGAGGACGCGGACTGCCCCGGCTGGCGTCATTCCAACCTCGGCATGTACCGCGTGCAGCTCTCGGGGAACGACTATATCCTCGATCGCCAGGTCGGCCTGCACTACCAGATCCACCGCGGCATCGGCGTCCACCATGCCGCCGCCATTCGCAAAGGCGTCCCTTTCGCGTCAACGTCTTCGTCGGCGGCCCGCCGGTGATGACGCTCGCCGCGGTCATGCCCTTGCCCGAAGGTCTGCCGGAGCTGGCCTTCGCCGGCGCGCTCGGCGGCCGGCGCGTCCGCCTCATCGACCAGGGCAAAGGCCGGCTCTCCCTCTTCGCCGACGCCGATTTCTGCATCAGCGGCGTCATCGATCCCGACAAGCGACTCCCCGAAGGTCCGTTCGGCGACCACCTCGGCTACTACAGCCTGCGCCATCCGTTCCCGGTCCTGAGCGTCGACAAGGTCTACCACCGCAAGGACGCGATCTGGCCCTTCACCGTCGTCGGCCGCCCGCCGCAGGAGGACACGAGCTTCGGCCAGTTCATCCACGAGCTGACCGGGCCGATCATCCCGACCGTGGTTCACGGCATCCACGCCGTCCACGCCGTCGACGCGGCCGGCGTCCACCCGCTGCTTCTGGCCATCGGCAGCGAGCGTTACGTTCCGTACGAAGCGCGGCGTCGGCCGCAGGAGCTGCTCACGAGCGCCAACGCCCTCCTGGGACAAGGGCAACTCTCGCTCGCCAAGTATCTGCTGATTGTCGCGAAGGAGGACAATCCGGCGCTCGACATCCACGACGTGCCCGCGTTCCTGCGTCATCTGCTGGAGCGCGTCGACTGGAGCCACGACCTCCACTTCCAGACGCGGACGACGATCGATACGCTCGACTACTCCGGAAGCGGCCTCAACGAAGGCTCGAAAGTGGTCATCGCCGCCGTGGGCCCGCCGCGCCGCGAATTGCCGACGCAACTGCCCGCCGACCTGACGCTGCCCGCCGGCTTTTCGGCGCCCCGCCTCGCATTGCCCGGTGTTCTCATCATCCAGGCGCCGGCGTTTCGTCCCGACGATGTGAGTGCGTTCTGCGATTACTTCCCCTCAACCCACCCGATCAACGGCTTCCCCGTCGTCGTCCTCGTGGACGACAGCGACTTCGCCGCCCGCTCCCTCAACAACTTCCTCTGGACCACGTTCACCCGCTCCAATCCCGCCGCCGACATCCACGGCATCGGCTCGTTCACCCACGACAAACATTGGGGCTGCCGGGGCGCCCTCGTCATCGACGCCCGCCTCAAACCCCATCACGCCCCGCCGCTCGTCGAAGACCCGCAGGTCTCGAAACGCGTCGACGCCCTCGCGGCGCCCGGCGGACCATTGCACGGCATCTTTTAGTCATTCTGCATTCTTCCTTTTTCATTTTGCATTAGCTCTCCAGCGTTTTCCCCTGCGTGTCCGGCACAAGGACAATCAACACTGCTCCCGCCAGGAAGAACGCCGAGGTCAAGCCGAGCGCCAGGCCGATGCCGACCCCCTCCATCTTCGCCAGCGCCCCGATCGTGTACGGCGCGAACGCCCCGAGACCCCGGCCCACGTTGTACGTGAATCCCTGCCCGGTGGCGCGAACGCGCGTCGGGAACAGCTCCGCCAGCATCGCCCCGAAGACGCTGAAGTAGCCGTGGCCGCAGAAGCCCAGGACGGGACCAAGCAGCATGAGCGCCAGGTGGTTCTCGCCCAGCTGGCCGTAGATCGGCACGATGATCGCCGCGGCGATCATGAACAGGATGAAGGCAAGGCGTCGGCCGAGCCGGTCGCTGATCCAGCCGAACGACAGATAGCCGAAGAAGGCGCCGAACTGGGTCGGGATGATCCAGCCGCTCACCGAGCGGATGTCCATGCCCGCTCCGCCCTGCGTCACCGGCTTGCTCAGGAAGCCGGGCAGCCAGGTGAAGACGCCCCAGTAGCCGAACATGACGACCGTGGCGAGCAGCGTCGCGATCACCGTGCGGTAGAGGAGGGCCTTGCCGAAGATGACGCCGAACGGATTGCCGGCCGGGCCGCTCTGGGCTTGCCGCGCCGTCCAGACCGGCGGCTCGTGGACGCTGCGCCGCACCCAGAAGACGAAGAGGGCGGGCAAGACGCCCATCGCGAAAAGCCAGCGCCAGCCGAGCGTCGGCAGGATGGCGGCCGCGAGCAGCGCGGCGAGGATGTAGCCCAGGGCCCAGCCGGACTGCATGATGCCGATCGCCTTGCCGCGATGCTCGGCCGGCCAGGTCTCGCTGACGAGCACGGCGCCCGAGGCCCACTCGCCCCCCATGCCGAGTCCGAGCAGCGTGCGCCACAGGATGAGCTGCGGCAGATCCTGGGCGGTGGCCGTCGCGAGCGAGCAGAGGGAGAAGATGAGGATGGTCGCCATCAGGGCGCGGGTGCGGCCGACGCGATCAGCGACGACGCCGAAGAGCAGTCCGCCGACGGCGGAGGTCAGAAGGGTCACGGTGGCGAGCAGGCCGGCGATGTCGTCCTTGAAGTCGAAGACGTCTTGCAGGTGGGTCAGCGCCATCAGATAGATGGCGAAGTCCATGGCGTCGAGCATCCAGCCGAGCATGGCGGCGAAGAGCGTGTTCCACTGCGCTCGGGTGATCGTGCGATACCAGGCAGCGGCAGGCGGTTGCTCGAGTTGGCTCACGGGGCTTCCTTTTGGCAAGGTCTGCCGTCGCGCGTCCTTGGACGCGGCGAAGCGCGCGACGTGGCCGGGACATCTTCCATCGGCCCCGGTTTTCGGGCAAGACGGATAGAATTCCGCCGTTTCGGCTTGACGCCTCAGACGCTTTGTCTTAGACTCGCTCTCAGACATTATGTCTTGACGAGGGACCCCATGGCCCGCACTCCGCGTGACATCACCGACACCGAGCTGAGCGTCCTGCATTTTTTGTGGGACGAAGGCCCGGCGACTATCCGCCGCCTCGCGGACGCGCTGTACCCGAGGGGGGGCGCCGCGCAGTATGCGACCGTGCAAAAACTCCTCGAGCGCCTGGAAGTGAAGGGCTGCGTCCGCCGCGACCGCGCCCGCCGTCCACGTCTTCCAGGCGACGGTCGATCGCGACGAGCTGGTCGGCCGGCGCCTCGAGCAGGTCGCCCAGCAGCTCTGCGGCGGCTCGTGGACGCCGTTGCTGACCCGCTCGTGCAGACCGGCAAGCTCTCGGCCGAAGAACGACAATCCCTGCGCCGCCTCATCGATGACCTCGACCGCGACCCCAAGAAGCCCCGCCGGGGCAAGGAGCGATCATGACGCTTCTGTTTTCCTGGCTCGCCAGCAACCTGATTGTCGCCACGCTCCTGGCCCTCCTCGTGGCTGTGGTCCGCCGCTGGGGCAAGCGGCCGGCGCTCGCCCATGGCCTGTGCCTCCTCATCCTGGTGAAGCTGGTGACGCCGCCGCTCTTTCCCCTGCCCCTTTTGCGCCTCGAGGCTTCTCCCAGCGACGATCCGCGGAGCGCCGCCCTCGAGCCGACGCCGGCCATCCCGATCATCGCGCCGCCCCCGAGCCCCGCCCCCGCCGTCGACGCCGATCCGAAAGCGCGCGACGGCGCCGCGCCGGACGCCGATCCCCTGGTCGCCGTGGTCATGCCGCCCGAGCCGCAGGCCATTACGGTCGCCGTGCCGACGCCCGCGGAAACTCCCTTCCCCGTTCTCACGGCCTTCGCCGGGCTGTGGGCGTTCGGCGGCGTCGTCTGGCTCGCCTTCGCCGGGCTACGGCTGCGCCGCTTCCAGCGCGTGCTCCGGCTGGCGCGTCCGGCCTCCGCGGCGCTCCAGGCCGAAGCCGCCCTCGCGGCGCGATTGCTCGGCGTGCGCTGCCCGGAGATCAGCGTGCTGCCCGGCGCCGTGTCGCCGCTGCTCTGGGCCTTTGGTCGGCGCGCCCGCCTCGTTCTGCCCCAGGCGTTGCTGGAGCGACTGAGCGGCGCGCAGCGGTCGGCGATGCTGGTGCACGAGCTGGCCCATTACCGCCGCCGCGACCACTGGGTGCGCTGGCTGGAGCTCGTGGTGCTTTCCGTCTACTGGTGGTGTCCGGTGGTGTGGTGGACGCGGCGCGAGATGCAGGAAGCCGAAGAAGAGTGCTGCGACGCCTGGGTCGTCTGGGCGCTGCCCGAGGCGGCCAAGGAATACGCCTTCGCCCTCGTCGAAACCGTCGATTTTCTGGCCGGCGTTCGCGCCGCTCTGCCTCCGTGCGCGAGTGGCATGGCGTCCGGCCCGTTCTTGAAAAGGAGACTGACCATGATTCTCTCAGGCGTGACGCCCCGGCGTCTTACCCTGAGTGGCGTCGCCCTGCTTCTGGGCGCCGCCGCTCTGCTGCTGCCCCTGATGCCGACCTGGGCGCAGGAAGGCCAGGACGAGCCGACGCCCAAACCCGGAAAGACCGCGAAGGGCGACGATCTCGGCAAGCTGGCCGACGAGCTGAAGCGGGCGCAGGCCCAATTCGACGCGGCCCGCGCCGCCTATGAGGCGCGCATCGCCGAGCTGCGCGCCCAGCTCAAGAAGGCCGAAGACCTGCTCGCCGCGCCGGGGACCGTGACGAAGGCAAAGGTGACCAAGGTCGTGGTTCATGATATCGTGCCGCCGATGCCCGGCGCCCGCCCCACGCCGCCCGGAGCGTCCGCGCTGAAAGCCCTGGGCTGGGGCGTCGCCGTGGAACCCAAGGTGAAAGTGATCGTCGTTGATGGGACGACGGGGAAAATCATCAGCACCACCGGCGGCGCCGGCATGGGCGGTCTCGGCGGGCTTCCGGCGATCCCTGGTGTTCCTGCGGTTCCTGCGGTTCCGCCGATGCCCTTTCCCGCCGGCGGCGAGCACAACATCAAGGTCATCGTCATCGACGGCGCGACCGGCAAGGTCCTGCGCACCGAAGGCGGCGCGAAGGTCGAAGGCGGCAAGCTGATGATCGTGACGCCGAAGGGAAAGGAAGCACGCAAGGAAAGCGACGTGGATGACCGGATTCGCGACATCGAGCGCAAGCTCGGAGACCTGATGCGGGAATTGCACTCGCTCAAGTCCAAGAAGACCAGCGCCGCGCCGCCCGCCGGCGGCTTCTTCTTCACGCCGGCGCTCGAACTGCCGGCCCCCGCGGCCGGCGTTTTTGTGCCGGCGCCGGGCACGCCGCCGCCGATTGGTCTCGCGCCACCGGGCCCCGCGGCACGGCCCACCCCGCCCGCCCAGCCCTGACGTCGCGGTGTCGACCATTTCGCGGCGCCTCGGCTCCATCGAGCCCGGCGCCGCTACTGGTCCACCACCGGCCATTCCGCGTGCGCGCTGTGCTCCATCGACCGTGCCATCCAGTAGGCCTCGTCGATGGAGCGCCGCATCCAATCGCGCTCCTTCCCCGCCTCCACCCGGCCGGCGGTCACGTACCCGGCATAAATCGTGGCCGCCGCGGTAACGATGATGCCCTCACTTGGCTGCAGAAAGAGCTTCTGCCTCGTCATAACCCCTCCCATGCGATTGCGAGTCTGTGGAGAAGTGGCGTCCTGAATTCTCGCAGCCCGCCGCGCCGGATGCAACCAAATAGCGCCGCCGCTCGTAAAATGACGGCATGACGGACCCCATCCTTGCCTATGGCCTGATCGTCCTCGGCCTCTTCCTGCTCTTCGCCGAGTTCGTCTTCCCCACGCTGGGCGTCCTCTTCGTCATGGGGATCGGCGCCCTCATCGCCGGCATCGCCATGAGCTTTTACGGCGACCCGACGCGCGGCCTCGTCACCGTCGTCGGCGTCTTTGTCCTCATCGCCATCCTCGGCCCACTCATGATCAAGTACTGGCCCCGCACCGCTCTGGGCCGCAAGTTCTTCCTGGAGCGGCCCGACGAGGATGCAACCGTCGCCGCGATGCCGACCAACCTGGAACTCGAGCAGCTACGAGGCCGCTATGGCAAGACGATCTCGTCATTGCGCCCGAGCGGCGTGACGGAGTTCGACGGCAAGCGCGTCGACACCATCACGGACGGCGAGATGATCGACCCAGGCCAGTGGGTGCGGTGCATCGATGTGCGTTCGGGACGGGTGGTGGTACGCCAGGCGGAGAAGCCGGTCGACCTGGGCGATCTGACGCCGGAAGATCTGCGCGGGTGAAATCCCTCCATAGTCCCAGCGGGACACAGCTTTCTAGCCAGCACGGCAACCGGGAGGAGTTCGCCATGTACGTCAAGCGCATCGTTGAGGACAACTGGTCGGGCGCTCGTAACAATGGAAGTGAATACGGCTGCAACGACATCATGCAGGTCGTCGCAGCGATCAAGCACTTGAACGGGCGCACCAAGACGGAAGTCCACTTTGAAGCCGACGGAGAAAAGAGCTTTTCGGTTGGCGGAGGAAACGATGGTCGATACGTGGCGTTCATCACTATCGGTTTTGATGACGAGTTTTACAACCTAGTCGATTTGAGGCAGCCCAAAGGTCAAGACCTGGATGTCATCACGGGCGGCCAGCGCGGGACGTTCGCTCCCAAGCAAGTCGTTGACTTGGAAACAGTGCTCGAAGCGGCCCGACAATTTGCTCTGGACGGAGGCATGGCGCCTGCACTCACATGGGAAAAACAGCAAGAGTAAAGCGTAAAGATGCCCAGGACCCTTATGTTTTGGAGAGCGAAAAAGTTGGAGACTTGACGCCGGAAGATCTGCGCGGGTAAATCCCTCGGAGCCGGACGCGTGGGCGGCGGGTGTGGAAAA
>JAXMAR010000077.1:0-14581 GCA_046350295.1 Gemmataceae bacterium
CGGTCCAAGTTTCAGCGTCGCCTGACGGCGGGTCAACCAGTCCGGGGAAGCAAGTGTCATCCGTTCCTCGTATCTCGATAATGCGCGGCGCTTGCGAGTTTTCCCCTAACCGTTCGCTCAGGAAGCGCCGGCCGGGGCGCCGCGAGAAATGTCAGACGAAGCGCCTGAAATCCAATCGCAGCATGGGTGTTGTAGCAATCCCTTGCCCAGATTCCGCGCTTGCAGCTGCATTTTCACGACTTTTCCCTTGACGACGCAGGAACACCGTACGCATAATGGGGCAACGCTCGGGCCTCCTTCGTCCGAGCCCTGTGCGGCCGCTTTCGACGGCTCCCCGGGGAAAAGAAAAACCGGGGAAAGGCCGGCGAAAGTTTTTTTCACTTTTCTTCTCTCGCCCCGTTGACATCCCGGCCGACAGATTCGTATACTATCGTTGCTTCACTAATGCAAAGCATTTGCGAAGCGAATCGGTGAGCCGCGTCTCGCGGCGAGTCGATCTTTGACAATTGGGTAAGCACCTTTTAAGAGCCCTTGCGAGGGGGTGTGTGCCGTTACGGCGCGGACCTCCTTGTAAGAGACAGCGAAAGCTGTCGTTTACTTTGAGTCGGCGCCGTAAAGGCGACAATCAGATTCTTCAGCGGCTCGGCTTGCTTCGTTTAGCCGTCGATCGCAGATCGGCGGGGAGACGTGGCGAAAAGGCCGGGCCAAGATTAGTTTGCGAGCCCGCTGCCCGCGGCTGACCTTCTTCGGGAGGTTAATCGGGTAGCGAGACAAAGCTAATATTTTTGAAGGGTTTGATCCTGGCTCAGAACGAACGTTGGCGGCGTGGATTAGGCATGCAAGTCGAGCGAATCCCATCCTTGTAGCAATACCGGGGTGGGGGAAGCGGCGAAAGGGGCAGTAATGCGTGGGTAACGTACCCCGGGGACGTGGATAGCCATTCTAACGAGTGGGTAATACACGGCGATTCGGCGAGGGGGCATCCTCTTGCTGGGAAATGAATTTCGCCTCGGGAGCGGCTCACGTGGTATTAGCTAGTTGGTGGGGTAACGGCCCACCAAGGCGAAGATGCCTAGCGGGTGTGAGAGCACGACCCGCGCCACTGGCACTGAGACACTGGCCAGACACCTACGGGTGGCTGCAGTCGAGGATCTTCGGCAATGGGCGAAAGCCTGACCGAGCGACGCCGCGTGGACGATGAAGGCCTTCGGGTTGTAAAGTCCTGTCGAGGGGGATAAAACCGCAAGGTTGATAGATCCCTGGAGGAAGCACGGGCTAAGTTCGTGCCAGCAGCCGCGGTAAGACGAACCGTGCGAACGTTGTTCGGAATCACTGGGCTTAAAGGGCGCGTAGGCGGCCGCCCAAGTCAGGGGTGAAATCCCGCAGCTTAACTGCGGAAGTGCCTTTGATACTGGGTGGCTCGAGGGAGATAGGGGTCTGTGGAACGGGTGGTGGAGCGGTGAAATGCGTTGATATCAGAAGGAACGCCGGTGGCGAAAGCGGCGGACTGGATCCTTTCTGACGCTGAGGCGCGAAAGCTAGGGGAGCAAACGGGATTAGATACCCCGGTAGTCCTAGCCCTAAACGATGGGTACTAGATTGTAGACTAATCATGGGTTTACAGTCGAAGCAAAAGTGTTAAGTACCCCGCCTGGGGAGTATGGTCGCAAGGCTGAAACTCAAAGGAATTGACGGGGGCTCACACAAGCGGTGGAGCATGTGGCTTAATTCGAGGCTACGCGAAGAACCTTATCCTGGGCTTGACATGTGCGAAAGCGGCAGCAGGTAGCACCCGGAAACGGGAACGAACGGTATCCAATCCGGAACCTGCTACAGGTGCTGCATGGCTGTCGTCAGCTCGTGTCGTGAGATGTCGGGTTAAGTCCCATAACGAGCGAAACCCTTGCCTCTAGTTGCCAGCCCGGGTCATGCCGGGGACTCTAGAGGGACTGCCGGTGTTAAACCGGAGGAAGGTGGGGATGACGTCAAGTCCTCATGGCCTTTATGCCTAGGGCTGCACACGTGCTACAATGCCGCGAACAAAGGGACGCAACAGCGCAAGCTTGAGCAAATCCCAAAAAACGCGGCCCAGTTCAGATCGAAGGCTGCAACTCGCCTTCGTGAAGCCGGAATCGCTAGTAATCGCAGGTCAGCAACACTGCGGTGAATGTGTTCCTGAGCCTTGTACACACCGCCCGTCAAGCCACGAAAGATCGGGGCATCCGAAGTCGCTTTTACCAGCGCCGAAGATGAAACGGTCGATTGGGACTAAGTCGTAACAAGGTAACCGTAGGGGAACCTGCGGTTGGATCACCTCCTTTCTAAAGGATGGTCCACTCTTCATCTCACTGGAAGAGAACATATCCCACTCCATGCAAGACAAGCCTTAAGGCGCCTCCCAATTGAAAAGATAACCCCGCCGAGAGCGAAAGCTCGGGCGATTTGTGGCTTCGTTTGCGTCGACTTCCTCCCCTGACATTGCTCCTGATCATTTCTCCTTCACGTTGCTGAAGTCAACATCGATCCATCTTCCCGAAGAATGCGCGCTGTTAGGATCGCATCGGCCTCTTCAACCTGCAGAACGACGGCAAGCACCGGCTTGTCCTTCTGGATCCTTATCGACCCGTGAGCGGCGTCCTGATCTCCGCCGCCGCCCTTCGCACCCTCGCAGCTCCCTGTTACAATTCACTCGTTTCGAACAGTTCGACCGCCTCGGAGGCGGCCGATCAGGCCGGCCCCGCGTGGGTCGAGGCACGGCCCGGCAAGATTGCCGGCCTTGAACCACCGCCAAATTCCCAATGAATCTCAGGAGGAATTGCCGATGTCGAGCTCCGCGGGTCGGCGGGCGGGCCGGGGCCGGGTGATCAGGCCACGACCATCGATTACGGCTGGGCGGTGGGATCGGTATGTCGATCTGGCGCCCTATGCTCGGGGCGGGATTGGGGAGGTGTTTCGCGGGGCCGATCCGGGGCTCCACCGCACCGTCGCCGTCAAGCGCTTCCTGCGCGAGCGGCAGCTGTCGGCAACGCGCAGGGCCGCCAGCCTTCCTCTTGGAGGCGGAGGTCACGGCCCGGCTGGAGCATCCGGGGGTCGTGCCGGTGTACGGGCTGCTCAGGGATCGGGAATGTCCGGCCCTATACGATGCAGCTTGTCGAGGGTCCGACGTTCGCGGAGGCGATCCAGGAGCACCATGCCAGGGCGCCGAACCCGATGGGCCTGCGCCCGGCTGCTCGATGTGTTCCTGCGCGTCTGCCAGACGGTGGGCTACGCGCACAGCCGGGGGCATCATCCACCGCGACCTGAAGCCGGCCAACGTCATGCTCGGGCCGTACGGCGAGACGCTGGTCGTCGACTGGGGGCTGGCCAGGTTCTCCGGCCGGGATGAGATTCCGGGCGGCGCCGCAGGCGAGACGTCCACGACGCCCGGCTCCTCGAAGCAGACCGCCATGGGGTCCGCTCGGCACGCCATGAGCCCCGAGCAGGCGGCGGGACGCCACAGGACGTCGTGGCGCATCCGCCGACGGACATCTACAGCCTGGGCGCCATCCTCTACGCGCTTGTTGACGGGCCGGGGCGCCTCTGGAGGAGGAACTGGCCTCAGCTCAGCAAACTCAGCGCGGCGATTTCCCCGGCCGCGGCAGGTCAAGCCGACGTGCCCCGGCCGCTCGAAACGATCAGCCTGAAGGCGATAGCCCCGAACCCTCGGATCCTTTACGCTTCGGCGAACGCCCTGGCCGCCGACGTGGAGCACTGGCTGGCCGATGAGCCGGTGAGCGCCTGCCCCGAGCGGCTTCCGACGCGCGTGCGGCGCTGGGCCAAGCGCAATCGCATGCTCGTGGGGGCGGGGCTGTTCCTGCTGGTCGCCATCGTGATCGGTTTGTCGATCGGAGCGGCGCTGCTGGAGCGCGCCCGGCTCGAGACGGACCAGCAGCGTCATGCCGCCGTCATCGCCCAGGGCAAAGCCGAAGCGATCAACCGCTTCCTGATCGACGATCTGCTCAAGCAGGCCGACCCGGCGACCAACCCCGCGGGGGACCGGCTCACGGTCCGGCAGTTGCTCGACCTGGCCACGTCCCGGCTGGACGCCCGCACCGAGCTGGCGGGGCAGCCGGAGGTCGAGGCCGAGGTGCGGGGCGTCATGGGCCGGGCTTACGAGAACCTGGGCGCTCACGAGCAGGCGTCCCGGCATTACCGGCGCGCCTGGGGACTGCTCGCGTCCGTCCACGGAGCCACGCACGCGTCGACGCTGAAGGCCCGCAACGATTACGTCTATGTCGTGGTCGACGCCGATCTCAGCCCGGAGGGCCCGGCCCTGGCGCGGGAGTTGTACGCGGCCTGCGAAGCCGCGCTGGGGGCCGAACACCTCCAGACCGCTCGCGCCCTGGGCATCCTGGGCCGGGTGCTCGATGCCGCCGGCGACACGGTCGAGGCGGAACGAGCGCTGCAAAAGAGCAGCCGGCTCCTGCAGGCCTCTCTTGGGCCGGACAACCATCTGAGCCTGGACACGGATAACTCTCTCGCCGGCCTCTACTGGCGCAGTGGGCAGGCGGAGAAGGCCGAGCCGATCATGCGTTCGATCGTGGAGCGGCGGCGGCGCGGCGCGCGCGACCCGGACCTGAGCCTGGCGATCGGCAACTACGGCTATATCCTCCTGGCGCTGGGACGATTCGCCGAGGCTGGGGCCGCCGCCGAGGAGGCCGTCGAGGTGGGAACGCGTTCCGTCGGGCCGACCGCGCTGGGGACGCTCTCGGCGCGCTCGCTCCGCGGCTACGTCCACGAGGCGCAGGGACGCTGGTCGGAGGCAGAGCGGGACTTTGTTGCCGTGCTCGCCGATCGCCGCCGCTTGCTGCCGCCGACGGCCGCCAACGTCAAACGATCGCTGGGGCATCTGGCCCGGCTGTACGCCAAGCGGGAACGCTGGAGCGACGCGGCCCCTTACCTCGCGGACCTGCTCCTCGCGCAAAGCCCGGATCCCGCCCGGAAGCGTGACGAGCTGGCGCAGGCCCTCGCCGCCGCCTTGAGCGGGGACGCCGACCCGGCGGCCGCCGAGCCTCTCCTCAAGCAGTGCTGGGATTGCGGCAAGGCGATCCTCGCGCAGGGGGACTGGCTGCGGCCCGAGTTGGCCTCGCGCTACGGCGACTGCCTGCGCCGCCGCGGCAAGTACGCCGATGCGGAGCCACTCCTCGTCGCCGCGGCGAGCGATGTCGCGAAAGCGATCGCCCCGCCGCCGTGGAGCGTTCCGGCGGCCCGGCGGCGCGTCGCCGACCTTTACGACGCGTGGGGCAAGCCGGCCGAGGCGGCCAAGTGGCGTTGAGCGCCGCGAGCCGAGCGGGGCCGGACTGAGGGATGACGGTTTCGCGAGTGTTCACGGCAGGTCCGGCTCGGCTCGCCGGACCTACCAGGGGAGCATCCCTTCGCGCCCGGGGTCATCGATTCCACACACCTGTTCGAAGTGGCCTACCGCATCGAAGGCAAGGAGCTCGGCGTCTGGCTGGTCGACACGAGGAAGGCCCAGGTCCAGGAAAGAAAGAAATGAAATCGGGAGCAGACAACGCGGCCGTTCTGTGCGCTGGTCGCGGCGTCTTTTCCCGGTCCTCTTTGCCTTATCCATCTTCTCGGCACAATCCGCAATTCCGGCATCACCGGCAAAGTTTTCCTAAACCCCCACCGGGTTTTGAGCCGATAGGAGAAAAATCTCCAGGCTGCGCCTTGCGGTCCGGCCGGGGAAAGACCCTGAGCGCCCTCAGAGTCACGACGGAACACGGGGTAGAACCATGAAACATTGGATCGGGGTGGCGTTGCTGTTGACCCTGGGTGTGGGTTGCCAGCACCAGTGCTTCCTTGCCGAGAAGGATTTCAAGGACGCTCACCTCATGCCGAGCGCGGTCGAACACGACAAGACGTTCGGCCTCGACCCCGTCACCGGCCCGGTTCCCGCCCCTCCGGACGTCACCTTCCCTGAGCGCAAGCCGCGCCACCTCACCCTCCAGGAAGCCATCGCCGTCTCCCTGGAAAACGGCACGGTCAGCGGCCGCACCGGCATCGGCTCGGGCATCGTCGACGACAACCCGGCGACCTACAATGGGGCGAGCATCAGTTCCCAGAGCGACACGGTGCGCGTGCTCGCGCTGGCGCCGGCCATCGCCCAGGCCAACATCGAAGCTTCCCTGTCGCGCTGGGACGCCCGCTGGATCTCCGGGCTGAGCTGGAACCATACCGACCAGTTGCTCCAGGGCCTCACCAGCTTCAACAACGGCGACCGCGCCAACTTCAACACCAGCATCGTCAAGCCCCTCGAATCCGGCGGCTTCGTCCACACCTCGCTCGACACGACGTACCAGATGCTCAACAATCCGCCCGCCGGGGCCTTCGGCGTTCTCAACCCGTCCTACACCACCCGCTTCATCATCGGCTTCGAGCAGCCCCTGTTGCAGAACTTCGGCTCCGACATCAACCAGCTGCTCAACCGCCCGCCGCAGGTGTTCGGCTCCACCTTGCCCGGCTCCGCCGCCACCGTCCTCAACCAGACCTATCTCGCCACGCTGCAGCAACAGACCTCGTTCGTCAACGAAGGGACGGTCGACGGCGTGCTCATCACCCGGCTCCGCTTTAACCTGAGCCGGGCCGAGTTCGAGCGCCAGATCAACAACCTGGTGCTCAACGTCGAAGTCGCCTACTGGAAGCTCTACGAGGCGTACGGCGAGCTTTACACCTTCGAGGAAGCCCTTCGCATCGTCCACAACGGCTGGCTCCTCATGAACGAGAAGTTCGGGGCCGGCCGCACCAAGCTGGCCGAGCTGGCCCAGCTGCGCGGCCAGTACGAGGAGTTCCGCGGCGAGCGCGTCCGCGCCCTGGGCCAGGTGCTCGAGGCGGAGCGCAACCTGCGCGGCCTGATGGGCGTGCCGATCGAAGACGGCGAGCGGCTCGTGCCGATCACGCCGCCGACGATGGCCGGCTATCGCCCCGACTGGGACGTGTGCCTGCAAGACGCCCTCAACTTGAGGCCGGAGCTGGTGCTGGCGCGGGAAAGCCTGCGTGTCTCCCAGTTCAACCTCGATTTGCAAAAGAACTTCCTCAAGCCGGACCTCCGCCTCGTCGCCGACTACGTCCCCACGGGCTTCGGCACGCGGCTCGACGGCAACGGCACGTTCCTCGACGCCAACGGCCAGCCGCATTCCTCCAATGCTCTACGCAGCCTGGCCTCGAACCATTTCGACGACTGGCTCGTGGGTCTGAACCTGAGCGTGCCGATCGGCTATCGCCTGGAGCACGCTTCGATCCGGGCCGGCCGCCTCGCCCTGGCTCAGAGCTACTTCGCCCTCAAGGACCAGGAAGAGCGCATCAAGCGCTACCTCGTGCAGCAGTACCAGAAGGTCTCCGAGTGGTGGGTCCGCATCGAGACGGCGCGGCAAGAGCGGAAGAACTATGCCGAGGCGGTCAAGAAGCGCCTGACCGAGCTGCGCGAAAAGGAAGGCGTCGATCCGGCCACGCTGCTCGAAGTGCACCGCCGCTTCTCGCTGGCGCAGCAGAAGGAATACCAAGCCATCTCCGAGTACAACAGCTCGCTGGCGCGGCTCGAGTTCGCCAAGGGAACGGTGCTGAAGCACGACAACGTCGTCATCGCCGAGGGGGCCGTGCCGTACTGTGCCGAGGTCCGGGCCGTCGATCACGAGCGCGAAAGGGCCAAGGCGCTCGTCCTGCGCCAGCCCGCCCCGCTCACCGAGCCCGGCCGCATGGTCGGCGACCACGATCTGCCCGCGACCCTGGAAGAGCCTGGTCACGCCCCGGCGGCCACCTGGCCGGCCCCCGCGCCAAAGACCGGAGAGAAGATCCTGGATAGCCGCTTCAAGCCGGGCGTTGACCCCGTCCCGTTCGATCGCAAGAAGGTCGACACCGCCACGCCGCTGCCGCCGGACGGGGGCGCCAGGAGCCGCAAGGATGCCGTCAAGGAACCGGACTGGAGGAGCGCGACGAAGGTGGAGCCCACCGTTGACGCCGCGCCGAAGATGGTCGAGCCGGCCGCGACGCCGGACATCCCGCTGGTGCTGCCACCAGGCGCCACGCTGCCGAAGGACACGCCGCTGCCAAGCCTACCCACGCCGCCGAGCGAGCCGGCGCTGCCGCCCCTCCCGCCGCCCGCCACGCTGCCGGCGCCCGCGACGCTGCCGCCAGCGCCCGCTATCCCGGCGCCTGCAGCGATCCGAGCCTTCCCGCCATCCCCCATTGCCTCCGAGCCCCGCCGCCCCGAGCGTTCCGCTCTCGGACTTGCCGCCCGTCCCGGCGACGCCTTCGGATATCATCACGCTGCCGCCGGCGCCCCTGCCGGGAAACATCAGCCTGCCGCCCGCGACGCCGATCCTGCCGCCGGAACGGAAGAGCGACTGAAGCTCGGAGTCGAATAATCCGCTGTCGCTTCGTGCCGCGCGCGGTCGTCTCACAATCCGAGGCGTGAGCGAGGAGTCCTCACCCACGCCTCGGATTGTTTCAACCCATCACGCCAATCAAGCCTCTCTTTCACCAGCGTGCTCAATCGAAATGATCGTCCCCGCTCCCGCCGGGCAGTTCGCCGAGGCCGGGGGTGCGCTCGTCCACGCGGCTGGTCTGCCAGTTGTCGACCGGCGGATGGCGGCTGGAAGACGGGCAGGGGAAGAGGAAGTGAAGGAGAGCGCTGCACGAACGGTTCGTAGAGGGCGCGGCTCGGTCAGCAGCTTTGGCGGCGCCGGGGGCGAGGCCGGTGGCGTGTCTGCGCTTCTTGCCAGGAGAGCCGACTGGTCGTCCGGCAGGCGGTCGGGCGGAGACTGCGGCGGCGTGCCGAAGAGGAGGGCGAGGTCGACGGCGGCATGGCGGGCCATGGCAAACGTCAGGCGGGCCTGGTGGCGATCGGGCCCGTCCGCGGCTCGCCATGAGGAGCGCGGTATCGAGGATCGTCGTGAGCGCGCGACGACTGGTTCTCGTGCTGCGAGCGATAGTAGCTGAGGACGGGAAAGGAGAGATGACTCTCCAGCAATTCGGCGGCCCAGCGCTCCCATTCCATCAACAGGGGACCGGCGCTCGCGCCCTGCCCGGCCACGGCGAGGCGGCGCAGCAATTCGCCGGCGGAAGGGGGCGAGCCGGCGCGGGCGTCGAGCAGGGAGATGGTGATCTCGCGCCGCGAGAAAGCCTGGTAAAGGACCGGCAGGTAGCTGATGACGAGGGCGAGGAAGCCGAAGCCGATGCCCGCCTCGGTGACGCTGAGCGCCTTGCCCCAGGGGTCGCGCGGGACGACGTCGCCATAGCCGAGGGTGAAGAATGTCGTGCCGCTGAAGTAGGCGTAGGCGCCGAAGCCGCCGTCGCTGTCAGCGGGCCCGGACAGGGGAGACGCGATCGACCAGTGAAGCAGGGCGAAGCTGAAGATCAGGCCCATGGCCCAGACGGCGAGCAGACCGAAGAGCGAGAGCGGTCCGAAGACACTGAGGAAGCCCAGGCGCCAGCGGCCGACGGGGAAAAGGCGAGCCGCGCCGCGCCAGACGATCCAGGTCGAGCGATAGTAAAGTCGGGCGAGCCGCCAGCCATGCCGGACGCGGCGCGGCAGGATCATGACCTCGAAGGCGTCGACGAGGATGACCAGGATCAACGTGATGGCGAGGAGGGCGCCGAGCCAGAGCATGGGACGCTTCCGGGAACGGGAGAGTTGACGTTAGCTTAGCGAGACCGGGGGAGGTCGCTATGTGAAGGAAAAGCCACTTGGGTTATAGTGGAAAGGAATGAACACCCACGTCATCAGCGCGCAGGCCTGGGAAAGGATGGTAACCGCCGTGGAGAAAGTGCGCGACCGCCTGCGCCGAGCCGTGCAGGCGCTCGAGCGGGCAGTCGGCGCCATGGTCGGATGTGCGCTTGCCTGGTATTGCTGCGTTACCGGGTTTTTGCTCATCGACAAGTAATGCGCCGGGAAGGTGGTCAAATCTCTTCGCACGCAATCTTGACCTTGGGAGGCCAAAGGGCGCGTGTGCAGCGATCCTCGTTAATCTGTCATTTCGCTTTCGGTTCTCCTCCTGGGCTTCCCGCCTTTCCTGTGTTGACGCAATCGCGCCGCAAAAACTACCATGATCGAGACGGCTTTGCGCCGCAGACGGCATCCCACGAAAGAAATCCATGACCTACCAGCACACCTTCCAGCGCCACAAAACCCGCGAAGTCCGCGTCGGCAATCTCGTCGTCGGCGGCGACAATCCGATCTGGGTACAGTCGATGACGACGCCCGATACGCACGACGTCGAGGCGACGGTCGCGCAGATTCACCGCCTCGAGGAGGCGGGCTGCGAGATCGTGCGCGTCACCGTGCCCAAACCGGAGGACGCGGCGGTCCTGAGCGTCATCAAGCGGCGCATCGGCATTCCGCTCATTTGCGACATCCACTTCGACTACAAGATGGCGCTGGCGGCCCTCGATCACCCGGTCGACAAGATCCGCATCAACCCGGGCAACATCGGCGGCATGGACCGCTTCCGGCAAGTGCTGCGCAAGGCGAAGGACAAGGGCATCCCGATGCGGATCGGCGTCAACGCGGGGAGCCTGGAACGTGAGTTCGCGATGAAGTACGGCTTCCCGTGCCCGCCCGCCATGGTCGACAGCGCCCTGCGCTACATCGAGATCGCGGAATCGGAAGGCTATCACGACATGATCGTGTCGCTCAAGTCGTCGGACGTCTTGACCGTCGTCGAGGCCTATCGGCTGTACGCGAAGCAGGCGAACTACCCGACCCACATCGGCGTCACCGAGGCGGGCAAGGCGCCGTATGCGGTGACGAAGTCGGCGTGCGGCCTGGCGCCAATTCTCCTGGACGGCATCGGCGATACGATCCGCATCAGCCTGCTGGGGGACCCGGTCCCGGAAATCGCGGCCGCGTTCGACATCCTGCAAGCGACGCAGCGGCGCGTGCGCAAGCCGGAATTGATCGCCTGCCCGACTTGCGGCCGACTCGAGATCGACCTGGAGAAGATCATCGCGGAGCTTGAAGAGCGGCTGGCGGGCAAGTCGACCGCGATCAAGATCAGCGTCCTGGGCTGCGTGGTCAACGGGCCAGGGGAAGCGCGCGAGGCGGACCTGGGCATCGCGGCGGGCAAGGGCAAGGGCGTCATCTTCAAACGCGGCGAGATCGTGCGGCACGTGCTGGAAGCCGACATGGTCAACGCGCTGATGGAAGAGATCGCGGCCTGGGAGAAAGAGGAAGCGGAGAAGGGGACGCTGCGGCCGGGGGCGGCGACGATCGGCGGCGCGACGCGGGAGGAAGTAGTGGTGGAGGAGGGGAAGATGGCGTTGCCGATGTTACGGTGAGATCAATGATCACAGGTCAGGAAAGCGCGAGGCGCCACCCCGCAGGTTCGAAGACTCGCCTGCGGGCTTTTTTTTTGGAGTTTTCTGGAGGGGCGCCTTTTTCAGCGGGATTTCTTGCCGCTGGCCACCACGGTCTGCTTGCGTTCCTGGCCGGTGGGGCAGACGCTGAGCATGGGGCAGCGCGGGCAGTTGGGGTCGGATTCGAAGCAGAAGTCCTGGGCGACAACGCTGATCAGGTCGAGGAACATTTGCCCCTTGGCCTTCGGGACCAGGTGTTCGACGGAGGCCCGGAGCGTTTCCGGGTCGGTCTTGCCACCTTCGTCGATGACGGCGAGGCGGCGCAGGCAACGGATAGTGTCGTCGTCCAAGGGGACGGCGTGGCCGCCCAGGCTCTGGTGGATGATCCAGGCGACGACGTAATCGTCGGCGCCCTTGTAGCGTTCGATCTGCTTGGCGGCCTGCTTGAGGCCTTTCTTGACGATGGGCTCCAGGTCGAAGGAGAAGGTGGCCTCGAACACTTGCTGGAGGAAGTCGATGATGCGCTGGGCGCGGGTTTCGGGCTCGTCGACGGCGGAGGCGAGGGCGTTGGCCACCTCGCGCATCAGGCTGACGCGGACCTCGTTCCAGTCGAAGAAGCGTTGCTTGAGGCCGGCGAACGCGCGATTGGCGGCGTCGCGCGTCGTGCCTTCGCGGCAGATGGCGTAGATGAACTGCTCCAGGACGGGCAGCTCGTGCGTCTCCGGCTTGTAACCCTTGCCGACGGCGCTGAAAAGGTGGTTGAGGACGCGTTGCTTGCTCGTGGACATTGGGGGTCCGCTCCCTTCCTGGGTGATTTCTCCTGGGGGCCAGGTCCGCCCGGTTCTGCGAACCGGGGCTAAACGAGCGGGCCCCGGGCTCAGTCGGTTTCGTCGGCCTCTTCCGGTTCCGCGGTTTTCGGCGTCTCTCCCTGGTGCAGCGCCTCGTGGATGAGGCGAGCGATCTCGATGCTGTTCTTCACTCCCTCATCCTTGACGAACGTGAGGGCCGGAGTGAAGCGGGTCTTGAGCCGGCTGCCGAGCTTTTTCTGGACGAAGCCGGCCGCGTGCCTGAGGCCGTGCATACACAGGTCCTGTTCGCGCTGGCTGCCCATGATGGAGACGAAGACCTTGGCGTGCTGCAGGTCGGCGGAAACCTCGGCGCGCGTGACGGTGACGTTCTTGACACGCGGGTCGTTCAGCTCGAACAGGACGGTCTCGCTCGCCACTTCGCGAATCACTTCGGCGACGCGGGCGAGGCGGTAGGGTTTCATTAGACTTCCATCTCGTGGTCGAGGAACTCCGCGATCGGGTGCACGCGCAGCGCCTGGACGATCTGTCCGAGGGCGGTCTTCACATGCTGCGCCTCGTTGCTCACCATCGCCATGCCGAGGACGGCGAGGCGCGGGTTGTCGAGCGACTCGATCTCGGCGATCGACACGTTGAAGCTGTTGGCCAACTTGTCCTTGATGCTCTGCACCACTTGCCGCTTGTCCTTGAGGGTGCGGGCTTCGCGGATCAGCAAACGGACTCGCAGCGTGCCGACGATCATGGCTTTCAGCTTTCAGCTTTCAGCTTTCAGCTCTCAGCTCTCAGCTCTCAGCTCTCAGCTCTCAGCTCTCAGCTCTCAGCTTTCAGCTTTCAGTTCTCAGCTTTCAGCTATCACCCAGAAGCTACCCGCAGTGTCTGGCTGATAGCTGAGAGCTGATAACTGAGAGCTAGACACTAAAGCGTGCGCTGCACCTGCTCGACCTTGAAGGCCTCGATCACGTCGCCGACCTTGATGTCGTCGTAGCCGGCGACCTTGATGCCGCACTCGAAGCCTTCGCGGACCTCGGCGACGTCTTCCTTGAACCGTTTGAGGGACTCCAGGCCGGCGCTGCGGTCGGCGGGCGGGTAGATGACGAC
The DNA here is from genome assembly GCA_046350295.1 of Gemmataceae bacterium. Taxonomy (GTDB): domain Bacteria; phylum Planctomycetota; class Planctomycetia; order Gemmatales; family Gemmataceae; genus JAXMAR01. The sequence goes on from JAXMAR010000077.1 coordinate 13,236, forward strand.
GCCCTCGCGGATGACGCGGACCTTGGCGTTGCGGCGGATGATGCCCTGCGTCACGTAGCAGCCGGCGATGGTGCCGACGCGGCTGATCTTGAACGTCTCGCGGATCATGGCGCGGCCCAGGTGCACGACCTCCTCGCGCGGCTTGAGCTTGCCTTCCAGCGCCGACTTGATGTCGTTGGTCAGGTTGTAGATGATGTCGTACTCACGGATCTGGACGCCCTTCTCCTCGGCAAGGTTCAGGGCGCGGTCGTCCGGAACCACGTTGAAGCCGACGATCATCGTGTCTTGCGGCGAGGCAAGGGCGAGCCAGACGTCGTTCTCGGTGATGGCGCCGATGCCCGCCTCGAGGATGCGGACACGCACTTCCTCGTGCTTGAGCTTTTCCAGCTCCTTGCGGATGGCCTCGATGGAGCCGCGGAAGTCGGCCTTGAGGATGACCTTGAGCTCGGTGATCTTCGTCTCGGTGAGACGCTCGAGGGTGAGCGGGCCGCGCGACGCCGTGAAGCTCGATTCCTGCCGGGCCTGGCGCCGCCCTTCGGCGATCTCGCGGGCGGAGGTCAACTCCTGGAGCACCAGGAACGGATCGTCGGCGTCCGGCACTTCGTCCAGGCCGGTGATGCGGACGGGGACGCTCGGCCCCGCGTCCTCGAGCGGCCGGCCCTGGTCGTCGTACATCTGGCGGATGCGGCCATAGGCGGCGCCGCACAGGACGATGTCGCCGCGACGAAGCGTGCCGTTGCGGACCAGAAGGGTGGCGCGGACGCCCTCGCCTTCGCTCAGCGCGGCTTCGAGACAGGTGCCCTGGCCGGGGCGGTTCGGATTGGCCTTGAGCTCCTTGAGTTCGGCGACGACGGTGATGGCTTCCAGCAGATCGGAAATGCCCTTGCCGGTGGCGGCGCTGGTCTCGACGAACGGGATGTCGCCGCCCATGTTGTCGGGCAACAGGTTGAGGCTGTAGAGCTGCTGGCGCGTCTTGGTGATGTTGGCGCTCGGCATGTCCACCTTGTTGATGGCGATGACGAGCGAGACGCCGGCGGCACGGGCGTGGTTGATGGCTTCCTCGGTCTGGGGCATGACGCCGTCGTCGGCGGCGACGACGATGACCGCGATGTCCGTCACCTGGGCGCCGCGGGCGCGCATCTTGGTGAAGGCCTCGTGGCCGGGGGTGTCGAGGAACGTGATCGGGTGCACCTTGCCTTCGCTGTCGGTGTGCTCGACGCGCCAGGCGCGGATAACCTGGGTGATGCCGCCGGCCTCGGTGGCGACGACGTTGGAGCGGCGGATCTTGTCCAAGAGCGAGGTCTTGCCGTGGTCGACGTGCCCCATGACCGTGACGATGGGCGCCC
>JAXMAR010000078.1:0-14242 GCA_046350295.1 Gemmataceae bacterium
CTTCCTCCCAGGCAAGACCGGCGACGGCAAGAAAAAGGTCACAGTCCAAATCGTCTATGTCTCCGGTGACGGCAAACGTCACCTGACCCAAGCGCTGACGCACGATATCGACTTCGGCCGCTCGATCGCCGCCCGACCGGCGCCCGGCAAGACGCCGGAGCCCAAGGGTACGAAGGACGATTACTTCGGCCTGGCGCGCGAGGTCGGCAAGCTCGTTGTCCAGGACTTGAAGATCCCGGCGAAGGATATCTTGCCTTGCATGATCTTCGCGCCCGACGGGGAGCACGTGTTCACGCTCGAGAAGGAGGGATACCTGCGGCGCATCGCCATGAAGAATTTCGAGGGGGATCTGCTCCTGGACGTGGGCCGCCGCTGCTCCTGGCTCGCGCTCTCCAAGGAGGGGCTCATCGTCACCGTGCCGGACGCGCAGGAGTTCCTGGTCGTCGACCCGGCCACCTTCAAAATCAAGCGCCGTGTCGAGGCGCCTACCCCCAGCCGCGTCGTCGCCAGCCCGGCGACCTCGGTGGTTATCTCCGCCAGCGGCGACCGCGTCGGCGGCCGGGGCACTTTGTCGGTCTTCGACCTCAAGAACGACACCGTCAACGACATCCCAAGCGCGCGTTTCAAGGGCGGCATCGGTACCGACATGGCGGCGCTCTCCGCCGACGGCAAGCACTTTTTCACCTATGGCGGCATCGAGCAGGTCTTCCGTTTCCGCGTGGAGGGAACGGAGCTGCACCTGGAGCAGGTCAGCCAGCGCATCGGCCAGAACGCCCAGGCCCTCATCGTCAGCCCGGACAGCAAGTACGTCGCCCTTCCCTCCGGCGGCGGCAACTATCGCGGCCTGCCCGACCACCCCATGATCTCGACCTACACCACCTACGTTTATCCGATCGACAACGTCCGCCGTCCCGCGTTCACGCTGGAATCAGGCGCCTATCCGCGCACGGTCGGTTTCGATCCCAAGGCCGACCTCGCTTACGCCCAGAACCACGGCAAGCAGCTCATCATCTTCTCGATGACCGGTCGAAAGCTCCAGGAGCACGTGCTGGGCCGCGGCGACACGCGCCAGTTCCTGGTGCACCCGGAAGGCCGCCGCATCATGGTGCTGATGCAGGACACGCTGGCATTCGTGCAGATTCCCGAGGAGAAGTGAGCGACGGTGAAGGGCGTGCCCGATCTTGCCATACGAGCCCGGCGCGTGAGCGAGGATTCAGTCCTCGCTTACGCGTCGAGTTCGCCACAGCAGACAATTCCGACCTTACACCAGCTTCTGGAGCCGCTCGTCCGAGGTCGTGTAATTGACGGTCGCCAGATAAAGGTAGAGCAGCAATCCGGCGATCAATGCGCCGATCAGCGTCGACCACAAGCCGACGAGGGGGGCGTCGGCCAGCGTCAGCATGAAGACGCTGAAAAGCGCCGCGCATGCTCCGCCGAGCAAGCTGATCAGCGCTTGCAGGATGAAGTGAATGCTCAACGGGCTGTTGCGCACGACTCGTCCCAGCGGCAGGCCCAGGAGCGCGTTCATCTTCGCCACTTCGTAGATCAGGCCGACCCGCGTGCGCACGAGCAGGAAGCTGGTGAAGAACGCCAGCACTGTCAGCACGCCGAACGTGATCGGCCAGCTCCAGCGCTGCACCTTCGTGATGGGGATGATCCAATCGACGTGCGGAGCGGCGTGGCTGACGACGCCCGACGCCGTCACCAGCAAGGAGGCGACGCCGAGAAAGATGCCCACGGCACGGTTGCGGTCCGTCACCAGTCGATGGATCGTCCGGCTGCAATGGAGATGGGCATCGGCGAGATCGCCTCGGGCGCGTGCTTGAAACCGGCGGCGGTCTCCTCGCCGATCATCTCGATCTGGTCGACGAAGTTCTCGGAGTAGCCTTCGCCCCCCTTGGCGTCGAAACCCTCGAGGGTCCCCGCGTGCGGATCGCCGACCTGGCGGGCGATCGCGTCGACGGCGGCGGGCGTTTCGCTTTTCGGCTCGCTGGACATGGGCCTCTCGCGAAAGGGCCAACTGGAAAACCTGCTGATTCCTCTATGGAAAACAGAGGGGCAGGCCATGCCCCACGTTCGCGAGGCTTTGCTCAGAACTTGCCGTCGCGCACCTGGAACTTGGTCGGCTTGCCCAGGAGCGGCATGTCGCGCCGCGTCCAGTCGGCGACCCATTCGAGCATCTGTTCGACCGAGACCGTGGGGTAGCCGAACAGCCGCTGGCTTTGCCCCGCGTCGCTGAGGAACGCGTCGTCCGCTTCTTGCCCGCCGATCGCCACGGACTTATCGAGCAACGCGCCCAGCCGCTCCGCCAGCCGGCGCACGCTGAGGACTTCCGGCCCGGCGATGTTGAGCACGCGCGGCGGCCGGGCCACGTGCGCGAACGAGGCCAGCGCCATCGCGTTGGCGTCCCCCTGCCAGATCGCGTTGAAATGCCCCATGGTCACATCGATCGCCTCGCCGCCCCATACCTTTTGCGCGAGATCGACCAGGACGCCGTAACGCAGCTCGACCGCGTAGTTGAGCCGCAGCAGCGTCATCGGCACGTCGTACGTCGCGCTGCCGTATTCGTACATCCGCTCCCGGCCCAGGGCGCTGAGCGAGTAGTCGCCGAAAGGCCGCGGCTCGTCATCTTCGCATGAGCCGCCCCGCGCCACCGGCGTGAGGCCGTAAACGTTCCCTGTCGAGAAGGCGGCCATCTTCGCGCCGCGATAGCGCCGGCAGGCGTGGATCGGCGTCAGGCAGTTGACGGCCCACGTCCGCGCCGCCTGCCCGCTGGCGCCGAACTTCATGCCGGTCATCGACACGACATGCGAAGCGTCGGGCAGACGTGCGACGGCGTCCGGATCGAGCAGATCGCAGGCGACCGTTTCGATGCCCCAATTCCGCAGTCGTTGCTCCAGCCCTGCCTGCGAGAAACGCGCGACGCCGATGACGCGGTTCTTTCTGCCGGCCTGATCGAGGGCGCGCCGCGCCATCCGAGCCAGCGTCGGCCCCATCTTGCCGCCGACGCCGAGGATGACGAGGTCGCCCTCGACGCGCGACAGGGTCTCGACGACGAGCGGCGTCGGCGTGCTGAGTAAATCGTCGAGAGCGTCTTCGTCGCGTATTGGCGGCATCGCGCCTCCGTCGTTGGCGAGCCGGGCGGCGTGAGGCCCCCGAGTGTGGCGCCGCTACCCGTCGCTTCCTCCGGGGGCTTACGCCGCCCGGCTCCGACGTTCGCCGCCATTATGGCCTCGCGGCCACATGTTTCCAACGTGTGAGGAGCGTTTTTCAGAGTAGCGGCGCCGGGCACGTTGGAAACGTGCCGCCACATTAGCGACTGGCGTCCCGGCCCGTTTGCCGATAAACTCATGGAAAACGGGGGCACACCGCTCATGCTTCGCATCGTCGGCGAATACGGCAGTGAATGTACCGGCTTGACGCGCCGCAGTTTCGTCCAGGCCGGCCTTCTCGGCCTCGGCGGGCTTGGTCTCGCGGACTGCTTTCGCCTGCAGGCCGCCGAGCCGGCCCGGCCACGCGGCGCGACCAGCGTGATCCTCTTCTGGCTCAGCGGCGGCCCCGGTCACATGGAGACCTGGGACCCCAAGCCCGAGGCGCCGCCGGAGTTCCGCGGCCCGCTCCGCGCCATCCGCACGGCGCTGCCCGGCGTCCTCCTCGGCGAGTTGATGCCCGAACAGGCCCGGCTCATGGATCGCCTCGCCATCCTCCGCACCGTCAATCACGGCTCCGGCGATCACACCAAGTCCAACCACTGGATGCTCACCGGTTTCGAAGGTCCCGCCTTCAACGCCCCCGACTTCATGGTGCAGCGCCGCCCGTCGATGGGCTCCGCCGTCGCCCGCCTCCGCGGCGCCAATCAGCCCGGCATGCCCCCCTACGCCGCCGTCCCCAACCTGCGCGGCGGCACCGACAACTTCTTTCACTACGCGGCGTACCTCGGCGGCGGCGCGAATCCGTTCAACGTCGAGTCCGACCCGAACCTGCCCGATTTCCGCGTCCGCAACCTGACCTTCGCCCGCGAGTTGACGCTTCAGCGTCTCGAGGACCGCCATAGCCTGGTCGACGCGATGGACCAGGCCCGCCGCGCCGGCGACCGCCATGCCGCCGACATGACCGCCCACTATCTGCGCGCCTTCGAGTTGATGAGCAGCCGCGCCGTCGCCCGCGCCTTCGACATCGGGCAGGAGTCGGCGCCACTGCGCGACCGCTACGGCCGGCACACCTTCGGCCAGAGCGCCCTCCTGGCCCGCCGTCTCATCGAGAGCGGCGTCACGTTCGTCACCGTCAACTGCGTCCCCTGGGACCATCACGGCACGCCGCCGCAGCTTCAGACCGAAGTCGGCGCCCGCCGCCTCATCCCGCCTCTCGACCGCGCCATCGCCGCCCTGATCGAGGACCTGTGCGACCGCGGCCTCTACGACAACACGCTCGTCGTCGCCATGGGCGAGTTCGGCCGCACTCCGCGCATGAACAAGGACGCCGGCCGCGACCACTGGGGCCACACCTTCAGCGTCCTGATGGGCAACGGCAAGATGCGCATGGGCCAGGTCATCGGCCGCAGCAGCCCGCGCGGCGAGCACGTCGTCGACCGCCCCATCACGCCGCAAGACGTGGCGGCGACCGTCTTCGCTCACCTGGGCATCGACGCGCGGAACGTGTCGTTCCCCGATTCGCTGTCCCGGCCGACGCATTTGATCGAGACGGGGCAGGCGGTCAGGGAGTTGTGGGGCTGAGGGGCGGTTCTTGCCAAGGGAAGCACATGTCTGCCAAGGACCGCTTTCACGACAGCGTCCGGAACGCTCTGCAAAAAGACGGCTCCGACCGGTGGTATTCGACCCTGTCAAGGAGGAGGTTCTTCGATGGATACCTTGAGCACGTTCCGCGACATCATTGAGCAGGTTCTCCAGCCGTTTGCGGACATCCGCTACGCCTACGGCGATATCAAGAACGAGGTTGTTCTGAATCGAGTCCGTGATCGATACTTGGTCATTTCTCAAGGATGGGACGGAAAAAAGCGTGTTCACTCGCCCCTGCTTCACATCGATATCATCGGGGAAAAAGTGTGGATCCAGTGGGACGGAACGGAGGAGGGCATTGCGCCCCAATTGATGGCCGCTGGGATTCCCAAGGACAAAATCGTGCTCGGGTTTTACGCGCCTGAGGTGAGGCCCTTCACGGATTTTGCCGTCGCATGAGAACGCAAATTGGTCTGATCGCCACACGCGTCCGGATCATGGCATGGCCGACTCGCTCCGTCTGCGCATCCACGCCACCCCACCCAGCACCAGCGCCAGTTGCCCCAATCAATCCAGACCAGTGCCGCCGTCACTCCGACGCCCGTTGTCCGGATCACCTCGGCGCCTCCGCCCGCCACGCCGCCGCTTCAATCGCCAGTTCGCCGACGCCCGTCCGCAGCGCGCCGAGCCGCTCGCGCAGCCGTGTCAAACGGGCGTCGATCTCGGCAGCGAGCGCGGCGACTTTCGCGGCCGTCGCCGGGAGGAGCCGCTTGTCGGCGCGGTATTCGCGCAGGGTCGCCTGCACGGTCTCCAGGAAGTCCGCCACGTCCGAGAGCGCCGCGGCGGCTTCCTTCACATTGATTCCGGCGTCCCGGATGACGCTCGGCGCCTTCCCGAGTCCGGGAAGTTTGCCCGCGTTGTCGCCGACGGCGCCGAACAGCGTGACCGCCGCCTGGGCCGCTTCGACCATGCCCTGGATCTTCTGCAGACGCGCGAGCGCGTTCTTCTCGAACGCGGCCAGTATTCGCTCCTCTTCCGGTGTCAGGTCGCGCAGGCGGTCCCCCAGCGAGGCGAGCGTCTTCGTCGCCGGATCAACATAACCTTTGACTGCGTCAACCATCCCTTCGATCCGCTCCAGGCCGCCGCTCGCTTCCTTCAGCTTTTGCTCGGCGACATCGAGCAAATGATCCGCGCCGTCCACGACCTTGCTCTGATACACCCAGACGACGACGATGCCGCCGACGCAGGCGATCAAGCCGACAAGCCCGAGCAACAAGGCCAGACAGCCGAGGAATCGTTTCATGGGGTTTGCCGCGAGAGTTGGCTCAGGAAACGCCGGCCTCGGCCGGCGCGACGCCGACGGGCGCGAACTCGTTGAACTCGAGGTACTGGAGATGGCGGTACAGGTCGCTCTTGGCGAGCAAGTCGCGATGCTCGCCGGCCGCTTCGATTCTGCCTTGATGAAGCAGAAGCAACCGATCGCAGCCGCGGATCGTCGAGAGTCGATGCGGCAGGAAGACGACGGTGCGCCCGGGCAGCACGCGGCTGAACGTGTCGTCGATGAGGGCCTTGAAGTCGTCGTTCAAAGCGATCGGCTCTTCGATCACGAGAATGGCCGGATCGCGCAGGATGGCGCGGGCCAGGGCGATCAGGAACTTCTCGCCGGGCGACAGCGCCTGCCCCTGCTCGCCGATCACCGTCTCGTAGCCCTGCGGCAGCTTCTGGATGAACTGGTGGGCGTGGGCCACCTTGGCGGCCTCGACGATGCGCGGCAGGGAACAGGCCGGATCGCCACCGCCGATGTTGTTGGCGACCGTGTCGCTGAAGACCATGTTGTGCTGCATGACGAGCGCGATCTGGGCCCGGAGCGAATCGAGCGTGACCCAGCGGATGTTCTTGCGGTCGATGCGGATCTCGCCGCCGCTCGGGTCCAGAAAGCGCGGCAGAAGATAGACGAGGGCGTGCTTCTCCGCGTCGTCCGGGCCGACGAGACCGATGCGCTCCCCGGCCCGGACCGCGAAGCTGATGCCGTCGAGTAGCTTCTGGTTTGTCGCCGGCTCGCGGAAAGAGACGTTGTCGAACTCGAGCTGTCGGGAGAGGGCGGGAAGGAACTCGGCCTCGACGACCTGGCCGACCCCCCCTTGCCGGGCCAGGAAGTCGAACAACTCGAACGCCGCCTGCCGGCTGCGCTTCAGCGCGCGTCGCGCCGCCAGGAACGAGACCACCGGCCAGTACATGCAGATCACCACGGTCGCGAGGACCATGCCACTCGTCACCCCCAGATAGCCGCTCAAGACCACCATGCCGGCGACGAAGAGCAGGAGCAGCGCGGCCAGCAGGCCCAGCAGCGTGAAGGCGGGACGGTAGATGGCCTCGCCGCGATAGCGCTCGAGCTGCGCCTCGCTGTAAAGGCGCAAGATGCGTTCGACGCGGCCCTGGTTGAAACGCTCCATGAGATAGACCTTGACGAGCCGCATGATCCGCAGGCTTTCCTGCAGGTGCGCGAGCTGGTCGGCCGCGCGCAAATCGGCGGCGCGGCCCTGACGCCGGAAATAGACGGCGATCTGGCCGCCCACGAGCCAGACGAGCAGGGCAAAGAGCAAGAACGCAAGCGCCAGCCAGAAGTGAACGAGCATGGCGAACAGGAGCAGGAGGCCGAACTTCACCGGCTCGCGAAAGAAGACGGTGAGCCAGGCGAACAGCCCCTGATGCACGCTCTCGACCTGGCGCGTCACGATGCCGACCGCCTCGCTCGGTCCGGTCGCCTGGAAGGCGAGGGCGCCCAGGCGATACGTCTGATGATAGATGGAGCGGCGCATGCGCGTGACCGCTTCGAGGGTCGCCCAGGCTGCCGTGTAGTTGGAAAGGAACAGCAAGCCGGCGCGGCACACGGCCACGACAACGGCGAGGAGGAAGAGGCCCTGGAGATAACCGGTGTTGCCGTTGGCCCAGGTCCAGCCGCTCCAGGAGGCGACAAGGCTCGCCGGCCAGCCGTGCAAGCTGGAGCGCGAGCGGACGACCAGGCTCAGGATGCCGAAGTCGGGCAGATTGCGGTTGATGACCGCCAGGGCGTCATGTTTGTGAAATTGCTCTTTCAGGTTGTCGCGAACGGCCTCGCCCGCATCGGCCCCGGCAGCCGCCTCGACGACGTCCGGCAAATGCAGCATCCACAGGAGTTGGCGTCGGGTCTCGCGCTCGGTCGTCGTCAGCTTTTCCACCTCGCGCGGCCGAACGAGAGCCAGCCACCTTTTCTCCAGTCCGAGGTCGCTGGCGCGCCGAGACAGCGCCGTCGCTTGGTCGCCGTTCTCGCCATGGTCGAGGTCGCTCAGCCAGGTGTCGAACGCCTGCTTTTCGGTGGCCGGCGCCTGGAAATACGTTGGAATCTCGCCGCGATTCACCATGAGATCGGCGAACAGGGCGAGCAGGACGATGAGGAAAAGGAAAAAAAGAGCGGAGAGGATGCCGGCGACAATGGCCGACCAGGTGGCAACGGGATGATGACGCAAGAACTCGATGGCTCGGGCAAAAGCGGCGCGTTCCATGACAGTCTCTCGACGTTCCGGATCGGCTCTTGCTCTATTCTACCCGCGCCGCCGCCTTGAGAGGAACTTTGTGGGCCTGATTGCCTGATTGGCCCGGCCAGAAATGTCCGTCAACAACCGGGGGCGCGGGGGTTCCGGTTGGTCGCTCGCGCCAGCGCCTGTCGACAGGAAGACGACAAAGCCCCAGGAAGGGGGGTTTCATCTTTCCGCGGACTCGAGGATCGACCCGCCACCACCTGCGGCGGCGCCCCGGTTGGCATTACCGTCGAGCGTGCTACCGCGAACGGCACAAGCGCCAGCGCGACGGCGGCCGGCGTCTGGAAACGCTGGGCCGGCGTCTTGGCCATCATCCGTTTCAGGATATCGTCCACTTCGCCGGGAACATCGCGGCGAAACTCCGAGAGGGGGCGTGGCCGCTCCTTGCGGTGCATCATCAGCTTCTGCCCCAGGTGACGTTGCGGAAACGGCGGCTGACCGGTGAGCAGGTAGTAGAACGTGCAGCCCAGGCCGTAAATGTCGGCACGGATATCGACGCTCCAGCTGTCTTGCGCTTGTTCCGGCGCCAGGTAATCGGCCGTGCCGACCATGCTGGGGCGGGAGTCCTCATGCTCATCCAGGGCGGCGCCGGGAAGGCGCCGCAGAGCGAGGCCCCAGTCGATGATTTTGATCAAGGAGCGTAGCGGGGCGGCTTGACCGCGCAGGTTGCCCGCCTCGAGGACCGGCGCCTGGGTCAAAAACAGGTTCATCGGCTTGATGTCGCGATGGACGATGTTGCGCTCATGAGCATGTTGCAAACCGAGCGCCGCCTGCCGGATATAGTCGCACGCCTCATGGGGTGGTAACGGCCCCGCCAGGGCGACGCGCTTGCCGAGGTCGACTCCTTCGACGAATTCCATCGCGAAGTAGAAGGTCTCGTCGGCCTGGTCGACGTCGCAGAACTCGACGACGTTGGGATGGCTCATTTGCGCCATCGCCTCCATCTCTTCGAGAAACTGGCGTCGCCCCGGCGCGTCGCACAGGGCCTCGGGGCGCAGCACCTTGAGCGCGGCGATCCAGCCCTGCTCGGCGTGCCGGGCCTTGAACACCTGGCTGAGGCCCCCCTTGCCGAGCAGGTCGAGCACGTGGTAAGGGCCGATGACGAGGTTGTCCACGCCGCCGCGGAGGATCTCGCGCATCTGAAATAGCGTGAGCCAGCCGCGCTGGACGAGGAGCTTGGCCAGACCGCGCGCATCCTGGCTGCGGCCTTGCGCGAGATGCAAGATCTCGGAGAAAGACGATGCGCTCACCAGGCGGCGCCGGCGCAAGGCGTCGCAGAGCGCTCCGCTGGAGACGATGCCCAAATGGCGCTCCGGGGCCAACGACCGTCGAGAGGGAACGGCACGCCGGACGGCGGCCGCGCGGGAAAAAGCGCAGCCTGGACGGGGGGCCGTCCGGTTGGAACAAGCCTAGGTCAGCTTTTCGTCGCAGGCAAACAACTTTGGCCAGAAATCGAACGCGGCTGGCTGTTACGGCGGAATGTCGTAGTTGAACTCGTTCGTCTTGCCGGCGACGATCTGGAGGGAGAGTTTCGAGGTGCTTGCGTCGCGCAAGTGCTCGGGCACCGGGTTCCTGGCCAGGCCTTTGGGCGGCGGCGTGTCGCCTCGGCTCGGCTTGACCAGCCGGCCCTTCGTAACAGGGATGTCCGGGGACGTGTAGACGAACGCGACTTTGGCTTCGCCCACCGGGACGTCGTTCGCGCTGTAGGTTCCATCCGCGTTGATGGGCGCCGCGACGATGCGGCCGCCCTCGACGAGGAAGGAGATTTGCAGTCCTTTGATCCCGGGCGCCTTGCCGTTCAGCTTGATAGCGCCGGAAACGTCCGTCTTGGAAGGCCCGCAACCCGAGAGGCCGTGGAGGATACAGGCAGTGAGGAACAGAGAAAGCCCATGACGCATACGATCGGACTCCAAACAGGGCCCCGCCTGGGCGGGCGGGGCCGTTCGAGAAGTTCAATAACTCGTCGAATCGAACACCTCGCCGCCGTTGCGCGAGGAGAACTGGGGGAGAACAGCGTTGGCGCCGTAGGTGAGGAAGCGAACCGACGCGTCCCCAAGGAGGAAATTGGCGCCCCCCGTGTGGAAGCTCCAGAAATGGGCTTGGTGGCAGCTGTTGGTCAGGTCACCTTGCTGAAATCCCACAAAAGCGGTGGAACAGCCCAGGGAACTCGCATAGCTGTTGGAGCGGGCGCCGAGAACGACGTCCCCCACACCGCTGCCGTCCCAGCCCGCGCCGGCGAACCACCAGCCGTAAAACAGGTCTTTGCTCGGCGGCCGTTCCCCGACCATCAGCGTATTGCTCGTGCCGTCGGTCATGTCGAGAAGCTTGGTTTTGGACTGCCAGTACAGGATGCCGTTGCTCGTGCCGCCGTTGTAGCCTTCATTCCCCTCGCCACTGGCGGCGACACCCAGATAGCACGTGAACGCGACGTCGCCGTTGCCGCCCCATTGCGAGCCGGGCAACGTGAAGTCCGCTCGACCGTCCGCCGGACACACGAGAATGGAGATTACCTTGCCGAGCGCAGGGTTGGCGGGCGTTTGCGGCGACAGCCAGAACCCACCCCAAGGCCACCACCGATATTGCTCCGGGCTGGTCGGCGTGCGCGCCCAGGCCTCGGCCGTCTTGTAGAGGGGGGCCTGTTCGTAGAACGGCATCACCTGGGCCATCCAGCTCCAGTAGTAGTAGGGCGAGGTGTACATGATGCCCTGCGGCAGCTTCTTGTTCGTGTCGTTGAAGCCGTGCAGGGCGATGCCGAGCTGACGCATGTTGTTGGCGCATTGCGTTCGAGCCGCGGCGTCCCGGACCTTCTGCACGGCCGGCACAAGGAGGGCGATCAGGATGGCGATGATGGCGATGACCACGAGCAGTTCGATGAGGGTGAAGGCGGCGTGAACGCGCCTTCTCCGCGCGAATAGAGGAGACATGGCGGAGCCTTTCGAAAAAAAGAACAAGCGAGTCGATAGATAGGCTAAGAGACGAGATTAACCCCGAATATGAGCCGTTGTCCAACGTTTTTCATTTTACTAACCAATTTTTAATTTATGTGGAGAGCCTCCTCGATCCACAACGCCTTACGCCGAAGGTGCTTCCTCTCGACAAAAAAAGGTCGGGCAGTGACTCCCGACCCTCTCGACAACGGAACGAATTCCATGCGCCTCATTTTCTTTCATGTTTCAGGAACCACGAATACAGCTCCGCGTTGCCGTAAGCCCGGTCCCAGGAGTTATGGCCCACGCCGGGATATTCGTCATAGCGCGGGTTCGCGCCGGCTTTCTTGAGCGCGGCGATCATGTCGCGTGAACGCTGCGTCGCGACGACCTTGTCGGCGTCGCCGTGGAAGCACCAGATCGGCAGGTTCTTGATCTTCTCGGCTTTGCTGGGATCGCCGCCGCCGCAGATCGGGGCGATGGCCGCCCAGCGTTCCGGATGCGCCGTCGCCATGCTCCACGTGCCGAAGCCTCCCATCGACAGACCCGTGAGATAAATACGTTTCGCGTCGGTCTTGTAGTCTTTCATGACCTGATCGAGGATGGCGAGCGCGCGCTTGCCGTCCTCGGAATTCGCCTGCCAGGTCCGTTTTTGCGACTGAGGCATGACGACGATAAACTCAAACTTCTTCTCGTTCTTCTTGATTGCCGCGCCGAGCCCGACTTTGCTCTGCTTGACGCCGTCGCTGCCGGTCTCGCCGGCGCCGTGCAGGAAGAGGATGACGGGGAAGGCCTTGGCGCCGTCGTAGTCGTGCGGCACGAAGACGACGTACTTCGCGTCGTCCGTGAACTTCTTGTTGATGAAGCCGGTTTTCGCTTCACCCGCTCCGAGGGCGGTCGTGGTTAGAAGGGCGGCCAGAAGGCTCAGTCGCGTGCGCGTCGCCATCGCCAAAGTCCTTTCGCGTTCTTGGAAGGCGGTGGCACGACACCGCCTTGGCTCTTGGGTCCGCTCCCGTTTCGCTCCGCTGCGGTGTCGCGCCACCGCGTTCCTTATTCACTTCACCTCGGTCAGCACCGGGTTGCGCAGTTCGCGCTCCATGCGGACCGTCTGCACCGGCACGCCGAGAAAATACGCCGTCTCTGGGATGAACAGGCCTTTGCCCGCCGCCGCCACCTTTTTGCCGTTGAGAAGGCGCAGCCGTTCCACCACCCTGGCGTCGCCGGGCGCGGTATAGGTGAGCAACCAGGTCGAGCGTTTCAGGACGATAATGTCGCTGCCGAGGCCCCGGTGCTCTTCTTCGGTGTCGAGCACAAGCCCGTCCCCCGTGAGACGCAGGATGCCCACCACCTCGATGTCCGACCACATTCGAACGCCAAGCCGCTCCTGTGCCCAGACAGGGGCGGCGGCAACAACCAAGAATGTCAAGCCAAGGAAATGTCGTCGCATCATTGAGAATCTCCCAGGGCGATTCACGCCTTTCAATCGCTGGGGTGGCTTCCAAGATACGGCATACCGCGTGCCCGAGCAAAAACGTTTTTCGCGGAAACCAGGCGCGAAAACCGCTCTTGATAATTCCTAGGGATGTGTACAATCAAAGCGCTACGCTCATTCCCGCGGAACCCGGAGGAGACCCTTGATGGAAAAATGTCGCCTGGCCCTTCTTGTCAGTCTTCCCTTCCTGCTGCCCTCCTCCCTTCCGGCTCAAGAAGCCAATGCCCTCCGCTGGGGCGCCGACACCGACGGCGGCTTCCCCTATGTCTTCGCCGATCCCGACAACCCGAAGGAAACCATCGGCTTCGAGATGGACCTCGCCAAGGCCCTTGAAGTCGAGCTTGGCCGCAAGATCGTCTTCGTTCAGCGCGATTATGCCGGCCTGATTCCCGACCTGGATCGAGGCGACATCGACATCGCCATGAATGGTCTGGAGATCACGCCCGAAAACCTCAACCAGGCCGGCTTCAGCAAGCCTTACTACCTCTATCAACTCCAGTTGGTCACGCGCGCCACGGAGGCCCGCTTCAAGAGCCTGGATGAAGCCAAGGCCAAAGGGCTTATCATCGGCACGCTCAACAACACCGCCGCTGAGCGCTTGCTCAAGGATCAGGAAATCAAGTTCAAGTCATACGCCGACCAGCAGGCGCCTTATCAAGACCTGCTCGATGGCGTCGTTGACGGCGTGCTCATGGATCTGCCGATCGCGATCTACTACGCCGCTCCCGATCGGACGCTCAAGTACAGCCAGTACAAGCCGGGCCTAAAGCTGATGGGGCCCGCCTTCGCCGAGGGCTTCTATGGCATCGCCGTCCGCAAGACCGACACGGCATTGCGCGCGGAACTCAACGCGGCGATCACACGTCTTCAAGACAGCGGCAAGCTGAAAGAGATTCTCCAGAGGTGGCATCTCTGGACCCCGGATCAATATCGCCTCTACGAGGTGAACATCGAGGCCGGCGGTGACGCCATGACGTTTGCCCGGTATTTCCCGCTCTTGCTGGAAGGCGCCGGCGTCACTGTCCTGATCACCTTCGCCGGCTTCTTCCTCGCCATGCTCCTCGGCATGACGATCGCTCTTCTGCGCATGTACGGCGCGGCGCCGGTGCGCTGGTTCGCCCTGGGCTACATCGAGTTCTTCCGCGGCATCCCCGTGCTGCTCCTGCTCTATTTCCTTTACTACGGCCTGCCCGCCGTCTTTGGCCCGGCGGCCAAGCTCGACGCTCTCTACGCCGCCATCCTCGGCTTCGGCCTCAACTATGCCGCCTACGAGGCGGAGATCTACCGCGCCGGCATCGCTTCCATCCCGCGCGGCCAATGGGAGGCGGCGGCCTCGCTCGGCATGGGGCCGGCGTTGACGTTTCGCCGCATCATTTTTCCGCAGGCGCTGCGTGTCGTGCTGCCCCCTTCGACCAATGACCTCGTGGCTCTTTTCAAGGACACGAGCGTCGTCAGCATCATCGCCGTCGTCGAGTTGAGCAAGGAGTATCAGATCCTGACCAAGTCGGG
>JAXMAR010000079.1:0-13763 GCA_046350295.1 Gemmataceae bacterium
ACGCGCAGGTCTTTTCCCTTGATCGCCTCCAGCTTTTTGGCGTCGAGAAACGACACCTTGTCCCCCCGAGCCACCGCGAGCAGGCCCTCCTCACCCCCCAGCGCCAGAGCCGTGATGCGCCCCCCGCCCGCCGGCCACCCGGCCGGCTCCTTCTGCCTGCCTTTGAGCTGGTCGAATAGTCGCAGCTCCTGATCGCGGACGGCGAAAATCTTTCCGTCTGCCGTGACGACGGCGCGCTCTCCTTCTCCGACTTCCTCCGCCTTGCCGAGGGCCTTGGCGTCGAAACGGTAGATCTGACCGCGCGAACTCATGAGAATCCACTTGCCGTCGCCGGAAAAGTGCAGGCCATCCGCCGAGCCGGGCGCCTCGACCTTCGCCTTCTCGCTCTTCGTCGCCAGGTCCCAGAGGATGAGCTTCTCGACCGGCCCGCCCAGGCCGATCGCCAGCGTTTCGCCATCGGGAGAGAAGGCGACGGAGTTGGGCGTGCGAAACTCGTCCTTGACGCTCACCAGGGCGATTTGCTTCCCCCCCGGGTATTCGCTCACGATGAGGTTGCCGTCCCGGCCGACGGTCGCGACCATGTCCCCCTTGGCGGAGATGGCGATGCCTTCGATGTCTTCCGTATGCCCGCCGAAGCCCCCCGTGGAGCCCTTGGGACGCACGTCCGGCACGTCGCCGACGATCTTGAACGAGTCGTAGATCTTCTGAACGTACGCCTCGTACGAGCTGTCGCTCGGGGTGCGCGCCACGATCACGAACAGCCGCTGCTTGAACATGAGGGCGCGGGCGCGGAGCGTCCCCTTGTCCGACTCGACCGTGATCTGCGCGGCGATCAGGCCGGGCGAGACTTGCCAGGCGTCCTTGCGCCCCTTGCTGCGAACCCCCTTCTCCATGTTCATCAGGACTTCCAATTCCGCCTCGACCTGACCGTGCGGCCCCGCCTTGATCAGTTCGGGCGGAATATCGGAGTAACTCGCCAGATACAGCTGGCCCAGGCTCGAATAGTCGCATTTGAACAGGTTGACCGTCACCGGCCCGGCCACCTGCGTCATCGGCTTCGGCTCTCCCGGCAGCAAGACTTCAAAGGCGCCTTCCTTGGAGGTGAAGGTCTTGAGATCCGGCACTCGCTCACGGAAGAAGAACCACCACACCGCAAGAGCGCCCAGGCACAGAGCCACCACGAACGCCCCTTGCGCGACCTTCATGCCCACCGACGACTTCGCCGGCGTCTGCTTGCGCCGGCGCGGCGGCTCGTCCTCGGCCTCGGCCGCTCGCGCTTTGTGGCGCGGCGCCGGCGCCTCGTCGTCTTCATCCTCTTTCTCAGGCGCCGGTCGGCGCGGCGGCGGAGCGGGGCCCTTACGCACGGCCGCTGCCGGCTTGGGCGGCGGCGCCGCTTCCTGAATCGCTTCCTCGTCGGCCTTTGGAATGGCGAGAATCGAGCCGCAGCCGGGGCATTTCATCCTCTTCCCGGCCGCCTCGTCCTTCACCTTGAACGCTTTGCCACAGTCCTGACACTTGACGCTGATGGGCATGATGGTTCCCTACCAAGGCGTGTCCGAAGGACGCGTAAGCGACGATTGGCTGGATTTCCGTCGCTCACCCTTCCGGCTCTGCTAGCGCCAGACTTCGTCCACTGGGCTGCCGGCGCATACGAAGCGTAGCTGTCCCGTAATGTCGTACAGCTCCGCCCGTGGGTCAACGCCCAGGCCGGTGAAAATCGTCGCCGCCAGGTCGCTGATATGGACGGGCCGCTCGCGCGGATAGGCGCCGATGCCGTCCGAGGCGCCGATCACCTCCCCGCCGCGCACGCCGCCCCCCGCCAGGACGACCGAGTAGCAGTTGCACCAGTGGTCCCGGCCGCCGACGTTGTTCGTGTTGTTCGAAAAATTGACCCCCATCCGCGGCGTGCGGCCGAACTCGCCGAGCCAGACAACCAGGACATCGTCGAGCAGACCGCGTTCGCTCAAATCTTCCAGGAGCGCGGCAAACGCCTGATCAGCGGTCGGGGCCAGCTCATTGGGGACCAGCGTGTAATGCGCGTTGTGCGTGTCCCAGCTGTTGCGCTCGACGACGGTGTGGGAGAAGACCGTGACGAAGGGCACGCCCGCCTCGACCAGCCGCCGCGCGAGCAGCGTGCTCTGCCCCTGCATGTGCCGGCCATAGCGATTGCGAATGGCGACTGGTTCGCGTTCGAGATCGAACGCCTCGCGGGCGCGCGGCGAGCTGAGGAGCGAGAACGCGCTCTCGTAGAGTGTCCCCATCGAGCGTGTCGCCGCCGAGCGCTCCAGCAAACGCTCGGTCGCGTCCAGCTCGCGCAACAGGCCGCGCCGGTCGTCCAGGCGAAGCGGGCCCACCCCTTCCTGCGGCGCGAAGGCGTCGATGCGGTAATCGCTCGCGCTTGGATCGGCGCCGAGGACAAAGGGATCGTATGCGGCGCCGAGGTAGCCCCCCATGAGGCCGGGCGAACGCGCCGGGCCGTTGAACGTGACGTTCGGAATGATGACATGCGCCGGCATCGCGCGGGCGCCGGGCCGGAAGCGGGCGACGACCGAAGCGTAGTGCGGATGGTCGGTCCGTTGCGCATTGGTGCGGTTCGACACCGCCATCGGATCGGTCGCCTCCCGACCGACGAGCGAGCAGTAGATCGCGGGGTTATGACAGCGGATGGTGTGATGGACGCCGCGCAGGATGGCGAGCTTGTCGGCGTGCTGGGCAATCCGCGGCAAGGCGTCGGTCATGCGGATGCCGGGGACGCGCGTCGCGATCGTGCGGAAGATGCCGCGAACTTCTTCAGGGGCGTCCGGCTTGGGATCGAAGGTGTCCCCTTGATACGGGCCACCGACCTGGAAAAGGATGATGCACGCCTTGGCGCGCGGCGCGACTTTGGCCGGCGGCGCGGCGGCTCTGGCGGCGAGGACGTTGAGCAGGCCGCCCGAGAACAGGGACACGCCGCCTATTTGCAGGAAGTGGCGGCGGGATCGCGCGCGAAGCGTAATTCACAAACTCCGACGACCGGAGACAACCCAGAGTCGACGCGCAAGCGTCGACCACAGCGTCATTCGACGCTTTCGCGTCGACTCTGGTGGTACTCCGACAATCGCGTTGTCAATCCGGCAGCGCCTGGATGCGGATGTGCCGGAACGCCGTCGCTTCCTCACCGGGGATCAGGAGGATCGGGCCGGGCACGGTGTCCTTTTCCAGTCGCTCCTCTTTCATGACGGTCTGGCCGTTGAGCCACACGGTCCCCTTCTTGTCCTTCACCGTCAGCTCCAGGCAATTCCATTCACCCGCCGGGTTGGTCGCCTTGCGGATGTCCTCCATCGACATGTGCAGCTTCGCCGGCCGGCCGCCGCCGAACTCGATCTGCGTGAATGGCTTGAAGCCGTCGCGCCATTCCAGCCGCAGCGTGAAGTTGTTGTAACGCTTCGGCGTGATGATCGCGCGGGCCTTGGCGCTCTTGGTCCACGTCCCGTCCGTCACCGCCCAGCCGGCGCCGTCGGTCCAGAGCTTCGGGTCGTCCATGTTGACAAAGCCCAGCTCCTTGATGCGGATGTTCTTGAAGTCGATGGCCGCCCCTTCCGCCTGCCAGCCGAGGTAGCCTCGCGCCGGCTTGAACGTGTCCACCTCCCAGGCCTCCTTGCCGTTGACCCAGAACTTGATCTTCTTGCCTTCGCACAGGACACGCCAGTCGTTCCACTCGCCGACCGGCTTCTGCAAGTCGGGAACGCCGGGGCCACCCTTGTAGCCCATCAGGTTGCCGCACGATTTCTCCGCCAGGTTGATCTGGTTGTTCGACGACTCCCGGCCGGTGCGGACGAAGAAGCCGCTGTTGTACCCCTTCTTGTGGGCGCGCCACTGGAAGCGGACGTCGAAATCGGTGAACTCCCACTGCGTCCCCAGGTGGGGCGAGCCGCCGCCGGAAAGCTTGATCATGCCGTCGGCCACGCTCCAGTTCTTCGGCAGCGGCGCCTTGACCTCCTTGTCGGCGTCCTTCTTCTTCTTGCCGTAGCCGAAGAAGCGCAGGCCGGAGAAGTCCTTGCCGTTAAACAGGGAGATAAAGCCATCCTTCCTCTCCTCGTCGCTCAATTCCTGGGCGGCGAGGACAGGGGTGAAGGAAACCAGGAGAACGCAGGGCAGCAAACGTCGCATGGATGTTGATCCTCTCGGGTGTGATTTTTTGTTTGTCTGCGGGCAGAGTCTCCCCCGGTTCTGCGAACCGGGGCTAAACGAATCTAGCGCTCGGCGCGTTTCGCGTTCACCTCGCGCGCCGTCTTCAACACGGTATCGAGCGTCACCGCCGCTCCGCCCTGCCGCTTGCTCTCGTCCGCCGCTTCCATGAACGCGAACATCTCGATCGTCTCCTCCACGCTCACCGGCGGCGTTCCGGTCCGGAAAAACTTGGCGATCTCGCGCACCAGCGGCTCATACCCACCGTACGACCCGGCCGGCTGAATCCCCTTGTTGCCGAAGACGACGCCGCCGTAACCGCTCATGCCTTTGCGGATACCGCGATAGGTGGCGACCCGGCCATCGCCCCACACGCCGGTGACGATGTCGATGTCCGGCGTGTGGACGCGCGTCACTTGCTTGCAGCCGGTCCCCATGATCGTGTACAGCATCTCGACGCCGTGCACACCGTACCAGAAGAGATCGGGATGATGCTTTTCGAGGCTGCACGGACTGTAGACCATGCAGCCGAGCACCTCCCCGACCTTCGGGTTCTTGCGAGCGGCCTGGATGTCCGGACTGAAACGGAGCGACGAGGCGGAGAAGACCGGCGTCTTGTGCTTCTTCGCCAGGTCGTAGATCATCAGGGCGTCGGCCAGGCTCCCCGCCACCGGCTTGTCGATGAAGCAGAGCTTGCCCGCCTTGAGGACGGGAATCACCTGCTGCAAATGCGGCCGGCCGTCGACGCTCTCCAGCAGCACCGCGTCCACCTTCGTCAGCAGCGCCTCGATGGAGTCGACGATCTCGACGTCCATCTTCCGCAGTTGCTCGGTGAATCCCTTGACGCGGTTCTTGCTCTCCGGCACATCGTCGCTGCCGCCGGGAAACGCCGCGACGACGCGGAACCCCGCCAGCTCACCCTCCGCCTTCTGATTGTTGAAGATCTTGGTGAACGCCGGCACGTGCGACGTATCGCAGCCGATGATGCCGATGCGCATGACCTTCTTCTCCCCCGCCGACGCCTGCGAAACACCCAGCAAAACCAACAGGCCAGCCGCAAGTAGACGCAACATAAGTCCCCCATGCAACGACAACGCCATTCCGGTCCCCCTCTCCACCGCTTCGGGGGAGAGGGGCAGGGGTGAGGGGGCGGTCCTCTGCAACGACCCGGCCAACCGCCCGAAAAATCCCTCCCCAACCTGCAACATCGCGGTTATGATAACGCGCTCCTCCCCAAGAAACCGCAAAAACACGCCTGATTTTCCGCAGGCGAGCCGGGCGGCGTCAGCCCCCGGAGAAACCCGGAGCAATCGATGTCCCGCCTCCTCTCCTTCCTCTGCCTCCTCAGCGTCCCCGCCTTCGCCGCCGCCCAGGACTGGCAAGCCGGCCTCGCCAAAACCGTCATCACCCCCAAGGAATCCATGTGGCTCTCCGGCTACGGCGGCCGCACCAAGCCCGCCGAAGGCAAGATCAGCGACCTCCATGCCAAGGCCTGTCTCCTCAAGAGCCCCGCCGGCAAGCAGGCCCTCCTCATCAGCCTCGACCTCGTCGGCATCGAGCGCGGCCTCTCCGACCGCATCCTCTCCCGTCTCAAGACGAAAGTCGGCCTCAATCCCGACCAGGTCATGCTCGCCTGCTCGCACACGCACTCCGGCCCCGTCGTGGGCAAGAACCTCCGCGCCATGTACTTCCTCGACGCCAAGCAGCAAAAGCTCGTCGACGACTACACCGTCTGGCTCGAAGACCGGATCGCCGCCGTCGCCGACGCCGCCCGCCGCGACCTCGCCCCGGCCCGCCTCTCCTGGGCCATCGGCTCCTGCGGCTTCGCCGTCAACCGCCGCAACAACAAGGAGAAGGAGATCGAAACCATCATCAAGGAGCGCAAGCTGCAAGGACCGGTCGATCACGATGCCCCCGTCCTCGCCATCCACGGCAACGACGGCAAGCTGCGCGGCGTCGTCCTCGGCTACGCCTGCCACGCCACCGTCCTCTCCGGCTACGAATGGTGCGCCGACTACCCCGGCTTCGCGATGACCAAGCTCGAAGACGACCATCCCGGCGCCGTCGCCCTCTTCTGGGCCGGCTGCGGCGGCGACCAGAACCCGCTGCCACGGCGCAGCGTCCCCCTCGCCAAGAAGTACGGCGCCGAGCTGGCCGATGCCGTGAACAAAGTCCTCGCGAAGGACATGCATCCGGTGAAGGGGGACCTGAACTTCGCCCGCAAGAACATCCCGCTCGCCTTCGACATGCTCCCCTCCCACGAGCAACTCGCCAAGGACGCGGCCGCCAAGGACAAGTACATCGCCTCCCGCGCCAAGCTCTGGCTCGACCGCCTCGCCAAGGGAGAGAAGATGCCCGAGACCTACTCCTACCCCGTCCAGCTCTGGCGCCTTGGCGACATCACCTGGGTCTCCCTCGGCGGCGAGGTGACCGTCGATTATTCGCTGCGGCTGAAGAAGGAGCTGACGCCGGGCAAGACCTGGGTGACGGCGTATGCCAACGACGTGATGGCCTACATCCCCTCACGCCGCGTGCTGAAAGAAGGCGGCTACGAAGGCGGCGGCGCCATGGTCTACTACGGCCTGCCCGCCATCTGGGGGCCGGAGGTCGAGGAGACGATCGTGCGGGCGGTGCATGAGGTGGCAAAGTAGTTGGCGCCAGCCAATTCGTTTCATTCATTGCAGTGGCCCACAGCTACTGAAACGAATCGACAAACGCAGCCGCCACTGACATTGACTAGCAACCGACCTTGACACCACCTTCGCCGGCCTCGCCTCGAAACGCCAGTTGATTCATCTTATCTCGTCCCACTCACACCTGCTCATCGAGACGTATCGATCACTAACATCCGATGCCAGCCCTAAGAGCGTCGCCCGACGACCGAACTTGAATGTCCGATTCGCCGTCTTATATTCTCCAAAGGAGCAAGGGCATGCAACAACCGTTAGAAAGCCCAAGTCATGGCCGAGGAGAGTCGGCGCGATCGCCTTTGCATCGAGGCGTTTGATCCGGACAGCGGTGGGACGTGCATTGCGCAGATTTCCCAGCCGCGGCTTCTCACGGTCGCGAAATGGGGGCCGTGGGCGGTGAGGGAAGCCTCGGAGGTCGTGCCGTTCGTTCTTCAGCATCCTTCGGCGGTCTTCGAGGGACTAAGGCGAGACGAGGACGAGGATCCGCGCGGGACCGGCTGGCGGTGTTACTGTGGACACCCCACGAAAAAGTTCCGCAAAGACGGATCGGAAGTAAACCCCGATCCTGGGCAAGTCTTCCTTGTCTTCGTGAACGACGAGAAAGTGGCCTATAACTGGCGCTGGGAGCCAATTGACTTGGATGAGCCCGATTTTCCAAAGGGGCATGAGCAGAGGTACAAGAAACTGGTGTACCATGAAGGCGATGACTAACGCCGAGTTTGCCGCCCGGGTCGCCGAGTTGGCGAAGAACGCGGGGCCGCCGCAGCCGACCGCGGTATACGATCCGGACGGCGATTGCATCGAGTTCCTGGCGAAGCCGGAGCCGTTCTACGCCGAGCGCGTGGACGATCTGCTGACGGTCTACTACAGCCAGGAGACGGGCGCGATTGTCGGCTCGCTGCTCAAGGGCGCCTCGCGCCTCTGCGGCGAGATCCTGAAGCGGATGCCCGGCTTCCGCATCGAGGTCGTCGACCGGAATGTTCGGCTCGAACACATCTTCCTTGCCAGGCTCTGGTCCACCGAGCACGACCCGGCCGATCTGGCGACCATCACCTACCGCAAGCTGATCCAGGTCGCGGAGGAAACGGGGGCTCCGTTGGAAGGGGCGGAGCAGCTTTTCCGGGCGGCGTGACCCACAGGTAATCGCTGCGGAGACCTTGCGGAAGACGACACGAGGGACCCGCCATGTTTGTCTTGGTGCTTTTTCTGCCCGCTGCCCAGGACGTCTGCCGCAATTGCGCCAGCCTCGCGATACAGTCCGATAGAAGTCTGATTTCCGCTCTGAAGAAGGCCGTCCGAGAACAGGCAAGGATTGAAGAGATAGAGAACGGGCTAGGCGTGAAAGCGGGCCTGATATCGACACGACCAGGCGATGAGTATTCCTTACGCCGCCTGACGCTCACTCCCGATCAGGATCAAGTGGGATCCTTGCCTGTCTTAAAAGAGGCTTCAGGAGTCGCAATCTGGCCGAGGCCGTTCTCTGCAACGTCCAGGAACGGGCGCATCATCGGCGTGGCCTTCGATAAGGATGGCCGTGTTGTTGTCTTCTTTGCAATCTCATGGCTATGAAATGCGGGCGGACGAACCCGCATCTCGTCGCTCGTGTCCTGGATGACACGGAGACCCGCCATGCCCGATCACCCATCCTTCCGCCACCTGTTGCCGACCTTCATCATCTCCCCCGGCACGCAGGTCGTCCTCAAGGTCGACAAGCCACTGCCCGACGGCGCCATCCGCCAGCGCGGCAGCGTCGCCGTCGTCGCCGAAAGCCCGACCGACAATGCTATGCAGTCGCGTGTAAGACGCTTTCAGAGCATGGTTTTTGGGTTGCGACAGTAGCCCTAGAGGATCCGTTCGTCGGCGAAACCATATTGTCATCCGCAAATAGTGCTCCTTGTCGTCGTCGAGGCTCTCTGGGCGCCAAAGACGCCGGCCTGGAACAGCGCCACGAACGTGGCGCCAATCCAGGCCGGGCCGTTCCGCCCTGGCGCTCCCCGACCCTGTTTCACGGATGGAGGTGATCGATGCCGGGTCCACCGTAGAGAAAGTCGATGCCCGGTCCGCCGAAGAGGGTATCGTTGCCCCCGTCGCCGAAGAGCCAGTCGTCGCCTAGTCCGCCGAAGAGACTGTCGTCGCCGTCGCCGCCGAAGAGCAAGTCATTTCCGGAACCGCCGTCGAGCGCGTCGTTGCCCGCGCCGCCGAAGAGAAAGTCGACGCCTGCATCACCGGAGATGGAATCAGCGCCTGCCCCGCCGACGAGCAGATCGCTGCCGTCGCCGCCGTGGAGTTCGCTGTTGAGGCTGCCGGTCACGAAGATGAGATCGTTGCCCGCGAGACCGAAGACGATCACCTTGCCGGTCGCCGGGTTCACGACAAATGGCCCGCCGGCGAGATTGGGCTGGTTGACGCCGTTGACCGTGACCACCACGTTGTTCGGGTTCGTGGCGTTCACGGTGATGGTGTCGGCGCCCGCGGTACCGGTGACAACCAGGTTGCCGCCGACCATGGTGGCGAACGAGGAAGCCGCCGCTGCGACGGTCACGGTGAAGGCCTGCGTGGCGCTGGCGCCGGCGGCGTCGGTGACCTTCAGCACAACCGTGTTGTTCCCAACATTCGCGCTGGCCGGCGTGCCGCTCAGGGTAGCCGTGCCGTCGCCGTTATCGACGAGCGTTAGCCACGCGGGAAGCGTGACCGCGCTGATGGCCCGCGTATCACCGACATCGGGATCGGCTGTGGTGATCGCGTAGTTATAGAGCACGCTTTGAGTGGCCGTGATCGGCGGCACACTCGTGAAGGAAGGGGCGTCGTTGGTGTTGGCCACTGCAACCGTGAAGGACTGGTTGGCCGAGGCGCCGGCGGCGTCGGTGACCTTCAGCACAACCGCGTTATTCCCAACATCCGCGTTGGCCGGCGTGCCGCTCAGGGTAGCCGTGCCGTTACCGTTGTCGACGAGCGTTAGCCACGCGGGAAGCGTGACCGCGCTGATGGTCCGCGAGTCGCCGGCATCGGGGTCGGCGGTCGTGATCGCGTAGCTGTAGGGCGCGTCTTCCACGGCGCTGATATTCGGCGGACTCGTGAAGGAGGGTGGGTCATTCTGCGGTGTGATGGTGAAGGCGACGGTGACGATGTTGCTGTTCGCCTGGCCGTCGTTGGCCTTGTAAGTGAAGCTGTCGCTCGTCGTTTCACTGCCGTCGTGCACGTAGGTGAATGTGCCGTTGGCGTTCAGCAGGAAACTGGCGGCATGAGCGGGGCCGGTCACGAGAACAGCGGTCAAGGCGTCGCCGTCGGCATCGGTGTCGTTGGCGAGAACGCCATTGTCCGCCAAGGTCCCCGGAGTAGCCGTGCCTGTCGCGTCGCTTGTCGTCAGGGTTCCGCCTTCGGCGACCGTGTAGGCGTCCGGATTGGCGACCGGCGCCCTATTGCCCGCGAGGAGTTGCAGCACTGCCGAGAATTCGGAGGTGTAGCCGTTCGGATCCGTCGCGGTAGCGCTGATGACCTGTCCCGAGGGAACGGCGACCGGAAGACTGACGTTGAACGACGCATCGCCGTTGACATCGGTCGTTACGGTGGTCGAGCCGAGATAGGTCTGCCCTTCGCCGAAGCCCGAGGGGTCGGCGCTGGCGCTGGCAAACAGCTCGATGCGGAGTATCGTGCTGGCGTGGCTGTTCAGTGTGCCTTGAATAGTCGTCGTGCCGCCGCCACTGCTGGCCGAAGTCAGAACGGGGTAGTTTGCGCTTTGGTTGCCGAAGTCGAAATCGCCCGGGTCATTGGGATTCACGCCGCCCGGGTCGAGGTTGATGCCCAGGCTTGTGTTGTTGTAGATCGAGTTGCCGGAGATGTCCGTTTTGGCGTCGGCGGTGTGGCGTTGGCCTGGACGAAAATGCCGTTGCAGGCGTTGTTGGCGATGACGTTGCCTTCGTTCGGCCCTGCGCGCCGATGAGGTGGGGAATGGGCGTCAGCTTTTGCGTGGATACCGTCGCGATGTTGGGGAGCGGCGTGACGCCGTCGAGCGCGACGCCGATGAGGTTGTTCTGCACGGTAACTTGGCTGTTCACCGACGATACCAAGATCCGCCGTCCGCGAACGACAGGGTACCGTACGAGACGACGTTGGCAGCCCGCCTGCGGACCGCCGATCAGGACGCGCTTGCCCCGAAGCCATTCACGACGATGCCGAACCTGGGATTGGGGATCGCGGCTGTGCCGGTCGCATTGGTACCGATCAGGTTGCCTTGAATCGTCACCGGCTCCAGCAACGCGCCGGTAAACGACTGGTCGATGTAGATGCCGGCGAACCCGCCATTGTCCCGGAGGCCGTTCCCGGAAATCAGATTGCCGGCGCCGGTTCCCGGCGTGCCGGTCAAACCGCCGACGACGGTATTGATCGATGGCCGGACCGAGACACCGACAAAGCCCTCGCCGGATAGCGCCGCGGCGCCCTGAGCGTTCGTGCCGATGTAATTGCCCTGTACGAGGGTATTCATCGGCTTTTCATCCAAGTTCCCGACGCGGACGCATTCCGTTCCAGCCACAATGACGTTGCGCGCCGCGGGGGCTGTGCCGCCGATACGATTGTCGTTGCCCGCGAGGATAGCGACCCCACCGCCGCCGAGGTGGCCGTCGGGCCTCGTGAAAGCGGTGTCGCCGGTCGCGTTGGTATTGAAGAAGCAGCCTTCGACGACGTTGTTGCTCGCCTGAATGGTCACGCCGTCGAATCCGCCATTGATAACCATGCCGCGCAGGGTGCTGCCGGCGCCGCCGTTGTCGAGCGCGGTGCCTTTAACGATCGTGAAACCACTCACAAATCCTTGAGAAATCCGGGAGGCGTCGATTTGGATCTTCAGCACGGCGTTGTCGCCCACGGCCAGGGTATTGGGGCTCGCGCCAGGCTGCGTGTAGCCGTCAATGACGATCGGGTCCGTGATGGTCGGCAGATTCGTGGCGAGGGTGATGGTCTTCACGCCCGCGCCGGGAATATTGAAGACGATCGAATCGAGGCCCGGAGAAGTGATGTCGTTGGCGGCGAGTATGGCAGCCCGGAGCGAACCGCCGCCATCGTCGTTGGTGTTGACCACCGTGAACGTGGACGGCATCGAGCGGTCTTCGAGCGCTTCGAGATGCGGCCGACAGCGAACCACCGGCCGCTCACGGCGTTTGCCGTTCGAATGACGGTGGAGCAGACCGCGCAGCCAGCGTTTCCAGGGGGTGAGAAGCATGGGGCATCTCCTTCGCAAAGTCGATCTGCTAGATTGAATGCGCATCGATCCCGGCGCGCAGACCGAGCGCCGGGGCGACGCCGGGCCGATGAGGGGCTTGCTTGGCGGTAAGGACCTCACGGCCGCTTTCTGTCGCACGTCAAGATTCACGTCAGGGGGCGATCGGGCTCTTGCCTTTCGTCGGCTTGTGCTTCAACAGTTCCATCGCCTCGGCGCGGAACAGATTCAGCTCTTCGATCTGCGCCGGCTCCAGGTCGCGCTGGGCATCCGTCCAGCGGACGGCCCAGGCGAGGTAGTCCTGGGCTCGGGCCGGTTCGCCCAGATGGTGATAGCTCATGGCCAGGAAGTAGAGGTCGCAGGCCAGGCCCTTGTCATCTTGCTTGGCGAGGTTGGGGTGGAGCATTTCCACCGCCTCGCGATACCGGTCGAGACGATAGTACGCCACGCCGAGGGTGTTGCGGAAAACGACGTTGTCCTTGGCGAGTTGCACGGCATGCTCCGCCAGGGGCAACGCCGCCTTCACGTCACGCAACGGCACGGGCGCCGTCAGGTAAGCCCAGGCCAGGTTGTTGCAGGACAGCGCGTTGTCCGGGTCCGCCTCGATCTGGGCCGCGTAGCGCGCGATGCAGCGGCGGGCTTTTTCCTCGCGCGTCAGGACCTCCTTGCCGAGAGCGCCGGCGCGAACCTCAACGTTGAGCGGCGCCGACCTTTTCGCCCTCGCATCGGCCGGCCGGAATTCGGGCCACTTCCAATCCAGGCCAATACCTTTGAGCCGCTCGCGCATGGCACGCAGGTCCCAGACATGGATCGCCTTGGCATAGTGAGCCGTCACCACCAGTTGCGTTCCGTCGGGCGTGAAGCCCATCCAGCCGGCGCGATCGCCGTGCGGGTCTTCCAGCTTGGCCACCGTCCGTCCGGTCGCGACTTCCTTGAGATGAATGACGGCCGGCGCGACTTCGAGGGCCATGAGGGCCCCGTCCGGCGAAAAGGCCACGTACCCGGGATAGAGCGCGACTTCCTTCTCCAGGCGGCGGATCGGTCGCAAGGTCTCCAGGTCCCAGAAAGTGAACGCGTCACCGCGGCAGATGATCAGAGTGCGACTGTCGGGCGTGAAGAAAACCTGCGTCATCGTGCCGAGAATCCATTCGTGGAGCATTTCTCCGCTCTTGGCGTTCCAGAGCCGGACCCGATCCGAGTGCCAGCCGCTGCTCGCGGCCCACCGGCCATCCCGGCTGAGAGCGACAAAGCAAGCCTTGGCGTGTGCCAACAGCTGAAGCGAGTCGCTCGTGGCATCCAGGAGCGCGCCGGCGCCCGCCGTCTCGCCGATCAGGGCCAGCGTGCGGCCGTCCGGGGTGGCCACGCATCGTTCCGGCACGAACGGCGCCGCGATCCGGCGCGGCGGACCGAGGCGAAGCTCGTTGTCCACCCCGGTGCTCTTCTCGATCGTCCAGCGCTGCAGGCCGTCGACGCTGCAGGCGAGCAAAGCGCCGGCGTCCTGAAAAAGGAGACAATGGCTTCGGGTGGGAAGCCCGGCCAGTTCCCGACCGGTGGCGAGGTCCCAGAGCCGGTCCCCCTCGTGGCCCATGCCAAGCGCCAGGAGGCGGCCATCGGGACTGATGCCGCCGTCGTAGTAGGCTCCGCGGCCGGTCCCCAGACTACTGACGATCGTTCGGTATTCGTTGCTTGGCGTC
>JAXMAR010000080.1:0-12460 GCA_046350295.1 Gemmataceae bacterium
GTTGAGGCCGCGCTCGATGGCGTAGGTGAGGTGGACCCAGCGGAAAGCGGGTGGGGTGGTGAGGATGACGATGTCGCCCCGGCGGAGCGTGTCCATGGCGCGGCGGTAGCCGTCGAAGCCGATGAACTTGCGGTCGTTGGGGACGTCGACGGTGCGCTCGAAGGCGCGGTGGAGCGATTCGTAGGAGGAGCGGAGGCGAGCGGGGAAGACATCGGCCATCGCGGTGAGCTGGACGGGGCCGGCGCGGGTGGCGAGGGCGTTTTCGGCGGCGCCGGTGCCACGGCCGCCGCAGCCGACGAGGGCGATCTTGATGGTACCGGCTTCACCGGCGTAGACATTGGGGACGACCATGCCGGCGAGGGCGGAGGTGGCGGCGACGGCGGCGGTGGTCTTGAGCGCATCGCGACGGGAAACGCCGCTTCGCTTCTTTTGCGTCATGGAGGACTCCTCGGTGGGGTGGGAGAGTAATGGAAGCGGCCGGGGCAAGGCCGGCGAGCATTTGGTTATCTTGACGGGTGGGGCGGGGGATGACAAGGGAAAAGCATGGCGAGGCCCGCTGGCATGCCGTGCTTTTTCGCTTGCAGGAGGTAGCGGGACGGACGGCCTTGCGACCCGGTATTACGGCTTGGAGGCGGCGCGATGGGTGCGCGAGCTGGAAAAAAGTGAGGCACGGACCGCGCCCTGGCCGGTCCCTGCGCCCTCCTTGTGCCACGGTCGTGTACAATGCCGCAGAGGCAAATTCCGCGCGGAGGACACCATGGCGATCACAGTTGAAGCCGTGTACGAGAACGGCCTGCTCAAGCCGACGCGACCACTGCCGCTCCAAGAACATCAAAAGGTTGTGATCATCGTACAACCTGCAGTCAGCCGCGTGCGCCCGACGGCCGGGTTGATGGGTTGGACGGGTAGCCAGGAAGAGGCGGATTTCGTTGCCACGAGTCCGGAACTCGATCCGCAGGAGAACGAATGATCTATGCGGACCTCGCGGCGGGCGCGACGGTATTCCTGGACGCCAGCCCGCTCATTCACCATTTCGAGCCCAATGCGGCCTTCGGACAAGCCAGCACCGAGTTCCTCGAACGCATCGAAAATCAAGAAATCAATGGCGTCACTACCACGCACGTCGTTAGCGAGGTCGCCCACAGCCTGAGGACGATTGAGGCCATGCAGGCATTCGGTTGGAAGTCTGCCGGTATCGCGTTGCGGCTCCGTAACCACCCGGCCGAGATTCGAACGTTGAGTCGTTTTCGCCAGGCCGTTCAGGAAATCCCGCTCTTCAATGTTCGAATCCTGACCATCGATCCCGCTTGGTTGGATGCGGCCGCGGCGCTCAGCCAACAAAGCGGTCTTTTGCACAACGACGCCCTGATCCTCGCAGCAATGCAGGGACATGGCCTGACTAACCTTGCCAGTGCCGACGCCGATTTCGACCGCGTGGCCGGGATCAACCGTTTTGCCCCCGTTTGATCGCGAGTAGAGTTCGCTTCGCCTTACGTGAGCGGCGATCAGGAAAAGCATGACGAGGCCCTTCGCGACACCGCGTCCGCTCGCGCATATCATCTCCCGTAGCTTGCGCTCATATCCGTCCCCAGACTCGCCGATCCTCGTCTCGGCTAAAGGTAGTCGCGATGGCAAGCCCACCGTTCGAACGGCCCATGCCCGACCGGCTGGATCAGATCGACACCGATTGGTCGCTCGTCTTCGAGCCGGCGCACGTGGTCTTGCGCTACGCCCATGCCGTGCAATGTTATCTCCAGGCTCTGGTGCGCAACGAGCATGACGCCGAAGAGGTCGCCCAGGAGTTCTTTCTCTGGGTGAGCCAGAACGGTCTGCCGCGGGCGAGCCAGGATCGCGGCCGCTTTCGCGACTATCTGAAAAAGGTGGTCCGCAACAAGGCGCTGAACTTCCTGCGCGACAAGGGTCCCCGCTCGTTCAATACCGACCTTCTCAAAGTCCCGGCCCCGGAGGACACGCGCGGGATTCCCGATCAGGAATGGCTCGTGCACTGGCGTGGTTGTCTACTCAAACGGACCTGGCGCCGCCTCGAAGATTACCAGGCGCATTCGCCGAAGGGCCGCTACCATACCGTGCTGCTCTTGTGCGCGACGTATCCGGGTGAGGATTCGGCGAGTCTCGCGGCGCGGGCCGCCGCGATGGAAGGGAGCACGATGGCGGCGGACGCTTTTCGCAAGCAAGTCAGCCGGGCGCGTCGCGTGTTCGCCGAGTTGCTCGTTCACGAGGTCGCCGAGACGATCGACAAGCCAAGCCCAAGCGATGTGGAGGAAGAGCTCACCGATCTGGGGCTGATGCGATATGTTCGCGACTATCTGCCGATCCGGCGCCGCGTTTGATTGTTACAAGGTTAAGCGATTGTCATTTGTCGCAAATCTCGCGCTGAAGTCCATTTGTGCTGTCAGCCGCGTTCTTTTTTCGTTTCCGGGTCACAACGGCTGCCGCGCCGTGTACTGTGGGCGAAGGTGAAGGAGAGCCCCGTACTCGCACACGTCCGCCCAAGTCCTTCACCGCCGCGCGACGCGCCTTCGGCGTTGGCACATGTCCGATCATTCATCCAGCGGATTCCGACAACAGACTTCAAGGATCCGGATCTGCGCAGCTGGGAGCACGCATGTTCGAGAGCTTTCTGCAGAAACTCTCTAACCTCTTTCAAGTTTCGAAACACCGACGCGCCCGCCGCCGACCCCCGCCGCGGGCGACGCTTCTCCTGGAAAGTCTCGAGTCACGCGATGCGCCGGCGGCCTTGACATGGGCCCCAGGCGTGAGCTTGCCTACGGCGGAAGGCGGGCTCGTCGCGCAGCCGGAAGGGACAAGCCTGCTGGCCTTGGCCGGACCGACGACCTCATCGTACAACCTCTCCGTCACCGATCCGACCTGGCAGGCGAGCATGACGCCGACGGTTCAACCGCTCGATTTCGCGCGCTCCTCGCCAGGCGTCGGACTCTTGCCCAACGGCTATTTCGTCGTCTATGGCGGCACGCAGAACGGCTTCGCCACCTCGGCGGTCACCCAGTACGACCCGAACACGGTCACGGTCCCCGACGGGGCGACCAACCAGACGCGCTCGCTGCACGCGATGAACATGCCGCGCGCCCTGCTCGGCTCGGCCACCGATCCGTCGACCCACTTCGATTACGCTATCGGCGGCCAGAACAACAACGGCACGCCGATGGCCACGATGGAGGCGTACAACCCGACCACGAACACCTGGGCGTATCTGGCTTCGTTGCCGCAAACGTTGTACTCCGAGTCGGCGCTCAGCGACGGCGCCGGCCATATCTACACCTTCGGCGGCGTCGGCGCCGATGGCGCGATCACGAGCAACGTCTATCGCTATACCAGCGCGACCAATACCTGGGACCAGGTCGCGTCGCTGCAAGTCGGCGTGCGCGATAGCGCCGCCGTCCTCGGACCGAATGGCGCCATCTATGTCCTGGGGGGCGTGACGGCCGCCGGGACGACCGCCACGGTGGAGAGCTACAGCCCCGCGACCAACGCCTGGACGCTCCAGACCTCGCTTCCGCAAGCCGTCAGTTCGGCGGCCGCCGTGGTCGATTCCCTGGGACGCATCGAGATCCTCGGCGGTTACGACGCGAGCGGCGCCGCGACCACTTCGATCTTCATCAGCCAGAAACTTACGCAGGCCGATCTCGCGCCGACGATCACCTCGACCCCGGCGAGAAGTGTCGTCGTCAACGCGACATACCGCTACCAGGTTCTGTCCACGGCCAATCCACAGGCTACTTACACGCTCACCGGCCCGGCCGGCATGACGATCGACGCGAACACCGGCTTGGTTTCCTGGGCGCCGAGCTATGCCACGGAAGGGGTCTACAACGTCACGGTCGTCGCCGGCAATAGCGTGGGTCAGGCGTCCCAGACCTTCTCGGTCGCCGTGCAGCCGGAGACGCCGACCGGATTGACGGGCGCCGGCGCCGCCACAAACGCGATTACTTGTTCGTGGAACGCCACGGCGGACCCGAACGTGACCGGCTACAACATTTACCGGCGCACGTTCCTCCATGATCCCAGAGGCTCCGGCGGGACCTATCACTATTCCCTCGTGGCCGCCAACGTCGCGGCGAATTCAGTGACCATCTCGGGAACGAGCGTCGGCGGGACGTACCTGATCTCGGCGGTCAACAGCGCCGGCGTGGAATCGGCACGCACGCCGGTCGTCAGCGTGGCGACGCTCTCGGCCCCGAGCCTCTGGGGGGCCATGACCACGGGTGGGGCAGTGATCTCCAGTCTCAACCTCGATGTCGGCCAGACGGGACAGATCTACTTGCTGGCTTACGGCAACGAGGCGCCGACTTTCTCTCTGGTTGACGGGCCGGGCACCGAGGTGTCCGTTGACAGCACGACCGGCCTGGTGACCTTCACGCCCAGCCCGGCCGACATCGGCTCCGCGACATTCACCTTCGCCGCGACCAACAGCGTCGGCACGTCGACGAACACGTTCACGTTCATTGTGTCGGCCCTGAATCCGACGATTTCGGTCAGCGGCGGGCCGTTCACCTATGACGGGAACGTTCATGCCGCCGGCGCCGGCGCGGTCGGGGCCGACGGGCTCACTCCCGTCAACGGCAACTTCGATTTCACCTACGACGACGGGGTGAACCCGCCGACCGCGACCGCGCCGACGGCGGCCGGCACGTACGCGGTCACCGCGACCTTCACCAGCGCCGATCCCTACTATGCGAACGCCACCGTGACCGGCAGCCTGACCATCGATCCGGCGACGCCAACGATCACCGTCAGCAGCGGCCCGTTCGACTTCGACGGCAATCCGCACGAAGCGACGGCGACGGCCCTCGGCGTCGACGGCGCGACGCCCGTCGACGGCAGCTTCCAGATCACCTACGACGGCGACCCCAATCCGCCGACCGGCCCCGGTCTTTACATCGTCACCGCCGATTTCTTCAGCAACGATCCCAACTATGCCTCGGCGACGGTGACCGCCAATCTGATCATCAACAGCCCGGGCCCGGCGACACCGAGCCTGTCCCTCGTGGACGGCTCGACGACCTATGACGGCAGCGCGCACGCGGACTCAGCAAGCGCCGTCGGCCTTGACGGCGTGACCCCCGTCAACGGCGCCTTCATCATCACCTACAACGGCTCAACGGCGGCGCCGACGAACGCCGGCGTTTATGACGTGCTTGCCACCTTCATCAGCTCGGATGTCGACTACGGCAACGCCACTACCACCGGTACGTTGACGATCGACGCGGCAACGCCCACGCTCGTCGTCGATCAAACTCCCTTCTACTACGACGGCACGGGCCACAGCGCTTTGGTAACGGCGCTGGGCGTGGACCAGGCGACCGCCGTCGACGGCACGTTCAGCGTGACTTACAACGGTTCTTCGACGCCGCCGGTCAACGCGGGCCTCTATGACGTGACGGTGGCTTTCGACAGCGACGATCCGAACTATGGCTCGACAAGCATCACGAGCTCGATCACGATCCTGCCCGCGACGCCCTCCGTCGGGCTACTCAACGGCGAGTGGTATTTCACGTACAACGGCGCGCCGCGATCCGTCGCCGGCAGCGCCGTCGGCATCGATGGCGTGACGCCGATCGACGGCTCCTTCACGTACGACTACTACAACGAATACGGCTCCAACACCATGCTCTTCGGTCCGCCGCTCGACGGGCCTCCGACCGACGTCGGCTACTACACCTTCACCGAGCACTTCACCAGCCAGGACCCGAACTACGCCGACGGCACGTTCAGCTGGTATCTCCGCATCGATCCGGCCGAGGCCACGGTCGACGTGAGCGGCGGGCCGTACACCTACAACGGCGCAGCTCAAGGGGCCAGCGTGACGGCTTACGGCGTCGATGGCGTGACGCCCCTCGTCGGCACAACAGCGGTGACCTATAACGGCTCAACGACCGTCCCGAGCCTGGCGGGAACCTATGCCGTCCACGCCAGCTTCACCAGCAGCGATGGAAATTACTACAGCGCCGAAGGGGACGGCACGCTGGTGATCAACAAGGTGACGCCGGCCTTCAGCAGCCTCGCCTCGCCAACGCTGAACGTTGGCGCCGCAAGCGTCACGGTCAGCGGCCACATAGGCGTCGGCTCCGCGGCGCCGGGCGGGGACGCGGTGACCATCGTCCTCAACGGTGTGACGCAATCGGTCGCCATCAACTCGAGCGGCAATTTCACTACCAGTTTTAACATCCAGGGTTTGGCGGCGGGCAGCTACGCCATTACGTACGAGTTTCTCGGCGACGCCACCCGCTTCAACGCCGCCGGGACGAACGGCTTTGCGAGCGGGACGTTGACGGTGCGGTCGGCCCCCACCATCCTTACCAGTCCGTCCAGTCAAACCGTTGTGAGCGGTTCGAGCGTCACGTTCTCCGCTTCCGCGTCCGGCTATCCGACGCCGACCGTCCAGTGGCAGCAGAGCACGAACGGTACGACGTACACGAACATCTCCGGCGCCACCAGCGCCGCCTACACCATCGGCGCGGCCACGGCCGGGCAAAACGGCTACCGCTATCGCGCCGTGTTCACAAACAGCGCCGGCGCGGCGACGACAGCCAGCGCGACACTGACGGTGCAATATGCGCCGAGCGTGACCACGAGTCCGCGCGCTGTCACGGTCAACGCCGGACAAGGCGCAACCTTCACTGCTGCGGCCAGCGGCAATCCGGCGCCGACCGTGCAATGGCAGGTGAGCGCCAACGGCGGCGGCTCCTTTGCCGACATCGCCGGCGCGACCAGCACGACGCTAACGCTCGCGGCAACGACGGCGAGCCAGAACGGCTCCGTCTACCGCGCTGTGTTCACGAACAGCGTCGGCTCCGCGACGACCGCCGGCGCGACGCTGACGGTCCGCTATGCTCCCGTCGTGAGTAGCAGCCCGAGCAATCAAACGACGACGGCCGGCCACTCCGTCACGTTTACCGCGGCCGCCGCCGGGAACCCGACGCCGACCATCCAGTGGCAAGTGAGCACGAACGGCGGCTCTTCGTACGCCAATATCTCCGGCGCCACCAGCGCGAACTACACGATCGGCAGCCCGACGGCGGCTCAGAATGGCTATCGCTACCGAGCGGTGTTCACCAACAGCCTCGGGACCGCCACGACCACCGCGGCCATATTGACCGTGCAGTTTGCGCCGACCATCACGGCGAACCCGAGCAGCCAGACCAGCACGGCTGGGGGTTCCGTCACGTTCACGGCCGCCGCCAACGGCAACCCGGCGCCGACGGTGCAATGGCAGGTCAGCACCGACGGTGGTCTGACTTACACCAATATCTCCGGAGCCATCAGTGCCACCCTGACGCTCACCGGAGTCACGGCCGGTCAAAGCGGCTACCGCTATCGCGCCGTCTTCACCAACCCGCTCGGTACCGCGATCACAACGGCGGCAACCTTGACCGTGATTTGACGGCTGAGACGTCAGCGCGGCCGCAGGATCACGTCGAACGTCGGCCGCGTCCTTCCATCGGCGAAGCGAACGCCGTGGGGCGCATAGACCGGGCAATCCGGATGCGCCTGGCTCACGCCGCGACAGGAGAGCGCGACGATGCCGTAGTCGGACAGAGGCCGCACCTCGCCGGGGTCGCAGACGCCGTCGCCGTTGGCGTCGTGCCAAACCGCGAGCTTGTCGAGCTCGGCGCCGGTCAATTCGCCGTCGTGGTTGTCGTCGAGGAGGGCGAGGGCTTGATAGCCGTTGTCCCAGAAGGTCCAGAAGGAGACGTTGCCGAATAGCTGGAGGGCGCTCGTCGCCTTGCCCCGGCGCGTCGGGTCGTAGACGAGCCAGCCGGCCTTGGGGGTCAGCCAGGTCCAGCGCTTCTTGAGGCCGCTGCCGTCGGCGTCGAAGCGGACGCGGGCCTCCGTGTTGAGGATATCCGTGACGCTCAGGCCGTCTTCGAGCGGAATGGCGATGGGCGTGATCGGACGGGGCAGCTTCTTCAGCTTGGCGACGCGCTCCGTTAGCGTGTCGATCTCTTCCTTGTCCGTCTTCGGATCGAGCAGGGGAATCAGGTAATCGGCGCCTTCCACAGTGATGAAGTGGCCACCCAGGGGACCAGTCTTGCGCTCCTTGTCCATCGCCCAGCCGGCTTCGATGGCCTTGCGGTATTCGGCAATCGCCTCCTTCTTCTCGCCGGATTGCTCGATGGTCCAGGCGAGGCCCAGTTGTGCCGGCCCCAACTTTGGATCGATCTTGAGGGCGGCCCTGTATTCTGCGATCGCGGCTTCGAGATGCTTCTTGGCTTCCTTGTCCTCCTTGGCGCCCTTGGCCAGTTCCTTGGCGAAGGGGACGAAGGCGGGCTCGAAGCCGAACCAGGCGCCGCGATCGAGTTTGCCTTTCCAGATGGTGGCCGTGTCGGTCCGCTTGGCGAAAGCCATGCCGTGTACGCGCGCCAGGTTGAGACGGATCTGGGCATTCTTCGGCTCTTTTTCGGCCTGCTCGCTCAGGTTCTTGACCAGCCGCTCGACCGGGATCATCTCCAGGTCGGGGCGAATGTAGCGAGCCCCGGCGGCGGGGACGAGCAGGAGCAGGAGGGCAAGCGGCGTGAGGCGACATCTCATGGCAAATCTCCTTGTTGCGAGCGCAGCGGGTGCGCAAAGGCATCCACGATCTTTCTACCGCTGCCGCACGACGAGGTCGAACGAGGGCTGCGTTTTTCCATCGGTTAAGCGCACGCCGCTCGCAGCGTGGGCGGTCGCCGCGTGCAGTCGTCGCTCATGCGGAGTCGCCTGTTATTTCGTTTTGCTTGCCTTCTTCTCCATCTCCGCGGCACGATCCTCAAGCTGGCCAATGCGCTGCACCAAGCCCTTGAGCGCGTCAAAGCTTCCGCGATCGATCGTCCCTTCTCTTCCATGCATTCCTACCCAATTATCCGACCCTGTCAAAGCCCTGCCGTAGACTCTGTTGCCCAAGAGAGTGAGCGCCTTTTCCCGCACGGAGCGATCCCGGCTTTGCACATACTTGAGGAGCTTCGCGGTCATACCGGCCACAGGTGGCGCCAGGCCCGCTTCTTCTTTTTCGAGGATGTCATCGAGTTCCTTGAGCAGTTTCGCGGGAGACTCTCGTTCCTTCCCCGGTTCGCCCTGTAGAGCGGGGGAGATAAACAAGACCGCAGTTGTGATGACTGCCGCCACCTTCATGGGACCCGTCATAAGTCTTCCTCCGTTCATCGGCCGACGAGGTTGGGATATCAGAACGGTCGCCACCACTATGACGACGAGCAACGCCGTCGAGATTTGCGGCGGCTGCGCTCGGTTCCTGGGGTGGCCTTACCGCGGCCGCAGGATGAGGTCGAACGTCGGCCGCGTTTTTCCGTCGGCAAAGCGCACGCCGCGCGGCGCGTAGACCGGGCAATCGGGATGCGCGTGCGGGGCGCCGCGGCAGGAGATGGCGACGACGCCGTAATAGGATAGAGGCCGCACTTCGCCGGGATCGCAGATACCGTCACCGTTGGCGTCGTGCCAGATGGCGAGGTTGTCGAGCTCCCTACCAGTGAGTTCGCCGTCGTGGTTGTCATCGAGCAGCGCGAGGGCCTGGTAGCCGTCGTCCCAGAAGGTCCAGAAGGAGACGTTGCCGAAGAGCTGCAGCGCGGAGGTCACCTTGCCCTGGCGGGTCGGGTCGTAGACGAGCCAGCCGGCCCTGGGGGTGAGCCAGGTCCAGCGTTTCTTCAGGCCGCTGCCGTCGGCGTCGAAGGCGACGCGTGCCTTGGGGTCGAGCAGATCAGCGACGCGCAGGCCGTCTGCGAGCGGGATGGCGATCGGCGTGACAGGGCGCGGCAGCTTTCTCAGCTTGGCGATGCGATCCTGGAGCGTGTCGATCTCTTCCTTGTCGGCGGTCGGATCGAGGAGCGGGATGAGGTAGCCGGCTGCTTCGGCGGTGATGAAGTGGCCGCCCAGGGGACCGCTCTTGCGTTCCTTGTCCTTTTCCCAGCCGGCTTCGATGACCTGGCGATATCCGGCAATCGCCTCCTTCCTGGCGCTGGACTGGTCCAGGCACCAGGCGAGGCCGAGCTGCGCCACCAGCAGCTTGGGGTCTATTTCAAGTGCGGCCTTGTACTCGGCGATGGCCTGATCCAGGTGCTTTCG
This sequence comes from Gemmataceae bacterium, assembly GCA_046350295.1. Classification (GTDB taxonomy): domain Bacteria; phylum Planctomycetota; class Planctomycetia; order Gemmatales; family Gemmataceae; genus JAXMAR01. The sequence goes on from JAXMAR010000080.1 coordinate 10,096, forward strand.
CGCCTTGTCGCTCGTCTTGGCGCGCTTGACGACGTCCTTGGCGAAGGGAACGAGGGCGGGCGTGTGCCCGAACCAGGCGCCGCTGTCGAGCTTTCCTTTCCAGATGGTGACGGTGTCGGTGTTCTTGGCGTAAGCCATGCCGTGGACTCGCGCCAGGTTGAAGCGCCACTTGGCGTTCTTCGGCTCCTTCTCGGCCAGGTCCGTCAGGTTCTTGACGAGACGCTCGACCGGGATCATCTCCAGGTCCGGACGGATAAAGAGTGCCCCGGCCGCGGGGACGAGGACAAGCAGAACGGCGAAGCCGGCGAGGCAGCGTCTCATGGCGGTGCTCCTTACTTGTGTGGCTCGGTGGGGAACTCGGCGATGCGCAGGTTGCGGAAGCTCAGGTCGGTGGTCGGGTCGTGGCCCTGGATGCTGATATGGCCGGCCTCGAGCTTGCGGCCGGTGCGGGCGTTATCGCTTCGGGGGCGGTTGTCGGTCCAGTCGGTGACCTGGATGCCGTTGACCCAGGTGGCGAAGTGGGCGCCGCGGGCGACGATGGTCATGCCGAACCATTCGCCGTCCCTGGACATCTCCTTGCGGGCCGGCTGGCGGCGATAGATGGCGCCGGTGCCGTAGTCGACGGCGGCGTAGAAGACTTCGCGCTTGCCGAGCAGCTTGTTGGTTCTGGGGTCATAGTCCTCGATCAGATATTTCTGGGTCGGCTTGGGGGTGAACTGGTTGCGGATCTGGGCCTCGTATCCGTTCTGGTATTCGTTGTCGCGGCAGCGGAAGAAGATGCCGCTGTTGAGATGCTTGCCGTTGGACTTGCATTCGAGCTGAAGGATGAAGTCCCGATACTTGCCGGCGGTCTGGAGATCGCCGGGGCCGTCCTTGACGTTGATGGCGCCGTCGACGACGGCGAACTTCGACTTCTTGCCGGGAAACTCCTTCCAGCCGGTGAGGTCCTTGCCGTTGAAGATGGGATCGGGGCGCTTGCGATCGCTCTTCAGTGGTTGGAGCTTGACGTTGCGGAGACGGAGCGATTCGCCCTGGAAGACCAGCGCGTGCGGTTGCATAGGGTCTCCGCGTTTGGCCGCTGTCGGGAACAGGATCTTCTTATCGGGGCATTCGATGCTGCCGCCGAATTGGGATCCAGAAGTATTGCCGATGAAGGAGTGCCAACCTTCGCCGTGACGGTAGAAGCGTAAAGGTCGCATGCTGTCCGACTTCCCTTCATCCGAGGGACTGCCAAAGCTCAACGATCCGGTCTTGTCCGCCTCCAGGCGATATTCGAAATGCAAGCGAAAGTCCTGGAACCGGCACGTCGGCCGAAGGGTCGCGTCCTTGCCGGGCGAGACGAGTTCGCCGGCTTCGACCTTCCAGCCGTCGCCGAGCAAACCGAAGGTCGTCTCGCCGTCGAAGAGGAGGATCCAGCCGTCGGCGATTTCCTTGGGTGACAGCGTGTTAGGTTTGGCCTCGCCGGCGTGGAGCGCGGCGGGAGACAGGAGAGCGAGATAAATGAAGAAGCAGGCAGGCTTCATGCGGGCTTTCCTCTCGTTGCGACGGCGCCCTGCGCGGGGCGCGGCGCCCTGCGCGGGGCGGACAAAGAAGATCTGCTCGAGCTGCGGCAGCGCCTCGCCAGGATAGTTCGGCAGGCGAGGCCGCCTGCCCCACGGCGCTCTCCAAGATGGTCGCTGGCCGGGCGGTCGTCAAGTGGGAAGAGGACGGGATTCCGGGCGACGGGCGTCTTTGATGGCGCGGAGCGTCGTGCGGTCGACCATGCCGCGATAGAGGCCGAGGCCGACAAGAGGGACGCGTTTCAACACCTTGGCCAAAAGGCGAGTGAGGAACGGGGCGCGGTTATAGATGTCGGATTCCGCCAGCTCGCGTAGATAACGGCGTTTCCAGCGGGCGACGAAGTCGGCGGGGAAGAGAGCGTCGAACGGCGGCTGGCGCATGGCGTGGGCGGCGCGGGCGACGACGTCGAGCATGTCGGCGAAGCCGGCCTTCTGCGAGTAGCTGTTGGGGTAGACATAGAAGATCATGAATGGCCGGGGGACGTAGCCCATGCCATGGCGCAGAGCGAGACTGCGGGCGACGAAGGTATCGCCCCAGGGACCGAGGCCGGGGTTGTAGCCGCCAAGCTCGAGGAAGGGCGTGCGGCGGTAAAGTGTCCCGCCGCACAGCGAATGGGCGGCGGGCTCGCGCTCGAAGTAGTCGACGAGCGCTCGCTGCGGATCGAAGCAGCCGGCGACGTTCCAAGCGCGGACGCCCATGGTCGCGATGAGGCGGTCCTCGGGCGTGCGCAGCTCCGTCATGCCGCAGACGAGGCCAGCTTCGGGATGGCGCTCGGCGAGGGCCATGCCATGTTCGAAGAAGCCGG
>JAXMAR010000081.1:0-12412 GCA_046350295.1 Gemmataceae bacterium
GTTGGCCGAGGGCGACGATCTCGCTATCGAGGTGGTGCGGCGCGAAGCCTTCAGCCATGTGCTCCGCCAGGGAACGGCGGTAGGTACGCATGCCGTCGAGCTTCACGGGCCGACCATCGCCGCGATAGGGGGTCGCCGTGAAGAAGAGGAGTTGGCCGCCGCGTTCACGCCAGAGGGTCACGATCTGGGAGAGCCCGTCGGCAGAGGCGTGGTGGGCTTCGTCGATGAAGAGGGCTTTACCGGTCAAGTTGGCGGGGAGATCGTCGGCTTCGATGCGATTCAGGGCGGCGTGGGTGCAGGCCCAGGCATGGTCTTGCGGCAGCGGTTGCCGAAGATACTGCACAACACGCTTGACCGAGCCGAGATTTCCGCTTTCCCTCGCTGCCCGTATCAGGGACTTGTGGACAGGCTTGTTCGGCACGTGGAGCGAGGGGACAGCGACACCATCGCGTTTCCGAAAGGCGACGGTGTCGTAGTCTCGCTTCACGAAGCCTTCTTCGATCTGTTCTTGCGGCGCGGCGATGAGCGCGTGGGTGAAATGCTTGCCGAGGCGCATGGCGATCAGGGTGACGATCTCGACCGTCTTGCCCGAGCCGGTCGGCTGCTCGACGAGCACGTCGCCGGTCGCGCGGCAGACGTTGAAGACGAGTTTTTCCTGGTAGTCGCGTAGAGTTTTGGTGGCTCGGTCCATGAATCGGTTGGGGGCGTGCGAAAAGACAGATGTCACCGTACGGTGCGGGATTTGGATATTAGAGCAGAGGCGACGGGAGACGCAAAGGTTGGTTGTCGGCGGTCTTGAGATGGGGATGGATGCGACACCTCGTAGAAGTTCGCATACGTCATACGGCGCCTGGAGGCCGGGGCCAGGCGCGAGCGGGCCAGAAGGGGCGCTTCGAGCAATGGAGGTGGAATGAAGGCAAGGAGTTGCGCGGTCGCTCCGTACTGGCCAACGGATTTTGAGTTGGCCAGTACGGGCGGTCGTTGTCGACACGGTCCGTCAGGCTGGAAAGCCTGACCTACAGCTGGCGCAGGAAGATCACCAGGTCGCGCTTCTCGTCCGTGGTCAGGCCAGTTTCCAGGATCAGGTTGAAGAACTCGACGGTGTCCTCGAGCGTCAGGAGGCGGCCGTCGTGCAGGTAGGGCGGGTTCTCCTTGATGCCACGCAGGGCGAAGGTCTTGATGGGCCCTTGAGCGGTGGCCATGAGGCCGTTGATCATCTGCGGTTCGTGGAAGCGCTCGACCTTGAGGTTGTGCATCGAGTTGTCGGTGTAGTAGGGCGCCGGATGGCAGATGGAGCACTTCGCCTTGCCGAAGAAGAGGGTTTGGCCGCGCATCTCCGGGCTATCCTTGGCGAACTTCTTCGGGTGGAGCTTGCCGTCGAGGCCGAGGTTGGGGGCGGGGGGGAAATCGAGGAGATCCTGGACCTCGGCCATGAAGTGGACCTGGGTGGAGCGGTCGAGGATGTTCATGCCCTTGGCCATGGCGGTGAGGGGGTCGCCGTCGAAGTAGGCGGCGAGCTGTTCGAACTGGGTGAAATCCTCGATCGACTTCATGGCCCGCTGCGAGCCGAAGATGCGCTGGACGTTGACGCCGCGCAGGCTCACCGTCTTGATGCGGCGGCGGTGCGACTGCGGCCGGATGTCGCCGACGAGGTGGGTGGCGCCGGAGGTGTGGCCGTTGACGTGGCAATCGAAGCAGGCCACGCCTTTCATGCCTTCGGGATGGGCGGCCTTGCGGTCGAAGGTGGCGTTGAACTGCTGCTGCGGGAACTGCGTGACCAGGAGGCGCATGCCTTCCAGGTCCTTGGCGTTGAGGATGCCCTGGAAGATCTCCTGGAAGTTTTCGACGGTGATGACCTTGCCCTGGGAAACGTCGCCGAGGTCGGGCCGGGTCGTCAGGAAGACGGCGGGTGGGAACTCGGGAAGGAAGTGCTCGGGCAAATCGAAGTCGAGGTCGAAGCGCTCCAGGCGCGGCAGCAGCTTGATCTCGTGCTGCGGGAAGACCATGCCGCCGACCTCGTGGTGTGGGTGCGGCAGCGGCAGGTAGCCCTTGGGGAACAGCTTCTTTTCCTTGATCTCCTCGGGCGAGAGCTTGGCCAGGTCCTCCCAGGTCGTGCCGGCGGGGAGCTTGGCGGTGGGGCCGACGGGGATCGGCTTGCCGCGCGTCATCTTCACCTTGTCGTCGACGTTGCGGGTCAGGTCGTAGCGTTCTTCGAGGAGCGCCTGCTGCCGGGCCATGACCTTCGCCTTGCCGGCCTTGTCCTTCGCCATCATGGCGGCGAAGCTCTCCTTGCCGATGAGGACCGGGGCAATCTGGTCGTAGCTGGTCTTGCCGACGGTACCCTTCGGCTTGCCTTTGGGCCCGCCCCCCGAGTCTGCGGGGGGAGCGGCCAGGTAGAGCAGCGCGCCGCAGCCGAAAAGGGCCGGGACCCAGAGCGGAAGGCGCTTGAGGCGGGACAGACGCATGGGTGGTCTCCTCCTGTTAGAGAGTCCGAACCTGACACAACATGGGCTGTCGCGGAGAATCCGCGCGGGAAGCTGCGGGGATGGCGATTCGATGCGCGCGGGCGACGAAAGGGTTCGAGATTCTTGTCGGCATTTGCGAGCGAATTGAGTGGACGGGTCGGCTGCCTGGTCTTCTAATCGGAAACGTGGCCTATTTGGTCGTCTCCTCGAGAAAAACGTGGTCATGAGTCCAAGCATGAAGCGCCTGCTCCTGTCGCTCCTCTGTATCGTCTCGCTCGCGACGTTCGCCTGGCTGAGCCGCGGGAACGACGACGGCGCCAAGGCCGCCTCCGCCTGGACCAAGATCGCCCCCGGCGTCTATCGCTCCCCGGGTCCCGTCGCCGGCTACGCGCTCGTCGACGGCGACGTCGCCCTGCTCATCGACGCTCCCACCGACGGCGCCGGCCTCGACGCCCTCGGCGTCAAGAAGATCGAAGGCGTTCTCCTCACCCATTACCATCGCCCCTCCTGCGCCGCCGCGGCGCGGCTGCTTGAAAAGAAGGTTCCCGTCCGCGCCGCCAAGACCGCGGCGGAGTGGCTCACCCCGGAGAACGTCAAGAAATACTGGCAGGAATCGCTGCCGCTCCGCTCCTCGCGCACCGCCTACCTCGTCCTGCCGGAGGGACTGCCCGGCGTCGGTTGCTCGCTGGTCGACGGGCAGACGATCAACTGGCGCTCCTGGCGCATCGATGTCCTCGACACCCCCGGCCCGGCCCGCAGCCACCTCACCTTCCTGGCGCGGCGCGAGAAATACGGCCCGCTCTACGCCTTCTGCGGCGGCCTCTACACGGAGCCGGGGAAGCTCTGGGCGCCTTACACCACCGACTGGGACCACTGGACGGATGCCGGCCTCGCCCCCACCGCCACCTCGATCCGCAAGCTCGCGGCCCGCTATCCCGATGTCCTCCTGCCAGCACATGGGCGGGTGCTGGACCGAAAAGTGCAGGAAGCCCTGCGGCTCACGGCGGAGAACGTCGAGGAGGCGGGGTTCCTGAAGAGCTTCGAGCGTTACACCAAGCAGCGGCTTGGCGACGCGCCGCGCTACAAGTTCCTCGCCATCGAGCAGGCCGAGTCCAACGGCTCCAAGCCATGGTCGCAGGTGTCCGAGCATCTCTATCTCACGGGCAACACCTACGTCCTCGTCTCCAAGGACAACGCCTGCCTGCTCATCGATCCGTGGGCGAAGCGCAGCGTCGACCAGTTCGAGCTGCTGAAGAAGGAAAAGAAGCTCGGACCGCTCGAAGTCGTCTGGTTCAGCCATGCCCATTACGATCACTACGACGGCATCTATGATTTGCCGGAGCGCAAGGACTACAAGGTATGGTCGCTCGACCTCGTTTCTCTGCCGCTCAAGGATCCGTTCCTGTTGCGGGCGCCGTTCCTCGATCCGCGACCGATCGCATTTGACCAAACGCCGACTGACGGCGCCGAGCTGACGTGGCGCGAGTATCGCTTCCGCTTCCATCACTTTCCCGGTCAGAGCTACTACACGATGGCGGTCGAGGGGACGATCGACGGCAAGCGCTGCCTGTTCACGGCAGACAACTTCTTCCATCAAGACATGTTCAGCGGCACGGGTGGCTGGATGGGCCTCAATCGCAGCTCGCCTGTTTACTATGCCCAGAGCGCGAAGAGAGTGCTGGACCTCGCCCCGGAATGGGTGCTGGCGGAGCACGGTGGGCCGTTCGAGTTCAACGCGGAAGATTTCCGACGGCGCGTGCAATGGGGCGAGGAGACGGCGCGGGTGCTGGACGTCGTCTGCCTGAGCGGCAATCACCTGGCGGACTGGGACCCGAGCCGGGTGCATGTCGAGCCGGTGCTCCAGAAGGCAAAGCCGGGGGCGACCATCAAGGGGACGCTGGTGGCGAGCAACCGCGGCGCCAAGAAGGAGACTCTGGCGGTAACGCTGGAAGGCCGGGGCGTCGTGACGGATCAGACGTGGAAGCTGGAGGTAGGACGTGAGGCGGTGGAGCGGCGCGAGGTCGCCGTGACATTGCCGGCGACGCTGACGGCGGGGCGGCACGTGTTCGCGCTGCGGGTCGAGGCGGGGGGCGGGTTGGATGGCGGGGATGCGTTTTTTGTGGTGGAGGTGGAGTGACACACCAGCTTCGACGCGCAAGCGTCGAAGCGACCCGCCTTGCATTTCCCGTCCCAAGCGTTATGACGCCGCCATGTCCCGCTTCGCGGCTTGTCTCGTCCTTCTCCTCTCTGGCTGTCTTTCCCTGGAAAACCGCCTCGTCTATTTCCCCGCGCCGGCGCAGACCCCCGCGACGCCCCTGCCGGCGCCGCTGGCGGATGTCGACCTTCGACTCGCGGACGGAACCGCCATTCATGCCCGCTGGTGTCCCCATCCCCACGCAAAATGCGTCATTCTCTATTGCCACGGCAACGCCGGCAACCTGGAGGGCCGGGGCGCTCTGGCGCATGAGATGTGGCGGCGGCTCGGCGCCTCGGTTCTGATGTTCGACTATCCCGGCTATGGCTGGAGCAAAGGGACGCCGAGCGAGGCGGGATGTTACGCTGCGGCGCAGGCGGCGTATGACTGGCTCGTCGAGGAAATGGGGATCGCGCCGCGCGACATCGTTCTCGTCGGCGAGTCGCTGGGCGGAGGCGTCGCGGTGGAGCTGGCGAGCCGCAGCGAGCATCGCGCGCTGGTGCTCATCCGCACCTTCACCTCGCTCCCCGACGTGGCCTCGTCCCTGTATCCGTGGCTGCCGGTCCATGCCTGGATGAGCAATCGCTTCGATAGTCTGGCTCGGCTCAAGAAGTGTCGACGGCCCATCTTCATCGCCCAGGCGGACAAGGACGCGATCATGCCGTTCGCGCATGGCGAGCGTTTGAAGGACGCGTGCCGGGGCCCGAGCGCGTTCATGGTCCTCGAAGGCCTGGGGCACAACGATCCTCTTCCCGTCGCCTTCTTCGAGCGGCTGGGATCGTTTCTCGAGGCGAATCCTTGAACGCATCCCTTGGCGGCTCGGCGGAAGCGCTGCCAGGTTATTTCAGAACGTGAGGCAGGCGGCCTGCCCCACGCGTTTCTGAAACCGCGTCCTGCGTCTTCTGACGCCGCATTCGTGAGAAGTGTCGACAACGAAGCTACCTCTTCGTCCCGCTGCGCGCCATGATGAAGGATTGGGGCGCGGGCGGCGCCCGGCACGCTATCGCTCCGGCCAAACGGTGTAAACGGCAGAAGAGCGTGCCGGCCAAACGGCGGAAACGGAGAGGCCGGGGCTGGACGCGGACGCTAAGCTGGCGGGAAGGGAACCGGCGAAGCGATGGGTCGAGCGAACGACAAATGGGCGCACGGGGCTGCCGATGAATCGACGCATCCTACTTCAGGTGGCGGGGCCGGCGGTGCTGATCGGGCTGCTCTTGTTCGGCGTGTGCCTGTTCGCCGCCTGGCAGGTGAACCGGTTGCAGGCGGAGCTAACGCAGATCCTCTCGTCCAACGTCGCGAGCATGCAGGCGGCGCAGCATCTGGAGACGAGCGTGCGCCAGCTGCGCTTTCACAGCTTTCTTTACGCGCTCCAGCCCGATCCCGTGCTGCTGCGGGAGATCGAGCGCGACCAGGAGGCGGTCGAGGAATGGATGGACCGGGCCGACGAGGTGGCGAACACCGTGGAGGAGAAAACGGCGGTGGCGAGTATCCGCAAGGGCTACGCGGCGTTTCAGAAGGACATGGCGAAGCTGCGGCTGGATGTGGGGCTCGGCGGGCCGCGCGTCGATCTGGTGCGCAGCGCCGTGCTGCACCCGATCCAGCAGGTGGTCGAGCCTTGCCGCGAGTATGCCCGGATCAACGAGGAGATGATGAACGAGGCGGCGCGCGAGAGCGCGCGGCTGAGCCGCTGGCTGGAGGGGGCGATGCTGCTCTTGGGGATCGGCGGCCCGATCAGCGGCCTGCTGTCGGGATTCGGCATCGCGCGCGGCCTGAGCCGGTCGCTGTACCGGCTGAGCGTGAGCGTGCGCGACATGGCCCAGAGCCTGGAGACCGACGTGGCGGCGGTGCGGCTGACGCCGGACGGCGACCTGGGGCAGCTCGAGAACCAGCTGCACCACGTGGTCGAGCGGGTGGCGGAAGTGACCCAGCAGCTCAGGCGCCAGGAGCAGGAGATCCTGCGGGCGCAGCAGCTCTCGGCGGTCGGGCAGCTGGCGGCCAGCGTTGCGCATGAGGTGCGCAATCCCCTCACGTCGATCAAGATGCTGGTGGAGGCGGCGCTGCGCGAGCAGAAGCCGCGGCCGTTCACGCAGGAGAACCTGCGGGTGATTCATGGGGAGATTTTGAAGCTGGAGCAGACGGTGCAGGAGTTCCTGGACTTCGCCCGGCCGCCCGCGCCGCGGAAGGGGGTTTGCGACCTGCGCGAGATCGCCCAGCGGGCGAGCGACCTGATCAAGGCGCGGGCGCGGCAGCAGCGCGTGGAGGTGGAGGTGGAGACGCCGGAGGCGCCGGTGGAGGTGGAAGTGGACGGGGGACAGCTAACGTCGGTGCTGGTGAACCTGCTGATCAACGCGCTGGACGCCATGCCGAACGGCGGTCGGCTGAGTGTCTCATTGCAGAGGACGGGCGAGGAGTCGCAATTCCAGGTGCGTGATACGGGGATAGGCATTGAAGCCAAGATGCTGGAGCGGCTGTTCACGCCGTTTGTCAGCACGAAGGAGACGGGGAGCGGGCTGGGGCTGTCGATCAGCCGGCGCATCGTCGAGGATCACGGCGGGACGTTGAGTGGCGGCAACCACGCGGAAGGAGGAGCGTGTTTCACGTTGACGTTGCCGTGCCGGGCGTCAACAGGTAGCCGAAGTCGTGAGACTTCGGATGTTCGGATGGTACCCTAAAGTCTCACGACTTCAGCTTCGTGAGGAAGGGTAGGGGAAAGACGCATGCCGATCCTGCTCGTGATCGACGACGAGGAAAGCGTCCGCTATTCGTTCCGCTACGTCTTCGAGGAGGACGTGGAGGTGCTGACGGCGGCGACGGCGGCGGAGGGCCTGCGCCTGTTCGAGGCGCAGAAGCCGGACGTGGTCGTCCTGGATTTGCAGCTTCCCGATCAAAGCGGCATGACGGTTTTCCAGGAGGTGCGGCGGCAGGACCCGAAGCGGCCGGTCGTCTTCATCACCGCGCACGGGACGACGGACACGGCGATCGAGGCGATGAAGCAGGGGGCGTTCGACTACCTGGTCAAGCCGGTGGCGCTGGACCGGCTCAGCCAGATCCTGGGGCGGGCTTTCGAGGCGGCGCGGCTCATGCAAGCGCCGGCGCTCTTGAGTGTGGAGGAGGAGGGGGACCGGATCCTGGGGCGCTCGGCCGTCGTGCAGGAGATGTGCAAGACGATCGGCCGGATCGCGCCACAGGAAGTGAACGTGCTCATCCTCGGAGAGAGCGGCACGGGGAAAGAGCTGGTGGCGCGTGCCCTCTATCAGCACAGCCGGCGGGCCGCGAAGCCGTTCCTGGCGATCAACTGCGCGGCGATCCCGGAGACGCTGCTGGAGAGCGAGCTGTTCGGGCATGAGCAGGGGGCGTTCACGGGGGCGGTGCGGCGCCGCATCGGCAAATTCGAGCAGTGCGACGGCGGCACGCTCCTTTTGGACGAGATCGGCGACATGGCGCCGGCGCTGCAAGCGAAGATGCTGCGGCTCTTGCAAGAGCAGGAGTTCGAGCGCGTCGGCGGCAACGAGACGCTGAAGACGAACGTGCGCGTTCTGACCGCGACGACTCAGGACCTGGAAGCGCTCGTCGTGCAGGGGCGGTTTCGAAAGGACCTCTATTACCGTCTGCGCGGCGTGACGGTCCGGGTCCCGCCGTTGCGCGAGCGGGCCGGGGACGTCGCCGAGCTGGCGCATTCGTATCTGTTCCGCTTCAACCGGGAACTGGGGACGGACTATCGGGCGCTCGACCCGGAGATCGTGAAGCTCTTCGAGCAACACCCGTGGCCGGGGAACGTGCGCGAGCTGCAATCGACGCTGCGTCAGGCGATGCTGCAGGGGGCGGGGCACATTCTTTTGCCGGAGTTTCTGCCGGCGGAACTCCGCCCGGCGCCTGGCGACGCGTCGAGCGCCGAGGAGGCGCGGGCAGGCGAGACGATCGCCGCGCTCGTCGACTCCCTTCTGGCGGCGGGGGCCGGCGATGTGCACGCGCGCTGTGTGGAGGCGGTGGAGAGGGTACTCCGTCCCGCCGTCTTTAAGCTGACGAACGGCCATCAGGCTCAGGCGGCGGCGCTTCTGGGTTTGAGCCGCGGCACGCTGCGGCAGCGGCTGCGCAGCCTGGGGTTTTCCATCGACAAGGTGTTTCACGAGGAGGAGAGTTGACGAGCCTGGCCGTCAAACGAAAGACGCCGGCTTTTCCCGGCGTCTTCGCGTCTTGACGGTTCGAGACCGTGCCTCATTTCGGCAAGGACTTTTCCGGGAGCGATTTCTCCCGGATGACGCCGGCGCCGCTCACGCCGAAGTTGACCACGGACGATTCGCCGGCGCGAACGGTGATCGTGCGGATCTGCGTCGTGGGGGCGCCGTCGTCCATCCAGGCGGCGCGGATCTCATACTGGTACGGACGGTCGGGATAGATCTGCTCGACCGTGAACCAGCGCGTGCGGCCAGCCTGGGTCGACTGGCGGCCGTTGATCCAGACCTGGGCGTCGGCGACCGGGACATGGACCTCGATGTCGAGCCGGCCGTTGGCGGGAACGCCGGGATCGGCCGGGGCCGAGTAGGCGGGCGCGGAATAGCCGGCGTCATAGTAGGAGTAAGACGGGGCGCTGCCGTAGTAGCCGTAGTCGTAGTAGCCGCCGGGATAGCCCCACCCACCCAGGCCGTAACCGAGGGCGGTTCCGAGGCCGACGCCCCACCAGAAGTTGTTGTGATTGTGGTTGTAGCCATAGCCATAGCCCGGGTGAACGCCGCCAACGTGGGCCGGTCCGGGGCCGACGTGGGCCGCGCCGACGCGTGGAGCGCCGCCACCGCTGATTCGAGCGGCGCCGCCGCCACCGCTGATTCGAGCCCCACCGCCGCCGCCGCCACCGCGCCCGCCACCGCCGCGCTGGGCCTGCGCCATCTCGGCATTCCAGAAGAACAGGGCGCCTAGAGCGAGAGCGGGAAGGATGATCTTTCGCATGGTTGTCTCTCCTCGTCGAAGTGTCCCATCATTCAGTATGGCGAGCGGGGCGCCGGTCTGCAAACGGATTTGCACGGCGGCGCCGGAAAGGCGCACGAAAAAGACCCGCGGACGACGGCCGCGGGCCCTTTTCCGGTTGGACGGGTCAAACGCTAGTCGCGTGGGGGCACTGGGGTAGCCGGCGGCGTTGTAGCGCGAGGCGGGATGTCGCCGGGCGTGCGAGTTCCCGAGGGCAGACCGGTCGCCGGCGGCGTGTCAACCCTGGGCGTGGCGCCCGGCGTTGTACCGGGGACGCGGTCACGCTCGCGGATATCCCGGTCCCGATCGCGGTCCCGATCGCGGTCCCGAATGTCTCGGTCCCGAATGTCTCGGTCCCGATCGCGGATGTCGGCGCCTTCCCCGGTGGCGCCGCTATTGAAGACAACCTGGGCGGTTTCGCCGGCCCGGGCGGCGACGCTCCGCGTCATCGACATCGGTCGGCCGTCCTGCGTCCATTCCGCGTGGACTTCATAGCGGTAGGGCCGGTCGGGGTAGATCTCATTCACGGTGAAGTAGCGTGTCGTGCCGGTTCGCGCGGAGCGCTGGCCATTGACCCAGACCTTGGCATTGGCATCGGGCACGCGGACTTCGATCTGTAGGCTGGCGCTCGGCGCACCGGCGCCGCCGACCATCGGGCCGCTGTCGGAGTAGTATGGGGCCGGGCCATAGGAGGACGGCGAGGCGTCGTAGTAGTACGAGCTGTAGCCCGGGCCATAGCCGCTGTAATAACCGTCGCCGTAGTAGCCGTCGCCATAACCGTAGCCTCCGCCGTAGAGGCCCCAGTTACGGCCGCCGACGCCCCAGCCGTCCCAGCCCCTGCCGTAGTAGCCGCCCCGGCCATAGCCATTCCAGCCCGGACTGTAATAGCCGCCGTTGCCGTAGCTGAAGCCAAGGCCGCCGGGCGTCCAGACGGAAAAGCCGCCGCCGCGGCCACCACCCCAGCCACCTCGACGTTGCGCGTCCGCGCTGTAAGGCGAGCAGAGCAGCAGCGCGGCCGATGCGAGGAGGGCGCCCATGCCAAGCATTGTCTTGCGCATACCCGAAACTCCTGTTCAAAAAAACCGGGGCGAAGCACATGAACGCGCCCATGCAGGCTCGTTCGGGCGGGAGTGGGGAAGAAGAGTGCAACGGTCGTGCCGCCGCTCGGGGGCTGAGGCGGCGCGGTGAGACGACAAGCAAAGGGTCGCGAACCTTCGAGACTTACGTCGAGCAAAAAAAAAAAAATGGAAAGACCCTTCCGGGCAGGGTCTGGAATCCGGAGGAAAAAGAAGCGCCGCTGCGTGGGCAAAGAGGTGTTCAGCCGCTCGCGGCGCTTACTTCAGCTCCGCGAGCATTTCGAGCAGGTTGCGGGTGATGACGACGGAAGCGTTTTCTTCGAGGTAGGCGGAGCGCGCCCGCCAGGTCTCGTAGCCGCCGAGCGCGTGCTGCTCCGGGGTCGGCAGGTAGCCGTTGTAGCCGTTGGCGAGCTCGATGGTGAAGGTGTGCTTGAAGGGGCTCTTGCGTTTGAGCTCGAGTCCGATCTCGACGAAGGTTTCGCACGGCGTGGCGACGATGGCGAGGTCGCCGATGCGAATGGCTTGCAAGACGCACTTGACCTTGGAAGGATACTTGGCGAGGAGCACGGTCTCGCGGGCGTAGACCTGGGGCAGAGTGGTCAGCTTGGGGGATTTGGCCAGGATCGCCTCGGCGCGGGCGATGTCCTCCTTGCCGGGCAGGCGGACGCCGAGCTCGATTTCCCGCTGCGTCATCCGGAGAAGGGCCGCGGCGCGATGGTCGGTTTTCTTCCAGGCACGCTGGACGGTTTCCGCCAGATCGGCGGCGACCAGGCCGATCTTCTCGCCCGGCTTGAGCGTCCCGGGGGCGGCCTTCCCGTAGTTGATGTTGTTGATGTCGCCGCTCGTGCCGTTGGACAGGATGCCGACGAAGTCCTTGTCGACGTCGAGGGAGGCGCCGATGCGCTCGGCGAAGGCGCCGAAGTAGTCGGCCGAGAGGGCGGGGAAGCCGCCGACGTAATGCAGGGAGTAATTGGCGAGGAGAGCGCGTGCCTTGCCGTCCGGGGAAACCAGGGAGAGGAATGAGGCGTCGGGGTCGGTGGGCCCGGCGGGCTCGAGCAGGGCGGGGTTGAGGTAGCCGGGATTCATCTTCACCTTGTCGCGCACGGCGCCGAAGGGATCGGCCTGAGGCTCCTTCATTTTCCAGCGACGATTGAAGACCTGGCGTTCATTCTTGCCGACGCCCCAGCCGATTCTGGCCGCCGCGAGATTGGCCTGGGCCCTTTCGATACCCTTGGCGATCCGCCCGGGGAGGTATTTGACGTAATCCGGATCGGGGTCGCTCTGGAAGACGCCGGCCACCGTTGCGGCGGAGTGGGTGTGGGTGGCGGAGATGAGGATTCGCTCGGGCGGGATGCCGGTGGCCTTGTGGGCGAGGCGCTTGGCTTCGTCCGTGATCTCGCGCGGGATCATGCAGCTATCGCAGACGGCGAAAGCGATCCTGGTCGTTCCGTCGTCGAGGACGAGGCAGCGTGCGTGGAGGCGGTCGTGGGCCTCCTTGGCGAAGTGATCCTGCATGCCGCCGTTGACGGAAACGGGAAACTTGACCGGAGTGATGTCCTGGGCATACGCGCCGGCACGGAAGCCCTTGTCCTGGGCGGGAGCGGTCGAGGCCAGGACGACGCCAAGGGCGGCGGCGAGGAGGATGGCGCGGCGAAACATCGAGGCTCCTATATCAGCGTGCGGGATTCGGCAGCAAGTAGGCCCCGCGAGCCGAG
>JAXMAR010000082.1:0-11912 GCA_046350295.1 Gemmataceae bacterium
CACCTCTATCCTCACGCGCGATTTGCGCGACATCGCCGATGTGGAGAAGCTGACCGAGCTTCCGAAATTCGTGCGGCTGCTGGCCGAGCACTCAGGTCAGTTGGTTAACTACTCGCAGTTCGGCGGAGCCATCAACGTCAGCCATAAGACGGGGCAGCGCTACGTCGGACTGCTCGAACAAGTGTTCCTGGTTGTGACGGTGCAGCCTTGGTTCACCAACGCCCTGAAGCGCATCGTCAAAACATCGAAACTGCACTTCCTCGATTCCGGCCTGCTGGCGACGGCGCGCGGGCTCACCTTTGATCGGGTCAAGGCGGATCGCGGGACGTTCGGCGCGCTGTTGGAGAGCTTCGTGTTCTCGGAGGTGCTGAAGCTGATGACGGCTTCAGACCTGCGCCTGACGCCGCACCATTTCCGCGATCGGGACATGCGGGAGGTCGACGTTGTGCTGGAGCGCGATGACGGGATGATTGCAGGCATCGAGGTCAAGGCGAGCGCCACGGTCAAGGCCGGCGACTTCGGGGGCCTTCGGGCATTGGCTGAGGCGTGCGGGGACCGCTTTGCCTTCGGCGTCGTCCTCTACGACAGCACGGACTTCGTGCCGTTCGGTGACAGGCTGGCGGCAGCGCCGTTGTCGAGCCTCTGGAATGGAAACGCACCGACGAACAAGGCAAGCCGGGGAGCGCCGCGTGGGGCTTTATAAGAAGTGGTGCGACGCCACGAAAGAAAAGAACAGGCGGAAGCGTTACTGGACGTATGTCGAAAAGGACGGCGGCCGCGACGAGATTCGTGACGACCTCGCCGAGACCATGCGCTCCCACTACGATCGGCTTGAGCGTATAGCCGATGACGTGCAGCGGCTCGGCTACAAGGTCGCCGCGGAAATTCTGCGCGCGCAGCTCCCCCAGACCAGCAAGGGCCGCTCAGGCGATCTCGGCGAGATATTGGCGACCGAGCTGGTCGAGGAGGAAATCGGCCTGCGCGTTCCGGTGCGCCGCCTGCGCTACAAGGATGGGCGCAACATGGCGATGCGGGGCGACGACTTCATCGGGGCGGGCTATGGAGGCGACGACTCCAAGCTTTGGCTGCTCAAAGGCGAAGCCAAGAGCAACAAGGTTCTCGGGAAAGCCACCGTCACGAGCGCCCGCAACGTGCTCAATCGCGACAACGGCAGATGCGCGCCGGACTCGCTGGCGTTCGTCGCGAACCGGTTGCTTGAGAGCAACGATGACGAGGATTTGCAACTGGGCCGCGACCTTCGTGATGAAGTCGGCCTGAAGACTCTACGCGCAGATCGCATCGACCACATGCTCTTCACGATGTCGGGCAACGGACCTCACGCGTCGCTGAAGGACGATCTTGAAGGCGCCGGGACCAACCGGGACCAGTATGTCGTGAATCTCCACATCGAAGACCACCAGGACTTCATCAAGGAGATGTACGAGAAGGCGGAAGACCTTGGAGACGACTGAGGAATTGCAGGCTTTTTTGACGCGCGCAACGCAGGATGGCGTGCAGGGCCGGCTGCTCTATCGCGGGGCGGCATGGTCGCTGATGCGAAGCGATGGCGTTCTGCCTGAAAATGCCCCGCCGCTCGGTGCGACTATCGATACCGACCTTGCAGAACATGGCTTCGCGCTGCTCCGTGCAGCAATGGCCCTTCGTGCCCAGGCCGGCTCTTCCGAGTTGACGAACAAGGCGTTCGAGCGCGCCGGCAACGCCTTCGAAGCTTTGGTGCGGAATGCTGATCCCGAAGCCGCCGACCGCGGTTTCCGCAGGACGATCGCTGCCACGGCCTACCATCTGGCCGGGTTCTCGGCCGTTGCCTATTCGCTCTTCAACGAGGCGGTAGGCGACCTGAATTTGACGCCGGGCGAAATGGCCGTGATGCGGTTGGTGCTCCGCGATCTCGATGGTCTTCGTGCCTTCGTGCGCGAATGGCTGAATGACGAGGCGCATGGTGACGAGCGGATAGCAGCAGAGCTGTCCGGCGAGGACGCCGATGTCGATGAGCTCCTGGCGATCATTCTCAACACCACGATCTGTCGTGCGCTGGCCTTCTTCGATTTCGCGCTGGAGACCGGCGAAGAGGAACCGCTCGACGTGGCGCGCTCACTTCTCGCAATCGCCGTCAGCCTGGCCGACAACGCGGAAAACGTGCCGCTGTGGTGGATCACCAATCTGTGCCGGCATCTGATCGATGACCTATGGCAGCATTCGTTGCACCAGAACCTTCCGACCGAGCCGCCCGAAGGCGCCACGGAGAAATATCCGGACCTGCGACGGCTATTCATCGGATCGCTCTATGCCCGCAAGAACTCGGAGGTTGAGCTGTGGCCGTCCCAGCGTGAGGCGGCGCGCCGATCGACGGACGTCAAGGACGACCTTGTCGTCGCCCTGCCCACCAGCGCCGGGAAGACGCGCGTCGCTGAGATCGCCGCCTTGATGACGCTGTCCTCGGCGAGACGAGTTCTCATCGTGACGCCGTTGCGCGCGCTCTCGGCTCAGACAGAACGATCATTTCGTAAGACCTTCGCGCCGCTCGCGTTCAGCGTATCGTCGCTGTACGGCGCGAGTGGGCTCTCGGCGGGTGATGAGGACGCGCTTCGCTCGCGGGAGATCGTCATCGCCACGCCGGAGAAGCTCGACTTCGCGCTCAGAAGCGATTCAAGCCTGATCGATGACGTCGGGCTGATTGTGCTCGACGAAGGCCACATGATCGGGCCGAGCGAGCGTGAGATCCGTTACGAGACGCTGGTACAGCGCCTGTTGCGCCGCGTGGACTCGGCCGACCGCCGTATCGTCTGCCTCTCAGCGATCCTCCCAAGTGGAGACGAGCTCGACGATCTGACGGCGTGGATACGGGCGGACGAGCCTGGCGATGCCGTGCGGTCCGACTGGCGGCCGACACGTCAGCGTTTCGGAATGCTGGCGTGGCGCGGGCGTGATGCGCGACTGACCCTGGACCTGACGAACAATGGCCCGTTCTTGGATCATTTCGTGGTTCAAAAGCCACCCCGTGGCCGAGAGAAGAAGCCCTATCCCCGAAAGACGTCACACCTGGCCTTGTTCGCGGCCTGGGAGTTTGCGGCTCAGGGCAAGCGGACGCTCATCTTCTCGACGCAGGCGAATTGGGTTGAGGGGTACGGAAAGCAAGTCGTCGACCTTTGCAAGCGCGGCTATCTGGACTCGCTTCTGGATGACGAGGCGTCGATCGCCCGCGCGCTCGAAGTTGGCAAGGAATGGCTCGGCGAAGATCATCCGGCCGTGGCGAGCCTGAAGGCCGGCGTCGCCATTCACCACGGGCGCCTGCCCAGCCCATTCCTGCGGGAGTTGGAGGTGCTGCTATCGGAAGGCGTTCTCAAGGTGATCGTCGCATCGCCGACGCTATCCCAGGGGCTCAACCTCAACGCCGCGGTTTTGCTCGTCCCCGCGCTTTATCGAGCGGGCAAACCGATCACTGGGGAGGAGTTCGCCAATGTCGCCGGCCGTGCCGGGCGTGCTTTCGTCGACGTGGAAGGGCTCATCGTCCACGTCATGTTCGATCGCGTCGATTGGCGGAGCGGAGAATGGCGGGGATTGGTTGCATCATCCAAGGCCCGGACCTTGAAGAGCGGGCTGATCCAGATCGTTGCGGAGATCCTTGAGCGCCTAGCTCGCGAGGGTGTGCTCGCGCGCGCCGATGCGTGGGAATATCTCGCCAACGCCCGTGAGGCCTGGAAGTCGTCGGCGGAGGAAGCGGCCCTTGCTGCTCAGCTTGCGGCGGCCCCCGATGCCGAAGCCGAGCCCGATGATGATGACGAGGATGACGAGGCGGGAGGTGACGAGGAGGAAAGCATTGATGAGGAACCACTCTCGGAATTAGTCGAGCGGCTTGATGCCACGGTCTTCGGCTTGGTGGAGGCGCTCGATGCCGACCGGGCCGACCTGCCCAAGCTTCTCGACGAAGCCCTCAAGGGATCGCTCTGGGCACGTCAAATAGCGCGCGAGGGCGAAGGCATCGAGGCGCAACACCGCAAGGTGTTCGAGGCACGCGCCAATCTCATCTGGTCGGTAACGACGCCCCAAGCCCGCCGGGGCCATTTCGCCATGGGCGTCGGCCTGGAAGCCGGGCTGACGATCGACGCGATGGCGCAAGAGCTGGGCGACCTGATCGACCGAGCTGACGCCGCGTCTCTTCCAGGAGATGTCGACGAGTTGGCAGATGCTTTGGCTGGCCTCGGCGAGCGGCTCTTGGTGATGCGGCCGTTCATTCCCGACAAGAAGAATGCGCTCCCCGGCAATTGGAAAGCGGTCTTGAAGCGGTGGGTGTCGGGCGCTGAGGTCTCGGATATCGGACCACACAATATGCGCATCGTGGAAGAGGCGTTCACCTACCGGCTGGTTTGGGCGCTGGAAGCTATCAGGACTCGGCGCCTGACTCTGGGCTGGTCGCCTGACATCATCCCCGGTGGCGCAGCCGCATCTCTGGAAACGGGGGTGCCGCAGTTCATGATGTCGATGTTGATCCGGGCGGGCCTTCCGTCCAGGCGGGCGGCCATCGCGGCGATCCAGACGACCGCCCCCGTTTTCGTGACGCCGGCCGAGATGCGTGCGTGGCTGGAATCCGATGAAATCACAGCGTTCACCGATGCCGGTGACTGGCCAACGCCGGATACCGCCGCGCTCTGGGCGCGCTTCAGGACCGAGGCCCTCAGCGGCGGAATCAAAGGTGGTCGATCGAACGCTACAAGCGGTTGCTTGACGTTCCTGCGCGCGCTGCGGCGCCGCCAGCGGGGCTTTATCGGATCATTACGGATGAAGGTGATGGCCGCACGTGGCTGTCCACGCCGGACTATCGACGGGTGGTCCCGTTCAAAACGCCTGCCGTGGATCCCGAGCCAAGCCTGTTTTCGGGGCGTCTGGCCAAGCCGACTGACTTGGTAGATGCGCTTCGGGTTGGGCGGGGCAAGCTGCGCTGGCCCCGCGCTGACGCGTGAATGCGGAAAGTCTTAGCGTCGGCAGCAAGACGTGCTGGTGCGACTACTGGAATGAATCCTTAGACTTGGCCGATAGCTTTGGCCGGCCAAGAGAAGAGAACGGGAAATGAGGGGGCGAACTATGGGCAAATCTCGCAATATCACTCAGAAGGGCCGGATAGCAGCGAAGTCGCTGGTACATCGACTGAGCGGGTTCTCACTCCCGTTCTTTGGCATTCAGTGGACGCCACCCGCCGACGAGCGCGAGATTGTCAGAGGCCTCCTCACCGCTTTGGAGGATCGGCGTGTTCTCTTCGTCCCTTATCACCTAGAGGTCGTCTCGCAGGTGACTTCCTCTGTGCTCCAGATGCGAGAGCTTGACAAAGACCCTGCAGGCCCTGCCGGAGACGTCGCGGGCGGTGGGCTCCATTCGCGCGATGCGCATCGCGTGTCGCCGCTTCCTTGAAGGGCCGAAGCCTGATTTTCGTAACCTTATGCGATGGCATGGTGGGCGGCACGCAGACGACGGAGAAGGCAGTCCGTCCTTCTTCGTTGCGTTAGGTGAGCTGCGGGCGACGTTCGGAACACACATTGCGGCCCTCGCATACCAGTACGGCCTTGATGTCGAGCCGGAGCTCGCGTCGATCCTTCCCTCATCGGACGAAGTCTGAGGGCGGTCAGATGGGGCGCACGTCTTGAGCACTCTTCTGTCAACTCCTGCGATATGGCGCACTGAGAAGAGGGTGACTGTCAGCGGCCACACGCGGCACCGACATAAGCCGAGCCCTATATCATTGGGTTTCGAGCCGCCCCACGTGAACACGATCCTTGTGTTCGGCCCAAGCGCGTTGGCGGCTTCGATCGCGAGAACGGCGACGCTTCGAGATGCGCCCCCGGAAATGTTGGCGCGATGGGGCGACAGCGCCCTGACGCAGGTCGAGTGGTTGGTCGAACAGGGAACGACCTTCGCATTGTCGCAGCATCTCCAGGCGCTGGCGGATGCCGAGCGAACATCCTTCGCAGGACGCATCGGCGCCGGCATCACGGATTTGCTGATGAACGTACTGGGCTTTACCTGGAGAGACAACGCCTCTTGCCTGTCGAGCGCGCTCGCACCGCATGCGGACTTCATCTACGCCGACGGAGCAGCATCGGGACATGGCGTAGTCCTGGCCGAAGCCCATGGGTCTTTCGCGGCAAGCATTAGCTTGGCCGGCGTGACCCGTGAGGCAAAGCGCAAATATCTGCGGCAGGTGCGGCCTCATCTCGCCGCCGCCTCCCCGCACGGCAAGGTCATTCATGGATATTCGATCGCGTTCGGCTCCCGACCAGGAGCAGCAGGGGCCTTCCTGCATGTCGCCGAAACGCTGATTTCGAAGCCACGTGGCAGACGACGCGAACCCACCGAACCGGCGCCGCTACCAAGGCCAGAGGCCGCTCCCACCTCCCTCGCGCTCTCCGCGCATCGGTCTAACTTCTCGATAATGGATGCACCGAGCGTCGTGCGATGGATCGATTGGGTTCGCGACGGCAGCGAACGCCCCGACGAAATGCTGCCGTCATCGTTCATCCGGATTCCCTATGCAGGCCGGTTTTTCCTTTGCAGCATGGAAATGGGCTGGCCATTTGGTGGCTACCCGGATTGGCTAGACGAATTTTGGCATCAGCGGTGGTGGCCGCCGCTTCGGCGAGCACGAACGCTGTCTTGGGGCCGAGACGATTTCGCCGGATGGTATGCCATGGAGGAGAGGGCAGCCGAGGGCTTCCTGAACGCGTTGAGCGCGATCGTTCGGAATGGCCGAGACAATCTCCCGGAGACGCTTGAGCTTCCCCGCCTCGATCCAACCGGCTTCGGACTTGGCGGTGACGACGCCGTTCTAGGATCGCCAGACTCCGAATACAGGTATGCCCTTTATCGGGATGGGCTTGCGCTGCTCGGCAGCCCGCCACCACGCCGAATAGTGGGACACCGGATGTGGCTTCCAAGGGAAGGCATGCAAGATTGAACCCCAAGCGTCGTGGATTGCCGTAAGTCGAAGCGATTCCAGTCCGTTCGGGCCGTTCTCGCGGTGTCATTTTAGAGGGCTATCGCGTAGGTGTAGTTCTCATCTTCGCCCGGTGCGGCGCGCCACTAGTTCATCTCGCCCTGGCGAGGATTCCGCAAAGGCCGCCGCAGAACGCGCAAGTGCGGCGCCGCCGCTTCTTCCAAGGAACGCACCCTGAAACGAAAAGGGCGCGCCGATATGCGCGCCCCTTCTTCAATCGTTGTGGCGGGCCGCTACATCTGGCGTGAGTAGAGCAGCCAGAAGCGCGCAAGGTCCGAGGAACCGTCCTTTGTCTTGACCTGGCGCATCGTCGCCTGGCCCGCCGCCACCTGGCTGCCGCGCAGCTGCGCAACGCCGAGATGCAGGCGCACCGTGTCGATGCTGGCAAGGCCGCCCTTCGCGATCGCCTCCTTCATGAGGGCGATCGCCTTGGCATGGTCGCCATAGCTCTCATAGGTTTGACCGAGACGGCCGAGGGACTCGCCGGTCGCCTGGTTGCGGGCCTCGGCTTCGTCCGCCGGGGTGACCTTTTCCTCGCCCGCGCGCTTCGTCGCGGTGGCGAGCAGGCGCTTGTTGCGCCCGCCGGCGCCATCGGTGACGACGCCGGCCTTCATGCCCGCCTCCAGCACCTTCTGGCTATAGGCCGGCAGGTTCTGCACGAGCGCGGTCTCTGCCATGTCGATGTATTCGGATTCCTGCTTCAGCGTGCCGATCGTGAATTTGAGCACGAAGAGATCGAGCTTGTATTTGGAATTGAGGCCCGGGCGCGACTCGGCGTTGAGCAGAAGGTCGCGCCAATAGGCCGTCTTCGGATAATAACCGACGAGCTTCTCGAGCGCGGCGGCATAGTTGTCCGCGTGCTTGGGATCCGTGCGCTTGAGATAGAATTCCGAATTGACGAGGAGGACGAGCGCGTCCTCGTCGGGCTTCTTGCCTTGCGCCTCCGCCGAACGGATGATCTTCTGCGCGGCCTCGGCCGAGCTGCCGTAGTCGCCGCCCTTGTAGGCGTTCGCGGCGAGAAGCAGCAAGAGATCGGGGTCGTCGCCATAGCGCTGGAGATAGTCCTTTGCCGCCGCGACGCCCTTGGCGGTGTTGCCGCCCTCGAAATAGAGAAGCGCGATCTGCCGGCGATATTGCTTGGTCTCGTCCGCAGTCGGCAGGCCCGTCGCGATGATGGCTTCCATCGCCTTCGCCGCGTTGTTGTATTCCTTGAGCTGCGCGTAGAGATAGACCTTGAACTTCTGGATGGTCAGCACTTCAAAGGGCGTGAGGTTGGGGACCTTCTCGGCCTCCTCGACCTTGGCGAGCGCCTCCTTGAACTTCTTCTGCTTGGCGAGTTCCTGCGCCGCCTTGAGGGGGACGCCGACCTTGTTCGACACGGTCTGCTGCTGGGCGGACGCCGGGGCCGCGCCCATGACAAGCGCGGCCGGCACGCCGAGAAGCGCCGCGGCCACTGCCAGGCAGCGAAGAATGCGAATGCTCATGTCAACCTCATGCGGGAACTTAGCCTGCCAGGGCCGATCTTAGCCGATTTTCCTTATTGGAAATATTGGGGGAACTGCTCCGTCCCGATAATGGCAATTTTCTTGACCCCCCGGCGCTGGGCGTTGGCCATGACCATGGCGACGTCCCCGTAGATCGCGTTCTGGTTGGGCAGAATGTGGATTTCCGCCTGGTCCTCGACCACCTTCTGGCCCTCGTAGAAGAAGTTGGAATCGAGCTGCGCCTTCGTCACCGAGCCGCCGTTCCAGTAGATCGTGTGGTCGAAGTCGACGCTGATGACGACCACCGGAGGCTTGTCCTTCTCTTCCTGCGGGTTGTCGTTCGGTCGCGGCATGTCGAGCTTGATCGCATGTGTCTGGATCGGAATGGTGATGATCAGCATCACGAGCAGCACGAGCATGACGTCGATGAGCGGCGTCGTGTTGACGTCGAGCATCACGTCAGATTCGCCGGACGGGGAGCCGACGCTAAAGGCCATAACCGATCTCCTGCACGCTCAACTCGTTGCTCGCTTCCCTGCCCGCCACTACCGATCCGCGAAGGTCGGCGCCTCGGGCTCCGTGATGAAGCCCACCTTGAAGATGCTCGAACGCTGACACGCGATGATGATGCCCATGATGGGGCCGATCGGCGCGTTCTTGTCGCCGCGCACATGGACCTCCGGCTGGGGCTCCATCGTCGCCACCGCCCGCAGGCGCTGGAGCAGCTCCTCATAGGTGATCGGCGCCGTGCCCAGATACATCTGCCCGTTGGCATCGACCGTGAGGTTGATGTTCTGGGGCTTCGTCTGGGTCGCGATGTTCGATTCCTTCGGCAGCTGCACCGGAATGACGGTGACGATGACCGGAACCGTGATCAGGAAGATGATCAGCAAGACCAGCATGACGTCGACGAGCGGCGTCGTGTTGATGGTCGAGTTCAGGTCTGACTCGTCGCCGTCAGGGGAACCGACATTGATCGCCATGAGACGTCACTCCAACCAGAGGCGATGGTTCCTTAGTGCCGGCCGCCGATGAGGGACGACTGGAGGTCGCCGGCGAAATCGCGCAGCTGCTCCAAGCCGGCCTTATTGCGGGCGACCAGGAAGTTGTAGAAGAACACCGCCGGCACGGCCACGAAGAGGCCGATCGCGGTCATGATCAGCGCTTCGCCGACCGGCCCCGCGACCTTGTCGATCGAGGCCTGCCCCGACACGCCGATCTTGATGAGCGCCTGCAAGATGCCCATGACCGTTCCCAAGAGGCCGACGAACGGTGCGGTCGAGCCGACGGTCGCGAGGAACGGCAGGCCGCCCTGGAGACGCTGGCTGATGCTCGAGAGCGTGCGGTTGAGCGCGCCGCCGATCCAATCGGCCGCGGCGACGCCGCCGGGAACCGAATCCGCCGCCGCGAGGCCGTCTTCCACGAGGGCGCGGAAGGGGCTCGAGCGCGACAGGCGCCCGGCGAGGTCCTCGACGCTCGAGGCCGACGAGAGGCCACGGCGAGCCGCGCGGGCCTGCCCGAAGAGGCCCTGCTGCTCGAAGTATTTGGTGAAGAGGATGAGCCAGGTGCCGAACGACATCAGCACGAGAACCGCGAGGAGGCCCCAAGTGATCGGGCCGCCCTGCCTGAGCATGCCCGTTAGACCGTAGGGGTTCTCTTCGACCTTTGGCGGCTCCTCGGCGGCCGGCTCCGCGGCTTCGCCCGTCGGCGCGGCGTTGGGATCCGTCGGCGTCGCGTTCGGATCGGTCGGGGCGCCGGTCGTTGGCGCGGCCGTGCCGCCCGGTTGCGCCGGCGTCTGCGCCTGGAGCATCACGGGCTCGGTTGCCGGGGCGGACGTTTCGTCCGCGGCGTTAACGGGCGCGATCGCGAGGAACAAGGCCGTCGCGATGGCGCTACCGATGATGGTCGTCTGACGACGGATGTGATGTACGCGGTCCATGTTCCTCAACCTTCCCATTCCACTTTGCGGGGCAGCGCCCCAATCGGTCCTCATCTGCTGCTACTTCAACGGACCCGGAGGGCGCCCCCCGGCCCCAAAACCTATTGGTCCTTCAACTGGAATCTGTACGGCTGATCGAAGCAGATCGCCTGTTTCTGCCCAGCGATCATGGCCGGCGACCAGCGGCACCGGCGCGCCCAGGCGAGCGCCGATTGATCGAGGGCCGGAAAGCCGCTCGACTGCTTGATTTGCGCGTCCGTCAACGCCCCGTCGACGCCGATGCAAAGGTAGATGACGACCTTGCCTTCGTGGCCGAGGCGCTTCTCCGTGGCCGGATAATCCGGCAAACCGCACGTGCGCGACGGCTTCGGATAGATGATCGCCGGCGGCTTGCTCGACGTTTGCACCTGCGTCGGCGCATTCTGAGAAGGCGGCGCCTCAATCGAAATGTCCGGCGGCGGAATGTAAGGCGGCGGAACATCGACGGGCGGCGGCGGCGGCGGCGGCGTATCGGGCGGCTTCTCCTGCGGCGGGAGAACTGTCGTCTCGATTTCCTCGATGCCCTTCTTGATGCCCTTTTGGATCAGCCCCGTCGCCAGCCCGTAAAGCAGGAGGGCTTGGATAACAAAAGCAAAACCGAACCCGAAAACTCGGCGGCCTAGCGGTGTTTGAGGACGGTATGCCATGGGCCTGCGTCAGACAAAAAGGTTACAACGAAGAACTATAGTCTCTTGGTTAACCAAGGCCATAGGCTCACAGTTTCCTTAAAGGCGTGTTGCCGCTTCGGCGCACGTCCGCAACTTTCGGTTCATTGTGACGAAGGATGTTGCCTCGAAAGGCGGCGCACAGGCGCGCGCTCAAGTCTTTGAGCATATGGAACTCCCCCCTCAACTCCACCAACGGCAAACCCAACCTGCAGGTGCCCTGCATCGCGGCATTTGACCGATACGCGGCTCAGTACCCCATGCGCGGCCGACCCCTGTCGCCAAACGGGCCGTCCCTCGGACCCAGTCTGACTGCCCGCCGCAGCGCCGGCCAACGTAACACATCCCTGTCGGGCGGCAATACGGATTCTGTCCCGGGGGACCCGCCGGTCACGAACCTGTGCTCTCAAAGCCGCGATTAACAGCCATTCTCAGCACCTCCTGCGTGAAAGAGGTCACTCGTCGCGAATGACAAAACGGTAAGGTTGATCGAAGCACATCGCTGTCGGGCGGCCTTCGATCCGCCCCGGGCGCCAACGGATGCGCTTGGCCCAATCGAGCGCCGACTGGTCGAGGGCGGGATACCCGCTCGAGGTTTTGACGCTCGCGCTCGTCACGTTTCCCTCCGCGTCGACGCACAGCGCGAGCACGACGGAACCCGTGTGACCGAGACGACGCTCCGTGGGCGGATAGACCGGCTCGCCGGAATTGGGCGACGGCCGCGGATAGGCGACATTGTCGCCGGGCGGCGGCGGATCCCGCGTCGGCTCGCCGACGATGAC
>JAXMAR010000083.1:0-11010 GCA_046350295.1 Gemmataceae bacterium
CTCGCCGCGAAGGCGCCGGGGCTGGGGGGCATCGTCGAGAAGGTGATCCGCGGCTTCAGCCTCAAAGGCGTCGACGAGGAAGTGCTGGCCCAGCTGGAGAACGATGTCGACCGTCTCGCGACTCACGCCGCACGCAAGACGCTCGGCGGCTTCGGGGGCTTCCTCGTCCGCTGGGTCGCCAACCTCATCCCCGCGGGCATGCTTGGCTGGATCTTCTACCGGCTCGGCGAAGCGTGGTGGGAGAACAAGGAGCTGTCCCTCTCCTTCTTTGGTCAGGCGGTCCTGTTGTTTCTCGTCAGCTTCGTCCCCGGCGTCATCCTCCTCAGCCTGCGCCTGCGACGCCGCGTCGGCGCGATGGACGCCGCCATGCTGGTGCGGCAAGTCGACGAGCCGCGCGCCACCGAGCCGCTGCGCCAGGTGACGGAGAAGTTGCAATCGCTCGTGTCGAGCGCCGGCCGCCTGGGCGAGCAGGTGGCGCAGACGCGCGAAACCCTGACGCTCGAAGGCGGCCTCGACCCCGCGATTTTCGGAGCGGCGGCAAAGGCGGAGCGTAACGGACCGCCCGAACGCGCATGAAAAAAGCCCGGACGAGTAAACGTCCGGGCTTTTCGTTTAGAGAATCACAACCGTAGCGTGGACTTCAGTCCACGCGAAGTCTCTTAGCCCAGGTTCGCCGAACCGGGGCGGACATTGTCCGAAGTCCAGTTAGTTGCAGCACCCGCGATGCCGGCCGAAGAGGCCGACGCGGCCGCAGCTGTCACACGGGGTGTAGCAGGCGGGAACGCACACGGGGACGCGGACCGTCTCGGTCACCGTCTCGTACTCGCAGACGCGGACCTTGCGCGTCACCTTTTCGGGGACGCGGTCGACCACGGTGCGGACGCCTTCACGCTTCTCGCGGACGATGTCGCACACCGTCACCGCGACTTCGCGCTTTTCCATCACCGTCTCGCACACCATGCGGCGGCACGGCACGTCCTTGTACTCATAACGGCACACAGGCACTTCGATCCAGCGCTCCTCGGCGCGATAGTCGCACACCGTCCGCACGCCCTTGCGTAGCTCCTTGTCGTAGTAGCACTCGCGGACGAGGATCTCCTTGGTCTTCGGGATTGGCACGCACACCGTGCGGGCGCACTTGCGATACTCCGTCACCGTGCGGCAGGTCGTGTAGCAGCGGCCGCAGGCGTCGGTGCAGGTCACCGGCACGACGCAGCAAACCGGCACGGTCGTCTCGACGACGCGGGTCTCGTAGTCGCAATAGGTCACGGTGCGCGGCACTTCGCGTGTGCGGGGAATGAGCGCGGTGTAGGTGAACTCCACCTCGCGCGTCACCGGGACGTTGCACACCACCTTGCGTTTCTCGATCGTGCGGATCGGCACGGCGACTTTCTGGATCGTCTCCACTTCGCGCATGACCGGCTTGCACACGGAGACGATGCGCTTCTCGACGCGCGACGTCGGTACGCACGCCTCGTAGAAGAACTTCTCCTGGCGCGGCACGCAGCGGACGATGACTTCCTCGACCACGCGTTCCTTCCAGACCGGCTTCAGGTACGTGACCTTCCGCTCCTCGAACGTCGGCGCCGGCGCGGCGACCGGCGCGCACGGCACGGCACAGGGGGCGCTGCCGCAATAGCTCTCGCAGCAGCCGCGACGATGGCAGGCGTCGCTAACCACGGGCACAAGGCCCACCGTGGCCAACGCCGCAACCCAGACCAGACCCAGAACCAGGCGTCTCATGGCGCAAATCTCCTTGAGGTAGAGGCGCGTGCTTGTATCGCGCTCTGTTCCCGAGTAAAAGATAGACATTTTGGGAAAGCTGGGAAGGATAGAAATATTATCCATGTCTCTCCCGATTTTTCCAGCGAAGTTTTCGGAAAATCAGGGAAGCCCAGCAGGCGCGCCGGGAGATGTGCGTGTCTCCATCATTGCCGCCTGCGCCAAACCGCCAACACGATTCGGTTGAAAGCCAAGCGCCCCCGTGGTGTTGAGGCGAAGGTTGCCGGAAGGACACTTGGGCTCGGTATATGGGCGCGCGACGAATCGGTACGCGCTGATTTGCCCTTTTCCGCTCGCTCAGGTTTTCCCGAGCACACGCCGAAGCCAGTCGGCGCGCGGCAAGCCATAGGGGCGAAATTTTTCCAGCTTGCCCTGGTCCTCGGCATAGAAGAGAGCTCGATACGGGCCGAGCTTTGCGGCGATGGGGGAGTCGAGGAGGCTGCTCGAATCGGTGGCGCTCATCTGGAAGCAGACCCGCATCTCGAATTCGCGCAGCTCCGAACGCTCGACGCTGCGCTGAAGATTCGCGAGGTTGTCGCACCAGACGATCGTGTGCAAGCCGAGCGCCGGCCCCTCGCGTATCAGGTTGATGAACAGCTTTTGCGGCGTCGCCGGCTGGTCCGGGCGTCCGAAGCCGAAATCGTTCTCATCCCGACGCAGGTCGCGCAGCCGCTGCAAGCCGAAAAGAACGAGGAAGCGCGGCGGACCGTTCTCCCCGGCGAGGCGGCGCGTGAATTCCGCGTTGAGGTCGTTGAGGAGCGTGGGCAGATCGCGGGAGCCGGTGACCTGGACGGGCCAGTGCGCCCCGAGCAGAGTCAGTTCCTTCTCCCATTCCTCATCGACGCTGTGGCCAAGGACGACATGGATGGATTTCGCGGCCTCTGGAGGCGAGCCGGGCGGCGTTAGCCCCCGGAGGTCCACGCGCCGCAACTGTGCTCCGAGCCCGACCAGCACCGAGAGCAGGATCGTCCCCGCCGGCCTGATCCTGCTGTCCGAGCATGAGCAGGTTGGCTTCGCTCTGCTTGCGGAAGACGGCCGCCGTCGGATCCTTGATGGCGACGGCCTCGCCTTGCCAGGCCGAGAGCCGGGCGCCCGACTCACCCGGTGGTCCGCTGGTCAGCCAGCGCTCTCGAGCACGGCGTTGCCCGAGATGTCGGCGGCGGCGTTCCCTCGAAGACGATCGGGGCGGCATGGGCGCCTCGTCGCTTCGAGGAGCCGGGCGCACGAACTCGTCGCCATCGGGTAGCCAGGCGACCTGGAAGAGTCGGTTCGCCTCGAGCGCGCCGCCCGCCGGGTTGTAGATCGCCTCGCCGGGACGGGAGAGAAGACGGGCTTCCGTGTTGTCCTTGTTGAGGATCAGATGGCGTCGGCCTCGCTGCATTGAGCGCGATGCGGACCGCCATCTGGTCGATGGTGCTCAGCGCCAGGCTGAAGGCGCCCCCCCAGGGTCTGCGACCCGAGTAGGACGTGCATGCCGAACGCCCGCCCCTGACGCACCAGCCGGTCAAACAGGAGCGCCGCCTCCTGCGCCACCTTGTCGTCCTCGACGAAGAACTCCTGGAACTCGTCGACAATGAGAAAAATCCGCGGCAAGCGCTCGGCCGGTCCGTTCGACTTTTTCCATGACCCCCGCGGTAGCCGGCCAGGTCGCTCACCGCGGCTGCGAAAGACGTCGCCGCGCCGCGTCAATTCCGCGTCCAGTTTCTGCAGCACGCTCAGGCCGAACTGCTGCTCGCTCTCGATCGCGATGACGCGCGCGTAGCAGGCCGTTGGTCGCGTAGGTCTTGAACTCGACTTTCCTTGAAGTCGATCAGGTACAGCTCGACCTCGTCCGGTGAATAGCGTGCTCAATTGAAGGATCAGCACGTGCAGGAGTGTGGATTTACCCGAGCCGGTCTTGCCGGCGACGAGGACGTGTTGAGCCGTCCCGGAACCGAGGTTCATCCACTGCAAGCCCGTCGCGCCGGCCCGGCCGAGGGAACGTCAAGGCCGCTGCGCGTGTCGCCGCGCCACCTCCTCACTCCTCCGGCGCCGGTAAGAGACGCGTGAAGGGCAATCTTCGACGCGCAACGCCTTCTGGGCGAGGGCTTCGACGCGATTCAAGATCGCGGTGCACGCCGCCGGGGCCGGTGGCTCGTCCATCGTCAGCGGGAAGATGCCGAAGTCCGGGTCGGGCTGTGCGGGCGCTGCGGCTACCGCCAGAGAAAGTTGAGGCAGGCGTTCTCCAGGTCTTCAGCCGATCCCATGCGGCGCGGCCGGCGCAGGTCCGCCAGGATGAACGTAGACGCGCAGCGGGCGCCGGACGCGGCGATGTTGATGAGCCGCCGCGCCGCATCCGCCGAGAAGTTCACCGGAAAATGGGCGTGACGACGAGGAAGCTGAACGCTCGCCACCTCGCCCGCCTGCTCGTTGTAGGCCGCCAGCGTCTCGAACTGTGCCGCGCAGGTATTTCTGCAGCACCAGCCTCATGTGCGTGGTGATGTCCCAGAAGACGCTGCTCGATCTGCGCGCCGTCTCCGTCCAGATACGGCCTCCGACCAGGCTCTCGTCATGGTCGGCCAGGTGCATGAACGCGGCAAAGTTTTCGCCGCGGCCGACCGGATCGATGATGGTGCAGCGGAGCTTGCCTCGGCGGCAGAGCGGTCCAGGCCGCGCAGCAGCACGGCCCGAGCGCGCGGATGGCCTGCTCGCGCCCTTCCTCCCGGGCCATGAAAAGCATCGAGGCTCGCTCGGGGAACGGTAGCAGCGCGGGGACGGGAACCCCTTCGAGACTCGGCCGGGCCAGGTGTTGATCGTCGGGCAAGGCGTTTGGAATGTCGCTGAGTTTCAGGTCGATGGTCCGTGTGCCGCAGCCTGAGCGGCAGGGCAGGGGCGCTCCAGGCCGGCTCTTCGACGCTGCTCCAGGCGGGAAAACAAGCTGCCTCGCCGCCGCCACGGTACGAGCCTGCTCGAAGCGCTCGCAGGCCTTCCAGGCCGCGGCCAGATCGGTCCAGTCGCGGGCGTGTTCGCGGGTTCAGCTCGAGCTGTTTCTTCTTGGCTTCTTGCGGCTGCGACCTTCCGCGAGCCGCGCGGGCGCGGGCGCTCCTCCAGGTCGAAGATGCCGGCCTTGGCTTTCTTCGAGCGTCGCCTGGTCGCGGGCCCGCTTCGACCGACCTGCTCGAGCTTGGGCGGATAGGTTCTGCTGCTCGATCCAGGCTCCTGTTGCCGCTTCTTCCGTGCTCCCTGGATCTTGGATCGGGTGTTCTGACCTCGTGAGCGTGCCAGTTGATGGGCGCTCCCGGCTCAGGCGCCGCTTGAGGCGATAATCCTCCTCGGCGTCCGCCAGCCAGCTGCTGCTGCAGCGCCTTGGCGTCCACGAACGCTGCAGCATCATGGCGTACAAGCTGCCCAGACGGCCCGCCGCGCCTCGCCCCTGAGCCAGACGATGAAGCCCCAACCGATCGGCACGATGAGCAGGCTGCCCAGCAGCCACCAGTACCACCAGTCGACCAGGACGGCCGGAAACGCCGCGATCACCCAGACGATCGCCAGCATCAGCCACGGGACGGCCCCCTTGACCAGGCGCGGCAGGCCGAAACTCTTCAGCCGGGTCAAGCAATCGTTGCTGAACGTGACGCGCGCCTCCAGACCGTTGTGCGGGTCCTCGCTGGCGCTGGCCGCCTGCGCGCGGGAGGCCGGCGCCCCGCGCAACAGGTCCCAGCGCCGCATCAGGTCGCGAGCGGCCACCATGTTCTCGCCCAGCCGCTTCACTGCGTTCTTGCTGTTGCGGCGAATCTCCACGAAATGCCCGCGCGCGACCTTGCGGTCCGCCTCGAGCATCGTCAGGATCGTCCGGGTGCCGCCCGTCCTTGAACTCGGTTTCCGCTCGGACTTTGTTCCGATGCGGGTCCGAATGGCCGCCTGCTTCTTCTCCGTCATCTCGCTGTGCAGCCGGTTGTGCTCCTGATCGTAGTGGCCCTCCATCCGGCCCTGCGTTTCCGCGATCTGTTCTTCGAATGCGGTCCGGGCCTGGCGGAACTCCTCCTCGATCCGGCGTCGCTCCTCCTGAAATCTCGCCTGTGGCCTGGCGCTCCAGCAGCGCAGCCGACTCTCGATGTCGCGCTCATTCAAGGCGCGCTTGAGCGCCGCAACCTTGAACTCCTCGAGCGCCCGGCGTTGCCGATCGTGAAGCGTCGTCAGCGACATGAATCGATCCCGTGGCGCGCGCCGCGCGCCGGTTGTGCCGTTCCTTTTTCAAGCGCGACAGGAGGTCTATCTTTCTTCCTCGCGGTCGCCGCAATCCTGCCGGGCCTTCAGCAGAATCTGTGACAGCTGATCGATGGCGGCCAGCGCCGCGAACAGCCTCGGCCCCGCGTCCGCCATGTACTTGCGGGTCGAACTCCTGCCGCACCTGATCGTGCCAGTGCCGCTGCAGTATCGTCCCAGGCGGGCTTGTGCTGCCTGGCATGCGCTCCAGAGGCGGTAGCGACTGGCGTCCAGGCTCACGGCGCCTCCCGGGCGTACTGCCCAGCTTGGTGGATCTTCTGTCGAGAAAGGCGCGCATGCGCGGGACCTCGACATCGAGCGCGTTCTGCAGCACCTTCACCGGCGCCTGGTGATCCAGCGTCACTTCAGGCAGCGCCCGCTCCCATTCCTTCGTCTTCTGGAGCTTCCCCTCCGCCCATTCGAGCCGCGCCTTGGCCTTGGCGAACGCCAGCTCTTGATCGCTGGTGCTGACCTTCTGCTCGCCGATCCGCATCATGCGCCGCCGCGCCAGTTCGCTCCGGGCCCGATGGAAGTCCTCCTCGAGCTTGCGCACGACGCGCGTCCATGTTTGCCGCTGCTCCTCGAGCCAGTCCGCCGTGCACCGGATTTCCCGGTCGACCCCGGCGAGAGCGTCATTGGCGACGGCGTGAAACGTCGCCAGCGCCGCGGAAAAATCGGCCAGATAACGCGTGCTGCGAACCTCGGCGCCCGGCCCCATCGCGATCGCTCCCCTGTCCTCGTTCCCAGGCTAATTCCTCGTTCCCCGGCTCCGCCTGGGAACGCACTGCCCGAAGGCACCGCTCCCAGTCGACGCGACTACCGCTGCCCCAAGTAGGTCTCCACCCGCTCCGCCTTGCGCTGAAGAAACGGGACATACAGATCCGACTGGGCGAGAAAGGCCTGCACGACGCGCATCGTCTGTTCGAAGTCGTGCGCGAATTTCTCGTGCTCCTGGTCACGCCAGGTATCGCTGAGCGCCAGTACGTGACCGTGCAGGGCGGCGATACGGTCGCGCAACTCCTGGTTGAACTGCTTCAGATGCTGGGCGAAGCGGCGCAACTCACCCGGATCGACGACGGCCTGAGCCATAGCGCATGGTTCCTAAGAACGGGCTCATTCATTGTGTCCGTCCACTCCGACTTGAGCAAGGAGAAATGAACGCGACCTGGGCGATCGTGTGGCAAAGACCCCGGAAATGAGGTACCATGGCGTGTCCGTGGGGCGACCCCTGGGGGCCTGTAGCTCAACGGCAGAGCAGGGGACTCATAATCCCTTGGTTGCTGGTTCGAATCCAGCCGGGCCCAATTACCCACCAAAGGGTTACGACGATCAGGTGTGCAAACGAAACGCGTGACCCTCCATAGTCCCTCCATAAACCGCCTTACCCTACGACGCCCGGGCGCAGCACCGGCGGGACGTGAAGAACCTCCACGGCCTGGTCGAGTTGCTTGGCCATGTTGATGTACTTCTGCGTCGTGAGGTAGGACCGATGCCGCATCATCTTCTGCAATTGGTCAGGCGTCAACCGTTCCGCGTTCACGGTCGCGTAGGCCCGACGCAGATCGTGAAAGCCGTAGACGTGACAGCATCGCGTGTGCTTGTGGTCCTCCGAGCAAAGCAGGTAGATCCCAGCCTTGTCCTGGATTCGGTGGAAGGCCTCGTAAAGGGCCTTCTCCGACTTCGCCCAGGGAAAGACGGTCGGAGAGAAGCTCGCGAGCCGCGCCAGGTGTTCGACGACGACGGGGTGCAGTTTGAGCAGCTCCGTGCGTTTACCCTTGTTATCGGCGGCACGGGTAATCGCAGTACCAGCCACAAGGTCCAGGTCCCCACGTCGCAGCGCAAGCAGCTCGGAAATGCGCCACCCGGTCATGTAGGCCATGCACAGGATACCGCGCCACCAGTCGCCGGGCTCGAAGGGATGGCCCTTGGGTTCCCGCGCATGGTCGCAGGCCGGATAGATGGCCGCGAAGTGCTCGCCGGTAACGAACCGGATGAGCTTTCCCGGCTCGCGCTCGAAGGTGAACTCGGGAACCTGGGCCAAGTATCCCCAGCGCTGGGCTTTCTCCAGCGCCGCTTTCAGATGGCGCAACTCCTTGTTGATGCTCGCCGGCGACATCTTCGATCCAGGCTTCTTGCCGCGGGCCTGCCGTCGGCGTGACCGGAATTCGTCGATGGTCTGCGTCCGAACGCCGGCCATGCGCACAGGCTTCACCGCCTTCTCGAAGGCGTTGAGCGCATCCCGAATGACTCGCTGGGAACTGGGGATCATGCCCTCCACGATTTTCTTGTCGTACTCCTTGCGGAACTCTTCCCACTGCTTGCGGTCGCTCTCGCGGCGGTAGGTTCCCTCGATCAGCTCCGGCTCGACCTTGCCTGCAAGCGATCTGCGTTCTTCGCCCCAGGGCGCCAGGGCCGCGCTTGCAACGCTTCTTGCCGGCGGGGTCGAACCAGCCGACGTACCAGGACGCGGCGCCTTCGCCGCGTTTCTGGATCTGGTGTGGGTCCTGGTAGACCCATGCCCTTGCCATGACTGCCTCCGAGAAAAAGACGCCTGGTCCTGGCTGGTCTTTCTCAGGCGCCGCGAAGCGCCTCCCCATGCCTTGCGACGTGGGGAAACCAGCCAGGGCCAGGCGCCCTGGTCGAGTCTTCGCGTGGTCGCTCGCGCAACCTTTGAGGAAACCCATCGTACCAACCGACCGCGCAACCCACCAAACTGGCCCGCCAACCGCTATTCTTGCGCGGTTTTTCGGCGGGACGCGAGGTAATCGTCCAGGTCCTTACGAGTGTAAAGGACGCGCCGACCGGGCCCCTGGCTCGCCTGGATCCGGCCGCGACGCCGTTCGTCGCGCAGCACGTGCTGCTCGAGGCCGAGAAGGGCGGCCGCCTCGGCTTCGCTCCAGGCGATTCGGCCGTTTGTCTTCGCGTCGTCGTCGCGCATTTGTTTCACGGTCTGAGCGACAATCTCGGCGACGAGCGGTCGCAGATCCTCGGGTTCCACTTCGATTTTCACGGCTCCTCCCTGGCCTCTTTGCGAAGGCGCAAGATCACTCACGCGAGACCCTCCATCCTGGGGGAGCACGCACTTTCGGTATGTAGGCCGGAGAGCATCACCAGCCTGTCGGTCTTCGAGTCGGCGGCATTTTGGCAGCCGATCAACCTTCACCGCCAAGATCGGCCTGGGCATCGCCGTGCCCGGGCGTCTGAGCGGGCTTTAGTGAGCAAACGTCATCGCACATCTCGATCAGGCCGGCGGCCAGGAGCGGTGCCAAGTCCAGCTCCATGAAGTCGATCTCTTTGCGTCGCCCGCCCGGCATGCGACGGAGCAAGGCGATGGGTAGCGGGCCGCATTGCCCGAGGGCATTCAGGAGCTTCCGCTGACGCGTGGTCATGCCGTTGGTCCCTTGGATTGACTATCGTTGCGGTAGCCGCGGTGACGGAACGGTCCCAGGCGGAGTTTCGACAGCTTCGCCTGGTCCTTCTCTGGCGACGATTCTGGTTCAGCCGGGGTGGCGTCCGTTGACCGATGCTCGCCGCGGGCACAAGCCGCGCACGCGCGGCTTCAGAGGCCCCGCCTGCGGTGGCCCCCCGTCTTCCTGGGACCCCGCCTGCGGGCGGCCCTCCGGCGAGGATTTCTGGCGTTCGCGGTGGGGAGCGTCCCGCTTGGCCGCGGCTCCTCGCTGGCGTCGGCCACCAGGCGGCCGTCAAGGGCTTGTCCTCTGGCGTCGATCTCCAGAGGACCCAATCTCTCGGCCGGCATTGTGGCTCTTCACGGGGATCCCGCTTGGCCGTCGCTCCGGCAGGCCGACGCCGGCGAGTAGCGCCGACGTTTCGAGAGAAGGTTCAACCGTTTCCTTGCGGCGACTTTGCCGCATGGTCGTCCTCAGGCGGTCCCCTGGCATTCGCCAAGGGCGGATCGTCGGGCCTTGCGGGACCGTTCGCATTCGCATCGTCGCCGGCGCTGGCGAGGGGACGGCCCGTCAGCCAGTCAACCTTCCTGTCTGCGAACTTCCGCTTCATGCATCCGACGAAGAAAACCACGCGCGTCTGGAGGGGCTCCCGCTTCCCGTCTCGGCCGGGGACCCCCTCTTTTTCCACGTGCTCGACGGACTTGAAAACGTCCTTCAAGTCGGCCATCGGCACGTGTCCTTCAAGGAGCGCGTACACGATGGTTTGGAGGATCGGCTCGAGAATTCGCTCATTCTTCTCCGGCTCATCGATTCTTCGCCGGATCTCGGCCGCCAAAGCCTTGGCTTTCGCTTCGTGCCGTTCGCCGGCTGTCTTGATGGCCCGCGTGTAGACGTTGTCACCGAGCGCTTCGGCGGGAGGGGGCGGCTGCCCCTCAGCGACGGAACGGGCGAGGTCTTGCGCGAGCCGGCGACCAAGCCTTTGGGCCCAGGCCCCGGCCTCGCTTTTCTTGGCTGCGGCGTTTTGCCCGTCTCCTCCGGCAGGACTTGCATCGGCCGCCTCCACTCGCGCGGCTCTTTTCGGGTCCGCGCCGAAATCTAGGGTCGTCTCGGCGCGGACAGACGTCCCCTCAGAGGGGCGCGCATTATTGCTTCTGACTTCTTCTTCTGGGACGTCTTTAATAGGCGCCGAAATGGCGGGTGATTTCGGCGCATCCTCCTCGGCGAAGAGTTCCCGGACACCGTCGTCCTTGCGTAGGCGCATGGTTTCGCGCGGATCCAGCACCTCGATCTCCCAGATCGCCCCCCGGTTTCGGATCGACACCAGATCTATCCCCTTCTCGGCAAGCCTTTTGATCGCAGGCTCGAACCGCTTCACCATGCTGCCGTAATGGGCCGCGATGTCCTCGGGGGAGCAGAAAACGAGGCCAGGAGCCCATCCCGCCCGCTCGAGCAGGTACTGGTAGGCGAGGTAGGCGATCGCGCTTCCCTTGTCCTTGCCAGCCCCCTTGGCCTCCGCAAGTCGCCGGGCGGCAAGCGCAAGGGTTTCGCGCGACTGCTCAAAGCAGCGGTCCGGTAG
>JAXMAR010000084.1:0-10705 GCA_046350295.1 Gemmataceae bacterium
GGTTGATCGATCCCCTGACCGAAGCCGATTGATTTCGGCGAAACCGCTCGCCCTCTCGAGCCAGGCCGCCCCCCCTCACCGTCCCTCGGAACCCCCTCCCCAGGCGCGCCGTTCCGGCGCCATGCCGTTTTCCTCGTGCCTTTTAGTGGAGTCCGGATATAACACCCGTCCCAGCTAGCTTTTAAAGAAAATCAAGAAAAACGTTAAAGTCGTGTCCTTCCGCGCCGCTGCATTTCGATTGGTGCAGCAAGCGGAAGACTGAGTCCCGGCGCCCGGCCGGACACGGCCGGAGGGCA
Organism: Gemmataceae bacterium; assembly: GCA_046350295.1. Classification (GTDB taxonomy): domain Bacteria; phylum Planctomycetota; class Planctomycetia; order Gemmatales; family Gemmataceae; genus JAXMAR01. The sequence goes on from JAXMAR010000084.1 coordinate 297, forward strand.
AGTTTCGCCCGCGTCGTCCCGTGCGCGCCGCGCCGTCTGTCGCCCTTAGCCCACCTGGAGGTGCCACCATGTTCGGATTCTTCAAACGGAAGCCGCGGCCCATGACAAGGCCGCAAGTCAGGACCAGACTCAACCTTGAGGCTTTGGAGCGCCGCGATTGCCCCGCGGCTCCGATTCTTGCCTCCTTTTCCGCGGTTCGGCTTGGTATCGGCCGCCAGGTTGAGATCATGGGGGCGGTGCAAGCCGATGATCCGAGCGGGGTGTCGGTCAGCCTGGGTGGCGCCGTGAATGCCGTATTCGGAGTCGATGCCCAGGGACATTTCGACGCCGTTTACACTGCCGATCACCTGGGCCTGATCAATGCGTTCGCCTACAACGCGGATGGCGCTTCACCGGCGGCGTCTGCGGCCCTCAGCGATCCGTCGCCGAGCCTGAGCTTGAGCGTCACCGAGAACGGCGGCCGCAGCGTCACGCTCTCGGGCCTCGTAACGGACGATGCGCCGGGCGGCGCCACCGTCAACTTTTCCGGACCGGTCTGGGGTTCGGTCATCACGAACGCGGACGGCTCCTTCAGCTACACGGCGGACGCGATGTTCCTGGGAAGCGTGCAGGCGACAGCTACGGACGCCTGGTGGCAGACGTCCAGCCCCGTTCAGGTCACGCTTTCCAATCCGGCGCCGACCCTGACCCTCAACGTCGTGGCCGGCCCCGGCCGGACCGTCACTCTCTCCGGCGTTCTGAGCGACGATGGCGCGGTCGCCGGACGCACGGTTTCCTTCTTCGGGCCGGTCGTGGGCTCGACAATCACCGCCTCGGATGGCTCGTTCAGTTTCACGACGCAGGCGATGTCGCTCGGAACCGTGCAGGCGACCGCCACCGATGATTGGGGCCAGATGGGTCTCGCGACCGCGCCCATCCCGAATCAGGCGCCGGTCCTAACCCTTCAGATCAACCATGGCGCCGGCCGCACCGTCACCTTGTCCGGCGACGTCAGCGACGAGTCGCCCGGCGGAAACACGGTCTTTTTCTCCGGCGCCGTCGCCGGCTCGGTCGTGACGGACCCTTCCGGACACTTCAGCTACACGACCGATGCGCTGTACCTTGGGACGGTTCAGGCCATGACGAGCGATGTCTGGGGACAGATGTCGAACATGGCGCAGGTGAACGTCGCCAGTTCGGCGCCGACGCTCACGCTTCAGGTCGCGTACGGCGCCGGCCGCATGGTGACGCTTTCGGGCGTCGTGAGCGATGAATCGCCCGGCGGGCAGCTGGTGTCCTTCTCGGGGATGGTTGTCGGATCGACCCTGACCAATCCGGACGGGTCGTTCAGCTTCACTGCACAGGCTTCCGCTCTCGGATCGGTGGCGGCGCGCACGGTCGACGCCTGGGGGCTTTTGTCCGACCCCGGCGCGGTCACGCTGACGAGCGACGCGCCTGTGATCGAGACGTTCACGGTCGCTTACAACGCCGACCATTACGTGACGCTGCAAGGGCGGGTGACGGACGAGAGCCTCGACGGTCTCCTGGTGCAGTTCAGCGGCGCGGTCCTGTCCATCGCCGGGAAGACGGCGGCCATCGATGCCGTCACCGGCGTTTTCACGCTCACCCTGCAGCTTCAACCGGATGAGAGCGGCGGCGTCGGCGCCATGGTCACCGACTGGTGGGGTCTGGCTTCCAACCTGGCGACCCTGGTCATCTATTCATGAGGACGCGATTCCGAATCTCGAGCGACTCTCCCGCATGGGAGGGTCTTGGAGTTAGCGATCATGAGACAATCCGTGGTATTGCAACAGTTGGCGAACCGCACCCGTTGCGGCGACCATTGGCAACGCAACGCTCCGCGCCGAGTTGAGGCGCGCGGCTCCTGCCGCATGCGCGGCAGGTGGTCCGTGCCGACAACGGCTCCTCCGCCGTCGCCGTGCAGATCCTCGCCGAGGCGCGCGCCGGGCCCGGAAGGTGTCCGCAGGGGCCGCGTCGGAGCGGAACTGCTATCGCGACACATCGCGTTTGCGCGACGGCCGTCGAAGGCTTACGCCGCGCCACGATGCCGCGGCGCATCTGGAAACCGTGCGTGCGTGACGCGGCCGATCAGGGACGCGGCTTCGGGTCGCCTGCGACTTCGCCCAGGCGCCGTGTCAGAAACCGGCGTTCGCTCTCGTTGGTGGCCAGGTCCAGGGGCGCGCCGATAGCTTCCGGCCGCCGCCGCGCGCGATTTCCGAGGCGGCGCAACAGGTCGGCGCCGGGCCGCATGGAGCAGGTGATACCCATCGAGCCCGCCGCCGCCAGCGCGTCGATCTGGGTCAGCCCGGCCCTTGGCCCCTCCACCATCGCCAGGGCGACCGCCCGGTTCCAGCGCGACGATCGGGGAGGGCTGCGTGCGTTCCAACAGGTCGTACAGCCCGAGAATGCGGGCGCCAGTCCGTCTCCTCCGCACGCGCCCGCCCGGCATGCTCCCCGCCAACGCCGCCTGCAAGCGCGAACGGGCCGGGCCCGCTTATGAACGCGTCCTGCACCAGAGGCAGCGGCTTCCGCGATTTGTTCCCGGTTCCAGCCGCGACCGGTCCTGCTCCTCCAGCAGAATGATGTCTCCGGCCTCGTCGAGACGGGCTTCACGCCGTGAGTCGTGCAGCAGCATGAGGGCGAGCAGACCCGTCGCTTCGCCGGCGGGCGTCAGGGCCAACAGGGCATGCACAAGACGGCCAAGACGGATCGCTTCGGCATAGATCCGGTCCGCACGAGCGATTCGCCGCGCGTCGTCCGGTGTAGCCTTCGTTGAAGATTAGATAAATGACCGTTAGGACGGCGCCGAGCGGCAAGTCGCGTTTCCGGGATGACATACGGGATGCCGGCATGCGGATCTTGCTCTTGGCCCGCACCAACCGCTGGGCCATCGTCGGCGCCGGAACGAAGGCGCGGGCGATCTCGTCCGTCTCGAGACCCCCGAGCATGCAGCGTCAGCGCCCACCTGGTTCTCGGGCGCGCGGGGTGGCAGCAGGTGAAGATGAGGCGGAGCCGGTCATCCGCGATCTCGTCCGTTTCGAGCGCCGGCTCCGGCCGCCGCAGGGCGGGACGCGGCGTAGGTCTTGAAGCTGGTCTTCGGTCAGCCTTGCGGCGGATGCGGTCGATGGCCTTGTGCCGGGGCGGTCTGGATGATCCAGGCGCGGCGAATCGGGCACGCCGGACTCCGCCACTGGTCGACCGCCGCCGCGAACGCTCCTGGGCCGCCTCTTCGGCCCAGGTCGAAATCCCCGACCTGCCGGATCAGCGTGGCCACGATGCGGCCCCAATCCGAGCGGTAGACGGAGTCCCAGGGCGGCAGCGGCGTCGGCGGAGGTGCTCATTTCGGCAAAAAGTGCGGGCGCCGTGTCGATTCCAGCGAGCCCCGTTCGACCAGGTTTTGTGGGGCAGGCGGCCTCGCCTGCCGAACGGCGCTCCCAACCCGGAGACGGACATGAAGTACCTCCTTTTAATCTACATGGGCGAGAAGGCAATGACCGACGAAGAGCGGGCAATCCCTGCTACGTCGAATCCACCCAGGCTTGTCAGGAATTGGCCGCCGCAGGCCAGTTCCTCGGCGCCAACCCGCTCCATCCGGTCTCGACCGCGACCAGCGTCCGCGTTCGCGACGGCAAATCGCTCGTCACCGACGGCCCCTTCGCCGAGACCCGCGAGCACCTGGGCGGCTACTTCCTCATCGACGCCGAGGACCTCGACGACGCGATCCGCATCGCCTCGCGGATCCCGGGGCGGAAGGGGACGGTCGAGATCCGGCCGGTCATGGAGATACCGGGGATACCGACGGCGTCGTGATTGCACGGCTTGGCCAGAAGTCGTGAGACCACGACTTCAACTACGCGCTTGGCTGAAGCCCGATAAGCGATAAGATCATCGTCAAATCGATCGCTGTTCCGGACCCATTTCACGCGGACATTCAAAGGAGCAAGCATGAAAACGGCAGGCGTCGTGTTGGCAACCCTCGCTCTCATCCTGGTCGCGAGCCGCGACGGCTCCGCGGGGAAGGACAAGGAATTCAACGTCAAGCAGATGTTCGGCAAATGGGCCATCGTCGCCGGCGAGAAGAACGGCGAGAAGGCGGACCCGGCCGGCTCAAGAAACAGAAGGTGACGATCGACGCCGAGAGCTTCGTCCTCAAGAGCGACGAGGCCGAGTTTGTCATGAAGTACACGATCGACGCCAAGAAGGACCCAGTGCAGATCAGCTTCGAGATCACCAAGAGCCTGTTCGGGCCGGCCAAGGCCAACGGCATCATCCAGGTAAGCGGTGACGAATTCAAGCTCTGCTACGCCGTCGAAGGCGGCAAGGCCCCGGCGAAGTTCGAGACCAAGGCGGCGAGCGGGAACCGGCTGCTGGTGATGAAGCGGGTGAAGAAGCGCGGCGTCGAGAGCATTGTTGACCGATAATGTCGCCGAATTCTCGCGGGTGCCGGGCCTTCGCGTGATTCCGTTCCAAAGCGGCGTGCCAGAGGCGAATTGAGGCTCATCCGGGAAACGCGCGTTTTGGATTCCGGGTGGAGTCATTTGCCGGTATCCTGTTACGGGTTCCTCTTCTCTGTTCCCGTGAGCAGCAAGGCATGTCGGCCATCGACTTCGCAAAGTTCGAGAGGCGGTTTCCATGGCGGATGTCCCTTGGGCTACTCGGTTTTGAGGCTGCCCGATCCGCCGGAAGCCAGGTTCGGGGCCGTGCCCCCTGCATGGCGAAGAAGGCGGCAACCGCGTGTTTTCCGCCAATCTCATCAAGCATGCCTTGCGCTGGTTCAAGTGCGGAGCCGCCGGAAACCAGCTCGACCTTTGGGCGAAAGCGACAGAAGCCGCTCCATGAAGCCGCCCTTGAATTGTGCGCTCGTCTGCATCGAGAGGTTCCTGCTGCACAAGAACTCGTTGACCTGTTAAGGACCACTGTTGGCAAGTTGGCCCGTTTCATCCCCGCGCTCGACAGGATCTTTAAGGACTATGTCAAGGCATAGTCGGTGCAAAAAAAACAAGGCAAAGAAAAGGAGTGTGTCCATGCCAGCCATCCGCCTCCTCGTCGGCACCCGCAAGGGCGCCTTCGTCCTCACCTCGGACGCCAAGCGCCAGCGCTGGGATGTCAGCGGCCCGTTCTTCGCCGGCTGGGAGATCTATCACATGAAAGGGTCTCCCGCCGATCCCAACCGCATCTATGTCTCGCAGACGAGCGGCTGGTTCGGGCAGCAGGTGCAGCGCTCCGACGACGGCGGCAAGACCTTCAACCCCGTCGGCAACAAGTTCACCTATGACGGCGATCCGGGGACGCACCTGTGGTACGACGGCACGAACCATCCTTGGGAGTTCAAGCGAGTCTGGCACCTCGAGCCCTCCCTCACCGACCCGGACACCGTCTACGCCGGCATCGAGGACGCCGCCTTCTTCCGCAGCAAGGACGGCGGACAGACGTGGCACGAGTTGCCGGGACTTCGCGCGCAGCAGGGCTCGCGCTGGATGCCCGGGGCGGGCGGCATGGGGCTGCACACCATCCTCATCGACCCGACCAATCCGGACCGCATCTACATCGCCATCTCCGCGGCCGGCGCCTTCCGCACCGACGACGGCGGCAAGAACTGGAAGCCGATCAACAAGGGGCTGCACTCGCAGTACATCCCGGACCCCAACGCCGAGGTCGGCCACTGCGTCCACCGCATCGCCATGCACCCCTCGAAGCCGAGCACCCTTTTCATGCAGAAGCACTGGGACGTTCTCCGCACCGACGACGCCGGCGACAGCTGGCGCGAGGTGAGCGGCAACCTCCCCACCGACTTCGGCTTCGTCATCGACGTCCACGCGCATGAGCCCGACACGATCTACGTCGTGCCCATCAAGAGCGATTCGGAGCACTTCCCGATGGAGGGCAAGCTGCGCGTCTTCCGCAGCCGGACGGGCGGCAACGAATGGGAACCCCTCAGCAAGGGCCTGCCGCAGGAGAATTGCTACGTCAACGTGCTGCGCGACGCGATGAGCGTCGATTCACTGGATTCCTGCGGTATCTATTTCGGCACGACCGGGGGGCAGGTCTACGGCTCGGCCGACTCGGGCGACAGCTGGACGGCCATTGTTCGCGATCTGCCCGCCGTGCTGTCCGTCGAAGCGCAAACGCTCGCCTGATCTGGAGTGCGGTGTATGATCCGCGTCGTTCTCCCCTATCATCTGCGCAACCTGGCGAAGGCGGGGTCCGAGGCGCAAGTTGCGGTGTCCGGCCCGGTCACGCAGCGCGCGGTGCTCGACGCGCTGGAAGCGAAGTATCCGGTGCTGCGTGGCACGATCCGCGATCACGGCTCGGAGAAACGGCGTCCGCTCCTTCGCTTCTTCGCCTGCGGTGAGGACCTCTCGAACGAGGCGCCCGACGCGCCATTGCCTGAGGCGGTCGCGACGGGGAAGGAGGCGTTCTGGATCGTCGGGGCCATTGCAGGGGGCTGACGCGGCGAGATTCGGCGGTCGATCTGTCCCGTTGTCCGCGGCGGTACGAGGGAAGGCGTGGAAGGCGAAAAAAGAATTGGCCCCTTGGACCTGAGGCGGTTTTCTGTATAAATAGTCTTGACGCGTGCCATCCCACCCTCCTTGGCGACGAAGGTAGAACCTTCGGCCGGGGGGTGTTGTCATTTACGGAAGAGTGGTGCTGAGGCTGCGCGTCGAGAAGGAAATCGGCCCGCATGCGCGGGTCAATCGCCTTCTGCCCGGCCTCGGACGCAGCTGTCCAGACTGTACGGCTTCGTCAACTATTCCCGCTTGCGGGGTTTGCGCTGTTTTTCTATACTTTCTTTCGCCGCAAGCGTTTGCGCTAGCGTAGCTCAATGGCAGAGCACCGGTTTTGTAAACCGGTGGTTGTGGGTTCAACTCCCACCGCTAGCTTGGGATGCAAGGGGAGGGCGGAGAGAAAACGGAATGAGGCGCCCTGGTCGCCTTCAGGCACTGTGAAAAAACGGGCAGGTGGCCGAGCGGCCAATGGCATCAGACTGTAAATCTGACGGTCTCCGACCTACGGGGGTTCGAATCCCTCCCTGCCCAGTTGAATGCAGAAGTTAGGGGTCAGAAGTCAGAATGAGAGGGCGATATCCGGTCATTCTGCAATCGGCATCTGCATTCGGTTGTCGGTGCGGGTGTAGCTCAATTGGTAGAGCTCTAGCCTTCCAAGCTAGACGTTGTGGGTTCGAGTCCCATCGCCCGCTTGTGTCGCTCTTGGCAGGCGCACTCCGCTGCTGTAGCTCAGCCGGTAGAGCGCGTCCTTGGTAAGGACGAGGTCCTGGGTTCAAATCCCAGCAGCAGCTTTCCCCGGAATTCGGTTAGATCCTTACGTCGTTCCGGCCCCGTGCGGGTTGGACCTGTTTTCTTGGAGGCAAGATGGCTAAGGGAGTTTTTGAGCGGTCGAAACCGCACGTCAACGTGGGCACCATCGGCCACATCGATCACGGCAAGACCACCCTTACCGCGGCGATCCTGATGCGGCAGGCGCACAAGAACAAGCCGGGCGAGAAGGTCAAAACCTACGCCGAAATCGCCAAGGGCGGCATCGTCCGCGACGAGAACAAGACGGTGACCATCGCCGTCTCCCACGTCGAGTACGAGACCCCCAACCGGCACTACGCCCACATCGATTGCCCCGGCCACGCCGACTACATCAAGAACATGATCACCGGCGCCGCCCAGATGGACGGCGCCATCCTGGTGGTCGCGGCCAACGACGGGCCGATGCCGCAGACCCGCGAGCACATCCTCCTGGCCCGCCAGGTCGGTGTGCCGCGCATCGTGGTCTTCTTGAACAAGATCGACACGGTCGACGATCCCGAGCTTCTCGACCTCGTCGAGCTGGAGCTGCGCGAGCTCCTCTCCAAGTACGAGTTCCCCGGGGACGAGATCCCGATCGTGCGCGGCAGCTCGAAGCCGGCGCTCGATTCGCAGGGCAAGGACGACAAGGCCTGCGCCTGCATCGACAAGCTCATGGAGGCGCTCGACAGTTACATCCCGACGCCCGTGCGCGAAGAGGACAAACCCTTCCTCATGAGCGTCGAGGACGTCTTCTCGATCAAGGGCCGCGGCAGGTCGCCACCGGCCGTATCGAGCGAGGCGCCTGCAAGGTCGGCGACGAAGTCGAGATCATCGGCTTGCAGGACAACCGCAAGACGGTCATCACGGGCGTGGAAATGTTCAACAAGACGCTGGACAGGGGCATTGCCGGCGACAACGTGGGCGTCCTGCTTCGTGGCGTTGAGCGTGACGACATCGAGCGTGGCCAGGTCATCGCCAAGCCCAACTCGATCACGCCCCACACCGATTTCGAGGCCAACGTGTACGTGCTGTCGAAGGACGAAGGCGGCCGGCACACGCCCTTCTTCGCGGGTTACCGTCCGCAGTTCTATTTCCGTACCACGGACGTCACCGGCACGGTCAACGAGTTGATCGGCTCGGACGGCAACAAGGCGGAAATGTGCATGCCGGGCGACAACATCAAGATGAAGGTCCAGCTCTTGCCCGAGAGTCCCATCGCCATGGACGACGGCCTGCGCTTCGCCATCCGCGAAGGCGGCAAGACCGTCGGTTCGGGCGTCGTCATCAAGGTCGTCAAGTAAGCAACGCGTTTGGCCGCAGCTCGCCGACCCGCGAGGCTCTGCGAACCGCGGCTGAGCATCTTGAGAAACTCCCATGCGTGAATACGTCTGGCTCGAATGCACCGTGTGTGGGGCGCGGAACTACCGCACCCACAAGGAGACACGCGGCGCCGAGCGGCTCGAGCTGAAAAAGTTCTGCCGCAAGGACGCAGCACACCGCGCACAAGAAAGCCGCAAGAAGTAGAAAAGCTGTCAGCTTTCAGCTATCAGCCGGCTGCAATATCCAGCTCGCCATTCGGATTGGCTGAAAGCTGACGGCTGAAGCTGAGAGCTACAGGGGTGTAGCTCATCTGGTAGAGCACCGGTCTCCAAAACCGGCGGTTGAGCGTTCGAGTCGCTCCGCCCCTGCTGGCGCGAGGCTGGGATGCCCGCGGCTGATAATCGAGACGACCTGGAAGAAAGCAAGGAACTGCCATGTCCGTGGCTGAAAAACCGATCACCGAAGCGCCGGCGCGGTCCCCCGCGGCGCAGCTGGCCGTGCAGAGCCTGGTCGGGGGCGTTTTTGTCCTTGCGTCGTTCTGGATACTTCTCGCCGGTCTACCTCTGGCGTGGAGCTGGATCACCAACTCCGACGACCCGGATCGCAGCCGGCACCTGTTCAACGAGTTCCTGAACGGCTCGCTGTTGTTGATCGTCACTGCCGGGGCCGTGGTCGGACTGGGCTACGTGGGCCTCGAGTTGGAGCGGGCCAACAACCGGCGCGGCCTGCGCGAAGGGGCGTTCGTCGCGTCCTTCTTCCTCTACATCGCGGCGCGCATCACGCTCGGCATCGGTTTGGTCCTGTCGCGCCAGGAGATGGGAGTGGCAGGCATGGTCGTCACCTTGGCGATCGGCGCCGGCTTCCTGTTCGGCCTCTACAAGTGGTTCAGTTTGCCCGGGTTCGCGGCCTGGCTGGGTCGCCTGAAGGACTCGGGCTGGTTCGAGACCAACGTGTTCAAGGGCAGCCAGGGGGTCAAGATCCGGCGCATGACCGTCATCGCCATCCTGATCCTCGGCTTCTGGGGCATCATCACGATGGTGCGCCAGGGAGTGCTCGGCACGGATCGGCCGGGGGCGCCGAACAACTGGGAGATCGGCATCCCGTTCACCGGGGCGGAGGACGCGCCGAACACGCTGCCCCTGATGTTCCACACGCACCTGGTGCTGCCGATCGTTCTGGGCGCGGTGCTGATCTGGTTCGCCTGGCGCGTGGTCAACTTGCCCACCTTCGCCGACTTCCTGATCGCCACCGAAGCGGAGATGAACAAGGTTTCCTGGACGACGCGGGCCCGGCTGTTCCAGGACACGATCGTCGTGCTGGTCACGATGATCATCATGACCGTGTTCCTTTTCGTGGTCGACATTCTGTGGATTCAGATCCTCTCGAACGAGTGGATCTCCGTGCTGCAAGTGGACACGCGCGCCGAGAAGGCGAAGCTCGAGGAAAAGGCCCGCTGGTAACGCCGCGCCCCGGCGCCCGAAGCGGAGTCGGCTGAAGCGAAGTGTTGGGAAGCAATTCTCACGGCAGAGCGGCCTGCACACCATGAACATGGAACCTGAAAACGCTGGGGACGAAGCCGAGGAGCCGCGTGCGCCGGAGCCGCATGAGGGCAACGGGGCCGCGCCGCCCGAGCCGTCGGCCGCGCCCGTCGACGACAACAAGAAGTGGTATGTGGTGAAGGTGCAGAGCGGCCGGGAGGAGTCGATCAAGGATGCGATCGAGCGCCGCGTCAAGATCGAGGGGCTGCAGGAGTACTTCGGCGAGATCCTCATCCCCGTCGAGAAGGTGACGGAG
>JAXMAR010000085.1:0-8589 GCA_046350295.1 Gemmataceae bacterium
CGTTCGCTTCCTTCTCTATGTCAACGAGTGGGACGTGGAGGGCATTGTCTGCACGCTGCCCAAGGCGCGCGACAAGGAGAATTTGAACCCGGAGCGGACCGGGCTGGGCATCGTGCGGCGGTTGCTCAAGGCGTATGGCGAGTGCTATCCCAACCTCGTGAAGCATGATCGACGCTATCCGACCCTGGACTACCTCTGGAAACGCACGGTCGCGGGTTATGGCGGCGATGCAGGCGTCAGGCTGATCCTGGCCGCGGCGGCGGCGCCCGATCCGCGGCCGATCTGGCTGTGCAATTGGGGCACGAGCCATGACGGGGACGTGAGCAGTTTCAAGCTCTGCCTCGACAAGAAACGGAAGGAAGAAGGGGAAGCAGGCTACGCCAAGTTCAAGGCTCGCTTCCGCCTCAGCTCGGAGGATAAGTTCGGGGACCACTCGTCCATCCGCCCCCCCTGGCCCATCTGGATCGACACCTTTCACCCACCGCAGGACGGCAAGCGCTGGTATCACCGCTTCTCGGCGCTCACGGCAAAGGCAGGCGGCTTCGACCTGAAGCGCGATGTCCTCACCGGTCACGGGCCCTTGGGCGCTCTCTATCCCACCAACACCGGTCTGGCGCAGAAGGAGGGGGACACCATGACGTTCCTCTACCTCGTGCCGACCGGCATGAACGATCCGATGCGTCCGACCTGGGGCAGCTGGGCGGGACGCTACGGTCTGAACGAAAAAGAGAAGCCGCGGCCGTACTACTGGGCCAACCAGAAGGACGAATGGGAAGGAACGACACACCGCGACAACACCATCAAGCGCTGGGCCGTGCACTTGCAGAACGACTTCAGAGCGAGGCTGAACTGGTGCGTCAGGCCGGTGAAGGAGGCCAATCATCCACCGGTGGTGATTTGCCAGGGGGACGATACCGGCAAGATACTCGAGGTCAAGGCGCCGGTAGGCAAGCCGTTGCGCCTGAGCGCGGCCGGTACGAGCGACCCGGACGGCGATCGCCTCACCTATCGGTGGTTTGTGTACCGCGAGCCGGGAACGTACAAGGGCAGGGCGGAGATCGTCGATCCGGCTACGCCGGATGCGACGCTCCACATCCCGATCGATGCCGCCGGTCGGACGATGCATGTGGTTCTCGAGGTCACGGACAGCGGTGCGCCGGCGTTGACGCGGTACCGGCGGATTGTCGTTACCGGAGTGGAATAGCGGCACGTTGGTGACGAAGCGGGACCACCCCTGCTGCGAGGATAAACCGTGGCCAATGCGGTTGGGCCCTACATATGGCTTGGACCGCGCTGGGACGCCTGGCTGGAGTTCGGTCCAGAGAATAGTCGTGCGCGCTTTGAAGCCATCGCGCGGCGACTCAAGGAGGAGTTCGGCGCCACCGTGCTGGAGGCTCTACCCAATCCGGCCGAAGACGGCAAAGAGTATGTGTGGCTGCAAGTCGGCCGCGCCGCCATGCTGCTCATGCGCAAAGCCGGCTGCGGCGTTGGCTTGAGCGCGGGCTATCGCGATCTCCCGGAGTTGCTTCGCATCGGGGCGGCGTTTGGAGCGTCGCGGCAGGGATGGCGCTGGCCGCTTTACCATTTGTGGAACTGGATCACCCGTCAGCCACGTTACTGACGCGACTGGCTTGCAACCGCGTTGGGGCGAGATTGACAGTCCTCAGTCGGCCTTTGGCCGCCGGACGCGGAGAGCCAGGATGCGCGCCAGCTCGGCCACCGGCTCGCGGTGATCGTCGACGCGGAGGTCGAGGTAACGGTCCCCGCGCCCGCCCGGCCCGGCGCCGGCGCGAACGACGAGAAGCGCCGCGGCCTGCTTGCCGCGCTTGTCGCCCCCCTCTTTTTCCGCCGCTTCCAGAGCGGCCATGAGCCGCCAGGCGAGGGGGCCCTTGGTCGATTCATAGGCCTTGGCCATCCCCAGAATCACGGCTTCGCCCGCGAGCAGATTGCCTTGGCAGCTGTAGTTCTTCCCTGCCTTCGACCCGGCCCAAGCGTTGCATTTCTTGCCCGTAAACGGGACGACGTCCCCTTTCGCATCGATGATCGCGACCTGGCGAACCTCGCGGCCCTCGTCTTCGTTCAGGAGGATGTCGAGCGTCTGCGCCGCGTTCTTGCCTTTCTTCAAGAGTTCGAGGCCGCGCGTGCCATAGGTGACGTTCACGGCGCTTTGCGACGCGATGGCGCCCACCCCGGCCTCGGCATACGGGACCACGGCGCCCACCGCCAGGTACTTGGACGCTACCGCGACGCCCCACTCCTTCTTGTCCGGGTCAAAGGCGACGATGGAGAACGTGTTCACGTTGTCGGTTGGCGGCGTGGCCCGTGCCGGAGCCGCGACAACCGCCAGAACCAGGATGCTCAGAACGCTTCCCAGGATGTTTCGCTTCATGAATGAGCCCCCTTCGAGGCGAATCGGTTCAACCCGGGCTCCATTATGGCGTCGCGTCGCGGGCATCTCAAGGATGGCGCGCGATGAAGAACGCAGGAACTTGTTGCGGCTCCGCTATCGAAACTCACCCGCATCGTAGCGTCGCCAGAAATCACCGGGCTCGAAGCGCCGCGTCGGATCCGACCAGAGCGTCCGCAGGCTCGTCATGCCGCGCGCCGCTTCGATCCCCTCTTTCACTGATTTCGCCGGGAATCCTAGTTCCAACAGCCGCATACCGCGCAACGGCCTCAGGTCGGTCACCTTGTCGCAGGCCGAAATGTCGAGGGACACGAGGGGCATCCCTTCCAGCGGCGTTAGATCGGAAAACGCGCACTGCCGGGCGCTCAGGTGGGTGAGCTTGAGCCCGCGCAGCGCCGCCAGGGAGTCGACCTTGCCACAGTTGTCAAGGGCCAGGTGTACCAGCGGCAGGTCTCTGAGGGCTTCCAGGCTCTTGCCCGTGATGTCGGCGCTCCAGAACTCCAGCCGCGAGATGGGCAGCCCGGCGATTGGCTCCAGCCCGCGCTCCGCGCCGCCGCAGCTCAGGAGCAACGTCTTGAGTCCCTTCATGCCGCGCAAGGGGGACAGGTCGCCGACGAAGCCGCGCACTTCCAGGTATTCCAGCGGCATTCCCTCGAGCGGGGCCAGATCGGCGACCGATGTCGAGGCCAGTTCCAGCTTCTTGAGGCGCATGCCGCGCAAGGACGCAATGCCGGTCAAGCCACCGCAGCCGGATAACACCAGGCTCTCCAATGGCAGCGTCTTTACCAGTTCGAGGTCGCGGTCGCTGACCCCAGAATAGAACAGGTTGAGGTGCGCGAGCTTGAGACCGCGCAACGGCTCCAGGTTCCGCGCCGCGGGCACGTAGCCCAGGTCGAGCCACTTGAGCGGCAGCTTGGCCAGGGGTTCCAGATCGAGCGCTCGCGTGCAGCCCGCGATCGACAGACTCTCCAGCGGCATGTCGCGCAGCGGCCCCAGGTCATCGATGTTGCACTCGTGAATATTGAGCTTGCGCAGCTTCATGCCGCGCAACGCTTCCAGGGAGCGCACCTCCTTGCAGCCGTCCAGGTTGAGGTCGGTGATCGGAATCCCCTTGAGCGGCGCCAGGTCGGTGATGCGGCTCTTGTCGCCGTAGTAGACGAAACCGAACGAGAGCCCGCCCCGGTCGTCCGGAGTGAGGGTCGGCGCTTCGGGCCACGCCGCGTTGATGCGTTTCTGATACAGAGCGAGCTTTTCCTTGAACGACGCCGTCAGCCCTTCCGCCAGTCGCGTCATCCGCTCGGCGAGCAACGGCGCCTTCTGATCGTAAAAGATGTCGGCCAGGTCGAGCAGGGCGATGGAGTCGCCGGGCCGGACCAGCGCCGCGGCGTTTCGAAGACGCTCGATCCGCTTGTCGCCGGGCGCAAGCCGCTCGTAGGCTTTGAGCGGGTCGGCGGCGGCCGCATATCGCTCCAGGCAGATCAGCAACTGCCCGCGCAGGAGCTGCGCGTCGGGGTTATCCGGCTCGATGTCGACGGCGATGTCCGCCTGGGCCAGGGCGTCCTCGAATTGGCGTTCGCTCAGCGCGAGCTTTGCCGCGCGCAGGAACGCCGGCACGGATTTCTTCGCGTGTTCGCGTCTTTCCTTGTCGGCCTTCACGAAGGCGTCGTAGTTGGTCTCGGCGAGCTTCCGCGCCTCGTCCGCCCGCTTCTTCGCCGCATCGGCGTGTTCGCGGGCTTCATCCGCCTGCACCCGCGCCTGATAGTTGACGACCGAGCTCACGCTCAGGACTGCGAGCAGGATCACCGTCGCCAACCCCGCCGCCAGGCTGACCGCCTTGTTGCGCTTGACCAGCTTGACGGCCATCTCCCAGATGGAGTCTTCCTTCGCCGACACCGACCGCCCTTCCTGAAAGCGTTCGATGTCCTGCTGCAGAAAAGCGATCGTCTGGTAGCGCTGGGCGGGATCCTGGGCCAGCGCTTTCATGGCGATGGCGCATAGCTCGCGCGGCATCTTGCCCTGGCGCGCGCGCTGGGGGGCCCGCTCTTCCGGCGCGGGAAAATCGCACGCGATCACGCGCTTGAGCACGTCGACCGGGTCGCCGGACACGTCCTGAATCGGCGGCGTCAGCGTCAGCACCTCGTAAAGGATGGCCCCCAAGGCGAAGACGTCGCTGCGTTGATCGATGGCATGCGTCTGCCCGCGCGCCTGCTCCGGCGGCATGTAACCCGGCGTCCCCAGCACCCAGCCCTCGCGCGTCATAGCGCCGCCCGACCGTCGATCACTGACGATGCGCGGCGAAACCGGCGTGACAGGCCTCGCCACGAAAGCGGAGCTACTGTCCAAGCTCGCCGGCTCGACCTGGGTCGGCTCTTCTTCCGGCATCAACGAGAACGTCGGCTGCGCCGCCGCGTTCACCCACGCCGGCGCCAGGTCTGTTCCCGGCTGAAGCCGATGATCTTCGCCACGCCCCAGTCCATCAGGTAGACCTCGCCGAAATCGCCGATCATGACGTTGGCCGGCTTGAGGTCGCGATGGATCACCCCTCGCGCATGGGCATACGACAGCGCGTTGCAGACGCTTACCAGCACGTTCGTCAGCCGACCGAGCGGCCAGTCATTCTCCGCCGTCGGGGACATCGCGCTGAGGTCCTCCAGCACCTGTCCCAAGCTGCGGCCGCGCACCATCTTCATTGCGAAGAAGGGCCGCTGCTTGTCATCCACGCCGAGTTCGTGTACCGGCACGATGTTCGGGTGCTCGAGCTGCCCCGTTATCTGCGCCTCCTCGACGAAGCGGGCCCGCTGCCGGGCGTCCTTGTGGTCGAGCATGTACTTGATGGCGACCTCGCGCCGGATGTCGTTATCGACGGCCCGCACCACCGCCCCCATTCCGCCACGCGCGATCTCGTCGGCGATCCGGTAACGGCCTTTGTGCCTAGGCCGCCCATCATCCTCGTCGGGCCCCGACGGCGCCGCGCCATTCCCGGGCGGCGAAAGCGCCGAGGCCACGTCTCGTCCGGGCGGCGGCCCGCTTGTCTGCTTGAAAGGGGCGGGCGCCACACTGGTGGGAGGCGCGGGGGGGACGGCCGCGGTCGCCGCCGCCGGCCTGTGAACCTCGGTGACTGTGTCGGGCGCCGCTGTGTCCGGCGCCGCAGGAACGACCAGCGCGCGCTGGCAAGTCGGGCACCTGGTCGCCCGTCCGCCGAACTCCTCGCGCACGCTGAATTCCTTGCCGCAACCGGGACAATTGAAATGGATCATCGGGATTCCGGAACGAGCGCGGTTCGGCCAGCAGAGGTTCGCTGAGGTTCGCTGAGGTTCGCTGCGGCGTCTCCCGCACAACGACTATCACTTGCCTATGGCGCCTCGAGAAGCAGACGGCACAACAATTCTTGCGGTTGGGGCTCACGCGGCGCCATGCGGCAAGCGGCTAGGACTCCTCGATCTTCTTGCCGGGCGTCAGGCTCCGGCCCTTGAAGGCCGGATGATCGACGCCGTAGCGATAGCTGCGGAAGAGACCTTTCGATTGGAAACCGCCAAACAGGCCGGCCACCAGGTCGAATGCGCTCTTGGTCGGGCTGACGAATTTCCACACCATTTCCTTGTCCCGTGTCACCTCGAAAACGGTACCGTCCATGCCGGAACAGATGAGGGTGTTGCCGTTGGGCAAGCGCTCGGCGCCGGAGATGAAAGCGCTGTAGAAATCCGACTTCTTCGGGGCGGCATAGGACCATGCCGACGTATCCGGACCGTACGGGGCGCCGGGCGTGCGATCGTAGGAGCCGCTCTTGTTCATGGGCAGGCTGATCTCTTCGACCGTGGAATAGGCGCCGTCGCCGCGGCGAAAACCGTTGTTGAAGATGAGCACACTGCCGGCTCCCGGCATGCCCTTGGGTATCCAGTGGGCGTTGTGCTGGTGGAACAGGCGGCGATCGGCGTTTGTTCCGGCACGATAGGCGTTTGGATTTCCCCAGCGATAGAGGAGATCCCCTCCCTTACCATACTTGCCCCCCTTGGAGCCGGCGGCCTCGGCGCTCGTGGTGCTGTGGTCGATCACCCAGATTTCGCTGAAGGCATGGACGCTGATCATGATCTGATCGAGCTCTGCATTGTAGGCCACGCAATTGAAATGCGTCCAATCGGAGAAGAGGTTGATCGGCAGGTTCTTTTCCGGCGTCTTCGGGTCAGGCTTGGAATCCGCTCCGCCGATGTAGCCGAGCCCTCTGAGCTTTTCCAGAGTGTCCTTGCTGAGCTTCTTGCCGCCGGCGCCGAAGACTCCGGAGGCGTAATTGACGTCGATCCGCTCGGGCCGCAGCGAGATCTTGTCGAAATTCGCCTTCTTCTTGTCGTGGTCCTGGACGAGATGGTCCCAGCTGTGCCACTCCCAGACAATCTCGCCGCTGGTCGGTCCGGTCTTCTTCACCTCGATGATGGCGTCGGCGTTGAGAACTTCGCGCACAAGGTCCAGACGGCGCCCCGCGACCGCCGCCTCCGGCGCCGTCTTCCGGTCGGAGATGATCATGAGAATATTGCCGTTGGGCAGGAGCGTGATGTCGTGGTGCGGGTGCTGGTTCTTGCCGGTGAAGGTGAAGTCCCACACCAGCTTGCCATCCCAGGTAAACTCCTGCACGCGTCCCCCCATGCCGGGAGAGCGTATCGACTCCTTGGTGGTCCCGGGCCTGAGCAGATTGCCGTTGTCGAGCAGGTAGGGGACGAGAGCGGGCGTGCAGTCGCTGTCCCAGGTGTGGACGATGCGTCCCTCCATGTCGATCAGGTGGGTTTTTTTGGAGGTGAGAGGAGCGATCAGCGTGTATCCCTTGAAGGCTCTGGCGTCGTTGAGCGACACACTGGGCTTGATCTCTTTCTTAACTTCCTTCTTCGCCTCCTTCTTGACGTCCTTGTCCTCGACAGTCTGGCTAGGGGCCCGAGCCGTCAATGAGAAAACGGTGAGCAAGGCCAGTAGAACAGGAGTCAAGCGTTTCGCCTGCATGGAACCCTCCGCGCCAAGAACGTGATCGCCGAAGTGCTAGGACTACCCTCTGGGGGCCACACAGGTTTCATGTTGTCCTGGCGAGCCGAGGCATCATCGACGGGTATTCTCTTTGTACGGGGATTGTCCCTCTCGAACGGGGGGAACGGGGCGTCTTCCGTTGCCGAACGCTTGCGGGCGCGATAATCTCTCGGTGGTTTGATATTCTCCACGGGCGCTAGCTCAGGTCCTTCACGTCGCTAGCTGCGTTGTCCCTGGCTCAACCCAAAAACCAGTTCAGAGGTGGACCGCTGGGAAGGCTCGAACGCTCAGTGGAATGATCCTTTCGGGCCGCGCCGATGGTCGAAAACGCACACTCGGTGGCGACGCCGTGGGGTGAGGCTGCGGGGAACCTCCAGAAAACAGAGCTCATTTGACAGGGGAAAGGCCGGTACGGTCTTTGCTTTAGCCACAAACCTTGAACTCGGCGCCCGTGATGGTGCGCGATGCCAGGGAGTAACGCCATGATGAGTCGTTCGTCGGCGACGGTTTGCATCCTTCCTTTGCTGGCGCTGGGTTTTGCCGGCTGCGGCGGCGGCGGTCATGAGGAGGCGGAGAAGAAGCTCCCCGCCGTCACGTTCCGCTACCCCATCGCCAAGAAGGTGCCCTACTACGCCTATTTCACAGGTCGCACGGCGGCGCGCGAGGACGTGGACGTGCGGGCTCGCGTCAACGGCTACCTGGTCGCGATCAACTTCAAGCCGGGAGACATCGTCAAGCCGAACGAGGTGCTCTTCGAGATCGATCCGCGCCCGTACCAGGCCGATCTGGACAAGGCTGACGCGCGTATCGCCCTGGTCGACGCGGAGTACAAGCTGGCGGCGGCCAACCTGGCGCGCGAGCGCGAGCTGGTCGAAAAGAAGGCGACCAGCGCCCGCGACCTGGACGTGATGGAAGCGAAGATGAAGGCTTCGGCCGCGGAGATGAGCGCGGCCAAGGCGCAGAAGGAGATGGCCGTCTTGAACCTGGACTGGTGCAAGGTCCGCGTGCCGGAGGTCCCACCCCTCCTCGATCCCAAGACGAAAGAGCCGTTGATCGATCCCAAGACCAAGAAAGAAATGGCCCCGCCGCTGGCGGTGGGGCGCAACCTCCTGACGCTGGGCAACCTCGTGAGCGCCAACGTGACCCAGCTGACGACGATCGTCTCCGAGGACCCG
>JAXMAR010000086.1:0-6838 GCA_046350295.1 Gemmataceae bacterium
CCGCTCATAGTCCTTGAGAGTCCGCGCGTGCCTATCATGAACCTCATAATCCCTTGGTTGCTGGTTCGAATCCAGCCGGGCCCATTCATTTCTGCAAGATCAACTTGTTGCGCCGTGTGATCCGCAAACGATAGCGCGCCCCTTCGTGCTCGATCAGGATCTCCTTCGCGCCGCCGAAGAGTTGCCGGCTCGATAGCGCCGGCCCGGGCGCGGTTTCTTTCGTCTTTTCGCCGCGGCGGTCGTCTGCATTTGTCGCCATGAGAACCTCCCAGGGGCGATTCTACGTTATTGAGATGTTGTGTCAATAATGGGTTTTTTTTGATGAGACTGTGTATCACTCTAGTCGCCTCTTGCGGAGCCGCGTCGTCTCCTCTACGCTCAACTGCATCCTCTTCGGCCCGATCCCTTCAGGAGTCTCTTATGAGGCGCTTGCTCTCCCTTCTGCTTCTCGTCTGCGCCGCCGGTCCGGCTCGGGCGCACTTCATCTACCTGATCCCGGACAAGGATAACAAATCCTTTTCCATGGTCTTCAGCGACAAGCTTGCCCCCGATGAGGATGTGCCGATCGCCAAGATCGCCGCAACCAAGCTCTTTGCCCGCGACGCCGAAGACAAGGCGGCCGACGTCCGCATGACCGAGAAGAAGCATCACTTCGAAGTGGTGGCGAAAGGGGAGCGGCCGGTGCTTGTGGCGGGCGTTTGCGCTTATGGCGTGATGAGCAAGAAAGGCGATCCGTTCCTGCTCATGTACTATCCCAAGGCGATGCTGTTGAGCGGCACGGAGACGGACGGATCCAGGCCGCGCGCCATGTACGACGGGCTGAAGGAGTTGCCGCTCGAGGTCGTGGCGGGCCCCAAAGACAAGCGCGAGTTCCTCCAGGTGCTGTTTCAGGGCAAGCCGCTCGCCGCGGCGGAGATCACTCTGATGCTGGCGGGACAAGAAGACGCGCCCATCAAGGCCAAGAGCGGCGCGGACGGCTACTGGGAGATCGGCACGGCCGTCAAGGACTCGGGCTGGAAGATGGGGCCGGGCTCAGTCATTGCCGTCCTCATAAAGCACGTCGAGAAGAAGGCGGGAGAGCTGGACGGCAAGAAGTACGGCGAGATCCGGCACTACACGACGCTGACGTTCCGTCTGCCCCCCGACCGCGTGCGCAAACCGAAGGAAAAGGAAAGCGAGGTCAGCTTCGTCGGCGGTAAGAAAGCCGACCCGGCCGCCGTCAAGCTGCTCGACGATGCCCGCGGCGCCCGCGCCCTGTGGGACAAGTTCCCCGGCTTCAGCGCCCAGCTCACCATCAACCGCGACGGCAGGATCATCCCGGCCCGCGTGAGCGTCGCGCCGACCGGCAAGATCGACCTCGCCACCGACCTGGCCGATCTCACGGACGGGGACGCCGCCCTCCTCAAGACGGTGCGAGCTGAAATCGGCTCGCTCGTCGGTCATCGCCTCCCCGGCGGCACGGCCGAAACGCCCTGCGTCTTCGGCGACGCGGTGAAGGACCATCCGCTCGGCCGGCTGATCGAGGTCATCGGCGATGACATGCACTCGAGCTATCGCATCAAGGACCGGCAAATCCTGGAGGTCAATCGCGCGGCGGGCGAGGGGCGCTTCACCATCACGGTCCTGGAGAACCAGTGGACCAAGGAGAAGACCTACTTGCCGCTCTTCTATGTCGTCAACTTCTTTGACAAAGGAGGCGCCCTCCGATCCTCGACCGCGACGCGCAACACCTGGGTCCGCGTCGGGGCCTTCGATCTGCCCGAAACAGTGACGACGACAAACGCGTCCTCGACGGGCCTCGGCGTGCGCACGCTGACTTTCGCCAAGCACAAGCTCGGCGCTCCCTAGCGCGGCGTCCGGTCTCTCCCTCTCCCCCGCCGCTGGGAGAGGGCCGGGGCGCCGGCTCTTTGACCGCGCAGCCGTCGATAGAATACAATGCCTGCAACATCACCGATGAAACAACCGACGTTGGAGCGTCCCATGCAGACACGCAAGCAGATCACCGTGTTCCTCGAGAGCAAGCCCGGGCGGCTGGCGCAGATCCTCTCCGAGCTGGCGAAGAGCAAGATCAACATCGTGGCCCTCTCGGTCATGGACAAGCACGAGCACAATGTCCTGCGCCTCGTGACAGAGGACGAGGCCGGTACGGTCCGCGTCATGCAAGGCCTCAATACGCCCTTCACCGAATCGGACGTCCTCGCCGTCGAGCTCAAGAACCAGCCGGGCGCCCTCGCCCACATTTGCGAAGTCCTCGCCGCCGACCACATCGGTATCGACTACGCTTACTGCTCCTCCGGCGGCCGCAACGGCAAGGTCTTCGGCATCTTCAAGGTCGCCAACCTCGACAAGGCCCGCAGAGTCCTGGGCGAGCCCCACAACAACAAGCGCGTCGAGCTGCGGCCGTTGCGCGACCAGCGCGCGTACAAGAAATAACTCTGGAGTCTGCCTGTGAAACGCTTCCTCTGGCTGCCCCTTGTGCCGGCGCTTTTCGTCTTCTCTCACGCCGCCCAAGCCGGCAAGACGGCCGAGAAGCCACGCTATGAAACGCGCGAGGATCACGATCCGGACGGCCTCGGCAAGTTCTACCTGGGCCGGGAGATCGCCCAGGTCATGACCTACCACGGCGCCAGCTGGCTCGACCGCCCCGAGCGCGAGAAGGAAGAACACGCCTCGAAGCTCTTGCCCAGGCTCAAGATCAGGCCGGGCGACGTCGTCGCCGACCTAGGCGCCGGCAGCGGCTTCTACACCTTCAAGCTCGCGGACATCGTCGGCGAGAAGGGGAAGGTCTACGCGGTCGACATCCAGAAGGAGATGCTCAAGATCATCAAGACGCGGATGCTGAAGAAGGGGGTCAAGAACATCGAGCTGATCGAGAACACCGTCACGGACCCCAAGCTGCCCGCCAGCGCCGTCGACCTCATCTTCATGGTCGACGTCTACCACGAGCTATCGTACCCCTACGAGACGACCGAAAAGATGATCCGCGCCTTGAAGCCGGGCGGCCGCATGGTCTTCGTCGAGTTCCGCGGCGAAGACCCGGACGTGCCGATCAAACTCGTCCACAAGATGACGGAGAAGCAGGTGCTCAAGGAAATGGCGATCTGGCCGGGGCTGCGGCACGTCGAGACGCAGGGGCATCTGCCGTGGCAGCACGTGATCATCTTTGAGAAGAAGAAATGAGGCCGGACATCGAGCCGGAGACAGCGGTAGGCCCTCAAGGAGATGGCGATCGGTGCGGACTGCGGCACGCCGAAGTAGAGCAGGACGGAAAAGACGATGAGCACGCAAGATCTGATTCTACA
The DNA here is from genome assembly GCA_046350295.1 of Gemmataceae bacterium. Lineage (GTDB taxonomy): Bacteria > Planctomycetota > Planctomycetia > Gemmatales > Gemmataceae > JAXMAR01. The sequence continues at coordinate 3,303 of JAXMAR010000086.1, forward strand.
CATTCCGGAACCGCTTTATCGCTCGTTGAAACGGCAGGCCGATCAGGCTAGTCGATCTATCGAAGAGGAGACCCTGGAACTGCTCGCGTCCGCCGTTCCCTGCGATCCGCCTTTGAAGGACAGCGCTGAGATTCGCGACTCGCTTCAAGTTCTCGACGATGCCTCGCTCTGGAAGGCGGCACGAGGACGTTTGGCAGCCGAAGTCAGCGCGGATTTGGAGACGCTGCATCACAAACGGCAACGGGAAGGACTAACGCCGGCCGAGGAGACGACTCTTGCCGGATTGATGCGGCACTACGAGCGTCATCTTCTCGTTCGGGCTCAGGCGGCGGCGCTTTTGAAGGCACGGGGACATGACGTTGGAGAAGTCGTGTCGTCATGAGCCGCACGCACATCCCAAAGGACCTTCGCGAAAAAGTAGCAAGGGCCGCTCGCTATCGATGCGGTTACTGTCTGTCCGCCGAGTCGGTAGTCGGCGCGCCGATGGAACTCGATCACCTCGTCCCCGAATCGCTCGGAGGCCTGACAGAGGAGGAGAATCTCTGGTTGGCCTGCTCGCTGTGCAACGATCATAAGTCCAACCGCATCGTTACGATTGACCCCCTCAGCGGAGAGCAGGTCCGGCTGTTCGATCCTCGTCGGCAGATTTGGGCGGAACATTTTCGGTGGACGAAAGAAGCAGATCGCATTGTCGGGCTTACTGCCACGGGGCGGGCGACCGTTGTCGCTCTGAACCTGAACCGCGGCGTCTTAGTCGCGGCGCGAAAGCTCTGGGTCGCCGCAGGATGGCATCCGCCTGAGCCGTAGTTTCAATCCATCCGTCGCCCTGAAAACAGCGTTCGCCGGCGCCAGGTCGTGAACTCTAGGCTGAAAACTCGGCGCGAAAAACACGGAGCTTGCTGGCTAGTTGCGTCGGATCCACAAGCCCATGCCCAGCACGAACGGCCGCCAGGACGGCAAGAAACTCTCGCCAACCTTCCGCGTTGGCTAGTGATTCGACACGGTGCAATTCATCGCCGATGATTTCCGAGCCGATTTCGATCATGCAGAAGAGGTCATCGCTGGGGCCACCCGTGGCTTCTGGGTAGTTCAGTGCAAAAAGACCGAGCCAACGTTCGATGTAATTGTCTAGCTCGGCGAGGAGCCAAGCGACTCGGTCCGTGCCACTGAAGAGCCGCTCTTGCGACTGGCGCTCAAGTTCACGCCGCAACGAAGCGCGGAGCTCAAGTTGTCGGGCAGCGTTCACGATAGTCTCATCCGAACATCGCTCTTACGGCATCCACCACGTCTTGTGCGGCCGGCAGTTGATTGCCATAGAAGGTTCGCGAGTTGAACGGCATCACCTCGCCGCTCGCTTTCCGGATGGTGCCGACCCAAGCGCCCTTCGGACGCTCCCCCATCGTTCGACGCACGAATTCGGCGTGGGACAGCGCGATGTCCCGCGTGTGCGCGATCACCTTGCCGTCCTTAACGATAGCCAGGAGCGTGTTACCGTCCTCAAGTTGAATCGGCGTCGCCATCGCACCATCGCGCTGACACAAGGCGAAACTCGGGCGAGCACTGAAATCGGGAGGCAGAGCCTCCAGGCAGTGCGTTCCCAGGCGGAGCCTGGGAACGAGCGTTCGCTATTTCTTCACCGGCGCCAGATCGATGCGGCGGAAGAACACCTCGGCCCCTTCGGACTGGAACAGGATCTTGCCGCGTGTGTGGCTGCATTCCGTGCCGGCGTTGACGACCTTGCCGTTGAGGATGTTGGTGATATTGCCGCCGTCGCAGACGCATTCGAGCGTGTTCCATTCCCCCGCGAGCCGTTCCACGTCGTTCTTGCCGCGGAAGCCGACGGTGTCCTTCCAGACCGGATCGCGGCCCCACCAGTTGATGCGACCGCCGGTGAACTTGGTCAGCATGCCGTCGGGGTCGAAATAGGGCTGCGGGCTCTTCTTGTCGCCGGCGCCGGTCGGGATGTTCTTCACCTTGACGCTCAGGCTCGGCGTATTCTTGCCCTTGACGAGGATGAAGTCGCCCGTGCCCCCTTCGATCATCTGGCACTCGACCGATTCGAGCCAGACGCCGCTCGCCGCGCCGTCCTCGCCGACGCAGTGGAGGAGGATGCCGCTGTCGCGCGCTCCCTTCTCGCGCGGCGGCCAGGTCTCCTTGCCCCACTTGAACTCGACGGTGAGGTGATAGTTCTCGTATTCCTTCTCGGTGACGAAGCAGCCGAATACCTTGCCGGAGACACGGATGGCCGGCTTGCCGTCGGCGTCGACCACACTGAAGATTTTTTCCGGGTCGTTGTTCTTGCCGTACGCCTTGCCCCCCTTCGTCGGGCTGCCGAGGTAGGTGTAGAAGTTAGCGAGGTCCTTGCCGTTGAAAAGCCGGATCGGCTTGGTCACGGGTTCGGCGGAGGCGGGGCCGGCGACGGCGAGGAAGGCGGCGACAAACGCGAGACGGCGAATCATGGTGAGGCTCCAGAAGGCGTGCATCGAGTCGGATGATCGCACTCTAGTTGGTCGCTTGCCGTTTCGCAATCGAAATCGGGTTGGCTTGGTAAAGGGTCCCGCGTAGCATCGGGGTTATTGAAGCGGGATGTGGTCCGGCCCGGTTCCGCGAACCGGGGCTAAACGAGACGCTCGATGTTCAAGTTCCTCAAGAAGCTCAAATACGGCGTCCGCGTGCTCCTCTCCAAGGGGGGCGGCGAGGAGGAGATCATCGACGTCGGCGGCCGCAAGACGGTGCTGCGCCATGGCGGCGCCGGGCCGGCCTTCGTCTACCTGCACAGCACGCTTGGCGAATCCTTCATGTGGCTGCCTTTTTTCCAGACCTGGGCCAAAAAGTTCCGCGTCCTGGCGCCTACTCACCCCGGCTTCGGCAGATCGGAAGGCTTCGACCGGATCGACACCATCGAGGACATGGCGTTCCACTACATCGAACTGCTCGACGCGCTGGAGTTGGAGGAGGTCATCCTGGGGGGCGTCAGCCTGGGGGGCTGGATCGCGGCTGAGGTCGCATGCCGCTGGCCGGAGCGGGTGAAAAAGCTGTGGATCGCGGACGCGCCGGGCCTCTGGGTCGAGGAGCAACCGCTGCCCGACCTGTTCCGCATCATGCACGACCGGGACAAGATGCGCGACTTGCTCTTCCACGATCCGCAGGGGGCGATGGCGAGCCTGGTCATCAAGGACAAGCCGGACGAAATGACGATGCTCAATGCCTACCAGGCGCTAACGGTCCTCGCCCGCCTGGTCTGGGAACGGCCCTACAATCCGAAGCTGGCCGACCGCCTTAGGCGCGTGCAATGCCCGACGCTGCTCGTCTGGGGCGACGACGACAGGCTGATCCCGCCGGCCTACGGCGAAGCCTATCGCAAGGCGCTGCCGCACGCCGAGCTGAAGCTGATCAAGGACAGCGGGCACTTGCCGATGTTCGAGAAGGAGGGTGAGTTCGTGCGGGCGATCGAGGAATTCGCTTTGCGTGACTGACCTGCCACGCAAAAAAAGGCTCATCCGGTTTTCGCGTGTTGTTTTCGTCGGTCGCCTCGC
>JAXMAR010000087.1:0-6793 GCA_046350295.1 Gemmataceae bacterium
ATTTTGCCACAACATGCAAAGCGACGAACACATTACCTTCAACGCCCCACCTTCGACCCCTTTCGTCGCGTTTTACCGACTCATCGCGACGTAACCGATATTGACTTCTCGATCGTGTCGCGCCAGGACGACGACGCACCACGTTACGGCCGACCACCCCATCCTTGAATTCCGCGACCATCCCGCGACGAAACGGGCCGAAATCCCAATCCACGTATTGCGGCGCGTAGCGTTGGGATTCTTAAACTCACCAGTTTTTCATTTGCCTTCCCGATGGCCGTGGGTAGATTGCGAAAGGCGGCTAGGACGTCTGCCGTTCTGATCCACTCATCTCGTCCGCCCAGTTCAGGACTTCAGCCAGGGAAAGCGTCGCCTCGTTTGGCTAAGGTTGGTTCCGAATAGATTCGCCCGGTCTTTATTCACGCTTTGAGAAGCGGGCCCTCGCCTCGCGCATTGCGTTCGATGGCACGCGCCGTTGATCTTGGCTCTTCGCTTCCGGGCAACGATTCTCACCGAGTGAGGCCATTCATGGCTGTAACGAAACCGAACATCCTCATCCTCTGGGGAGACGACATCGGCCAGTCCAACCTCAGCGTCTTCACCAAAGGGATGATGGGGTACCGCACGCCCAACATCGACCGCATCGCCAACGAAGGTATGCTCTTCACCGACTACTACGCCGAGCAAAGCTGCACCGCCGGCCGATCCGCCTTCATGTTCGGGCAAAGCGTCTTCCGCTCCGGCCTCAGCAAGGTCGGCCTGCCGGGGGCGCCGCAGGGCGCGCGGGCGGAAGATCCCACCATCGCCGAGCTGCTCAAGCCGCACGGCTACGCGACCGGCCAATTCGGCAAGAACCACTTCGGCGACCGCGACGAGCATCTGCCGACCATGCACGGCTTCGACGAGTTTTTCGGCAACCTTACCATCTCAATGCCGAGGAGGAGCCGGAGAACCCGAACTACCCGAAGAAGGAGGAGTACCCGGAGTTTCTGAAGCGCTTCGGCCCGCGCGGCGTGCTACTGGGACTGGCTGCTCGACCACGCGTTCATCCTGATCCCCGTGCAACTGCTCGTCGGCACGTTTTTGGCCACCTTCAAGGACTATCCGCCACGCCAGCGCGCCGCCAGCTTCGGCATCGACCAGGTGATCGACAAGCTCAAGGCGGGGCTGGAGAGCCGCGATCTGTGAACCGAGACCGAGGCCGCGCTCGGCCGCGTCCCGAGGCCCTGGAGAAAATGATGGCAGTGTCACTACCGGACACGAACTGGCTGGCCGCCGACCGCACTCGGCTCGCTTACGAGCGTACGCTCATGGCCTGGATCCGCACGGCCACGTCGCTGATCTCGTTCGGCTTCACCATTTACAAGTTCTTTCAGTATTTGCGTGAAACGGCAGGATCGCCGCCGCCGCAGCATGCGCTCGGTCCCCATACGTTCGCGATCCTGATGATTCTGATCGGTCTGGCGGCACTGACGCTGGCCTGGGTGCAGCACCGGCAAGCAGTCAAGGCCCTCGGGCGCGAGTTCGGCAACATGCCGCATTCGCTCGCGGGCGTGATCGCCGCCTTCATCGCCGGACTGGGCATCGTCGCCCTGATCGGCGTGACCCTGCGGCTTTGATGGGAACGAAGTGTTGGCGAGCGTGAAGGCCTGGACGGAGCTTTTCTCGCTCTCATTGCTTTCCGCGAGACATCACGATTCACAGGAAAGGAGCCGTCATGCGCGCCAGGATCCTAGTCTTCGCCTTGTTCGGCGTTGTCGCCTTGTTCACCTTCAACGCTTTTCCCGGGGGCCGCCGCCCGCCCGCGACGTCGCTCGCTGCGTTCGCCGGAGAAGAAAAGGACCGCGAGGCCGACAGCGCGGCGATCCGCGCGACGGCCAAGGAGTTCATGGCCCTGTTCGCCAAGGCCGACGCCAAAGGCGTGGCCGCTCTCTGGGCGTCGGCCGGCGAATATCACGACGAACGCGGCGACGTCGTTCGCGGTCGGGAGGCGCTCGAGACGGTGTTCGCCAAGTTCTTCAAGGAGAACCCGAAGGCGCGGCTGGAGATCCACATCGATTCGATCCGCTTCCTGGGGCCGGACTGCGCGATCGAGGAGGGGTTATTGCGGCAAGCGAGCGACGGCGCCGAGTTGCCGGCGTCGACGCAGTATCGCGCCGTGCACGTCCGCCAGGGGGGCGTCTTCTGGCGGATGGCGTTGGTGGAGGAATGGGGCGCCGGCCGCGACCGTCTTGCCGACCTCGACTGGCTGATCGGCGAATGGCAGGGCGGGCTCAAGGACGATCGCGTTACCATCGCGTTTGCCAAAGACGCCAAGAAGCCTTATGTGACCGGCCGTGTCACCAAGACGGCCAAAGGCAAAGAGGCGAGCAGCTCGAGCATCCGCATCGCTTTCGACCGCAACCTCGGAAAGCTCCGCGCCTGGCACTTCGAGGACGACGGCGGCCACGGCGAATCGCTCTGGGTCCGCGATGGCAATCGCTGGGTCATGGATGCCGTCGGCGTCCTGGCCGACGGTACGGAGTTCCGCGCCGTCAACATGCTGACTCGCCTCCGCCCGGACGAGATCATCTGGCGTTCCATCGATCGGGTTGTTGGCGACGATGCGCTCCCCGATACGCTTCCGGTCAAGCTGACCCGTGTGACCAAATAACCCGTGGCGGAACTCGTCCGAGTTCCGAGGGCGTTCACGGCATTCCAACGCAGAGGCGAATCATGAAACGCTTTCTTTCCATCGCAACCCTTGCCCTCCTTTTTGGCTTGCTCGGACGCGGCGACCTCGACGGCCGAGGTTTCGGCGGCTTTGGCGGCGGCTTCCGCTCCGAGAGCTTCGGCGGTTTCCGTTCCGATCTGGGCGGCTCCTATTCGGGCTTCCGTTCCACGGACGCCTACTCCGGCTGGCGCGGCGGCTACGGCGGAGCTACCTCCTTCGACCGTTCCTGGGAAACGGCACGCGGCGGCTCCCTCGACACCTCCGGCACGCGCGGCGCCATTGTCCTCCCCAGTAGCGCGGCGATCGGTGGCTCGCGCGACACCAGCATCACCACCGCTGGCGGCCGCACCTATGGCGGCTCGCGCTCCGGCGGCGTCGCGGTCGGACCCTATGGCCGCGTCGTCGGTGGCGGTTCCCGTGCCGGCGTCGCCACCGGGCCACGCGGCGTGGTCGCCGGTGGAGAGCACACGGCCTTCGCCGGCGCCCGCTTGCCCACGGACCTCGGCCTGTCCCATTATGCCTTTGGTGGGGCCGGCGTCGGCCATTCCACGGCGTACTGGTCGCACGGCGTGATGGCGACGCGCGCCGGCTACGTGCGCACCGGCTTCGGCTACTACAACTCCTTCCGCCCCGCCTGTACACTGCCCATCCCGGCTGCTACCCGAGCCGCTGGGCTGTTTCCGCCTACGCGTGGCGCTTTTACCCCCGGGCCCGTCATTGCTCCTTCGTTTCCATCCCGGAGGCCGCCCGTCTACTACGACTACGGCACGAATATCGTCTACGAGAACAACAACGTCTACGTCAACGGCACGGACGCCGGGACGGCCGTGGACTACGCTCAGCAGGCCACCACGATCGCCGACGCCACCGCTAAGTACTGGACGCCGACAACTGTCGAGCAGCCCTTTGTACTTCTGGTCTCCCAGACGGAGAACCCGGAACAATGATTCAGATTGCCGTCAACAAGATGGCATCATCCGCGGCAACTACTGGGCGACGGCCTGATGGACACCCACCCAGCCCGATCTGCTGGTTCGGTGGACCCCCAAGACGCAACGCCGCCTGGACCATCGGCAGAAGAAACCGACCGCGTCTTCTATGACCGGTGGCCTACAACCTTACCAAGGCGGAAACCCTCATCCTCGTCCACTTCGGCACGACCCGGACGCAGCAATGGCTGCTGGTGCGTCGAGGAAGGAAGAGCGGCGCCACGAACACGGAGCCGTAGCTTGGGGATTCTTCTGCTGGTCGTGCTGAAGAACGCACCACATTCCAGGCCTTCGAAAGGAGAAACCGATGACCGCCAGGTCCAGGTATCGAATGCTCCTCGCCCGGTGCTTCCGCTCATGGCGCTGGTGCTCCTGATGCTTGAGCAGCTCGAGCCGTGCGGCGGCGGGCGGCAAGTCGGACGTGTTCAGCGGCAAGTCGAGATCGTCGGTGTCCCGTCGTCGGCTCAGTTGTGGATTCTGTACGCGGTGCAGGCGAAGGCAGGTCGACGCCGCTGGCCGAGGGAAACCGGATGCCGATGGCTTCCGCCCGACGTGGCCAGCCGACAAGTTGATGGGCGATCGGCAAGCTGGCCCAGGTCGAGCGCGGCGGCGTCCCTGGGGCGCTTCGGCTTCGGCGCTTTGGGGTGATCTCCATTGCCCTCCCAGCGCTCCTGGGCCCCAAGGCGCCGACGACGGCTCCGAAGACGAAGCCGAAGAAAGCGGCGCCAGCCGGGTCACGATCAACTGGTGCTCTTCACGACCGTCGCCGCGACGTTTACCGCGGCCCGCTTCATCGACGGCGAATCGATTTCGGGAAACTGCTCGGGCTTCGCATCGCCGCCGGGCAATCGCGTTCAATCCCAGACCCCGCCACGGGCGGCTGGGGTAAGAGGCTGCTCGATCCGCTCAACAGCACGCAGACGACGACGCTCGCCAACCTGAATACGCTTGGCTCGCTTCTGAGCGCCTTCTGCACCAGCGCCAACTACGGCTGGCGCGCTCGGTTCCTCAAGGCGGCGACGCCTCCGGGCGGCGCGACGCCGAGGAACACACTGGAAGCGATGGCCGGCATCGCCCGCGCGCCCTGGGCAAACGCCAAAGAGCTCTACGCCCTGTTCGACGAGGCGTATCCGCAACCGAAGGACGGCGCCCGCCGCAAGGCGCCGTTCGTGCCGTACCTGGCCTGGTCCCCGCCCGACTTCGCCCTCAGCCTCTGCTTCGCGGGCGGCGGCGTGTGTGCCAATGGGCGGTTCATGTTCGACGCGGATGGCAACCTCTGGAGCGGACAAAACTGGATGCCGGGCTCGCAGTCCGGCGTCCTCAAGAGCATCGGCGGCGGCGTCGTCAAGTTCACCCCCAGCGGGACCGCGCTCTCTCCTCCGATCACCGGCTTCACCGGCATGGGCCTGGATGGCGTCGGCTGGGGTACCGCCGTCACCCGCGAAAACGTCTGGGCGTCGAGTTTCAATGGCAAGATCCTCGTCATGGATTTCAAGGGTCGCCCGATCGGCAAGGAAAGCGATTTCCCCTTCAAGGAAAAACTGCTCGGCCTGATGGGCATCGGCGTGTCCACGAGCGGCGACGTCTGGATCGCCGACGGCTCGGGCAATCAGTTGCTCCACTTCCCCGGCGGGCGCATCAAGGACGGGCACATTGTCAAAGTCAAGGGACTCAAATCCCCCTTCGACATCGTGATCGATTCCCATAATCGCGTCTGGGTCAGCAATTCGCAGTCGGACACCGTGGTGCGGTTCCCCGTCGATAATCCCGACAAGGTCGAAACCTTCCGGGCCGGGATCGGCGTGCGCGCCCTCGCGCTCGACTCGAAGGAGAATGTCTGGGTGGCAAGCAATGCGTCTCTGGACTTCCCCATGCCGAAGGTCCCTGACGGCGCCTCCATCATGGAGCAATTTCGGCTCATGGCTGCCGCCGCGTTCAAATACCCCAAGAGCACCGGCGTTGTGAACATGATCCGCCCGGACGGAACCCAACTGGAGCCGAAGGGCTTCACGGGCGGCGGGGCGGTCGACATGCCGTGGGGCCTGAACATCGACGGCAATGACGACGTCTGGGTCGGCAACTTCGGGCCGCGGAACTTCGGGGTTGTGCTCATGGCCGGGGCCGAGCCGAAGGGGCATCCCGCGGGAACGAAGCCCGGCGACGTCCTCCACGTTTTTCGGAGCGGCAGCATTCAGCTCTTGACCGACGTGAACATCGATCCGGCGGGCAACGTCTGGGCGGCGAACAACTGGAATGACCCGCGCGCGGCGGTCGAGCCGAATCCGCTCAGCCGCACTTCGACCTGGGGCGGGGGCTCGGGTTTCACCGTCATCTATGGAGTGGCCGCCCCCGTGCGCGCGCCCCGCATCGGCCCCGCGCGCATGCCGTAGCGCTCGGCCCAAGGAGTCGATTCCCGCGAAATGGGGCGAACCACGCCGACTGGTGGTCGGCCTTCATGATCCGGTTCTCAACGATCTGGTTCATATCGCCTACGAGCAGAACGTGAACCTACGTCTGGCCGAAACGCGCTTCTTCTCGCCGTCGATAGAATCTCCGCATGTCCTGGTCGCGCATCGTCGGCCACGAGCGCCTGATCGCCTCGTTCCGCGACATTGTCCGCCGCGGCCGGCTGGCGCACGCCTACCTCTTCGTCGGCCGCGACGGGTCGGCAGGCGACGGGTCCATGCCGAAACTTTATCAGCACCGCCGAAACGACCGTCGTCGCGGCGCCGCTGACGCTTTGAAAGAAAAGGCGCCGGGACCGTCGGGTTGCACGCCTGCAGAACCGGCCTCCGCTTCGCCAGGCAAGCAACCTTACAAACGCTCGGCTGGGGCAGGCAAACGGAGGAAGCGCTAGATCAAAGGACAACGACCTGGGCCACGGCCTAACGTAAGAACGTCGCGGCGGTGTGCCGGATTCCTGGCGTCGACGAGTTGAAATTGGCTACAGCATGATGGCGCGCGCGGTGCTGGTGGCGATGGAGCGCGGCGTGCGCGAGATGAAGGAAGCGGTCGGGCGCGCGGGGCGCGGCTAGCAACTCTCGGCTGATGGACTCGTCAGATACCGACACTTCGGCGCGAGCGCCAAACC
>JAXMAR010000088.1:0-6482 GCA_046350295.1 Gemmataceae bacterium
GAGCGGGCCGAGCCGGACGCCCACGGCGCCAAGCAGGCCGTCCTGCGCTATCGCCGCATCTCGGCCTGTCTGGAGGGCGCCTTGGTCGAGTTCGAGCCGTTGACGGGGCGGATGCACCAGATTCGTCTGCAATGCGCCCTGCATGGGCATCCAATCCGCGGCGACGCTCTCTACGGCGCCGCGTCGACATTCGGTCCCGTCGCCGATCTGCCGCGCGACCGCGTCATCGCTCTGCACGCCCGCAGCCTCACCTTCCTGCACCCGATCCGCTATGAGCCGATCACGTTGACGGCCCCTGTGCCGGAGACGTGGCGCGAGCTGTCGTTGCCCGAGGAGGCGCCATGCTGACGGAGGCCCTGATCGAGCGCGTTCTGGAAGCGGCGCCGCGGCTGCGCATCGGCGTTCTGGGCGATCTGTTTCTCGACCGGTATTTCGACCTGGACGCGCGTCTCACCGAGCCCTCCATCGAGACGGGACTGGACGCCTACCAGGTCTTCCGCATCCGTAACTATCCGGGCGCGGCGGGAACCGTCATCAACAATCTCTCGGCCCTGGGCGTTGGCGCCATCCTGCCCATCAGCGTCATCGGCGACGACGGCGAAGGCCTGGAGTTGAGCCGCTGCTTGTTGGGTTTGAGCGCCGTCCGGGCGGAGCTGGTTTTTTCCAGTCCACAGCGCTTCACGCCGACCTATGCCAAGCCGATGCTGTGCGCCGGGCAAACGGCGCGGGAACTGAACCGGATCGACATCAAGAACCGCGCGCGGCTGCCTGTCCAGGAAGAGGGACAGGTAATCGACGCGCTGGAGCGCGTTTGGCCGCACCTGGACGCTTTGGCCGTGCTCGATCAGGTCAGCGAGGAGGATTGCGGCGTCGTCACCACAAAGGTGCGGGCCAAGCTCGCGGAGTTGGCAATGGACGGCAAGCCGGTGCTGGCGGATAGCCGGGAGCGCATCGGACTTTTCCATGGCTGCATGTTGAAGCCAAACGAGGCGGAGTGTCGCAAGGCGGTCGGCGCTTCGCCAACGATCGGCGCGGCGGCCCAGGCGCTCGCGTGCCGAGTCGGCAGGCCGGTCTTTTGTACGTGCGGCGCCGCGGGCATTCTCGTCGCGGACCCGGAGCGCGGCGTTGTCGCTCATGCGCCGGCTTACGAAGTGACGGCGCCCATCGATCCCGTGGGCGCCGGAGACAGCACCAGCGCGGGCATCCTCTGCGCTCTGGCAGCCGGCGTTTCTTGTGCGGAGGCCGCGGCGTTCGGCGCGCTCGTGGCTTCGATAACGATTCAGCAGATCGGGGTGACGGGAACGGCGACGCCGGAGCAGGTGCGAGCGCGGTGGCGGGAAGTGGGCGTGTGACGCGCTTCAATGTCGCCTTCGGACTCCCGTCCGGCGGCTACCTTTGCTCCCCTTCCTCGTCGATCTCCTCGATCAGCTCGCGCAGCTCGTCGCGCTCGCGGCGCGTGGCTTCGCAATCGAAAATGAGATACTTGACATCGAGCTGGAGTTGATCGACGGCGTCCTGGGCGATCTTAACGAGGCGGGCTTGCAAACGGGTGAAATGGGCGATGCGATCGCACAAGGGAAGCAGCTTGCCGCGCTCTTGCAGGGGCATGTGATCGATGTGATTCCGCAGCTCGACGAGATCTTGCGGAACGGTATCTTTGCGCCAGTCGACGGAGAGCGGCTTTGCCATGGTGGGCTCCTCGGCAGGGTGAGCGGCGGCTTCGTGTCCTACGTGAGCCCTTGAGTTGGCAAACGCCGCGCCACAAACTACCTCGGCTTCGGTTCCTTCCTAAATGGCGTTAACATCGCCACTTGCGGCGTCGAAACGCGCTTCCCCAACTTGCCCGCATGTAAACTTCCGGCAACAAGAATCGTATTCCCCGTTAACGGTTCCTTTGCTATAGACCCCCCTTCCACCGATGCCATCCACAATTCCGCTCCGAGGGGAGTCCGGTCATGGCGGCGGCAACGACGACACACGGCGGCAAACGACCCCACAAGCTCCCAGGCCTCGTCCTGGGGATGCTCGGCGCATTCTGGTTCATCGCGCCACAGGCTCATGGGCAGGCCGTCCACCGCAACAAATTCGAAGCCTCCTCGACCTTCTGGGTGAAGGCCGGCTTCGACGCGCCGCATGAAGTCACGGCCCACGCCAGCAGCGACCGCGGCGCGCACGACGGCGCCCGCTGCGAATACATCCAGCTCCAGACGAAGGCCGGGACCTTTATCTACTACGAGTACGCTACCGGTAAGGCGCCCATCTCCGAGGAACTGAGCGGCAGCATCTATCTCAAGAGCAACCGCCCAGGCGTCCAGCTCATGGCCCGCGTCGTTCTTCCGAACGAACGCGACCCGATGAACCTCGACAATCGCCTCGTGACATTTATCCGCGGCGACGCCTACCGCAACGCCGGCCGCTGGCAGCGCCTCGATCTCGGTCGCGCGGTCCAGGCGGCCAAGCAGCAGCAGACGCTGATGCAGGCGCAGCTCAAGCGTGCCGTCGATTTCACCGGCGCCTATGTCGACGCCCTGGTCCTCAACGTCTACGCCGGCCCCGGCCCCACCGAAGTCTGGATCGACGACCTGGAGGTCGGGCCCCTCGCCCCCGGCTCGACGCCCGAAGCGGTACGCGCTCCGATCGGGAAGACGGTGGCGGCGCCCCGGCCGGCACGGACGCAGGCGGTGGAGTTCAACGGCAGCCAACTCCTCGTGGGAGGCCGCCGCTTCTTCTTCCGCGGGACCAACTACTCCGACACGCCGCTCCAGGCCCTGCGCGACGCCGGTTTCAACACACTGTTCGTCGATCCTTCCATAAGCAAGGCCGCTCTTCAGGACGCCATCGACAAAGGCTTCTGGATCTCCCCGAAGCTGAAAGTCTTCGGCGACGATGGCGCCGCCGTGCCCCAGGAAACCTTGGCGCGCGAGGTCGCCCGTTTCGCGGAAAGTGACGCCCTCGTCTTCTGGCATGTCGCCAACACGCTGGCCTTCGAGCAGGCCCCGGCAGTCGCCCGAGCGGCCCAGGACGCGCGTCAACGATCCCGGCCGACCCATCGGCGGCGACGTCTGGGACGGCATGCTCCCTTCTCGCGCTCGCTCAACCTCGTCGGCGTACACCGCTGGCCGTTGAGCGACGCTCGAATTGTCCGGCTATCGGCGGACGGCTCTCGCCTGGAGGGGCGCGGCTTCGCCCTCACCAATCCCGGCACGTTCACCTGGACCTGATCCAGACCCATCTGCCCGACTGGTACACGCAGATCCTTTACGATCGGCCCGCCGCGGCCAAGTTCGAGGAGCCGGTCGGCCCGCAAGCCGAGCACATCCGCCTGCTCACGTACACCGCCCTGGCCGCAGCCGCGCTCGGCTTGGCCTGGATCGCTTCCTCGACGAGGACCACAAGGGGGCGATCGTCTGCTCGCCCGCGCCTTGCTGGAACATGGAGCTGGAGGATGCCGAACCGCTCCTGCTCACCACGGACGATCCGCCGCAGATGATCGACACCTCCGTGCCCGACATCAAGGCCGCCGTTTTCCGCACAAGCCAAGGGGGTGCTGGTGCTCCCCATCTGGCAAGGGCCGGGCAGTCAGTTCGTCCCCGGTCAGGCGGCGGGGAAAAAAGTCAGCATGGTGATCCCGAGCGTACCAGGGAGTATGCAGGCTTGGGAGATCGGTGCCCAAGGACGTCCGTAGCCCGCGCGCCGAGCGCGCTGGTCGGCGGCGCCAAGATCACCCTGCCCGGCTGGCCCGACCGGCGCCGTCGTTTTCACGTCGGACATCAACGTCAGCTGTCCGGCTGCAAGAGTGCCGCGGGCGCGGCGACAGCTGGCCTCGCAGTACAGCTTGGCGACATGGCTCTCTATGAGTTCAAAAGGTCTTCAAGATCAACGAAGATCCGAGAAGCTGGGCACGCCCTGCCCGACGCCGCCCTGCTGATCCAGGACACCGAGAACCGGCTCAAGACCGCCAAGGGCCTGTGGGAAAGCCGCCTTCTTCGCCGAAGCCTATCGCGAATCGGAACGAGCCCTCCGCCCGCGGCATCCCCGCCTGCAATGGGAAGAGGCGGTCAAGCAGCTCGACACGCCGGTCGCCAGCCCCTACGCGGTCAGCTTCTTCACGCTGCCGCGCCACTGGCAATTCATGGATCAGGTCGGGCGTTCCGTGCCGGGAGCGAATTTGCTCCCGGGTGGCGATTTCGAGATCATACCCGAACGCACGCAGGAAGCATGGAAGGTGGAGGAGCCGACGCTCGACGAGGTCGAGCTGCTGGCCCAACGCGTGGGCGAGATTCCCGGCTCGATGACCACGAAATCCGGTACGCCCTCCTCCGTCGAGTTGCCGCACCAGGGCAAGCAGTGCGCCATGCTGCAAATTCGACCCAAGGGAAAGGGGCCAACGCCGAAGGCGCTGGAACGAACCTTGTTGGCGCTCACCAGCCCGGAGATCAAGCTGCCTCCCGGCACGCCGGTGCAGGTGAGCGGCTGGGTCCGCATCCCGGCGCCCATCACCGCATCACCGGACGGCGCCCTCTTCTACGACAGCGCCGGCGGCGAACCGCTCGCCATCCGCTTGACCCAACCGACCGCCTGGAGGAAGTTCACGTTATACCGCCGTGTTCCCGCCTCGGGTACGATGCACGTGACGATCGCCCTGACCGGCCTGGGCACGGCCTACTTTGACGATATCCGCATCGAGCCCCTCGTCACGCCGAGCGGCGCGCCTCCGATCACCGCGATTCCCGTCTCGGGCGGGCGCAAGTAAGACCTCACTGGCGGCTTGCGTGCAACGGGCGGCGACCCAATCTCCGTCCCCAATTGGCATTTGCCCCGTTCATGACCCATATTTCAGGAGGTGGATTGAAGAACGCGACTGCGTGTACAAAAGCACACGGAGCCGCCACTCGCGCCCAAAGAGACACATCATGACCGGCTTTCTCCCCTCGCGGCGCAGCGATTATCTCCGTTTCACCTTCGCCCTCTTCGCCCGACTGTGCGTTCTCTTGATCCCCGCTGCCCTGCTCGTCATCGCCAGCGCGCGTTTTCCCGGCATGGATAATGTCATGTTGTGGGGGGGCGCCGGCTTTCAGATCGTTATCTGCTTTCTGACGTTTTTCAGCCGCCGCAGCTGGGAACAGCCGCTCGGCCCCTCCGTGGTCACGCTCTACCTCATCGCTCTGGCCTGGCTCTGGCTCGGTGATCCACGCAACGATTGGTACAACCATTTCGCTCGCTCCGTCCTTCTGATCGTGCCGCTGCTCGTTTTCGGCTACCACACCCTCTACGAATCCGGCGCCCCCGCCATGCGCCGCGCCAACATCCTGGCCGAGCGCCTCGCGCATCGGCGCGAGTGGCCCGCCGACCTGGCCGCTTGCCGCACGCTGCCCGAGGTCAAGGCGCTTCGCGCGGCCCTCGCGATCGACGCCGGCCCTGCCCTGGCGCTGTTGAGCCACCCACGTCCCGAGGTCAGAGTCGCGGCTCTCGGCGCCCTGGAATTCCGCAAGGAGTGGCGGCCGGGGCAGGCCGAGCTTGTGCTGCAGGTCGCCCAGCGCGCCGAACAGCCCGCGATCCGCGCCGCCGCCGTCGCCGCCCTGGCCAACATCGACGATCGCACCCTGCTGGAGACGATGGCCCAGTTCCTGCACGACGCCAGCCGTGAGGTGCGCAAGGCGGCCGTCGAATCGCTCCTGTGGGACACGGAACACCGCTGGCCCTGGATTCGCTTCTCCGTCCGGCGCATCCTCGCCGATCCGCTCTTCTTCAGCGACGGCGCCCTCACCCACGAAGGCCAACTCCTCACCCGCGAGGCCGTCAAGGACCTCACCGCCTGGTGCGCCGAGAAGGGCGTCCTCTCCGCCCGCGCCGCCCTCACCCTCGCCGCCCACTACAACCGCGCCCTGACCGAGCAGCCCGACGACGCCCTCCTCGGCGCCCTGAAAGCGCAGCTCGCCGATGCGCATGCCCCGGCGGTATTACGGCTCGAGCTGGGCAAGCTGCTGCAGTCCCATCAGGAACTGGACCTGCTCACCGTCGAGAAGATGCTCGACCCGGCCAACCCGGGCTCGCTTCGCCTCATCGCCTGTGAAACGATCCTCTCCGACCATGCCGGCAGTCCCGCTCAGCC
The DNA here is from genome assembly GCA_046350295.1 of Gemmataceae bacterium. Classification (GTDB taxonomy): domain Bacteria; phylum Planctomycetota; class Planctomycetia; order Gemmatales; family Gemmataceae; genus JAXMAR01. The sequence goes on from JAXMAR010000088.1 coordinate 6,113, forward strand.
TAGCGCCGTGGCCGCCTTGCGCGACCTCGCCCGTCTGCCCAACCGCGAGATCGCCCTGGCCACCGCCGACGTCGTTCAACGTCGTCTTGGCGTCGACCTCGGGCTCGGGCTCGGTCAACCGTTGCCTCCCATCCACACCCGCCAGGCTGCCGAGATCACGCGCCGTGTCATGCACTGGGCCAGTCACGTGAACAACGAGGAGCGCGAGGAAGAGTTGGAGGACTCGCGACTCCTGGCGCGCTGAGCCTACCTTGCCACGAAGCGGCCCCATCGCCTGTCCGCGGCGTAAGATGACCGGGACGGAAACCGAAGCGCGAGGACGCCGCATGTCTCCGGTCAGCGCCTATGGATTGAGCAACCTGTCTCAGGT
>JAXMAR010000089.1:0-5971 GCA_046350295.1 Gemmataceae bacterium
CGGCACGCCCAGCATCGCGTTCTCCACCGGGATGGTGACCTGCCGCTCCACTTCTTCGGGCGCGCGGCCCGGAAAGACCGTGATGATCTGGACCATCTGCGCCGAGATGTCGGGGTAGGCGTCGATGGGCTGCTGCTGGTAGCACCAGACGCCGAAGGCCACGACGCCGAGGGTCATGAGGAGGACGACCCAGCGGAAGCGCAGCGCGGTCTGGATGACGAGGTTCATCGCTCGCCCCCTCCGCCCGCCCCTTTCGCCCCCGCGTCCTTCGCCCCCGCGTCCTTCGGCGCCACGCTCGCCGCTGCCTGAATCTCCAGCAACCGCACGAGGACGGGCTTGAGCAGGATGGCGCCTCTACCGAGCACCGCGGCGCCGTCCTTGAGGCCGTCGAGTATCTCGATCTGATCGCCGTGCGGATCGCCGACGCGAATCTCCACCGGGACCCAGGTTCCGGCCGATCCCTTGGCAAGCGCGTAGTCCTTGTCACCGACGTGCAGGATGCCTTCCGCGGGGGCGAGGAGGGCCTTGCGGCCGCCGGCGCCGACGCCGACCTGGGCGAACATGCCGGGGCGGATCAGCTCCTGTGCTTCTTTGGAGCCGTGCTTTTCCTTGACGGTGAACTGGACGTTGAGGACGCGCTTGTCCTTGGAGATGACGGGCGCCATGCTCGACACCTTGCCGGTGAAGACATAGTCGGGGATGGCGAAGAAGGTGACATCGCAAACCATGCCGAGTTTGACGCGGCTGACCATGCTCTCGGGAACCTCGGCGACGATGATGTCGCCTTCGGCGGCGGCCGAGCGGAGCATGCTGGGATCGAGACCGGCCTGCTGCAGTTGCCGCGCCAGCGTCGCTTCCGCTTGCCGGGCGATCTTGACGGCGATTTCGGCCTCGTGATTCTCCTTGCGTTCTTGCACCTTGTACTGCGTGAGGGCCGTCTGCTCGAGCGCGAGGTCCTTCTCGGAGACGACTTCGGCCTCGAAGAGCTTCTTGGTCCGCGCGACGACTCTCTCCTGCGCCTCGACGCGTTCCTTGTTCAGCTCGGCGACCAGCTTGCGCTGTCCTTCCTGAAAGCCGATGTCGGTGACCGCCTTCTCCCAGTCCGCGAAGGCCTGGAGCAGCTCGGGGGTCGCGAATTGCCAGGTGTCCTTGCTCCCCTCCTTGGCCCCCTCCTTGCCCCTCTCCTTGCCCGGCCGGAGCTTGGCCAGGGCCGCCCCGGTGACGGGCAGCGCGGGCGCCTTGACCTCGGCCAGATGGACGACGCCTTCCGTGATCTTGGACGCGAACGGCGCGCCGGCACGAATCTTCAGGCCGGGGGGAACGATCTCGACGGCCGCTTCCGGCTTGGTCGGCCGCGTCTCGTCCTCGGGGGAGGGACCATGAGTGCCGGCAAAGAGCAGGTAGGCGAGAACGCCAAGAGCGACGGCGAGGGCCAGGACAACCTGGAGAGCGGCGGAAACATGGCGCCAGCCGCCGGCCGATGGCGCCGATCCGGCGGCGCCCGATCCGGCGGCGCTCGTGCCGGTCGCATGGGCGGCGACGGCAGGCAGAGCGGGATTGTCGCGGACGGCGGCCGGCTTCGTCTCAGCGAGGGGCTTCGTCATGGGGGCCAACCTTCGTGCCGATGGCGGAGCTGAAGCGGTAGAGGGCCCGCCAGTAGTTCGCGCGGCTGTTGATGTAAAGTCGATAGGTGTCGCGATAGTTCCGCTGTGCATCCAGCACGTCGAGGAGGGAGAGTCCCTTGGCCTCCGTGTAACCCTTGGTGATCGCGTCAAGCACCTGCTTGGCAGCCTTCAACTGATCGGTCTCCACGGCCTGGGTCGTCTCGAGGGCCGTGCGCATCTCCTGGCTGACCTGCTCGATCTCCGCGCGGAGATCGACCAGCGCCGTCTGTAGATTCAGATTTGTCTGCGCCAGGATCGATGCCGCCTTCCAGCGGTTGCCCTGGTTGCGGTCGAAGATCGGCAGCGTCGTGGTGAGCGTAACGGTCCACGTATCGGCGTCGGGGGAGCCGATCGGTTGCTGGAATTGGTGTTCCCACCCGAACTGCGGTGTCACCACCGGATAGGCCTTGCGGTTCTCGACGGTTACATCCGCCCGCGCCTTCTCCACTTGCCAGCGCAGCGACTGGATGTCCGGCCGGTTCTCCTGCGCCAGAGCATACGCCTCGGCCAGCGGCAGAGGTCCGAGCTTGGCCGGATCGTTGAGCGAGCCGGAAACGTCGAAGGCGGGATCGAAGTCGGCCCGGCCGAACAGGGCGCGCAACTTCGCCTTGGCGATAGTATGCGCGGAGGTGGCGTCGCGCAACGCCGTCTGACTCTTGAGCAGATCCAGCCGCACGCGGTTCAGCTCGACCATGGTGCGGCCGATAGGCACAACCTTTTTAATGGCGGCTTCGAGCCTGGTCAGGTTCTCGACATCCGCGCGCGCCAACTCGACCAGCGCCCTGGTCTCGAGCACGTCGTAATAGGCGAGCGTCGTCGCGGTGACGCGCTGGCGGATCAACTCGGCGTAATCGGACTGCGATTGTCGCACCAACCGGCCGGCGCTCGTGATGGCGGCGACGCGCTTGCCGAAAACGAACCAATCGATGGGGTAGGCCAGCTGAACGTCCATTTGGGGTGGTCCGCCCGGCCTGTCGGGGGTGATGCGGCGCAGCGGCAGAAAGATACCGTCGGTGATAAGCGTCGGGTTCGGGATCAACGCCGACGTCCGCAAATCGGCGTTGGCCTGATTGACCGCCTCGAACCCGGCGCGGATCTTCGGGTCGGCGCTGAGCGTCAGGCGGATGGCCTCATCAAGCGAGATGCCTGCGGACGCCTCCGCGGCGCCCGCCCTAGGCGTTTCCTCGGTCTTCGCCTTGGGTCCCTCGCCCGGGCCGAGAGCGGGGGCGATAACCGGAGGCGCGACCGGCGGCGGATCGGCGGGAGCGCCGAGGCGGGCACGCAGGTCGTCTTGCGCCGCCGCCGTGCCGCACAGGCAAACGGCGAGCAACAGGGCCGTCGTGCGACGACCGCCGATTCCTAAGCCGGGCCAACGAGGGGCTATCCGCTGCATCGTTCGCATGGCTTCCTTGAACGGCTTCCTTGAACGGCTTCCTTAATCGCTGCCCGCGCAAATTCGGCCCGAAGGCCGGGTCCTGCTGACTAAATCGGTTATTCCGCCGACGGTTCGATAGTTTTCCGCTCAAGCAGAGTCGGGCGAAAGTCCGAAGGGCGCGGTGAAAACCAGGCGTCCGTGAGCGTTTCTCGTTACAAATGCGCGAAAAAACGCGCGAAAGACCTCCACCGGACAGCCCGGTTCGCCCTGGCGCCGACTTGCCCACTCTTCCTTTTACGTTGAGGAGGTGGCCCATCGCAAGAGCCGTTGTTGGAGACTAACGGAAATTTCACGCCAAATCCGCCTATTTTCCGGGGCGCCTGGCTGTTCAACGCAAAAAGGGACAGGACCTCTTGGCAAAAGGTCCTGTCCCTTCATGAAACCCAAGGAAGAGGGGCAGGCGTCGCGCCGCGACGCCTGCGTCCCCTCTTCCGGTTTGATCGCTCGTAGCGGAACTCGCCAGAGTTCCGATCTCACGCCGCCGTCCGGCGTCGCGGCTTCTGCTCCGGCTTTTGCTCGCACGTCAGCGTGTACGCCCCGCACTGCGGGCAAGGCCTTGTTTCCAGCGACTGCTGTTCGTAGATGGAAAGTTGTCCCACCACCAACCAGACCCGCGCGCAGCTCTCACAGTGAATCCCGATCCGCTCCACGTTGACCTCTGTTCATGATAACCGATGGTCCCGGTCAAGGGACAACCATCAATATCGGCCCTTCAGGGAGACAACTTTAATGACGCCGCAAAAAAAACAGGGAAAATATCGCTTCACCTTCGGCCCCTGGAACATCAGCATGGGCGCCGACCCCTTCGGCCCCCCCGTCCGCAAGGAGGTCCCCTTCGCCGCCAAGATCCGCGAGTACAAGAAGCTCGGCTTTGACGGCGTTCAGTTCCATGACGACGACGTCGTCGAGGCCGACCTCGATCACGCGGCGACCATGAAAGGCGTCGCCAAGGTGAAAAAGATGCTCGAAGGGGAGGGACTCTTCTGCGAGTTCATCGCCCCGCGTCTCTGGGAGCATCCCAAGACCATCGACGGCGCGTACACCTCCAACAGCGCCGCCGAGCGCAAATACGCCATCGAGCGTTCCAAGCGGGCCGTCGACATCGCCCGCGCCATGGACTGCAAGGACATCGTCCTCTGGCTGGCCCGCGAGGGAACCTACATCCGCGAGGCCAAGGACCCCATCGCGTCTTCCCAGCGCATCCTCGACGCCGTCAACGCCCTCCTCGAACACGACCCGGACATCCGCATCCTCGGCGAGATGAAGCCCAACGAGCCGATGGACCAGGCTTACCTGCCGACCCCCGGCCACTTCCTCGCCCTCTGCTACCGCACCATCGACCCGAACCGCTCCGGCGTCCTCATCGAATCCGCCCACTCGATTCTCGCCGGTCTCGACCCCTCCGACGACATGGCCTACACCCTCTGGCACAACAAGCTCTGGAGCGTCCACCTCAACGACCAGAACGGCCTCAAGTACGACCAGGACAAGACGTTCGGCTCGGTCGACCTCAGGCGAGCGTTCAACACCGTCTGGGTGCTGGAACGCGGCGCCTACAACGGCTGCATCGGCCTCGACGTCAAGGCCATGCGCACCACCAAGGCCGCCGACCAGACCAAGCACCTCGCCAACAGCAAGACGATGTTCGAGCGCCTGGTCCAGGTAGCGCGCAACGTCGACACGGCGAAGGTGGAAGCGTTCCGGGCCGAGCGCGACTACGAGGGGCTGGAGATGTACATTCTCGAGACGTTGATGGGGAGATAGCCTCGCTCTACGAGCGCTTTTCTGAGGCGTGCCTGTCGTTCTTCAATCGACAGCGCCTCGCTCGCATGGGTCCAAGACGGCTGGGCCACCTTCATGCGATCGTGATACGCCTTGATGTCCGCTTCGGCCCGGAGGACCTCTTCATAATGGTCCCGGAGGTAGTCCTTCAACACCGCGATCTCTTCATCCCCCAGCGTCGGCAGCCAGCGGCGAATCTCATCGTTGCAACTCCCGTCCCTGTAGAAAGGAAGAAGATCCTGCACGGTAATCCTGCTGGTGGAAAGCTGCGGTCCACGGCCATTGTCCACGATGCGAACGGTGTCTGCGCTCATAGCGACTCCTTCCGATATCTTACCGCGATGAACCTCGGTGTCGCTAGCCCTTGTTTCCCCCCTTCGGCTGCTGCTGCGTCATGCAGTGCAGCGTGCCGAGTCCCCAGACGAGGTCGCGGCAGTAGACCGGGATGATCGGCCGGTCGGTGAAACACGACTCGAGGAGACGCAGGGCGCGCACGTCGTTCGGATCGTTGAAGACCGGCACCAGGACGCCCGCGTTCGCGATATAGAAATTCGCGTAGCTCGCCGGAAGGCGCTGCCCGTCGAAGACGACCGGCCTGGGCATCGGCAGCTCGAGCAGGTCGTACGGCCGGCCGGCGAGGTCGCGCGCCGCCGCGATCCGCGCCAGGTTGTCGGCGAGCGGCGCGTGGTTGGGATCGGATCGGTCGGGCTCCACGCAGGCGACGATCGTGCGCGGGCCGACGAAGCGCGCGGTGTCGTCGATGTGGCCGTGGGTGTCGTCGCCGGCGATGCCCTGCCCGAGCCAGAGCACGCGCTCGACGCCCAGGAACTCCCCGAGCGCGCGCTCGACCACCTCGCGCCCGAGCCCCGGGTTGCGCGCCTGCACGGGGGACAGGAGGCATTCTTCCGTCGTCATCACGACGCCCGCGCCGTTGACGTCGATCGAGCCGCCCTCGAGAACGACGCGGCGCGCTCGCGACCCGGCGCCGGCGGGCACCCGGGCAACGAAGCGTGGCACGCGCGTGCGCCGCGCGACGTAAGCGGGGACCTTGTCGTCGTTCTGCCAGTTGGGGTACTTCGCCCACGCGTTG
>JAXMAR010000090.1:0-5386 GCA_046350295.1 Gemmataceae bacterium
TGCACAACTCGTAGCCGCAGCCTTCAGGCTGCGGCGGCCGCAGGCTAAAGCCTGCGGCTACACCTGAAACGGTCTCTTAGCGCCGCTCCAGCTTGTATAGCTCCGACGTCATTTTCATCGCGTAAAGCACGTCGTGCACCGGATCGTACTCCATCCACGTCAACGGGCTGACTCCCTTCAGTTCCCTGGGCACGGCGATCGGCTTGGTCCACGACTTGCCGCCGTCCGTGCTTTCCACGATGCCGGCGCCGGTGAGCACGAACATCTGCCGCTCGCTCTTGCCGAAGATGGGGCCGAAGCGGCCGTCCTTGAGGTCGGCGAGCTTTTGCCAGGTCTTGCCCTCGTCTTTCGTCGCGATCAGGGCGCCTTCGACGACCCAGTAGAGGATCCCGTCGCGCCAGCGCGGCAGCGCCTTGGCGGCGTAGGTCGCGACCGGCTCGAACGTCTTGGCCCCGTCGGTCGTGCGCAGGATGGCGGGCTTGGGATTGGTCTTGGACTTCGCCTGGGCGACGACGGCCGTCTTGTCGTCGAAGATCCACGCCGGGCCATAGCCTTTGCCGATATCTTCGAAGGTCTTGCCACCGTCGCGCGAGGCGATGAGCAGGTCGCCCGATTCGTGCTTCAGGGTGAGAATGAACTTCATGTCGCCGTTCCAGTCGACGGCGCACCAATCGACGTGGCTCGACTTCGGACTGAGCGGCTTGAAGGTTTCGCCGCCATCGGTGCTGACGGAGATCGGGGCGCCGTAGACCAGCGCCGTGACGATGCGCTTGCTCGTCTTGACCGGGTCGAGCATGAGGCAGCCGGGCCATTCGGTGCGGCCTTTGAGGGCGCCGAGCTTGTGCCAGCTCTTGCCCTGGTCGTCGGAGCGGTAGAGGCCCTTGTCGCTCAGATTGACAAAGACGGCGCCGCTCGTGTGATCGACGGCCACGCCGCACAGTTTGCCGTAGCCCGGCTTCTCCTTCTCGATCAACTCGACCGTCGTGGCACGCCATTCTTGGGCGAAGAGGGGGCCGGTCGAGAGGGCGAGAAGGCACAAGGAAAAGAAGCGTCGCATGGCAGTTTCCCGTGGCACAAGGTCGCGAAGGCGCGTGACGTACGCCGCCGGTCTTTGTATAAACTTAGCAACTCAATGTTCGCGCGAGGCCATCTCATGCAGCGTACCTTGATCCTCATCAAACCGGACGGCGTCCAGCGCCGCCTCGTCGGCGCCATTCTTGGCCGCTTCGAGCAAAAAGGGCTGCGGCTCGTCGGCCTCAAGCTCGTCCAGGCGAGCCGCGATCTGGCCGAGAAGCATTACGCGGTCCACAAGGGCAAACCGTTCTACGATTCGCTCCTGTCGTTCCTCACGAGCGGCCCGACGGTCGCCATCGTCCTGGAAGGGCGCGAGGCGGTCGTCGTGGCGCGGACGCTGATGGGCGCCACCGACGGCACGAAGGCGCCGCCCGCCACCATCCGCGGCGACTACGCCTTGAGCGTGCAAAACAACCTCGTGCACGGTAGCGACAGCCCGGAAAACGCCGCCGTCGAGATCGCCCTCTGGTTCAAGCCGGACGAGCTGGTGCAATTTTCGCCAACCGACGCGGCCTGGGTTGGATAGCTCGGCGCCAACGGCGTGCGCGCTGGAAGACCAGGGCATGGGCGCCGAGGCTGGCGACAGGAAAGAGGAAGGAGCGGTCCACGAACCGGCTCTGGGACATGAGAAGAGGACACCTCTCATTCTTATGGACGTTTGAGCGAAAGCAAATGATCTTATCCCGAAACCGCCGGCGCGTACAACGGCTACTTCAAAGGGCCAAAGGACGCGTGCGGAGAACACCATGGGCAAAGTGCTCGTGCTTTACGATTCGGCGAGCGGGAACACGAAGAAGATGGCGGCGCTGGTCGCCGAGGGGGCCGGCAAGATTCCCGCGGTCGAGGTCCGTCTGCGCAAGATCGACGAGGCGACCGCGGACGACGTCCTCTGGTGCGATGGGTTGGCGCTCGGCAGCCCGACCAACATGGGCTTGCTGTCCTGGAAGATGAAGCGGTTCTGGGACGAGACGATGGCGCCCCATTGGATGAAGGTGGACGGCAAGATCGGCTGCGCGTTTTCGTCGTCCGGCGGCTGGGGCGGCGGCGCCGAGCTGGCGTGCCAGTCCTTGCTCACCGTGCTGATCAACTTCGGCTTCCTGGTCTTCGGGGTGAGCGACTACGCGGGCAAGCTGACCACGGCCCACTACGGCGCGATCACCGCCCGCGAGGCCGCGCGGCGACGATACGCAAGCGGCCTGTCGCCTTCTCGGGAGTCGCCTGGCCGAATGGATCGCCGTCTTTTGCGACGGGCGGCAGGCGGAGCAGCTGTTAACGAAAGCGGATGCCTGGCGCCGGGTTGACTTGCCCGACGCGAGGCCGAGCCGCCGCACTCAACTGCGAATCGAGCGCCTGTCGGGACGTGAAAAAACACCTCCGGCCGTCGAGATGCGCGAGCCGCGCGCGCTCGGCGTTCGGGCCAAAATACCAGGTCGGGACCGCCGTTTGGGATGAGCGTGACGAGGCGAGTTGTTCGAGGTGGCCGTGGTCGCTGGTGATGATCAGGACCGTTTCCACAGGCAAGAGGCCCAGCAGCGTTTCGACAAATGCTCGATCACGGCGAACAGATGTCGCGCCAGTTCCAATCGCCCTGTGTGGCTGACGAGATCGGGGATCTTGGCATTGCAGAAACGTGAAATCGTGTCCCCGGGTGATGCCCGCAAGCATCTCGCCCGCGATTGTGGGCGTGAGCCGTGGCAGCGGCGCGCTTGTCCAAACACATTGACGTTGAAGTCTCCCTCCAACTCGTTCGTCATTGTGTTCGAAAGATGCCGAGCCGTCGCGCATCGCCCCAGGTCCGCAGCCGCATCCCTGCTCTACGCGCCGCGTGGACGAAAATGTTCTGGTTGATCTCCGCTAATGTGAAGAGCCCGCGAAGCCAGTTCTGGCCGGCCCTGAAGCGTACCGGCTGTCCACGGTGAGCGCAGGTTTCTCGACCACCTGCCGCTCGAGCGCGGCACGAGGTCCTCGACAAAGGAGCCGCCGAAGAACGGCAAGTGGGCGGGAAAGATCGCGTTGGCGAGGCACGGCTTCTGGAATGGCGGAAGAGATTGTCCTGTGCGATCAGGTCCTTGAGCAGTTTCTCCTTGAGACCGAGGCCGCGCATCAGGCCGTGTTGCTCGGCGGCCGCTTTGGCCGGAGAAGATCGACGCATAGGTGATGGCGTACTCGATGGCGCCTGTTGTCGGCGCCGACGACTTCCGTCGGCACGAGGATGCTGAGCGTTCCGCCGCCTGAACCTCGAGGACAAGCGCCCCCGCGATCGCGGGAACAGGAAGCGGCTCTCGGCGAAAACCGATTCGGGCCGCTGATGGCCGGCGGGGTCGATGCCGACGCTGTCGAGAGCGAGGAGGAGGGCGGACATCTTTTCTCCTGGACGAGGGCGAGCCGGGTGGCGTGAGCCCCCCGGAGGTGGAGACGGAAACTGACGCGTTCCCTTCTCGGGGCTCTACGCCGCCCGGCTCGCCTTTATGTTACGATGACGCGCGGAAACTTGTCATGACGCAACGCCTCTGGCTCTGTCTGCCACCCATCGCCCTCGGCGGTCTCGATATCGCCCTGACCCTACTCGGCCAGCCGTCCGAGTACTGGGCCGGCGACTACCGCCTCGCTGAAGAACTCAACCCGCTTGCCCGGCCGCTCCTCACCTGGCATCCGTTCGCCTTCCTCGGTCTCGGCGTGCTCTGGCTCGTCAGCGTCGCTCTCGGCATCCTTGTCTTGCCGCGCTTTTCGGCGCGACTCGCCTGCTTCGGCTTCGCCTCTTCGCATGCCATCGGCGCCGCCACTTGGCTGTGGCGACTCGGCCTGTCCGGCGTTATCCTCTCGTTGGCGTTGTTTGTCATCGCGGAGCGGCTGGTCGATCTCGCGTGGAAGCGCGACTTGGCTGCGGCAAGCGCAGCATGATGCTTAGTTCGGCGAGCAAGGCGCCTTCCGCTTTAGTTGTGGCGAGTTGGCGCCCCCGGCGTTATGTTGGCGGTGGCCGCGTTCGCTCAGGCTACAATGAGAGAATGGCTAACCGGGGATCCCAGCGATGGTTCCGGCTGCTGAAGGCGAATTGCCGGTCCCGATCGGGCTGAACCTTTGCGATCAAGTGGCAGTCGACAAGGACACTTCCAAGCCGTCCTTGATTGGCATCTTCACCGGTTTGGCCGTTCTCGATTTCGCCGAGCCGCAGCGTTTTTCCGCCTTTGCCGCTTTGACGAACGGCAAGGGACTGGGCAAGCTCGAGTTGGTCTGCAATCGGCTCGACACCGGCGCCGCGATCTACCGACAGACGTACCAGATCGACTTTCCGCATCCGCTCGCCGTGGTGAACCTGAATATCCGGATTCGCTCGATCATCTTTCCGGAGCCAGGCTGGTACGATTTCGAGTTGTGGTTGAACGAAGAGCTGATTGCACAGCGCAGAATCAGAGTGTATCAAGCAACGGCGTCCCATTGAAAGGAGCCATCATGAACACACCCCAACCGATTGATTTCAGTGTGCCGTCTCCCGAGACTCTCGCGGGCGTCTATATTTGCGTCGAAGGCGTTGAGGAGGTCTTGGTCGGCGCCAAGAAGGGTGATTCTCAGGCCGAACACAAGGGCGCGAACGGCGCCACGGAAACGGGCGGCAACGGCAGGAAGAAACGCCCCGACGGAATGGATGATTGATGTTGCGGATTGAGCGCTTGCTCTCGAGACTCGATCGTTACCGCAGATGGGACGCTATCCGCCCCGGTTCTTTGAACCGCGGCTAAACGTTGAGGTCGCCATGCGATTTCTCGCCGTCATTTCGTCGATTGTTCTCGCCACGCCGGCTTTCGCCCAGCCCCCGAAAATGACGGAGCTGCCGAAAGACCTTCCTCCCTTCAAATACGTCGACGCCAAGATCCCCTTCTATCCGCCGGCCGGCAAGCGCGACAAACGCGAGCTGTCGCAGATGCAGCTGCCGATCCCGGTCGCCGAGTCCATCAAGCACATGGTCACCCCGGCCGATTTCGACGTCCGCGTCGTCGCCAGCGATCCCGAGATCAGGCGGCCCATCTGCATGAACTGGGACGAGCGCGGCCGGCTCTGGATCGCGGAGTCGGTCGACTATCCGAACAACCGCCAACCCGCGGGCAAGGGTAACGACCGCATCGTTATCTGCGAGGACACCGACGGCGACGGCAAGATGGACAAGTTCACTGTCTTCGCCGACAAGCTCAGCATCCCGACCAGCTTCTGTTTCGCCAACGGCGGCGTCATCGTCCACCAGGCCCCCCACACCCTCTTCCTCCGCGATACCGACGGCGACGACGTGGCCGACGAGCGCAAGATCCTCTTCAGCGGC
>JAXMAR010000091.1:0-5310 GCA_046350295.1 Gemmataceae bacterium
TGCGCAAAGACCGCGCGCGCGAGCATATCCTGCTCGGCTTCCAGATTGCCCTGGCCCACCTGGATGAAGTCATCCGCATCATCCGCGCGGCGCGTACGCCGAAAGACGCCAAGGAAGGGCTGATCGCGCGGTTCCAGTTTACTGAGCGCCAGGCGCAGGCGATCATCGAACTGCAGCTTCAGCGCCTCACCGGCATGGAGCAGCAGAAGATCGCCGAGGAACTGGCCGAGATCCAGCGGCGCATCTCCGAGTACCTGGAGATCCTGGGTTCGGACAAGGTCTTGAAGCAGCTCATCATCAAGGAGCTCAAGGAAGTTCAGAAGGAGTTCGGCGACGAGCGCCGCACGCAGATCGTCGAGGACGTGGGCGAGATTCGCCTGGAAGACCTGATTCAGGTGGAAGACGTCGTCGTTACGGTCACGCACGGCGGCTATCTGAAGCGCACCTCGGTCGACACCTACCGGCGCCAGTCGCGCGGGGGCAAGGGCCGCATCGGCATGGGCACGCGCTCCGAGGATGTGGTCGAACACCTGGTGGTGGCATCGACGCACTCCTACCTGCTGATCTTCACCAACAAGGGGCGCGTCTATTGGCTGAAGATCTACGAGATTCCCGACGCCGGCACCGCCGGCAAGGGCAAGCACATCTCGAACCTCATCAACCTGCAGCAGGACGAGCTGCCGAAGGCGTTCCTGGCGGTGAAGGAGTTCGTGCCGGATCGCAACATCGTGATGTTGACGCGGCTCGGGGTGATCAAGAAGTGCGAGCTGACCGAGTTCGACAATCCGATGTCGAAGGGCATCATCGCCGTGTCGCTGGATGAAGGCGATGAGCTGATCGCGGCCAGGATCTCGACGGGCGACAACTTCCTGTTCCTGGGCACGTCGCAGGGCATGGCGATCCGCTTCAACGAGGACGAAGTGCGTCCGATGGGGCGGCCGGCGCGCGGGGTGCGCGGCATGGAGCTGGAAGAGGGCGATTACATCGTGGGCGCCGAGGTGGTGGAGAAGGAAGGCTTGATCCTTTCGATCTCGGAGACCGGGTTCGGCAAGCGGACTCCGCTGACCGACTACCGGCTGACGGCGCGCGGCCGCAAGGGCGTGATCAACATGAAGGTGACGCCGAAGGTGGGGGCCGTGATCTCGGTTCTATCGGTGAAAGAAGACTCCGACATCATGATCATCACCAAGGACGGCAAGATCATCCGCATCGAGTCGAATGAGATCCGGCAGGCGGGCCGCTCGACGCAGGGCGTGCGACTGGTGCGGATGGAGGACGGCGATAAGGTGGCCGCTGCCTGCGTCGTGCCGGAAGCTGCCGAGGCGGACGGCCAGGGCGACTTGCCGCTAGAGTAAGTGCTGATCGACGACTATCTGCCGCGGTTTGATGTGTACGAGCGGCACTCGATTCTCATCGAGGCCGCGGCGGATGAGATCTATGCCGCGCTGCGCACGACGGACTTTGGGGCCTCGGGGCTGGTGCGGCTGCTGCTGCGGATGCGGGCGCTGGGTCGCCGTGCGCCAACCCGGGTGCAACTGGCGGACTTCGAAAAGGGCGGCTTTGCGATCCTCGACGAACAGCCGGGCCGGGAACTCCTGATTGGCCTCGCGGGGACGTTCTGGTCGCTGAAGCCGCATTTGAGGCGGATCGACGCGCGGAGCTTTCGCGAGACGCCGCCGGCGGGGACGGCGCGGGCGGCCTGGAACTTCTCGATTGAGCCGGAGGCGGGCGGACGGCACCGGCTCACGACCGAGACTCGGGTCGAGTGCGCGGATACAGGGGCGCGCTGGCGGTTTCGCCCCTACTGGCTGCTGGTGCGGCCCGGGAGCGGGTTGATCCGCCGGGCGATGTTACGGGCGATCAGGGCGGAGGCTGTTAAGACGCGCACTCACCGCGGCCAAGCTGCAGGCTGAAGGCTTCGTCATCGCCCCAATCCTGGTAGATCTCGGGGAACAGCTCGGCGGGCTTGGCGAGATCGGCGGTGAGCTTCTTGAACGTATCCACCTTGTGGCGAAGGACGTAGTCGCGGAAGCTTTCGCCGTCGATGCGGTTGGCGACGAAGTGGTCGAGGACGCGGCGGACGGCGACGGGCGCCAGGCGCGCCGGGACGCTCTGCACGGCGAGGCCGTAGCGCATGATGCCCTGGGCGTCGGTGCCTCCGCCGAGCAGCATCTGATAGTAGGGCACTTCCTTGCCGTTGATCTTGCGGGCGTTGCCGTAGAAGCCGATGTCGCCGGTCCAGTGCTGGCCGCAGGAGTTGGGGCATCCCGAGGAATGGATGTGGAGCTTGCGGACGGCCTTGTCGGGATGGTTGCTGACGGCCTGGACAAGAGCGGCGCCGAGGTTCATGGTCTTAGTAAGTGCCAGGTTGCAGGAGTAAGCACCGGGGCAAGTTACTATGTCGTCAATCTGGCTGGCGCCGGCCAGGGCCAGACCGAGCACTTTGAGGGCGGAGTAGACGCGGGGCAGATTGGCCAGGGGAATGTAGGCCAACACGAGATTCTGATCGATGGTGACGCGGAGCATGCCGTCGCCCGAATCCTCGGCGAGCTTGGCCAAGCCGCGCATCTGGTCACTGGTCATGTTGCCCTGGGGCACGAGAACGGTGACGGCTCCGTAGCCGGTCTGCTTCTGCTCGGCGACGTTGGTTTCGAGCCACCGGTCGTATTCCGGGTCGGCCGGCTTGCCGACGACGGGTAATTCGGCGCCGGTTCCGAGCTTCAAAGATGAGGAAACGAACCCACCGAAACCTTCGGGCACGGCCTCGGGAATGGCGACGCCGCCGTTGGCCTGAATGTCGGCGTACTCGGCTTCGATGGTCTGGCGCACCCAATCCCAGCCGCGCTCCTTAAGAACGAACTTAAGCCGGGCCTTGTTGCGATTGTTGCGGTTACCGTGCTTATTGAAGAGGCGGACGACGGCTTCGATGCGGGGCACGATCTGTTCGACGGGCAGGAACTCATCGAGCAGAACGGCTTCGTTAGGCATGGGGCCGAGGCCGCCGCCGACATAGATGCGGAAGCCCTTGCGCTCCACATTATTTTCGATGCGTGTGACTGCCACGCAGCCGACGTCATGAATCGCGGCGACCATGCGGTCTTTGGCCGAGCCGGAGAACGAGATTTTGAACTTGCGGGGCAGGCTGTCGGTGAGTTCCTTGTGCAGGAAGGCGAAGGCAACCTGGCGCGCATAGGGGCGCACGTCGAAGACTTCGTCGGGCAGGATTCCGGCCATGGAATCGCCGGTGACGTTGCGAACGGTGTTGTAGCAGGCTTCGCGCGTGGTGAGACGGGCATCGGCCAGCATTTGCAGCAGATCGGCCACGCGAGGCAGCGGCACGAAGTGATACTGCATGTTCTGGCGCGTGGTGAGGTGGCCCTTGCCAGCGGCAAATTCGTCGGCCACACGGGCCATCTGGCGCATCTGGGCGGCGGTGAGGGTGCCGCCGGGCACCTTGGTCCGGATCATGTGGACGCCGGGCTGGCGCTGGCTGTAGACTCCGCGGCGCAGGCGCTGAGCCCGAAATTCGTCATCGGAGATCTCGCCCGCCATGAATTTATTGGCGTAGCTGCGGAATAGCTCGATATCCTCGCGGACGGTTTTGTCGTACTCCTGTTCCTGCGGAGTGACGGCGGGATAAACGGCGGTTTCTAGAATCTCCATATTCCCCATCGAGATTACCATATTCTTGACGCATGTGGCAAGTATGCGTACTGTGATCGTAGCACCCCCGCGTTAAATCGCGGGGCTTTCAGAAGCGGGGACCGGGTTTTGTGGCGAGGGCTGCTTCGAGCATGCGGCGATAGGCGGCGTCGGGGACTTCGACAACCCCGAACTGGGCGAGGTGGGCGGTGAGGTATTGGACTTCGAGGAGGGCGAAGCCGTGGTCGCGCAAGCGGCGGGCGAGGGAGACCAGGGCGACTTTAGACATGTCGGTGACGCGGTGAAACTTGGATTCGGCGAAGAAGGCGCCGCCCAAGTGGACGCCGTAGAGTCCGCCGGCGAGCGAGCCATCGACCCACACCTCGACCGAATGTGCGATGCCGGTGCGGTGGAGTTCGGAGTAGACGCGGAAGACATCGGCGGTGATCCAGGTGGAGTCGCGATCGGCGCAACCGCGCATGACGCCGGCGAAATCCTCGTCGAAGCTGACGCGGAAGGCGGCTTTGTTCAGGGTGCGGGCGAGGGAGCGAGAGACGTGGAGGGCGTCGAGGGGGAGGATGGCGCGGACGGGCGGGCGGTGCCAGGTGATCTCTTTGCGGCCGGGAGGACCCATGGGGAAGAGCCCGCGGCGATAGCCATCGAGGACGTCGGCAACGAGCAGGCCCTGGGTGACGCGGACTACGTCCATCAGCGAGTGAGCCTCAGACGTCCGAAGGCCTCGGGCGTATGGTAGGAGGGCGAGTTGACGGGCCGCCAGGCGATGTATTTACGAGGATCGGGGCCGCCTTCGATGCGGTAGAGATTGAGGCGGTATTGACGTCCGGGGGCGGCGGAGCCGGAATCGATGGAAGTCCAGGGGATGCGCATTTCGCAGAACCAGACTTTGGCGTTGGCATCGATGCGGGAGCGGAACTGAAAGCCGGAGTTCCAGAGCCAGTCGACCTCTTTGCCCTGGCGGGAGCGGTCGACATCGAGGTCCACCCATTCGTTTTGGGGCGAGACTTCGAATTCCTTATATAGGTTGATGTTGTTGAGATCGTGCCCGATGAAGACTTCGACGACGTCGTAGTCCCAGAGCCCGTGGGTCTCCTGGGTGGTGCTCGGGTTGGGCTTGAGATAGAGAGATTGGTATTTCGAGATGAAGAGGAAGTAGAGGTATTTGCCGGTCCAGCGGCTGCGAATTTCGGTGCGTGCTTCGGGCTGGGATTCGGCGAAGCGGCCGGTGGTGGTGACGACGCGCGGGGCTCGCTTCCATTGTGGGGAAGCGGGGTCGGCGGCGAGGTCGAAATCGGTGCGCGAGAATTTGCTGGTGAAGACGGCAGGATCGGCGGCGGAGAGAAGTGCGCCGGCTGCGAGGTAGAAAGCGGTGAATCTCATTTGGTTTTTCCAGTCACGGGCCGCAGCCCATGCCGTTCCAGAATCTTAGCGCCTTCGGGACCTTTGAGAAAGTCGAGGTAGGCGCGGGCGGCGTCAAGTTGGCGGGTGGAGGCGACGATGCCGCAGGCCTGTTCAATGGGAGCGTGCAGGGATTCCGGCACGGCAACGCCCTGCTGGCGGGCGACGAGGGACCAGGAGGTGATGGCGGCATCGACATTTCCGCTGGTCGCAAACTGGAGGGCTTGGCGGGCATTTTCGGCGAGGACGAGT
>JAXMAR010000092.1:0-4166 GCA_046350295.1 Gemmataceae bacterium
CTGCTCGTCGCCTGCCCCTGCGCTCTCATCCTCGCCACCCCCACCGCCATGGTCGCCGCCATCGGTGGATTGGCTCGCCGCGGCATCCTCGTGCGCGGCGGCACCGTGCTGCAGCGCGCCGCCAAAATCGACGCCGTTGTCTTCGACAAGACCGGCACCCTCACCGAAGGCCGCTTCGAAATCGTTCGCGTCGTCGCCATCGGCCGGCCGGAAAATGAGGTGCTGGCCCTCGCCGCCGCCGCCGAACGCGGATCCGACCACGTACTCGCCCGCGTGATCACAGACGAAGCCCGCACGCGCCGCCTCAACGTTCCCGCCGTCGACGATGCCCGCGTGCTTCCCGGCCGCGGCGCCGAATGCCGTTACCAGGGCCGCGCGCTCCGGGCCGGCTCCGCCGCTTTCCTCTCCGACCAGGGTGTCCGCAACACCTCGTCCGTCGTCGAAGAAGCCGATCGCCTCGGCGCCACCGCCGTCCTCATCGCCGAAGACGATACGCTGCTCGGCGGCATTCTCCTGCGCGACCGCATCCGCGAAGGCAGCCGCGAAGCCATCGCCGGCTTGAAGGAACTCGGCGTCGACCACGTCGTCATGCTCACCGGCGACCGCAAGCGCGCCGCCGACGCCATCGCCCGCGAAGTCGGCGTGCCTCATGTCGAAGCCGACCTGCTCCCCGAACACAAGCTCGATCGCATCCGCGGCCTCGCCGCCCAGGGCCGCCACGTCGCCATGGCCGGCGACGGCATCAACGACGCTCCCGCCCTCGCCGCCGCCCACGTCGGCATCGCCGTCCACGGAGCCAGCGATATCACCGCAGAAGCCGCCGACGTCGTCTACATGGGCCAGTCTCTCGACAAGCTGCCCAAGCTCTTCGAAGTCGCCCGCGCCGCCATGACCACTGCCTGGCAGAACATCGTCTTCTTCGCCGGCATCGTCAACACCGCCGCCGTTCTCGCCTGCGCCTTCGGCATCCTGGGGCCCCTCGGCGCCGCCTTCACCCACCAGATCTCCTCCTTCTGCGTGATGATGAATTCCCTGCGCCTGCTGCGCGTGGAATCCGCCGGCCCGTCCCGTTTCTCGCGCTGGCTCCGCTGGCCCCGCTTCACCTCCATCCCCTTCGATCGCATCTGGCAGTGGCGCCGTCCCCTCGCCTATGCCCTCGGCGCGCTTTGGATCCTGAACGGCTTCTACATCGTTAGCGCCGACCAGGTGGGCGTCATCGAACGCTTCGGAAAGAAGATCACGCCCTGGAGCGAGCCCGGCCTCCACTACAAGCTCCCCTGGCCCATTGAAAAACTCACCCGCCTCGAAGCCCGCCGCGTCCGTTCCCTCGAAATCGGCTACCGTTCCGCCGGCGGCACCACCGAAACCGAACCCGCCGCCTATGAATGGAGCGCCCAGCACCGCGCCGGCCGCTTCCAGCGCAAACCCGAAGAGTCCATGGTCCTCACCGGCGATCAAAACATGATCGAAGTCACCGCCAGCGTCCACTACCGTCTGTCGCGCCCCGACGATTACCTCTTCTCGCTCGCCGACGGCGAAACCACCGTCCGCGTCGCCGGCGAATCGGCCCTCCACTCCGTTGTCACTACCACCGCCCTCGATGACGCCCTCACCCAGGGCCGCCGCTCCATGGAAGAACGCGTCCGCAAGGAAATGCAGGAACGGCTCGATCGTTACAGCTCCGGCGTCGAAGTCGCGCAGGTCAAACTCCTCGACGTCCATCCTTCGGTGGAAGTGGTCGATGCGTTCCGCGGAGTCTCCGGCGCCTATGAGGAAAAGAATCGCCTCATCAATGAGGCCGAAGGCTACCGCAACGAACAGGTGGCGCTCGCGCGGGGCCGCGGCCAGGCCGACCTCCTCAACGCCCGCGGCTATTCCCTCGGCCGCCGCAATCGCGCCGAAGGCGACGCCAGCCGCTTCACACAGGCCGAAACCGCGTTCCGCGCCTCCCCAGGCACCACCGAGACGCGCCTTTATCTGGAGGCCATGGAACAGGTGCTGCCCGGAAAGCGCAAAATGATCGTCGACTCGAACAAAGGTCGCCGCCATCTGCTATTGCTGGAAGACGGCGTCGAAATCGGTTCACCCGGAGCCGCACCCCTGCTGCCCCAAGCACGCCCGCCCAGGGAGGAAGAATGAGCTTCATCGCCGAATTCCGCGAATTCGACCGCCAGCGCAAGACGCGCATCGCCGCCATCGCTCTCGGCGCGCTGCTTTTCCTCTGGCTGACCTTCTTCTCCGTACGCGAGACCGAATTCGTCCTCGTCACCCAATTCGGCCGCCCCGTCTACACCGTCACCACCGCCGGCCTCCACATGAAGTGGTTCTTCCAGAACGCCACCTACTTCGACAAGCGCCTCCGCATCTACAATCCACGCCCCAGCGAATTCCTCACCCGCGACAAGAAGAACCTCGTCATCGAAAGCTACGTCGCCTGGAAAATCCAGGAGCCCCAGCGCTTCGTCGAAGCCGTCGGCGATCCCATTGCCGCCGAAATGCGCCTCCACGACATCATCTGGTCCGGACTCTCCGCCGCGCTCGGCTCCCACGATCTCGACTCCCTCATCTCCACCAACCTCGACGCCGTCAAGGCCAAAGACATCCTCGCCCAGCTTTCCACCGAAACCGATCGCGCCGCCCTCACCAAGTACGGCCTCCAGGTGGTCGATGTCCGCATCAAGCGCATCAACTTGCCCGACCAGAACAAGCAGAGCGTCTACGCCCGCATGCGCGCCGAACGCGAGCGCATCGCCCGCCAGTACCGCGCCGAAGGCGAAGAACAGGCCCTCCGTATCCGCGCCGACGCCGACCGCCAGAAGGAGGAAATCGTCTCGCTCGCCTATAAGGACGCCGAGAAGACCCGCGGCGAAGGCGACGCCGAATCCACACGCGTCTACAGCCAGGCCTATTCGCGAAATCCGCGCTTCTACAAGCTCCTGCGCACCCTCGAAGCCTATAAAAAGGTCCTCGACGACAAGACCACCGCCATCCTCAGCACCGATTCCGAATTGCTGCGCGTGCTCATGCGCGGGGAAGGCGCCCAGTGAGCCTGCTCGAAACCGTCGAGCGCGGCCTGCTCACCCGCGTCACGCCGCCGCTCGAAAATCCCGTCCTCCGCAAACGCCTCTGGTGGGGCCTGCTCGCCCTGTGGCTGCTCACCGGCGTCTACATTGTGCCGGCCGATCAGCAAGCCGTCGTCACGCGCTTCGGCGCCGTCGTCGAACCCCGCGTCACGCCCGGCATCCACGCCGCGCTGCCCTGGCCCATCGACCGCGTCACACGCCTCAAGGTGCAGCAGCTCCAGCGCCTCGTCATCGGCGGCGCGCCTGAGGACGCTGTCACCGGCCGCGCCCAGCCCCTCATCTCCCAGTTCCTCACCGGCGACCAGAACATCATCCACATGCGCACGGTCGTCCAGTATTCCGTCAGCGTCCCCGCCGACTACCTGTTCCAATCCGAGGACGTCGGCAAAGTCGTCGGCGCTGCCGTCGAAGCTGAACTCGCCCGCCGCATCGCCACCCGCGGCGTCGATGCCGTCCTCACCACCGAAAAAGCAGCCATCCAGGAAGAAGTGCGCGCCGAAGCCCAAAAGGCCCTCAACGGCTATCGCTCCGGAGTTCTGCTCGCCTCCGTCAGCATTGAGCAGGCTGCCCCGCCCCCCGAAGCCGCCGACGCCTTCCGCGATGTCGCCAGCGCCCGCGCCGATTCCTCCCGTATCGTCAACGAAGCCCAGGGCTACGCCAACGACCTCGTACCCAAGGCCCGCGGCCAGGCCCAGCAGATGATCGAATCCGCCGCCGCCTACAAGCAGCGCAAGATCAATGAGGCTCAGGGCGACGCCGCCCGCTTCGAGCAGGTCGCCGCCGAGTACGCCAAAGCCTCCGAAGTCAACGGACGCCGGCTCTACATGGAAACCATGGAGCAGATCCTGCCCCGCATCAAGAAGCTGATCGTGGACCGCAACGGCAATCTCGACCTCACCATCATTCGCAAGGCTGATCCCGCGCCGGGGGACAAGAAGTGACCAAGCAGCGCAAGGCTCAAATCGTCACCGTGCTCGTTCTTGCCGCCGCGCTCGGCCTGTCGCTATCGCGCAAGCTTCCCCAAGCCGCCGCCCCCCGCGGCCTCACTCCGCAGGACGCCATCTACGCCATGCTCGACGCTGC
>JAXMAR010000093.1:0-3678 GCA_046350295.1 Gemmataceae bacterium
CAAAACACAAAGAGTCGCGTCCCCGTTTTGAAACAGCCTCTTAGCCCCGGTTCGCAGAACCGGGGCGGACGCCTCCCACGAACGGGGGAAGGCGCCCTGACGGGTCAAGGATGAGACTCATGCCGGCACGCCGCCATCTTTCATTCTTGCTCCTTTGCGCCCTCGCGGCCCCTCCCCTCTCCGGCTGCGGCAACCACACGCGCCAGGAACTCCTCGAAAGCGAATTGCGGGCACGTGACGCCCAGCTCCGCGAGCTGGTCAGCGAACTGGGCAAGGCCGAGTGGCGCGGCGACGCCCTGCGCCGCGAAGTCGACGTCCTGCGCAAGGGGGTCCCCGTCCCGCCCGAAGCCGCTTCGACGTTCGGCTTACGCCGCATCAGCCTGGGCCGCAGCACCGGCGGCATCGACGATGACGGCATGCCGGGGGACGAGGCGCTGGCGGTCTTCGTCGAACCGCGCGACGCGGACGATCACATTATCAAGGTTCCGGGCGGCCGGCTCGTGGTCATCGTGCTGGAGATCGACGCGCACGGGCTCAAATGCCCGCTCGACAGCTGGGAGTTGAACCCGGAGCAGCTGCGGCAGAGCTATCGCGAAGCCCTCCTGAGCAGCGGCTATTCTCTGCGCCTGCCCTGGCGCGTCTTTCCACGAACGGAGAACTTGCGCGTCATCGCACGCCTGATCCTGCCGGACGAGCGCGTCTTCGAGGCGGACAAGGACATCCGCGTGCGGCCGGTCCCGGGGAAATCCGTGCGTGAGCCGGTGGCGCCACTACCCCCGGAGGGACCATTTCTGCCAGGGCCGGAACTGGGCCCACCGCCGGCGCTCGTGCCCCCACCCGCGAAGACGCCCGAAGCCGCGCCCGCGCTGTGGCGGCCGACGGGGAAAACGCCGCCGGCGGTCCGGCCGGTGACGCATTGGGAACCCGCGTCGCTGGTCGGCGCGGTACGATTGGGGACGCCGGTTCCGTACGACGCGGCCCCAGGGCCGCCCTGATGCGTCAGGGAACCAACCAATCGACGAGACGTAGCCCTGGCACTTTCACATAGTCGGCGATGTTGTGTGTGACAAGCGTCAGATCGTGGACGAGGGCTGTTGCCGCGATCAACAGGTCCATTTCGGAAACGTTCAAGCCATGGTCAAACAGTCCCGCTCGCACTTGCCCGAATTTGGTGGCCACCGACTGGTCGATGTCGAGGACATGTGCCTCGATCAAGAGATCGTTGAACGACTGAAGGCGGGAAAGCGGAGCCGCTTTACGCGCCACCCAGGTATACAACTCGCCGCAAACGATCGTGGAGAGATAGAGCTGGCCGGTATATTGCAAGAACCGCGCCGTAACCAAGCGGTTTCCCTTGAAATGAGCTGAGCAGATGTCGGTATCGAGCAAGAAGCTCATTCGATTGATCGCCTGGATTCCTTCCGCTGCGTCCGGTTCCATTCCAAGTATGCGTCCAACTCCCTTCCGTCCTCCGACCAAGCCCCGGCACTGCGTAGGATCGCTTCGCGTCGCGCATCCGCAGGGATGTCCAGGGCGGGCAGGACGAGAACGCGGACCCGTTGCCCTTCCGGGAATCCTGCGTCGCTTTCCAACTCGATTCGCTTGCCGTGAATTACGCCAAGAACGACCATGGTTCGCCTCCTCTGTGTATCATCGCCTGTCGCCGCGGAAAGGTAAAGGCGACTCGCCCTTGCCGACTCGACCATTTTTTTTCATTTTTCATTTGAAATCAGCTGTGCAGCTGCTTAGAATCCCTCTCCAGCTGAGAATCTCTCCCAAGCCAATGGATTTGGCTTCCCTTCTCAGAGGAAAGGAGTTCCTCCATGTTCAACGTCGTTTCCAAGCCCGCTATCCGCCTCGCCATCTACGGTTCCGAGGTCTCCCTCGAAGGCAAGGGCATCGGCCTGTGGAACGTTGGCTATCAAGCCACCATCGAGGCTTCCGGCGCCGAGCCCGTCTTTCTCGACCCCGCGGAGGGGGACGCCTCCTGGTCGGAACTGCTCGAGGACATGCGCGGTGTCGTCGTCTGCGGCTTCACCGGGCAGACGCAACGCGGCGATCTGGAGTCCCTCTGCCTGTGGTGTCGCGAAAACAAATTCCCCGTCCTCGGCGTCGATCAAGGCATGCTCGCCCTCAACGCAGCCTGCGGTGGCCTGAATTACGCCAATCTGCCGAAGGAGTTGCCCGAGGCGTTGCAACACCGCCATCCGCCCGAGCCGGGCCTGCGTCACGCCATCAACGTGCAATCGCAAACGCTCCTCGCGCATGTCTATGGCGAAGGCGAGATCGTCGTCAACAGCGAGCACCGCGAAGCGGTGCAGCGTGTCGCCCCCGGCTTCCGCATCGGCGGCGTCGCCCTCGATGGAGTCATCGAATCCATCGAATGGAACGCGCCGCGCGACTGGTTCGCCCTCGGCATCCAGTGGCAACCCGCCACCGCTTCCGCCTCCGGGCTCGATATCCAGGTCTTCCGCGCCTTGATCGACGCCCACGATTTGCCCGCCCCCCGCGCTTCGACGCGCAAGGCCCGCCGCATGGCCGTCGCGGGCTGATGGCGGCCCTGGACGGTTTCAAAACGAGGCTGGTGTGAGGGGGTCGTGAGATGGGACGAATTAACTCATGCCCCCTCAAGGCCTTATGGTCATCGCGCCTCCAAAAAGCGTGAGACGAATCCGTTTTGAAATCGGCGCCGCTCGTCCGGCGCCTCTCAAGTCCTCGTTCTCAACCGGGTTCCTCCGCGACCCCGGCCACGTCTTCCGTCGCCAAGCATTGGCTTCTCACGGCTCCCTTCTGTATATTGACAGGTGACTCATTCCCTTGACTCGCCTTCCGCATGAAAGACGTCACTTGCCGCCGCGTCGCGACGCTGGCTCTGCTGCTTGTCTGCTCCACTGCCGAGGCCCAGTCTCCTTCGTTCCGCGCGAGCACCCCGGACAGCCTCGTGCGCGGCATGCGCCTCGATCAATTCGCGTCCGCCGGCCTGATTCACCTGTCCGGTCCGGCCGACAAGATCTTCCCCGCCACCGAGCTGATCGAGCTACGGCGCGAGGACGTGCCTCTGCCCGAACACCCACGCCCCCCCTTTGTGATCCTCACCAGCGCGGAGCGGTTGCCGCTCGATCCGGATAGCGCGGTCGAATGGAAAGAGAACCGCCTCCACGCCCGTCCTGCCCTCCCGTTGCGTGTCGAGTCGGACGATTTACGCGTGCCGCTCCCTTATGTCGCCGCGCTCTGCCTCGACTATCCCGCCGGCCAGGAACTGCTGGAACGTCGCCTCGGCCGCATGCTGCTGACGCCGCGCAAGCTCGACCGCGTGTTCCTCAACGACGGCGATGAGGTACAGGGACACGTCCTGAGCATCATCGGCAAGGAGTGCAAGATTGAAACGGGCGGACGGACGGTGACCATCCCCGTTTCGCGCCTCGCCTTGATCATGCCCCGCTCGACCCGGCTCGTCCCGCCGCGCACCAAGGGGGTCGTCTTTCGCTCGACTACGCGGCAGGGAGCCCGCATCGCCTTCCAGAACCTCGACTACGTCCGCGACCGCTCGGTCTGGAGCGGCAAGACCAGCTGGGGCGCCTCCTTCGAGTTCCCCTTCGCCGATCTGGTCTGCATCCGCGCCGGCATGGGCAAGGCGGTCTACCTCTCCGACATCGAGCCGAAGAGCTTTACTCTGAG
>JAXMAR010000094.1:0-3404 GCA_046350295.1 Gemmataceae bacterium
ACATGGAGGCGCGCATCCGGGCGGCGCGTATCTACGACAAGCAGCTCAACGAGCGTACGCGGGCCATCGAGCTCTACCGGGAAGTGCTCACGCACGAGACCGATGCGCGGCGCTACCAGGAGGCGCTCAAACGCGTCAACGAGCTGACGGGCGCCGCGAAGTAAACTCGTGCTGGCTGGTGGCCAGTTGCTGGTGGCTGGTGACTTGAAAAGAACACTCACCGCCCGCGCCTCCACCGCCCGAATCGCGCTTCACTACTCGGCTCCAGCCACCAGCCACCAGCCACCAGCCACCAGCCACCAGCCACCAGCCACTATCCCGCCCGCAATCGCCGCCGCGCCAGACGCAGAATCTCCCGGTGGTCGAACGCCAAGTCGGGCAGGCGATCCAAGGGCTGCCAGGCGGCGTCCGCCGCGTCGTCGCCCGCCTGCGCTTGGGTATCCTTCGGCACGCGAGCGAGGAAAACGACGCTGATAGTCCGGCCGCGCGGGTCGCGCTTCGGAGCGCCGAACGTCGCCAGCTGCTCGATCTTCCCCGCGCGCACGCCCGTCTCCTCCATCAGCTCACGCCGGGCCGCCGTTTCCAGGTCTTCTTCCATGTCCACGAAGCCGCCGGGGATCGCCCACATGCCCTGAAACGGGTCATGCCGGCGCCGGATCAGCAGCACGCGCGGCCGCTTTTCGCGCGTGACGATGACGACGTCCACCGTCACCGCCGGACGCGGGTACTCATAGCAGAATGCTTTCTTCGCCACGGCGTCTCCTCGTCTGGACCGGATCTTCTAGCCGGGCGGCCAGGTGAAGGATCGGCCGCCCAGCAGGTGCAGGTGCAGATGCGGCACGGTCTGGCCCGCCCCTTCCTTGCAGTTGACGACGATGCGGTAGCCCTCGTGCAGCTCGAGATCGTTCGCCAGCTTGACCGCGACGACGTGCAGGTGGCCGAGCAGATCGCGGTCGGCCTCGGTGATGTCGGCATGCGTCGCGATGACCTGGCGCGGGATGATGAGGACGTGGACGGGCGCCTGCGGATTGATGTCGTGAAAGGCGACGCAGCGGTCGTCCTCGTAGGCGATCTTCGCCGGGATCTGCTTGTCGGCGATCTTCTTGAAGATATTGTCCGTCATCATCGGCAAACCCCTGAAATGGCAATGGACTTCGCCTGAACGACATTGTAGTTAGACAGCGAGAAGAGTGCGGTCACGGCCTGGCCGCCCCTGGGTGTGGCACGGCCGACGCGACCGCCATGCGACTTCACGGAGGATAGGAAATGCCCTGGCGCATCGGCATCGACGAAGCGGGCTACGGCCCCAACCTTGGCCCGTTCGTCATGAGCGCCGTCGCTTGCCGCGTGCCCGAAGCGCTGCTCGGCGCCAACCTCTGGAGCACGCTCCGGCGGCTCGTTCGCCGCGCCCATCACCAGGCCGACTCCCGCGTCCTGATCGACGACTCCAAGAAAGTCTACGCCGGCGGCAAGGGACTCGCCGAGCTGGAGATCGCGGCGCTGCTCGCCCTGAACACCGAGGTGACCACCCTGGAGGAGATCCTCCCCCTTCTCTCCCCCGCCTGTCACGCCGAGCTCCAGGAGGAATGCTGGTTCACCGGCGCCACGCCGCTGCCTCTCGCGGCCGATGCGGACGCCCTCCCCGCCCGTGCCGCACGCTGGAAGGAGCAATGCGCCCAGCACGAGGTCGTGTGGCTGCGGCCGCGCTCGGAGATCGTGTGCACGCCGCGCGTCAATGCGCTCATCGACCGGCACGACAGCAAGGGGGCGGTGCTCGCGCTCAGCTTCGTCCGGCTCGTGCAAGCCCTCCTGGAACAGGCGCCCGACGAGGACGTCTATATCACGGTCGACAAGCATGGCGGCCGCAGCTACTACGCGCCCCTCCTGCAAGACGCCTTCGCCGACGGCTGGGTCGTGACGCGCGAGGAGACGCAGCGGCAAAGCACGTACGAGGTCCTCGGTCTGGGCCGGACGGTGCGCATCACCTTTCGCGTCGAGGGGGATGGGAGCGAGATGACGGTCGCGCTCGCCTCGATGGTGAGCAAGTACGCGCGCGAAGCCCTGATGGGGGAATGGAACGCGTTCTGGCAAAAGGAAGTCCCCGGGCTCAAGCCGACGGCCGGTTATCCGGGGGACGCGCAGCGCTTCTTCGGCGAGATCGGCCCCGTCGTCAAGCGCCTGAGGCTGAGCGAAGAAATCCTCTGGCGAAAACGGTAGACGGACCTTGTCAGATCCACGACATGATTGTTCACCTCGTTGACGGCACGTACGAGTTGTTTCGCCACTACTACGGCCTGAAACGTGTCGCAACGAAAGGCACACGCTTCGGCGCGGTCGCGGGCGTCCTGGGAACGGTCGTGCAGATGCTCGAAGGAGGCGCGACGCACATCGGCGTGGCCACGGATCACGTCATCGAATCGTTCCGCAACGCGCTCTGGCCGGGCTACAAGACAGGGCTGGGCATCGAGCCCGCGCTTCTAGCTCAATTCGTGGCGCTGGAGGAGGCGCTTGTGGCAATGGGCGTCGCGACGTGGCCGATGGTCGAACTCGAAGCCGACGACGCCCTCGCGTCCGCCGCGCATAGCGCGGCGCAGGACCCCGCCGTCGAGAAGGTGTGTATCTGGACGCCGGACAAGGACCTCGCCCAGAGCGTGGTGGGCGCTCGCGTCGTGCAGGTGGATCGCAAGAGCGGGCAGATTCGCGACGACGCCGGCGTGCGAGCCAAGTTCGGTGTCGCGCCGTCGCATATCCCCGACTACCTGGCGCTGGTGGGCGACGCGGCGGACGGTTATCCGGGGATTCCGAAAATCGGGGCCAAAACGGCGGCCAGGTTGATAACGCGCTACGGGGCCATCGATCAGTTCCCCGCGCACGTCCTCGGCGATCGCGTGGAGCTGGCGCTGCTCTTCAAGAAACTGGCGACGCTGCGTACGGACGCGCAACTTTTCAGCGACATCGAAGCGCTGCGCTGGCGCGGCGCGACGGATGCGCTCGCTCGCGCCGCCGAAGAGATCGGCGCCCCGGGCCTCATGACCCGAATCGCCAAATTGCCCCTCGCCCCGTAGCCGGTCCGACGCCCGCAATAAACCTTGGCGCCCGCGGTTTACCTGGGATAATCAACCGATTGAGGGCGCCGCCGCGGTCGGCAAACCGCTCAAGAGGCTTTTTTTCCCGGACGCGCCTCCTGAAGTCGTGAAAGGGCCAGTCCATGCTGTCCATCCTGGGGAACGTGGGGGGTCGACGCGGGCCGTCGCGGCGCGAGCTGCTGAAGGTCGGCGCCGTGTCGCTGGCGGGGCTGAGTTTGCCCGATCTGTTACGCAGCCGGAGCCACGGACAGACGCGCGACGCCCGCCCTGCCCAGGCGATGATCCTCCTCTACCTGCAAGGC
Source organism: Gemmataceae bacterium (assembly GCA_046350295.1). GTDB lineage: Bacteria > Planctomycetota > Planctomycetia > Gemmatales > Gemmataceae > JAXMAR01. Next base: position 3,389 of record JAXMAR010000094.1, read on the forward strand.
GCCCCGAGCCACATCG
>JAXMAR010000095.1:0-3383 GCA_046350295.1 Gemmataceae bacterium
ACCAGCCGCCGCGCCATGAGGCAGGATTGCCCCAGCGTGTTGCGGCCGTATTCCTCGCGGAGGCGGTCCGGCTCGGCCTGGATATCGAAGGCGCGGCGGGCCGCCGGGGATGTCATCAGGTTGAAAGCCTCGCGCTGATAGTCGGTCAGCGCCCGCGCATGCCGGTTGACCCGCGCCTCGGCGGACGCCTCGAAGCGGTCGACCTCGCGCAGCATCGTCCGGCGCGACTCCAGCCGGGACGCCGACAGCGACAACGGCGGCACGATATCCGGAACGGAGAAACCGGGGGCGTTCGGATCGGCGTCGATGACGAAGGGGGCCACGGTCGAGCCGAGGTAGGCCGAGCCGGCGCTCGGGTGCATCTTGGGCAGGCAGACGTAGGGCGGGACGCCGCCGCGCGGCCCGAGCTTGCGGGCGATGACCGAACCGTGGGCGGGCCGCACGTTGTTCGGGGTGACGCCCGCGTTGAAGCCGGCGCCGGGGAAGTAGCCGGTCAGCACGTAATGATCGGCCCGGCCATGATCCGAGTTGTGGTGACGGAACGAGCGGATGAACGAGAACTTGTCCATCTGCCGGGCGCTGCGCGGCAGATGCTCGCCGACCTGAATGCCGGTGACGTTGGTGGCGATGGGCCGGAACTCGCCGCGAAACTCGGCCGGCGCATCCGGCTTCAAGTCCCAGGTGTCGATGGTGCTCAGGCCGCCGTGCAGGAAGAGGAAGATGAGCGAGACATCGCGCGGCGTCGCTCCCCGTTCCTGGGCCGCCGCCTCGAGTTCGAGAAGACGCGGCAATGTGAGACCGAGGCCGAACAAGCCGGCGGTCCCGAGGCGTAGAAAGTCACGGCGCGGGATGCCGTCGCAAAAAGCGAGTGTGGTCATGCGGTAGCCCCCCTTGCTTCGATTGGACCACAAAACGCAAGTTCTGTCCAAACAATCTTCGGCAAAGTCGCCGGCCGCATTCACTATTCGTCCGCCAGCACCGCTTCAATCAGGCGAGGCTCCGATCCTTTGAGCGATTCCGACAGGACGTCGCTCAGAGCGGCGCTTTCCGAGACGCGCGTGGCTTTCACCCCGAACGCCTGCGCCAGCGCGAGGTAATCGACTTCCGGTTGCACGAGGTCCATGCCCGGACAACCGGGCTGCGCCAGCCGCGGCAGGTTCATCACCGTGCCACAGTTGCGGAGAATCTTGTACTGCCGGTTCTTGCAAATGATGAAGGTAACGGGGATTTGATGATGGGCGGCGGACCAGAGGGCCTGGGCGCCGTAGAGCGCCGAACCGTCGCCGATCAAGGCGACGACGGGGCGGTTTGGCCAGGCGAGCTTGACGCCCAGGGCGCACCCCATGCCCCAACCGAGCGCCCAGCCACGATGGGCGAAAAGGGCGTCGGCATCGCGCACGACCGCGAGTTGCTCCAGGACGCCATGATGCGAGGTGAGCGACTCCTCCACCACCGCGATATTTGCCGGAAGCCTATCCGCGAGCGCCCGCATCATCGTCCAGCTGGTCATCGGCCGATCGGCCGCGTGCTCTTCCAGCTGGCCGCGTAGTTTCTGCTGAAGCGTTTTCTTCTGCTCGCTCCAGCGGTTTGCCCGGCCCTGCGCCGCCGCCCGGTCGATCCGGTCTTTCAAGCAATCGACCAATGCGCTCAGGCCGGCAGCGGGGTCGCCGATGAGGCCCACCTCGACGGGATAATTCTTGCCGACTTCCTCCGGGTGGGAGTCGAGGTGGATGATGCGCGTCGAGCGCGGGATGGGGGACGCGGGCTCCAGGTAGATGTAAAGGCGGAGAAAGTTGGCGCCGGCGACGAAGACAACGTCAAAGCCGCTCAACGTCGCCGCGATGTCCGGCGCCCAGAGCGGGAGTGGGCCCCGATAGAGCGGATGATCGGGACGAACAGGCAGCCGGCCGTGCATCGTCGCCGCTTCGCCAAAGATGGGGCGCCCAGAAGGTCGGCGAGGCGGCCAAGCGTTTCGGCGCCCTCGCTTCCAGCACCCGGCTGCCGGCGACGATGCCGGGTTCCTGGCCTGGAGGAGCGCTGCTGGGCGGCGTTCGATGTCTTCGGAAGCCGGCCGAGCGGGCGCGGGGACATAGGGGCGCAGTCGTCGAGCCCAGTCGATTCTTCCATCTGCAAGTCGACCGGCAGGGACAGGAACACGGGGCCAGTCGGCGGCGTGAGGGCGGCCTGGATGGCGCGGCGGACGGCGTTCGGCACATCGACGGCGCGTTGCACTTCGGCGGCCCACTTGGTCCACGGCCTGGCGACCCGGACCAGATCGGCGGCGAGGACCGGCTCGTCGAAACGCAGGCGGCGGTCTTGCTGTCCGGCCGTCACCAGCAGCGGCGTCCCCTCGACGTGGGCGTTGTAAAGCATGCCCATGGCGTTGCCCAGGCCGCAGCCGATGTGCAGGTTTACAACCGCCAGGCGGCGCGAGGCGAGCGCGTAGCCGTCGGCCATCGCCATGACCGGGACTTCGTGGACGCCGAAGAAGTAGCGGAAGCGCGGATCGGCGGCGAGGGCGTCCTGGAGGGGCAGTTCGGTCGTGCCCGGATTGCCGAACAGGTGGGTGGCGCCGGCCGCGGCGAGGACATCGAGGAAGGCTTGGATGCCGGTCATGCCGTGATTCTATGGAGATTCGCGGTCGGCTCGGCGGCGCCAAGGCGCCGTGGCGTCACCCAACTTCATTCGTTCCCGTTCGGACGATCTGAGCAGGTCGCGTCCCCTCCTGCATGCGCCGCACAGGTTACCTACCTTCCGGCTGGAAAAACTTGAATCTTTTCGTGCGCGGTTTCTTTTTTTCTCGACCGGGCAAGAATTGTCGCAGCGACGCATCTCTTTCCTTGGCTTCGAAAGAAGAGCCGCATGGTCGTCACGTTTCGCTCCTTCTGTTCGGCGCTGTTCCTTCCACTAATCCCGGCGACCGTGGCGCTGGGACAGCCCCCCGTCGTCGAACAAACGCGCCGCGCCCCGGACCTCACCATCGAGTGCCGCCGCCTCTTCCTGGAGGACCCGGTGCTGGCGCCCCTCAATCTCGGCGTGCGTGTCAAAGGCCGGGTCGCGATCCTCTGGGGCCCCGCGCCGTCGAAGGACGTGGCCCGGCGCGCGGAGCAGTGCCTGCGAACGCTGGTCGAACTGGCCGACGTGAAGAACGAGTTCATCATCCTTCCCGAACTCGATTGGTCCCCCACTCCCGGCGCCACGAACCGGCCGGCGGCGCCTCCGGAGTCGAGTCCATTGCCCGAGGCGCCCGTGCCGATCCTGCCCGAGCCGGTTCGCCCGCCGCGGGTTGGGCGGGACGGCTCGGAGATCGCCCAGGTCCGCTGTGCGGAACCGGCCCAACTCCGCCCACCTTTGACGCTTTCCGCACAGTGACGGCCACGCCG
>JAXMAR010000096.1:0-3309 GCA_046350295.1 Gemmataceae bacterium
GGATCCACTGCTGCGCCGGGTGCGTGATTTTTTTGCCGTCTTTTTCGTATTCGACGAGGACGCGGATCTCCTGGCCGCGCGCCGGCTGGTACTTCGGATCGAAGCGGACCGGGCTGCCGGCCTCGGCGCCGGCGAGCAACAGGGCGGTGTGGATGTCGCGGGCGTCGACGTCGGCGGCGAGGATCGCCTCGTGCTCCTTGGTGCGCTTGCGCGTGAGGAATTGCTCGAGCTGCCCCATGCGGAGGCAGACATAGGCACTGACGCGGACGCGGCGCGTGCCGTCCTTCATCACTTCCATGATGACGTTCTTGCCGACCCTGACTTCCTTGGCGGGGACCGCTTCCGTCTTCTTGGCAGGGTCGTCCGTTTTCTTGCCCGGCCCGGCCTCTTCCTGATTACAGCCAAGAACGCAGACCGTCGCCGCCAGACCGGCGGCCAGCGACATCAGATGGTTACGCATGGAAGACCTGAAGAAACTGGGACTGAGAACGTCCGGTGGTTGACTCTACCTTACCAGTTTCGACGAGGCAGGGGAAGCTTTTTGGTAGCCGGCTGGGAACACGACAACATCGTCTACACCGATCAGGTCATTCGCCTCAGCGGCGTAGTAGGGCGCAGGATGGCAGATGGAGCACCTCGGCTTGCCAAAGAAGAGTCACCGCAGAAACGCCCGCAAGCTGGCCGTCACTTCCTTGGGCGAGCTTTCCGGGAGGTTGTGGCCGCCGAGGAGGGCCTTGCTCTGGTCGCTGACGTCGCCGGCGCGTTCGCGCCAGGTCGCGGGGACGTCGAAGAGGCGGCCCATCGGGGCGTTCTTGGCCCAGAGGACCAGCAGAGGGCACGCCACCTTTTTGCCCTTGTCCTCCTTGTCGTGTTGCAGGTCGATGGTCGCGCCGGCGCGGTAGTCTTCGCAGGCGGCGTGAACGGTCCCGGGAAGGCTGAAGGTGCGGAAGTACTCTTTCGATGTCGGCGATTTGCCGCGGCCCACGTACTTCTCGAGGTTTTTCTCGATGATTTCCTCCGCGTCGGGCTGCACCAGGAAGAACCAGTGCGAGTAAGCCGCTTTCAACTTCGGCGTGAGGTGGTCATAGAAATGCTTGGTCGGGATGATGTCGAGCACCGCCGCCTTGATGACCTTGTCGGCCTGGTCGAGGGCCATGCGGTGGACGACGCGGCCGCCGCGGTCGTGGCCGACGGCGGCGAACTTGTCGAAGCCGAAGTGTTTCATGACCTCGACCTGGTCTTGAGCCATGGCGCGCTTGGAGTAGCCGGCGTGGTCCTTGCCGGCGGGAGGCTTGCCGCTGTCGCCGTAGCCGCGCAGGTCGGTCGCGACCACGGTGAAGTCCTTGGCCAACTCCGGGGCGACGAGATGCCACGCGACGTGGGACTGCGGATAGCCGTGCAGGAGCAGGACAGGCGGTCCCTTGCCGCCGATGACGCCGTTGATCTCGGCGCCCGAGGTCTTGACCTTGAACGCCTTGAAGTCCGCGGGGAAGAGGTAGGCCTTGCCGCCGTCGGTGTTGGGGCCCTGGGCGGTTGTGGGCGTGGGGGCGGCGAGGAGGAGGAGCGTTGTAGCGATTTGAAGGAAGTGGTCGTTGATGGGAGCCTTCGTTGAGTATTGGGAGGGATTGGACATAGGACTCTCCGAGGAACGATGGGTCATCGCAAAATGACGCGTAGGTTCGCCATGCGGTGGCCGCCCTTCTTGCCGCGGTAAATCTCGAAGGCGCCGAAGACACCGACTTCGCCCGCGTCGATGTCGACTTCGCTGCCGGGCGGGAGGAGCATGGAGGAGGTCAGGTCGCGGCGCGGGAGGCAGCTTTGGAGGACCGCGGCGACCATGTCGGCGTGGCGGCGGAGGGCTTCGCCGCGCTTCTGGCCGCGGCGCGAGACGGAATCGAGGTCTTGGTTCCAGAAGAGTGCGAACTCGCCGAACGTTTCCAGGCCACGGCGGACCAGGCCCTGGATCAGAGGGAAATCGGCCTCGGCGCTGCGGTTGCCGACATCGCCGTATTCATCGAGGTTGAGAACGCCGACGGCGGCCATCTCGGGCGCGTGGAGATGCTCGTAGAGGTTGCCGGCGATCCACTTCAGGTCGGGGCGGGCGCGGCGAAACGCGTCGATACGCTCCGGATCGAGATCGACGCCGACGAAGCCGGCCGGGGCCAGAACACCTTCACGTTCGAGCAGGTTGAGCGTGAGCAGGCCAGTTTCGCCCATCAATTCGCACCAATCGCAGCGGAGACGGGAGCGGGAATCGTCTTCCCAGAGGAGATGGGCGGCTTCGCGCAGGACGCGGAGGTTGGCGTCGCGGCATTGCGCCTTGGCCGGGTTGTTGAAGGCGTCGTGCTGGCGGGAGGAGAGGTCGGTCACGATGGAACCTCATCGGCCGGTCAATTCGTCCAGCAGGTCGAAGATTTGGTCGAGAGTTGCCGGGTCGAGCGTCCCGATTTGCTTGAGGCAGTTCTGCTGGTCCACGGTACGCAATTGAAACACCAATGCAACCGAGGGCACAGTCAGGCCATTTTGCTGATCGGGCTGGATTACCAACGTGCCGTCGAAGCGTGATGCCGCGAGTTTGCTTGTCAGGGGCACGATCAACGTCGTCGGCAGCGAGTTGTTGAAGGCCAGTTCTTGCAAGATGATCGCCGGCCGCTCACCGGTCTGCGCGTGCCCGGGCGCGGCGGGAATGCGCACGCGCCACACTTCACCTTTTTTCATTGGCTTCCATCTCTTCCGCCAAGCGCTCAACCATTTCCAGAGTGCCGGCACTCGCGCGTTGCCAGCCGTCAAGCTCTTCCTGCAATTCCGGCGTCACCTCCGGCCGAACCGGCAGATGGATTTCAACTTGCGCTCCTTCCGGCAACGCCGAGTTGGGGACGACGACGCCGTTGGTCACGACGCCCGTGATGGTGATGGGCATGGGTCTCTCCTTCCTGCGCTCATTGTAACGAGCCGCCCACGGCGACGGTAGGCGGCTTCACGCGGGGCGCGGCCGCCTGGTCAACGCCCTTCAGCCGCGCCAAGCGCCGGGCCTCCGCGCCTCGCGCCGCCACGCGTCCTTCTCCTCGCGCAGATGCTTATGGTAGCGAGAAAGCAACTCGCTCTCGACGAATCGCAGTGCAACTTGCACCGAGTCCTGCCCCGCGACTGCGCGGCGATGGCCTCCTGCCGGTACTTCTCAAACCGCTGGAGGAAGTTGTGCACTCGGTGTTGCTGTTCGTTTTGGAGTTCGTGCGCGCAGCTTGCGTAGCAGAAGCGGTAGCCCTCCTTGAAGGTCTCGCTGACCTCCTTCCGCATGTCGGCAACTGA
>JAXMAR010000097.1:0-2909 GCA_046350295.1 Gemmataceae bacterium
CCGAGACGGCGAGCGTGAGCACCGGCGCCGCGTCGAGGGCGAGCTTGTCGACGATGGGCCGATCCGTCCCCTGCGGCAAGCGGCTGAGGATGGTCTGGATCTTGGCGTCGACCTCGCGGGCCGCGATGTCGCCGTTCTTCTCCAGCTTGAACTGGAGGACGACCTGCGAGAAGCCTTCCTTGGTGGTGGAGCGCAGCTCGTCGATGCCGGAGACGGTGTTGACCGCTTCCTCGATGATCTTGGTGACGCTGGTCTCCATCTCCTCGACGCTGGCGCCGCGCAGCGTGGTGGTCACGGTGACGAGCGGCATGTCGACGTTCGGAAACAGCTCGACGCCGAGCCGTGCGTAGGAGGCGAGACCGAGCACGATGGGCGTGCTGACGAGCACGAGCGTGAAGACGGGGCGGCGGATGCAGAGGTCCCAGATCGACATGGCTTCTCTTGTAGTAGGCCCTGTGTGCCGTTGAATGGGTTGCTGACCTAACGCACGCGCACTGCCGTGCCGTCGGCCAGGCTGGCCTGTCCGCTGGTGACGACCTGAGCGCCGGGGGGCAGCGGCGTGAGGAGCTCGACCCAGTTGCGCGGCCGCTCGCCGGCTTCCTCGATCACGACGCCGGTCTTCACCTGGACCTCCTTCGCGGCAACGCCGTCGGTCACGAAGATCTTGGTCACCCCGGCAAAGCGAACCACGGCCTCCTCGGGCACGGTGACGGCGGCGGGATCGACGTGCGTCAGGATCGACACCTTGGCGAAGGCGCCGGGGCTGATGCGGCCGTCCTCGTTGCGGACCTGGATCTCCGCCTCGAAGGTCCGGCTCATCTTGTCGATCGCGGGATTGATGCGGGTCACGGCGCCGCAGAAATCCACGTCCGGATAGGCCTCGGTCCGCAACAGCGCCTTCTGTCCGAGCTTTACGTGGGCGCGGAAGCGCTCCGGCACGGTCGCCTTCAGCTTGAGCGGGCTGACCATCACCAGCTTGAACAGGACGGTCGGGCCGATCGGCAGATTGCGAGCCATCTCTCCCTCGGAGATGGCCCGCTGCGCGACGACGAACTCCGGCCCTTTGGCGCCGGCCGTGAGCGCGGGGCGCAGGTCCTTGAGCCAGTCCGGCACGATCAGGCGCGTGTCCTTGACCTTCTGCCGGGCGGAATCGAGGAGCGCCTTCTTGTAGCGCGCCGAGGCCAGGGTCGCCTGCGCCTCGAGCCGCGCCTGTTGCAGTTCCGCGGCGGCGACGCTGAAGTCGCGCTGCGCCGCGTCACGGTCCTCGGCGGAGATGGCGTTGCCGAGCTTGAGGGCGCGGTCGAGCCGGCTGCGCATGTTCTTCTCGTGGGCCGCGGCACGGAGCACGCCGGGGACCGCCTCGACGTCGAACTCGCGCCCCGGCAGTTCGGTCAGCCCGGGTTTCAGGCGCGTCAGCTCCAACTCGAGCGCTCGGCTCGCCTCCTGCACCGCGAGGTCGTAGTCGGTCGATTCGAGGTCGAGCAGCGGGTCGCCGGGGCGGACGATGTCGCCGACGTCGTGGTGAATTTTGACGACCCGGCCGTCGACCTTGACGGTAAGGGGCACTTCCTCGAAGCCGAACAGGGTGCCCACGACGCTGACGGCATGCTGCACCGGCTGGAGGCGCACGCTCTCGACCGTGACCGGGACGACTTTCTTTTCCTTGCCGCGCCGCTCCGGCTCGGCCCCCTCCGTGCCGAGCCAGGCGTAGACGCCGACGATGGCAAGGCCGAGGACGCCCCAGACGAGGAGCGGCTGGAAACGGCGCAGGCGGCTCTTGGTTGTCGTCTCCATCAGGCTCCCTCGCAGAAAACCCATCGACAAATGATCGTTTCAAAATCGGAAATGTTCGAGTTTCGACATGTCGCGCCAAAAGACATTAGCCGGCCGAGGAGATCTTCTTCACCTGCGACCAGCCGGCGCCGGCGATCTTGCGGAACAGGACCATGAAGATCTCGCGTTCCTCGTTGGTGAGGCTTGTCAGCATGTGCCGCAGCAGCTCGTTCTTCTCGCGCACGGCGGCGCGATAGATTTGCAGCCCGGTCGTGGTCAGCTCGACGCGGACGATGCGCCGGTCCTCCTCGGAGCGCTGGCGCCGCACGATCTTCTTCTTGACGAGGTTGTCAACGATGGCCGTCACAGAGTTGACGGCGAGCAGGAGGAACTGGGCCAGCTCGCGCATGATGCGCGGCCCCTGGTCGCCGAGGAACTCGACGACGCGCAGCTCCTGCAAACTGAGATCGACGTGCGGCCCATTGACGGTCGCGGCGTCGAGCAGGCGGAACTGCTGGAGCATGTCCTCGACGAGGGTGCGCAGCTCCTGCAGTTGGCGGTCGATGGAGGGCATACGAATCTCGAATAGGTCTATAAGAGAATACTTCGAGTATAGAAGTGTTTGGCTGGCGTGTCAAGGCGAAGGGAGGCCAGCTTTACACCGACGACGGCGTAGATGCCAATGTGAAAGCCCATGGCCTCGTCTATTGACGGCTGCGCGTAGATCTTACCGACGTCCCGCTGCCCCCGGATGTGCCCATGGCTCGCGGTAGGGGCGACGCAGCAAGCGGTTCGCCTCGTCATCCCGCTGCACCTCCTGCCGTTCCGCATCCCACGTCAAAGTGCGGCCCAGACGCTGCGACAGGTTGGCGAGGATGCAGCTTGCGGTCGAGATGTGGCCTTCTTCGATGTCGGCGACCGGCCGGCCGCGCGTGCGGATGGCTTCGAGGAAGTTGCGCATGTGGCCGCGGATCGCGGGGGCGACGTGCCGCTCCAGGTCGCGTTCGTCGCGGTCCTCGGGGAAGTCGTCCAGTTCCATGACAACGTCGCGGTGGATGCGCTCGCCGCGGCCGGTGGGCGTGAAGTCGTAGCGGTGGACGCTGCACTTGAGCGTACCGCGCTCGCCGTAGAAGGTG
>JAXMAR010000098.1:0-2733 GCA_046350295.1 Gemmataceae bacterium
ACGCCGCCTGCACGGGGACCGCCGACCTGTCGCGGCCGATCGCGCTGCCGCTCGTGGACGAAATGGGCGCCCTGCTGGGCCAGCATCTGCCCGTGATGGATGTCGCGGAGATCCTGAGCGCGGAGATGACGGCGGTGAACGGCCACGGCTTGCCGGAGCAGGTGAAGAACTATCTGGAGCGGTCTCAGCCTCTCTTGAAGGGGAAGGTCGAAGCGGAGCATCACGTGTTCCTGCTGTCACCGGGGAGCGTCGCGGGCAAGAACCTGAGCGACGAGGTCGCCCTGTCATTCCCGGACATCAAGCAGGTGCGCGTGGCGGGGCAGGCCGATTTGATGTTCTGCCGCGAGCAGGGTAGTTTGACGGCCGCCGACCTGCACGAGACGCTGAAGAACTGCCGCGCCGCTTACGAGAGCCTCGCCTTCTCGCCGACCACGAGCCCGCACGCCCGTTTCGACATCAGCGATTGGCTGCCGCTCGATCCTTGAGCCATTTCCGCCCGTCTTGCCGACCCTGTTTGCGCTTGTCGACGCGACCGCCCTGCCGATAACCTGACGGCATGGGGCGTCTTTCCCCGGAAAGCATCTCATTTTCCATCGAGCGGAGGAGTAGCCATGCCGACCGTGAAATTAGTCGACGACAAGAGCGCCAGCCCGCGCGTCCGTGCCGTCTTTGACGACATCAAGGCGACCAAGAAGATCGACTTCGTTCCCAACTTCTGGCGCGCCCTCGCCGCTCACCCGGACAACCTCGAACGCGCCTGGGGCCTCGGCAAGTCGATCATGCGCGACGGCAAGGTCAGCCTGCTGATCAAGGAGATCGTCGCCCTCGCCGTCTCCGTCACCAACTCGTGCCGCTATTGCATCAACTCGCACACCGCCGCCGCTCTCAAGCTTGGCCTCGATCAGGAAGGGCTGGGCGAAGTGCTGGCCGTGATCGGTCTCTACAACCAGTTCAACAAAATGGCAGACGCGTTTCAGGTCGAGCCGGACATTCTGCCCAAGGTCGAGTAGCGGCGGGCTTCAGCGTAAAAGGGACTGTCCCACTCGGGATGGTCCCTTGTTTAAGGCTCGCCTTGCCGCCGTCCGTTACTTCAACTCCAACACCTCCACGATCCGTGCCGGCTCCACGCGATACGGCGTGCCATGTCCTTCGTAGAAACCGTACCGCTCCACCATGGGCGGTATCAGCAGACTGTAGGTCAGCTTCTTCTTGCTCGCCTCGTTCGTCGCCGTCACCTCCATGTTGGTCTTCGTCCCGTCCAGGAACGGCGACTGGGCGAAGCCGCGGAAGACGACGACCTGCAACGCGAGCTTGCGGCCCCGGTACACGATCGTCTCGCTCTTCTTCTTTTGCGCAACCGCGCCGAGGATCTGGAGATGGCGCGCCAGGTCCTGATGCGTCTGCCCCAGCTTGCCCAGGACAACCTCGTTGTCCTCGGCCAGGATGTCGAGCAACTTCTCCTTGGCGCCGAGAAAGCCCTTCGTCGAGAAGGCGCCCGGGCGCATGTCCTTTTCGAGATCCGCGAGCGAGCGGCCGTTGATCTCCGTCAGCTTGCGAAGGAGCGCCGTCTCGTTCTTGCCGCCGACGACGAAGCCGGTCTTCTCGTCCTTCTTCGCCTTGAAGGGCTCGATGCCGAGTTCCTTGAGCGGGACCTCCGCCCAGTCTTTTTCCTGAGCGGTCGCGGGGAAAGCGAAGAGGACGGAGAGGAGGAGGGAACGCATCATGGTCGGCGCCTCGGGGAGAAGGGACGCCTTTGATTTTGGGAGGTGGACCGTGGAAGTCAAACGATGTTAGGCACAGAATATCGGGGCAGGTCAGGAGGTGGGCGAGCCTCCTGCCTGCCGGCCCGGGGGCGTACCGGGGCTATGTCAATGCAACCGGGGCCATCGTGCCGGCGCTGGAATATCGGGGCAGGTCAGGAGGTGGGCGAGCCTCCTGCCTGCCGGCCCGGAGACGCGGCGGGACAATACGGTGAAGGCGTGGGCCTCTCCTGGAACTGGGGAGACTCCCGGGGAAGGCGGCAGCCTGGTTCAGTAGGCGTTAACGCGAAGCGGGCGTGAGGTCGGGAATGAATGCAAGGCGGGCAGCAGTCACGAACTCTGTATCCATTATCATAGCGAACGTGGCGCCGTGGAACGCTAGTGGCGGCAGATTTCTCTAAGGCAATCCTTTTTCAAGAGTTGCGCGCGGCGAGTAGAAAGGCCGCCGGTCCGCCGCTTCGTGTTTGTGTCGTTCTGTCACTGGCCAAAAGGGATCACTGTTAAAAAACCGCACACCTTCGACGCCTGCGACTCTTCACGAGTTCCATGAGGAGTTGCGATCCATGAACGAAGTTAGGCCGTGACGAACGCGGTGGAGTCTTCAGCCGGCGGCGCGGCCGAGGCTTCATTTCCCGATCCGCGTGTCCGGCGTTCGCCAGACCTTGACGAGTCCCGAAAGGTCAGCGGTTACAAACGTCTTAGCGTCGGGCGAAAAGGACAAGGCCCCGGCTGATTCCTGCGCGATCGACTCGCCGATCTGCGTTCCCCGCGCTACGTCCCATAGACGTACTTCCGCTCTCGGGTGCAGTCCTTTATCTTCGCAGCAGGACGTGAGGAGTAGTGTGCCGTCCGGGCTGAAGGCCATCTGCGTCACCGGATAGGGATGCTCCAGTGGCTTCCCGAGCCACTGCTCGGCGCCCCCAAGATTCTGCTCCGCGTTGCAGACCTGCACTTTGCTTCCCTCAATTGCGGC
>JAXMAR010000099.1:0-2683 GCA_046350295.1 Gemmataceae bacterium
CCCGCAAAGCCGCGGGCATGGCGCCCAAACGGATTAGACGGTGGCAAAACGCTAGCGGTAGTACGCCTCGTAGTGGTTGGCACGGAGGCTGCGGACGGCCCACAGGGCGTCGCTCTCCCGGTTGAATCTGGTGTACACCCTCCACGGTAGACTGGGCGACTCGCGAAAGTAGATCGTGTACACGTTGTGTTGCGCGGGAGCGGGATGCGGCGCGGGAGCGGGATGCGCTCCGAGCCAGCCGGGCGGCGGCGCCGGAATGGTCAGCCGCGGAAACGAGCTGTGCGTCGAAGGCGCGCCCCCGGGTGGCGGGCCGATGGCAGGTCCCAGTTGCGCCCCAGCAGAGCCGGCCTCGACGGCCAGGCCGATCATGGTAAGCAGAACGATGGCACTTCTCTGAAACATGACTTTCTCCATTTTGCGCGGTTGTGATTATCGTGCGGGCCAGCCTTGTGCCGGCCCTTCGACAACAAGTCCGCAAAATGAAGATCGTTCGTCCAGAAAAAAGGCTTTGTGGGCGACAGCGCCATCCGCCGAGGATGCTCTTTCCTTACCAGCCGATTCCCTTCGTCGTCGTGCGGATCATGCCGATGCGGTGGTTGACGCAGACGAACAGCGTCCGCCCATCCTCGCCCCCGAAGCAGAGGTTGGCCGTGCGGTCGGCGGTGAGGAGGCGACCCAGGAGCGTGCCGTCGGGGGCGATGACGCAGACGCCGCCGGGGCCGGTGGCGAAGATGTTGCCGTCGGCGTCGCACTTGAGGCCGTCGATGCCGCCCCCCTTCGCGGGCGTGAGCTTCCAGTTCTTGGCGTTCACGAACGTTTTACCCAGGCCGACCGAACCGTCGTCGTTGACGTCGAAGACGACCCAACCGCCGCCGTTGGTGACGTAGAGCTTTTTGAAATCGGGGGAGAGGGTGATGCCGTTCGGGTTGAGCGCCTTTGAGACCAGGGACAGCTTGCCGTCCTTGCCGCTGATGCGGAAGACGCCGGTGAAGTCGAGTTCGCGTTTGTCTCCCTTGGCGAGGCCGTACGGGGGGTCGGTGAAGTAGATGTCGCCGTTGGGGTGGAGGGCGAGGTCGTTGGGGCTGTTGAGGCGTTTGCCCATGTAGTTGTCGGCGAGGACGGTTTTCGTGCCGTCCTTCTCGATGCGGGTGACACGGCGGTCGCCGTGCTCGCAGAGGTGGAGCCGGCCCATGGCGTCGACGGCGAGGCCGTTGGAGCCGGGCTCGTCGCCGGCCTTGCCGCCGCGCGGCTTGGCGCCGGTGTAGCCGGAGGGCTTGCGGAACTCGGATGCGCCTTTGCCGGGCTGCCACTTGACGACGACGTTGTTGGGGATGTCGGAGAAGAGGAGGCACTTCTCGGGTTTGTACCAGACGGCGCCTTCGGTCCAGATGTAGCCGTCGGCGATCTTTTCGAGCTGGGCGTCCTTGGGGATGAGCTTGTCGAAACGGGGATCGAGGCGCTCGATCGTGCCGATGATCTCCTTGGCTTCGGATTTGTCCAGGCCCTCGGCGGTTAGGAACCACGGAAAACACGAAAAGCACGGAAAAAGAGCGGTAGTGGACCCGTCTTTTTCCGCGCTTTCCGTGCCTTCCGTGGTAGTGGAAGAGTCAAGCGCGGGTTTGCCTCTACCTTTGTCCGCGGGGGCGCGGATGGTCCAGAGGAAGATCTTGTACTCGTGCTTGGTACGCTCCTTCTCGTCGATGCCGATCACGGAGATGGTCTTGTCCGGCTTCCAGTCCCCCATGTCCCAGGTTTGCGAGACGATGCGGGATCCCGGCTTCAGGGACTTCTTCAAGATCGGCATGAGGGCGAGGTTGGCCCTGTCGTTGAGATAGAGAGTGACGACCGTGGCGCCGCTGATGTCCGTCTTGAAGAAGCTCTCCTGGCGGATGGTCACGAGGTCCGCGACCTTGGCGGCCTCCACCTTCGCCCGCGCCTGCGCCACCAGCTTGGGATCGATGTCGACGCCGACCGCTTTGGCGCCACGCTTCTTGGCGGCGGCGATCACGATGCGGCCATCGCCGCAGCCCAGGTCATAGACGACGTCGTCCTTGGTGACCTTGGCCATCGCGAGCATCTCGTCGACGATTTCCAGGGGAGTCGGCCAGTACGAGACCTTCACCTTCGGCGTTTCGCCTGCCTGGCTCGACAGGGGCAGGAGGGTCATCAGGGCCAATCCCGCCAGGAGCGGGGCGCGCGTGTTCATGGCATCTCCTCGGTCGGCTGCAAGGGCGCTTCGGGGCAAGGGTTTCGGGGCAACGGTAATGTAGTTGACGGGGCGCCGGACGCATACAGGGGAATGCGAACAGGGCTAGGGTCGCGCCCGGTCAGACGGCCTTCCTGGCGATCTGCGCTTCGAGCCAGCGGATGATGTCGTCGACGAAGGGATGGGGTTCGGGCTCGAATTCGAGGGTGTGGTGAGCGCCCGGGTATTCGATGATTTCACGGTCGGGGGTGGCGAACTTGTCGACGAAGGCGCGCGTCTTGGCGTTGTTGATGATGCGGTCGTTCTCGGCGAGGAGCATCAGGATGGGGACGTGGACGTATTTGGGGACGAAGCTGAGGTAGGCGTCGAGGCGGCGGCTTTCGAGGAGGAGGCGGGCGGTGGCGTGGCGGAGGCTCAAGGGGTCCTGGCGGAGGAACTCGTGCCAGCGCGGGTTGGCGGTGAAGAGCTCGGGGTCGT
>JAXMAR010000100.1:0-2633 GCA_046350295.1 Gemmataceae bacterium
AATGAACCCGATTCGGCCCCCATCCCTCCGACAAATGTCATCGCCACGAGGTTCGCGGCAATTTGCAACATTTTTTGGAGGGATAATGGTTAGACGCAAGATAGATGCCGAAAGATGGCGCTTATTCCCGGCTCGCCGCGACGATTTGGGCTGCGGCGACCGGTCTTCTCCAGCGTACAGGTCAACTGAAAAAACGGCGGCCGGTGCGGTCGGATGTCGCAAACTATTTCCGTGCTGACCGTTAGGGCTCGCAGACAAGCCGTGCTTGCCGGCAATGGGGCCGCCCCAGGGACACACCGTGCGACCGAAGGAAAAACCGGGGCGCGCGTGATCGGTCCCTTTTCAACGCGAGGCCCTTGTTCGAAAAGAAGACAGGCCGATTCCGCAAGAACGCACAGGAACGGAACGCAAAAGAACGTCGAGCCTGATCTCTGCGGGTCGACACTTGCCAAGGCGGTGGCGCAACCCGCGCGTCTTGACCAGACGACCAAGAGGTGAGGATACTCGAGGCCGGCCCAAGGGGGACGTGACCCCGGGCGAAGAGGTTATTTCAAACGCGGAGGGCGCGACGAAAGGAGGCTTTGAAGTTGCTCTGAGCTAGGGCAAATCGCAAACAGGCCGCCCTGACCCCGGCCGGCAGTCGCAAAAACGCCGCCACGTCAGAACCGTCGCCGCGGAAAAGGAGTGCTTGCCGTACGCCAGCACCGCGTACCCCGAGCAGCTCGGAAAATGCCGGCAGCGCACGCCGAGCCGCTGCAACAGCCGCGACAGCGTGAGCTGGTACAGAACGATCAGCGCGATCGCGTACCAGTTGAGGAGACGCAGCGGGTTCATGACGAGCGGCGGATCTTGACGGCCGTGCCGTAGGCGAGGACCTCGGTCACCCCCTGGGCAAACTCGGTGGCGTCGTAGCGCATGGCGACGATCGCGTCGGCGTCGACATCGAGAGCATGGTCCATCATGCGGTTGAAGGCGTCCGACCGCGCCTTCTCGCAGACCTCCTCGAAGGCGACGATGTTGCCGCCCAGGATGCTGGCGAAGCCGCCGCGGCAGCCTTGCCCGATCGTCTGCGCCCGCACCACGATGCCGCGCACGACCCCCAGATAATTCGTAATCGTGTAGCCGGCGAGCTCGTTGGCCGTCGTCACCGGAATGCGATGATGATGATCATGATCCATGGACGACCCTTTCTCTGTTTTGAGCGAAGCACAATCCCTTGACCGGCCGACCCCGCTACACCTGCAAACTATGGCTTGCCGCGTAGGTCTCCAGCGCCTTCAGAAGGCTCCGCGCCGTCTGGTAGCGCTCGGCCGGGTCCTTCGCCAGCATCTGCATGTTGATGATCTCGAGCGCCTCGGGCACCCCCAGCATGTGGCTCTTGAGGCTGACCGGCTGCTCCGTCTGAATCTTGCGCACCAGCTCTTGGACCGTGTCCCCCTTGAACGGCGCGTGTCCCGTGAACAGCGCGTACATCGTCGCGCCGAGGCAGTAGATGTCCGCGCGGGCGTCGACCGGATACTTCGGCCCGTGCGTCCGCTCCGGCGGCATGTAGGCCAGGTTTTCCGAGGGGAGGTTGGCGGCGGAGATCGGCTTGGCGGGGTCCCCCTGACAGGCGGCGGCCAGCATCAGGTCGGTGAGCTTGGTCAGGCGCGGTTCGCGACCGATCATGATATTCTGCGGCGTCACGTTCAGGTGCAGGATGCCCTTCTGATGGGCGTAGTCCAGGCCGCGCGCGATATAGATGGTGATGCGCAGCACCTGCCGCCAGTCGAGCATGCCGGCGACGTCCATTCGCGAGATAACGGCGTCGAGGCTCTCGGAGGGGACGTACTCCTCCGCGACCCAGAGGTGCGGCCCGGTCTTGCCGGCGCCGTAGATCTTGAGCAGGTTGGGATGTCGCAGCGGCATGACGCGCTTCATCATCTCGACGAAGCGGCGCACCTGCTCCTCCGTCTGCCCGTATTCGTCGTGCAGGATCTTGAGGACGACCGGCAGGTTGCGCTTGGTGTCGCGGGCGTGGAACAGGTTGCTGTTCTTGCCGCGGGCCAGGAGCGAGCCCGCCTTGTAATGCCCGATCAGCTGGCCGGGTAGCTCCTGCGTGACGGACGGCGGCGGGGGCGCCTGCGGCCTGGCGCCCGTGTCCCCCTTCTCCTGGTCTTCGTATTGCAGGCGCGTGTTGCCGATGCGGATCAGGTCGCCGTTGTTGAGCACATGGCGCTCGATCCGCTTGCCGTTGACGAACGTGCCGCCCGGGCTGTCGAAATCGACAACGACGTGCTGCTGATTCTCGTGCAGGATCTGGCAATGGACCCGCGAGACGAGCGGATCGACCAGGTGCGACTCGGTGGCCCGGCTGCGGCCCATCAGAAACGTATCTTCCTTCAGTTCGAAGGTGCGGCCCTCGTCGGGGCCCGCGAGGACGATCAAGCGCTTGGCCATACGTTCCCTCGGCAGCGTGCGGGGCGGAGCGCGCGGCCGTCGCCAGGGTTCGGCGCCGCGCTCGGCGTTTCCTTATGAGATACACATTTCCGGCAAGGAACGCAAGGAGCGGCGCCCCGGACGCTTGACTCTCCCCAGCGATTCCCTTCCTTATCACCATTCCACCGCCTTACGGAGAAGCGCATGCGCGTGGT
>JAXMAR010000101.1:0-2063 GCA_046350295.1 Gemmataceae bacterium
CGAGGGTCTGGTTCGCGCCTTCGAGAGTGGTCACGCTGACCGCGTGGCCGAGCGTCTGCACCACGCCCTGGGAGACCAGGATCAAGGCGACGACGATCGAGAGCGGCAGCAATACGTAGTAGACGCCGCGGACCAGGTCCTGCCAGAAGTTGCCGAGGCTGGAACCGCCGCGCGAGACGATCCCGCGCGTCATCGCTAACAGCACGCAGGAGCCGACCGCGGGGGTAACGAAGTTCTGCACGGTCAGACCAATCATCTGGGTGAAGTAGCTGAGCGTCGTTTCGCCGCCGTAGAACTGCCAGTTGGTGTTGCTGACAAAGGAGGAGGTGGTGTTGAAGCTGACGTCCCAGGGCGCCGAATGGAAGCCGGCCGGGTTGAATGGCTGGATCCCCTGCGTGCGCAGGATCAGGTAGAGGGCGATCCAGGAGAGAAGCGAGAAGAGGACGACGTTCTTGGCGTAGGCCTTCCAGTCGTGCTCTTCGCGGGGGTCGACGCGGAGGACCCTGTAGGTGAGGCGCTCGGCGCCGCCGAGGACCGGGGTGAGGAAGACGCGCCGGCCGGTGTAGACCTTCGCCATGTAGGCGCCCAGCGGCTTGGTAAGCGCGACGATGATCGCGATGAAGATCGCGACTTGGAACCAGCCCTGGGTCATCAGAGGTTCTCCCCGCGCAAGAGCGCGTAGAGCAGGTAGCCGAAGACCAGGGCCGAGACGACGAGCCCGAAGACGTCGGCGGCGGTGAGGGTGGCGAGCGTCAGGGTCATATCCGGTCGATCAGGTCGATCGCCCAGTAGAGGAGGGCGAACAGAACGACTGCGATCGCGATCGCGAAGGCGTCGGCGAGCGGGCTGCCGCCGCCGGGCAAGAGATCTGCGAGGACGAGGAACACACATCCAGGATGCGCCCGACCCCGTCAAGGCCGCATGAATTCAGCGGCCGGTCTTATACAGATTTCGTCAAGGTGGACTAAGCCGCGAAGCGGTAGCCGACGGGCTCGTCCTCGACGGGCGACGCGTCGCGGAGACACTCCGGCACGCCTCCGCCGGCGAGGTCGGCGAAGGCGGTCCCCGGCCGGTCCCGGCCGGGCGCATAGGAGACGGGGTGGTCTGCGACGGCCACGACCCTGAGGCAATGGCTGGCGGCGGAGAGGATCGTCCCGCCGCAAGCGGCTCCTGACCCAGCCCGGGTCCGGCCGTGGCGATGCCGGCGCCCTCGAGGTGCAGGAGCGTCGGCGAGCGCATCGGGCCCGAAGTCGAGCACGTGGTTGTTGGAGAGCGTGACCGGCCCGCGCCGGGCTCGGCCAGCCGCTCCGCCGCCAGCGGCGGAGCGCGGAAGAAGAACGGCTGCCGGGCTCCGCGACCGGAGCGCCGCGTGCGGACATGCAGCACTCCAGGTGGAGGGCGAAGGGGTCGGCCGCTCGGCCGACCTCGACAAGGGCCGGCTGGCCTACGGCAAACTACGGATTACGGGCCGCGCGGCGCGAGGGACGATGAGCGAGCGTTTGACTCGCTTGTCTCTGTCTCGCACGAAGACGCGTGAGGAGGTCGAAATGGCAGTTGCCGATGTACCTTCAACTGGTGTTGTGCCGGAGACGGAGGTTGCATCCGTCAGCGCTCCGGACGAGGGTTTTGCCAATCCTCTGCCGCTCGGGCTACTTGGCTACGGGATGACGACGGTCTTGCTCAGCCTCGCCAATGCGGAGGTCTACGAATCCGGGACGATGGTGCTGGCGATGGCCGTGTTCTTCGGCGGCCTGGCCCAGGTGCTCGTGGCGCTGATGGCCTACCGGAACAACAACGCATTTGCGGTCACGGCGTTCGGCGGGTACGGGTT
The DNA here is from genome assembly GCA_046350295.1 of Gemmataceae bacterium. Lineage (GTDB taxonomy): Bacteria > Planctomycetota > Planctomycetia > Gemmatales > Gemmataceae > JAXMAR01. The sequence goes on from JAXMAR010000101.1 coordinate 1,832, forward strand.
CCTCTGGGTTACCCTCGGCTTTCTCACGATCGGTGCCGATCACGGCTGGGCCGAAGCGAACTCGGGTACGGCGATGGGGTACTACCTCGCCATCTGGGCCGTCTTCAGCCTCGGGCTGATGGTGGCATCTGCGGTCGCCCCGCGCGTGCTCACCGGCGTGCTCGCGCTCACCGTCATTCTGCTCACGGTCCTTGCGGTCGCGAACTGGGCAGATAACGCCACCATCGCGAAG
>JAXMAR010000102.1:0-2023 GCA_046350295.1 Gemmataceae bacterium
TTCGCGGCGGCGGTGGAAACGGCGGCGGCGCCCGCGGCAAGAGCGGCGCTGCCCTTGAGGAAACGGCGACGGTTCGTGGACATGATCGACTCCCAGGGACAGCGTCCGCCCGGTTCTGCGAACCGGGGCTAAACGAAAGTTATTTCGGATACTCGTAATTCTTGAAGTTTCGCGTCGTCTTCGTCACTTCCTTGCCGTCCAGCTCGTACACCAGGATACCCGCTAACTCCGGCCGCGCCTCCAGAAACTTGAGCGCCCGGTCCTGATCCCACACGCTCAGCGGTGTGTCCAATCCGTCGGCGGTCAGCCCGTTCTTCGCGATGACCGAGACGCTGCGCCGACCATTTAGCCCCAGGCCGGTCTTCGGATCGATGACGTGCGAGTAACGTTTGCCGTCGATCTCGACGTATTGCTCGGAATCGCCGGACGTCGAGACCGCCGCGTTCTTGAGCAGAAGCCAGTGCGTCGGCGCGGCGGCGGGGTTCTTGAGCGGGGCGATGCCGACTTTCCAGCCTTTTTGTCCCGGCGGCGGCTCGCCGACGACGATGTCGCCGCCTCCCGCGATCAGGCCGCGCGGCAAGCCGTGGCTGCGGAGGACTTCGAGCGCGCAATCCCCCGCGTAGCCCTTGGCGATGCCGCCCAGGTCGAGCAGCATGCCGGCGATCAACAGCTCCACCGTGCGCCGCATCGGATCGAGCTTGATCTTGCGGAAGTCGACCTTGGCCAGCGCCGCCTTGAGCGCCTCCATGTCGGGCAGCATGCGGGTGCGCCGCGCCTTGCGCCAGAGCTTCACGACCGGGCCGATGCTGACATCGAAAGCGCCGTCGGTCAGCCGCGCGATCTCGTCCGCCTTCTCGAGCACCTTGAACAAATCGGGGCTTACCTCGACCGACCCCGTCCCCGCCTTCTTGCACAGCCGCATCAATTCGCTGTCCGGCTTGTAGTCGCTCATGCTATCATCGAGCTGAGCGATCCGCGCGAAGGCGGCGTCCGCCGCCTTCTTGGCCCGGGCTTCGTCCGGAGCGTAGAGGACGATGCGGAACAGCGTTCCCATGTGCGGCTGTGTGAATGTGAACTCGCGCAGCTTCGGAGCGTCGTCGGCGCGGACCGGAGCCAGGCAAGCGGATACAATCACGAGGAAGAGGACCGTTAGCTGACGCACGGGTGACCCTGTTTCGTCTAGTGTTCGCGCAGGCCAAACGGAGGAAATGGGATATCGACAGTGTATCGAATCCACCTTCATCGAGATCCCAGGAGGAATACGTGTCCCCGATTGACGTTGGAAGAAGTGGCCAAGCGTCTGGCTGATCTTGAAGACAAGGTGGCCGCCCTGACCACCCGGCCGGCAAAGAAAGACTGGCGGCGGACGGTTGGCATGTTCGAGGGCAGCGAGTTCATGGCCCAGGTCGATGCCGAAGTTCTGGCAGCGCGCGAGGCGGAAAGAGCGGCGGCTCGAGCGGGAAAAACGGAATGATCTTGCTGGACACCGCCCACCTGTCCGTGCTCCGTTTTCGCTCCGGCGAGCGCTGCCTCCGTCTGGTTGCGCGCATGGAGTCGGCCAAGGACGAGGTGTTCGGCACAACCATCGTGAATGTCGCCGAGCAAATGAAGGGTTGGCTTGCGGTTATCAATAAGGAACGCCAGGCGGTTCGCCAGGTTACCGGTTACCGTGAGCTGGCCCGATTGTTCGACTTCTTCTCTTCCTATCACATCGCGCCCTTCGACGATGCCGCGGCGGCGCGCTTTGAGGATTTGCGGCAGGCAAAGATCCGAGTTGGGACTTCTGACCTCAAAATTGCCGCCGTTGCCCTGACCTGTGACGCTCTCCTGTTGACCGCAAACCGCCAGGATTTCGAGCAGATTCCAGGACTTCGATTTGCGAACTGGCTTGACGAGTGAACATTGGTGTCGTCCGAAAAAGGTCCAATCTCAAGAGACCAAGAAGTACTCCGGCCGTGGGGGTAACGCAATGGACGCCGTCGATCGGTTCGCTGTGCAAGCCGCGGAATTTGAAGAATGGGCG
>JAXMAR010000103.1:0-1836 GCA_046350295.1 Gemmataceae bacterium
CCGGCCTTCCCGGAACGCGTGCCGCCCGAGCGCCGCTTCATCCGCGCCTCGCTTCAGGTCGACGACTTATTGATGCGCTCGCTCGGCCGCCCCATCCGCGAACAGGTCGTGACCACCCGCCCCGACCTCTTGACGACTCTCCAAGCCCTCGACCTCTCCAACGGTCAACGCCTCAACGACCTTCTCACCCAGGGCGCCGCGAACCTGCTCAAGGAGCACGCCAAGGCGAGCAACGAGCAGTTGATCGACGAGGTCTATCGCCGCGCCCTGTGCCGCCGCCCGACGCGCGAGGAGATGGAGACGGCCTCGACCCTGCTGGGGACGACGCGGACGGTGGAGGGAACCGCCGACCTGCTGTGGGCGGTTTTCATGCTGCCGGAGTTTCAGTTGCTCAGGTAGAATGAATTCCATGGCAAAGTCGGCGAATCAGGTCTGCGAAGAGTACGCTGCCAAGAGAGCGAAGGTCGCGATCCGCTTATTGGGCGAAGACACCGTGGTCATCGAGGGGAACGAACAAGGCCTTCGTTTCTTGGGTGAGCTGCTCCTGGCGCAGGCGGCGTCTAGCGATTGCGGCGTTCAGCTGGGTCCCAAGGTGGCGGGCAAGCGATTCTTCTCGACTGGTAAGAGCTTGGCCCTGTACGTTCACCGGATTCACCGGCGATCTGCAACCGCAGAACCAGGCGGAGGCGCCACATGAAGACGACATACATCGTGTTCTTGACTCATGAGGATCGGGTCAAGGGCTTCTACGAGCTCATGCGAAAAACGAGGCTCGATAGCTTTCGCGGCGAGGTCTATCGCGTGCCGGTGGATGCGCTCAAGTTGCTGGATGACTTGCATGTCGGCTACAGAGTCGCCACAGATGCAGAGGTGAAGAATGCCCTTGATCAGGTTCGAAATCCTCCTGCCTCTGTTCCATAACGACGGCCGCCGAATCGAAGAGGAGCAATTTGTTGTTACCGACACGGAGCTCACAGCGGAGTTCGGGGCCATCAGCATCGACTCCGTCACGGTTCGAGGGCGCTGGACCTACAAGGGCGTCATCTACTCCGATGAGTTGATGCGAATCCGCATCGATCTCGACGATGTTCCAGAGAATTGGGATGCGATGCGCCGCATGAAGACCGTTCTGAAAGATCGGTTTGAACAGGAAGACATTTGGATCACCGCCCACCGTATTGAAGTCATCTGACGAGGCACAACGATGACGCAGCCAAACCTTTCCCGCCGCGACTTCCTCCGTGGCATGAGCGCCGCCGGACTCGCCACCCTCGCCGCCGCCGCCCCGCGCTCCCTCGCCGCGGAGGAGCCGGTCGTCCATCCCGAGCCCAAGGCCGATATCTGCATCCTCCTCTGGATGGCCGGCGGCATGGCGGCTCCGGAGACGTTCGACCCCAAGCGCTACACACCGTTCGAGGTCGGCGTCCCCTCCGAGCGCATCCTCTGCACCTTCCCCAGCATCCCCAGCGCCGTCGACGGCATCCGCATCTCGCAAGGCCTCGAGCACGTCGCCCGCGTCCTCGACCGCGGCACGCTGATCCGCTCCCATCGCGTCGCCGACCTGGGGAACATCCTTCATTCGCGCCATCAATACCACTGGCACACCGGCTACGTCCCGCCGCAGACCGTCGCCTGCCCCCACCTCGGCTCGTGGATCGCCCGCGTCCGCGGCGCCAACAACCCGGCCATCCCGCCCTTCATCAACATCGGCCAGCGCCTCGAAGGCGTCGGCGAATCCGAAGAATTGAAAGCCTTCACCACCGGCGGTTTCTTCGGCAGCGAGTACGGACCGTTCAACCTGCCGTTCCCGACCGACGCCATCGCCTCGGTACGCCC
>JAXMAR010000104.1:0-1692 GCA_046350295.1 Gemmataceae bacterium
GCTCGGCGCGTTCGGTGGTCGGGATCAGGTGCTCGATCTTGCCCTGGGCCCAGTTGCCCACGGCCGTCTTGATCTCCGGGGAGAGGTCGACCGGCGTGAACGGCGCCTTCGGCTTTCCGACGGCGGCGACGATCTCGTCCTGGAGGGCGATCGTCTCTTGGGCGGCCTCGAAGCCGCGCTTGATGGCGCCGAGCATCAGGTCCTCGCTCAGCACCTTCGCGCCAGCCTCGACCATCATCACGGCGTCTCGGGTGGCAGCGACCACCAGGTCAAGCTCGCTTGTCTCACGCTGGGCGAACGTCGGGTTGATGACATACTCGCCGTCGATGTAGCCGACCCGGACTGCGCCCACGGGGCCGTTGAACGGGATCTGCGACATGGATACGGCCGTGGAGGCGCCGACGATCGCGATGACGTCGGGGTCGTTGACCTGGTCCGCAGACATCACCGTGAGAATGATCTGCACGTCGTTGCGGAAGCCTTTCGGGAATAGCGGGCGCAACGGGCGGTCCACGAGGCGGCCGCTGAGGATAGCATCGGTGGCGGGCCGGCCTTCTCGGCGGAAGAAGCTGCCCGGGATCTTACCGGCGGCGTAGAGCCGCTCCTCGTAGTCCACGGTCAGCGGGAAGAAGTCGATGTCCCGAGGCTCCGGGCTCATCACCGCTGTCGCGAGGATCAGTGTGTCCCCGTACCGCAGCGTGACCGAGCCATCGGCCTGGTTGGCGACACGGCCGTGCTCGACGATGAGCGGCGTGGCGCCGATGGTGCGCTCAAATGTTTGAGGCATGCTTGAGTAAACCCCTCCTAACGGGTTCGGTCCGCATCGCGCGGACTTGATACATGATGTGTGGCGATATGCCGCGGCAAACCCTGTTCCTGGCCGCTCTCTTGCCGGCTGTCCTGGCCGGCTCCTACGTCACGCCTTCGTGACTTCTACCGCCTTTGCGGCACGTTACACGAGAAAAAGAAAAAGGGGCCCCGCCCTTAGCGACGGAGGCCCAGCTTGCCGAGGATTGCGCGATAGCGCTCGGGGTCGGTCCTGTTGAGGTACGCGAGCAGCCGGCGTCGCCGGCCGACGACCTTCAACAGACCCCGTCGGGAGTGGTGGTCGTGACTATTGATCTTCAGATGCTCGGTGATTTGCCGCACCCGCGCCGTCATCAGCGCGATCTGGACTTCCGTCGAGCCCGTGTCGTTGTCGCTCCGCTTGTGCTCCGAGATGATGGAGCCCTTGACCTCGTCTGTCAGCATCTACCTGAGGCCGCACCGCGGCCCTGATCCTTCCCGGTTCTTTCTCTCCCAGAGAGGTTAGCATGCGAAAAAATGCGTACGCAAATCGTTCGCCCGCGGTTCACGCGACACTCCTGGCGGAGATCGTGCGCGCCGCGGATGCCGGGCCCCGCTTCGCTGCGCCACACCTCATCGTGCTCGCGGGCCTCCCCGGCGGCGGCAAGAGCACGCTTGCGTCGGCGCTGCGCGCCGCCACCGGCGTGACGATCCTCGAAAGCGACGCAATCCGGAAACGGCTTTATCCGATTCCGACGTACGCCGACTGGGAGCATCGGAAGGTGTTCGCCCTGGTCCGCGAGGCGGCGACTCGCCTGCTCACACGAGGCCACCCGGCGGTTGTCGACGCGACCAACCTCCGACGGAAGGATCGCCTGACTTACTATGCGATGGCTGCGCGGCTCG
>JAXMAR010000105.1:0-1571 GCA_046350295.1 Gemmataceae bacterium
TCTTCACCAGCAGCGGCGCCAGCCGCCGCGCCACGAAGAACTCCATCATCGACTTGTGCGCGAACCGGTAGTTGCCCGTGTCATCGCGAATCAGGTAGGACTGTGTCCGCATGTCGCGCTCGAAGAAGGCCGCCTCCTCGGCGTTCTTCAACTGGAACCGCCTGGCCACGCGCTCCGGGAATTCGCTGAAGGGCACGGTCAACTGCTGGCGCGTCTGCATCTCCCACGCCAGTTCCTCGACGAAGTAGCGGCGGTCGTCGGCGGTGATCGATTCACTCACTCGGCGCGCCAGCAGATCGCTGGTGTACTTCTCATAGAGGGTGGCCAGGTTGAGATCCTCGGCCTTGCTCAACCCTGGTAGCGTCTCGGTGATCATTGCGAGCAGCACGGGCCGGTGCGACAGATCCTCGATATCCGGTAGCGCCTGAACCCGCCGGAACAAATCCTGCCAGTTGGCCGGAGCCCGGCGGCGCACGGCCTCCTGAATCTGGGCGTCGTCGAATTCGGCGAGGTGGACGACTTCGAACTCCTGCCGGTCTTTGAGATCGATCAGGTCGGCGGCCGCTGCGGCGCTTTCGCGGGCCAGTATCTGCTCTTCCTCGGCGCGGTGGCGGAAGAAGGATGTGCGGCAGGTGAGTACGATCTTCGCCTTGGGGCAGACCAGCTTGGCGATCTCCCAGAAGTTGTCGACGGCGGTGCGGTAGTCGGAAACGCGGCGCTCCATCTCGTCAAAGCCGTCGAACAAGATCAGCAGGCGGCCCTCGGCATTCAACTGTTCCAGCGTCTTGAAGCCGGCCTCCAGGTTGACGCCGTACCGGTTTTCGAGTGCGTCGGTGAGCACCTGCTCCATGTCGTAAGCCTTTGAGTAATCGCGCAGCAGAACGACGATTGGCACGCGCCCGCCGGCCTGCGCGGCGCGGTAGGCCAGACGCCGGCAGAACCAGGTCTTGCCGGTGCCGAAATCGCCGAGCACGGAAAGATGATTGCGATTCTCGGCGGCGAGCCAGCGGTCGATGAAGGCGTCGAGCGGCACAGGGACCTCGGCGATCTTGCCTTTCTTTTCCTCCTGGATCTTCAGCGGGACGAAGAAGCGATCGATGTCGTCGTTCTCGTAGCCGGCCTTGAGCGTGTCGAGGTAGGGCCGGAAGTCGGCGAGGCGGCTGACGAATTGGTCGCGCGTGTAGGTCTGGATGCCGCAGGCTTTGGCTGCCTGCTCCACTTCAGCGGGGACGGAGCGGCCGGCAATGAGAACGCCTTCCGGTCCGCCTGCCAGCCGTTGGAGGGCATCGATCGTGGCATCGCCGGGGACGTAGCAGGTGGCGATGGGGCGAATCTCGGCGTTGGCCTTGTACTCGCAGAGGAAGTGGTGAATCGGCCCGGGAGTCTCTTTGAGGATGCGCTGGCCCATGGCTTCGAGCAGTTGGCGGATATCGGCGGCTTGGGCGGCGTCGACCGGGGGCGCGGCCGGGGCGGGGGTAACGGCCGAGGGCAGGGATTTGAGGAAGGCGGTGATGTCGGGGTGGCCTTCGTTGGTATCGTCACCGATGATGTGGATGCGGTGGCTGTCGAAG
>JAXMAR010000106.1:0-1549 GCA_046350295.1 Gemmataceae bacterium
AACCAGCGCTGGGCGGGGGCCGGGCACTACGATATGCCGATCGTGCTCATGACGCCGTCCGGCTCCGGCATCCGCGGCAGCCTCTACCACAGCCACAGCTTCGAGAGCCTCGCCAGCCGGCTTGCCGGCTGGAAGATCGTCATGCCGTCCAACCCGCTCGACGGCTACGGTCTCATGCTCTCCGCCATCGCCGATCCGAACCCGGTGATGGTGCTCCTGCCCAAGGCGCTGCTGCGCGTGAAAGGGGACAAGCGGATCCCCGGTGAGCCGGCCGACGAGAACGAGCTGAAGGAGCGCATCGACGCCCCGGTCGGCGACCGCTCGGGCTGGGAGCCTCGCTGGCCGGAGGTGGAGGAGTATTTCGTCCCTCTAGGGGAGGCGTCCCTGGTGCGCGAGGGGACGAGCGCGACGGTGGTCAGCTATGGCCGGACGCTGCCCATGTGCGTGCGGGCCGCGGATCAGCTGGCGCAGGAAGAGGGCTTCACGTTCGACGTGATCGACCTGCGCAGCATTTTCCCTTACGATTGGCCGGCGCTCCGCGCCAGTGTCCTGAAGACGGGCCGCATCCTGATCGTCAACGAGGACACGGAGGTGACGAACTTCGGCGAGCACCTGCTGCGGCGCGTCGTCGACGAATTGTTCTACGACCTGGTCGCCCGGCCCCGCGTCCTCGCGGGTAAGCACGTCCCGGGCATCGGCCTCAACAAGGTCTACGAGAGCAACTCCGTGCCGCAGGAAATGGACGTGAAGCGGGCCATCAAAGAAGTGGCGACCGAGGCGGCGTAAAGGAATTGATACATGGACGGGAAGTTTTTACGTCTCCAGATTGACCTTCTACTCGCCTTTTTTGGACGCCGCAAGGTGCTAGAGGCCGTCGCCGAATCGATCGACGATGACCTGTCACCGGCAGACATCCAGGCGCGCTTGCGCGTTCTCCAGCAAAAACGCCGGCAGCGGACCAAAGACAAGACGGACGGCTCGGGAGCGGATGCCCTCGAAGTCCTTTCGAACGCCATATTGAACCGGACGCATCGCAACTGAGTGGACCCTCGCCATGGACTTTCACCTCCCCGAGCTCGGCGAAGGCGTCTACGAAGCGGAGACCGTGCGCTGGCTGGTCAAGCCCGGGGAAACCGTCCGGCCGGGGCAGAATCTGCTCGAGGTCCTCACCGACAAAGCGACCATGGAGGTCCCCGCCCCCTTCGCGGGGACCATCGAGCGCGTCAACCTCGAAGAAGGGCAGAAGGTCAAGATCGGCGCCGTCATCCTCTCGTATCAGCCGAAGGGGGAAAAGGCGATTGACAAGCGCCACGCCACCGTGGCAGCCGACCCCGACCAGGCGGTCGCCGCGGCGGCGCGCGAGAAGCGGCCGGCCGCTGCCGACCTGAACGGCCCGACGGCGCCGCGCGAACCCGCGAGTCGTGCCGCCGTGAAAGCGGCCCCGTCCGTGCGCGTCCTCGCCCGCAAGCTCGGCCTCGACCTCGCGACCGTTCACGGCTCCGGTCCGCAGGGCCGGGTGCTGATCGAGGATCTGGCCCCTCATCTTCAG
>JAXMAR010000107.1:0-1538 GCA_046350295.1 Gemmataceae bacterium
AAGGCCCCAGTAGACGAGCAGGCCCACGCCGCGCGGATCGTCGGTCGGGTGGTTGGGCTGGAGGCGGGAGGAGAGCGTGCCGGGCAGGCCGAGGCGTGTCCGCGCCTTGCTGGGCCGGTTGATCTTGCGGGCGATGAAAATCAGCTCGTGAACGTCGCACAGCTTGGCAAGCGCCGCGGCCATGACGCCGGTCAGTCCGCGGCCGATGCGCTTGACTTCGGCGCCGGTGGACCGGAGGAGATGGTCTTTGAGTTCGCCAAGCGTCATCTTGGCGACGGAAGCGAACGCCTCAAGGTCGACGGCATAGTTGACGCGCATGATGCTGTCGACGTTACCGCGGTCGTCGGCGAGCGGACGGTCGTAGAGGTGCTGGAGCGTTAAGTCCGAGAGGATCGCGCGCGCCGTCTCGCGTACCGCCTCACCCGGAGCGGCCAGCCCGGCGTTGCGGTCACCCGCCTTGCTGTAATCGGCGGCGCCGAGGAGACGTTTGAGGCCGGTGAAGCTGATGGAGCGCTCGAAGCATTGGCGAGAGTAGGTCTCGTCGGGCCTGGGGCGCGGGACGGGGATGGTATCGAAGGGAATGAGCGCGGTCATCGCTGGAGTCCTCTCGAATCCTAATCGTAATCCTAATCGCAATCGTAATCTAAGCCTCGACCTTCTGAACCCAATCGTCTCTCACCTTTCACCGCTCGTAAGGTTTAGCCCTGCCGCTCTCCCCGTTTCGCCGCTTGAGTCATGGTGCGGCGACCATGGACGACCGCGACGAACTTCTCAAACGCCTGGAACGGCCTGAAGCCCATTCGGTACAATTCTACCGGAGGTCCAAGAATGCCGCTCCGCGATCACTTCCACGCGCCGGTGAATAACAAGCACCGCTGGGACGCCGTCCATGGCGGCTGGCCGGCCGAGATGGTTCGGACCCTCTTCGAACTTCTCCCAATCGATTTCGTGGCCGAGCCGCGCGTGCATCATCCAGCGCCCTTCGAAATCGGTAGCTTCGCGATCGAGGAAGACAACCGCCCACCTGACGTGCCCACGCGGGGCGGCGGGACGGCCACGCTTGCCGCCAGCGCCCCTACGCTCACCGTGCCCGCGGACCTGAACGAGCTTGACGAGTACGAGGTGCGCGTTTACGACGTCGACCGGCTGCGGACGCTCGTGGCCGCCATCGAAATCGTCAGCCCGGCCAACAAGGACCGGACGGACACGCGCGAGCAGTTCGTCAACAAGGTGGCCGCCCTGTTGCGGCAGGACGTGTGCGTGGCGATCGTCGACATCGTCACGACCCGTCAGGCCAACCTCTATGCCGAACTGCTCGGCCGGCTTGGCCGTAGCGACCCCGCCCTCGCCGACCCGCCGATGCTGTACGCGGTCACGCTGCGTGCCCGCAAGCTAGCGAAAAAGCGGCCCCTGCTCGACGCCTGGTTCTTCCCGCTCACCGTGGGCCAGCCGTTGCCGACCATTCCGCTCTGGCTCAGCCCGGAGCTGCGCATCGAAGTGCCGCTCGATCCGAGTTATCAGGAAGCCTGCCGATTGCT
>JAXMAR010000108.1:0-2133 GCA_046350295.1 Gemmataceae bacterium
AGCCCTGGAGCGCTGATCAAGATCGAGCGGCGGGTCAGCGCGATGCTCGCCTCGCCCATCGAGGAGTTGCGCGTCCACTTGCAGGGCGCCGCCAGTGCCCACGGCGACGAGACGAGTTGGCGGGAACGGCTGAAGCGCGCCTGGCTGTGGCTGGGCGCCACGACAGAGGTCGCGGTGTTCCTCGTCCGACCTGGACGCGGTGGCGTCGTGGCGCGCGACCTGTTCGGCGACGCCTTTGCCGGCGTGCTGTGCACGGATCGTTGGAGCGCCTACAGCGGCATCGCCCGTCGCGCGCTGTGCTGGGCGCACCTCTTGCGCGACTTCACCGCGATGGTCGAGCGCCACCGCAGCCCGTGGCACGGCCATCGGCTCGGCCTGCTCGCCCGCGAAATCCTGGGCCACTGGCGCGCTTGGCACCGCGGCGAGATCGACCGCGCGACGCTGACCGAGCGCACGGCACCGCTGCGAGCACGCTTCGAGCAACTGCTCGACTGGACCGCCCGCAACGCCCCCGGCCGCAAGGCGCGGGGCATCGCCCGCGACCTCCTCGGCCGGCCCGACGAACTGTGGCGCTTCCTCGACGATCCGCTTGTTCATCCGACGAACAACCTCGCCGAGCGCCTGCTGCGCTACGCCGTGATCTACCGCAAACTGAGCTTCGGCACCGACTCAGAGGCCGGCAGCCGCTACCTCGAACGGCTCCTGTCGACCGCCGCCACCTTGAGCCTTCAGGACCGAAATCTCTTCGACTACCTCGCCGCCGGCATGGGCGCCCACTTCGCTGGGCAAGCGGTGCCCTCGCTGCTGCCGGTGGCTCAGGCGGCGTGAACGGTTACTCCTTCGGATACAAGGTCCGTCACGCCGTCGGCGAGCCCAACAGCAATACCGACGATGTCTAAATTTCGAGCGTACCTGCCTGTCGCTTCTCGGACATGCCTACAGGCGCCCTTGCCCGTTGATGTCACCCTTGTCATCGATCGATCCTCCTCGATGCTGCGCCCAGTGTCGGCAGGAGGGCCGCAGAAGAACAAGTCGGCGCTAGAGGCTGCCACGCACTTCATTGGCGTGCTGAACCTCGCTCCAGTCGACGGGGGAAGTCGTGACAGAGTAGCGGTGATCGGCTTCAATGAGACGGCATGGACGGAGGTAGCCCTGACCGGCGACCGCTCTGCCGTCGAGGCGGCCATCATGCGGCTCGGCACTCGGACGGCCGAAGGGACCAGGCTGGACTTGGCATTTCGCCACGCGCGCCAGGAAATGCAAAGGGCCAGAGTGCCCAGGCGAGCTCAGCGGGTGGTGATCATCCTGACGGATGGACTGCCAAACCGCGTTCCATTCCCCCCGGGGAGCAGCCAGGAAGAAGTCGTAATGGGCGCCGCCGCGATGGTGAAGGCGGACAGCGTGCAAGTATATTCGATCGGTCTTGGGCTTCCGGCGGACATTGACGCCGTCTTGTTGAGTGGCGTGGCGTCCTCGCCGGAGCAGTACTTCGAGGTGCCGGATCCGGCAACACTCGTTGAGATCTATACGCGAATTGCTGCCCGGATCGATGGATGTCCCTGACAGTGCATGGAGGAACGTTCCGACGACAAGGGTAACACGACGATCGCCCGACGGCGTTGCGATGAATCCCGGTGATGGCGACAAAGCCTAGGTGGTCCACAGGGTACAGAGCGGCACAGCCCACAATCGCTCGCCCAGCGGCAGGGTCTCCGTGCCGTCATAGAGCAGGATGCCGGCGGCGAAGCGGTCGCCGGCGAGGGCCGCGAGCTTCTTGAGCCCGGCCAGGTCCTTGGCTTGCACGCTGGCCGCCGCCTTCACCTCGACGCCGGCGACCCGACCGCTCCGCTCTTCGACCACGAAGTCCACTTCCACTTGATCCTTGTCGCGATACCCATATACAGAATAGTCGCCTTCGGCCCAGGTGGATTGCTTTAGGATCTCGCCGTAGACGTAGCCCTCAAGGACGGGGCCGAAGCGGCTGCGCTCGCGCTCGGCCGCCGCCTCGTTCAGGCCGGTGACGCTACTGAGCAGGCCGGAATCGAGGAAATAGATCTTGGGAGACTTCACGATCCGCGAGAGTCGGTTCACCGACCATGGCGTCACCCGGCGTACGAGGAACATCAGCTCGAA
>JAXMAR010000109.1:0-2338 GCA_046350295.1 Gemmataceae bacterium
GGCAGTGAATTGCCAGTCGACCTTGACTGACGTTGCGTTGCGGTCTCGAACCCAGGCCGACGACTCAGACGTGAGCGTATCGAGATCTGGGATACGACGGTCGAGGCATTGCCGTGCCAGTACGCTCAGCTCCATTTCGGCGACGTTGAGCCAGGAGCCGTGTTTCGGGGTGTAGTGCCATTCGATTCGTCGGGCAATGCGGTGCGCCTCTACAGGATCGAACGCTTCGTACAACGCAGCCGTGGTGTGGGTGTTGAGGTTGTCGCAGACCAGAACAATGCGCTCCGCATCGCGGTAGCACGTATCCGCCAACCATTGGACGAAGTGAGCGAAGTCCTGGCTTGTGCGTCGCTCGGAGATCTTGACGCCGCGCCAGCCGGCAAGAGGTTCGAAGGCGATGAAGATCTCGGCCGTTCCGTGACGCACGTATTCGCTGTCGGACTTCCGCGGAGAGCCAGGTCGCAGGGGAAGGGGCTCACGGACTTCGCCGATCAGCTGCTTGCGAAGCTCGTCCACGCAGACCACGGGCCGGGCCGAGTCGTAGGGTCGAGCGTACGTGTCCAGGACATCTTCCATGTTCGCCACGAAGGCGGCGTTTGCCTTCGGCGCAATCACCCACTCCTGCCTGAGCCACGGCTTGATCTTGTTTTTTTCAGCGTGCGACAGACTGTTGCCGGGTCGATGCTCTCAACCACTTCCATCGCGACCAACCGATCGGCCAGCAGTTTCATCGTCCAACGCGCCCGTCCACTCGGTGGCTCGCTGCATGTCAGTGCGATGAGACGTGCTTCTTGCTCTCCATCCAACTTCCGATACGATCGTCGGCCCGTCGGCTTCCGCTTATACAGGGTTGCGTCCAACCCTTCCGCGACGAACTGCTTCCGTACCACAGCGGCGGTCTGGGCATGAAGATCCAACGCCTTGGCAACCTGCACATCGCTCCATGCGTCCGGTCCGGCGGCATCGACCTTCAAGAGGATCTGCGCTCGTCGCCGGGTGTGGGCAGGCTGGGTTCCTGTCCGGATCAGACGCGCTAACGCCTCGCGTTGCTCCTCGGTCAGCCGGACCTCATACTGTTGTGGCCGCCCCATGGTGCGCCTCCTATCGGCCGTGTCCGATGGAGTCTACTCACTATGGCTTCTTCTGCAATAGTCCACTAGGCGTCGACGGGCAGCCGTGGTCGACGGGCGGCCTGGCCGGGCGGCTCGAGGCATGGTCGGCCGACGGCCGCGACGTCGCCTTGCTGGTCGGGGGGCCGGACGGGCTCGCGGCCGCGTGCCTGGCGCGCGCCGACGAGCGCTGGTCGCTCGGTCCGCTCACGCTCCCGCACATGCTCGTGCGGGTCGTGGTCGCCGAAGCGCTGTACCGGGCGTGGAGCGTGCGGGCGGGACATCCGTACCACCGCGGGTGACGGCGGCCGGCGCGAAAGGCGGCCACCGTCACCCGCGCGAGGCGGGGATCCCTTACTTCACGCCCTCGGGCAGCTTGCCCGCCCGCACGTCGTCGGGGCTGACGACGCTCTCGGCCTTGGGCTTCTCAGTGATCGTCACCTTCGTCATCGTGTCGCCGACCGCCATTTGGCGGACGACGTCCATGCCCTTGGTGACCTGCCCGAACACGGCGTAGTTGCCGTCCAGCTGCGCGGCCGACTCGCGCTCGAGCACGAAGTAGAACTGGCTGCCGGCGGAGTCGGGGCTCGAAGAGCGCGCCATCGCCAGCGAGCCGACGCTGTGCGGAATCGGCTTGGCGGCGTTGAACTCGCCCTTGATCTCGTACCCCGGTCCGCCCATCCCGGTGCCCTTCGGATCGCCGCCCTGGACGACGAAGCCGGGTACGACGCGGTGGAACGTCAGTCCGTCGTAGAAGCCCTTGCGCGCCAGGAACACGAAGCTGTTGACCGTGATCGGCGCCGCCTCGGGAAACAGCTCGGCCTCGACGGTGCCTTTGTTCGTCTCGAACGTGACGAAGTAGCTCTTGCCGGCTGCGTCGAGCTTCTGGTCCTCGGGCGCGGAGTACGGCCCTTCGCCCGTCGTGCGGATGCCGTTGGCGTCCGGCTGCGCCGCTCCCCCGGCAGCCGCGTCAACCGGCGCGGCCGTGGGCGCGGCGATCGTCGAGACCGCCAGGCCGTCCGCCGCCGTCGCCGCCGCCGCCGGCGTCTCGCCGCCGGAGGTGGCGGGCGTCCCGCTCCCCCGCGACATCATGAAGCCGATGAGCAGCACGGCGGCCAGCGCCAAGCCGCCGAGGGCGATGAGGGCGAACCGGCGGCTCGACTCGTCGCCGCCGTCGGCCACTCCGCCGCCGGTGGACCCGCTGGCGGCGCTGCTGCCGCGGTAGCGCG
>JAXMAR010000110.1:0-5318 GCA_046350295.1 Gemmataceae bacterium
CTCACCTCATATGGACTGGCTACCTCTAGCTGCTTCAAAGCAAGCGGCAGCTGTCTCAATTGCTCGGCGGCATGGCGGCGGCTGTCCATGAGCGAAGGGAGCGGCTTCACAAGTTGTCCATCTCGTATTACCGGTTGGAGCAACCCTTCGCCTTCGTGCCGATCCGTACTCGTCGTCAATAGATCGCGGCTCCATTGTCCGTCGGTAGTGCGTTCGCGATAGACCTGCTTGCGTCCCGGCCAGGTCGCTTTCCCTTCCGACCGTTTGCGGCAGGGACGGCCCGCGTATTCCTGCAGCTTGTAGGCGCAATCCAGCGACGGTGCGTCGGCTGAGGTCGTCATCGCCGTGCCGACGGCGAAACTGTCGATCGGCGCGCGGCTCCGGATCAACTCCCGCAGCCGGTACTCGTCCAGATTGCCGCTGGCCAGGATCGTCGCGTGCGGCAATCCTCCCTCATCCAAAATTGTTCTCACCTTCCGCGCATGGTCGGCCAGATCGCCGCTGTCCAATCGCACCCCTTTCACCGGGATGTTCTTGGCCTGTAGCGATGGCGCGAGCGCGACGATTTTCTGCGCCGCCGCTTCGGTGTCGTAGGTGTCGATCAAGAGGACGACGTTGTCCGGTTGCGCCTGCGCAAAGTGGGTGAAGGCGTTGGATTCGTTCGCATGGGCCTGGACGAAGGAATGGGCCATCGTACCGAAGATGGGAATGTCGAACGCCCGGCCTGCCAGCACGGTGGCGGTGCCGGCAAAGCCCGCGAGATAGGCCGCGCGGGCGGCGAGCAGACCCGCTTCGGCTCCGTGCGCGCGGCGGAGGCCGAAGTCGATGAGCGGCTTGCCCTCGGCGATCAGGACGGAGCGTGCGGCTTTCGAGGCGATCATCGTCTGGAAGTTCAGCAGATTCATGAGGCGTGTTTCGACCAGCTGCGCCATCGGCATCGGGGCGACGACGCGCAGGATCGGTTCGTTGGGAAAGAAGATGGTGCCTTCCGCCATGGCGTCGACCGAGCCGGTAAAGCGCAGCCCTTCCAGATAGCGCAGCAGTCTGGAGGAGAAACGGCTGGTGCGTTCCATCCAGGCCAGATCGTCGGTAGTGAACCGGAGGGAGGTGAGGTAGTCCACGGCCTGGGCGAGTCCGGCGGCCAGGAGAAAGTTGCGCTGCGGCGGTAGACGGCGGACGAAGAATTCGAACACGGCGGGGTCCGTCATGCCCTGGTCCAGGTAGGCCTGTGCCATCGTGAGCTGATAGAGGTCGGTCAGGAGCGCGTGGTCGGGCTGGTTCATGCGGCCAGGCTTTCCAGCCGGATGGGCACGGCGCCGAGGCGGAGCATCTCGTCGATGGCCCGCTGCCCGTCGCCCGGGATGCGGTCGACGGCGGCGATGCCGTCGAGCAGGAGGCAGACACGGTAGCCGAGGCGCCTGGCGTCCCGCACGCTGTAGAGGACGCAGTAGTCGGTCGCCAGGCCGCCGATGAAGAGGCGCGTGACGCGCTCTCGTTTCAGCTCCTGGTGCAGCGGTGTGTCTTCGAATACCGAGTACACGTCTTTGGTTCGCTTCGTGGCTTTGTGAATCATCGTGGCGGTCGTCGGGATTTGGAACTGCGGCGGTGCGAGCGACCCGGGCGTCTCCGCGACGCAGTGCACCGGCCAGGGGCCGCCCTGTTCGGCGAAGGAACAGTGGCGGGGCGGGTGCCAGTCGCGCGAAAAGATGATCGGCAGCTTCCGGTCGACGAACCGGTCGCAATAGCGGCGCAACACCGGAAGGAGTATGTCGCCTCCTACGATGCCGAGCGCGCCGCCGGGGAGGAAATCGTTCTGGAGATCGACGACCAGGAGGGCGTCGCCCGGTGCCAGGACGATCTGTCCATTGGCGGGCAGGGTTGGGTGAATTGAGAGGAGTGACATTGCCGCACCAACTGCGCGCGTATGTTACGGCTCGGTGATGATGTGCCCGCCGGGCCGCTCTTCTCCTTCGCTCCATTGGGCGACGGCTTCTGCCATCTCTTCGAGTCGTGCCGCTGCTCGCCCGAAGACCGTGTCGGAGGGATAGAGCCCGTCCAATCCCCGTTCGCCGGCGGGAATGCCGGTGAGCAGTTCGACCGCTTCCTCTACGGTGTTGACGGCGTAGACGGTGAAGTGGCCGGTTTCGACCGCTTCCACCACGTCGCGCCGGAGCGCCAGGTGTTTCATGTTGCGGGTCGGAATGATGACGCCTTGTTTGCCGGTCAAGCCGCGGCGCGAGCAGGACTCGAAGAAGCCTTCGATCTTTTCGTTCACGCCCCCGATGGGCTGCACTTCGCCCAATTGATTCACGGACCCGGTGACGGCCAGGTATTGGCGGATCGGCAGGTCGGCGAGGCTGGAGAGGATGGCGACCAGTTCCGCCACCGCCGCGCTGTCGCCTTCGATCTCGGAGTAGGTCTGCTCGAAGGTCAGGGAAGCGCTCATGGCGAAGGGATGCAGACCGGCGAACTTTCCGGCGAGGTACCCTGACAAGGTCAGGACGCCTTTGCTGTGGATGTTGCCGGCGAGTTCGGCTTCGCGCTGGACGTCGATCACGCCCTTCGTGCCCACATAGGTCCGTGCGGTGATGCGGGTCGGCCGACCGAAGGCGTAGTCGCCGAGTTGGTGGACCGAGAGGCCGTTCACCTGGCCGACGACGTCGCCGTCGAGATCGACCATCAGAGTGCCTTCCTTGATTTCGTCCTGAATCCAGTGTTCGGCCAGATTCGACCGATGGCGTTTATGCGCGACGGCGGCGTCCACGTCGGCGCGTGTGACGAAGGAGTGGTTCTCCTTCCGCGCCCAGTAACCCGCCTCGCGGATGAGATCGCTGATGAGGCTGAAACGGAGCGAGAGCCGGTCGTGGCGGTCGGCGAAGCGGAAGCCCTGGCGGATGACCTCGGCCACCGCGTCGGCGCCGAAGTGCGGCAGGCCTTCCTCGCGGCAGAGTTTGGCGATGAAGCGGGCATATTGCCGGTCCTGCCGTTCGCTGCGCACGACTTCGGTGTCGAAGTCGGCCTTCACCTTGAACAGTTTCCCGAAGTCCTCTTCGTAGGCCTGCAATAGGTGATAGACCATCGGCGGCCCGACCATGATGATCTTCACGTTGACCGGAATCGCCTGCGGACGCAGCCCAGCGGTGGCGAAGCCGTAGAACTCGCCAGGGTCCTCGATCTTCACTTCGCCGGTCTTGATGACGCGCTTCAACGCATCCCAGGAGAAGGGCTGGCGCAGCATGTCGAGGGCATTCACGATGAGGTAGCCGCCGTTGGCCTGCAACACGGCTCCGGCGCGGATCTCGGTGAAGTCCGTGTACATGACGCCCAAGTGCGCGCGGCGCTCGATCTTGCCGATCAGGTTCGTGTAGGTCGGGTGCGGTTCGTCGATGACGGGCGCCCCCTCCGTGGCGTCGTGCTCCACGACGAGGTTCACGAGATAGCGGGTCATGTCGGGCCGGCGCGGTTCCAGGCCCGGGATGGGCAGCGTCGGGCCTTCGTGCGGGAGAAAGTCTTTGTAGTGGTGGACGATGTCCTGCTGGACGCGTTCCAAATAGGCGCAGACGGCGGGCAGGTCCTGGTACGTGCGGCGCATGGTTTCGTACCGCCCTTCCAGCACGTTGGTGACGAGCTGGCGGTCGAGATGGCGCAGCTGGTGTTCCGCTTCCTTCTCCAGACTGTGAATGCGGACGTGGAACTCCCGGATCTCGCCTTCCAGGGCTTTGCGCCGCTCGGTGAGGTCCTGCTGTTCCTGCTCGGTCATCGACTCTAGCGCCTCGTCGGTCATCGGGCGCCCGTCTTTCAGCGGGACGAGGCCGAAGCCGACCGGCGTTTCCTCGAAGCCGAAGCCCCGTTCCAGGCTCAGCGCGGTGAGTTCGCGGAAGAGCGATTTCTTCTTGGTATCCGTGTCCTCGACGACTTTCGCTTTGGCGTCGAGATACTTCTTGCTCTCGAAAGCGGCCGGGATGTCGCGCCGGAGCCCCTCGATGAAGGCGGCCATCTCGCGTTTGAACGCGCACCCTTGTCCGGCGGGGAAGGAGAGCCCGACGGGACGCGACGGGTCCTGAAAGTTGTTGACGTAGCACCAGTCGGACGGGGCGGGCGCGCCTTGGGCGAGCCGCTTGACCATCTGGCGGACCATGGTGCCCTTCCCGGTCCCGACGGGGCCGGAGACGTACAGATTGAAGCCAGCGCTCTTCATCGAGAGGCCGAACTCCAACGCTTCAACGGCGCGCTCTTGGCCGATGATGTCGGTGAGCGGCTCCAGTTCGCTCGTGTCTTCGAACCCCAGTTGCGTGGGGTCGACGGACGGCATGAGCATGGACACGGGGACTTTGAATTTGTCGGTGCTCATCTACAGGGCCTTCGCCGCCACCGGAGGAGGCAGCTGGACGATCGTGGCTTGCGGGCCTTTCTTGCCTGCCTCGACGTTGAAGCAGACTTCCAGTCCGTCTTCGAGCTGGTCGAACGCCAGTCCCTGGAGTGCGTTGGCATGGAAGTACACTTCGCCGCCGCCTTCCTGAAGGATGAAGCCGTAGCCCTCCTTCGGGAACAGTTTGCAGACGACGCCGCGATGGGGCGGCACCGGCGGCAGGCGGATTTCCGTGTGGGCGCGTTTCTCGCGATACTTGCGGAGCTCGATGGCCACGGCTTCGAAGGCGCTGCGGATCGCTTCTTCGAACGTCTTGTCCTCTTTGCGGGCGGTCAGCGTATGGCGGCCGGGCAGCGTGACCAGCACTAGGGCTTCGGCGACGTTGTCCAGTTTCTTATGGTGCCGGTTCTTCGTCAGCGTGACGCGGCCGTGGGTGAGATCGTCGTGGCCTCGTTGAAGGTCGGCCATGCGGGCTTCGATTTCAGTTTTCCAACGCGGGGTCATCTCGATGTTGCGGCTTTGAATTTCCAGGTCCATAGGCACGCCTCCTTGTTCTGGTGAGTGATACGAGCAAGGCGAATGCCCATGGAGGCTGTCCGATGGGGGCACCCGCTTCTCCGCCAATGACGCGCAGATCGGACGATTCCTGACAGGCCACCGCCTCGTTGGGCAGGGGAAAGATGACGCCTTTCTCCCCAGTCGATGCGAACCCGGGGAGGCGCAATGCGCCAGTCTCCTGGCCCGTTGGAGTGCTAAAACGGCGAGGACTTTCACGCGGTAATCTTCAACCGTACACAGAGAAGAATGAATGACGACAAGACTCTGCCTGGAACGTGACTTGCGAGATTCTTCGGTATGCCTACCTTGAGGAAGCAAGCGCTCGAGCACTATCTGCGATCGCGGTTCGGCGAGGATGTTGCGCTCATATCGTTCGGCGTGATTGGGAAGG